>NZ_JABEQJ010000027.1 GCF_014174255.1 Gluconacetobacter sacchari
CTTCGAGGCGCTGGAGCCGATACGACAGGGGGTGCGCCGCCACTTCGGCGCCTTCGCCGAGAAGGTCGCGACCGGCCTGTCCCTGCGCCACGATCACGGCAGCCAGTATATGTCCGATGTTTTCCAGGACGAGATCCGCTTCCTGGGCATCGAAAGCACGCCGGCGTTCGTCCGCGCTCCCGAGGGAAACCGATGCGCCGAACGCTTCATCCGCACCCTGAAGGAAAACCTGCTTTGGGTCCGGACTTTCGAGACCGTCGAGGAACTCCGACACGCCCTGCTGGAATTCCGAGACCTATACAATGAAACCTGGCTGCTCGAACGGCACGGCTTCATCTCCCCAAATGCCGTGCGTGCCAGGGCTCTTTCCAATGCAGATCTCGCCGCTTAGGCTTCAACCAGATGTCTCAAAAACCGAGGCCGGTACACATCCTGAGCATCGGAAATATCCATATCTGCTGCGGGATCTGGTCATCGACGGGCTCAACCAGGTCTGGTGTTCCGATATCACGTATATCCCCATGAAACGGGGATTTCTCTATCTCGTGGCAATCATGGACTGGTTTACGCGCAAGGTCCTGTCCTGGCGTCTGTCGAACACGATGGACGCGGAGTTCTGTATCGAGGCGCTACAGGATGCCCTCACGCGCTATGGTTCCCCGGAAATTTTCAATACTGACAGTCAGAAGATGGTTGCCAGCTCCCGGACGGTTTGTCTCAAACACTGATCGACCACGGTAGACTGGCGCTGCGAGGTGCCCGGTGCGGTCTGACCCGCACTCTGATCGACCGTTGTGTCTTTCCCTGGGCCTGTCGACCGCCCGGGAGCACCTCGCGGAGAGGCTTTGCCTCGGCCATTGCCTGTGACCCGAGAAGGGCCTGACCTGACTGGTCTCGTGACTGTCCTGTCCATGCAGCGGGCCGCGGCTGAGCCATTGACAGCGATCAGCCGGGAGCACGGTCATGGATGGAAACGAAAAAACGACGCGCGTGGTCGTTGGTGGCGTCGATACCCACAAGGATCTGCATGTTGCGGCCATCGTCGATGAGCAGGATCATGTGCTGGGCACACAGAGTTTTCCCGCGACACGACAGGGTTATCGACAGATGCTGGCATGGATGCGCGCGGCGGGCGATCTTCTGCGTGTCGGGGTTGAATCGACCGGCAGCTACGGCGCCGGGCTGCTGCGCTTTCTGCAAGCCGCCGGGGTCGAGGTACTGGAAGTTACGGCGCCTGATCGGCATGATCGCCGCCGGCGTGGCAAAAGTGACGACCTGGATGCCCAGAGCGCCGCTCACGCCGCTTTTGCAGGCCAGCGGACTGTTACCCCGCGCCGCAGAGACGGCATGGTGGAATCTCTCCGAGTCCTGCGGGCATGTCGGAAAACCGCTGTAAGTGCGCGAAAAATCGCGTTGCAGATGATCCAAAATACGATCGTCGCGGCGCCGGATGCGCTGCGGGAGCAGCTACGTTCCATGACCCGGATGCAGTTGATCCGCACGCTTGCGGCGTCCCGGCCTGACCTCACCGCTTACCGCAATCTCGAAGCCGCTTATCGGATCAGCCTCAAATCCCTCGCACGCCGCTACCTTGAACTGCACGACGAGATCGCCGAGTTGGACCTGATGATCAAGGCGATTGTCGAAGAACTGGCGCCGGAACTTGTCGCCCGCAATTCCATTGGTCACAACGGAGCCGCCCAGCTTCTCCTGACGGCTGGCGACAATCCCGACAGGTTGAAATCCGAAGCAAGCTTCGCTGCCCTTTGCGGTATCACCCCTGTACCCGCCTCGTCGGGGAAAACGATCCGCCATCGACTGAACCGAGGCGGTGACCGGGCAGCCAACAGCGCCCTGCATCTCATCGCCATCGCCCGCCTGCGAACGGACGAAAAGACACGTGCTTATGTCGCCAGGCGTGTCGCGGAAGGTCACTCCAAACTCGAAGTCATCCGCATCCTGAAACGCTACATCGCCCGCGAGGTCTATGGCGTCATCATACGCCGCCATCGCGAGGTCAATGCATCGCGTTTCGCCGCTTGACAAACAGAAGGGCGTCCAGGGGTCACAATTTACGACGCCCCGTTTTACCGGGATCCTGGAAGAACGTCAGATCCGCATCAGTAATGGACGGGGCATGGGCGCTGGCTGGACAACGTGTTCATCGAGCGTCTGTGGCGGTCGCTGAAATACGAATGCGTCTACCTGCACGCGTTCGAGACCGGATCAGAGCTGAGGCCCGGGCTTGGCAAATGGATCGCCCATTATAACGAAAGGCGTCCACATACGGCGCTGGCTGGACGTACGCCCGATGAGGCGTATCATGACGTGCCGACGCCCTCTGGTCCGGGGTTAACTCCGGACCAGAGGGCCAACAGCAGCGCCGTCAGAATGGCGGCATAACAACAACCGGGTATAGCTTGTTCAAACCCCAAAACTGTCCGAACTAACGGGTCCACCTTTTACTGGTTCTGGTCCCATGTCTCGTCACACCGGGGCTGTCAGGATATCGCGCGACAAGCGGGGCTCCGCGCGGTCTGGCACTCATGAAACTCCGCCCTATGCGGATCATCGGGCTCAACGGGATTTGCGTTCTCGTACCGTGTGCGCTGTTTCTGGCCGCCCGCGCGGCTGCATCACGATTCGGTTGGCTGTTCTACGGCATACAGGCGCTCGAACTTCTGGCCGGTTCTATCAATCTTACTCTTCTGGTCCTGAATCTCAGGGATGGTCTGCGCCTTGCTCGACGGCAATAAGCGCAGAGTACCGATGAGGCGGTTGCGCACACCGACAATAACGATTGATACGAACTTGCGGTGGACATCGTGCCTCAAAACGACGAAAGCCGCCTTGCGGCGGCTTCCTCGTATCCGACTGATTTTCCTAGGAAAATCTGGAGCGGGCGATGGGATTCGAACCCACGACCCCAACCTTGGCAAGGTTGTGCTCTACCCCTGAGCTACGCCCGCTCACCGTTTCGGTGAACGGGGGTGTAAGGGAAAGTGGATCGGCTGGCAAGGGGGGAAAATCACCTTCCGTGTTTTTTGTGTCGCCGATGCGTTGCCGCTTGTGAGACAGCAACATGATGACAATGTTAGGGTCAGCACGCGATCGGGCCGAACCCGGCGCTGAAGCACGATAAAACAGGCAGGATCGGTTTTCATGGAGTACATCATCGGGCAGTCCCGCGCAGGTCAGCGCCCGGCAGGCGGCTTGGTCGACGAGGCAGGGGCCCCGGCAACGGCGAGCGCCCCCGCGGCGGTCGGCGCCGGCACGGCGGGAATGATCGTCGACGGCACCCAGGACACGTTCATGCAGGACGTGCTGGAGGCCAGCCGCACCCTGCCGGTGCTGGTCGATTTCTGGGCCACCTGGTGCGGGCCATGCAAGCAGTTGACGCCGGTGCTGGAGAAAGTCGTCCGCTCGGCCGGCGGGCGGGTCAAGCTGGTCAAGATCGATGTCGATGCCAACCGGGCCCTGGCCCAGCAACTGACCCAGGTCGGGCTGCCGCTGCAATCGATTCCGCTGGTGGCCGCCTTCTGGCAGGGGCAGATTCTCGACCTGTTCCAGGGCGCGCAGCCGGAAAGCGAGATCAAGCGGTTCGTCGAAAGCCTGTTGCAGGCCGCCGGCGGCGGGACCATGCCGGCCGCGGACCTGATCGCCGCCGCCCGCGCCGCCCTGGATGCGGGCAGCGCCGAGGAAGCCGCGGGCCTCTATTCCCAGACCATCGAGATCGAGCCCGAGAACCCGGCCGCCTGGGGCGGGCTGGCGCGGGCGCTGATCGTGATGGGCGACGAAGAGGCCGCCGAGGCGGCCCTGGCCGACGTGCCGGCCAAGATCGCCGATCATGCCGAGATCACCGGCGCCCGCGCGGCCCTGGACCTGAAGCGCGAAGGCCGCAAGGCCGCCGAAGACGCCGAGGACCTGCGCGGGCGCCTGGCCGCCAACCCGGCCGATCACGCGGCGCGCTACGAACTGGCGGCGGCGCTGAACGCATCGGGTCACCGGCAGGAAGCCGCCGACGAATTGCTGAGCATCATGCGCCAGGATCGCGGCTGGAACGACGATGCCGCGCGCCTGCAGCTGATCCGGCTGTTCGAAGCCTGGGGCCATGACGATCCGGCGACCTTGCAGGCGCGGCGACGGATGTCCGCGCTGCTGTTTTCGTGAGGTGCCCTTCCATGGCGTGCCGGCATTGACCGGCGACGATGTCCCCCGTGCGGTCCCGCGCCTGCGGGATATGACATTGGCGGATATCCCGGCGGAACTGGGGCTGTTCCCGCTGCGCGAGGTCCTGCTGCTGCCACGGGGAAAACTGCCGCTGAACGTCTTCGAGCCACGCTATATCGCGCTGCTCGAAGATGCGCTGGCCGGCCAGCGGCTGATCGGCATGATCCAGCCGCGCGGCGACGCCATGGAAGATGAAGACGGCCGGGAACTGGCGTCGCCCCTGTATGATATCGGCGCCATCGGCCGCATCACCTCGATGACCGAACGCGCGGACGGAACCTATGCCCTGACCCTGACCGGGCTGGCGCGGTTCCGGCTGCTGCGGGAAACCGGGCTGCATCGCGGCTACCGCCGGGCCCGGATCGACGTGTCGTCCTTCGCCTACGACCTGACGGACAGCGCGGACCTGTTCTTCGATCGCGACAGGATGCTGGCGGCGCTGCGGCATTATTGCCGGTCACGGGGGTTCGGCACGCGCTGGAACGTGATCGACCAGATGGACGACGAGACGCTGCTGATCACCCTGCCGATGATCTGCCCATTCCCTGCCGCCGAAAAGCAGGCGCTGCTGGAATCCGCCTCGCTGAACGACCGGGCGCGGGCCTTGCAGGCCTTGCTGGAACTGGCTGGACACAAGCCCGATGACGAGGCATCTCACGGTCCGGCGTGACGCATCAATCGGCCGCCCGAACAGGAGACCAGACCATGACCGAAACCGCCCAGCCCCCCCTGGACCCGCGCCTGTTGTCGATTCTGGTCTGTCCCGTCACCAAGGGGCCGCTGATCTATGACCGCGAGGCCGGGGAACTGATCAGCCGCCAGGCCGGCCTGGCCTTCCCGATCCGCGACGGCATCCCGATCATGCTGCCCGACGAGGCCCGCGCGCTGGACACATGAAAAAAGGCCGGTTTTCCAAAGGACAATACCCTGTGGCGGGTGTCAGGGCAGCGCCCTGACATCCTCCCCGGCGGGCATGACCGGCACATTGTCGATCAGCCGCACCCCCGCCAGCCACGCCGCCGCCAGCAGCCGCGCCGGCTGGCCGTTCAGGGCCGCCAGCGGCGCCAGGTCGGCCGCGCGCCGCATTTCCAGATATTCGACATCACCGAATCCGGCCGCCAGCAGCCGCGCGCGCGCCGCCGCCAGCACCGGGCCGACCGGCTGCCCCCCGGCGATCGCGCGGGCCGCGTCGTCCAGCGTCGCGGGCAATACGCCGGCCCGCTCGCGGTCGCCCGGGCCCACCAGCCGGCGGTTGCGGGACGACATCGCCAGGCCGTCGGCCTCGCGCCGGGTCGGGCAGGCCTCCACCCGGGTCGGGATGTCCAGGTCGGCGGCCATCCGGCGGACGACATGGACCTGCTGGAAATCCTTCTCGCCGAAGAAGGCCGCGTCGGCCTGGCTTTGCAGGAACAGCTTGCACACCACGGTCGCCACCCCGTCGAAATGGCCGGGGCGGTGGGCGCCGCACAGGCCCTCCGACACGCCGCGCACCGATACGGTGGTGGCGAAGCCGGGCGGGTACATCTGGGCCACCGTCGGCGCGTACAGCACATGCGCCCCGGCATCGGCCAGCAGGCGCGCATCCGCCTCCATGACGCGCGGATAGGTTTCGAGGTCGGCCGGATTGTCGAATTGGGTCGGGTTGACGAAGATCGAGACGATCACGCGATCGGTCGCGCGCAGGGCCGCGCGCACCAGGCTGAGATGCCCGTCATGCAGCGCGCCCATCGTGGGCACCAGCCCCACCGTCAGCCCGCTCCGCCGCCAGCCGCGCACCGCATGGCGCAGGTCGGCGACGGCATGGAGCGTCCGCATGTCCGTGGTCACAGTTTCCAGCATCGCGCCCGCCGCCATCCCGTCGCAAGATATCGTTCCGACCGGTTATATCGGCCCGTTTCCCCGGCAAGGAAAGCCCGACGGCATCTCTTCCGCGTGAGCCGGAGTTCCTGCTATGAATAGCTCCGGTTTTATCCGGTATCCGCCGGGCGGATACGAGGCAGGAGGCCCCTTTGGTCCAGACGATGCGGTTTATTGGCCTGGCGGCCCTCGTTCTATCGGTCGCCGCCTGTGGCGGGGGCAAGCAGAAGCACGCTCCGAAGACCCAGAAGGAAGTCTGGCAGAGCGAGGGCTTCCAATCCGGGCTGAAGGCGTCCGCCAGCCACTGACGCCCGATCAGCGCGCGTCGGGGGCGGGTGGCCCGCCGTCCCATTCCTCGGCGGGCACCAGGTCCACGCCCACCTTCAGCTCGTCATTGCCGCCGCCCAGGATCAGCCCGTGTACCGGGCTGATGTCGGCATAATCGCGCCCCCAGCCCAGCACGACATGCTCGTCGCGCATCACGATTCCATTGGTCGGGTCCAGGCCGATCCAGCCATGAGCCGGGCCCAGCCACGCCGCGACCCAGGCATGGGACTGGTCGGACCCCAGCCGCCGCGCCTGCCCCGGCGGGGGACGGGTGCGGATATAGCCGGACATGTAGCGCGCGGGCACGCCGATCCAGCGCAGCGCGCTGATCATCAGATGCGTGAAATCCTGGCAGACACCCTCGCGCCGCGCCAGCACCTGCTCGATGGGGGTGGACAGGGTGGTCACGCCGGCGCGGAAGCGGAAATCGGTATAGATCCGCATGTTCAGGTCCAGCAGCGCGGCCAGCACCGGGCGACGGGGGGTGAAGGACAGGGCGGCATATTCGCCCGCCGCCGGATGCGCCGCGCACATCGGGCTGTCGAACAGGAACTCCGCGACCTGCCACGCTGCCGCGCCGCCATCGCGGGCGAGGGCGGCCAGATCCTCCCATGACGGGGTGGCATGTTCCGGCGGGGGCGGGGGAAACGCGACCTCGACCTCCGATTCCGCCAGGACCGAGAAGCTGCGATGCGGCGCCTCGTGATACAGCCAGGCGATCAGGTTGCCGAAATAATCGGTGCCGTCCACGCGCCGCACCGGGGGCGGCGTCACGTCCAGCCGCGTCCAGCGCACGGTCTGCCCCGGCAGGTCGCGCGGCGTCACATGCACGATATGGGCCGCCAGGTCGACCGGGCTGCCATAGCTGTAACGGGTCAGGTGGCGAACGTGATAGATCATGATTCGTCCGGTATGGCGTCGCGCTCGACCGTCCGCGACCCGCCGACCGCGCGCGGCGGCATCAGTACGACGAAGAAGCGCCGGGCGATCCGCTGCCCCAGGTCGCGCAACGCGGCATGAATGTCCAGCAGCCGGTCCGGCAGCGCCGCCGCCGCGACATCCTGCTGCGGCGCCGACAGCACGTCATCCACCACCCCGCGCAGGCGCTCCATGACGGTGGACGCCGCCTCGGCCAGGCCGGTGCCCCCGCTGGGGTCCAGGTCGGCCAGCGCGCGGGCGACCATCGCCATCTGGCTGGCCACCCCGCGCGGATTGCCGTCGTCCAGCAGCAGCAGGTCCAGCACCGGCGCCGGCTGGAACACCGCGAAATAGCGCGAGCGATAGGTAATGGCGCAGTCGCTGAGTTCCAGCATCAGCCGCAGCGCGCCCTCCATCCGGCCGCGCTGCGACACGTCCTTCTGGCGCAGGATCAGCGCGATCGCCGTCAGGATAGAACTGGCCCGCTCGATCCGGCGCCCCAGTTCCAGGAATTGCCGGCCGCCGCTGCGGACCATGTTTTCCGCCGTCAGGCCGGAGATCGTCGCGCCATAGCGCAGCAGGTCGTCGGTGACGCGGCCGACCCGCTCCAGCGTGCGCCCGGCATCGCCGGCCACCCGCGCCTCGCGCAACCGGCCGCGCAGGGCGTCGGTGCCCTGGACGATGGTCTCGAACGTCTCGATCGTCATCCGGTCGCGCAACCCCGCCGACACCCGGCCGATTTCGGACAGCAGGCGTTGCGGCAGCCCGGCCTCCAGCGTGATCTCGGCCAGCGCCCGCATCTGGGTGGCGAAGCCGGCGCCGGTCACGCTTTCGCCCTGCAACAGCCCGGCATGGACGGCCAGGCGCAGCACGGTTTCCAGTTCCGCCCGCTCGCGGGGCGAGCCGTCGACCCGGCCGATCCGGCGCGTCAGCACGCGCAGGATGCGCCCGGCATCCTCCAACTGCTCCAGATAGCGGCCCAGCCAGAAGAAATCGTCGGCGGCACGGCTGGGCAGGTCGCCCTGTCCGCGCCGGATGGCCAGCACCGGCATCGGTGGTGCGGCGATGCCGACCAGGTTCCGGCTGTCCTCGACCGTCACCCACACGTCCTTGGTCACGCCATGGGCTCCGCGCGCGCGGTCCATCGCGCTGCCGGGCAACTGGTCGGGGTCGGACAGCAGGCGCGCCAGGCCGCCCGGCATCACCTGCCAGCCGCCCCCGTCGAACAGGGCGAACAGGCGCAGGATGATCGCCCCGGGCTCGATTCCCGCCGGCTGGATCGACGGCATGACCGACGGCGCCAGCGCCTCGACCGCGACGAATCGGTCCGGGGTGCGGCGCAGGGTCGCCAGCATGCTCTCCTTCGCCCGGTCCAGGCGGCAGGCGGGGGCCCGGGCATTGGTGCTGTCGCGCAGCCACCAGCGCCCGCGATCGTCAGACAGCAGGGCATCGACCCCATCCCGCGCCGGCCAGCGCGTCGGGACATCGGGCAACAGCAGGTCCTCGCCGATCAGGCGGCGGCCCAGCGCGGGCATGAAGGCGGCCAGGCCCGGCACCTCGGCCAGGCCGGACGCCGGATGGTTCACCAGGCGCACCGCGCCGCCGCGCGCCGCGTCCAGCAGGCCGGCGATACCGGGCGTGCTGCCGCCCTCCAGTTCCAGCGGGTCCACCGTCCAGCCATCCTGGCGCAGCAACAGCACATCGACCCGGCGCAGGCCGCGCACCGTCTTCAGCCACAGCGCGCCGTCGCGCACCGCCAGGTCGCCGGCCTCGGCCAGCACGCAGCCCAGTTCCCGCGCCAGGATCACATGCTCGGCCCGCAGACTGCCGCGCGGTCCCGGCGTCAGCAGCGCGAGGCCGGGATTGCGGTCCCGCAGGCCGGCCAGGTGATGCAGGCTGTCCTGCCAGGCGTCGAAGAACGGCGACAGCGGCTGGACCTCGCGCCCCGCGAACAGTTCCGGCAGCGTCCGGGTCATCTGCCGCCGGTTTTCCAGCGCCTGGCCGATACCGTTGGCGCGCGCCACCCGGTCGGCGGCCACGCGCCAGGCCCCGTCCGGCCCGCGAATCAGGTCCACGGCATAGAAATTCAGGAACGCGCCCGCCACAGGGCCGCCCATGCGCAGAAAGCCCGGCGCCGGATAGATCAGCGAGGGCGGCAGCACCCCGTCCGCCAGCAGGTCGCGCTGCCCGTACAGGTCGCGCAGCGCCGCTTCCAGCACGCGGGCGCGCTGCACCATTCCTTCCGACAGGCGGGCGAATTCGTGCGCCGTCAGCAGCAGCGGGACCGGATCGCACCGCGCGGCGGCGCCTTCGGTCGGGCCGGTCTGGTCGTGCAGGGCGCGCGCCATCTGCCTGCCGCGTTCCAGCAGTTCACGATGGCCGAGATCGCTGATCGCGCCGAGCAGGCGGCGCCAGTGAGGCCGGACGCCGCCATGACCGTCAACCATCTCGTCAACAGGGATGGGCGCCATGTCCATAATGCATGGTTGTATGGGCGAAGCGGCGCCAACAGTAAACGGTCTTGCGCGGCTTCCGCCCCGGGCCGGCCGGTCAGCCGGCCGCCGCGCCGTGGATCAGGCCATGGACATAGGCCAGCTTTTCCAGCACCGGCGGCGCCAGGACGAACGGATAGAAATCGATCTGGCCCATCGAGCGGTTCAGGCTGTTGATGGCATAGGTCAGCGGCAGCCACGCCTCGGCGATCCGCTGGAACGGGCCGGGCGCATAGGGGTTGAACGTGACCTCGGCTTGCAGGGCCGGATCGTCGGAGACATGGACATCGACCGACAGTCCATAGGCCCGCGCGGTCTCCAGCGTCGAGACGATATGCAGGTAATGCGCCCAGGTCTCGGCGAAATCCTCCCACGGATGGGTGGTCGCATAGTCGCTGACGAAATTATCCTGCCAGTCCGGCGGCGCCCCGACCTCGTAATGGTGCCGCAACGCCGCCTGGTAGTCGGCGCGCTCGTCGCCGAACACGGCGCGGAACTCCTCCAGGCGCCCGCCGTCGCGCACCAGCACGTTCCAGTAGTAATGCCCGACCTCGTGCCGGAAATGGCCCAGCAGGGTACGGTACTGCTCGCCCATCCTCACCCGCATCGCCTCGCGCTGGGCATCGTCGGCCTCGCGCAGGGCGATGGTGATCAGCCCGTCCTGATGGCCGGTCAGCACCGTGCCGCCATCGGGCGGATCGCCCAGGAAATCGAAGGCCAGCCCCTCCGCGGAATCTTCCAGCCGGGTCACGATCGGCAGGCCCAGGCGCAGCAGGGTATAGACCAGCCGGTGCTTCGCCGTCTCCAGCTTGCGCCACTGGTCCAGGTGCCCATCCTCCGTCAGGTCCGGGATCGTCCGGTTCAGCCGGCAGGCCAGGCAGAAGGCATCGCCACCGGCCGGGACCAGCCAGTTGCAGACAGTCTGCCCGGCATTGGCGCAGAACCGATAGGACGATCCGCCCGCCGCCTGCGATAGCGGGCGCCACGTGCCGTCCTCGCCCGCCACCGGCTCCAGCGCGCCGAGGTCGTTTTCCTCGGGCAGGTAGCCCAGCACGTGGCCACATCGCGCGCAGGCCGTGTTCTCGAAGAACACGATCTGATTGCAGGCCTGGCAGGCAAACAGCTTCATGCTTGGGGGTCCCGAAACTTTCACGTGCCGGGACAACGCCGTAACCAGCCGGTTGTTCCGTTTTTTATCGTCGCGGCCTCGGCCGTGTGGACTCCGAACGGCAAACGCTTCAAACTCGCTCTCGATCTTACGTGACAGATGCCCAGGGAGTTCACGCCATCCGTCGTGCCCTCGGCCGGGTGCAACCCGCAATTGGCAGGATTTCGGTAAACTGATGCATGCCGCCACAGCTCGCATGACGCTTGCCGCGATCATGATCGCGCTTCCCCTCGGCCGCGCGGGTGCGCGCCCCCGTGTGGTCGACCGCGCCACCCCGGCCGGCGCGGTACCGCATACGCTGTCCGAGGCGCTGGCGGCCGCCTACCTGACGAATCCCGCGCTGCGGCAGGAACGTGCGATCCTGCGCGCGCAGGACGAGGGCGTGCCGACGGCGCTCGCGGGCTGGCGTCCGCAGATTTCGGGACAGGCCGGCGCGACTTATTACACCGGCCACAGCAATTATCGCGGTACGGGTGATTTCCTCGGCTATTCCCGCGTCTATTCGACACCGGGCTACATGGCGGGCGTCAACATCCAGCAGCCGATTTATTCGGGCGGAAAAACGACGGCATCCACCCACCAGGCCGTCAACAGGGTCATGGCCGAGCGCGCCAACCTGATCGCGGTCGAGCAGAAGGTCTTCCAGGACGTCGTCAATGCCTATATCGGCGTCGTCGAGGATACGCAGTTGCTCAAGATCAACCAGGGTAACGAGCATGTCCTGGCCGACCAGTTGCGGGCGACCGAAGCGCGCTTCCGCGATGGCGAGATCACCCGTACCGACGTGGACCAGGCGCAGGCGGCGCTGGCCGCCGCGACCTCGCAGCGCCAGCAGGCCGAAGGCACGCTGGACGCGGCCCGCGCGACCTATCTGCAACAGGTCGGCGCCCCCGCATCCGCCGACCTGCTGCCGCCGCAGCCGCTGGCCCTGCCCACGATGTCGGAAGCCGAGGTCGAGACGGCGGCTGCGCAGAACAATCCGGACGTTATCAATGCGCTCTTCACGCAATCGGCGCAGAAGGACGCGATCGATGTCGCGGTGTCCGCCCTGATGCCGAAACTGACGGCGGAAGCGGCCTATCAGCGCGGGGTCAACCAGGGGCTGGGCGGCCAGTTCACCGAGAACGCCTATGCCGAACTGACGATGCAGGTCCCGCTCTATCAAGGCGGGGCGGAATATGCCGCGATCCGCCAGGCCCGGCAGCAGGCGCAGGCCGACCGGCAGCGCGTCGATGTCCAGCGCCGGCAGGCGGTCCAGCAGGCATCCGCGGCATGGCGCCAGCTTCTGGCGGCGCGGGCGTCCCTCGCCAGCGACCGCCTGGCCATCACGGCCAGTACGGCGGCGCGCGACGGCGTGCGGCGCCAGGCGCTGGAAGGCGCGAGTACAACGCTGGAGGTTTTGCAACAGCAGCAGGCGCTGCTGCAATCCGAAGTCACCCTGGTTCAGGGTCTGGGCACCCTGGTGAACGCGTCCTATGGCGTGGCGGCGGCCATCGGGCGGCTGACCGCCGCCGACCTGGCCCTGAACGTCCCGCTCTACGACGAGAAAGCCTATTACCGGGCGGTCAAGGACCGCCTGTGGAGCATGAACGACTACGCCCGCGACCAGCCAGGACGCTGAAGCGGCCCCGGCGTGCGCGCACGCCTTATATCGCCCTAAACCTGCCGTCTCTGTTGCGGACAGGCATTGTCCGGGCAGACGCGGCGCGGATCTCCGCCGTCGGAATCCTTCAATTATACTCTGATAAAACGAGATAATTAATCGTTTATTCATTCTGTGATGAATAATGCGTGAAAGGAAATAACGTCGAGCCTTACACGCCGGATTCCGTTTCGGTTTCATGACGGCACGCAATATCGTGATAAAAAGCTTGCTTTCCATCACGGGTTCGTGAAAATGCGATACGCGGTTCGGTCGCGGGCATGAAAGGCTGGCGGCGCAGGCCCCGATCGATCGGGGCCTGCTGGAACGGGAGTCTCCCGTAACGATTGCGGGGCGCTCGCCTCCGTTACGTTGGTTTGTGATTGTCATATTATATTCATGTTTTTCGCAAGGTGTCGCGCGCACGGTGGCGGGTGCCGTACGTGCTCCGCCAAGCCCATGACGCATGATGCGTGACTGAATCATATCCGGCATCGGGCACGTCTGTGCAGGAAGGTTGTTGTGGAAAGCACACAGGACAGCGGGCATTCTGCCCCAGCCCTTGCCCGCGTCTTCGCCGCCATGAACGCGGCGCGATATCATGGCATCGATCTCGACTTGCGTGATTTCGCCAGCGAACCTGATGAAGACGCCCCCTCTCCGGCGACGCTGGCCCGCTGGCTGACCGAGCACGGCGCGGTCGCGCGCGGCATGCGGCTGGCCTGGCCGCAATTGGTCCGATTGCATGACACGCCGCCGATCGTGCTGATGTTTCATGACGGCGCCGCCGCGCTGATGGTGCGCGCCGATCCGGCGCGCGGCGTCGTCTGGCTGCGCGACCCGATGGCGGCGGAGTCCGGTCCGCCGGTTCCCGTCGACGAAACCCATCTGTCGCAACTGTGGACGGGCGATGTGCTGCTCGTCAAACGAGCGCGCGACGTGGCGGAGGCCGACGCGCCGGTCAACGCGGGCTGGATGGTCCGCATGGTCCTGCGCGAGCGGGGATTGCTGCGCGATATCCTGCTTGCTTCCGTTATTCTCAGTGTCCTGGCCATCTTTCCGGCACTCCTGGTGATGCAGGTGATCGACCGCGTGGTGAATTACGCGTCGATGGCGACGCTCTTCTCGATTTCCGCGATCATGGTAATCCTCTCGGCGTACGAAATGCTGCTCTCCTATGCCCGGCGCGAGCTGACGCTGGTGCTGACGACGCGCATCGATACGCGGATTTCCCTGCATGCCTTCAATCGCCTGCTGTCCCTGCCGCTCGATTTCTTCGAACGTGAGCAAGGTGGCCAGGTGATCGGCCGGGTCATGGCCATCTTCAAGGTGCGCGACTTTCTGACCGGCCGGCTTCTCGCCACGTTTCTCGACCTGTTCACGCTGCTGGTCATCCTGCCCGTCCTGTTCTGGCTGAGCGCCACGCTGGCCTGGATCACGCTGGCCGCGGCGACGCTGATCGGGCTGATCGTCCTGGTCTTCATGGCGCCGATGACGCGGCTGTACGGGCGCGTCATCGGCGCGGAGATGGCACGCAATTCGGTGATGCATGAATCGGTGGCGGGCATCCGCACGGTCAAGGCGCTGGCGCTGGAGCGGAGCCGGCGGGCGGAATGGGACGACCGCACGTCGCAGGTCGTACGCTGGCGCCTGGCGGCCGGGCGGCTGGCCAACTGGCCCGCGACGCTGTCCGCGCCGCTCGATCAGTTCCTGAATCGCGGTATCATGCTGGTCGGCGCATGGCTGATCCTGACGGGGCATTCCGGCCTGGCGGCCGGCGGGCTGATGGGTTTCATGATGCTGGGCGGCCGCGTGGCCGCCCCCCTGGCCGGCATGGCACGGTTGCTGGAAAGCCTGAACGAGGTCGCATCCTCGCTGTCCGAGGCCGCGCTGGTCCTGAACCAGCCGACCGAATCCCGGGCCCTGACCGCGGGCATACGACCGCGGATCAAGGGGGCGCTGTCCTTCCACGCGGTGGATTTCACCTATCCCGGCGCGACGGCCAGGGCTCTGGATGGCGTCAGCTTCGCCGTCGGCGCCGGCACGATGCTGGGCGTGGTCGGCCGCAGCGGGTCGGGCAAGTCGACGATCACCCGCCTGTTGCAACGCGTCAGCAGCGGCTATACGGGACAGGTGCGCCTGGACGGGGTGGACCTGCGCGAAATCAATCTCACCCACCTGCGCCGTTCGTGCGGCGTGGTTCTACAGGACAATTTCCTGTTCCGGGGCACGGTGCGGGACAATATCACCGCCGGCCGTCCGGGCCTGACGATGGACGATGTGATGCGCGCCGCCCGCCTGGCCGGCGCGGACGAATTCATCGACCGCATGCCCGGCGGGTACGAGACCTGGATCGAGGAAGGCTCGACCAATCTTTCGGGCGGCCAGCGCCAGCGCCTGGCCATCGCCCGCGCGCTGGTCGCGGACCCGAAGCTGATGATCCTGGACGAGGCCACCTCGGCGCTCGATCCGGAAAGCGAAGCCCTGGTCACCGCGAATCTGCGACGCATCGCACAGGGCCGCACCATGGTCATCGTTTCGCACCGCCTGTCGTCTCTGGTCCATTGCGACCAGATCCTGGTGCTGGATCGCGGCGCGGTGGTCGATATCGGGCCGCACGCGGCGCTGCTGGAACGCTGCACGCTCTATCGCACGCTCTGGCTGCAACAGCATCCCCAGCCCCCCGCCGTCTCCCGCGCCGCGCCGGCCGCGCGGGTGGGGGGGCGCTGAACCATGGAGACGTCCGACACCACCGCCGAAGGCGCCGCGCCGCCATCCCTGCGCGCCGCCGACCATCCGTTTTCGCCCGCCGGCCTGCCGGCGGCGTTGCTGGAATTTCATTCCCCCAGCTCGGCCCTCATCGCATTGCCGCCCGCCATCGGCGCCCGCCATACGACCTGGGTGGTCGCGGCGATGGCGGTCGCCAGCGTCGTCGTCATGGGGGTCTTCCCGCTGGACCGGGTGGTCAGCACCAGCGGCCGGCTGGTGGCGACCGACCCGACGCTGGTCGTGCAGCCGTTCGAAACCTCGATCGTGCGGTCGATCGACGTCCATGAAGGCGACGTCGTCCGCAAGGGTCAGGTTCTGGCGCGGCTGGACCCGACGATCAGCACGGCCGATCTGGAAAACCGCAGCGCGCAGGTCGCCAGTTACGCGGCGGAGGTCTCGCGGCTGACGGCCGAAGCCGAAGGCCGCGACTACATCGCCGATCCGCGCAATCCCGCCTCGGTGCAGGAGGCGGCGGCCTTCCTGCGCCGCCGCCAGGAAATCGCGGCCAGGATCCAGGATTACGACCACCAGATCGCCGGGCAGCAGAGCGCGTTGCAGGGCGCGCTGGCCAATGCGGCCATGTATGCGGCCCGCGCGCGCGTCTCTTCCAGCGTGCTGTCGATGCGTCGCGCCCTCCAGCGCGACCAGGTCGGCAGCCGCCTGTCCACCCTGGGGGCCCAGAACGACCTCATGGAGATCGAGCGCGCCCAGGTCGCCGCCCAGCAGGATGCCGCCGGCGCGCGGAACAAGATCAGCGCCCTGATCGCCCAGCGCGCGGCCGCGATCGATGACTGGAAAGCGACGACGTTCCAGCAGCTTGCCGCGGCCGAGCACCATCTTTTCGATGCGCGCAGCGACCTTGCGAAGGCGCGCCTGCGGGGTAGCCTGGTGGCCCTGCGGGCCGACCGCGACGCGGTGGTCCTGACCATCGCCCGCATGTCGGTGGGCTCGGTCGTGAGCACGGCGGACCGCATGATGACGCTGGTCCCCGCCGGCAGCGGGCTGGAGATGGAGGCCACGTTGCGCGGGGCCGATGCCGGCTTCGTCCGTCCGGGCGACAAGGCGCTGCTCAAATTCGCGACCTTTCCCTATGACCAGTACGGCGGTGCCGATGCGACCGTGCGCACGATCAGCGCCGATTCCTTCTCCCCCGGCAACGACGGCGCGGATGCGCCGGGACCCGGCGCCGCCCCCCGGGCCGATGACGGCCAGCACATGTTCTATCGCGTGCGCCTGCGCATCGACCGCGTGACCCTGCGGGGCGTGCCCGCGTTCTTCACCCCGCGTCCGGGCCTGCCGGCGACGGCGGACATCAAGGTCGGCAAGCGGACGATCCTGCAATATCTGTTCAACCGTATCGCCCCCCTCGCCACCCAGGGCATGCGCGAGCCATGAGCCTGGCCGCCCGCCTCGCCGTCCTCACGCGGCATCTCGCGGCGCGCCTGTCACGCCAGGCGCCCTTCGACCGCGCCGCGGGCCTGCTCGCGGCCGGCCGGCCGGTCGAGGCCATGGCGCGCTTCGGCAGGCTTGCGAAATCCGGCGACATGCGCGCGCAGTTCCATCTTGCCCGTGCCTATCTGGATGGCAATGGCGTGCCGCGCCAACGGGACGAAGGCGCGCGCTGGATGCGCCGAGCCGCCGAGGCCGGCTGGCCCGAGGCCCGTTTCGCGCTCGCCACCCTCTATCTGCGCGGCCTCCCGCCCCAGGACGACGCGCCGGCCCGGCTCTGGCCCCCGCGGCCCGACATGCGCCACCCGCCGGACCACCACAAGGCGCTGCACTGGGCGCGCCTGGCGGCCGAGGCCGGGCTGGCAGACGCGCAGGCCCTGGTCGCGCATGTCTTGACCGAGGGGCCGGAGGACCTGCGCGATCCCGACGCCGCGCTGGCGTGGTATCGCCGCGCCGCGGAGGGCGGCAGCGCGCAGGGTCATCTCGGGCTCGGCCTGGCACTGCTGCGCGCGGCCGGGGGCGCCGACGCCCGGGCCGAAGCCCGCCAGGCGCTCCAGCGGGCCGCCGACAAGGGGCTGGGCAGCGCCTTCCATGTGCTGGGGATGATGAGCGAGCGCGGCGAGGACCGCGCGCCCGACCCGGCGGGCGCGGCCGAACTGTTTCGCCGCGCGGCCGAGAAGGACGTCCCGGCCGCGCAACTGCGCTACGGGTTGGCCTGCCTGAACGGCCACGGCGTGGCACGCGACGTCGTGCGCGCGGAAACCTGGCTGCGCCGCGCGGCCATGGCGGGCGAGCGCGAGGCCGCGGCATTGCTGGGCGACCTGAATGTCGGGCGCAATGGCGCGGCACCGAACCTTGTCGAAGCCGTCGCCTGGTATCGCCGCGCGGCCGAGGCCGGCCACCCGGGCGCCGCCTGCGCGCTGGGGCAGCTTTTCCAGGCCGGCGGGGGCATGGCGTGCGACGATATCGAGGCCGCGCGCTGGCTGGGCCGGGCCGCCGACCAGGGCCATGCGCCGGCGATGTTCGCGCTGGGCATGCTGCACGACCGGCGGGGCGACATGCCGGACACACGCCTTCAGGCGCAGGCGTGGTTTCATCGCGCCGCGACGCGGGGCCATGCGCCGGCGCAGGTCATGCTGGGGCGCTACCTGGCGCATGGCCTGGCGGGGACGGCCGACCGGCCGGCGGCCCGCGACTGGCTGCGGAAAGCCCAGCGGCAGGGCGAAGCGCGGGCCGCGACCGAACTGGCGCGCCTGGATCAACTGGAACGGGGCCATGCCGATGCCCGGGCCTGACGAAGGAAGCCGGGCGATGCGCCGGGCGGGGCTGTCCCTGCTGGCCCTGATGGTGCTGCCATCCTGCTCGGGGCTCGGGACATTCGGGTCGGACAGCTTCCGTTTTCCGGGCGCCGATCCGAACCGGCCCCGCGGCGACGCGGAAAACCTGCGGCGCGTGCGCGGCGACCCCGTCGCGGCCCCGCCCATACTGCCCGAGCCGGGCAATATCTGGCCCGCCGCGCCGGATATGTCCGCCGCCACCGGGGGCGGGGAACCGACGAGCGGCAAGGGGACCGCGCAGGCCGGATTGCTGCCCGGAGAAAGTCTCAGCCTGGGGGAAGAGGCCGCGATCCGCAACGGCGTGCCGATCGCCGGAAACCCGCTCCCGCGGGCAAGGGCGCCCGACACGCCGGGGAACGGCCACGCCGCCGCGGGCGGCGACGCGGTCGTCATTCCCAACGGCGATGGCAGCAGCACGGTGATCTCGGCCGGCGGTGACGTCAGGATCATAAAAGGCACGGAATTACGATGAAGAATCGAAAAACGCCGCTGATGGCATCCTCGGGCGGCAAGCCGATCGCCGGCCTCCCTCCCTGATCCACCCCGATGGAATCCGGCCCGATGGAATCACGATCGTTTCCGATCTCCGGCCAGAAGATGGCGGTCCCCCATGCCGGGCGGCGGCAGGTGCGCGCCCGTTGGTGTGTGATTCGAATAATCGATGATAAATAAATAAGAAATACTGTTTTCGTATCCTATTATGATTCGCTTTTTGGAATTTTCTCCTTACGATCGGCGCTGCCGGACATCGCGCCGGAGGCTGCGTTTCTTCCGATGCAGTCTAAAGGGGATAACATCACGGGAGCAATATCGTGTCTGACAGCACAAAGAATCACTTTACGCCATCGGACTACGTGCTCGATGGCTTCGCCTCCATGGATGGAGAGGGCCTGGTCGATCTTCCGGCGGGTCCCGAGCCCGTGGCCACCGATGCCGCGCCATCGGGGGTCGGCTTCAACTACCTCGCGCCGAGCGCCGGCTATTACAGCTTCGATTTTTCGTACCAGAATACGGCCGACGCCCCGGCCTACCAGCAGTTGACGATCAACGGCCACGACGAGCCGGGCCTGGTCGAATTCGACCAGACTCCGGGCGCCGCGACGGGCGACGCCACCACCACGGTGTACCTGACCCAGGGCCTGAACACGGTCGAATTGAGCAACCAGACCGGCGATACCGTGAACGGCCTGACAGCCGTTCCCCAGTCGGCTCTCCAGGCCAGCCCTTCCTTCACGCTCGGCAGCACGACGATCACGCCGGGGGCGCAGCCGTCCCAGGAGACATCGGCCCAGTCCCTGGCGATGAACAACATGACCGACCTGCAAGCCTTCGTGCAGGGCGAAAGCATGGCGCCGGAGCAGCAATGGACCTTCGGCCCCAGCCTGTCGGAACTTCACGTCGGCAGCAATGACGAACTGAATCAGCTCAACTACAACGCCATCTGGTTCCGCGACGTCACCCCGGGCGACACGGCGCAGACCTATTCGCCCTATTTCAAATCGACCGAGAGCTTCGACCAGAACGGCATCCTGCACGTCAGTTACGGTGCCTATTCGCCGACCGGCCAGGCCCTGCCCGTGCAGATCCAGGCGGCATACGCCACCGTGCCGAACCAGGACCTGATCGTCGAACAACTGTCGCTGACGAACGAGCAGGCCGCCGGCACGCAGCCGCTGGTGTGGGACGTGATGAACGCCACCGGCCTCAATACCGGCGAGCAGGAAAGCGCCACCTGGGATTCGGCGCACAATGCCTGGATCGTGCAGGAAGACCAGGGCAGCGGCAAGGCGCCGCTCTACCTGGCCATCGGCGCTTATCAGCCCGGCAACGCGCAGCACGCCGCCGGTACGGACGGCACCAACGTCCGCGGGGACTACCAGCTTTCGTCCGGCGCCAGCGGCAACCCGTCGCTGAAAGCGCCCGACCAGGGGCTCGTCGGCGGGTTCGACAATGACGGCACGATGCTGGGCAGCGACAGCGGCGCGTCCGGCACCGGCATTTCGGTGGGCCAGTCCTCGGCCGACGTCACGCTCGACCCCGGCCAGACGGTGACGCTGGATTACTACATCACCACCGCCACCAGCATGAGCCAGCTTGACGCCAATCTGGACCTGGCGACCAACCCGGCCGGCACGTCCGACCCGACGACGACGCAGGTCACCGACCAGTCCGGTACGGCGGCGGCCAATTCCTGGATCGCGCAGACCGCCAGCGCCTGGGACCAGACCCTGGATCAGGCCTATGACGTCGCGGGCTCGTCCTCCGCCGTCGCCGTCGGCGGCCAGGCCGCGACCGCCGTCGACGGCCAGACCCTCAACGATGTCGACAGCACCTCCCTGCGCGACGCCTATCGCAGCAGCCTGGTCAACATCCTCCAGGCCCAGAGCCCCGAATACGGCTCCTTCATGGCGTCGACCAACCCGGCCTACCAGTACAAGGTCTGGGTACGCGACAGCGCGGCGACCGCCATGGGCCTCGACGATGCCGGCCTGACCGGCGAGTCCGACAAGTTCTGGCGCTGGATGGCGTCCGTCCAGCAGAACGGCATGAACGGCACCTACAGCGGTGACGCCGCGGGCACGTTCTCGACCAATTACGGCGCATTCGACCAGAACCTGCCGATCGGCTTCGTCGCACCGGAAAACGATGCGCAGGGCCTGTTCCTGGTCGGCTCCTACCGCCATTACGAGCAATTGCTGGCCCAGGGCAACACGGCGGCCGCGCAATCCTTCATCTCCGACCCGACCGTGCGCCAGGCCCTGGTCAACTCGGCCAACTGGATCAGCGAGAACATCGGCGCCAACGGCTTGGGCCCGGCCGATTTCTCGATCTGGGAAGACCAGTACGGGTACCACACCTTCACCCAGGTCACCTATGCCGAAGGGCTGAACGCCGCGTCCCAGATGGCGTCGGCCCTCGGCGAGGGCAACCTGGCCCAGGGCTGGGCCGCCGGCGCGCAGACCATCCAGCAGGCCATCCTGCGCCCCACGACGGCATCCCAGCCGGGCCTGTGGAACGCGCAGGAAGGCCATTTCGTCGAAATGCTGAACCCCGACGGCACGGTCGACAACACCATCGACGCCGACACCAACATCGCGGCCGTGCTGGGCCTGGTGTCGCCGACCAGCACCTATGCGGTCGAGAACGACGCGGCGGTGCAGAATGCGCTGACGCAGGACAATTACGGCCTTTCGCGCTATCAGAACGACACGTTCTACCAGTCGTCGCAATGGAGCCCGGGCGGCACGTTCGAAGCCCATGGGCTGTCGCCGTCCTGGCCGCAGATGTCGTCCTATGCCAGCATCCTGTCACACGACCAGGGCAACCAGGCCTATACCGACAACAGCCTGAACTGGATCGACCAGGCGTACGACAATGGCGGCACGCCGCCGGGCGAATCCTACGACTGGGCGACCGGCCAGCCGATCGAAAGCACCTCGTCCGAGCCCGTCACGGCAAGCTGGTACGTCCAGGACATCCTCAACGACACCAACCAGACCAGCACGCTGATGCCTGCCATCACCGGCGAGGCGCCCCAGGGCCCCGCCCCGGCGATGGTCGATCAGGCGGTGGAGGGTCTCGGCGCGTACACGGTGGGCACGGGCCCCGACGGCCTGCCCCAGGCGCAGGATCTGGTCCTGAGCAACGCGCCGGGCAGCGGCAACAACACGGCGCTGGTCACCAATCGGGCGCCCGCCGGCGCTCCCCAGACCATCGACAACAGCCAGGGCGTGCAGAACCTGATCGTCTTCGGCGGCGCGGGCGACACGCAGGTGCTGACCGGGGCGGCCACCAGCACGATCATCAACAACGCGACCGGCGATACCGGCAGCCTGGACGTCACGGAATCCAGCGGCGCCTCCACGAACATCATGGCCGGCGACATGACCGCCATCCAGGCGGCCGGCACGACGAACCTGACCCTGGGGTCCGAGCCGGACACCACCAGTTCCTACGCCTACATCAGTGGCGGCAGCTACGATTCGGCCGATCAGGTCAACATCGTGGCCCAGGGTGCCGCGGGTAACCTGGACAGCGTGGACAACCAGGGCAACGCGCACACCAGCCTGACCGTCTCGGGGCAGACCGACCTGCTCTATACCGGCCGCGACACCAACCTGAATCTGGGCGGCGCCGGCCAGACGAGCACCATCAACTCGCTGGGCAACGACGCCATCCACATGAACGGCGCCAACGTCACGGTCGCCTCCACCACGGGCGGCTTCGATACTTTCTACGGCGGCACCGGCCAGATGACGATCGATGCCAGCCAGTCCGTCGGCTGGACCGAAGAGACCTATATCGGCAGCCAGCAATCCGGTGGCGCGCTGACCTTCACGGGCGGCAACGCGACCGACTCCATCACCCTGGGCGAGGAAAGCAGCGCCGCCATCACGGCCGGCGCAGGCATGATGAACATCACCGCCAACGATCCGACCGGCGTCTGGGCCAACGTAGCGGCCTCCGCCAGCGCTGACCTGAATTTCGGCGCGGATCTCGGCAACTCGATGGTCTACGGGTTCAATGGCGCCAAGGACACGGCGACGATCCAGGGCGTCACCGGCTCCTCCTTTGCCGGCGGCAACCTGACGCTGGATTTGCAGAACCAGCACACGATCACCTTCTACAACCTCGACTCGACGCAAGGCCTGAGCTTCGCGGCCTGAACGCGCCGATCACGGGTCGATCGGGGAAGGCCGCCTTCGGGCGGCCTTCTTCCCGCGCCGGTTTCCGCCTCACGGCAGTTCACCCCGTCACGGTCCGGCGGCGTCCGCTCCGGGGCATGAAAAAAAGGCCCGACAGCCGCTAGGCGTAAGCGTCCGGACTACGCACGCTCGACTGCGGGTCTCGCGAATGCGCCGGCTCTCTGTATCAGCGACCTAAACATTGATTGACCGGTATAAAAAGTAGAAAAAGATGGGCCGCTTTCGCCCGCATCTCGGTCATACCTTCGCGCAAAAATATGGATATACAAATGCGCATAAACATGTGCTATATTCTGGCTGCCAGTATATTAGGAGCAAAGCTATGGTTCGCGTGCATTCCGGCACTCCATCACGTCGCCCCACAAATGTGACGCTACCCGCTCAGCTGCTCGAAGAAGCCAAGTCGTTAGATCTCAACATATCGCAGGCCTGCGAGCAGGGGCTTAAGTCAGCTATCGCGTCGATCCGTGCTCAGCAATGGCTGGCAGACAATCGCGCTTCCCTCGAAGCTTCACGGCAGTATGTTGAAGAGAACGGGCTTCCCCTGGCGGACTATCGGAACGTCTAAATGGCCCGTTTTGATGTGTATCGTCTGGCCGGACGGGGGGAGGCACGTTTCGTTCTGGATGTACAGGCAGATCTTCTGGACGCCTTGGGTACCCGTGTCGTTGTTCCGCTGCTGCCGCAGAGAACCGCACCAAAGCCTGCAAAGAGGCTAAACCCGGTGTTTATGGTTGACGACTGTCCCTTCGTCATGATGACGCAGTTTATGGCCGCAGTTCCTGACCGTGATCTGAAGAAGATCATTGCTTCATTGTCGCTTTGTCAGAACGAAATTACTCAGGCGCTTGATCTGCTTCTCACAGGTTTCTGAAACGCTACGGTGATCAGAAGGGCCAGCATCAGGCGCGGATGATACTGCGCCTTGCCACCCGTGCGCACCGGCACGGAAAACGCGGTCAGCGGAACCAGCTCAACGGCAGCCAAGACGAAGTGCGCCATATCGTCAGCCGGAAGCCATGACTTCATATCAGGTGGCAGAAGATATGGCTGCGTGCGGTCAAAGGGGATGAAGCGGCTCATCTCATCACCCTATAGACTCATCGCTTCAACGGGTACCCCAACCCGACAGCCTGCTAGGCCAGGCCTTCAGCGACCAGCGCATGCGTGACGGACGGCATTTGTCTCATGCGTGCCGCGTAAGCGGCCAACCGCTCCGGCAGCGCGATTCCCATCATGGCCGCCCATGAGAGCATCACGAACAGATAGGTGTCGGCAATCGTCACCTGCTCTCCCACCAGAAACGCCCTTTCGCCACGCACCCCGTTCAACAGGCCGAAATGGCCTGCCAGTATCGTCCGAGACTTGTCTTTATCCGCCTCAGCGGAATCGGTACGAAAGAGCGCTCTGAAAGCGCCATGAACTTCGGTCGTCATGAACTCCAGGATTTCCAACGCCCGCCAGCGTTCGTGGCCATTTTTCGCCAGAAGTCGCCCTGACATGTCGGCGATGTAGCTCAGGATAACGAGGCTCTCGGTCAAAACCGTCCCGTCGTCGAGTTCCAGCGCGGGCGTGTAGCCTTTGGGATTGAGCGTGTTGAAGTCCCGGCCGTCATCGGTCTTCTTGTCGCGACCGACCTTGACGAGCGTGTACGGGATACCCGCTTCGACGAGAGCGATATGGGACGCCTGGCTGCAACCGCCCGGGGAGGCATAGAGGATCATGAGATGGCTCCATGGCAATGAGACGGTCGGAGCCCGCATCGGGTCCAAACGGTCTCGATTATTGACCAGGACCAGATATGTGACTATCAGCCTCCCGCCAAGAACGCATATTTTTAGGGCCAGGTCATATGAAGATGACTCCTCCACCCCGTGACCGGGCGGATTGCCGCGCGGTCAGCGAAGTCCTGAGCCGCGTCGGTGATAAATGGACGATGCAGGTCGTCGTGGCGCTCCTCGACGGACCGCAGCGTTTCAATGCGCTGAAACGGCAGATCGGCGACATTTCCCAGCAGATGCTGACGCGGACACTCAAGACGCTGGAACGCGACGGCATGGTCGAGCGTACGGTCTGCGCCACGACGCCGCCACAGGTCGAATATGCCCTGAGCGCCCTGGGACGCTCGCTCTCCGAGCCGGTGCGCCAGATGGCGCAGTGGGCGCGCGCGCATCTGCCGATCATTCACGACAACCGCCGGCGCTATGACGAAAGACACTGAATCCCGCGACGACTCCTCGGCCTGATCGCGCCCTGCGTCAGGCCAGCCGCCGCAGGTCCAGCGTGCGCGGCTGTTCCAGGGACCGCCGCACGACCGGCGGCGCCATCTCCCCCACCGTATGGCCGAACGGGAAGAAGCGGATGCGGCGGCGCGCCTCCGCCTCGTTGGCGTTCACCGGCCGGGTTTCGTAATTGCGGCCGCCAGGGTGGGCGACGTGATAGGTCAGGCCGCCGATGCTGCGCCCGGTCCAGGTGTCGTAGACATCGAACACCAGCGGGGTCTGCACGCCCACGGTGGGGTGCAGCGCGCTGGGCGGGTTCCAGGCCTTGAAGCGCACGCCGCCGACATATTCGCCCTGCCGCTCGGTGCGGGTCAGCGGCACGCCCACGCCGTTGCAGGCCAGGATATAGCGTTCGTCCACCCAGCCGGTCACGCGGGCCTGGACCCGCTCGGCGGAACTGTCGACATAGCGCATGGTGCCGCCGGCGGCGGGTTCCTCGGCCAGGGTGTGCCAGGGTTCCAGCGCGTGGCGCAGGTCCAGCGTCATGCCCAGCAGCGGCACGGACCCGATTTCGGGAAAACGGAACGCCATGTGCGGCGCGAACCAGTCGGCCTCCAGCGGCGCGCCCAGCGCGCGCAGTTCGGCGACGGCATCGGTGAAATCCTGCCCGACATAATGCGGCAGCATGAAATCGTCATGCAGCCGCGTGCCCCAGCGCACCAGCCGCCGCTCATAGGGCTGTGTCCAGAAGGCGGCGACGGCCGCGCGCATCAGCAGCATCTGGGCCGCCGCCATCCGGTGATGGGGCGGCATTTCGAAGGCGCGATATTCCACCAGCCCCAGCCGGCCGGTGGCGCTTTCCGGCGCATAGAGCTTGTCGATGCAGAATTCGGTGCGGTGCGTGTTGCCGGTGATGTCGGCCAGCAGGTTGCGGAACAGCCGGTCGGTCAGCCAGGGCGGGGTCGGCCGGTCGGGACGAACCTGGGAAAACGCGATTTCCAGTTCCGCCACGCTGTCGTCGCGGGCCTCGTCCACGCGGGGATGCTGCGAGGACGGGCCGATGAACAACCCGCTGAACAGATAGGACAGCGACGGATGATTGTGCCAGAACCCGACCAGCGATTTCAGCAGGTCCGGCCGGCGCAGGAACGGGCTGTCGGCGGCGCGGGCGGCGCCCATCACCACATGGTTGCCGCCGCCGGTGCCGACATGGCGGCCGTCGAGCATGAATTTCTCGGCGATCAGCCCGACGGCGCGGGCTTCGTCATAAAGCTGCTCGCTGCGGCCGACATGCTCGTCCCAGCTCGCGGCGGGGTGGATATTGACCTCGATCACGCCGGGGTCGGGGGTGATCGAGAAATTCAGCAGCCGCGGGTCGCGCGGCGGCTGGTAGCCTTCCAGCACCACCTTGCGGCCGAAGGCGCGGGCCGTATCCTCGACCGCCGCGCACAGATCCAGCCAGTCCTCGGCCGCGTAGAGCGGCGGCATGAAGACATGCAGAATGCCGCCGCGCGCCTCCACCGCCAGCGCGGTGCGGACCAGCTCGGGCTCCTCGCGCCCGACCGCCACCAGCCGATCGGCGATGGCGCGCTCCAGCCCGATGCGCCCGGCGCCGCCGCCCGGATAGGGCGGCAGGGCCGGCAGGTCCGACAGGGCGGGCAACTCGCCGGCCCCGTCCGCCCCGGGGGATACAGGCACGGGCATGGGCACGCGCCGGTCCGCCCAGCCGGGGTCGGTCCCCCCGGGCGAGGGGCCGGCGCGGCGCGCCAGCGCCGGATGGGGCGGCAGAGAGGGCAGGGGCGCGAACGGGTCGCGCTCCATGTCGTGGTCGATCGCCTCCTCGCTGGCCCATAGCAGGCTTTGCAGCGGCAGGCGGAAGCCCACCGGCGCGTCGCCGGGCACCAGGAACATCAGGTCGCCGCGGAAGAACCACCGCCCCGACTGCCAGCGGCGCACCCCGTCGCGCACCACGGCGCGCAGTGGCAGCACGCTGCCGACCGGCACGTTCAGCCCATGGCCATAGACGCGGGCCAGCCGCTCGCGCTCCAGCGGGTCGCGCAGCTTGGCGTCCTCGACGATCACGTTGGCCGGCAGCCGATGCTCGCGCCACAGATAGTAATGGATGTCCTCATAGGCCGGGTTGACCAGGGCGGGGTCGACCCGCAACCGCTCGGCCAGCGCGCGGCAGAAGGCGGCGGCGTCCTGCTCGGTCGCGTCGTCGCTGTCATCGTCCGAGGCCAGCAGCGATGGGTCGGTCCAGACCGGCACGCCGTCGTGCCGCCAGTGGCACAGCAGCGCCCAGCGCGGCAACTGCTCGCCGGGATAATGCTTGCCCAGCACATGCTGGATCGCCGCCCCTTTCGACCAGAGCGGCGCCAGCCGCCGCAGCAGCCGCCCGGCATAGGCGCGCTTGGTCGGGCCCAGCGCGTCGATATTCCATTCCGCCGCGTCCATGTCGTCGGCGGCGATGAAGGTCGGCTCCCCGCCCATGGTCAGGCCGACCGCGCCGTCCTCCAGCACCGTATCGACCGCGCGGCCGGCGTCGAGGATCGCCCGCCATTGCGCGTCGGTATAGGGGCGGGTGGTGCGCGGCGTCTCCAGCACCCGCGTCACCGCCATCGTGAAGTCGAATTCGGTCTCGCACGTGCCGACCAGGCCGGAAATCGGCGCGGCGGAGGCGGGTTCGGGCGTGGCGGCCAGGGGGATGTGCCCCTCGCCGGTCAACAGGCCGGAGGTCGCGTCCAGCCCCACCCATCCGGCGCCGGGCAGGTACACCTCGGCCCAGGCATGCAGGTCGGTGAAATCCTCGGCCGGCCCCTCGGGCCCGGTCAGCGGCTTCTGGTCCGCCACGAGCTGGATCAGATAGCCCGAGACGAAACGCGCGGCGAAGCCCAGGTTGCGCAGCACCTGCACCAGCAGCCAGGCGCTGTCGCGGCACGAGCCCGTGCCCCGTACCAGCGTTTCCTCGGGCGTCCACACGCCGGGCTCCATCCGCACCACATAGGCGATGCGCCGCTGGACCTGCTGGTTGAGCGCCACCAGCATGTCCACCGTGCGCCGGCTGGTCCGGTCGATGCCCGCCAGCAGCGCGGCCAGCAGCGGCCCCGGTTCCTCGCAGGCGCGATAGGGCGCCAGCTCGCCGGCCAGCACGGGGTCATAGGCGAAGGGCCAGAGTTCGGCCTCGGGCTCGAGGAAGAAATCGAACGGGTTGATCGTGGCCATGTCGGCCACCAGGTCCACCGTGACCTCGAAACGGGTCACGCGTTCGGGAAAGACCACCCGCGCCTGGTAATTGCCCGACGGGTCCTGCATCCAGTTGATGAAATGGGGCTTGGGCTCGATCCGCAGCGCGTAGGACACGATCGGCGTGCGGGCATGGGGGGCCGGGCGAAGCCGGATGGTCTGCGGACCGAGCGAGACCGGACGATCATAGCGATAGCCGGTACGATGCGTCAGTGCGACGTGCAGGGTCATGCGTCGACCTTCAGCCAGAGTGATATTCCGTGCCGGCAACGGTAGCCCAGCATGGTCCGCCGCGAACAGGGGGGGCACGCGGAATTTCACGCCGCCCCGCCCCCGAATAATCGCAATGCGGCGATGATGCCGATTGGCCCTTGGCGACGGCGCGAATTCTTGCTTGGCTGTAACGGAAACACGGACCAGCAGGTGGGGTGGACATGAATCCTTCGCGCCTGATCTCCCGTCCGGCACGGGAGGACACGGGACAATGAGCGATCCTGGAAACGATCCCGGAAGCGATCTTGGAGGCGCCCTGGGGCAGCCGCGCGGACAGCAGGGGCCGGGCCTGTTCGTGACTTACGACACGCCGGACTTTTACTGCGAATTGATGAACCGGCGCGACCCGCCGCCCGACAGCCTGACCCGGATCCGCGACCGGCTGGCGCATTTCGGCCTGACGGAACTGCGCCAGAGGGCCCGCGTCGCCGAGGCCGACCTGTATAATCTGGGCATCACCTTCACCGTCTATACCGACCGCGACGCGATCGACCGCATCCTGCCCGTGGACCTGATCCCCCGCGTGCTGACCGCCGGCGAATGGAACCATGTCGAACGCGGGGTACGGCAGCGGGTCGCCGCGATCAATCATTTCCTGTGGGACATCTACCACGAGCGGCACATCCTCACGGACGGCATCGTCCCCGCCGCGCTGGTGCTGGGCAATGCCAACTACCGGCCGGAGATGGAGGGGCTGGACGTTCCCGGCCGGGTCTACGTCCATATCAACGGCACCGACCTGGTGCGCGACGGCGCCGGGAATTTCCTGGTCCTGGAAGATAACGCGCGCACGCCCTCGGGCGTGTCCTACGTCATCGAGAACCGGCACATGATGCTGCGCAGCATGCCCGACCTCGCCGCCGGCCTGGACCTGATGCCGGTCGACGAATACGGGCCGCGCCTGCGCCGCGCGCTGACCGAGACGGCGCCGGGCGGCATCCGCGACGCGCAGGTGGTGCTGCTGTCGCCCGGCATCTACAATTCGGCCTATTTCGAGCACGTGTTCCTGGCGCGCGAAATGGGCGTGCCGCTGGTCGAGGGCCGCGACCTGATGGTCGAGAACGGGCGCGTCTTCATGCGCACCGTGGCCGGCCCGCGCCCGGTCCATTCGATCTATCGCCGCCTGAACGACGATTTTCTCGACCCGCGGGTCTTCAACCCCGACAGCATGCTGGGGGTGCCCGGGCTGGTCGAGGCCTATCGCCGGGGCAACGTCACCATCGCCAACGCGATCGGCACCGGCGTCGCCGACGACAAGGCCGTCTACGCCTACATGCCCCGCATCATCCGCTATTACCTGAACGAGGAACCGATCCTCTCGAACGTCGAGACCCATATCTGCGGCGAGCCGGAGGGCCTGGCCTACACGCTGGCCAACCTGGAGCGGCTGGTGGTCAAGCCAGTCGGCGAATCCGGCGGCTACGGGCTCATCATCGGCCCGCACGCGACGAAGGCGGAGCTGGAGTCCTTCCGCGCCGGCCTGCTGGCCGATCCGGCCAACTATATCAGCCAGCCGGTCATCGACCTGTCGGTCAGCCCCACGCTGTGCGAGGCCGGGGTCGAGGCCCGGCATGTCGATCTGCGGCCCTTCGCGGTCACGGGTGAATCGACATGGGTGCTGCCCGGCGGCCTGTCGCGGGTGGCACTGCGCAAGGGGTCCCTGGTGGTCAATTCCTCGCAGGGCGGCGGTTCGAAGGATACATGGGTGCTGGCATCATGAACCCTGTCATGGCCGATCTTCCGCCGGGCGGCATCGGCATGCCCAACCTGCTGTCGCGCTACGCCGAATGTACCATCTGGCTGGCGCGCTACATGGAGCGGATCGAGAACCTGGCCCGCCTGGTCGACGTCACCGAGACGTTCGTGCGCGCCCGCAGCACCACCAGCGGCTGGATGTCGATCGTGCAGATCAACGCCGACGACGAACGATTCATCGAGCGGCACGGCACCGCGTCCGAGGAAAACGTCGTCGGCTTCTACGTCATCGACCGCGAGAACCCGAATTCCATCGTCTCGATCGCGCATGCGGCGCGCGAGAACGCGCGCGCGCTCCGCCCGCTGATCTCGACCGAGATGTGGATGCATCTCAACATGTTCACCAACGCGGTCAGCGCGCTGGGCCCGGCCGATATCCGCGCGTCCAACCTGTCCGCCCTGTGCGCGCGGCTGAAGCAGGATTGCCAGACCCATCACGGCATCACCGAGGGCACGTTCTATCGCGACCAGGCATGGCTGTTCTACCTGATCGGCCGCAGCCTGGAACGCGCGGACCAGATCACCCGGCTGATCGACATCAAATATCACACGCTGCTGCCCAGCGTCGCCGGGGTGGGGTCGGAGGTCGATATCGGCCAGTGGGCGGCGGTGCTGCGCTCCGCCGCCGCCTATCACGCCTTCCGCCGCACGGTGGCGGGGGACATGACGCCGTCCCATGTCGTCGGCTTCCTGCTGAAGAATGACGGCTTCCCCCGGTCGCTGTCCACCAGCCTGAGCCAGTTGTACTGGGCGGTGGGCCACCTGCGCACCGATTACGGGCTCAAGAACGGCTACGCCGCCGCCGAGCGGGTCGAGGAACTGCGCGCCACCCTGGCCGAGCAGACGGTCAAGGACATCATCCTGCGCGGCCTGCACGAATTCCTCGACTGGGTGCAGCGCGAGCTGCATCTGGTCCACGAGGACATCGCCCGCGCCTTCTGGCCGGCCGCCATGCCGGCCCCTCCGCATCGCGCGCCCGACGCGGGTACCAGCCAGGACCAGTCCCAGTCATGACACCGCCATCCGATCCCGCCAGCCCGCCCCACGCGACCGCGTTCTACATCGACGGCGCCTGGGTTGCGCCGCTGGCCGGGCCCCCGGCGCCGCGCCTGCTCGACGTCATCGATCCCGCCACCGAAATGCCCTGCGCCGCCATCGCGCTGGGCAGCGCGGGCGATGTCGACCGGGCGGTGGCGGCGGCGCGGCGGGCCTTCGCCACCTGGTCGGTCTCGACCCGCGCCGAACGGCTGGACCTGTTCGCGCGGATCCTGGCGGTCTATCGCCGGCGCATGGACGACATGGCCGCCGCGATCTCGCGGGAAATGGGCGCCCCCCTGCCCATGGCGCGCGACGCGCAGGCCTGGGCCGGCATGGCGCACCTGGAGCAGACGGCCCTGGCGCTGCGCGACTTCCCCTTCGACCGCCCGGTCGACGGCATGCTCATCACGCGTGAGCCGGTGGGCGTGGTCGGGCTGATCACGCCGTGGAACTGGCCGATGAACCAGATCGCCTGCAAGGTCGGCCCGGCGCTGGCCGCCGGCTGTACCATGGTGCTGAAACCCAGCGAGATCGCGCCGCTCAGCGCCCTGCTGTTCGCCGAGATCCTGCACGAGGCCGGGGTGCCTCCCGGCGTGTTCAACCTGGTCAATGGCGACGGCCCGACGGTGGGCGAGGCCATCGCCCGCCACCCGGATATCGAGATGGTGTCCTTCACCGGCTCGACCCGCGCCGGCACCATCGTCGCCCGGCTGGCGGCCGATACCGTCAAGCGCGTGCATCAGGAACTGGGCGGCAAGTCGCCCAACATCATCCTGCCCGACGCCGATTTCGCCGATGCGGTGCGGCGCGGCGTGGCCGGCTGCTTCGGCAATTCGGGCCAGTCCTGCGACGCGCCGACCCGCCTGCTGGTACCGCGCGGGCGAATGGACGAGGCCATGGCCCTCGCGGCGCGGGCCACGGCGGATTTCGTGGTCGGCCCGCCCGACGGCGCGGACACGCGGCTGGGCCCGGTGGTCAGCCAGACGCAGTTCGACAGGATCCAGCGCCTGATCCGCATCGGCATCGACGAGGGCGCGACCCTGGCCGCCGGCGGGCCGGGTCGGCCGGACGGCCTGCCGGTCGGCTATTACGTGCGCCCCACCGTGTTCGGCCACGTCACCCCCGACATGACCATCGCGCGTGAGGAAATCTTCGGCCCCGTGCTGTCGATCATCGCCTATGACGATGTGGAGCAGGCGATCGCGATCGCCAACGACACGCCATACGGGCTGGCGGCCTATGTCCAGGGCCGCGACCTGGCCCAGGCCCGCGCGGTGGCGCGGCGCCTGCGGGCGGGCAACGTGAACGTCAACGGCGCGCCCTGGACCGTGGCCGCCCCCTTCGGCGGCTACAAGCAGTCGGGCAACGGGCGCGAATGCGGCGAATATGGCCTGTCCGACTTCCTGGAGATCAAGGCCATCCTGGGGTACGGAACCGACGCGTGAGCGCGCGGGCGCTGCCGGCCAGCCTGTATGCCGACACCGCCCGGCCGGCGGTGCCCACGCCGGAACTGCGGGGCGAGACCCGGGTCGGCACCGTTCTGATCGGCGGCGGCTTCACCGCCCTGTCGGCGGCGCTGCACCTGGCCGAAGCCGGCCACGCCGTCGCGGTGCTGGAGGCCGCCGAGCCGGGCTGGGGGGCCTCGGGCCGCAATGGCGGGCAGGTCAATCCGGGCCTGAAGGCGCTGCCCTCCGAGGTCGCGCGCCATTTCGGCCCCGAACGCGGCGCGCGGCTGGCCGCGGCGGCCTGGAACGCGCCAGACCTGGTGTTCGACCTCATCGCCCGCCACGGCATCGACTGCGCCGCCGCGCGCGGCGGCACGCTGCGGGCCGCCACCGCCGCTTCCCAGCTCCCAGCCCTGCGCCGACTGGCCGAGGAATGCGCCGCGCGCGGCGGCGACGTCGCGTGGCTGGACGCGGCGCAGATCGCGGCGCGCACCGGCACGTCCCGCTATCGCGCCGCCCTGCTGGACCGGCGGGGCGGACAGGTGAATCCGCTGGCCCTGGCGCGCGGCCTGGCCCGGGCCGCCATCGCCCACGGCGCCGCGATCCATGGCGGCAGCCGCGCCCTGTCGGTCCGCCGCGCGGGCGCGGGCTGGCGGGTGGGCACGCAACGGGGCGCGGTGCTGGCCGACCGCGTGGTCTTCGCCACCAACGGCTATGCCGACCGGCTGTGGGACCGGCTGCGCCGGACCGTGGTGCCGGTCAGCAGCGCCATCATCGCCACCGCCCCCCTCCCGGCCGAGGCCCGCGCCCGCATCCTGGCCGGCCGCGAGGTGCTGTACGAACTGGGCGCGATCACGACCTATTACCGGATCGACGATGCCGGCCGGCTGCTGATCGGCGGCCGCTCCTCGCTGGGCGACCGCGCCGGGCCGCACGCCTTTCCCGGCCTGCGCCGGCAGGCGCTCGCCCTGTGGCCCTTCCTGCGCGGCGTGGCCTGGACCCACGGCTGGAACGGCCACGTGGCGGTCACGCCCGACCACTACCCCCACTGGCACGAGCCGATGCCCGGCATCATCGCCTGCCTGGGCTATAATGGGCGCGGCGTCGCCATGGCGACGCTGCTGGGCCGCGAGGTCGCGCGCCGCGCCCTGGGCGCGGGGACCGAGGACATCCTGCTGCCGCCCGGCCCGATCCGCCCGATCCCCTGCCACGCCGCATGGCCGCTGGGCGTCACGGCCGGCATCCTGCACGGCCGGCTGGCCGACGCGCTGGCGCGGCGATGGCCGCCCGGCCCCGGCGCGTGACCCGGCGGCATTTATACAGCCTATCTGTTCATGCAGGCTTTACAGTCTGGCTGCCTATCTGCTAGAAAGATCACGCATGAACACCGCATCCGCTTCCCCGCATGCCCTGGTCCTGGCGCAGGATGTCCGCGCCCTGCTCGGCCAATTGCGGCGCCGCCTGCGCGAGCAGGGCACGGTAGGGGACCTGACGCCGTCGCAGGCCTCCGTTCTGCTGCGTCTCGAACGGGACGGGCCGGCGACGGCCTCCGCCCTCGCCCGGGCAGAGGGCATGCGGCCGCAATCCATGGCCAGCATCGTCGCGGCGCTGGACGCCGCCGGCCTCATCGGCGGCGCGCCCGATCCCGCCGACGGCCGCCAGACGCTGCTCTCGCTGACGGAGGATTGCCGCGCGCTGGTCGCGCAAGGCCGCGCCGCCCGGCAGGACTGGCTGGCCCGCGCGATCGACCGTCACCTCTCCCGGCAGGAGCAGGCGGCGCTGGAGGCGGCGCTCGGCCTGCTCCGCCGCCTCGTCGAGGCCTGACGCCCGCCGACATCCGCTTCATGGCAAGGACCGTTCGTTCATGGTGCCCACCCCCTCGGATCCACAGACAGCGCTGCCCGTCCCGGTCTCGCGGATGCTGGCGCGGCGTGCCGGCCGCGCCGGTGGCGGCAACGCGCCAGGGCGTCCATGAGCCTTCCGGTCGCCGGAACGTTCCGGTCCCTGCGCAGCTTCAATTACCGGGTCTGGATCGGGGGCACCTTCATCTCCAATATCGGCACCTGGATGCAGCGCACCGCGCAGGACTGGCTGGTGCTCACCCAGTTGACCCGTCACGACGCGTCCGCCGTCGGGCTGGTCATGGCGCTGCAATTCGGGCCGCAATTGCTGCTGCTGCCATGGACCGGCTTCGCGGCCGACCATTACAACCAGCGCCGGCTCCTCATCGCCACCCAGGCGGCGATGGGCGCGCTTGCCCTGGCGCTGGGGGTCCTCACCATCTGCGGGGTCGTCCGGCTATGGCATGTCTATGTCTTCGCCTTCCTGTTCGGCAGCGCGGCGGCCTTCGACGCCCCGGTGCGCCAGACCTTCGTCGCCGAACTGGTCGGCGACGCGGACCTGCATAACGCGGTCGCCCTCAATTCCACCTCGTTCAACGCGGCGCGGATGATCGGACCGGCCGTCGCGGGCCTGGTCATCGCGGCGATCGGCACCGGATGGGCCTTCCTGATGAACGGGCTTTCGTTCGCGGCGGTGCTGGCCTCGCTGGCCTGCCTGCGGAAGGCGGATTTGCGCCCGGCCGCCCGGGCGCGTCGCGGCAGGGGCGGATTCGTCGAAGGCATCCGATATGTCGCGAAGCGGCCGGACCTGAAGGCGATCCTGGCCATGCTGTTCCTGGTCGGAACCTTCGGGCTCAATTTTCCGATCTTCATCTCGACCATGGCGGTCGGCGTCTTCCATGGCGACGCCCGCCTCTACGGCCTGTTGTCCTCGGCCATGGCGATCGGCACCGTGGCGGGGGCCCTGCTCGGCGCCCGGCGCGAGCGGCCGCGCTTCGCGCTCCTGCTCAGCGGCACGGCCGTTTTCGGTGTCGGCTGCACGCTGGCGGCACTTGCGCCGAACGACTGGTTTTTCGCCGCCACCCTCGTCATCCTCGGCATCGCGACCCTGACCGTCACCAACACGACGAACAGCCTGATGCAGCTTTCGACCGCGCCCGCCATGCGCGGGCGGGTAATGGCGCTGCGGGTCGGCGTCGCCCTGGGCTGCACGCCGATCGGCGCGCCGATCGTCGGCTGGGTGGCCAATCACTGGGGGCCGCGCTGGGCGCTTGGCGTGGGCGCGCTCTCGGGCTTCGCCGCCGCCCTCGTCGCCGTGCGCAGCATCGCGCGCGACCGGCACCATCCTCCCGCGCGCGCCGAACCGTAAATCCGGCAGGCCGATCCGACAAAGGTCGGTTAATCAAGGCGGGGAAGGGGGCAACGCCATGGTTGCCTGCATCAAAAGAGGGGATCGTCGCCGCGCATGGCCATGGTCGCGTGCGCGGCGGCGGCCTCGACATCCAGCCCTCCGAAGAGGGCTGGATTCACAGAAGAAACAATCTGGAAGAAAAAACCGGTCCTAGCCGCGCGCGGGCGGAACAGGCGGCGGCGGCGGCGGAGGAGGCGGCGGGGGCGCTTCGACCGGCGCGGGCGGCGGCGGCGGCGGCTTGTCGTCGGCGCAGGCGGCCAGCAGCACCATCGGCAGCGCCACGGCAACCAAGGCCGCGGAGCGCAGGAACTTATAACGGAACAATGTTTCAGAAACCGTAAACATCTGTTACCCCTCTGACTAGATTTTCAGTCGAGACAATGTAGTTAAGAGCACCTCTTGACAAAAAGTCAAACTACTATTTGCGTGAGCCGCAAAAGAGTTGAGGAGGCATCGGTTCGTGCGAGCGCCATGGCAAGCGGTCAGGTTGGGGTGCCCGAAGCCGGCGCCCGTCACAGCGGTTCAAGCACCCCTCCGCGCCCCCTTCGCGGGCGCTCTCGCCGCCCTGGCCCTGGCGGGCGCGCTCGCGGCCTGCGACACGATGCCGGAACGGCCGCGGACCGGCCTCGGCAGCCTGGCCGACAATACCCCCCAGGTCGTGATCGCCGGCGAAACGCTGAATGGCGGCCTGTTGCGGCGCTTCTACGCGCGCCATGATTTCGCGCCGGTATGGACCAGCCGGCGGAAGCAGGCGGATTCGCTCATGGCGGCCGTGCTGCATGCCGACGACCAGGGGCTGGACCCCGACCTGTTTCACGCCCGCCTGTTGCGGCACGCCGCGACATTATCGCCATTCGACCGTGAATTATTACTGTCGGACGCCTTTCTTTCCTACGCGGCGGCTCTGGCGGGCGGCGCCGTGCCCGTCGCGCGCCGCAACGAGGACGAGACCCTGGCGCCGGAGCCGGTCGATGTCGTGGCCGCGCTCGACAAGGCGATCGACAGTCCCGATCCGGCGGCGGCCATCGCCGCGCTGGCGCCCGCGACGCCGGCCTACCGGGCGCTGCGCCAGGCCTTGCGGCAATGCCGGCCGGCGCCCGCGCGCGGTGAGGCGGGCACGGCGAACTGCCGGCGCACGATCGCGGTCAATCTCGAACGCCAGCGCTGGCTGCCGCGAAAGCCGCCGCCCGAGCGTGTGCAGGTCAACGTCGCGGACGAGCGGCTGGTCTATTACCGTGACGACCGGCCGGTCTTTTCCACGCGGGTCATCGTCGGGCAGGACGCGCAGGTCAACCAGAGCCCGGAGTTTCGCGCGACGATCGACGCCAGCTTCTTCAACCCCCCCTGGGTGATCCCGCGCGACATCGCCGCGAAGGAGATCCTGCCGAAGGTCCGCCGCGACCCCACATATCTGGCGCGCAACCGGATGGTCATGCGCGCCGACGGCGAGATCGAGCAGCAACCCGGCCCCGATGCCGGGCTGGGCCTGCTGATGTTCGACATGCCCAACCGCTTCGACGTCTACCTGCACGACACGCCGGACCAGTCGCTCTTCCGGCGTGAAAACCGCCGCATCAGCCATGGATGCATCCGGGTCCAGAACCCGCGCGCCTTCGCGGCGCTGCTGATGCGCCAGTCGCGCGACGCCATCGATCAGGGCATCGCGCAGGGCGGCACCACGCGCCACGACCTGCCCGTGCCGGTGCCGGTCTTCGTGATCTACCAGACCGCCTCCGTGGATCCGGACGGCACCCTGCGGTTCCATCCGGATTTCTACGATCGCGACGCCGGAATCTGGAAACAGTTGAACAGCCGGCCGCGCGAGCGCCATGCCGTGACCCAGGCCGACGATCGCCCGCTCTCGCCGGAATCCCTCCAGGTCGCGCTGGGGGCGGCGCCATCGTCGGCCGAACGCGCGGAATGACGGCCGATGACGGCGCGGTAAGGCCCGGCTTCAGTTGAAGCCGACATCGACACCGGCGAAGATGCCGAACCCGTCTCCGACCAGTTCGGCGGCGGCATCGCCGTTCGTCGAGGTATAGACCGGCACGACACCCATCGCGTAATGCTTGTTGGCCAGGTTGTGGAACTGGAGATAGACCCGGCGGTCCTTCTTCGGCCACAGATAGCCGAGCGTATAGCTGTAGATATGATAAGGCGCGGTTCGCGCGCCATTGTCGTACGACGCGACGATCGAAGACGCCGCCTCGACGTCGAACGTGGTATAGAAGCCGTTCCTGAAATCCGCGTGCAGTTCGCCCTGGTAATAATGCTGCGGCACGCCGGGCAGGCGGTTATGGCCGAAGACCGGGTCATGATTGTAATGGAAATCCGACCATGTATAGGCCTGCATGTAGGTAATGGTGTTGCCGTTCCATCGGAACAGCGTGCCGTCGATGCCCGCTTCGACACCCTGGTGGGTGGTGCGCGAGGCATTGGTGAAGACCGCGCTGTTATAGAGCTGCGACGTCGGCGTGACCGCCGAGAGCAGCTCGTTATGCACCGCCGAATGGTAGTAGGACACGGTCCAGTGCTGGCCCCGGACCGTCCCCTCCGTGCCGATCTCGAAGGTCGTCGCGGTCTGCGGCTCCAGCTTCTGCCAGCCCTCGGTCTGCCCCGTCGCCAGGCCGGAGGTGTAATGCGTGCCCGACAGGAACTGCCAGTCCTGCGCGGACTGCACGCTGCGGCTCACATTGCCGTACAGGCGGATCTCCGGCGTGAACTGGTAGCGAAATCCCCCGCGCGGCGCGAAATTCAGCGGCGCCGTGCTGAAATGGTTCCGCACCGGATAGACCACCGATCCGGACCGGGGGTCGTAGCTCAGCCCGCCACCGGCCGTCAGCCAGAAGTTCCTGAATATTTCGGTGTTGTTGCTGACATGGAACACCGTGCTGCTGCCGCCGAGCCGCTGCTTGTCGATGAGCGTGCCGATCGGCACGCCGGGATAGGCGGCCTGGCGGCGCACCTGGTTCAGGAAGTCGCTGCCCGGCAGGTCGCCGGTCGCGTAGAGGCCGGCGGTCGTCTCGGACGTGCGGCCCAGGACCGTGTCGTTCCGCGTGTAGTTCACCACGCCGCTCAGATAGAAATTATTGTAGATCGACGAGGTATTGCCCAACTGGTGGTCCATCGGCGCGTCGATATAGGTGGCGCCGATCATGATGCGCGAGGCCTCGTCGATGCGGATGGTGGTCCGGTTGCCGTAATATTTCGTTCCAGGCTCGATCGTGTAGGTTCCCCATGTGCTATAGGGATATTGGGCCTGTTTCGGATTCTCCCTGACCTGCGCGCGCGTCAGGTAATAGGGATTGCCCTCGTAGGTCTGGCGGTAGCGGAAGAAGAAGCGCGTATCGACCGAATCGTTGAAACGGTAGCCATAGTTGAAATTGACGCCGAACGCCGTCGCCTTCGTCTGGTCCTGGAAGCCGGAACGGTAGGAGTTCGTGACGCTGAGATAATAATCCGACCTGCCGATGACCTTGCCGGAGGAAAGCTGCTCCTTCACATAACCGAAGCTGCCCGCTTCGACGCGCGCCTGATAGGTCTTCGCGTCATAGCCGGTGAAACTATGGAAATCGATCAGCCCGCCAAGCTGGAGCGAGCCGCGGTCCAGCCCGTTGCCGCCGCGCAGCACCTCGGTATAGTCGATGCCCAGCGGCTCCATCAGTTCGTTGAACGAGCCGATGGGCGTGGTCGCCGGCAGGTCGTCGAACAGCACGATGACGCCGGCGCGCGTGGCGTTCGCGCCGACCTGGAGGCCCGACCCGCGGATCGACAGGCGCAGATCGTCCGATCCGGCCGGCGCCTGCGCGTACACGCCGGGCTGATAGCTCAGCAGGTCGGCCGAGGTCGCGTTGCGCTGCTTCAGCACCATCTTCGAATCGATGATGTTGGTCCCACCGGGAATCGAAAGAAGCCGCGCCCCCGCCCGGCGGATCGGGGCCAGGCGCGCGGCCTTCACATCCACCTTTTCCGTGTCCGACGTGCTGGCGCCGCCCATATACATGCCGCCCATGCCGTCATCCGCGCCCGTCGCGGCGGGCGCGGCGGGCATGGCCATGCCCGCCGACTGGGCCCGGGCGCTATCGGGGCTTTCGAACGACACCGACCCCAGCAGCAGCGTGGCCAGTGATTTCGTCATCATATTTTTCATCGATCCGTAACGTTTCCCGTCGTGAGAAGGCATGATCCGTCCTGTCCGAAACGTCCGTGTTGCATGCGACAGTCCTGATGGGCGCGTCAGGGCCGACATCGGCCCGCATGCCCGGCCGCGCGCGATCCGGCGCTCATCGCGCGAATTCCTCGCCATGCCCGAGCGCGATCAGGATCTCCCGGCGCCGGGCGATGAAGGCCGGGTCGTCGCGCAGGCGCGGAAAGGGCAATCCATTGTCGATATCGCGGATGATGCGGGCCGGGCGGGGCGAAAACACCAGCACCCGGGTGGCCAGCAGCAGCGCTTCCTCCACGTCGTGCGTCACCAGGACGGTGGTGAAGGCATGTCGCCGCGCCAGCGCCAGCAATTCCTCCTGCATCGTCATGCGCGTCAGCGAGTCCAGCTTGCCGAAGGGCTCGTCGAGCAGCAGCACGCGCGGATGATTGACCAGCGCCCGCGCGAAGGACGCGCGCTGCGCCATGCCGCCGGAGAGTTCATGCGGATACGCCCCGGCGAAATCGCCCAGCCCGACCAGGCGCAGCGCCCGGCCCACGCGCTCCAGCCCGTCGCGGATGCCGCGTGCCTGGAGCCCGTAGGCGACATTGGCCTCCACCGTGCGCCACGGCAGCAGCAGCGGGTCCTGGAACATCAGCAGCCGGCTGGGGTCCGGCCCGGCGACGCGGACATGATCGACCCCGATCCGCCCGGCGCCGGGCGCGTCCAGCCCGGCGACCAGCCGCAGCAGGGTCGATTTGCCGCATCCGCTCGGCCCCAGCAGGGCAACGGTCTCGCCGGCCGCAACATCGAAGCTCACGTCGTCGAGAACCGGCAGCCGCCGTGCCGCGTCGCCAAAGGCGTGCGACACGGCCCGCACCTGCACCGACGCGCCGGCGGCGGGCGTGGCCATCGCGGCGCTCACCATTGCACCGTCTCCCGGTTCCAGCGCAGCGCGCGCCGCCGCGCGGCGAACAGCGCCATCGTCAGGCCCGAGAACAGGACCGACATCACCGCCAGCGCCGCGTAGAGGTTGGCATAGGCCGCCCAGCCCTGCGCCCATTGCAGGTACCAGCCCAGCCCCGCCTTGGCGCCCAGCATCTCCGCCACGATCAGGACGATGAACGACGCCCCCAGCCCCATGAACAGGCCGACGAACAGATGCGGCAGGGTCGCCGGGATCACGATCGTGCGGATCAGGAAACCGTTCGACGCGCCCAGCGTGCGTCCCACGTCATACAGGCGGGAATCGACCAGCGTCACGCCCGATGCCGTCAGCACGGCGACGGGAAACGCCGTGGCCAGCGCGATCAGGAAGATGCTGGCGCTCGCGATCGTCGGGAAGACGAACAGGGCGACCGGCAGCCACGCGATGGACGGCAACGGCCCCAGCAGCCGGATGACCGGGTGCCCCCAGTAGCGCGCCTCCGGCGACCACCCCATCGCCAGCCCGGCCAGGAACCCCGTCACGGCCCCGAGCGCGAAACCGGGAACCAGGATCAGCAGCGAACTGAAGACGCTCTGCGCCAGCCGCGCGGAATCGACGCGATAGACATCCAGCACCGCCTGCGGCGACGGAAAGAACGGCAGCGGCAGCCACCCGGTCTTGGCGGTCACGATCTCCCACGCCGCGACCGCCACGCCCAGCGCGGCGACGCGCCGTCCCTGATGCGCCACCGGCGCGAACCAGGCGAACCGCCCGGCCAGCGCGGCCAGCCCGCACAGGACCGCGACCGCCGCCGCCAGTTCGACCAGCGGCCGGCCGGCGGGCACGCGCCCGTGGTCGGCCAGCAGGCCGGTGACGGCGGCGGCGGCGGCCCACGCCGCCACGCCGGCGGCAAACGCGCGGCGCGGCGCGTCAGACATGCGCCGCCTCCCTGCGCGTCACGTCGTCGACGATGTCCCGCGCGAACGCCCGCGGATCGAGATCGCGGCTCATCACGCCGATGGTCTTGAGCTGCGCGGCATAGAACGCCACCTCGGCCGCCAGGTCGTGCCCCAGCGGATGCATGTGGTGCGTCTGCATCCGCAGCACGGCGGCGATCTCCCCGACCGGCGCCTTGACCGCGCCATAGCGCGCGAAGGCCCGCGCCACCCGCATCGGGTCGGCGGCGCAGATCTCCGCCGCCTGCACCATGGCGTCGACCAGCGCCAGCACGGCCGGCCGGTCGCGCCGCAGCAGCGTGTTGCTCGCCGCCACCACGCAGCACACCCGCCCCTGCCACGGCGCGGACAGGTTGGACAGGATCTCGACCAGGTCCCCGCCCGAGCGCATCTGCGCCAGATACATCAGCGGATCGGAATCGGCATAAGCCTGGATCTCGCCCTTCATCAGCGCGGCTTCCAGCAGCGGCGCCGGATAGACCCGCCACGCCACGTCCCGCAGCGGATCGACGCCGTTCTCCTTCAGCAGCAGCGCGAAGGTGTTGTAGGCAAAGCCGGTGGCATCCGCGATGCCGATGGTCCTGCCGCGCAGGCTGGCGACATCATCGCTCACCCCGGCGCGGCGCGAGCCGACCATGCGCATGCAGCCGCCATGCGTTCCCGCGACCAGTTTCAGGTCGAACCCCTGTTCCAGCGGCCGCATGAACTGCATGATCATGCCGGCGCCCAGGTCGACCTTTCCGGTCGCCACCGCTTCCAGCAGCGTCGGCGTATCGCTCCAGTTGGTGAATTCGACCTTCAGCCCGCGATCGCGATACAGCCCGATCTGCTCGGCCAGGATCAGCGGCGCGACGCAGGGCGCATTGACCGGCAGCGACAGCTTCACGATACGCAGCCCGTCCGCGGTGCGCGGCAGCGGCCGCGGGCCGGACCGGCGCGCGGCCAGCACCGTGCCGCCCGCCAGCGTCGCCAGCGCGCCCAGCACCAGGCCGCGGCGCCCCCGGCGCGCACCCGCCCCGGGTGGCGGCGGTTCGGCAATGTCGTCGAACGGAGCGCGATCCGATGGATGGGGCATGACGCGGCTCAACTCCAGGGATGTGGCGGCGGCCCGTGGCCCACGGGCCGCAATCGCCGGCAATTCGTGTCAGCCCGCATCGCGGGCGGTCAGGGCGTCAGGACCCGTTGCCCGGCGCTGCGGCGAACCAGTTCGCCATGCGGCGCGTGAATGCGGCCGCACAATGCGTCCCGATGACATCGCTCCAGCGGATTGCGCGCGCTCAGCCCCGCATTGCCCGCCAGGGACAGCAGGTGCAGGGTCAGGTCCGCCGCGCCGTCGATCACCCGGGCCTTGACGACCGCCGCCGCGCGATCCGCCGCGTCGGCCCGGCCGGCAACGATGGCGCCCAGCGATGCCGCCCGTGCCAGGATATCGTCGTTTGCCCCACGCGGCGCGACGACACGGGAAGGAGGGATCGAAGACATCAGGCCACCCGTCACAGACATCCGCGCGACCGCACGAAATCACGCATTTTTAAATAACATATTTGCGGTGTTAAATTTTCATATCACGAAAATTCCTAACGTACAGGCATTACATATTCAAGTATGTAATTTTAATTTTGTACAATATTCCGGGTCATGACGGTAAATTCAATCATGAATAATAGTGAAATATGGGCGGGCGAAACCGGTCAGAACCGGGCCTTCAGGCTGCCGACCCACGTCCGCATCATGAACGGGTGATAGAGGTAATATCGCGCATTGTTCACGTTATCGACGCCGACATCCAGCGTCAGGCGCTGCGTCAGCCCGTACCGCACATGCAGGTCGGCCACCAGGAAACCGTCGAACGCCCCGAACACGTGCCCCACCCGGTCGGTATTGTCGATCGTCGACGCCACCCGGCCCTGGTAGCGCAGCGATCCCGTCAGATCGAGGCGCGCCGTCGCGTGCCAGGTCAGTTGCAGCGTATCGCGCCATGCCGGCACATAGGGCACATGCTTGCCCGCCGCCATGGTGCCGGTCGCGCTGACGAAGCCGGGGTCGGACAGGATGCGGGAATCGACATAGGTGACGCTGTTGCTCAGATCGATGTCCCGGCCGAGCAGGTTCTGCTTCTGCACGACGCATTCCACGCCACGGTTGCGGATGGCCGTGACGTTCTGGTTGGTCGTCACATACACGGCGTCCAGCATCGTCATCTGCGAGATCAGCGCGTCATGGGTGTTTTCCTGGAACAGCGACAGGCGGACCACGCTGTCCGCCGTCCGCCGCTCGATGGACGCCTCGCCCGACAGCACCCGCTCGGGCGCCAGGTCGGCATTGGGCAGCGCGTAGGTGATCCCGGTGGACACGATCTGATAGAGTTCGGAGACGGTGGGAAAGCGCCAGGCCTCGCCGAACGACAGTTTCGCCTCCCAGAGCGGATCGATCCGCCAGGCCAGCGTCGCCTTGGGCGAGACATGCGCGGCATGCACGCGCGGCCGCGCCTGCCCGACCGTGCCGGCCAGGTTATAGCCGCCGAAGGCCTGCCAGAATTCCATGCGTCCGCCGGCCGTCAGCGTCCAGCCGGGCAGGACATGCCAGGCATCCTGGGCCCATGCCGCCTCGGTCTGCGTCGTGCCCCGCCCCAGCGTCTTGAACGTGCCGTTGCCATGGGTCGCCGAGGCCTGCCAGTCATTGGTGTCATAGGTCGGGTTTTCCAGCATATACCGGTCCCAGTGGCCGCCGAAGCTGACTTCGTGGGCCGCATCCGGCCGCCAGGTCGCCCGCCCGTCCGCCGTCTTCCACCCGCTGCCGGCCATGCTGGCGATCGCCCCGCCCGGCGTGAGCGCCGTCCCGGCCAGGACCCCGGCCGGATTGCGCTGCCAGTCGTGCAGATAATCATAGGCGGTGAAGACGCCCTCGCCATCCCAGGTGCCCCGCGTGTCCGTCCGCAGTGCGACCATGTTCGACAGATGGGCGGCGCCGAGCGTGTAGATCCCGTTAGCGAAGCCGCCGATCCCGCCATAGGTCGCCGCGCCGGCGGCGGTACGCAGATAGGTCTGCGCGCGTGACCGCCCGTCATCCGTCCAATAGCCGACCATGTAGGTCGCGCGCAGCCAGTCCGTGATGTCGTAGGCGAGGCGGCCGGTGACGGTGTTCATCGTCACATGCTGCAATCCGCTCGCCCCGGCCACGTTCGCAACGGCGCCGGTCTTGCTCAGGGCGGGTATCGCGCCCCGGGGCATCGCCGCCGTGGTCACGAAGAACAGCGGCTGGGTCAGGCTTTCTTCCCGGTTCGCGCTGACGAACCACGACAGGCGGCCGATCCGGTCGCCCAGCGTCACCGCCGTGGTCGCGGTGCCATAGGTTCCATGCGTCCTGTAGCCGGCATAGGTCTGCGCGCCGCCGCCCTGGCGGATCGTCGCCTCGAAATGATCGGGCATCCGCGTGGTGATCAGGATGACGCCGCCCATCGCATTGCCGGGATAGGCGGCGGCGAACGGCCCGTACAGAACGTCGATCCGCTCGATCTGCTCGGGCGCCACCATGCCCCAGCGCGGGCCGCCACTGGTATTGTTGTTCGAGATCAGCGCGCTGATCGGCGCGTCGTCGACATAGACCAGGCTGCGCGCGCTGGAATTGACGCCCCAGGTCCGGGTCTCGACCGTGGCCTGCGTATCGCCGGCATTGCGCTTGCGCAGCATGATGCTGGGCAGGTATTTCAGCGCGTCCTCGGTATCGACCATGTTGACGGTGCTGTCGATCTTCTGGCGGGAGATCCCCGCCCGGGTCTGCGGCAGAGCCAGCCGGCGCGCGATCGCCGGCCCCGCCGCGCGGATCACCGCGATGCGCTCGGCGGCCGATGCCGGGACGTCCGGCGGCGCGGCGTGACCGGCGCGCGGCGGCAGGCAGGCAAGGGCGACCAGCCCCGCGCGGGTCGCTCGCCCGCCAACGGCGCTTCGTGCTCCAGATCCACGCGGTCTACCCATAAACACGATCTCATGACGATGGTTCTGACGGTCACGTCAAAATCCAACCATGCCCCGCCCTATTTTACAAGCTGGCGACAGAAATTGGAAACCATCCCAATAAAATACTCATGATGAATCGTGAATTCAGGAGCCGCCAATCCCGACCCGCGTCGGCACCCGCGCATTCTCCCATCTGCCCGCCCCATGGTTTCCCCCGCGTGCCCGGCTTGCGGTTGCCCCGGGGGGCACTCATGTCTTTCCCGCCGGGCGCCTCACGCCTCACGGCCAGGACGCGCGGAAAAAGCAGGAGGAGACCATGGCCATCAACGCCTATCCGGGGCCGCCATTCGGCCAAGCCGGGCTCACGGCATCCTTCGATGCGGGCCTGCGGCGCTATATGCTGTCGGTCTATAACTACATGGCGGCCGGGCTCGCGGTCACCGGCCTTGTCGCCTATTGCGCCGTGGCAACCGGCGTCTACCAGCGGCTCGCGGCCACGCCGGGGATCTGGCTGGTGATGCTGGCCCCCCTGGCGGCGGTGCTGTTCCTGAGCGTCCGCATCGAAAAGATGCGCCTGGGAACCGCGCAGGCGGTCTTCTGGGGCTTCGCCGCGATCATGGGCCTGTCGCTGGCGGGGATATTCCTGCTCTATACCGGCACCAGCATCGCGCGGGTCTTCTTCATCACCGCCGGAACCTTCGCGGCCATGAGCGTGTACGGCTACACGACGAAACGGGACCTGTCGGCCATCGGGTCGTTCCTGATGATGGGCCTGATCGGCCTGATCCTGGCGAGCGTCGTCAATCTGTTCCTGGCCTCAAGCCCGCTCCAGTTCGTGATCTCGGCGGCCGGCGTGCTGGTGTTCACCGGCCTGACGGCATTCGACACGCAGCGGATCAGACAGGTCTACACGACCGTCGGCGCGGCCGGGACCCTCGCGAAGGCGGCGCTGATGGGGGCGCTGACCCTGTATCTCGATTTCATCAACCTGTTCGTCATGCTGCTGAACCTCACCGGGTCCCGGCGCGCGTAACCGGCGGCACGGCTTTTCGACCCCCATAGGCGGGCCCCATAGGCGGGCCCGACAGGCGGCCGCGCCCCGCAACGCCGGCCAGGCTCCCGACGAAATGACCTGCCCTCATGAGATATAGCATATTGCATATCGATCGGCAGGCGCTCTAGCATGCGTTCATGCCGTCCGATCCGTCCATCGCCGCGTCGTCCGCCGTCCCGAAACGGAACGCCTGGCGCGTTGCCCGAACGACGGAGGCCGAAGCCGAAAGCCTGCCGGAGGTCTTCGCCAGCGTCCGCCTGCCGGGCGCCGGCGCGTCCTGGTTCCGGCGCTTCCTGGCCTTCGCGGGGCCGGGCTACATGGTCTCGGTCGGCTATATGGACCCGGGCAACTGGGCGACCGACCTCCAGGGCGGCGCGCAGTTCGGCTACACTCTCCTTGCCGTCATCATGCTGTCGAACCTGATGGCGATCCTGCTCCAGGCACTGTCGGCACGGCTGGGCATCGCGACCGGTCGCGATCTTGCCCAGGCCTGCCGCGACCATTTTCCTCCGGTCGTCAACATCGTGCTATGGCTGGCCTGCGAACTGGCCATCATCGCCTGTGACCTGGCCGAGGTCATCGGTACAGCCGTGGCGCTTCAACTGCTCTTCGGCATTCCTCTGCTGGCGGGCACCGTGATCTCGGTGCTCGATGCCTTCATCGTCCTGTTCCTGATGAACCGGGGCTTCCGCTACCTGGAGGCCTTCATCATCGGGCTTTTGAGCATCATCGCCGTCTGCTTCGCCGTTCAGGTCGTGGCGGCCGCCCCGCCGCTGGCGGGTATCTTGAAGGGTTTTCTCCCTTCGCCCGAGATCGTGACCAACAGCAGGATGCTGTACATTGCCATCGGCATCATCGGGGCGACGGTCATGCCTCACAACCTCTACCTGCACTCGTCGATCGTACAGACCCGCGCCTTCGAACGCACGTCGGCCGGACGGCGCGAGGCGATCCGCTGGGCGACATGGGACAGCACCATCGCCCTGATGCTGGCCCTGTTCATCAACGCCGCCATTCTCATCGTGGCAGCGGCGGCCTTTCACACCACCGGGCATCAGGATGTGGCGGAGATCGAGGATGCCTATCGCCTGCTGTCCCCGATCCTGGGACTGGGCATCGCCTCCACATTATTTGCTGTGGCGCTCCTTGCCGCCGGCACCAACTCGACGATCACCGGAACGCTGGCCGGCCAGATCATCATGGAAGGCTTTTTGCGGCTTCGCATCCCACACTGGGCGCGACGTCTGCTGACCCGTGGTCTGGCAATCGTTCCGGTTGTCGTGGTGACCGCGATCTACGGCGGCAGTGGCGTCGGGCAATTGCTGCTGTTCAGTCAGGTGATCCTGTCGATGCAATTGCCTTTCGCCGTCATCCCGCTGGCCCTGTTCGTCTCCGACCGCCGGAAAATGGGCGAATTCGTCATTTCCCGGAAGCTTGCCGCTCTCTCATGGATCGTGGCGGCCGTCATTCTGGTTCTCAACTTCAAGCTGCTCTTCGACACGATTTTCTGAGTTTAATCGCCCTCGGGGCACCCTTCGCAGGAGAAACGCACCGTTATGCACACCTTAAAATATAGCATATGCTATCTTTATCAGCATAGTCGTTTCCGGAAGACTCATACGCGTCAGTGTCGTGTCTTCCGAACGAGGATGCGCAACATGCTCTGCACCTGCGTGGCCGTTGGGCTCGGGTGTTTCGGCGTGGATGGGGCACGCGCTGATGACGCCGCTCAACCACGGGATGCTGTGACCGACAGGCCTGTTGCGGCATTGGCGAACCGCGATTCCGGGCAGCAGCCCGACAGGAAAGCCGCGAAGACGGCTCGGAGCGAAGCCGCAGCAAGCGCCCCGGAGCACATCAATGTCATTGGACGGCTGAACCAGGAACGCGCGCGCATCTTCCCAGGTCTGGGCGCGGTCGATTACCGAATAGATCAGCACCAGATCAACGTGACGCCTGGTGGCCAGAACGCGGCCTTCAACCAGATCCTCCTGCGCGTACCCGGTGTCGTGCTCGATAGCTACGGCGAGGTCCATGTGCGTGGCGAGCACGGGGGCCTGACCTACCGCGTCAACGGCGTGCTGCTGCCCGAAGGGCTGAACGGCTTCGGGCAGGAACTGGACACGCGCATCATCCAGTCGGTGGATCTGCTGACCGGCACCCTGCCGGCGCAGTTCGGCTTCCGCACGGCCGGGGTGGTCGACGTGACCACCAAGACCGGCGACAGCCTCAAGCACAATCAGGTCTCGCTCTATGGCGGCAGCTACAACACGTTCGTGCCTTCTGTGCAGCTTGGCGGCCAGCATGGAAGGCTGGACTATTTCACCACCCTGTCGTTCACCCGCAACAATATCGGCATTGAAAATCCAAGCAACACATTCCGGGCCATTCATGACGTAACCGAGCAGGAGAAAGCCTTCTCCTATCTCTCCTACCATATCGACGATGTAAGCCGGGTGACGCTGCTGACCAGCGCCTCCTACGCTGATTTCGAGATCCCCAACTCGTTCAAGACGTTCGATGCGAACAGCCCGGACTATACGACCATCTATGATGTGGCGGGGGTCAATCCGCACGACCCGTCAATGAACTGGGCGAAGCTGAATGACAGCCAGACGGAGCAGAATTACTACGCGGTGCTGTCCTATCAGCGCACAACGGACAAGCTGAATTTCCAGGCGTCCCCGTATTTCCGTTATGGCCGGATCGACTATTCGCCGGATCGCGATCGTGACCTGATCTATCAGGGTGTTTCCGAGCATGAAGTCAACGACTTCACGACCGGCGGCATGCAGTTCGATCTGTCGTACGAGGTGGCGCCCCGCCATACCTTGCGGGCCGGCCTGCTGGGGCAGTACACGTCCGAGCGGCTGGATACCAACACGCTGGCCTTTCGCGTCGATGAGCAAGGAAACCAGAGTTCGAATGTGCCGGTGCGCCTGATCGACAATACGGGCAATTGGTCGGTCGAGGCGGGGGCCTATATCCAGGACGAATACAAGATCACCCATAACCTGACATTCAATTACGGCATCCGCTACGACCGGTTCGCCTCTTCCTTCGACAACGAGGGACAGTTGAGCCCACGTGCGAACATGGTCTGGAAGCCGACACGCACCACAACGCTTCATATCGGCTATTCGCGCTATTTCGCGCCGCCTTCACCCCAATACGTCTATCCGTCCACACTGGCCCGATTTGCAGGCACGACCAATGCCGCCGCCAACATGATCGACGAGGCGACGAAGGTCGAGAAATCCAACTACGTGGATGGGGGCATTCTCCAGCGCATCACGCCCGAATTTCAGATCACGCTCGATGCCTACGCCAAATGGGCGCATGATCTCACCGATCTCGGCCAGTTCGGTCGTGCCGTGATCCTCGCCCCCTTCAGCTACAGGCGCGGAAAAGTCTATGGCGCCGAGTTCGGGAGTTCGTGGAAACATGGACCGTGGTCGGTGTTCGGCAACTTCTCGTTCGTCAAGACGGCGGCCCGCAACATCAATTCCGCCCAGTACCAGTTTGAGACGGATGAACTGGCCTATATCCAGACTCACGCCATCCAGCTTGATCATCAGGGCGAATATACGGCGACCGCGGGTGCGTCATGGACCAGCAGACACGATATGGCCTACGTGGATTTCGTCTATGGTTATGGCCTGCGCCGCGGCTTTGCGAACCTTGAGAAAGAGCCGGAATACGATGTCTTCAACATCGGCTACCAGCATACCTTCACGAAAGTGCCTTTTGGACACGACATCAAGGTGCGGGCTGATGTCGTCAACCTGTTTGACAAGAGGTATCAGTTGAGGGACGGCAGCGGCGTCGGCATCTACCAGGCGCAGTACGGCCAGCGGCGCGGAACGTTCTTTGCTCTCGTCTCGGAATTCTGAGGCCCCCGCCGGGCACGAGAACATGGCGCGCCCGGCCCTATCGTTCCAGACATGCCAGCGTCAGGCCCGCAAGGCCAAGCCCCGCCCCGAGCAGGCAGACGCCGGTCCAGCCGCCATCGGCATAGGCCAGGGTCGCGGCGAAGGCGCCGAAGGCGCTGCCAAGCGAATAGAGAACCATATAGGCGCCGACCAGCCGCGTCCGCGCCTCCGACGACGTGGCAAGGATCAGGCTCTGGCTGGTGACGTGGATCGCCTGAATGGCGAAATCCAGCAACAGGACGCCGGCGATGAGAAACCAGAGCGAGCAGGGCAGGGCGGCTATCAGGCTCCACGCCACCAGGGCCAGAACGAAGCACAGGACGGTGGTCCGCCGCGCGTGTCCCCGATCGGCCCAGATTCCGGCCCGTCCGGCTCCCAGCGCGCCCGCCACGCCGGCCAGCCCGAACAGCCCGATTTCGGTATGCGAAAGCGAGAACGGGGCCGCGCCGAGCGGCAGCACAAACGGCGTCCAGAGCACGTTGAACATCGCGAAGATCAGGAACGCCAGCACGCCCCGCCGCCGCAGGACGGGGTCGGTGCGGTACAGCGCGAGGGTCGAGAACACCAGGGCCGGATAGGAAAGCCGGATGGCATCGCGCCGTCCGGGCGGCAGGAGAGGGGCCAGCGTCAGGGCCATGATCGCGGTCAGGCTGGCGGACGCCAGATAGACGGCCCGCCAGCCGATCATGTCCGTCACCGCGCCGGCGACGATCCGCGCGCACAGAATGCCGATGACCACCCCGCCAGTCACCTGCCCGACAACGCGCCCCCGCTCGGCGGGCCGCGCCCAGCCGGCCGCGCAGGCCACGAGCGTCTGGACGATAACGGACGAAAGACCGACCAGGAAAAGACTGGCAAGCAGCCACAACCAGGCCGATGACAGCCCGGCGCCCACCAGCGCGCCGGCGGCGACGAGACCCTGAACCAGGACAAGCCGCCCGGGCGCGACCAGATCGCCCAGCGGCACGATCCCGATCAGGCCGAGCCCGTATCCGACCTGCGTTGCCGCGACGCAGGTGCCGGCAACGGCCGGCGCGACACCCAGGTCGCAGGCGATCTCGTCGAGCATGGGCGCGGCATAATAGACATTCGCGACGCTCAGCCCGCAGGCCGTCGCCAGCAGGAAAATGAGCGGCCCGGTCAGCGGACGCGGCCGGTTATGATCGGCGGAAGCAGGAGACGGCATCGTCCGTACCTCGTGTGTGGTTCGATAATAGAACCTATTGCACCCCAACCAGTCCAGTTCTATTTTAGAACCAGACGGAAAGCCGGGAAAATAGAAGAAAATGGAAAGAGAGGATAAGCGATGGTGAAGCGGGTCAGTCTCGGCGATGCGGCCTGCCCGGTGGCCCGGTCGCTGGATGGGATCGGCGACTGGTGGTCGCTGCTGATCGTGCGTGACGCGTTCGACGGCGTCAGCCGCTTCGGAGAATTCCAGAAAAGCCTTGGGATATCGAAAGGCATCCTCGCCAGCCGCCTGCACGGCCTCGTCGCCCTGGGCGTACTCGCCATGACGCCGGCAGCCGACGGCAGCGCCTGGCAGGACTACGTGCTGACGCCAAAGGGCGAGGCGCTGTTTCCGGTGATCGTGGCGCTCCGACAATGGGGCGAGGCATTCTGCTACAGACCGGGCGAGCCGCATTCGGCGCTGGTGGAGCGGAGCGGCGGCAAGCCTCTCGCGCCGCTGGTCGTCCGCTCGGCGGGCGGCAAGGCCCTGCGGGCGCGGGACACCGTCGTCCGAAAACTGTCATGCTGAAATCCGCCGGCGCGCGCGTCCAGGATGCAGGCATCGCCACGCGCATCCGCAAGACGCGCCACGACGCCCGTACCGTCCGGAAGAATCCGAATATATCCGATTATAATCGCAAGAGTCGGAGTGGCGGCTGATCGCCACCCCCCTACGGTCGCAAGGGGCCCGACGGCCCCCATGGCCGAACAGGCTCCAGGCCAACGGCCGATCGACCGGAGATCACCATGCCCGTCCCGACATTTCCCCCGCTCCCCATCCCCCGCGCGGCAGGCGCGAGATCGCTGGAACGGGCCCGGGGCGCATGATCGCGGAACGCGTCGCCGCCCGGGACTGGCCGGAGATATCCGGCCGTCTGGATGAAGACGGCTGGGCGACGATCCCCGGCCTGCTGAACAGGGCGGAATGCCGGTCCCTTGCGGCCCTGTACGCCGAGGAGGCAGGATTCCGCAGCCATGTCGTCATGGCGCGGCATGGTTTCGGACGTGGAGAATACCGATATTTCTCCTATCCCCTGCCCCCCATGGTCGCGGCCTTGCGCGAGGCCATCTATCCGCGTCTCGTCCCCACCGCGAACCGCTGGATGGACCGCATGGGGCTGCCGGCCCACTTCCCCCCGGATCACCGGACCTTCCTCGCCCGCTGTCACGCGGCGGGGCAGGCGCGCCCCACACCGCTGCTGCTGCGATACGGACCAGGCGACCATAACCGCCTGCATCAGGATCTGTACGGGCACCATGTCTTTCCGATCCAGCTCGCCATCCTGCTGTCATGCCCCGAGACGGATTTCACGGGCGGCGAATTCGTCCTGACGGAACAGCGCCCCCGCATGCAGACCCGCGCCGAAATCGTGCCCCTCGGACAGGGCGACGGCGTGCTGTTCGCCGTCAGCCAGAGGCCAGGAACAGGCTCGCGCGGCAGCTGCCGCGTGACGATGCGCCACGGCGTCAGCCGCGTCCGGACCGGGCTCCGTCACACGCTGGGGCTCATCTTCCACGATGCCGCCTGACCTGCTCCACGCCGAAAAGCGGCACGCGTGCCGGTTATGACGGCGCCAGGCCCAGGCGCGGCTCGAAGGCGCATATGGCCGAGGACACGCCCGCGCGTCACGCGGGGAAGAAGAGATGACACAGCAGCCGCCGTGTTTTCTCCTCCCTCAAAACCCGGTCGACGCGGTAAACAGCGCCGCGAACCCGCCGCCGATATAATAGACCGGCGCGCTGCCGCCGATCACCGTGCCATGGCGGCCGGTGGTGTCGGCGGCATTCAGGGTCGGGCTGGCGACGCCCGACAGGAAATGCGCGTCGGTGATATTGACGAAGTTCATCCGCAAGGTCGGGGCGTGCAGCCGCGAGACATCCGAAAAGCGATAGCCGAAGGCCAGGTCCCCGGTCGCATGGTCCGACAGCCGCTCGTCATTCATGAAGCTCGCATACTGGTGGCCGACATATTTCACCGTCGCGACGCCGAACAGATGCCCGTCATCATAGCTCAACCCGGCGGCGGCCTGCAAAGTGGGGCTGCGCACGGCGGTCTTGCCGCGCGTCGGCAGCACGTCGCCATCGGCCGCGATATCGTTGTCGATCGTCGCATGCAGATATTCGCCCGATACATAGGGGCTGAAATGATGCCACGGCCGGGTGCCGATCTCCACATCCACCCCGCGCGAGGTCTGGCCGCCGGCATTGATCGTGGACTGGACCAGCGAATTGTTGACGCTGATCTCGGTCGCCACCTGCCGGTTGGTGAAATTATAGTTGAACAGCGTCAGGCTGCCGACGATCCATCGCCCGTCATAACGATAGCCGAGTTCTTCCGAAATCGAATATTCCGGCCGCGTGTCCGACACCCCCCGCTGGTACGCCAGGCCGGAGGTCGGGTCGTATTCGTTATAGAACGCGCTGCTGGCCGGCGCGCGGAAATTGGTGGTGGCATTCAGGAAGATCTGATGGCGCCGGTCCACCCGCCAGCGCAGGCCGAACCGGGGCAGCGGCTCGAAATAATTCCCGTCCGCGCGATATTGCGGCCCCGGCATGGCGTTCACGCCGTCGCGCGTCAGCATCACCGCCTTGAACCCGGCATCGATCGTCAGCCGGTCATGCAGCAGCGCGATATGGTCGCCCAGGAACAGCGCATTGGCCTGCGAGATGGTGTGCTGGTTGCCGGCCAGAAACTGGCTGCCATCCGCCAGCAGAATCGTGTCGCTGTTCCGCACCGCCCAGATATCGGCCGCATGGCCGTTGCCGCCGACGGGCGTGAAACTGTCCTGCTCGGTGTCGTCGGTATAATCGTACCAGTAGCCCAGGACGAAATCGTTCCATTTCCAGCGATAATGCAGCGCGCTGTTGAAGCCGGAGCGATAGCTGCGCTGGGTATAGTTGGCGCGCACCACCGCCACCCCATCCACCGCGCCGGGCAGCGTCAGGTCCTGGCCCACGGGCCGCGTGCCGTCATACAGCCCGCTTTCCGGCAGGGTCGACCCGGCCGGGAAATTGCCGTAGGCGAACTGGGCATAGGGCGTGACATCCAGCGACAGGCGCCCGGTCAGGCGCAGATGCACCGGCGCGCCCACATAAAGCGTCCGCTCCGGGTCCCGCCACAGGCGCCAGTAGTCGGTGCCGCCCTGCGCGTCGGTCACGTCATAGCGCGCGGCCAGGTTGTTGGCGCCGCCGATGCCATCCTGCTTCCACGATGCCAGCGTGGGCTGCGGGTAATGGCTGGTGTCCGTCTGGTTCCACGATCCCAGGATGGCGGCATGGCTGCCCGCGCCCCAGTCTTTCACGAACTTGAAATCGACATGCTGGCGCGTGTCGCGCCCCGGCCCGCGCCAGTTGTCGGTCGCGCCATGGGAGTACGAGACGAAGCCGCGCACGCCGCTCCTGCCGATCGCGCCGGTATCGAGCCGCACGAACGCGCGGTTGGTGTCGTACGACCCATAGGACACGCCGGCATAGCCGCCGGCCTTGCGCGCGGGGTCGCGGAAAGCCAGGCTCATCAGCCCCCCGGCGGCATTCAGCACCGGGCTGTCCAGGTCCGCCGCCCCCTGGGCGAGCGACACGCTGTCATAATTCTCGCTGTCGGCGAATTGCGACGGATAGCCCGAATAATAGGCGACATCGTTCAGCGGCATCCCCTCCAGCACATAGCCCAGCGCGTCATTGCCCAGGCCCCGCACGCTGATGTCGGTGGCGGGCGAGAAGCCGAACGGATCGGAGGTCGAGACATTGGCCCCGGGCAGGACCGAGACAAGCTGGAAGGCCGTGGCGGTGGGCGGCTGGCGGCTGATATAGTCCTGGTCCACCGTGCTGACCGACCTGTCGCCCTGCCCGGCACGGATCAGCCCGCCGCCCGGATGACGGCCCGGCACCTGGTCGGCATCCCCGATCACCCGGATCGTTTCCGTCTTCGGCGCCGGCGGGGCAGGGTGCCGCGCCGGCCCGGCGGCCTCCGGCGTCCCGGCCGGCGCCGGGGCCGCCTGCGCCCACGCGGCGCCCGAATGCACGGCGAGCGCGCACAGCGAAACGCCGACCAGCAGCCAGTTGCATCGCGCACGGCCCGCCACCGATCCGGCGGCCTGCGCCAGGCCCATCCCCGCATGCTTCATCACGCCAACCACCAGCCTCCCAGGCGGCACCCGCGCGCCGCAAAACCCTCTCTATAGGAGGTGTGATTCGACCGGCGCAATGCAACGCGCCAGCACGGGCGCCTCCTTCAGCCCGCCGCCATCGCCCGGTCGATCGCGGCGAGCAGGTCGGTATCGTCGAACGGCTTCTCCATGACGATCGCCGACCGATGCAGGACCCGATCGCGCAGCGGGTCGCCGCTGATGAAGATATGCGGCACGAATCCCCCGCGCAGAATCTCCTGTACCGCCGCGACACCGCTGCCCTCGCGCAAATGTGCATCGATAATCATCAGGTCCGGGCGTTCCCGCGCCGCCGCGCGCACCGCGCCGGATTGCGTGGATTCAATTTCGCCGACACGATGGCCGAGCCCTTCCAGCAGTTCCGTCAGCAGCATGGCGATCAACGTCTCGTCTTCCACCAGCAGGATACGCAAGCTCTTCACCGCACGGCATCCCGCGCGCACCGGCCGTCGCGGCGCGCATGGCCGGTCCGCGACCCGGCCGGCAACATCATGTCGTACACGGCGGGGTTGCGAAGCATCGGGCGCACGATGCGGCTGGAACAGGCCGGACGATCGGCCGGCGAACAGGGGGGACTCATGATCTCGCTCCACTATGAAGACTGTCCGGATGCCGCTCACCATCCGGCGACGCGCGCCCGTTGCGCCAGGCCCGATGGAACGGGCCTCGGCCAGAGTTCCATCGGATGCCGAAAATATCGCGATCGATCACGATTCGATTTTTTCGGCGGTCGCCTCACTGGTGCCGGTTTCGCATGCTAGGCTGCGATCGTGCGTGCCGAATGGCAGACCAGTGGGGGCAGTCGAAGGGAGAATGGATGTGATACCCTTGGACAAACCCGAAAAATCCGAATTCACGGTCGTCGGGCTCGGCGCGTCGTCCGGTGGACTGGATGCGTGCCGAAAGTTCCTCGCCGCCCTGCATGATGGCAAGGACCTGGCTCTGATTCTGATCCAGCACCTGGACCCGACGCATGAAAGCCTCATGGCATCGCTGCTATCCGGTCACACCAATCTAGCGGTGCGCCAGGCGGAAGACAACATGATCATCGCGCCGGGCCATCTCTATCTCATTCCGCCCGGGGTCTATCTCTCGGTGGCCGACGGCGCGCTCCATCTGTCCGAACCGCTGGCCCAGCACGGCGCGCGCCTGCCGTTCGATTTCCTGCTGCGGTCCCTGGCCCGCGATTACGGGCCGCGCGCGGTCGCCGTCATCCTGTCCGGCACGGGCCATGACGGCGCGGGCGGCATCGAGCAGGTCAAGGCCCATGGCGGGTTCGTCGTCGCGCAGGACCCGGCCGAGGCGGCGTTCGACGGCATGCCGCGCAGCGCGATCGACACGGGCTGGGTCGACGTGGTCTCTCCGGTCGCCGAGATCCCGGCGGTCCTGGCCGGCCGAGCCGGGCCGCTGTCGGCGGCCCGCGACGGCGGCGCCGAATGGCTCACCTCCATCCTCGCGTTCCTGCGCACGCGCGGCGCGCATGATTTCAAGCTCTACAAGGCCGGGACGCTGCAAAGACGCATCGAGCGGCGGATCGCCATGGCGCCGCAGACGGGCGGCGATCCGGCGCGCTATCTCGTCCTGCTGCATCGCGACCCGCAGGAATGCGATCTGCTGATGCATGATCTGCTGATCAACGTCACCGGCTTCTTTCGCGACCCGGCGGTGTTCGACCTGCTGGCCCGGACGACGATCCCCGACCTGATCGCCGATCACAGGGTCGACCAGCCGATCCGGATCTGGGTCGCCGGATGCAGCACGGGCGAGGAAGCCTATTCGCTGGCGATACTGTTCACCGAGGCCCTGGCCATTGCCGGCCGCGCGACGGGCGTGCAGGTCATCGCCTCCGACATCGATGCCGATGCCATCGCCATCGCGCGAGAGGGCGTCTATTCGGAAGAGGCGGTGCGCACGCTCCCGCCCGAGCGGCTGGCCCGCTTCTTCGTCAAGGAAAACCGGAACTGGCGCGTGGTGCCCGCGTTGCGCGGCATCGTGCTGTTCACGGTGCAGGACGTCCTCGCCGACCTGCCCTTTTCGCGGATCGACCTCATCTCCTGCCGCAACCTGCTGATCTATCTGCGGCCCGAGGCACAGGCGCGCATCGTCTCGCTGTTTCATTTCGCCCTGCGCGAGGGCGGCGTGCTGCTGCTGGGCAGCGCCGAGCGCATCGCCGAGGAAGATACGCGCTTCGCGCTGATCTCGAAGGCCGCCCGCCTCTATCGCCATCTCGGGCGGGCGCGGCCGGGCGATCTGGATTTCGCGATCGGCGGCGGCAAGGGCGCCCGGCCGCCGATGCGCGCCATCGGGGCGGCGGCGCGCGCGCGCCAGTCGGCGCTGGCCGATCTCTGCCGGGCCGTGATCATGGACGTCCACGCCCCGGCGACGGTCCTGGTCGACCGCAATGACGAATGCGTCTATGCGCTGGGCCCGACCGAACGCTATCTGCGGGTGCCGTCCGGCGCCGCGTCGCGGCATATCCTGGCGATGGTGCTGCCCGCGATGCGCGCCCGCCTGCGCTCGGCGATCGTGCAGGCCCGCCGCCAGGGCAGGCGGGTCACGGCCTCCGGCGGCGGCGGCACGCGCGACGGCAACCCGTTCAGCCTGGCGTTCGACATCCAGCCGGTCGAGGGCGCGGGCGAATCCCTGCTGGTGGTCTGCTTCGTCGAAACGCGGCGCGTCGACGCGCGCGCCCATCCGGGCGGGTCGTCGGACAGCCAGCGCGTCGCGGCGCTGGAGCAGGAACTCGCCGCGACGCGGGCCGAGCTTCAGGCGGCGCTCCGCGATCTCGAAATCGTCGGCGAAGAGCAGAAGACGAGCGACGAAGTCGCCAAATCCACCAGCGAGGAATACCAAACGACCAACGAGGACCTGCTGACCTCGACGGAAGAGCTGCAATCGCTCAACGAGGAACTGACGGCGCTGAACAGCCAGTTGCAGGAAACGCTGGAACGCCAGCGCACGACCGCGAACGATTTGCAGAACGTCCTGAACAGCACGGAGGTCGCCACGATCGTTCTCGACACCGAATTGCGCATCCGCTTCTTCACGCCGGCCACGAAGTCGATCTTCAGCGTGATCCCGACCGATATCGGCCGCCCGCTGGCCGACCTGCGCTCCCTGGCGCCGGACAATACTTTGTTCGACGACGCGCGCTCCGTCATCATCACCGGACAGGTGCTGGAGCAGGAGACCGAAACCGCCGACACCGCGACCTGGTATCGCCGCCGCGTGCTGCCCTATCGCACGGCGGAAAACGGAATCGAGGGCGTCGTCATCACCTTCGATGATATTACAGCGCGCAAGCGCACGGCCGACGCGCTGGAGGCCGCCCGGCGGGCGGCGGAACTGGCGGATCTGGCGAAATCCCGTTTCCTCGCCGCCGCCAGCCACGATCTGCGCCAGCCGCTGCAATCATTGATGCTGATCCAGGGCTTGCTGAAAAGAACCGTGACCGGCGAAAAGGCCGCCCTGCTGGTGGCGCGTCTTCACGAGACGGTCAGCACGATGTCGGGCATGCTCAATGCGCTGCTGGACATAAACCAGATCGAAACCGGAACGATACCCGTCTCGGTCGCGGTCTTCCCCGTCAACGACCTGCTCGCCAGCCTGCGCGCCGAACTGACCGACCTGGCGCTGATCCGCCACCTGCGCCTGCGGGTGTCGCCCAGCAGCGCGTTCGTGCGCAGCGATCCGCGATTGCTGGGCCAGATGCTGCGCAACCTGATCGCCAACGCGCTGAAATATACCGAAAGCGGCGGCGTGCTGGTCGGCTGCCGCCGGGAGGCGGGCAATCTGCGCATCGAGGTCTGGGACACCGGCATCGGCATTCCGGCCGGCGAGTTCCAGTCGATTTTCGAGGAATATCATCAGCTCGGCAACGCGGCCCGCGCGCATGAGCGGGGGCTGGGGCTCGGCCTGTCCATCGTCCGGCGCCTGGGCGACCTGCTGGGCCATCCCGTGCGGGTCCGCTCGCATGTGGGCAAGGGATCGGTCTTTTCCATCGCGGTCCCGCGCGCGACGGACCCGATGCTCTCTGCGCCCGCGCCGAGGCAGGGTGACGGCGCCGAGGCCGCGCCCGCGCCGGCGGTGAACATCCTGATCGTGGAAGACGACCCGGACGTGCGCGCCCTGCTCGCGCAGGTCCTGCGGGCCGAGGGGCACCGTGTCACCGCGGTCCCCGACGGCCGCGCGGCGCTGGCGACGGTGCGCCGGGCCGGCCTGGGCCCCGACATCGTGCTGGCCGACTACAATCTTCCCGACGGCATGAGCGGCATCGACACGATCACGCAGGTCACGACGCTGGCGCGGCGCCCGGTCCGGTCGATCATCCTGACCGGCGATATCTCCAACGCGACCCTGCGCGAGATCGCGCAACATCCCTGCGTGCGGCTCAACAAGCCGGTCGAGGCGTTCGCGCTGCTCCAGGCGGTGCGGGGCCTGCTGTCATCGGGCGCGCCGCGTCAGTGATGCCATCCACCGCCCCCGCCTCCATGTCCGCCCTCGCGGCCGCCTCCGCCCCCATGGCCGCCGCCCCGTTCCCCCCGCGCACCCCCCCCCAGCCGCCACCCCGTCCGGGCCCGCGCCAGCAAGGCGCTCCAGATCCAGAAGACCTGGGGATAGCGTTCAGTCGCGAAGATCGGGTGGGGCCATGCCCGGCAGGGACGTGTCGGACATCGAGGCTCTGCACCGCTCTTCGAACCGTTCGAGCAGGCGCGATTTCCGGGCGTTGTCCAGCGTCGCGATGCCGACCACCATCGGGCGATGGTCACCCGCCAGCCGGACCCGGACGACGCGCCGCCCGTCCAGCGCCAGGTCCGAACGCGGCCGGACATTGGCCAGCGTATAGCCATAGCCGTTGGCGACCATGGTCCGCACCACCTCCTGGTGCGCGGAGCGGGAATACATCTTCGGCTCCAGCCCCTCGCGGAAGAAGAGCGCGAGGAAATATTCGCGGCTCAGCGGCAGGTCCAGCAGGATCAGCGGCTCGTCCGCGAGTTCGCGCAGCGCCACGGCCTCGCGCCCCGCGAAAGGATGGGCCTCGCTGACCAGGATATGCGGGGGCAGGCTGGCAAGGGGCAGGAAGCTGATGCCGTCGGGGATCTGAAGGTCGTAGGTGATGGCGATATCGATCTCGGCCCGCTTCAGCCGGTCCATGAGCTGCTCGTGATCGGCCTCGAACTGCCGGATTTCCGTGGCCGGATAGCTGGACATGAAGCCATGCGCCAGCTCCGGCATGATCAGCGGCGCCAGCGTGACCATGGCACCGACGTTCAATCGGCCCCGCACCTGGTCCGTGACCTCGGAAGCGGCGGTATAAAGGCCCTCGGCCATCTGGATCACCCGCTTGGCATCCAGGACCAGCCGGCGTCCCGCAGGCGTCAGTGAGAGACCCTGCGCATGATGGCGGATGAAAAGCTGTACGCCGAGTTCCTGCTCCAGATGGCCGATCGCGGTGGAGATGGATGGTTGAGAGATCGACAATTTCTCCGAGGCATGCCTGATCGACCCGGCCTCGCCGGCCGCGACGAAATATTCAAGCTGGCGGAGGGTATAACGCATGCTGTATTTTCTATATCATCGCTGGCCGCTCAGTCTCTGTAGCCGGGCTCTTCCCGGTCAAGGATCAGTTTCATTTCCTCAAAATGGCGGATGGAGAAATCGGTGATCTTTTCCCAATCCCTGGCGGTCTTCTCCGCCACGTCGTCGGCCAGGACCGAGAGCGGCCGGCCGGTCGAATAGGCGGCGACCAGGATCTGGCAGGCGCGTTCCAGGGTGTACATGTCGTCGAAGGCTTCGCCGACGCTGGAGGCGACGACCATGACGCCGTGATTGCCCATCATCAAGCGTGTCCGGTCACCCATCAACCCCGCGAGCCGCGCGCCTTCGGCATCGCTGTCGGCCATGCCGCCATAATGGCGGTCGACCACGATTCGTCTGAAATAGCGGGCGGTGTTCTGCTCGATGGGGGGAATCACCGGATCCTGTAGGGTGGCGATCGCCGTCGCATGAACCGGATGCAGGTGCAGCGCCACCCGTGCCCGTGGATTGCGCCGGTGCAACTGGCCGTGAATGGCCCACGCGGTCGGATCCAGGTCACGGCTCTGCGCGTCGCCCGGCTGGTTCGTGTCCACCAGCACCAGTTCGCTGGCGCGGATCGTGGAGAAATGCCGCCATTTGGGGTTGATCAGGAAGCGCGTGCCGTCATCGGAAATCGCGGCGCTGAAATGGTTGGCGACGGCCTCGTGCAGTCCCAGGCGAGCCGAGATGCGGAAAGCGGCCGCGAGATCCACCCGCATGGCCTGTTCGATGTCGTGGCTCAAGCAGGCCTCCGCAAGATCGATCTTCTGATAATGCGGTAGCGTAAGGATGTTTGGTCTTTTGCGCAAAGATCGTTTTTTGAAGCCTTCCCAAGGTTTTTCATTGCCGTTCCGGTGTCCGAAGCGCCCCGGGCGCGCATGCGTCGGGAAAAGCTAAGCAGCGATGATCAAAAAGATTGTTTAGTGAATTGTCTTGTTTCCATATAAAAACGGACATCTTTTTGGAGCCGGCATCGGTTTCGGCGCAGTCGAAAAAGGGCATCCGGAATGGCGTCTGAAAGGATCGACACGCTCGTGATCGGTGCCGGGCAGGCCGGCCTGGCCATGAGCGAGCATCTGGGCAGGCGAGGCCTCTCGCACCTGGTGATCGAACGGAAGCGGATCGCCGAGCGCTGGCGGTCCGAACGATGGGATTCGCTGGTGGCCAACGGGCCGGCCTGGCATGACAGGTTTCCCAACATGCTCTTTGCGGGGGTCGATCCGGACGGCTTCGCGCCGCGCGGGGACATCGTCGCTTATTTCGAAGCCTATGCGCGGCAGATCGCGGCACCGATCCGCTGCGGGGTCGAAGTCCTGTCGCTGCGTCGGAACGCGGACGGATCGGGTTTCGTGGCCACGACGTCGGAGGGCGTGATCGAGGCGACGAACGTGGTCGTCGCCACCGGACCATTCCAGAAGCCGGTCTTCCCTCCCATCATCCCGCCGGATGCCGGGGTGATGCAGATCCATTCCAGCACCTACCAAAACCCATCTCAGTTGCCCGAGGGCGGCGTGCTGGTCATCGGCGCGGGGTCCTCCGGCGCGCAGATTGCCGACGAATTGCGGCGCGCGGGGCGCCCCGTATGGCTGTCGGTCGGGCCTCATGACCGGCCCCCACGCCGCTATCGCGGCCGCGATTTCGTCTGGTGGCTCGGCGTGCTGGGGATGTGGGACATGGAGAGCCGCAGTCCGGCGACCGAGCACGTCACCATCGCCGTCAGCGGAGCCCGGGGCGGCCACACGGTCGATTTCCGCCGTCTGGCGGCGGACGGCATGACCCTGGTCGGCATGACGAAGTCCTTTTGCGATGGCGTGCTGCATTTCACGCCGGATCTCAAGGCGCATATCGACCAGGGAGACGCCAATTATCTCGCGATGCTCGACGCGGCGGACGCCTACGTGGAAAAAGAGGGGCTGGATCTTCCCGAAGAGCCCGAGGCGCGTATCATCGGGCCCGATCCGGCCTGTGTCACCGACCCGCTCCCGGCCCTGGACTTGAAAAAGGCCCAGATCGCCTCGGTGATCTGGGCGACCGGCTATGTGCTGGATTTCGGCTGGATCAAGGCCGATATCTTCGACGCACGGGGCATTCCGCGCCATCGCAAGGGTGTGTCCGAGGAACCCGGGCTCTATTTCCTCGGGTTGGCCTGGTTGACGCGTCGGGCCTCGCCATTCATCTGGGGGGTCTGGCACGACGCCGATGCTCTGGCCGGCCAGATCGCGGCGCGTGCGCGAGGAGCAGGATGACCGATACACAGGCCATTCTCGACCGTCTCGTCGCGTTCCCGAGCGTCTGTGGCCAGTCGAACGAACGGATGATCGACTGGATCGCGTCACATCTTGTCGCGGGCGGCGCGCGCGTCCGCCGTATTCCCGGTGACAGACCGGGCGCGTTCAGTTTGTTCGCGTCGATCGGGCCTGATGCGCCGAGCGGCATCGTCCTGTCCGCGCACTCGGACGTCGTGCCCGTGGCCGGCCAGGCTTGGTCTTCCGACCCGTTTGTGCTGACAAGGCGGCAGGACCGGCTGCACGGCCGGGGCACCAGCGATATGAAGGGTTTCCTGGCGTGTATGCTGACGGCTGCCGGCAAGGCCGCTGCCCGGCCGCTGCTGCGCCCGCTGCACCTGGCGATTTCCTATGATGAGGAACTGGGTTGCCTTGGCGTTCGATCGCTGTTGGCGGCATTGCAGGTTGATGGCGGGGTACAGGCCATGGGCTGCATCGTCGGCGAACCGACGGAAATGGAGGTAGCGGTCGCGCACAAGGGCAAGATCGCCTTCCGGATCGTCTGTCAGGGCGAAGCCGCGCATTCCGCCAATCCGTTCCTGGGGACCAATGCCATCGTCCTTGCCGCCCGCATGGTCGACCAGCTTACGCAGTTGCAGGACCATATCCGCCTGACCGAACCGCGCGACGCGCGGTTCGCGGTACCCTTCTCCACCGTCCAGGCGGGATTGATCGAGGGCGGAACGGCGCTGAACATCGTGCCCGACCATTGCGTGGTAACGGCCGAAATGCGGCTGCTTCCGGGCCAGGACGGATCTGCCTGTCTGGCTTGGCTGGACGAGGCGGCGCGGCGTGTGAAGGCCGAGGCGGGCCAGGGCGTGATCCGTATCGAGGTCGCCAATGCCTATCCGGGGCTGGACAGCAGCGCCGAGACCGAGATCGGTTTGCTCGGCCTGCGCGAAGCTGGACGGAACAATCCCGGCGTGATCGATTTCGGCACGGAAGCCGGTCTGTTCGCGCAGGTACTCGGTCTGCCCTGCATCGTCTGCGGACCGGGCTCGATCAGCAGGGCGCACAAGGCAGATGAATATATCACCATTCAGGAACTGGCGCAGGGCGACAGGTTTCTCGAAGGAATCCTAGACCGGCTCTGTTATTGATGTGTGCCGAGGAGAGTGCTTCTGATGACTTTTTCCCTCATCGCCCGATGTGTGCGGACGGGCCAGTTCGGCATCGCCGTGTCGTCATCCTCCCCTGCGGTGGCCAGTCGTTGCGCCTTCGCCAGGGCGGGGGTCGGGGTAGTGGCATCGCAGAACGTGACCGATCCACGGCTCGGTCCGCTCGGCCTCGACTTGATGGAGCGGGGCGCCGCTGCCGCCGAATGCCGTGATATCCTGGTCCGTGGCAATGCATTTGCGGAATTCCGGCAGCTCGCGGTCATGGATCGTCACGGTGCTGCCGCCGTCTGGTCCGGTGCGCGCACGTTGGGGTGCCATGCGACGGCGATGCGGCAAAACGTGGCATCGGCGGGGAATCTGCTGGCCAACGAGACGGTGCCCGAGGCGATGGTGGAAAATTTTCATGCCTCCGACCCGACCCTGCCGCTTGGCGAGCGTCTGGTACGCGCCTTGCGCGCGGGGTTGGAAGCCGGCGGCGAGGCCGGCGCGGTGCGATCCGCTGGCATGCTGGTGGTTGATCGCCAGAGTTGGCCCCTGGCCGACCTGCGCGTCGATTGGGACGATGCGCCGATTGCCAGCCTGACCGGACTCTGGGCTCTTTGGCAGCCGCAGATGGACGATTACGTCACGCGCTGCCTCAATCCGCTTTCGGCACCGTCCTACGGCGTACCCGGAGACGAATGATCATAGTGTCACGCCGCTTACGTCTCGTTGCGTCAGTCTGGCAGAACGGCGATGACGTCGACTTCGATGAGCCATTCCGGACGAGCCAGGGCGACGACGACCAAGCCGGTAAATACCGGAAAGACGCCTTTCATATACTGGCCCAGGACGCGATAGGTGACTTCCCGATGCCGGATATCGGTCAGGTAGACGGTGACCTTGCAGATATGCGCGGGCGCCGATCCCGCTTCCTGCAAAAGCAACAGGACGTTCTGCATGACCTTGTGGGCCTGTCCGGCCGGGTCGCCGACCGCCACGTTTTCGCGCGTGTCGAGATCCTGGGGAACTTGGCCGCGCAGATAGACTGTATTGCCGGCCACGACCGCCTGGCACAGATCATTGTCCAGATCCTGCTCGGGATAGGTTTCCTTCGTATTGAAGGGACGGATGCGTTTATGGACCGGCATGGGCTGACCTCACTTCCTGATCGGGGCGCGTCGGCCCCCATTGGCTTGTATCGATATGGCCTGGAAAGCGAAGGTTCCTGCGGCCAAAAAAATATCTTGCATCGGCTGGGCGTAGGAAACGAGTCCAGACGGACGATCTCGTATAGATATGATGATATCGCAATGACAGCGCGGATTTAGTAAATTTTCCCTATGCAGGGCATAGGGAAATACATCGTAGCGGGACGGACTGTTCGGTGGCAGGATAACGTCGCATAATTTGATGCGGATCAAGATCGTTCCGGTGCCGTCGGTCTGGCGTGATGACGGACAGGGAGAAGCAATGATCGATTCACTCGGTTCTCCGGAAGCGGAAACAATCTACCCGATCCCTGCCGTACGACGCCATGGCCGTCCGCGCGACCTGTTCACCGTCTGGTTCGGCTCGAACCTGATGATGCTGACAATCGTGACCGGGGCGCTATCCACGACGGTGTTCGGCCAGCCGTTGCTACCCGCAGTGCTGGCATTGCTGGTGGGGAACCTGATCGGTGCGATCTTCATGGCACTGCACGCGGCGCAGGGACCACGGCTTGGTGTGCCGCAGATGGTACAGACACGTGGGCAGTTCGGCCTGATGGGGGCGGTGCCGGTCACGGCTGTCATCGTCTTGATGTATGTGGGCTTCGCGGCATCCAACCTCGTCCTGGGGGCCGAGGGATTGCAGAGCATCTTGCCTGGCTTGGGCCGCTTGCCCGCCATCCTCGTTATCCAGACGCTGTCCATCCTGCCTGCCATTCTTGGCTACCGGATGATCCATGTTTCGGCGCAGGTCATGACGCTGCTCTGCGGTATCGCCGTGATCTTCTGTATCTGGCGGGTTCTGGTGCTGCATGGCGGCGAACTGCCTTTGCTGGCGTCTGGCCCCATCCACTGGACCGGTATCCTGCGCACACTTTCCACGGCTGCGCTGTGGCAGATCGCCTATGCGCCCTATGTCTCGGATGCCTCGCGCTATCTGCCATCTGGGCCGGCGGGGGAAAGACGGGCTTTCATCTGTTGCTTTTCCGGATCCGTTCTGGGGTCGATGCTGCCCATGGGGCTGGGGGCAGCGGTGGGGCTTCTGGCGACCGGGCACGGGATTGTCGGCACCTTGACGAGGCTGTTGGGTCCGTGGGCTGTGGCCGTGCTGGTGGCGCTGTCGCTCGGCATTGCCGTCGCCAATGCCATGAACGTTTATTGTGGGACGCTGTCCTCGTTGACCGTAGCGCAGACTTTTACGCCGGACCGTCATTACGGCCGAACGTCGCGTGTGGCCGTCACTGTAGCCCTGCTGGTGCTCGCCTTCGCCATGGCTACCTTGATGGCCGACAGCTTCATGATTACCTATAGTGAATTCCTTGAATTGCTGATGTCGGTGATGATCCCGTGGACTGCCATCAACCTGACGGATTACTATCTGCTGCATCACGGGGACTATGATGTTGCCTCGTTCTTCAAGCGCGATGGCGGACGCTATGGCCTTTACAATGCTCCCGCGCTGGTCTGCTACGTCATCGGCATCCTGGTGCAGGCGCCCTTCCTGTCGACCGCGCTTTACACCGGTCAGGTGGCGCGGGCGCTGGGCGGCGTCGATCTGTCCTGGGTCGTCAGCCTGATCCTGACCCCGCCGCTCTATATCGCCATGACGCGGCGCTTCAATCCCCGATTGATCCCCCGTCACGGAGTGAGGTGAAGCGTCCCGTGTTTCCCGGAGGCTCCTATCTGTGAGAAGGAGCTATGATGAACACGATGAGCCAGAGATTTTCGCCTGAGGTGCGGGAGCGTGCGGTCCGTATGGTTGGGGAGCATCGGGCCGATT
>NZ_JABEQJ010000028.1 GCF_014174255.1 Gluconacetobacter sacchari
ACCATGCCCCGGTCGTTTCGCGTCGTTCTTCAGGTCGTTCCTCATCGTGACACCTCCGCACGTTCCTCATGTGCTTATCGAGTGTCTCAAAAAACCGGGAGGCGGGAGAGCCGCCAGCGACACCACGACCGTGAAATGGGGCGTCGACGGAGAAATCACACACGGCTGGAACTACGACGTGTCCTATACTTGGGGCACCAACGAGACGAACGAACGTGTCGAGGGCGTCGGCAGCTATGTGAACCTGCTACAAGAATATGGCCTGCGCCAAGTCGATCCGACCGATACCAACAGCGCGCTGGTCTATGATCCGTCGGTCTGCAATGCCGCCGCAGGCTGCGTCCTGTCCAATCCGTTCGCAACCCTGTCGCCGTCAGCTACGCGCTACGCAAACTACACGACCAGCAGCGAATATTACTACCAGATGCGCGACCTGAACGCCCGCATCCATAACGACCACGTCGTGAAGATGCCGTATGAGCATGGCGGCAGCCTGGGCATCGCCCTTGGCATGGAACATCGCGGCGAACAACTGGCCTACCATCCCGACCCGCTGGTCGGCTCCGGCGAAAGCCTCACGAACACCGCCAAACCCACGGGCGGCGGCTTCAACGTGACCGAAGGCTATCTGGAAGGCAGCCTGAACCTTCTCAACCATGCCTTCCTGGCGCGTGACCTGACGATCGACGCTCAGGGCCGCTATTCGGCGTACAACACCTTCGGCTCGGTCAAGAACTGGAAGGCTTCGATTGACTGGGCGCCGACACGCGATATCCGCTTCCGCGCCACGTTGGGCACCTCGGTCCGGCAGCCCAGCGTCTATGAACTGTATCAGGGCCAGCAACTCGGCTATATCGCGGCCACCGACCCGTGCGCGCAGGCCGACAGTTATGGCGGCCTATCGCCCACGGTCGTCGCAAACTGCGCCAAGACCGGCATCGACAGCTCGACCTTCCAGGACGCCAATTCCGGCCAGATCCCGACACTGACGGGCGGCAACCCGCACCTCAGCCCCGAAACCGGCCGCACTTATACCTTCGGCACGGTCATCACCCCGCGCTGGATCCCGGGCCTGTCGACCAGCGCCACTTTTTGGCACTACACGATCGAAAACCTCATTTCCGCCATCCCGACCCAGACCATTGTGGATGGGTGCTATACCGGCACCAACACCGGATATTGCTCGGACATTCTGCGCTATCCGGGCACCAACCAGATCGATACCGTCAACGCCTTTTTCATCAACCAGGGCGGCCTACATGAAAGCGGCGTCGACTGGGACCTGGACTACCATTTCCGGGTAACGGCGCTGGATTCGTTCACAATCTCGAACAACTTCCAGCAGTTGGTGAACTACAAGCAGCAATATGTGTCCGGTGGTCCCTGGGTGAACCTGACGGGCGCACTTCTCTACCAGAGCGGCATCGGCCAGCCCAAGGTGCGTGACTACGCCAGCCTGACCTGGACCCATGGTCCGTTCTCGGTCACTTACATGATGCAATATATCGGCGGCATGCAGTGGAACGACGGTACCAACTTCCTGACGCCGCTCGGTTCACGTCGCTACAAGACACCGGCGATGGTGCAGAACGATATTTCCTTCGCCTATCGCCTGCGCCGGTGGCAGTTCACGGGCGGCATCCAGAACATCAACAACAAGAACCCGCCCTTCATCGCCAGCGCCACGGATAATAGCGGTGCCGCGCAATATGGCGGCTTCTATATCGGCCGTTATTTCTTCCTACAGGCCGGCGTGAACTTCTGATCGGCCACGACGTTTATCGTCGGGTCGAGGGCGGCGGTCACAAGACCGCCGCCTTTTTTGTTTCGCATGTGCGGTGGCACGGAACTTTCCTGACGTCTCTAAACTAAATTTTATGACGAGCACGAAACTCGTGATTGGTCAGGCCAAAAGGAAGACTGATATTCTTTCCTTTATGGGACTTGATTTTCCGAGAATTCCCGAAGAATTCGTCCCCGGACCGACCCGCCTCCCGCTTCTTCATCGAACAGTCGCCGCCTTCGCATGATCCGCTCCTTTTGCCAAGACGGCGCACGCGTGTGCCGCATAACGGTCAAGACAGAGACAATGAAACGATCCTTCCTTCTCTGCGGCGCAGCCATGGCAGTGCTCGCGTCACATGTCGTCATTCCTTTTTCGGCACGAGCCGAGGATCACGCGCCCCATACGGATACGGCGGCGACCAAGCGGCCACCGGCCGCGTTCGACTTCTCGCCGCAGCAGAAAATCTCTGACGGCACGGTGACCGTACGAGGGCAGAAGATCGCCTATCAGGCAGTTGCCGGCACCCTGATCGTCCATCCCCAGGACTGGGACGACGCCACACCCGAAAAGACGAGCAAGCCCGAGGACGAACCCGTGGCGGCCATGTTCTACGTTGCCTATTTCAAGAAGGGGGTAAAGAGCACCGAACGTCCGATTACTTTCGTCTATAATGGAGGCCCGGGTTCGGCGACGGTCTGGCTGCATATGGGGGCGTTCGGCCCCCGGCGGATCGTGACGGCGGACGATGCGCATACCGCCGCCGCACCGTACAAGCTGATCGACAATGACGACAGCCTGCTCGACGTGACGGACCTGGTCTTCATCGATGCGCCGGGTACCGGTTTCGGCCGGCTGGGGGGCAAGGACAAGGAGAAGGCATTCTACGGGACCGACCCCGACGCCTGGGCATTCACGGATTTCATCGCCCAGTTCCTGGGCCGCTATCGCCGCTACAATTCGCCCAAATATCTCTATGGCGAAAGCTACGGCACCACGCGATCAGCGATCGTCGCGAACATGCTGAAGCAGGAAAAGGAGATCGACCTGAACGGCGTGATGCTGCTGTCGCAGATCCTGGATTACGACAACAGCATCGATCGCCCTCAGAACAATCCCAGCGTCGACCAGCCCTATGTCCTGGCGCTGCCCAGCTTTGCCGCGACGGCGTGGTATCATCACAAACTGCCGCAGCAACCCGCCGACCTGAAGGCCTTCCTGCACGAGGTCGAGCACTTCGCCCTGACCGACTACACCAGCGCCCTACAGGACGGCACGGCGATTTCCGATGCGCGCTTCAGCGAAATCGCCACCCGCCTGCACGCCTATACCGGCCTGCCGGTCGAGTACATCAAGCACGCCAACCTGCGTGTGAACGGTGGAGAGTTCGAAAAGACTCTCATGGGCGACGAGGATATCGATACCGGACGACTAGACAGCCGCTTTTCCGGCGCCTCGATCGACCCCCTGTCGCAGCGGCCGTTCTATGACCCGATGGATTCGTCCATGGGGTCCGCCTATCTGTCGACCTTCAACGACTATGTGCGTGACGCGCTGCATTATGGGGGAGAAAACCCGACCGGCACCTATGAGGACTACAAACCCAGCGCTCATTCCATCGGGAAATGGTCCTTTACCCACGAACAGCCCGACAGCCCGCATTCAGACCGCGGCCTTCCCAACGTGCTGCCTGACCTGGCCATGGCGATGAAGGAAAATCCCCTGCTGAGGGTGCAGTTGAACCAGGGATATTTCGATCTCGGCACGCCCTATTTCGAAGGCGTGTTCGAAATGCGTCATCTGCCGATCCCGCGCAAGCTGGCCGGCAATATCGAGATCCATCAATATATGTCCGGCCACATGGTCTATGCCCACGCGCCGGCGCTGAAGGAACTGCACGACAATGCCGCCGATTTCATCCGCCGGACCGATAACCTGCATGGATGATGTCCGGCAAAGACGACCGCGCCGGGGCTGAAATACACCGCTATCGACGATCATGCCTCCGACCCGTCGATCATCCTGGGCGATTTTCGACCGCACGTGCCGGTACCGGACCAGCAAAGAACCGACCCGCCTGCCACGGACGTTGCCCTGCCTCACCCAGCGGCAGGGCATCAGGTACGGACCATGCCGCCCGAAATGTCCATTCCGGACCCGCGCTAGTGGCGATCTGACGCGCTTCCAAACAGGCTCGAACGCCCCGCGCTGTCAGGCGCCACAGCGTCATGACCGGACCGCCCATGACACCGCGTGTACGGCGCCCAGCAATGCTCTGTTGCATTCATGACACGGAACAGGCCATCGCCGCAATGAATGACAAAAATCGCGCCTTCTTTCCCCATAAAAATTAGTTGATAGATTTCCGTAATAATTTAAATCGAGTTTATGAATTTCTGATATTCGTTTCGGCGGCTGCGAACCGTCCGGCAAAATCGACGCATCGCCATGTTGCTTATCAGCAACATAACGACAGAAATCTGTCACAAACTGCATGCAGGCAGTCGACAGCCCCGCCCCTCTCATGTGTAGTTTTCATTAACGTGCCGCAACAGGCAAAGACACATGCCAAAGGGAGTTCCACGCGATATCGCCAGCACCGGACATCCGGAACGAGATGAGACGCGACCAATCGTTGCGCATGTCTGAATCGGACCGATTCAGACATGTTCTCCGATGGGACGACCTGGCGTGGCCTTTGGCACCGACGACCGATCAAGACACTTGCTTACCAATCTTCACGTCAATATTCTGGAGAAATCCATGGGCGATCGACAGATGAAGCCGATAACCACACGAACTTTGCGGCGAAAGAACGTTCTTCTTCTCGCTTTCACGGCCATGAGCGGGGTGATGTCTTCCTCCGCCTTCGCCCAGAGCGCGCAGCCGGCGGCGCAGACCCCGCATAAACCCCATGTCCGGACGGCCAGAGCCGCGAAGCCGTCCAGGGCCGCACGGTCAACCCGCGTCGCAGCGCCGGTGGCCCCTGTCGCGGCAGGTCCGGGCGCAGCGATGCCCGCCGCCACGGCACCCTCGGTCAACGCGTCGGTCCTCGCGGGTGCCGCAAGCGTCGCGTCCGCACAGGATTCTTCCCCCGCGACCGAGAATGTCGTCGTAACGGGCACGCTGTTCCGCGACGCCAACCTCGCCAGCGCCTCGCCCATCACCCAGATCACGCGCCAGGATCTGGCGGCGCGCGGTCTCAAGAACGTGACCGATGCGTTGCAAGCGCTGTCGGCCAACGGCGCAGGCAACCTGACCAACGCGTTCGGCGCGAACGGCGCGTTCGCCGCCGGCGCATCCGCGCCGTCGCTGCGCGGCATGAGCACTGACTCGACCCTGGTCCTGATGGACGGGCAACGCCTGTCCTATTACCCGCTGGCCGACGACGGCGAACGCAACTTCGTCGATACCAACTGGATGCCATCCTCGATCCTGGAACGGGTAGACGTGATGCAGGATGGCGGTTCGGCCACCTATGGCGCCGACGCCGTGGCCGGCGTGGTCAACTACATCACCCGCAAGCAGATCAAAGGGTTCGAAGGCAATGCCGAAGGCGGGTTGAGCCAGCGCGGCGACACGGGGCACCAGAAGCTGTACGCCACTTACGGCTGGGGCGATCTGAACAGGGACGGCTGGAATCTCTACATCAACTCGGAATACCAGCAGGACGACGCACTGTATAACCGTCAGCTCGGCTATCCGTACAACACGGGCGATCTCAGCGGTCTTCCGGGCGGCTTCAACGGCAACAGCAACGTGGTGTCCGGCGGAACGATCGGCAATTTCACGGCCACCCCCGGCGCGATCGTCTCGCCAGTAACTCTTACCCAGACTCCCTCCGGCGGCAGCTACCCCACCAATACGGGGCCGTGGCAACTGGTAAACCCCGCCGGATGCGCGAGCGTGGGTCAGCAGGTCAGCGGCGCGGTGGCGGGTGCCCCGGGCATCAGCACCGCCTGCACCCAGAACACGGTCGGCAACTACAAGCAGATCCTGCCCGACATCCGCCGCGTCAACGCGACGATGCACTTCACCGCCAACGTCACGCCGCGTTCGCAATTCACCACCATGTTCAACTATTCGCAGACGCTGACGAACTTCTATAGTTATACCGGTCCTTATTCGACCATCGGCTCCAACCCCTACCTGACCGCCACGGCGCAGGACACCTACCTGCCGGCCTCCAGCCCGTACAACCCCACGGGCCAGACGGCGCAGATTCTGGCCCTGTATGGCGGACTGGACCCTCATACATCGGAATTCAGCCAGAATTTCCGCGGTTCGATGCGCTATGCCGGCTGGGCGCCGTCGAAATGGGGCTCGGACTGGAATTACGACATCAATTTCGTCGGCATGAATACCCTGCTGAAGCAGGTGAACACGGGCTACCCCACGGTTGCCGGCATCGAGAATTCGATCACCAGCGGCGCCTATAATTTCGCCAATCCGGGTGCGAACTCGCAGGCGGAACTGAATTCCATCGCACCCAAGAACGTGATCAATGCGCGGTCGCAGGAATATTCCGAAGACATGCATGTCAGCAAGGGGCTGTTCAAGCTTCCGGGCGGCATGGTCAACCTGGCCATCGGCGGCAACATCCGTTGGGAATCGGTCAACGATCCGAATGCCAACCCCGCGAACCTCAGCAATCCGGCGGCGGAATATGTCGGCATCAATCCCTTCAGCGCCAAGGGCAGCCGGTGGGTGGAATCCGGCTATTTCGAAGTCGCCCTGCCGATCGTGAAGATGCTGAACGTGGACGTGTCCGGCCGCTACGATAATTATTCCACCGGCATGCATCATTTCTCGCCGAAAGTGGGCGTGAATTTCAAGCCGGTGAAGCAGTTCCAGTTGCGCGGCACCTTCTCGCGCGGCTTCCGTGTGCCAAGCTTCGCTGAAACGAACGGTTCGGTCTTGGGTTATACGGGCTGGACGCCCAACAATGCGGCCTTCGCGGCGGCACACAATAACGACGCCTACTCCACGAATGCGACCAACATCGGCCTCAATACGGTGGGCAATCCCAACCTGCGGCCTGAACTTTCGACCAACTTCACGGGCGGCGCGATCATCAGCCCGGTGGAGTGGCTCCATATCTCGGCCGATTATTACTACATCAAGAAAACCAACTACATCATGTCCAACCCGAGCGCCAATCCGGCCCTCGCGGCGGACAACTTCCTGGCGGGCGCGCCGCTGCCGGCCGGCGTTCTGGCGGCAACGCCCGGCATTCCGGACATCCAAGCGCCGAACGCACCGCCGCTTCCAGGCTTCTTCACCGTTCAGTACGTCAACGCCCGCAGTTTCATGACCAATGGCGTGGATCTGTCGATCGATGCCACCCGCCACCTGCCTGGCCCGCTGCATGATGTGCTGTGGTTCAGCCGGGGCACGGCCACCTACGTGCATGCCTCCAACCTGACGCTGCCCGACGGCAGTGTCTATCACTATGCCGGAACCATCGGGCCATACGAGCAGGTGTCCGCGTCCGGCACGCCGCGCTGGAAGGCCAGTTGGGCGAATACCTTTAGCTGGAAAGGGCTGAGCGTTACGCCGACGGTCTATTACACCAGCGGCTACAAGACCACCGCGGAAGACCAGAACGGCCCCAATACCAATAGCTGCGCCTACACCCTGTCGGGCTATGGCGCGGTCGGCGCGCCGAGCACCCAGTGCCACGTGAAAAACTGGTGGGATGTGGACCTGACCGTCAACTACCAGATCAACCCGCGCTGGTCGGTTTACGCCAATGTCTACAACCTGCTGGGCTTCCGGGCGCCGTACGATTACTCGACCTACGGCTCCTACCTCTACAACTCGTCCTGGACGCAGAAGGGCATCGTCATGCGGTCCTTCCAGTTCGGTGTGAACGTCCGGCTCTGATCGAACCCGACGCGATCATGGGGGGTGGTCGTCAGGACCACCCCCTTTTTTTGTAGAGATGATGCGCCGTTTGTCGCCAATGACGATGCGATGGCAGGATAGTATCTGGCTCAATAAAGGATTTACCATCCAACAGATGGTCTGGAAATGAGTTCTGCCGGCAAGCCCATCCGCGTTTCCAAACAGGCTCTGATCGACGATCACACGCCCGAAAAATTGCGTGTCGAAGCCAGGAAATCCGATCATTCACTTCTCTGGTGTACACCCCCTGCTTCTCAAATCCATGTTCTTGTAGGACAAACTGCGACCAAGCTTCAATTTCCTTGACAGAACATAACATCAGAGAGGAGAATGTTAATTCCTGCTTTTACACCTTAAATAGAAGCAGGTGATTGGCGTGCGTGAAACCATATAAGGGATTATGCTATGTCTTCCTCAAAGAAAATTGTTCAATTGCAGAACAAGCTTTCCCAGCTCGATACCCTACTCGTCGGGAGCGTAAACGAGCGCGAGGTTAACCCCATCGTTCGTAAACGGATTGATGGGTCGGATTCCATTGGCGGCTATCCTCCAGAGTAATAAAAGATAGCCAATTAAATTATTTATGTTTTATGGGCGAATAGACTTTGATGCCTCCAATTATCCCCTTACCGTTACAGGTGGGGGGATTTTTTGGGGTTCATCTTATCTCTACCCGATTCGGCATCGACTTCTTTTTGTGGAAATATTGATCAGCGAGAATCGTGTCGCGATTTTCAATAGTGAACGATTTTCGGATGAGCCAGATGGCTTATTAGAAGAAAGATTTGTTCATGACGAATGGATAGAAGACAGAATAAATTATTATCATCTTAGATCTTTAGATTTTTCGGCTGTGATTATTAACAAAAAATCACAGAGTTTTTCCTGCCACATTTCTTCAGTCGTTTACGTTCCGTTTTACCTGAGGCATGATCCGAAGGGGGTCTCTATCGACTGGGATTATCGGCGCCTATTAAAAGACACTGATGCAGAAATTGCATGGGACGTCGTGCTTACCCAGATCCAAGGTATTATGCCCTACGGTCATCGCACGGTCATTGAGGGGGTCGTCCGCACGACCGCAGGCGCGACCCTTACAGCATCGAGACATGGTATAAAAACATCACTTCCTTTACCTGTTCATTTCTCTCCCCCGTTCGACCATATTGATAGCACCGATATCGAGCGTCACTTCATAGGTGCCCTTGAAGCCCTGTTAGACGCCCGGCCCCTGGAAAATCGGCGAACGGCGGTAGAATTAAGTGGCGGGATGGATTCCGCGCTGAGTTCAATGGTTACAAAAAATCTTCTCGGCCCCGGGTTGTTGAGCGTTACTGCCCAATTCGACGGTGCGATGGGAGCCGCGCAACAGAAAAGGTGCGCCACCCTGATACAGGCAGGTGGCTTCGATAATCTTAGCCTTCCGGCAGCGCGTCTTGCTCCGTTCGGCGAAACCAGTCTTCGTCGGGTCCGGTACGGCGTCATGCCCGAGGATGAAAGTTATCCGGAAATTTTTGAAGCGAGCCTCAATATCGCGAAAACCATAGGCGTGGACACTCTTATCTCAGGATTGGGAGGAGATGAGCTGTATGTAATGTACGCGGACGAAGATCGCAGTAGTTCCGGAAAAGAGGCTTCCAGATGCTCGTTTCTTACTGAAACCGGTCTGAATTACGCGCGTACCACCCATATTGCCTACCCTACGGGATGGCTCGCAGCAAGTTGTTGGTATTCATCAGCCAGCAGATCTCAGCGCCTGCTGCGTTATGGAATCTGGCCCGTATATCCGTACCAAAACATCAAACTTGCTCAATTCATATCCAGACTGCCGCACCGATATCGGCACGATCGGTCTATTCTAAGAAAATCCATTTCTATACTCCTCAATGAGGATATGTATGAAAAAAATTATATCAAGGAGACTTTTGATCCTGTTGCAATACGGGGGATTGAAGAAAATCGACTCTATCTGATGAGTCTGGTTAAAGAATCCCGCATAACAAACCATCACTATATAAATAAACATAATGTAATTTCCGCACTACAGGGAAACATCCGAGAATTAGATAGAAATACATATAATTCATTATTCCAAACACTGAAAATATTATGTTTTTTTCAATAGCATTGAAAATACCCTCACTGAACAAATTTAAATTATTATTTATTTGTTTTCTTATCGATATAAAGAATGGGGAATACTTTCATCCTTCCGACTCGCTGCCTAATTTTCGTTCCGGCAATAGCATCAGCGCCAAGACGCGGGACTCAATTTTATGGACAGCCGCATCTTGGGATACTTTCTCTTTTTAAAGAAAAATAGATATTCCATTGATTTGCGTTATGTCACCGATAGGAGAACAATGCCGACCGATGGCCACATTGCCGGCCCAGTACATCGGAGTTTCTGCATGTTTCCCAAACCCGCCATCGCCGTGTTTCTGTTGGCAGGCACAGCCCTGTTTCCAGGACCAGCCCTGGCCGAAGCCCCTTTCGATTTCGCACACACGCCGGGCCAGTTGCCCAAGGATGTGGTGCCCGCCGCCTATCGGATCGAGATCGTCACCGACCTGAAGCGCTTGACCCTGAGCGGGCATGAAGAGATCGACGTCACCGTCACTGCCCCGACCAACAGCATCACGCTGAACCAGGCGGGCCTGATGCTGACGTCGACCACGCTCGACGGCGTGCCGGCGAAGATCGCGCAGGACGACAAGGACCAGACCGCGACGCTGACCCTGCCGCACCCCATGGCGACCGGCGCGCACAAGCTGGCCATCGTCTATCGCGGCCCGATTCCCGCCACGCCGAACGGCATCTATTACGACGATTACCGCACCGCCAACGGCAAGCCGCACCGCATGCTGGTGACGCAGTTCGAAGTCGCGGACGCGCGCCGCATGTTCCCCGGCTGGGACGAGCCGGCCTTCAAGGCGACGTTCCAGTTGACGGCGACGCTGCCGGCCGATTACACCGCCGTCAGCAACATGCCGATCGCATCATCCACCCCCGTCGGCGCGCATGCCAAGCGGGTGGTGTTCGGCACGTCGCCGCGCATGTCGTCCTATCTGCTGGCGCTGGTAGCCGGCGACATGAAGGCCGTCAGCGGCAAGGGCGGCGACACGCCGATCCATGTCTACGCCCCCACCGGCGAGCAGGAGCAGGGACGCTACGCGCTGGGCGCCGCATCGCAGATCCTGCCCTATTACAACGATTATTTCGGCGTCGCCTATCCGCTGCCCAAGCTGGACCTAATCGCCATTCCCGGAAACTACGAGGCCGGGGCAATGGAAAACTGGGGCGCCATCACCTTCATCGACGACGACCTGCTGTTCGACCCCAAGACCAGCGCGCCCGCGACACAGGAGGCCGTCTATGTCGTCGTGGCCCATGAAATGGCCCATCAATGGTCTGGCGACCTGGTGACCATGGGCTGGTGGGACAATATCTGGCTCAATGAAGGGTTCGCCACCTGGATGGAGACCAAGGCCACCGACCATTTCAACCCGACCTGGCAGATGTGGCCGCGCCAGCATGAGGAGCGCGAGCAGGCAATGGCGCAGGACGCGCACCCGACCACGCATCCGATCCAGCAGGTGATCCACGACGTCAGCGAGGCCAATACCGCCTTCGACCGGATCAGCTACGAGAAAGGCGAGATGGTGATCCGGATGATCGAGGACTGGCTGGGCCCCGACATCTTCCGTGACGGCATGCGCGCCTACATGAAGGCCCACGCCTACGGCAACACCACCAGCGCCGATCTGTGGGCCGCGCTGGCGCAGGTTTCGCACCAGGACGTGGCGACCGTCGCGCGCAGCTTCACCGAACAGCCCGGCATCCCGCTGGTCACGGTCGGGCGCGCCTGCGACGCCGGCAGGACGATTCTGACGCTGACCGAAGGCCGTTTCGCCATCAGCGATCCCCATCCGCTGCCCGCGCGCTGGAACATCCCCGTCACCGTCGCGGGGCCCGGCGTGGCCGCGCAGCGCGTCATCCTGACGCCCGACCAGCCGGCGCACCTGACGTTCGCGGGGTGCGGCCAGGCGCTGAAGGCCAATCCGGGCGAGAATGGCTATTACCGTACCGCCTATGATTCGGCGTCGCTCACGGCGCTGGGCAAGGCCTTCAGCCAGTTGAATGCCGCCGACCGCGCCAATCTGCTGGGTGACCAGTATGCGCTGTTCCAGGCCGGGCTGGCACCGCTGTCGACCTGGCTGAACCTGGTCGCCGCGCTGCCGGCCATGCATGAGAACAATATCGCCGTCTGGCAGGACACGATCGGACGGTTGCGGGACCTGGATGCGATGGAGCGCGGCAACCCGTCGCGGCCTGCCTTCCATGCCTTTGCCCGCGCCCTGCTGGGGCCGCAATTGGCGCGGCTGGGCTGGACGCCGCGCGCCGATGAATCCTTCCTCGACACGCTGCTGCGTCCGCAGGTGATCTCGGCGCTGGGGCTGTTCGACGACCCGGCGGTGATCAGCGGCGCGCAGGCGCGCTTCGCCGCCTATGTGAAGGACCCCGCCAGCCTGCCGCCCAGCCTGGTCGACCCTGTGACCCGGGTCGTCGGCCAGCATGCCGATGCCGCGACCTATGCCACCCTTGTCCGGCTGCTGCGCGCGGCCACCAGCACCGAGGACAAGCTGCGCTTCTTCGGCGCGCTGGCCTCGGCGCGCGATCCCGCGCTGATCCGCCAGACCGTGCAGATCGCCTATAGCGGCGTGATCCCCAATGGCCGCGTCGCCCACGCGCTGGCATGGACGGCCGCCGGCAGCGACCATCCCGACCTGGTCTGGTCGCTGGTGCAGGACCCGCAGGCGCAGAAGCAGATCCGCGCGCGCCTGGCCCCGTGGTCGCAATCCGCGCTGCTGCCGGCCATCGCGTCGCACTCGTTCAACCCGGACGTGGCGAAGGCCCTGGCCGCCGATCCCTCGGCCACGGCCTCGACCGGCGCCAGGATCGAGGCGCACAAGGCCACGGACCTGATCGCGGCCAATGCCGCCATCGCGGCCCGGGCCCAGGCCGACCTCACCCCGTGGCTGGCCGCCCTGTCGCACTGACCGCCGTCGACACGCCGGGGGCACCGATCGTTCCAGGCCACCGGGGCCGGGGGCGATCGGCCCCGGCGGCAGTGGGCCAGGGTTGCGTCCTGCCGTCCCTTTCCCGCTGTCCATTCTGCGGTCTCTGGCGGTAATCTGGCCGCATGTGGCGGCGGACCGGGAGCGGCATCGTGAAGCAATGTGTCATTCTCGATGACTATCAGGACGTGGCGCTGGCGTGCGCCGACTGGTCCGCCCTGCGCGATCAGGTCGCGATCCGGACCTTGAACGCGCATATCGACGACGAAGCCGCGCTTGCCGCCGCATTGCGGTCGGCCGACATCGTGGTGGCGATGCGCGAGCGGACGCCCTTCCCCGCCACTCTGTTCGCGGCGCTGCCGCGCCTGCGCCTGCTGGTCACCAGCGGCATGCGCAATGCCGCGATCGATCTCGGCGCCGCGCGGGCGCATGGCGTGACGGTGTGCGGCACCGCCAGCAGCCTGACGCCGCCCGTGGAACTGACCTGGGCCCTCATTCTCGGCCTTGCGCGGCAGATCGTTCCGGAGAACCGCGCCCTGCGCGAGGGCGGCCCGTGGCAGGGGGGCCTCGGCCGCGATCTGGCGGAGCATCGGCTCGGCCTGCTAGGCGTCGGCAGGATCGGCAGTGCCGTTGCGCAGGTGGCGCGAGCCTTCGGCATGCGGGTCAGCGGCTGGAGCCCCAACCTGACGCCCGAGCGTGCCGCAGCGGCCGGCGTCGCCCTCGCCCGGTCGCGGGAAGCATTGTTCGCCGAGAGCGACATCGTCTCGATTCATCTCGTGCTGGCCCCGGGCACGCGGCATCTGGTGGGCGCCGCCGAACTCGCGCGGATGAAGCCCGACGCGTTCCTGATCAATACGTCGCGCGCCGCCATCGTCGATGAGGCCGCGCTGATCGCGGCGCTGGAGCAGGGACGCCTGGCCGGTGCCGGGCTCGACGTGTTCGCGCGCGAGCCACTGCCGACGGACCATCCCTATCGCCGCCTGCCCAACGTGCTGGCGACGCCGCATCTCGGCTACGTCACCCGCGACAATTACCGCACCTATTTCACGGAAACCGTCGAAGACATCCGGGCGTGGCTGGCGGGGGCGCCCGTCAGGCAATTGACACCCGTCCCGCCGTCCCGACCATGACCGCGATGTGGACGCATATCCTGGCCAACGTTACGGAGGGCGATGGGGGAACGTTGCAGACGCGCCTGCGCGAGGGCCTCGTCCGCGCCATCGAGGAAGGTCTGCTGCGCGTCGGCATGCGCCTCCCCTCCAGCCGGGCTCTTGCCGCGTCGCTGGGTATTTCCCGCAACACCACCGTGCTGGCCCTGGAACGTCTGGTGGAAGAAGGCTATCTCGTCGCTCGCGACCGGAGCGGGCTCTATGTGGCTGATCTGGGACATGTGGCGGACCCGATGACGAGCAGGGATGCCCCGCCCGGGGAAAAGCCGGCAGGCCATAATTCCTGGCACAGCCGGTTCGCGGTCAGGCCCAGCCTGTTCCGGCATATTTCCAAACCGGCGAACTGGGCCGACTATCCGTACCCTTTCTTGTTCGGCCAGAGCGATCCGGCCCTGTTTCCCCTACAGGAATGGCGCGAATGCGTCCGCATGACCTCGGGCGCCGCCGGCGTAAGCCTGTGGGCGGCGGACACGATCGACGAGGACGACCCCAAGCTGATCGAGCAGTTGTGCCTGCATGTCCTGCCGCGACGCGGGATCCGCGCGGTGCCCGACGAAGTCATGATCACCCTGGGTGCGCAGCAGGCCCTGTCCCTGGTCATCCGCTTGCTGGCCGGGGCCGGACGGCGTGTCGGGCTGGAAAATCCGTCCTATCCTGATGTCCGGCATATGCTGGCCATCGAACCGTGCCGGAGCGTCATTCTCGATATCGACGAGGAGGGGCTGAAGATCGGCCCGGATGCGGCGTCCTGCGACGTCATCATCACCACGCCGGGGCATCAATGCCCGACGACGGCCATCATGCCCCTGTCCCGGCGCCAGGCACTGATGGATCTGGCCGCCCGACATGATTTGATTTTGGTGGAAGACGATTACGATACCGCTCTCTTCGAGGAGGAACTGGCCCTGCCGGCGCTGAAGAGCCTGGATATCGACGGCCGGGTGATTCATATCAGCAGTTTTTCCAAGGTCATCGCGCCCGGCTTGCGGATCGGCTATGTCGTCGCCTCCCGCCCCCTGATCGACGAGTTGCGCGCCCTGCGGCGGCTGATCCTGCGCCACCCGCCGCGCAACAACCAGCGGGCCCTGGCGCAGTTCATCGCCTTGGGTCACTACCGGACGCATCTGCGGCGCATGGGGCGGATCCTGCACGACCGCGCCCGCATGATGGAAGAGATGCTGCCGCGATACCTGCCGCTTTGCCGCTGGCGCCGCGACCCCGGCGCCACGTCGTTCTGGGTTCGCGATCCGCAGCATCTGGGCGACAGCGTCCAACTGGCGGCCATGGCCCGCGCCCAGGGCGTGCTGATCGAACCGGGCGACCCGTTCTTCGTCACGCCGGGCACGGGGCGGTCGATGTTCCGGCTGGGCTTTGCCTCCATCGACGCCAGCCGGATCGAGGAGGGATTGCGGCGGCTGGGGGCGGTCATGACGGGCTGACGCCTGCCCCATCGACGCTAAGGACAGGTGGAATGGATCTTCCCGCCATGCATCACGGCCTGGCCGAACGCGAAAGCGTCGTCTTCCGAGGCCATCCAGGCGTCCAGATGGGATTTTCCCGGATACACATGGCGCTCGACCACCGTGCCGGCCGCGCAGGCATCATGGACCAGCATCGTCTGCGCCAGCGGACTGACATCGCGATCGGCATCTCCCGTCCCGACGAACAGAGGCTGCTTCAGCGCAAGCGTACTATATCCGTAATACGGCATCACCACCTTCAGCACCCGCGACATGGCGCCGGGACGCAGGGCATTGGCATCGCTGAGACCGGCGGCCTTAACGCCCCGTGCCAGATCGTCGATGCAGCTTGAAACCGCCTTTTCGAAGACCGGCAGCGCCCTGGCGGTGAACAGGCTCGCCGTATCGAGCGAAGGATCGAGGGACCGTGCCACCAGCGTGACATAGAACATGTAGGCGATCGCCGGATCCACCGCGTTGGGATCGGCCGGGGGCGCCGCCATCGTCTTCGGCGTGATATAGGGCACGCCCGTGGCGATGGTGCCGAGAACAGCGAGTTCCGGCGCATAGGACGGCGCCACGCCGGCAGTGGCGAACGCGGCCCCCCCACCCTGCGACTGCCCGTCGATCAGCACGCGATTCGCGATATGATAGGTTTGACCGATCACGGCGCGTGCGCTGTCCAGCGCGTTGCGGGCCTCCGTCGCGCCGACCAGATAGGGATGCAGGCCGGGCGTGCCCAGCCCCTCGTAATCGCTGGAGACCACGGCATAGCCCGCCTGTAGCCAGCGCGCGATATAGGCTGGAAACAGCTTGCCCGTGCCGGCCCAGGAGGTGGCGCAATGATCCGCCACGCCGACGGTGCCATGGGTCCAGACCAGCAATGGCCATCCGCCCGCCGGAGCCCGGCCTTTCGGCAGCCATAACTGCCCGGAGACCGCGACCGGCCGATGCGTGATTCCGTACGATATATCCCAATGACGTCTCACAACCTGACACCTAGTCCCCTTGGAGGCATTGAGGACAACGGGCTATCGTTGGAACGCAGAGGGAGCCGACCCGTGGAATGACGCCGCCGCCCGCCCCGCCGACCACCGACCCGCTGGCCGGGTTTACCCCTGCCACCCGCGCATGGTTCGCCGCCGCGTTCGCGTCCCCGACCCCGGTGCAAACGGCGGCCTGGGCAGCCATCCGCGCCGGAGAGAACGCGCTGGTGATCGCGCCGACGGGCTCGGGCAAGACGCTGGCCGCCTTCCTGCACGCGATCGACCGGCTGTTTCGTGAGGGCGAGGCGGATGCCGCTTCCGCGCCGTCCGAAGCCGGGCCGGCGACCCGCATTCTCTACATCTCGCCCATCAAGGCGCTGGGCGCCGACGTGCAGCGCAATCTGCGTCTTCCGCTGCATGGCGTCGGGGCGGAGCGGGCGCGGCGCGGTGACCCCGCCGTCACCATCGCCGTGGGCATGCGCACCGGCGACACGCCGGCCGCCGAACGGGCCGGGCTGCTGCGCCGGCCGCCCGACATCCTGATCACCACGCCAGAATCGCTCTATCTGATGCTGACGTCGAAGGCCCGCGAGACCTTGCGGGGCGTGCAGGCGGTGATCGTCGATGAGGTGCATGCCGTCGCCGCCACCAAGCGCGGCGCCCATCTGGCGCTGAGCCTGGAGCGCCTGGACGATCTGCTGCCCGCGCCCGCACAGCGGATCGGGCTGTCGGCAACCGTGCGGCCGGCCGACCGGGTGGCGCACTTCCTGGGGGGCGCGCGGCCGGTCACGATCGTCAACCCGCCCGCCAGCCGCCGGCTGGACCTGACGATCGTGGTGCCGGTCGAGGATATGAGCAACCTCGCGGCTTCCGGCGGCCAGGCCGGCGTCGGGGAGCGGAGTATGCGGGCGGGCTCGATCTGGCCGCATGTCGAGGCCAGCATCCTCGACCGGATCCTGGGCCAGCGGGCGACGATCGTCTTCACCAATTCACGCGGGCTGGCCGAGAAGCTGACGGCACGACTCAACGAACTCTATGCCGACCGCTTCACGCAGGAGGAAACGGAGGCCGGGCCGCCCGTCCATTATGCCTCGGTCGCCGGCAGCACCGAAAAACGCGCGACGGGTGGGCCGCCGCTGATCGCGCGGTCGCACCATGGCTCGGTCTCGAAGGACCAGCGGCGCGAGATCGAAAGCGCCCTGAAAGCCGGCGACCTGCGCTGCGTCGTCGCGACATCGAGCCTGGAGCTGGGCATCGACATGGGGCTGGTCGACCTGGTGATCCAGGTCGCCGCCCCGCCGTCGGTGGCCAGCGGCCTGCAACGGGTGGGCCGCGCCGGCCACCAGGTCGGCGGTGCCTCGGCCGGGCTGGTCTATCCGCGCACCCGGCGCGACCTGGTCGATGCCGCCGTGACGGTCGAAGCCATGCGCGCCGGCCGTATCGAGGCGATCGACCCGCCGCGCAACCCGCTGGACGTGCTGGCGCAGCAGACCGTGGCGGCGGTCGCGGTCTCGCCCCTGGCGGTCGAGGACTGGTACGCGACGGTGCGGCGCGCGGCGCCGTTCGCGACCCTGTCGCGCGGCGCGTTCGATGCCACGCTGGACATGCTGGCCGGGCGCTATCCCGCCGACGATTTCGCCAATTTTCGCCCGCGGCTGGTCTGGAACCGCGAAACCGGACGGCTGACCCCGCGCCCGGGCGCCTTGCAGCTTGCCGTCACCAGCGGCGGCACCATTCCCGACCGGGGGATGTTCACCGTCATCCTGCCCGAAGGCGAGGAACAGGCGGGATCGCGCCGCGTCGGCGAACTGGACGAGGAGATGGTCTACGAATCCCGGGTCAACGACATCATCACCCTGGGCACCACCTCCTGGCGGATCGAGCAGATCACCAACGACCAGGTCGTCGTGACGCCGGCGCCGGGGCGATCGGCCCGGCTGCCGTTCTGGCACGGCGACGGCATGCGCCGCCCCGCCGAACTGGGCGAGGCGATCGGTGCCTTTCTGGCCGTACTCGATACCGGCACGCGCGACGGGCCGGAGACACGGCTGCACGCGGCCGGGCTCGACACGAACGCCGTCACCAACCTGCTGGCGCTGGTCGAAGCCCAGCAGGCGGCGACCGGCGTGCTGCCGACCGACCGGACGCTGGTGGTCGAACGCTGCCGCGACGAATCCGGCGACTGGCGGGTGATCCTGCATTCGCCCTATGGCCGCCGCGTGCATGACCCGTGGGCGCTGGCGGTCGCGGCGCGGGTGCGGCGCCGGTTCGGGATCGACCCGTCGGTGGTGGCCAGCGATGACGGCATCGTCGCCCGCCTGCCCGACACCGCCGGGCAGGTGCCGGGCGCGGAATTGTTCCTGTTCGACCCCGACAGGCTCCGCACCATCGTGACCGAGGCCGTGGGCGGTTCCGCGCTGTTCGCCGCCCGCTTTCGCGAATGCGCCGCCCGCGCGCTGCTGCTGCCGCGCCGCGCGCCCGGCCGCCGCTCGCCGCTGTGGCAGCAGCGGCTGCGCGCCGGCCAGTTGCTGGAAATCGTGCGCGCGCATCCGGACTTTCCGATCCTGGTCGAAACCGCACGCGAATGCCTGCGCGACGTGTACGACCTCGCCGCCCTCGATGCTCTGGCGCGGCGGCTGGCCGACGGCGCGGTGCGGATGGTGGAGGTGACCACCGAGATCCCCTCGCCCTTCGCGGCGGACCTGCTGTTCGGCTATGTCGCCGAATTCATGTATGCGGCCGATGCGCCGCTGGCCGAACGCCGGGCCTCGGTCCTGTCGCTGGATAGCGGATTGCTGGCCGATCTTCTCGGCGAGGTCGATCTGGGAGCCCTGCTCGACCCCACGGTCACGGCGCAGGTCGAGCAGGATGTGCAGCGCCTGGCGCCCGCCTATCGGGCGAAGGGCATGGAGGGCGTGGCCGACCTGCTGCGCGAACTCGGCCCGCTCTCGACGGCGGAGATCGCGCAACGGCTTGCGGACGGCGACGCCGAAACCTGCCTCGCCGCCCTCGCGGCCGACCGCCGCGTCATCGGGATCACGATGGCGGGCCGGCCATGCTGGGCCGCGATCGAGGACGCCGCCCGGCTGCGCGACGCGCTGGGGGTGGCGCTGCCGCCCGGCCTGCCCGGCATCTTCCTGCACCCGACGGTCGATCCGCTGCGCGACCTGCTCGCGCGCCATGCCCGCACCCATGGCCCCTTCACGACGCGCGCGGTCGCGCTGCGTTTCGGCCTCGGCGTCGCGGTCGCCGACGCGGCGCTGGAGCGGCTGCGCGACCAGGGCAGGCTGCTGAAGGGGGATTTCGGCGTCGAGCGTCGGCTGGAAGCGGAAAACGACTCCGCGCCGCCGATGCCCAACCCCCTGGCGGTCCACGAATGGGTGGCCGACGACATCTTCCGGCGCCTGCGGCTGCGCGCGCTGCACGCCGCGCGCCAGGCGACCCGCCCCGCCGGTCAGGACGCATATGTGCGCCTGCTGCTGGAGCGCCATGTCCTGATCGCCGCCTCCGGCGGGCTGGGCACACTCGCCGGCATCGACGGCGTCGCCCGGGTCGTCGAGCAACTGGCCGGCGTGCCGTTGCCGGCCGCACTGTGGGAGAACCAGATCCTGCGCGCCCGCGTGCCCGACTATACGCCGGCCATGCTGGACGAACTGATCGGCCATGGCGCCGTCCTCTGGTGCGGCCATGACACGGCGGCCGGCGAGGACGGGCTGGTGTCGCTGCATCCCCGCGATTTCGCCGCCGAAACCCTGCCGCCGCCGCCGGATGCCGATCGCCTGGCCGGCCTGTCGCCGGTCCAGCACGCGATCCTCGCCATTCTCGCCGACGGGGGCGCCTATTTCGCCCGCCAGCTCGCAACATTGGCACCCGCCCGTCTGGCCGCGGCCCCGGACGCAAATTGGGATGGCGGCCCCATGCTGACGGCGTCCGACCTCGATACCGCGCTATGGGACCTCGCCTGGGCCGGCGCGATCACCACCGACAGTTGGGCGCCTCTGCGCGCCCGTTCGAGCACGCGCACCACCCACCGCCCCCGCCCGGTCCAGCGCGCGCGGCGCCCCCGGGGGCTGCACGGCGCCGCATTCGCACGCCCGTCGAGCGACCCGACCCTCGTGGGCCGCTGGTCGCTGCTGCCCCGCGAGGCGACCAGCGACACCGCCCGCGCGCTGGTGCTGGCCGAAGGGCTGCTGGACCGCTACGGCATCGTCACGCGCGGCGCGGCCGTCGCGGAAGACCTGCCGGGCGGCTTTCCGACCCTTCAGCCGATTTTCCGCAGCATGGAAGATGCCGGCCAGATCCTGCGCGGCCGTTTCGTCGAAGGGCTGGGTGCCGCGCAGTTCGCGGAACGCGCGACCATCGACCGTCTGCGCGACCGCGCGGAGGGCCGGTCCGCCGCCCCCGTCGCAATCGCGCTGTCGGCGGCCGACCCGGCCAACCCGTTCGGCACGATCCTGCCCTGGCCACCGCATCCAACCGCAACCCGCCCGACGCGCCGTCCCGGCGCTTTCGTCGTCATCGCCGGCGATCGGCTCGCCTTCTATCTGACCCAGGGCGGCCGCACCCTGCTGACCTATCTCGACGCCGACGATTCCGCCCACGCCGACACGCTCGCCGCCGGCCTGGCCGCCCTCGCCGCCGCACTGAGGCGCGAGAAACACCTGATGTTCACGCTCGAAATGGTCGACGACCGCCCCGTGCGGACGACGCGCCTGGACGCCATGCTGCGCGCCTGCGGTTTTTCCATGGTGCCGAAAGGCCTGGGCTGGCACTCGTAGCAGGCAAGGCCCCCCGCATGTCAGACCGGATCGTTCAGCGACCGGGGGTCGTGCCCAGATGCTCGCGCAATGTCGTACCCGTGTAGTGCGTGCGGAACAGGCCACGACGCTGGAGTTCCGGCACGACCATGCGGCAGAAACTCTCGTGGCTGCCGGGAAACATGACCGGGGTCAGCACGAAACCGTCGCAGCAGCCGGACGTGAACATGGCCTCCAGCCGGTCGGCGACGGTCTTGTAGGAACCGACGATCATGTTCGGCAGGCGGCGTTCGAGAGTCTGCCGCAACGCCGCACCGCGTTCACGCTGGACGGTTTCGAGCATCGAGAGCGCTTCGTGGATGCCCTGGTTCTTCGCCAGATCGGCAACCGACTCACTGCCCGCGAGCCTGGAGACATCCACCCCCGAATTGGCCGAGACGGTGGCCATGTTCAACTCTTCGGTGGCCAGCGCATTCACATAGTCGGCACGTTCCTGCGCCATGCTGTCGGTTTCGGCGACGATGCATGTCGTCTGTACACACAGGGCGCAATCATCGGGACTGCGGTCTGCGGCGACGATGCCCTGTTTCAGCGTCCGGTAGTTCTCCTGCATCTTGTCATCCGCGGCGTCGGGGGCGAAGACGATTTCCGCCCAGCGCGCGGCAAACTGGATGCCCCGGGGGGACGAACCCGCCTGCATCAGGACCGGATGACCCTGCGCGCTCTGCGGGATGGAGAGCGGACCGCGGGTTCTGACGTAGCGGCCCTCATAATTCGCGTAATGCACTTTCGCCGGGTCGGCGAACAGGCCTGACTCCTTGTCGAGAGTGAACGCATCCTTGTCCCAGCTTTTCCAGAGTTTCATGCAGGCTTCGACGACCTCGTCTGCCCGTTCGTAGCGGGCGGCCTTGTCGGCGATTTCATCCATGCCGTAATTGCGGGCTTCGAGATCGGTCGCCGACGTGACGATATTCCACGCCATGCGCCCCTTGCTCAGCACATCCATTGACAGAAGCGCGCGCGCGAGATGGTACGGATGGAGGAAGCTGGTGGACAGCGTCGCGCCCAGTCCGAGGCGGCTGGTCACGGCCGCCATGACCGGCAGCACCACCATGGGATCGAGGAAGCTGATCTGGCCGCCGCGCCGGACATAGGTGTCGAACCCGCCGCCATGAATGTCGTAGAGACCCTGCAAATCCGCAAAGAAGCATCCGTCGAAACAGGCCTGTTCCAGCGTGCGGGCGATCGCCTGATAACGTCCGGGCTCGAGGAAATCATCCAGCACCGCGTCAGGGTGGCGCCAGCCGCCGGCATGCAGGGCCGTGGGACCTGTCTTGAGATAGGCGAAAAGATGCATTTGCCGTGTCATCGTGAAGATCCTCAGGCAGAAAAAGCAATTTGCAATCGTCCGGCCTTTGCCGCGGGCAAGGTCACCATCAGGCCATCTTCGGTGTCGGCCAGCGTATCGACGGCGTATCCGTCAAAGCGGACCACCAGGGTCTGCGCCACCGTAACGCCGGGCAGACAGACCGTCGTCTCCGACGGTCCCGCCGGCGCGATATCGCAGGCGAAGCCGGTTTGCGAAAACACGACATGGCTCATGACGCCCTGCATTGTCGTGCGCAGACGGGGGTATTCGCCCTGTGTCAGGATTGTCCGCCCGTTGCTGACCACCAGCCGGATCAGGCCGAGGGGGCTTTGCACCGGGCCAAGGGTGCGGTCGGGGCCGCCGCAGGCGAATTCCCACCCCGCCCAGGGGTTGACGTCCATGACTTCCGACACGCCGATCAGAGGCAGCATGGCGCCCCAACTCAGGAACGGGTCGGTATCCGGCTGGTCGGTGATCTCTCCAGTCCGGGCGTTGTAATTCTCGCCGCACTGGCGGCGTGCGACCCAGGACTGGTTGAACAGGGCCATGCTCTTTTCGGCAAAGGCGCGCGCCACATCGCGCATGCCGTAGCGGCGCAGCCCGTGCCAGATAAAGAAATTGACGTTGGGCCAGATGCGGCCCCGCCAATAGACGTTGTCGGCAAAGGCCGGATCGTCCCGGCTGACATTGGGGATGACGTACGGGCCGCCGAACGTGTCCGGGTCGTCCAGGTGTACAAGCAGCGCGGCCGCCTGCGCGTCATCCGCGGCCCCGCAGATCAGCGGATAGAAGCTTGTGGGCCCGACGCTGCGAACGAAGCCACCCGTGCGCTGGCGATTGGCGAACAGGCCCCGGGCCTCGTCCCACAATTCAGTGCGGATCAGCGCCCGCCCGGTTTCGGCCAGCGTGGAAAACTCCTCGGCCTCGGCCTGGTGTCCCAGTTCGCGCGCCATCAGGGCCAGCATTTCGGCATCCAGGGCCAGGCAGCAATTCAACCCGACATCGAGCAGGGACAGGGTGCCGGTGGCCGGATCGAAGATCGCTTCGTCATGGGTCGGGGAATTATCCATTCCCGTTTCGTTGCGCGCGCCGAAATGCGTGCCCTTGTAGAGGGCCTCGCCGACATCCGAGGTACCGCAGGAGACCAGGCCACGCCCGTCCGGGTCACGATGGGCGCGCCACCACCGGTTATTGCGGGCCAGCGGCGCGTAGACGCGTTCCAGCAGGGAGCGATCGCGCGTGCGCAGATACATCATCCACGCCATGAAGGCCCCGTTGGGGGCCTGAGTACGGTCGACCCATGCATCGTTGGAGGTGACGATACAGGCGAAATTGCCCTGCGGCGTCGCGCTGGCCATGGCGACGGCCATGTTGGCGCGTCCGCAATCGGGATCGAACAGGCCGGTCATCAGGGCCGCATAGGTCTGGTCATTGTACCAGACCGCGAAATCGCCCAGGTTCCAGATCCGGCTGACGGCCGTATAGGGACGGTGGTTGATACGGTCGTACAGCGTGTTCCAGCCCATGACGTCGCGGATGGCGTCCAGCGCGCCCGCAAAGAGGCCCTGCTGCAAGGGCGGCGTGTCGTCGTCCGCCGGCTGTGCCAATGCCGCGCGGGCCCCGGCGATGGCAAGCTGCTCGCTGTCCGCGACGGCCACGCCGAAGCCGCCGTGACGCATCATTTCCAGATTGAAGCGCAGGGCGACGACCGGTCCCGTATCGCCGCGGCTGCCGCGATAGAAATACCCGTTCTGCTCGAAATCTTCGACAACCGCGGCGATGCTGTCATGCACGGTGGTCTGCACGGGCGCGGGGGCCGCGACCAGCGCCACCCACCGGGACCCGACCTTGACGACCGCCGCATGGTCCTGCGGGCAATAGCGGGCCTGCATGCCCGGGCCGGACAGGCAGACGGTCACCCAGTAGCGCAGGCCCCATTCCGCCAGATGCGCGCCATGCCATGTGGCGCGATAGCGCCATGGACCGACCTTGCGATAGGCGAAATCGATGGTGGTGCCGGCATGATGGGTGGAAAAGCCGATATGCGTGCCATCGATATCGTGGGTTCCAAATGTCAGATCCGGCCCGGCGGCAATCGTCGTCGCCCTGCGGGTGCTGGTGGCGTACAGGACGGGTGTGACAGTGACCCCGAGCGGCAGGAACACCATTTCCGCCGGGCGGTCTGACCAGCTGTTCCACGCCGTGGCGCCGGAAATTGTCGGGTCAATCAGAGGCATGACGTCTCTCTTGCAGCAGCTATGAACGACTGGAGGGGTAGAGGGTCACGATGGCGGCGGACGCCAGGGCGACGATCAGCGGCACCCCCAGAAAACCGAATATGATGAAATGGCGGGCAAGCAGGGTCTGTTGCGCTGCCGCCGGATCATATCCGCCCCAGGCCAGTATGCCGGCGGACAGGGCCCCGCCGATCGCCCAGGCGACCTTGCCGACGAAATTATTGATCGAATACGCCAATCCGGCCGCTTTCAGCCCCAGTTCACGCGCCCCGAAATCGATCGAGTCGGCGACGAGCATATACATCACCGGCAAGGTCAGGCCTTCGAAGAAGCAGACGGTCGCGAAACAGGCCAGCAACGCCGCCGGATGGCGGCCGATCCCAAGGAAGGCGACCAGCCCCGCGATGGAGGCCAAATAAGGCAGGGCGATCGCGGCCCGGGGCCCCACGCGGCGCGTCAATGCGGGCGAGCAGAGTGTTCCCACCATCTTGCCAAACCCCATGCCGGCGATCAGCACCCCGCCGAATTCGGCCGGCATGCCGAGGACGGCCTGCGCGTAATACAGCGCCAGACCGTAAAAGGCCGTCAGGTTCAAGTAGAAGGTGCTCAGCACGATGGTGGCGATGACCCATGCGCGATTGCGCAGCAGCCCGACCAGGGCCGTCCTCAGCCGGTGGTGCTCGCGCTGCAGGGGCAGGCGCTCACGGCACCCGAAATACGGGGCCATCAGCAGGACACCGCCGATGGCACAGACAAGCGCCATGAAGCGGACGAAACCACGCTCGTCATCGCCATGACCGAGCAGATGCACGGCTGGCAGGGCGGTGGCACCGACCAGCGAGATGCCCAGCATCGCGCCGAACATCCGGAAGGTCGCCAGAGACAGACGGTCGGCCGGCCGGTCGGTCATGACGTTCGGGAGCACGCCATAGGGATTGATAACCAGCGAGAACGTGATCCCGCAGAGAAGATAGGTGCCATACGCCCAGGCAAGGCGGACGCCCCCGCCGACGGGAAGGGGGACGAAACACAGGAAGGTCGACAGGACGAACGGAAAGGCGAACCATTTGATGTAGGGCCGCAATCGACCACCGAACAGGGTCTGCCGATCGATCATCAGTCCGACGGCGGGATCGGCCAGACTGTCGAAGATACGGGCCACCAGCATCAGCAGGGCGACACTGGCGGCGGGGATGCGTTCTATCGTCGTGTAGAAATAGATGAGGTAGGAGCCGGAGATCCCGAACAGCATGTTGCCGACGAAATCCCCTGCCCCGAAGCAGAGCCGTTCCCGGAAGCTCAGGCGGGCGTTGGCTTCAGCCATGTGATCGGTACTCAGAACGCCGCCTTCAGCGTGCCGAAATACTGACGCGGCGCCCCCATGAGTAGGGATTCATAGTCGCCCTGGAATGCATTGCCCGCTTCACCGCCCATTTCCGAAACATAGACCTGGTTGAACAGATTGGTGACATTGAAGCTCAATGTCAGGTTCTGGGCAAATCCGACCTTGCCGAAATTGTAGTTCGCCCCGACGGAGGCCAGCCAGTAACCCGGAACATAGACATCGTTCGTGTAGCTGAACGGACGCCGTCCCATATACATCACGTCAAAATGCGCGTCCAACTTCCGGAATGTATAATCGACGCTGCTCTTATACATGAAGGAGGGATAATCAATGACCTTCTTGCCCTTCAGATCGTAGGTGACGCCGTCGGTGGTCAGATTGCTCTGATACGTCCCCTTGTTGAAGCTGACCGAGTTGAAGATCCGCAGATTCTTGACCGGGATGATGGTCAGGTCGGCATCCAGCCCGTTCATCGTCACGCTGCCTACATTCAGCACGGTCAATTGCGGGTCGACCAGGCTGCCGCTGTAGATACCCTGCAAGCGGTTCGCGAAATCGGCATGGTACAGGTTGATCGACCCGATGACGTGCGGCGACGTATAGCGATAGCCGATATTGTAGGCCCAGTCGGTTTCCGGATGCAGGTGCGGGGCGGACGCATCGAACGCCGCCTGCGACACGGCGAAGGGAGAGGCCGCAAGGTGGAATCCGCTCTGCGGATAGGCGCGCATGTTGTTCGCGATGTCGAAATAGACCTCGTGATTATGCAGGAACACATAATCCGCGCTGATATGCGGCAGAAACGCCGCCGCGGATGTCAGGCCGACGCCGCCGGCGATCTGGTCGGTACCGGTATAGGACGGATCATTGGCCGTGGCGGAGACGTGCGTCGTCGAAAGCAGGGACTTGAACCCGGCATGCAGGGTCAGATTATGGATCGGGCGCCACGTATCTTCCAGAAAGAACTGGAACGTATCGGTATTGTAGGTCTGGCCCCAGGGTTCCTCGAACGGATTGCTCTGGTTACGCATCGGGTCGGGCGTGCAGTTGCACGACAGAAGCGGGTCCTGATACGCATACATGTTGCTGACATACTTGTTGTTTTCGAACCAGATCCCGGAATGAATCGTGTTCTTGGCAATCTCGTAGGTCAGCGCCGAGGTAAAGCCGAACCGCTGGATGGTCGGACGCTTGATGATATCGGATAGCGGGGCACCGTTCGGCGACGACAGATACGGGGTCGTGAACAGGGTCGCGGCTTTTTCACCATGCCCGTAGACCACGGAGTCCCAGTGCAGATTGTCGGTCAGCTGGAATTTGGCGTTGATGGCGCCCAGTTGATCGACGGTCTGCGTCACCGCCGAGTAGAAGGACACGTCCAGCGGGTCGTTCGTCAAGTTCTCGCCGTGCGTGAAGATGCCTTGCGCTGCCAGATACGCAGCCTTGTAATTAGGATAGTAGTTGTCGACCCTCTGCCCAAGCGTATTCAGGAAATTTAGCGAAATATCCTGGTAGTTATACTGAGAAAGATCCGAATAGTCATAAAAGACACTGATACTGGACGAATTGCCGATGGGTTGAACCAGCTTCGCATTCACCTGCTGCATGAACTGATCGCCGTACCCTTTCCACTTGTCGGTGTCATTACGCATATATGAAACGAAGAACTTGGTTCCTGACGGCGTCAACTTTCCCGAATCGATCCTGACGAACGTGTGGTAGGTCGCATTGCTGCCGAAGGTTTGCGAGACCAGCCCCCCCAGCTTGTCCTTGGGGTTGCTGGAATAGATCTCGAGACCGCCGCCCAAGCTGTTGGTGCTGGGCATGCTGAGGTCGCCCGCCCCTTGGGTGACGTTCATATGGTCGACATTTTCCGAGGAAATGGCTTCCACGGTATTAAGCCCGTTATAGTTGCGGTAGACTGGCTCGCCGAGGGGAATACCGTCAAGCGTGAAGCCGAGCTGGTTCTGCGAGAAACCGTGCATGAAGATCTGCATGCCGCCGGTGTCCAGCCCTTGCGGGTCATCCGAGACAAAGGCGACACCCGGGATCTGCTGCAGGATTTTCAGAACGCTCGTTCCCGGAACAGCCTTGTCGAAGGCGGAGGAACTGAGCACCGTGTGGGCACCGCGGCTGCTGTGACGGCCGGAAACCATGATGCCTTCGATCATCGGCGCGGCAGATCCCGGGGCGGCCGCGGTCGCGGCCTGGGCTGCGACCGGCCCCGCTGCACGGGCCGGGGCGGTCGCCGCGACCGGAGACTGCGCCAGCGACGATTTATGATGTACACCTGATTTCTTCTTGTGCGCGACAGTGCCGGACGCTGCATGGGCCGATGTTGCCAGCGCAACAAGCGCCGTCATGGTTGCCGCAATATAGCAGTTACGGCGGGAGGCACTTAACTTTTTCTGTATCATCACCCTGGTCTCCCATCTGCAGATGCTCGCGATTCTGACGAGGGGCATCGCAAAAGAATAACGTATACATTCTATATGCGCGACCATCGGAACGCAAACGTTATTAATCTGTTCTCAAAATAAGGCACGCGCCATTTTGGCGTCAGACCGGCCGGATCCCGGATGGCGGGGCGTATGTCCGGATGCCGGCACCGATCGGGCGCATCGCAAACATTGCGCTTGGGTGGTTCCTGTTTGAACGCATGCAGTCAAACAGATTAAGATGCTCGTGAAAACAATAAACTAGAGCAGCCTATGGGATACCGTTTTCCCGGTTGATGCGTTCCAGGACCTGGATCAGGGCGCCTTCATCCAACTCGCGGCCCAAAGACCAGCTCAGCGTGTCATGCAGCCCGAGAAAGGATGTCCGGCAGCGATCGAGTATCGCCAGGGCCTCGGCTGGCGCGGCCCCGGTTTCCGCCGCCAGCCATTCGGTCAGTTCTGCGGCCGCATGGGGCGTTTCCATGACGATTCCAGGGGGCGTATGCAGGTCGAGCCGCCGCGGCAGGGCACTGTCACCCGCAACCGTCAGCTCCGTTTGCAACAGGATATCGCGTGACGAGGCTCCGATTTCGATGCTCAGCACGGCCTCGGGCACGAACCATTCATCCAGGACGACGTCGAAATAGGCGAAGTCGCGTCGCGTCAACACGAAATCGACAACGCGGCTTTCCCCCGGCGCCAGCGCGACGCAGGCAAAGCTCTTCAGCGCGCGCCTGGGATGAGCCGGGATGGCACGGCGCGGGGCCTCGGGGCGGCCCAGATAAAGCTGGCAGATTTCACGCCCGTAGACAGGACCGTCATTCCGTATTGTGAAGCTGATCGATAAAGTCTGGTTCCTGCCAAGAACAGATCGGTCGAGGCGCAGCCCATGGTAGGAAAAGCGCGTATAGGACAGGCCAAATCCGAATGGAAAAAGCGGCGTGATGCGGCGCGCATCGAAATAGCGATAGCCGACGAAAATGCCTTCGCGATAGAGATGCGTGCCGTGTTCGCCGGGATAGCCCAGAAAGGCCGGACTGTCTTCCAGGCGTGCGGGCCAAGTCACGGGCAGCTTGCCGGACGGATTTTCGACACCCAGCAGGATATCGGCGATCGCGCCGCCGAAGCCCTGGCCGGCATATCCCGCGGAGATCACGGCGCCGACCGACCCGACCCAGGGCAGAATGACGGCGTCCGGATGTGTCAGAACGACCACGACACGCGGATGGATGCCCGCCAGAGCGGCAATGAAGTCGTCATGCGCGGGAATAAGCGCCAGATCAGGGCGGTCGGCATTCTCCCCGCTGACGTCGGGCGGCGTTCCGGCAAAGACCAGCACCGTATCGGCCCGGGCCGCCATCTCCAGGGCCTCCTGCCTGCGCTGGGGATCGATGGACCCGTCGTCGGCCCATCCGGCATGATAGGACAGTTGCACCCCGGCCCCGGCAGTCTGGCGCAGCATGTCCAACGGGATGTCGCATTGCCGGGGATTGACGCCCGCGCTGCCGACCCCCTGGATACGGGGCTCCATAGCCCCCGAGCCGATGACCAGCCAATGCCCGCACGTCGCCGTCAGAGGCAGGAGATCGTCCCGGTTGACCAGCAACACGCAGGATCGCGCGGCGATCTTCCTGGCCAGCGCGTGATGGGCGTCGAAATCGGCGGCCAGGGGGGGCATCGCCGCAGCACGGTCGCACCGCTCGATCAGCCGCAGGACATTGCGGCATGCACCATCCAGCGCTGCGTCAGGTACGCGTCCCTCGGCGAGGGCGGTGCGCAGACGTCTTTTCCTGGCGTCGCTCTGCGGCATGTCGAGATCATTGCCGGCCAGGAGGGAGGCCGGGCGGTCCTGTATGCCGTGCCAGTCGGAAATGACGGTGCCGCGATATCCCCAGCGCTTGCGCACAATGTCGGTCAGCAGCCATGGATCGGCCGAAGTCTGCACACCGTTCAGCCGGTTATAGGACGTCATGACGGTCCACGGATCGCTGCGGGCAATCGCTCTTTCGAAACCGTAGAGATAGAGTTCGTGCAGAGCCCGCCGTTCCACCACCGAATCCATGCTGGTCCGTTCGACTTCGGAATTATTGCAGGCAAGATGCTTCAACGATGCCCCGACACCATGATCCTGCAATCCGTTGATCAGGCCAGCAGCCATGTCCGCGGTCAGGACCGGGTCTTCACTGCAATATTCGAAACCGCGCCCGGCGAGTGGACAGCGGCGCAGATTGATGCCGGGACCCAGCAGAACCTGGACACCGAGCAGACGACATTCCGCGGCCAGGGCGCGCCCGACCTCGTACATCAGTGCCGTGTCCCAGCTGCATCCCATGGTGGCCCCACTGGGGAAGCAGGTCATCGGCAAGCTGCGGCCCAGCAGAAGCGCGGTTTCGCCGCGTGCGGTGTCGACCGTGTCCAGAAAGGCGCCCAGATCGGCCTGCTCTCCGACATCGTCGATCTGGGCTGGAACGAAGCGCACGCCATTCGTCCCGTCCGTCATCAGGACCGAACGGATATGATGCCGGGGCAGGCTGGCCGTACGCCACAGGCCGCGTCCACTGACCAGATCGATCTTGTCATCGCGGGTCAGGGCGGACAGGTCGGGTGACCGATCATCCGCCGCAGACCCGCATCCATGGCGGGCCGCCGGTTCGTCGCCCGGCCTCTCTGCTGCCTTCGATCCCAATTGCCCGACACCTTCGCCCAGCGCCCGGGCGCTGGGCACGGGCGAGCTACGAAAAACCATATCGTCATAAAAACGGAACAGCAAGAATTATAGCGTCTACGCTATAAATACTGACCTCCGGAGGAGGCTCCGATCACACGCCGACCGCGGCAACGAACCCTTCGAGATTGTCCCACGGGATCATGTGACCGGCCTCGGGCACATGCTTCACGGCGATGGACGGATTGAGTGCGAGAATCTCCGCCTCGTCCTCGGGCAGGATCACGCCGCCGCGCGTCGCGACGACCAGCGTCGCGGGCGTCCGCAGATGCGGAATGTCCTGATGAATATCCTCGGTATGGAATTTCTCGAACGTGATCCGCGTCGCCAGTTCGTCGCAGGTATGCAGCCACTCGGCGCGCAGGGCACGCTGCTCCTCGGTCCAGCTTGGGCAGAATCGCAGCATGTCTTCCGCCGTCATGCCCTGCCGCGCCAGGCGGATCGATTCCGTGTACCAATCGAGCTTCGCCGGATAGGCCCGGCGCCCCGGCCCGCTGACCGGCGGGTCGACCAGAACGAGACGCGACAGTCCGTCGGCATTGACCCGGGCGGCACGAATCGCAATCCGCGCGCCCATCGAATGACCGGTCAGGACCACGTCCGCCAGGTGCAAGGCGTCGATGAAGCCGCGCACGTCCGCCGCGTAGCTGTCGAGATCATAGTCCAGATCAGGCCCCGTCGCAGACAGCCCGCGTCCGCGAACATCCGGGACATAGACATCAAACGTGCGCGCCAGTTCCTCGGCCACGAATCCCCATGTGATCGCGGGACTGGTGATTCCGGGAATCAGCACCATCGTCTGTCCCTGGCCGCCATAGCGCAGATAATGCTGGCGGATTCCATTGGCGTGGACGTTCGCACCGTACAGGAAACGGCTCTCGGTCATGATGTTTCTCCTCAATAGGCGCCGGACAGCAATGCACCGGCACCGGGCGCCACGGTTTCCAGCTCCAGGGCGCGGAGCATGGCATAGGTGGTGGCAATCGCAGCGGTCACGACCGGCTTGCCGGTCAGGGCCTCGACCTTCGCCACCACCGGCAGCGAGGGCATCTGCACGCAGGCCGACAGCACGATCACATCCGCGTCCCGGTAGTTCAGCCCCCGCACGATGCCGGGCAGACGCTCGGGATCATGCGCCGCGACATCGAGATTGTTCGGAATTTCCAGCGCCACATGATCGATCACCTCGTAGCCTTCGGAGGCGATGTAATCGACGACCAGTTTCGTCAGCGGCTTCATATAGGGCGCCACCACCACGATCTTTCGCGCGCCGAGCACCTTCAGCCCCTCCACCAGGGCCCCCGCGCTGGTCACGATCGGCGTCGGCGCGCCGTTTTCCACCGTCCGCTTATGCAGCCGGGCCTCGGACTGCCGGTGATATCCCAGCCCCATCGCCATGATCGCGACCAGGCAGGCATAGCCCATCACATCCACCCGCGCGTCGCTCAGTTCCAGGGCGCAGCGGTCGGATTCCGCGTCCATCGCCGCCAGTTCGTCCTTGCTGACGGTCTTCATGCGCATGCGGCTGGAATGGAACAGGAATCGTTCCGGACGGACAAGCTGGCGCGCGGCCAGCATCGCCGGAATTTCGGTTTCCATCGTCACGTTGGAACTCGGGACGATCTGGCCGATGCGATAAAGGGTCTTGGTCATGATGGATACTCCGGACATCAGCAATTGGGCAGGCGCGACAGCAGCGTGTCCAGGTCCAGGACGTCGCCGCATTTCTGCGCCATGTCGAACAGATTGGCCTCGTGCGGGCCGATGGCACGGTCGCCCAGGCAATCCGACACCACGACCGGGCGGAAGCCGGCCTGCATCGCATCCAGCACGCTGGCGCGCACGCAGCCCGAGGTCACGCATCCTGCCACCACGACGGTCTGCACGCCATGGGTGACGAACCACGCCGCCAGCGGCGTGCCGGAGAACGCCGAGGGCACGGTCTTGCGCACGACATACTCGCCCGGCTCCGGCGCCAGATCCGCCACGATGGCCGAGGCCGGGTTGTGTTCGGTCAGGCCCAGCATGGTCGGAACCTTCAGCGAGAAGATGTTCGCGTCCGCCCCGTCATCGGCAAACACGATGCGGGTATGGGCGATCTTCCAGCCCAGCCGGCGTGCTTCCGCCAGCAATGTCGTCGTCCGCGCGATGGCCTGGGGAATATTGCCGCCGCCGAATGCCTGCGGGTCGGCAAACCCGTTGACGAAATCGACGATCAGCAGGCCGATCTTTCCGACCATGCCCATTTCGTTGCCGAACCCCTGCGCCTTGTAGCGCGCCTCGTCACGTTGCAGGTCCGTGTTTATCACCTTATCCCTCCACCAGATTGCCGTCGACCACCACCGCCTCGCCGTCCAGCCGCACCGTGCAGCCGCACATCGGAATGTCGATATGACACGCCGTGTCGCGCGTGCCGCCGGCCTCGTTGTTCGGCCCCGTGGACCACAGGAAATTGCCGGCGCAGGCGCGCGGGTCCATGCCGATGGTCGCCTCGCGATCGTAGAACCCCATGACCGACCAGTGCGCGCGCCATTGCAGGCCCCAACCGATGTGCGAGACGGCATAGGCCTCGGGGTCGCCGAAGCTTTCCATATAGTCGCGCAGATGCCCGGCCTCGTAGCCGCCTTCGATCGCGCGGACATAGCCGCCCGCCAGGCGCAGCGTGATCGGCGCGGTCACGTAGGATTTCTGCGGCAGCAGGATGTCGCCCGGCGCCAGCACGATCATCCCCTCGGCCGAACCCTCGTTCGACCAGGTGGCCAGGAAGCCGCTCGGCCAATGGTCCCAGCGCCCCGGCGCGTCGACGAAGCCATATTCCTCCAGCATCGGGTAATCGCCCAGCGCGAAGGTGACGTCGGTACCGGCGGCAGAGGAAACATGCATCGTCTTCGCCACCTGCAGCTTCGCCGAGGCGGCCAGCACGCGCGTGCGGTCCTCCATCGTCGGCGTCCTGCGCACCAGGATCTCCGGCGGCTCGACCGCCAGCAGGATGCGCCCGCCCGCCGCCAGGTTGGAAACCAGCCGCCCATCGTCACGGCCCCCCATGGTGCGCGCGCAGCGCCACGATCCGCGCCGTCAGGCCGTCCCACGCCGGGCGCCCCGGCGCATTGACCGCCCGCAGATAGCGCAGCAGCGACGCGATCTGTCCGTCATCCAGCACGGTCCGGAAACCCGGCATCTCGCCACGCCCGTCCTCACCCGCATGACCGGCGCCATGCAGGATCGCGTGGATCACATTGTCGGGCCGCGCGTCCTGCAAGTTGCTGTTCAGGGCCAGATCCGGCCGGTTGCCGTCCATATGCCGCGCCGCGCCCTCATGGCAGGCCGCGCAGCTTCCCGCGAAGATCCGCGCGCCCGCCGGCTCGCGCAGGGCGGCGTCGGCGCGGCGCGCCAGGGCCGACGCGCTGACGGCGGCGGCATCGGGAGCGGGGGGCGCCGCGCGGGACGCGTCTTCGGTCAGATAGACGGCGATGGCCCGCACATCGGCGTCGGGCAGCGCGCGCATCTCCGCGATCACCGGTGCCATGGGGCCCAGCGCGGGACCATGCGCCGCATCATGGCCCTGGCGGAGATAGCGCGCCATCGCCTCCACGGTCCACGGCACGGGCGCCCGGGAACGCGTGCCCAGGGGCGGCGCGATCCAGCCATCGGCCTCGCCGCCGGCGAGATAGGCGGACCCGCGCTTTTCCGCCCCCAGGGCGTTGCGGGGCGTGTGGCACGCGGAACAATGGCCAAGGCCCTCGACCAGATAGGCGCCGCGATTCCACTCGGCCGAGCGCGACGGATCGGCCCGGTAGGGCGTCGGATCATGAAACAGCACGTTCCAGCCCGCCATCGCCGGACGCAGCGCATAGGGGAAGGCGAGCCTCGTTTCCGGCACGGCATGGGTGACGGCGGGCTGAACCATCAGATAGGCGTAAAGCGCCCGGAGATCGTCGTCCGACACGCGCGCGAAGGACGTATAGGGAAAGGCGGGATAGAGATGCCGCCCGTCCCGGCCGATCCCCTCGCGCATCGCGCGCGCGAATGCCGCATAGGACCATCCGCCGATCCCCGTTTCCACGTCCGGCGTCAGGTTGGTCGTGATCACCTGCCCGAACGGCGTTTCCAGCGCCCGGCCGCCCGCATTCGTCACCCCGCCCGGCGCCGTGTGGCAGACGGCGCAATCTCCCGCCGCCGCCAGAACCCGTCCGCGCGCGATTTCGTCCGGTGTGAAGGATGCCGCGTCGGGACGCGGAACGGGCGCGATCGGGCGGCGTACCGGCCATGCGGTCGAGGCCGCCTGGAACATCGCGGCGGCCAGCACGCCGACATTCAGCAGGTCTCGCAGGCCGCGACGCAAGGCCGGCCGGCCCTGCATCCGCCGTTGCGCGAGAGGAAGCGGAACAGGCGCCGGCTCCGGCGCCACATAGGCGCCAAGCGCACGATCCAGCGCCGGCTTCACCCGCGCAGGCGTCAGCGGCAAGTCCCGGAACCGCACGCCCGTCGCGTCGAACACGGCATTGGCGATCGCCGCCGCGCTGGGCACGGACGCGGACTCGCCCACGCCCAGCGGCGGATCGTTCGGCCGATCCATGAACAGCACGTCGATCTCGGGCAGTTCGGGGAAGGTGAGAATCGGATAGGTGCCCCAGTCCCGGCTGGTCACGCCGGTCTCGTCGAACGTCACCTCCTCCTTCAGCACCCGGCTGAGGGACTGCACGATATTGCCATGGACCTGGTGCCGCACCCCCGCCGGATTGACCATCATGCCGGCATCCTGCGCGACATGGACACGCAGCACGCGCACCTGCCCCGTCTGGCGATCGACCGCCACATCCGCGATCCAGGCCGCCCAGGCGGCGGCCACGCCGGGAAAGGCACCGTGGACATAGACCGCGTAGCCGATGCCGCGCCCCGTCAGCACGCGCGCCGTCCGGTCGACCGGTTGCCGTGGCCCGTGCCGCGTCACCCACCCGGCCCGATCGGCCAGGGCCAGCAGCAGGTCGTGGGCCCGCGCGTCGGGCAGCAGCGCCAGCCGGTAGGCCAGCGGGTCCGCCCCGGCGATGGCGGCCAGTTCATCGATGTAACTGTCATGCGCGAAACTGTTGGGCATCGCCGAGACGCCCCGCAGCCACGACGCCCGGGCGATCGGCGGCGTATCGTGGACGACCACCCGTGCATTGTCGTACGCATAAGGCGGGATGCAGGTCCGGTCGCCCATCTGGGTAACCCCCGGCCGATCGGCATCGATCGTCCGCGTCAGCACCAGCGCCAGCAAAGGGGAAACGTTCGAGGGGTAGCGCGTCTGAAAGGAATAGGCGACCGGCCGCCCCGCCGCGTCGATGCCGCCGCTGATCTCCATCAGCTGGGCGGCCCCCTTCGGTTCCCAGACATGTTCCTGCGCGCGCGAAAGCTGCACCCGCACCGGCCGGCCGACGGCCCGCGACAGCAGCAGCGCGTCACCGCACACATCGTCCGCACAATTGCGCCCGTAGCACCCCGAGGCCTCGTGGCGCACGATCTCGATCCGCCCTTCCGGCAGCGCCATCAGCGTGGCCAGGTCGCTGCGCAGCATATGCGGATTCTGCGTGCCCGACCAGACGACCGGGCTGCCGCCCCGCCAGTCGGCCACCGCGCAGGACGGCCCGATCGACCCGTGCATCTGATAGGGCCAGAGATAGGAGACATCGAGACGCCGCGCGGCCGTATCGAGCGCCGCCGCGACATCTCCCCGGTCCAGCAGCCGGCGCGGTGTCGAGGGGTTGTTGCGCAGGGCGGTCGCGATATCGGTCAGGTCCGGCATCTCGACCGGCCGCCACCGCACGACCAGCGCCTGTGCCGCCGCGATGGCCTGCTCCTCGCGCTCGGCCACCACACCGACGAAATCCCCGATCGTCACGATCTCGACGACACCGGGCAGATGCGCGATCGAGGCCCGGTCCACATCGATCAGGCTGCGCCCGACCTGACGGCCATGTTCCACGCCATGGTAGGGCGGCCGCACCACCCGCCCATGCAGCATCCCCGGCACGCGCACATCATGCACATAGACGACCCGGCCAGTCGCCTTGTCGGGAATATCCACCCGCGGGACCTCATGACCGACGATGCGATAGGCCGAACGGGGCTTGAGCGCCACGTCCTCGTCGAACCGCGTGACATGCCGCACGCCGACCAGCAGGTCCGCGACACTGGCCAGGCGCGTGCCCTCACCCCGGTACACCACACCCTCGAGAACATGCAGTTCGTCACGCGCCAGCCCGAACCGGATGGCGGCAAGCGTCTTCAGTACCTCCCGCGCCTGGGCGGCGGCCTTGCGCAGGGGAATGGCCGAGACCTGGATGGTCTCGCTCGCGATCGTCGCCCCCTGGTTGGGCGTCGAGCCGGTATGGCCGAGTTCCATGCGGACCCAGGAAAACGGCACATCCATTTCCTCGGCCACGATCTGCGCCAGCGCGGTCGCGATGCCCGTCCCCAGATCGACATGCCCGCAATAGCCGACGACATGTTCGTCCGCCCGCACGACGACGAACACATCGTCCGGCACATTGCTCAGGTCGCGCTTGACGGCGCCCATGCCATGCGGCTGCGCAGGCGCGCGGGTGACCGCGACATAGCCCCCGGCATCCTCATGCCGCGACAGCACGTCCTTGCTCATCGGGGCATGGCCGCCGGGTCCAGCCCGCATGCAAGCCGGGCGGCGCGCAGAATCTCCACATGCGTGCCGCAGCGGCACAGCGTGTAACGCAGGGCTTCGCGGATCGCCGCTTCATCAGGCGCCGGGTTCTCGTTCAGCAGCGCCCGAATGGTGATGATCATCCCGTTGAGGCAATAGCCGCACTGGGCCCCCTGCTCCGCAATGAAGGCCTCCTGAACGGGGTCCAGCCCATCTTCGGTCGCAAGCCCCTCCAGCGTGACGATCCTGCGCCCGCTGACCGCGCCGCAGGAGACGGAACAGGCACGCGCGGCACGCCCGTCGACCAGCACCGAACACGCCCCGCATTCGCCCAGCCCGCATCCATATTTCGGGCCGTTCAATGCAAGGTCGTTCCGCAACACATAGAGCAGCGGCACATCATCCGGCACATCAAGAAGATGGCGCAGACCGTTGACATTCAGTTCGATCACGAGTCATTCCGCCTTACCAATGTTACGCATACAGGCCACACTCCGTCGGAGGTGGCGCTTCATTGTAACGTATACACGACATGTTAAGCGCACGATCCACTGTAAAACAAGACCTGTTTCGGTCTCTTTCAGCCGGCATCGCCTTCGGTGTAACATAAGGGCATGACCCAGAAGCCCCGCCGCAGTACCAAATCCCGCTCTGCTCCCGCAACGCCCGCGGCGATGGAGGAGAATCGCCCGGGAAACGGCGATTACGTTCTTTCCGACCAGATCGGCCATCTGCTCCGCCGGGCGTATCAGCGTCATACCGCCATTTTCCAGAGCACGATTCCCGACGACAAGCTGACGTCGGTCCAGTTCGCCGTCCTGACGACCGTGCGCGATCACCCCGGCTCCCCCCTGGTCCTGATCGCCCGCCTGACGGCGATCGACCACGCGACCCTGCGCGACATCGTTCTGCGGCTGAAGCGCCGGGGCCTGCTGCTGATCGCGCCGGACCAGGATGATCGTCGCCAGCGCCTGGTATCGCTTTCCACCGAAGGCCAGAAACTCGTGGACAGCGTCATTCCCGACGCGCAACGTATAACGGAACTGACATTGGCGAATCTGAGCGCGTGCGAACGGCTGGCGGCGATCGAGGTTCTCAAGAAACTCTCCACCGACTGAACGCCTGGGGTAGCGTCAGCGGGGTCGTCTCGCTTCCGTTGCAATTTTCTTGACAGATCCCGCGCAGCAGTCGATTGATTAAATCGCGTATACGCCATTCATGGCTCAGATCCAGAAACAGCGGGTATCCATCACATGTCGCAGACGTCAAGAATCGGTATCGTTGGAGCGGGCATGGGAGGAATCACAGCCGCCGCGCTTCTTCAGCGCGCTGGTTACGACGTCGTCCTGTACGATCAGGCACCGGTCTTTTCACGCCTCGGCGCGGGCATCCAGTTCGGCCCGAACGTCATGAAGATCCTCCGCCATCTGGATCTGGAGGCCCGGCTCGAGGCCATGTCCTGCCTGCCGGACCACTGGACCAGCCGCAAATGGGACGACGGCAGCATCATGGCGAATATCCCGCTGAATGCCGAGCGCGCGCGCTACCAGGCGCCCTACATCACCATCCATCGCGGCGACCTGCAGCAGATGATGCTGGAGGCCATCGATCCGGACCGGGTGAAATTCGGCAAGAAGCTTGCGATGTTCCACGATGACGGCCGTTCGGTCGCCCTGGAATTCGAGGATGGCAGCCAGGATCGCGTCGATATTCTGGTCGCGGGGGACGGGATCAATTCCCGCATCCGCGAGATCCTGTTCGGTGAGGAAGAGCCGCTCTATACCGGCTGGCTGGCGCATCGCGCCATTATCCCCGGGGCCGCCGCCCGGGCGGCCGGAGCCGACCTGAACGCGAAATGGTGGTCGGACGACCGGCATATCGTCTGTTATTATCTGGACCGCGATCAGGACGAGTTCTATCTGGTTACCGGCGAGCCCGGCGAATGGACCAGCGCCACCGGCCAGATGCCCAGCACGCGCGACGCGCTGCGCAACTCCTTTCGCGGCTACCACCCGCTGGTCCAGGCCTATATCGACGCGACCGACGACGTCACGAAATGGCCGCTGAAGACCCGCCCCCCTCTGCCCCGGTGGCATCAGGGGCGCGTCGTCATGCTGGGCGATGCCTGCCACCCGATGAAGCCGCACATGGCCCAGGGCGCGGCCATGGCGGTCGAGGACGCAGCCATGCTGACCCGCTGCCTGGTGGAATTCGGCACCGAGGATTTGGACACGATTTTCGACCGCTATTTCGACCTGCGCCGCGACCGCGCCACGAAGGTCCAGGCGATCTCGAACGCGAACACATGGCTGCGCGCGCCGGAAGATCCGTACTGGTGCTATGGCTATGACCTGTATGGCGTGCCGATGGCGTAATGTTGCCGCGCCGGCATGTTCCGGCCCCCGATTGTCCTCTTCCTGACGCTCGGGTTTCCAGCTGCCCATGAACACCTTCATGAACCGGAACCCACTTTGCGCCAGACGCGGCATTCAGCACCGCGACGCCCGCGGCGCGGCGGGCGGGTGAGAGCGCAAGCGCCTTGCCCATCCGCTCGGCTGTGCTCTATAGGATGAAGAGGCAGGCCGGCATCTTCGCCGCGAGACGGTCCTGTCCATAAAAAAGACGCCAGAACGGCCCGATGCTCCATGCCCGCCTACTGACCTATCTGGACGAGGTCGTCCGCCAGGGATCGATCCGCAAGGCGGCGGAGCGGCTCAATGTCGCGGCCTCGGCGATCAGCCGGCAGATCCTGGCGCTGGAGCAGGATATGGGCGTGCGCCTGTTCGACCGGTCCGGACGGCGGCTGGTCCCTTCGGCAGCCGGAGAACTGCTGATCCGCCATGTGCGCGAGACCATGCGCGGCATGGCGCGCACGCAATCGCTGATCGAGGACCTGAAGGGGCTGCGGCGTGGCGTGGTCAGCGTGGCGCTGATGAGCGGCCTGGCCGCCAACATCCTGCCGCGAACGGCCATATCGTTCCGGGAACGCAATCCTCGCGTGGAGTTGAAACTGCACCTGATGACGACCGGCGAGCAGATCCTCGACGCCGTCGAACGGAACGATGTCGATCTGGGAATCGGATTCGATTTTTCGAAACGCGCGAATGTGCGGGTGCTGCATTCCGCGCAGGGTCGCCTCGGCGCGGTCATGAACACGCAGCACCCGCTGGCCCATGAAAACGAACTCGGCCTGAAAGACTGCGCGCCCTATCCGCTGATCCTGGCCGATGAAACGACCGCCATCCGCCCTTATATCGTGGAGGCCTTCACCGGCATCGACCTCGACTGCCGGGGCATCGTGGAGACGAACGCGATCGAGATGATGCGCCATGTCGTCATGTGCGGCAACGGCATCTGCTTCCTGACCCCCTTCGACGTCGAGACCGACTGCCGCGACGGGCGCCTGACCTATATCCCCATCCGGGAACTCCAGCAGCATACGCAGACGCTGATGCTGGTCGAAAACTCAAAGAAGAACAATGTATTATCCGATATCTTCGCCGAGCAGCTCAAGGCGGCGATCATCGAGGCCAGCTATGGCGGCGCGCGCGCCGTCTCACCGGGGCTGAGCGACCCCGGCCGATGACATGATGCCTTCCAGGCAACATATCGTGCGAATAACGATGCTTTATCGGTTCGATATGTCATCGTAATGTCCAGCCGCACCACACAGCACACAGGCAGGACATGATGGAAGCGCCCATGGTCGTCCGCTCCGCGCGACAGATCGACGTTCGCCGGATCTCGCCGACGGACACCAATTATTTCGCCATCCTGTTCGACCCGGAGCGCGACGGCGTCGATCTGGTCAGCGTCGTGGAAATCTTCGCTGTGGGCGGCCGGACCCCACCCAACACGCACGCGCGCGCCCACGAGTTCTTCTACGTCCTGTCCGGCGAAGGGATCGCCTATTGCGATGGCCAGGCACGGAAGATCGCCAGGGGCGATGCCCTGATGCTGCGCCCCGGCGCGACGCACCAGGTCGTCAATACCGGCGCGAGGAAGCTCTATACGCTGACATTCATGGTACCCAACGAAGACTTCGCCGAACTGATCCGCGCGGGAGATCCGTTGTCGCTTGACGACGAGGACCTGCGGACGCTCACCGGATCATGCTGATGACGCCGCTACGGCCCCTCGGCAGTTCGGCGCGCAACCAGTGGCGCGTCGACGAAACACAGGTCGATTTCATCCGGCCGTGCTGCCCGCCGCGCCCCCTGGCGCTGGCCGCGGCGCCGCAGGATATCCGCCTTGACCTGTCGGCGACCGCCCTGGTCATTATCGACATGCAGAATGATTTCTGCCACCCGGATGGCTGGCTGGCCTCCATCGGGGTCGACATTACCCCGGCACGGACCCCCATCGCCCCGCTGACGCGGATCCGGCGGCTCTGCCGCGCGCGGGGTGTGCCCGTGATCTGGGTCAACTGGGGCAACCGGCCCGACCGGCTGAATCTCGGCCCATCGACGCTGCATACCTATGACGGGGCGGCCCTGGGGCGCGGGGTGGGAACCTGCCTGCCCAACGGCGCGCGCATCCTCGAACAAGGGAGCTGGTGTACCGCGATCGTCGACGAATTCGGCGATACCAGCGCGGACGTCCATGTCGCCAAATATGCGATGTCCGGCTTCTGGGATACGCCCCTGGACGCGATCCTGCGCAACCTGGGCGTCACGACGCTGCTGTTCGGCGGCGTCAATCTCGACCAGTGCGTCCTATGCACGCTACAGGATGCCAGCTTTCGTGGATATGATTGCGTCCTTCTGGAAGATTGCGCGGCGACCACCTCGCCCTCCTGCTGCACCGAGGCCACGCTTTACAATGTCCGGCAGTGCTTCGGTTTCACCGCCCTCGGCGCCACATTGATGGCGCAGTTGCAGGCGACGACGTGACCATGGGGGCCCCGCATGGCTGAAACGCACGGTTTTCGCATCGAGGCGCGGGGTATTGGCAAGCGTTTCAGCGGCCAGGCGGCCCCGACGCTCAGCGCGCTCGACCTGACGATCGGCGGCGGCGAGTTCGTCAGCCTGCTGGGCCCGTCCGGCTGCGGCAAATCGACCCTGCTGCGCCTGCTGGCCGGCCTGCTGCGCCCCTCCGAGGGGACGATCCGCTGGGTGGCGCCGGACGGGTCGTCCGCCTCCGGCACCCGCCTGCCGGATATCGCCCTCGTGCCGCAGGAACCCACGCTGCTGCCGTGGAAGACGGTCTTCGACAATGTCTCTCTGCCCCTGCGGCTGCGGGGCACCGCCCGCGCCGCCGCCGCGCCACGCGTGCTGGACCTGCTACGCGCGCTGGGCCTGGAAGGCCGGGAAAAATCCTGGCCGCGCGAATTGTCGGGCGGCATGAAAATGCGCGTCTCCATCGCGCGCGCCCTGGTCACGGAGCCGGATTTCCTGCTGATGGACGAGCCCTTCGCCGCGCTGGACGAACTGACGCGCCACCGCCTGAATGACGATCTGCGCGCGCTCTATACCCAACGCCGCCCCACGGTCATCCTGGTGACCCACAGCGTGGAGGAAGCGACCTTCCTGTCCACCCGCATCGTCGCACTCAGCCGGGGGCGCGTCGCCTGGGACCTGCCGGTCGATTTCGGCCCCGAGCGCGCCGGCCTGCGCGATCACGCGGCCTTCCAGGCGCTGCGCGGCGACATCGCCGCCCGGCTGCGCGCCGACCAGGCGGCCCTGTCATGACCGACTGGTCCGCCCTGATGGCCCGGCCGCCGCTCTGGCTGCGCGTGGCGCTGCCCTGCCTGTTCTTCGTGCTGGTGCTAGTCGCCTGGCAGGTCATCGTGCGGACGGCGGATATTTCGCCGCTCATTCTCCCCGCGCCCAGCGCCGTCCTCGACGATCTGCGGCAGCATGCGGGCACGCTGGCCCTGTCCACCTGGAACACGCTGCTGATCACGCTGAAGGCCTTCGTGCTGGGCACGGTCGCCGGCATCCTGCTGGCCATCGCGTTCTCCCGCTCGCGCCTGCTGGAACTGGCGGTGTCGCCCCTGCTGGTCCTGACGCAGGTCACGCCGACCGTGGCGATCGCCCCGCTCGTCCTGGTCTGGGTCGGGATCGACAATGTGGACAGCGCCATCCTGCTGCTGGCCGCGATCATCGCCTTCTTTCCCGTCACCTCCAATACCATGCTCGGCCTGCGCAGCGTCAGCCACGATCTGCACGACCTGTTCACCGTGCGGCGCGCCACCTCGCTGCAACGGCTGTTCCTGCTCGAACTGCCGGCGGCCCTGCCCTACACGCTGGCCGGCGCGCGCATGGCCGGCGGCATGGCCCTGGTCGGCGCCGTCGTCGCCGAATTCGTCGCCGGATCCGGCACCGATGCCGGTCTCGCCTGGCGCATCAGCGAGGCCGCCAACCGCCTGAACACTCCCCGCATGTTCGCCGCCCTGTTCCTGCTCGGCCTGCTGGGGGTCGCCATTTCGGGCGCATTGTCCCTGCTTCAATATCTCTGCCTGCGACGCTGGCACGAAAGCGCCGTGTCGCGCGATCGCTGAGAGGATCACCCCATGGAAAAACTTACCGTTTCGCCGATCGACGGCGGCATCGGCATCGAGATCACGCATGCCGACCTGACCCGCTCGACGGCCGACACCCTTGCCGCGATCCGCCGCGCCTATGACGACAATCCGATCGTCGTCCTGCGCGGCCAGACGATCCCCGTCGACTCCTACGTGGCCTTCGGCAGGAGCCTGGGCGAGCTTCTGCCGCATACGCGCCTGGAATACACGGTGCCCGGACATCCCGAAGTCTATGTGCTGTCGAACAAGAAAAAGGATGACGGCACCATGCTGGGCGTCCATCTGGACGGGCTGGGCTGGCATTCGGACGGCACGTACCTGCAACGGCCCCTGGCCGCCACGCTGCTGCACGCGCTGGAGGTGCCCCCCGAAGGCGGCGACACGGTATTCGCCGATACCTGCGCGGCGTACGCGAATCTGCCGGAGGACATGAAGGCGAAAGTGGCGGACATGGTCGTGGTCTACGATTTCGTCTTCTACATGCAGACACGCTTTCCCGACTACCCGATCACCGACCGGCAGCGCGCCGAAAATCCCGCGGTGCGCCACCGGCTGGTCCAGCGCAGCGCGACGGGGCGCCCCGGGCTGTATATGAGCAACGGCAGCGCGCGCGGCATCGACGGCATGACCGACGAGGACGGGCGCGCCTTCCTGCGCGAGCTGACGCAGTTCGTCACCCGGCCCGAACATGTCTATCGTCATCGCTGGCGGGTCGGCGATATCGTGATCTGGAACAATCTGCAAACGATGCATACCGCGACGGTCTATGACGACAAGCGGTACGAACGGCTGCTCCATCGCCTGTGGATCCAGGCCGAGGTCGCCTGACATGCGGATGCGCGCGTGGGTCCAGACGACATTCGGCGGCCCTGAATCCGTCACCCTGCGGGATATTCCCCGCCCCGTTCCCCAGGCCGACGAAGTGCTGGTCAGGGTGGAGGCCTGCGCCCTGAACCGGCTCGACCTGTTGCAGCAGGTCGCTCCGCTGGTACCCGGTTTCAGCCTGCCGCACATCGCGGGGATGGACGTGGCCGGCACCGTGAGCGCGACCGGCGGCCCCGAGGGCGAGGCCCTGGTCGGCCGCCCGGTCGTGATCGACCCGGTGGTGACATGCGGCGACTGCGCATGGTGCAGACAGGACGAGCCCGGCTTCTGCCCGTCCCTGCGCACGGTCGGCTCCACGCGCGCCGGCGGCCTGGCCGAGTATGTGGCCGTTCCGGCGCGGAACTGCCATGTCTACGACCCCGAACATCTCTCGCCGGAAAAGATGGCCAGCGTGCCCGTGGCGTCGGTCACCGCCTGGCACGGGCTGCTGGGCGCGGGAGGGTTGCGGGCGGGCGAAACGATCGTCATCCCCGGCGCCGGCTCCGGCCTGGGCACCGCCGGCATCCAGATCGCGCGCCGGACCGGCGCGCGCGTCATCGCCCTGGCGGCGGGGCCTGAGAAATGCCGGGCGGCGGAAGCCCTGGGCGCCGAAATCGCCTTCGACCGCTCCGCGGGCGACTGGGTGGCCGCCGTCCGCGACCATACCGGGCAGGGCGCGGATTTCGTGTGGGATTCCGTCGGCGGCGCCTTCCTGCAACAGGCGATCGACGCCTGCCGCATCGGCGGGCGCGTCGTCCTCTCGGGCACCACGGCGGGCAATGACTCGACCATCCGCAATACCAGCCTGTTCCATTTCGGCCGCTCGCTGATCGGCCATGGCGGCTATACGCGCCGGGAGATGCGCGAGACCATCGCCGCCTACCGGACGGGCGCGCTCGCGGCCGTCATCGACTCGCTCTACGGCTTCGCCGACGTGCCGGCGGCGTTCGCCAGGCTGCGGTCCGGGCAGTTCTTCGGCAAGATCGTCATTTCAATCCGATTATGAAACAAAACGTCTGAAGGCAAGAAAACGTATTATTTCGGCAAGACAGAATCCCGGACAAGACGCTGAACTCGTCGGGCGACACGGCCTCGGCGTCCTTCCCAACCCAGGTCTCACCCATTCCAAAGCGAGGCAAGATATGAGCAGGTTCGAACAGCCCCCGTCCCGCCGACAGCCTGCCGGCTTTCGCGCATGGCTGATGGTGACATGCCTGGGTATGGTGGCCGCCGCGCCCACCCACGCGGCCGCGCCGAAGCACAAGCCCGCCGCCCGCCCGCATCCGGCGGCGCCCGCGCCGGCGGCCCAGGGCGCCGAAGTTCAAGGCGCCGAAGTTCAGGGCGTGCCGGCGGGGCCGCAGATCGAACAGGTTACCGTGACGGTCCAGCAGGTCCGTTCGAACATGCAGCGGACGCCCATCGCCGTCACCGCCATCAGCGGCACGGCGCTGGACCAGTCGAACATCACCCAGCCCTCGGACCTGAACGGCCTGGTGCCCAGCCTGAGCATCGCCAAGACCGCCGGGTTCGAAACGAACGTGACCATTCGCGGCGTCGGCTCGCAGACGCCCGAAAACGCCCTGGTCGCGCAATCCGGCGTCGCGCTCTATACCGATGGCGTCTTCATCGCCAATACCATCTCGCTGGACCAGACATTGTTCGATGTCGACCAGGTCGAGGTCCTGCGCGGCCCCCAGGGGGCGCTGTATGGGCAAAGCTCGACCGGCGGCGCATTGGTGATCAACACCAGGCAGCCCGAACTGGGCAGGTTCCACGGCATGCTCGAAGGCAGCGGCGGCAATTACGGCATGGCCCGGGGCCGGGCGATCGTCAACATTCCCATGGGCCGGCATTTCGCCATCCGCGCCTCGTTCCAGCAATATGACCATTCCGACTACGCTCATTCGACCTATGGGTTCGGGCTGGACGGCGCGCAGACGACGGCGGGCAAAATCACCGCGCTGTGGCGGCCGGTGGAGAATTTCTCCGCCGCGCTGACCGCGCAATGGTATGGCGCGACCAATACCGGGGCCGAACAGAAGAACATTCTCGACGCCACGCCCGGCGCGCGCCGCGTCGCGCAGGATTATCCCTCCCGCTTCAATCTCCATACCCAGCTTTATCATCTGAACCTGAACTGGCGCCTGCCCTGGGCCACGCTGACCTCGGTCACGGCCTACCAGCACCTGAACAATTTCCTGCGAATGAGCAGTTCGCGCTATAATTACGACGCGCTGGGCTATTACGACAACGACGCGGCATGGCAGACGACCATGCATACCTATACCGAGGAACTCTCGCTGCACTCCGCCGGGCACGGCCCCCTGTCCTGGACCGGCGGCGTCTTCCTGCTGGGCCAGCGCAGCAGCCAGTTCGTCGCCGAATTCGAGGGCACCACGCCGCCTGGCCCGCTTTCGTTCATCGTTCCGTCCGACATCATGACCAATCCGCCGTCGAACCTCAGCTACGGCAACAAGACGACGGTCAGCCGCTTCACCGTCGCGCCCTATGTGCAGTTTACCTACAATATCACGCCCAAGCTGCACCTGACCGGCGGCGCGCGATACAATTACGACCATTTCGCGCATTATGACGGCAATTTCTCGGCATTCGGCTCCTCCAGCCTCGGCAACAGCTTCCGCACCAGCGAACCGACCTGGAAGGCGGAGCTGGATTACGACCTGAGCCATGACAACATGCTCTATTTCGACGTGGCGACGGGCTACAAGCCGGGCGGCGTGAACGGAAACCCCGATTCCAAGGTGGTGGGACTGAATTTCCAGCCCGAACGCAACACGACGTTCGAACTCGGGTCGAAGAACATGTTCTTCAACCAGAATCTCCGGTTGAATTTCGCGGCCTTCTTCTCGAAATATCATAACATGCAGTATGTCGAGAACGACCCGTACCCCTATGCCTACGGGATCGCCAACATTCCCAATACCGAAATGTGGGGGCTGGAAAGCGAGGCCACCTGGCTGACCCTCGGCGGGCGGCTGCGCTTCGATGGCAACCTGACGCTGGAAGACGGCCGGGTCGACAGCAATTACCGGGCGATCGACACCATCACGCAGAAGACGGTCTATGCCACCAATGCCGCCTGCGCCTATGGCGGCCAATATTACAACCCCGCCTGCTGGGCGGCGGTCGAAGCCGCCGCCTCCAATATCAACGGCAATACGCCGCCCCAGATGCCGCATGTGCAGGGATCGATTTCCGCCGCCTATACCTGGGATGTTCCATACGGCAAGCTGCTGACGCGGATCCAGTATATCTATCGCGGGCCGTTGCAGTCGCGGATCTACAACAATCCGCTCTATGACCATACGCCGGCCTATAATCTGTGGAATTTCTATGCATCGTACAAGCCCGACCACACGCACTGGCTGTTCGCGGTCACCTGTTCCAACCTCGGCAATTTCGCCGGCGTCAACTCGCGCTATACCGACCCGTACGGCACCGGCCAGACGGTCGAGCAATATGTTCCGCCACGCCAGATTTTCGGGACATTGTCCTATTCGTTCTAGGATATGCCTCTGGGCGGTCGTCGCGGCCCTGGCGCTGGCCGCGACATCCGCCACGGCGGCGCGGCCGCACCTGCGCGTGGCGCTGGGCTGGCTGCCCCAGGCCGATTTCGCCGGCTTCTTCGCGGCGCAGGCCGGCGGCCTGTACGACCGCGCGGGCCTGGATGTCGAGATCGTTCCGGGCAATGCGCGCAATGGGGCGGTCATGATGCTGGCCACCGGCGCCTATGATTTCGTGAACGTCTTCAATAGCGGCGTCGCGCTGGACATGGCGAACGCGCATCTGCCCTATGTCGCGATCGCCGCCGTCTACCAGAAGGAACCGACCGCGATCATCGTGCATGACGGGCCGGGCGCCCCGCGCTCGCTCGCCGACCTGCGCGGCTACCCGATCATGATCAGCCCCGAGGCGCTGGATAATTACTGGGCTTTTCTGGTCGGACAATTCGGCTACACCAGCAGCCAGGTACGGCGCTATACGGGCGACAGCACCCTGTTCATCGCCACGCCGCATATCGCCCAGCAAGGCTATCTGACCAACGATGTCGCCCGCCTGCACTCGGCGGGCGTGCCGATCCGCGTCTTTCCCCTGGCCGATGCCGGTTACAGTTCCTACGGTCCGATCATCGTCGCCCGCCGTGCCCTGGTCGATCGCCATCCCGAGATCGTCCAGCGTTTTCTGGATGCGACGCTCCAGGGCTGGTGCCTCTATCTGCATGGCGACCGCGCCGGCACCGACCGCCTGATCATGGCCGGCAATCCGGACTATACCGAACAGAACGCCAGCGACGCGGTCGCCGCCATGCGGCAGTACCAGCTTATCGAAGGCGGCGACGCCCGCACCCAGGGCATCGGCGCCATGACCGCCGCGCGCTGGAATGCCTACCTCCAGCAGATGCAGCCGACCGGCCTCTATCCGCCGCACATGGATTTCTCGACGCTCTACACGACCCGCTTCCTGCACCACATAAGCTGTGATTCCGGAAAATAACCGACCGGATAACCGCCCTACGCGGGCCACCATGTGATGCTCGTCATGCTCAACGAGCCATGCTCGATGTGCCGCGGCGCGCAGACCGGGCGATCCGTCTCCCGCGCGGCGCCCATCGCATAGAGCAGCGGCCAGTAATGATCGGGAGTCGGCACCGACAGCCGCGCCGCGTCGCCCAGCCCTTCATAGGCGATCACCTGCGCGGCATCGCCCGTCATGACGGCCTGGACGATCCGCTCCTCGAACGACGCGGCCCAGTCATGGGGCGCGCAATCCTGCCGCGCCCAGTCCATGAGGCGCAGATTATGCACGATATTGCCCGTGCCGACGATCAGGATCCCTTCGTCGCGCAGCGGGCGCAGGGCCCGGGCCAGGTCATGATGGGCGCGCGGGGCGCGGCGCACATCCAGGCTCAGTTGCACGACCGGCATGTCGGCATCGGGCCATGCCTTGCACATCACGGACCAGGTTCCATGGTCCAGCCCCCATTCGCCCCGATCGAGGATCACCGGCTCGGGGCCCAGCAACTCCGCAATCCGCGCCGCCAGGGCCGGGTCGCCGGGGGCGGGGTACTGGATGTCGAACAGCGCACGGGGCAGGGACGGCCCGAAATCATGGATCGTCCGAGGGTGGGCCATCGCGGTAACCGCGACGCCGCGCGTCAGCCAATGGCCCGAAATCGCCAGCACCGCCCGCGGCCGGCCGTGATCGCGGGTGATGCGCTGGGCGATTTCATGCCATGTACGGGTCGTTTCATTGGTTTGCAGGGCAATCACCGGGCTTCCATGCCCGAAAAACACAACCGGCATCGACATGGCGAGCACTCCTTCCTTTCCCCGGCGTGGCCTGGAACAGGAGTGTGTCGCACCCTGCGCGCCTGCCAATCCCATTTCGCCGAGGATGGGGGAAGTTGCTGTTTCATGCTAGTCTGGGGCGCGCTCAGGCAAGCCGCCCCTGTCGCCATGATGTCTAAATCGCAACGTTCGACCGAACCGGAGGAAAAGACAGACGATGGTGGACACGACGGTTGACGATACCGCGTTCCGGACCGTTCCGCTCGACCCGAAATCGGGCTTCGGTGCGGAAATCATCGGTCTGGACCTGCGGAAAGCCGATGAGGCGACGGTGCGGCGGGTCGTCGGGATCTTCCACCGCCATGGCGCGCTGCTGCTGCGCGGACAGAGCCTGGACCCGGCGGAACTCGTGCGCTTCATCCGTCATGTCGGCACGCCCGAAGGGCATACGCTCCAGGACTTCACGCTGCCCGGCTTTCCCGAGATCTACGTCCTCTCGAACCGGGTGGAAAATGGGCGCCCGATCGGCGCGCACAATGACGGCGTGGGGTGGCATACCGATTATTCCTACAAGGCGGAACCGGTCATGAGCACGATGCTCTATGCGGTGGAGGTCCCCCCCGAAGGCAGCGACACGCTGATCGCCGATGGCGTGGCGGCGTACGAGGCCCTGCCGCCCGAACGGCGCGCGCAGCTCGAAAAGCTGAGGCTGCATCATTCCTATCGTCATTTCATGGAAACGCGCGAGCATCAGCGCCGCCGCCTGACGCCGGAGCAGATCCGCGACAATCCGGATGTCGTCCACCCGCTGGTCCGCGTCCATCCGGTCGATGGGCGCAAGGCCCTGTGGCCGTCGACCGGCACCGTGACGGAAATCATCGGCCAGGACGATCCATCCGACCTGTCCCTGCTCGACGAACTGGTCGCGTTCATGACGCGCGACCCGTTCGTCTACCGCCATCAATGGCAGGTCGGCGACCTGCTGATGTGGGACAATCGCTGCACGCTGCATACGGGCACGCTGTTCGACGACCGCACATATCTGCGCACGATGCACCGGCTGTGGGTCAAGGGCGACCGCCCGGCCTGATCCGCTCTCCACACCGCTTTTCCATCCCGCGAGGCCCCATGCCCGATACGTTGATCTTCGTCGATATTCCCGCCGACGACCCATCGGCCGCCGCCCGCTTCTATGCCGAGGTCTTCGGCTGGCGCAACGACCCCAGGCCCGAAGGCGTCTATCACCGCATGGTGCCGGGCGGGCAGTTTCCCAACCCCGACGGGACCGACAGCGCGATCGGCAACCTGCATATCGGCATTTTCAAGGCCGACAATGCGCGCCCGCATCCCCGCCCCGCCGGCGTCGCGCCGCGCGGCCTGTCGCAGGACGGGCGCAAGCCGCGCGTCTGGCTGCTGATCGGCGACGACGACACGCCCGAACGCATTCTCGGCGAAGCCGCGGCACGCGGCGCGACGGAACTCTGGCGCGACCATTACTGGTCGACCTTCAACGGCTACAACCACGCCTTCATGGACCCGTGGGGCAACGAGATCATCCTGTGGGGCAAGGCCGGCGCCGCCCCGGCGATCCCCGATCATTTCACGCGGGAATGATCGCGCGCGATCAGTCCTCGTGCCCATCGCCCAGGGCGTCGCGGCGCCAGGCGCGCGGTGTCCGCCCATAGGCGGCGCGGAAACTGCGGCTGAAATGCGCCGCGTCGTTGAAACCCCAGCGGAAGCAGATTTCCGAAATCGACAGATGGGCCGACAGCGGGCTGGCCAGGTCGTCATGGCAACGGGCCAGCCGGCGCTGGCGCAGATACTGGCTGAAATTCTGCCCGGTGGCGGCAAACAGTTTCTGAAGTCCGCGCGGCGAAATACCGTGCTTGCGGGCGATGGCCGTCATCGTCAGGTCCGGATTGGTCAGCTCCGCCTCGATCAACTGGCACAGGCCGTGCATGGCCGCGATGCGACGGTTGACCGGCGGCTCGCCCCCGCCATAGGTCGGGTCGCTGAGCACGCACCCGATCAGCAATTCGGACAGGGCCAGTTCGATCGCGCGCAACTGGCGCGCATCCATCGCCTCGATCGCCTGGCCGAGCGACTGGAGAAATCCCGCCAGCACCCGCCGGATGCCGGCCTTCGATTCCAGCACGCCGACACGCAACTGCGTCGGTGCCAGCAGGCGCGGATGCAGGGCCAGGCGCGGCAGGCGCACATACAGCATGGAGAAGGACCGGGGCAATGTCAGCACCGCGTCCACCGCCAGCGGCCCGCAGGCGACGCCGCCGACGGGCAGCGTCCAGCTTGCGCCCTCGGTCGCCAGCGTCGCATGGGCGGGCGCCGCGTTGCCGCCGCCGTCCTCGGTGCCGGTCTCGGCCAGCAGCATGGCCAGCCACACGCCGTCGCTCTGCGCCGCATAGCGCCCGGCGATGCGCTGCGGCGAGCCATCCAGCCGCGTGATCTCGATCCCCAGCGGGGTGACAACCTGCGTGACCCGCCCCGCGAACCGGCGCGACGCAAGGCCACCATGACCGGCCGGAGACGCAGGCAGCGGCGTCGCCTCCGGCAGGGACAGGCGCGCCAGCGTCTGGCGCCACAGGACCTCCGCCGGGCGATCGGTATGCTGTGCGAGATCGAAGGTCCAGGGCTGCACGTTGTTCTCCCGCGGTTCCCGTGGGATCATACAAATATGCAACGCTTTCAGACAAGAAACCGAGCGAAACGGGCGCGTAATATTTCCCGGGCGTTTGACCGACACCTTGCGCGACGCGCATCCGCGCATGACACGAACCGGTTTTTTTGAGAGGAAATTCCAGCATGTCCACGATTTCGCGCCCGGTGTTCGACCTGCCTTCGGAACGCGGCGGCAAGGATTTCGGCATTTTCATGCCCATCGCCAATGGCGGGTGGATCCTGTCGACGACGGCGCCGGAAATCGACGGCTCCTACGCCTATAACCGCCGCGCCGCCCTGCTGGCCGACGAGATCGGGCTGGACTTCATCATGTCGATGGCCAAGTTTCGCGGCTATGGCGGCACCACCCGCCAATGGGACGTCTCGCTGGATTCCACGGTGCTGATGAGCGCGCTGGCCGCGCAGACCAGGCGGGTGAAGGTCTGGACGACCTTCCAGACCCTGCTGCACAATCCTGCCGTCGTCGCCAAGATGATCGCGACGCTGGACCAGGTCAGCAACGGCCGCGCCGGGCTGAACGTCGTCCCCGGCGCGTTCCGGGACGAATTCGCGCAGATGGGCGCATGGCCGGAAACGCTGGGCCACGACGCCCGCTACGACTATGCAGACGAATGGATGGAGGCGGTGCGCCGCCTATGGACCGAGGAGAGCGTCACGCTCGACGGACGCTATATCCATCTCGCGGACTGCGCGTCCGACCCGAAGCCGGTCCAGACGCCGCGGCCCTTCGTGGTCGCCGCCGGCCAGTCGGGGAAAGGCATGGATTTCGCCATCCGCCATACCGACGCCCTGTTCATCGGCGGCCGGGACGATGCCGAAATGCGCGCCATCAGCCGAGGCGCCAAGCAGAAGGCGCGGGCCGCCGGGCGGCGCCTGCGCACCTATGCCATGGCGATCATCGTGCAGGGCGAAACCGACGAAGCGGCCGAGGCGATGATGGACACGTTCCGCGACGGCTTCGACGAGGAAGGGTTCCGTAACATGATGCGGGCCTATGGCATGATCGATGCCGAAATCGGCAAGGAAAACGCCATGACGGCCCGCGCGCGCAGCGGCTTCATGGCGCCCCATATCGCGGGGTCCGCCGGCACGGTCGTCGCGCGCATCCAGCAGGTGATCGACGATGCCGACCTGGACGGCCTGATGCTGATCTTCCCCGATTACGAACGCGGGCTCACGGCGCTGGCCGCGGACGTGCTGCCGGCGCTGCGCGCCCGCTACGGCGGATCGGCGGCATGACGGACGCGCTGGGACACCGCCTCGACGCCCTGATGGATCGCGAGGCGCTGCGGCGGCTCGTGCTGGAACTCTGCGCCATCCCCGCGCCCCAGGGGCAGGAACAGGCGGCCGGCGCCTATGTCGAACGCTGGATGGCGCGCGAGGGCCTGCGTCCGCGCCGCGTCGCCGCCGTGCCGGACCGCTTCCACGTCGTCGGCTGCCTGGGCGGCCATGCGCCGGCCCAGGACGGCGCGCGCGACCTGCTGATCGCCGCGCACCTCGATACCGAGGGCGGACTGCCAGCCGAAGAGGCCCGCTGGTGCGTGCCGCCGGACGCGGCGCCCGAGGAGCCGGTCGCCGAGCGTGACGGCGTGTTCACCGGCGCCGCCGTCGCCAACGATCGCGGTCCGATGGCCTGTTTCCTGATGGCCGCGACGCTGATCCGCGCGGCCGGCATCCGGCTGGCCGGCCGGTTCCACCTGGCCGCCTGCCCCGGCGAGATCGGGCCGGACCCGATCGACGGCCACCAGGGCGTGGCCCGGTCGGGCAAGGATGTCGGCGCCGCCTACCTGCTGGCCAATGGCGGCGTCGCGCCCGATTTCATGATCGCGGCGGAAGGCACCGATTTCGCGGTGACGACCCAGGGCGCCGGCTACGCCATCTTCCGCATCGACCTGTACGGCACGCAGGTCTTCACCCCCCTGTTCGATGCGACCCGGCCGCTGGCCGGACACCCCAATCCGATCTACCGGCTGGGCGAGACCATCGCGCGACTTCACGCCTGGGCCCCCGATTTCGAGCGCCGCCATCGCTACGAAACGCGCTGGGGGACCACGATTCCCAAGGTGCAGATCGGCGCGGTGCGGGGCGGACTGCCCCACGCCATCGGCGGGGGGACGGGTGTCTGCGCGCTCTATGTCGAAGTCGGGCTGTCGGCCGTGGACCGCGTCCAGGACGTCCGGCGCGAGATCGCGGCCGTCCTGGAGGGAACCGGGCCGCACGACCTGACCTGCGTCGCCTACCGTCAGGGCGGCATGGCCGACGAAGCCGCCGTGGCGCCGCTGCTCGACGCCATCGCCACCGCCAGTCAGGGCGTATGCGGCACGGGGCTGGCGGTCGCCGACCCGGTCTATGCCTCGATGTGGCGCGACCATAACGTCTTCAACCGCGCCGGCATTCCATCGGCCACGTTCGGGCCGCGCCGCTGGCGCCCGACGCTGGACGATTTCGCGACCGCAACATTGCTCTACGCTCGCATTGCAATCGCGATCTGCGGCGTCACACCCGACACGGAGCCTGCCCGATGAATGCGACCTGTCTCGAAGGCGGCGTCATCGTCCGCCCCGTAACGGCGCGGATCGGCGCCGAGATCGACGGCGTGGACCTGACGCGGCCCCTGGCGGAGCCCACGCTGCGCGGCCTGCGCGACGCGCTACTGCGCCATCAGGTGATCTTTTTCCGCGACCAGCCGATCACGCATCACGATCATCTGCGCCTCGGCCGCGCCTTCGGCACGCTGGCGATCCATTCGGGGGTGCCCGGCCTGCCCGACCATCCGGAGATCGTCGCCATCCAGGCCGACGAAAACTCCCGCTACGTGGCCGGCGAAAACTGGCATTCGGACCTGTCGTGCAATGCCGAACCGCCGATGGGCAGCATCCTGGCCATGAAGGTGGTGCCCGACTATGGCGGCGATACCTGCTTCGCCTCGATGTATGCCGCCTATGACGCGCTGTCGGAACCGATGCGCCATTTCCTCGACGGCCTGACGGCCATCCATGACGGCGAGCACGTCTATCGCCCGATCGTCGGGCCGAACGGCCAGACCTTTCCGTGCAGCGAACATCCGGTCGTGCGCACCCATCCGGAAACCGGGCGCCGCTGCCTGTTCGTGAATCCCTCCTACACCACGCGGATTCCCCAGCTTTCGAAGCTGGAGAGCGACGCGGTGCTGGCCATGCTCTACCGGCACTGCATGGCGGCCGATTTCCAGGTGCGTTTCCGCTGGCGGCCCGATTCGATCGCCTTCTGGGACAATCGCTGCACCCAGCATCAGGCCATCTGGGATTATTTCCCGCAGGTTCGCTCGGGTTTCCGCGTCACCATCGCCGGCGACAGACCTTCCTGATCCTCTCATCCCCTTTTCGATCCGGACCCTCTTGCGACCTGGAGTGACGATGACCAGCCCCTCCTTCGACGATGCCCTGTTCGACGCCATGGAAAGCTCCATCCGTCCCACGGAACAGGCCGAAAGCCTGCCGCCGCTCTGCTACACCGATGCCGCCTTCTATGCGTTTGAAAAGGAGGCGATCTTCGCGAGGGAATGGCTGTGCGTCGGCCGCGAATCCTGGGCCGCCGCCCCGGGCGATTATTTCACCTCCTTCATCGCCGACGAACCCATCCTGGTCGCGCGCGGCCGCGACGGCGTGCTGCGCGCCATGTCCAGCGTCTGCCAGCATCGTGCCATGCTGGTCGCCGAAGGCAGCGGCACCACCCGCGCCTTCGTCTGCCCCTATCACCACTGGACCTACGCGCTGGACGGCGCGCTGGCATCCGCGCCGGCGATGGAACGGTCCTGCGACTTCCGCAAGGAGGATTTCGGCCTGCCGCGCTTCGCCCTGGAAATCTGGGAAGGGTTCGTCTTCATCAATTTCGACCGCGATGCCGCGCCGCTGGCGCCGCGCCTGGCCGGTATCTCGGACATCCTGCGCGGCTACGACCTGGCCCATGCCGAAGGGGACAGGCCAGGGCAGGAACAGCGCTATCCATGGAACTGGAAAGTGATGTTCGAAAACAACAATGACGGCTACCATGCCAGCAAGCTCCACCAGGGGCCGCTGCATGATTTCATTCCCAGCGAACTGGCCGAATTCCCCGACGACCTGCCCGCCGATACCGCCGGCTATTATCGCACCAACCGCACGCTGCACCCCGATGCCAGCTTCAACGCCACGCAGCGCGCCGTGCTTCCGGTCTTTCCCGCGCTGAGCGCGGAGGAACGCCACCGCATGGTCTTCGCCAACATCCCGCCCACGCTGTCCCTGGTCATGACCGCGGACAGCGTGATCTACCTGATCCTGCGCGCCGACGGGCCGGAAAGCCATCGCGTCGACCAGGGCGTCCTGACCGCGCCGGGCGCGGCCGCCGACCCCGCCTTCCGGCAGAAGATGGCGATGGGCATGCTCGCCGCCGGCGAGATCATCGAACAGGACCTGCATGTCGACGCGCTGGTGCAGGTCGGCCTGCGATCCCGCCATGCGCCGCGCGGGCGCTACTCCTGGCAGGAGGGCGCGCAGCGCCTGTTCAATACCTGGCTGGTCCCCCGCTACCGCAGCGCGTGGCGCCGGGTAGCGACCGGCGCAGGCTGACATTGCGCATTCGGAACAGACCCGGTCCCCGCCGGACAAGATCGCGCGGGGGGAGGCGACTAGCCTCGTCGGGATCGGCCGGGCTTGTGGCGCGTCGCGGGCACGTCCCATGATGCCGACCAGGCCGGTCCGGACAATCCGCCTGCTCGCCACCTGGGAGTTGTGCTATGCCTCTCGCCGCCTTCAACGCGGATCGTGACGTCGTGATCCCTCAGAGCGGCACGGATGCCGCGCGCGCGGGCCCCTCGGCGCTTCGGCGCGTTCTGGTGCTCGCCGCCCTCACGGCGCTCTATTTCTCGCTCATGGCCGGTTCGTTCAACGCGCTGGGCGTGGTGCTGCCGGCGATGGTCGCTGCCCTGCACCTGAACTGGAGCGACGCGGGCTTCGGCTTCACCCTGCTGGGCCTGGCCTGCGGCCTGACCAGCCCGCTGCCGGCGTTGCTGATCCGGCGCTTCGGCATCGTGGCCACGCTGGGGCTGGCGAGCCTCCTCATGGCGGGCGGCTTTTCCCTGCTGGCCACGGCGACGGACGTGTTCGGATATGATGCCGGGACGCTGCTGGTGGGCTGCGCCTTCACCATCGGCGGCACGGTACCCGGCACCTATGTCGTCGCCAATCTGTTCGCGCAATCCAGCCGCCCGATGGGCATCTATTTCGGCCTCGGCGGGCTGGGCTCCATCATGGGGCCGCTATTCTATCTCGCCCTCGATCACCTGTTCCACGCCTGGCGGCCCTTCTGGTGGTTCTGCGCCATCATGACGGGCGTGTGCGGCGCGGCGGCGGCGGTCGCGGTGCGGGGCCTGCGCTTCGACCACGCGCATGACGATGCGATCAGGGCCGTCGGCTGGCCGGCGCGCGCCGCCTTCCTGTCCCCGGCCTTCTGGGTGATCGTGGCGGCCTATACCGGCTGCCTGGCCATCAACACGACGCTGCACGGCTTCGCCGTCCAGCATTTTACCGAACACGGGCTGTCGTCGTCCCACGCGGCCGAACTGATGTCGCTGGTCGCCCTGCTCGGGGCGGGGGGATCGCTGCTGGCCGGCGAGGCCGGACGCAGCGTCGGCGCGCGTGCCCTGACCGTGACCGCCACGGTGGCGATGGCGGTCGCGGCGCTGGATCTCACTTTGCCCCAGAGCGCCGTCACCCTGGGCCTGTTCATCGCCGCCATGGGGCTGGGGGTCGGCCTGTCCTACGTGGCCAGCGCCATGCTGCTGCTCGATTATTTCGGCACGCGCTACAATCTGGAACTCTACGCGACCATGTGCCTGGTTTCGACCGTGGCCGCGTTCGGGCCGTGGCTGGGCGGCCTCGTCCATGACGGCACCGGGGGCTTCCGCCCGATTTTCGTGGCGCTGGGCGCGCTCGGCGTGCTGTTGAGCCTCGCGGTCGCGTCCCTGCGCCGCCCGCGCCTGCGGCAGGGCGCATGATCCCCCTGGCCCAGGCGATCGCGCCCGTCCGCGCCGCGTTGCTGGTGATCGACATCCAGAACGATTTCGGGGCGCCCGGCTTCGCCATGGCGCAGGCCGGCATGGACCTGCCGCCGGTCGAAGCCGCCATTACCCGGACCGAGGCACTGCTCGCCGCCGCGCGGGCCGCCGGCGTCGCGTGCGGCTTCGTCCGCGTGGTCACCCGGCCCGAGACCGATACCCGCGCCCTGAAGCGCTTCATGGCGCGCCAGGGCATGCCGGAGGCGATGGCGATCTGCCGTCACGGAACCGAGGGCGCGGCCTATTACCGCGTCGCGCCCCGGGCGGGAGACATCGAAATCGAGAAAACCCTCTACAGTGCCTTCGTCGGCACCGACCTGGAAGCGCGCCTCCACGCGGCCGGCATCGAGACGGTCGTGCTGTGCGGACTGACGACCGATTGCTGCGTCGACTCCACGGCACGCGATGCCTTCCACAAGGATTTCGACGTGTTCATCGCCCGCGACGCCTGCGCGGCGTTCGACAGCCGGACGCATGAGAACGCCCTGGCCATCCTGGCCGCGCACAGTGCGACGCCGGTTTCGACCGACGATATCATCGCGGCCTGGACACCGGCGCCGTAGGCCCCGTCACCGGCCCCCCGACCGTGGGGGCAGACTATCGCGCCGGATTTTCATATGCGTGCCCACGGTGCCGTCGACCACCTGCGTGACGGCCAGGTCGCCCGACACCGACAGCAGCGAATAGGCATCGTCCGTCGACAGCCCGGCCTCCTTCAGCAGCGACAGCGTGTCCAGCGAGGCCTCGCGGGCCGCGGCATCCAGCGTGTCGCCGAAACCATGGACGATGAAATGGTCGGGCGTCTCCAGCAGCGGCGAGCGGAAGGTGAAATCGCGCCGCAGAATGACCTGGAACAGCACGTCGAGCGACGCCTCGATGGCCGTGCCGCTGATCTCGCCATCGCCCTGGCTGACATGCGGATCGCCGATCGAGAACAGTCCGCCATCGACCTGCACCTTGTAATACATGGTCGCCCCGGCGCCGATGCGCCAATTGTCGATGTTGCCGCCATGCAGCCCCGGCGGAATGGTGCTGACGCGCCCCATGGCATCCGGCGCCACCCCGGCGGTGCCCAGATGCGGGCGGATCGGCACGCGCACGCCCCGCAGGGCGGGCTGCCGGTCGCATTCGGGACAGTGGGTGATACGGCCGGGCACCAGGTATTTCTCGGCGACATCGTAGGCATAGACGGCCTCGGCGGTGTTCGTCGCCGGGTCCAGGCCATAGATCGTCACGCGCTCGCGCTCGCCCAGCTCGGCGTAGAGCTGCCCCCAGTGCGCCGCGAGGTTCGAGCCATAGCGAAAGCGCGGCGTCATCGCCAGATAGCGCACTTCGAGCATGTCGCCGGGGCGCGCGCCGCGCACGTGGATCGGGCCGGTCATCAGATGCACGCCCGGAAAGCGATCCGCCTCCGGCGTGTCGCGCCAGATCCGGTGCATGTCTTCATCCATCAGCAGGTCCGGATCGTCGCCGGCATGATGGGTCAACGCCTCGGCCTGGATCAGGTCGCCGGAATCGACCGTCAGCGCCGGCGCCAGCGCCGCATCGAAATATCCCCAATGCGTGGTTCGCGGCGTGGCCTTCAGGTGATGCAGCGCCGAGGGCACGGCCAGCGGACGGTCGAAGCCGGCGTCACAGAACAGGGGCATGGATCGACGCTCCTCGATAATGGGCGAAGGACGGGCGCTCCGACATCGGAACGGTTCCAGATCGAACGATCATAACGGCGTGCCCGGCATGGAGAATTGCGCCAGCGCGCCTCACTCCTTTCCCGGCGCGCACTTGGCGGCCGCCGACCTTGCCACGCGGCCCGCTCTCATGATTTCCAGGCGGAACATGCCCGCCGATGACCGGCATCCGCCCCCGAACGCGCGAGCCCGCCATGACCGACCCGACCCAGCCCATGCGCGTAACGATGCTGCGGCGCATGACGCCCGATATCCTCGCCGTGACCCTTGCCCCGGCAGAGGGGGCGGCACCCGCGCCGCCCCCCGCCGGCGCGCATGTCGACCTGCATATCCCCCACCCCCAGGGCCCGCTGGTCCGCCAATACTCCCTGACCGGTCCCCCCGGACACCGCCCCTATGAACTGGCCGTACTGCGCGAAGCACACAGCCGGGGCGGATCGGCGTTTCTCCACGACCGGCTGGCGGTGGGCGACGTGCTGGCGGTCGGGCCGCCACGCAACCGCTTTCCGGCATGCGAGACCGCGGCCCATTCGATCCTGATCGCGGGTGGGATCGGGATCGCCCCGATCTGGTCGCTGGCGCAGCGCCTGACGCAATGCGGCCGGCCGTGGGAATTGCATTATGCGGCACGCGGCGCCGCGCAGGCCGCCTTCCTGCCCGCGTTGCTGGCGCAGGCACACGGCCGGGTGACGACCTGCTTCCGCGCGGACGGGCAGCCGCGCCTCGCCCTGTCCCGCCTCGCATCCGCCTGCGCCGCCGACACCCATGTCTATTGCTGCGGCCCCGCGCGCATGATGACCGATTTCGAGGCCGCGTTCGCGCATCTTCCCGCCGCCCAGCGCCATCGCGAGCATTTTACACCGGTCGCGCCGCCTGCCACCGAACAGGGTTTCGAACTCGTCCTGGCCCGCAGCCGCCGCACCCTCCAGGTCCCGCCGGGACGGACGATCCTGGAAACGGTGCGCGGAGCTGGAATCAGCGCCCCCTTTTCCTGCCAGGAGGGCGTGTGCGGCAAATGCGAGACCCGCGTGATCGAAGGCATCGCCGATCATCGCGACAGCGTGCTGAGCCCGGCCGAGCACGCGCGCGGCGACACCATGATGATCTGCTGCTCCGGCGCGAAAAGCGGCCGCCTCGTACTCGACCTGTAGCGCGCCGGATCCGCCGTTCGCTACACCAGCATCCCGCCCCCATCGATCACGAAGCTCTGTCCCGTGGCGAAAGGCTGCTTCATCAGAAACAGATAGGCGGCGGCCAGATCGTCCGGCTCCCCGATCCGTCGCACGAGCAGCTTCTCGCCGGCCGTCGCATACATGTCCTCACGCAGAGCGTCGGGAATATCATTCCATAGCGGCGTCTTCACGAAACCCGGCACCACGATATTGACCCGGATCGGCGCCAGTTCGACGGCCAGCGCGCGGGTCAGCCCCTCCATCGCACCGCAGATGCTGGCACCCAGGGCCCAGCCGGGCTGCGGCGGCCGCGCGCCGGCAATGCCGGAGGTGAACACGATTGATCCGCCGGGCCGGATCAGGGGCGCCGCATATTTCACCGCCGTCAGCGCCCCCCAATAACGCAATTCGAAGAATCCCCGCGCTGACGGCAGCGACATGTCCGCGAGCGATCCGAGCCGCAGGCTTTCCCCCGCCGTAAAGACCAGATGATCGAATGGCCCGATCGCGGTGAAGAGGTCGCGCACCGCCGCCTCGTCGCGCAGATCGAGCATATGCCCCTCGGCACCGGCCGGGAGCCGCGCCAGCGCCGTGTCCACGCTGGCCCGCCGACTGGAGGCGATCGCGACGCGCGCCCCCTCGCCCGCCGCCGCCTCCGCGACCGCCAGGCCGATCCCGGATGTGCCACCCAGCACCACGACCCGCTTGTCTCTCACATCCATCACGCACACCCCGCTTCGGGCGACAGGATCGCCGCCCGTGCGCCATCCATGCCCGCTGGACAGTGCGTGATTCGAGCGCAATCCTGTCATTCCAATGATGATGGACAGTCAAGTATGGGTATCGATACGCGCCTGTTGAGCGGCATCGAAACGCTGATCGCGGTGGCGGAGACCGGCAGTTTCACCCGCGCGGCGGCAACGATGGGCCTGACGCCTTCGGGCGTCAGCCGGGCGGTCGCGCGGCTCGAATCCCGTCTTGGCGTCCGGCTGTTCGACCGCAATGCCCGCGCCACCAGTTTGACGGAAGCGGGGCGGCGGCTGGTGGCGGACGTCACGCCCCTGCTCGCCGGGATCGACGAAGCCGCAAGCAACGCGGCAGGCGCGTCGACGCGCGTCGCCGGGCGCCTGCGCGTCAATTGCGATCCGTGGTTCGCCAGCCTGCTGCTGGCGCCCAGACTCCGATCGTTCCTGGACGCCCATCCCGGGCTGATGCTGGATCTGGTGGCGCGCGACACGCTGGGCGACCTGGTCTCCGAAGGGTTCGACGTCGCGATCCGCTTCGGGGCTCCTCCCCCATCCGGCCTGATCACCCGCAAATTGCTGGAAGCGCGTATCGTGACCTGCGCGTCGCCTGACTACCTCGCGCGCCACGGCCGCCCCACCCATCCGCGAGACCTGGAAACGGGCATGCATGAATGTTTGCTGTTCCGCGATCCTGCGACGGGGCGCCCATTCGACTGGGAATTCCATCGACAAGGCGAAATCCTGACCGTCGCGGTGCGCGGGCGCCTGATCCTGAACGATGTCGCAACCGGCCTGGCCGCCTGCCTGGCCGGACTGGGCGTCGCACAGCCCATGATGCTCGGCATCGACGAATGTCTGCGAAGCGGCGCGCTGATCGATCTTTTTCCGGACTGGAGCGACGAATATTTCCCGCTCCACGCCTATCATCCCTCGCGGCACCTACCGCCCGCGAAAGTGCGGGCGTTTCTGGATTTCATTCTCGCGGATGTCGCGGCGCCGTCGGCCACCGAGACCGGACGCTCCATGCCCATGCCTGCTCGGCCGATTTCGCCTGCGTGACGGGCATGGGTGTGGAGATCCGTGCCGGAATCGATCTCCTCCGAGGCGGTTCAGATAATCGACGGACACCATGGTTCTTCATAAAATCCGAAGGTTCCGTTTTCTCTGTCAGGCGAAATGAGGAACCCGGAAATCTCACACGGGAAGGTGCATCGGGCTCTGAAATCGGCGAAAGTTCTTGTTGGAAAAGCAAAATCCGCGAGCGAGGCCAGAGACCCGATGCAGACAGAGTGTAG
>NZ_JABEQJ010000029.1 GCF_014174255.1 Gluconacetobacter sacchari
ATCTTCTAATCTCATCCACCCCCAACAGGGCCAAAGAAACTAGCAGAGCCAGGCCACCAGGTCAAGAACAGCAGCCCCGGCGGTGAACAGCGATCTACACCCCACCCCAAATACCGTCAACTCAAGAGTTCAGAAAAAATCAAAAAACTTTGCCGCGCGCGCAAAATACCCCGGAAAACGGCCATTGCTGACCATCTCCGTTCCGACAGATCAAGGCAGCCTCCAACGCCAGCGAGCGATTTTTTACCCTCGCCACCTTTCATGTTTCTACCCTGCCACCCTATCTGTTCGACGCTGACGCTTCGCCGCGGCTCTTTTCTGAACCGACAAGCAGGCTCCTTTCTTCTCGCGCCCTCCGCCTCACCAATCCATGAAACCACGAACGAACCACCCGGATCCCAGCCTTCAGCCATGCCACCTTGCTGACCGGCAACGCGACACGCCCGTTGATCGCGTCACCAGCCAGCCGTCTCAACCCAGCCTAGCCCCCGATACGGCCGGTGGATTTCACTCTCCCGACACTCAATCCGGACCCGGCCCGATCCCGATGCGCATCGTCTTTCCCTTCATCGCCCAGCCTCATCAGGTCGCGCACTCGCTGCCGATCGCCCTGGAAATCGCGCGCCGCCATCCGGATATCGCGATCCATATCGCCTCCCTGACGGAGGAGCAGGAAGCCTATATAAGGCGTCTGGCCGACCTGTATCCCGACTCGCGGGTCACCTATGAACGCCTGACCCTACCCGGACCATTACAGCGGCAACTGACTCGCCGCGGGCCGAGCGTTCTGACAAAGATCGCAGCGCTTCTTTTTAACAAGAATTATTTCAAGACATTTCAGGCCATTGTCGTTCCTGAACGTACATCACTCTATCTCCGCAGACTGGGCGTACGCGGCCCGCGCCTGATCTGGACCCGCCACGGCGCCGGAGACCGGGCGATCGGCTTCGCCCGGGATGTCCGACATTTCGATTTTATCCTGATGGCAGGAAGGAAGCTGGAGAATCGCCTGCTGGCGGAGGGCACACTGCAACCTGGGCACTACGTCATAGGGGTCTATGCCAAATTCGATCTCGTGCGACTGATGCATCGCAACGCTCCGCCACTGTTCGGCAACGGACGCCCAACTGTTCTCTACAATCCGCATTTCAACCGGCGGCTGACATCGTGGTATAAGTCAGGCACTCAAATACTGGATTATTTTGCCAATCAGGATCGATACAATCTTGTTTTCGCCCCGCACTACCGCCTGTTCGACGCAGATCGCGACGAAGCCGCGCGCATCCAGCGGGCCTATGAGGGAATACCACATATGCTGATCGATCCGGGCAGCCCCCGCAGCGTCGACATGACTTATACAATGGGTGCCGACTTCTATCTGGGCGACGTCAGCAGCCAGGTCGCCGAATTTCTGATCAAACCGCGTCCCTGCCTGTTTCTTGACGCGCATGGGACGAAATGGCAGGACAATCCAGACTACTTATTTTGGTCTCTGGGGCCGGTGATCGATACGGTAGCCGGCCTTGGCGAGGCCTTGGAGGGTGCCATCGCCGGCCACCCGGATTTCCTTGACCGGCAGAAAACATATATACGCGAGACATTCGGTCTTGCGGATGACGGGCCGACTGCGCCGATCGGCGCGGATGCCATCGTAGAATTCCTTCGCAAGGCGCATTCGTGAACGCCTTCGCCATCGCTTTAAACCTGCCTTGATTACATGCTCCAGGTGGAAGATTCGTTGCCTGAAATGACACTCGATCCGACTCCGACAGATTCTGGTCAGGCGCGACGCCTGGGCGATTTTGCAACGTTTCCGGAAGCTCTGGATTACGCGGCCCTTGGGGAAGCGGGATTCAACGTCTATTCGGGACGTGGCCAACTGCTGGAATGCATCCCCTACCGAACGTTGCGCGAACAGGCCCTCGATGTCGCACGACGGCTGCTGACATTGGGCCTGCGCCCGGGTGAGCGGGTTGCCATCGTCGCGGAAAGCGATGGTGATTTCGCCCGCATCTTCTTCGGCTGCCAATATGCGGGTCTGGTGCCGGCCCCGCTGCCGCTGCCGGTCGCCTTCGGCGGCCGCGAAGGCTACGTGACGACCCTGCGCGGCATGATCGAGAGCGCCGGCGCCGCCGCCGTGATCGTGCCCGACATCATCGCCGGCTGGACGAGCGAGATCGTCGCGGGCTTCGATCTGCGCTTCGGCGGCGGTCCGTCGGACCTGATGGCCCTGCCGGTCGGTCCGGTCACCCTGCCGCGCGTCTCGCCGGACGATCTGTCCTACCTGCAATTCTCCTCGGGCAGCACCCGCTTCCCGATGGGGGTCGCCGTCACCCAGCAATCGGGCATGGCCAACGCCCGCGCGATCGCGCGCGACGGGCTGAAAGTCCGCGAAACCGGCGATCGATGCGTATCGTGGCTTCCGCTGTATCATGACATGGGCCTCGTCGGCTTCTTCCTGACGCCGGTCACCTGTCAGTTGACCGTCGATATGCTGCCAACGCGCGAGTTCGCCCGTCGTCCCCACGTCTGGCTGGACCTGATCAGCCGCAATCGCGGCACCATTTCCTACAGCCCGTCCTTCGGCTTCGAATTGTGCGCCCGCCGCGCCTCGACGGTCACGCTCGAACTGTCCTGCTGGCGCGTCGCGGGGATCGGCGGCGACATGATCCGCCACCATATCCTGGAGGAATTCGCCGAACGCTTCGCGGCTTCGGGCTTCGATGCCCGCGCCTTCACCGCCAGCTACGGCATGGCGGAAGCGACTCTGGCCATCAGCTTCGTGCCCCTGCATACCGGCATACAGACCGATACGGTCGATCTGCGGTTCCTGGAAACACAGGGGGTCGCGCGCCCGTCGAACGATCCGTCCCACGCGCTCAGAACGTTCATCCTGTGCGGCAAGGTTCTGCCCGAGCACGAACTGGAAGTGCGTGATCCCGCCGGTCGTTCCCAACCGGACCGCAAGGTCGGCACCATTTTCGTCCGTGGTCCCAGCCTGATGCGCGGCTATTTCAACCAGCCCCAGGAAACCCAGCGCGTGCTGGATGCCCATGGCTGGCTGAATACCGGCGACCTTGGTTACATGATCGACGGGCAGGTGGTCGTGACCGGCCGCGCCAAGGACCTGATCATCATCAATGGTCGCAATATCTGGCCGCAGGACCTGGAATGGTCGGCCGAGACCGAAATCGGCGCGCTGCGCAGCCGCGATGTCGCGGTCTTTTCGATCGACCAGGAAAAGGGGGAGAAGGTCGTGGCCCTGATCCAGTGCCGCGCCTCCACGCCCGAGGCCCGCGAAACGCTGCGCAACGAAGCCGCCAACCTGTTCCGCCGCCAGCATGGGGTCGATGTCTCGGTCATTCTGATCCCGCCTCACACGCTGCCGCAAACCTCGTCGGGCAAGCTCACGCGTGCGCGGGCCAAGGCCATGCTGCTGTCCGGTGCCTTCGACTCGGTCAGCGAAACCGCCTCAGTCGCATGATCCACGCGGGTCTGCCCCACGACAGGCCCCCGCTTCGATACTGGCCATCCGACCGGATTTCGATATAAGAGCATCCTCTTTTGTTGGAAGGGGCCGCAGGCAGTCCGCCAGACTGCCCTGCCCCGACATGGCAGGCGGGGTCCGTGCGCGTCATACGGGAACGGCCGCGCAATAAGGATGCTTTATAATGAGTGAAACGGTCGCGGACGTCTCTGCCCTCATCATCCAGACGCTACTGGCGAACCCCAAGGTTCCCCGCGACATCAGCGGCAGCAGCAAGATCGTCGAAGACCTGGCCTTCGATTCACTCGCGGTCATGAATTTCGTGATGGAAATCGAGGATTCCCTCGACGTCTCCGTTCCGCTCGACCGGCTTGCCGACATCCGCACCATCGACGACCTGGCCAACTGCATCGTATCCCTGAAGCAGGGCGACTGACTCGATGTCGATCTTCACCAAATACGAGCCGCTGGCCCGTTCGCTGGCGGCCGTGACCCATGGCGGAGGCCGCAACCCGTTTTCCGTCGTCATCGACCGCCCTCTATCCTCGACTTTGGGCATGATCGAGGGACGCGAGACCCTGCTGTTCGGCACCAATAATTATCTGGGCCTCAGCCAGAGCGAAGCGGCGATCGAAGCGGCGATCGACACGCTGCGCACCCACGGCGTCGGCACGACCGGCTCGCGCATCGCCAACGGCACCCAGAGCCTGCACCGCCAACTGGAAGCACGCATCGCCACGTTCTTCCGCCGCCGGCATTGCATGGTCTTCTCGACCGGCTACCAGGCGAATCTGGGCATGATCTCGGCCCTCGCCGGCAAGGATGATTACCTGCTGCTGGATGCCGACAGCCATGCCAGCATCTATGACGGCAGCCGGCTCAGCCAGGCGCAGGTCATCCGTTTCCGCCATAACGACCCCGAGGATCTGCATAAGCGCCTGCGCCGCCTGGATGGCACGCCGGGTGCGAAGCTCATCGTCGTCGAAGGCATCTACTCGATGATGGGCGATGTAGTGCCGATGGCCGAATTCGCCGCGGTGAAGCGCGAATCCGGCGCCTGGCTGCTGGCGGACGAAGCGCACTCCGTCGGTGTCATGGGCGAGCATGGACGCGGCGTCGCCGAAGCCAGCGGGGTCGAGGCCGATGTCGATTTCGTCGTCGGCACCTTCTCCAAGAGCCTGGGCACCGTTGGCGGCTATTGCGTCTCGGACCAGGACGGGCTGGACCTGATCCGGCTGTGTTCGCGGCCCTATATGTTCACCGCGTCGCTTCCGCCGGACGTGATCGCGGCCACCATGGCGGCATTGGGTGAACTGGAACGCCGGCCGGAGCTTCGGCATAGGCTGATGGACAATGCCCGGCGTCTGCATGCCGGCCTGAACGCCATCGGCCTGCGCACCGGCCCACAGGCCAGCCCCATCGTATCGGTCGTGCTGGACGAGGTCGATCAGGCGGTACGGTTCTGGAACCGGCTTCTGGACCTGGGCGTGTACGTCAATCTCAGCCTGCCGCCCGCCACCCCCGACCAGCACCCGCTGCTGCGCACATCGGTGATGGCGACGCATACCGCCGGGCAGATCGACCACGCGATCGAAATCTTCGCCACCGTGGCCCGCGAAATGGGAGTCGGTCGGTAAGGTCACTCCCCGCTCCTGCCATCTGACAGGAGCGGTCGAGAGCCTCATACCGTTACCGCCGGAACATCCCGCTCCCCTTCAGCCGCCAGAGCAGCCACGGCAGGCAAACCAGGGGATGCCGAGCTTCGAACGGGGTCAGCGCAAGGTCGAAGCCACGATGGCGGCGTATTTTCCAGGCGATGTAACGCGCGCCGCCGACGAAGGTGAAGGCGGCCTTGAACAGCCGCGCGACATTCAGCGGGCGCCCCAGTTCAGCGCGCATCCGCCATTGGCGGCCCGCCCGCGCGCGTGTTTCCGCCGAAACCGCCGGGCACAGCCGGTCGCCCTCCTGCACGAAGCGCAGGCCCGACGCGGCCCAGGCCGCCGGCAGCAACGCATCAAACCGCCCTCCGGGATTCCCGGCCAGCAGGGCAATCGACCGATCCCCCCCCTCGACTCGCAATTCCGCCGCATAGGTGCGGCGGAACAAGGCCTCCCAGAAATCCCGCGCCATCCCGCTGTCCGGCCCCAGAACGGCCGCCCACCACGCAGCGACCGCCACGGCGCGGATCAGGCACCCCAGGATCGCATCGGCCGCCGCCGCATCCCGTACCCAGACCAGCCGCGCCGGCTGGCAGAACCGGGCCCAGACCGTGGTATCCAGACTGCCGCGCGCGGTCAGCGCCCGGAATTGCGCGATGGTCAGGATAGCGACCTTGGCACGCACGCCGCGGCCATCGATCATGCGCTCATGATATTCGACATTCGGCGGCAACAGCGCGTTCGCCTCGCGCGCCACCCCGCCACGCGGCCAGTCGGCCTGCCGATCCAGCACGATGTAGAAATCGAGAACCCCCTCCGGATCCACCTGCCGCAGGCCCGAGCCGTAGAACAGAACCCCCAGTACCCGCGTCCCCCGGACCAATTCGGCGACGAACGCCGTCACCTCCGGAACCACCGGCCGAATCAGTTCTTCCGCCAGGATGCGGGCAACCCGCCCGGCGGCGAAAGAATCACGTCCCACATCATCCATGGCGATCAGATGTTCCGAATGAAATCGAAGGCCGGCCCGGCCGAGAGATAGGTGCGCCCATCCGGACCGGAATCCAGAATTTCGCCATCCAGCACGAATTCACCCCCCAGCCGCAGGGCCAGATGACCGGTCCGGCCACGCCGGTAGGATGGCGAATTGTCCAGCCACGCGGTGGACCGCCCCCGCAGCAGCGACCAGGTCGCGGAGAGCAGATGTTCGGGAAAGGCATCCACACTCAGATAGGACAACCCGCCCCCCCCGCACCGGGCGAACGGCCACATCCCGCCAGGCAGGCGATCCAGCGTGGTGGCCATGAACAGGAAATAATCCGCCGTCCGCGGCGCCTCGTCCCCGACGGCAAGCGTCATGGGATCGCCGCCCAGCCATTGGCGTCGGGTCGAACGGAAAACCAGCCGTCCCAGCGAGGACGCGATCGCGACCCCAACCGCCAGATCGTGCGAAAAGCGATTGAGAATGGCCGGTCGATGAGCGATGCGGATTCCGCGGGTAAAAGCGGCGGCACCATGAAACATTCCCAGCACCGCCGGACGCGCCGGATCTGACCAGCAAACCGCCAGCACGTCACGCCGCACGACCTGCCGGCGCAACCCGCCCACGCTGGCCAGGACGCTCAACCGTTCCAGCGCCGCCTCGCCACGCAGGCCGAATCCCACATCGGCGGCGATCAGGTTGGTATTGCCCGACGGCAGCACGGCGAGCGCCGGCAGGGCATCGGCCGGATAGCATTGATGAATGGCGGACATCACATCGCTGACGGTGCCGTCGCCGCCGTCGATCGCCACCACCCCGATTTCCCGCCGCGCCAACTCGGCCACGATCGCGACCAGGCCCGATCCGGCGGCCGAATGGAAGAACAGCGGCCCCAGCGCCTGGGACGCACACCGACGGAACGAGCCGTCTTCGCGGCGATTCCGACGGCTGCGCGGATTGTGGATCAGGGCGAATCGCTCGCTCACTCCCTATCGACCTCTTTCGTTACCGACACCCCGAGGCCAGCCCGGACATGCATGCTGATGAGGATCCGACGTTCGGCAAAACATGCCGGCCGTGCCGCCCCGCGGCACCGTCGCCCGGCTGGCCGAGTTCGCAACAGCCTCTCAGGCCATAAGCCGCGTTCCCGACGTTATTGCAAGATCGTGAACCGGTATGGGACATGGAACCTGACGACAATGCGGAGCAAGCCGTGACTGCCATCACCCTGGCCCATCTGTCCGACCTGCACCTGGCGCATGACGGACTGCGCTTTCCGGCATGGGGCCTGCTGAACAAACGCATGACCAGCCAGTTTTCCTGGCGGCACCGGCGACGGTTCCTGCATGTGGACACGGTCCTCGAAGCCCTCGTCGCCGATCTCCGCGCCATGACGCCGGATGCCGTGGCCCTGACCGGCGACCTGACCAATCTGGGCCTTCCCGTGGAATACCGGCGCGCGGCGGCCTGGGTCGCGACGCGCCTGCCCGAGCAGACCGCGATCGTCCCCGGCAACCACGACATGCTGGTGTCCGAGCCCTGGGACGCCACGCTGGGCCTATGGAAACCCTGGATGGCGGCCCGCCCCCAGGATTTTCCCTTTGTCCGGCGCGTCGGCATGGTCGCGCTGATCGGCGTCAATTCGGCCTGCCCCACCCCATGGTTTTCCGCCGCCGGCCGGATCGGCCCGGCGCAGGCCGCCCACCTGGCCGACCTGCTGCACGAAACCGGCCGCGAGGGCGCCTTCCGTGTGGTCATGATCCACCATCCGCCGGTGCCCGGCATCGTGTCCCGCCGCAAGGCGCTGCGGGATGCCGGATTGTTCGCGGCCGCGATCGCCCGCTCGGGGGCGGAACTGGTCCTGCATGGCCACAGCCATCGTTCCGGCCTGTCGTCCCTGCCCGGCCCGACGGCGACGGTGCCCGTGCTCGGAATCGCGTCTGCCTCGATGCTGGCGCCGGAACAGCAGCGCACGGCCGCCTGGCACCATATCCGCATCACCTGCACCAAGCGCGGATATGCGGCCGAATTCCACCGCCGCCTGGTCGCACCGGGCCGGCCGGTCCGTCAGCTTCCCCCCTGGCGCTTCGATGTCTATCGCCTCCCCTAGGCGATGGCTGTATGAGTTGGCCGACATGATGCGCGCGCCCCGCCCTTCCGTCTTGCTGCAAAGGATCACGCCGGGCACCCTGGACCGCTATCTCGTCCGGCAGATGGCGCCGCCATTCCTGATTTCGCTGGCCGTGGTGATGACCGCGCTGCTGCTGGAACGGCTGCTGGTCCTGCTGAACGTGCTGGCGGCGGATGGCGGCACGCTCAAGATCTTCGCCGGACTGCTGGCCGACCTGGTCCCCCATTACCTGGGCCTGGCCCTGCCGGCCGCGATCTGCGTCAGCGTCTTTTCTGTCGTGCGCCGGATGAGCGATAACAACGAGATCGACGCCCTGATGGCCAGCGGCGTCTCGCTGCTGCGCATAACGCGCCCTTTCGTCGTGGTCGGTGCGGCCCTGGGCCTGGTCGGATTCAGCCTCTACGGCTTCATCCAGCCCTACGCCCGCTACGATTTCCGGCAGGCGATGTATTTCGCCGCCCACGCGGGCTGGACCCCCCACCTCCAGAGCGGCATGTTCGCGACCCCCACCGGCACGCTGATGCTGACGGCGGATCGGGTCGACGGCGCCGGCACCCGGCTGCACCACGTCTTCATCCGCGACCGAAGCGACGGGCTGGAGCGCGACATCTCCGCCGAAAGCGGCACCCTGCACATCGCCGATGACCGGTCGTCGGTCCGGCTGGACCTGGCACACGGCATCATCGTCACCGACCGGCGGGACGCGGCGCCCACGCTGACCCTGTTCGACACCTCCACCCGCATCTTCCAGACCGTCTCCCAGGCCCGCGCCTTCCGCAGCCGCGGTACCGACGAACGCGAACTGACCCTGTTCGAACTGCTGCGAAAGGTGCATTCCGCCGATCCGACGATCCGCCGGCCCCACCTGGTGGCGGAGCTTCATTTCCGGATCGCCCGCGCCCTGGCCATTCCCTTCATCCCGGTCCTGGCCTGCGCGCTGGCAGGCATGGCCAAGCGCCAGCGCCGCAATCCGGGGCTCGCGATCGCCGCCATCAGCCTGGTCGGGTTCGACCATGCGCTGCAACTGGGGCTCAGCCTGGTCGCCAGTCGCGCGATGTCGCCCTGGCTGGTCATCTGGGGGCCGCTCCTGCTGTTCTGCGGGTCATGCATTTGGCTGATCGTCCACCGCGCCGGATCGGCCGGCAGCGGCCGGACCTGGCACGGTCCCTTCGCCCGCCTGCCCACCCGCGCGTCGGCCAGCCCGTCATCATGAACCCCCCATCCCCCTCGCCCGCGCGCAACGTGCTGATCGGCTACCTAACGCGCGAACTGGTCGGGCGCGTCCTGACGACAGCGGCGATCCTGCTGGCCCTGATGGAAATCCTGGCGCTGCTGGAACAATTGACGCCGATCCTGGAACGGCATCAGGGCGCGGCCGGCATCGCCTATTTCATGGTGCTGCACGCGCCGATGCTGGTCGGCAGCGCGTTGCCGCTGGCGGTGCTGATCGGCGCGCTGCTCCTGCTGGTGCAGATGACGACGGGCAGCGAGATCGCGATTCTTCGGGCCGCCGGCCTCACCACCCCCGGCCTCGCACGCCTGATGCTGCCGGCCGTCCTGGCGCTGGGCGTGGCCGGCGCACTGGTCGACGACCAGCTCACGCCGCGCGCGGAACTGGCGCTGGCACGCTGGTGGAACCGCACCGATCCCCACCCCGAAGGCGGGCGGAGCTTCTGGTTCCGCTCGGGCAGGACGCTGATCGATGTCGGCTACGTCGCAGGGGGCGGCACGACCCTCTCGCGCGTCGACCTCTATCAGCGCGACCCGGACGGCCGCCTGCGCCGCACCCTGCACCTCGCCACGCTGCGCTATGCGAACGGCGCCTGGAGCGACGAGGGAGGACGCAGCCTGGAACCCACCGGGGCCATCGTCCGCACGACGGTCCTGCCGCCCGCGCCTGCGCTGGAGCATGGCTGGCCGGCCGGGCTGCGCCCCGCCGACATGATCCGGCTGTCGATGGACACTCCCCCCCTTTCTGCCGCTGCCATCATCGCCGCCCTGCGCGGCCGCGCTCCCGCGTCCCAACCGGCGGCGGCCCTGCGCACCGCGCTGCTCGCACGCCTGCTCACCCCCTTCAGCTTTGCGGTTATGCTGTTATTGGCCCTGCCGGTGGTCTATATCCCACCACGGAGCGGAACGCGAAGCTGGCTACCGGTCTGGTGCCTGGGGGCTGGCCTGCTGTTCATGGTCTTCCAGGGCATGCTGCGGGCATTGGGCAATGCCGGCACGCTGCCCGCCCCGGCGGCGACCCTGCCCGGCATCGTGATCTTCACGCTCGCCGTCTGTGCCCTGGTGTTGAGGATTGAAGAGAGATGATCGGCACGACCCTACGCAACACGAGCCTTCGTACCGGCCGAAGCTTCGACCTGGGGAAAATGGATCTCCGTCAGTTGTGGATCGCCTACCTGACCTATCCGACGATCCTGCTCTATGTCGTGCTGGCCGCGATCAGCTTCGTCGTGCTGGCACGGAATTTCCCCGGCATCGGGCCGACCCTGATCGCCGCCGGTGCCGTCGTCGCGGTCTATCCGCTGGCATGGTACATGATTCACCGCTTCATCCTGCACGGCCGCTTCCTCTATCGGATGAAATGGACCGCGACGCTGTGGAAGCGCATCCATTTCGACCATCATCAGGACCCGCATCTACTGGACGTCCTGTTCGGCTCGCCGCTGAACACCATCCCCACCATCGCCATCATCACCCTGCCGATCGGCTACCTGATCGGGCATGTGGGCGGTGCCGCCGCGGCGATGGGCACCGGGCTGGTCATCACCTGCATCTATGAATTCTTCCACTGCATCCAGCACCTCAACTACAAGCCGCGGATGCGCTGGATCCAGAAGATGAAGCAGCGCCACGTCCTGCATCATTTCCACGACGAGGACGGCAATTACGGCATCACCAGCTTCGTCGTCGACCGGGCGTTCGGCACCTATTACGTCGATGCCCGCGCCCGGCCCCGCAGCCCGCACGTCTTCAATCTGGGCTACGATATCGAGGAAGCCACCCGCTACCCCTGGGTGATGGAACAGACCGGCGCCCCCCCGCGCGACCGGCCCGACGGCGCCACCCCCCAGCGGAACGCGGCGTGACGGCAGGCATCCCGGCGCCCGCACCGCTGACCGTCCTGGTCCTGGCCGGCACCCGCGCCGGCATCGAGGACCCGATGGCCAGCGCCGCCAACGTCTCGCACAAGGCGATCCTGCCCGTGGCCGGCCGGCCGATGATCGCGCGGGTGCTCGACGCGCTCGCCGCCAATCCCCGCATCGGCCGGATCGTCATCAGTATCGAAACCCCCGGCATCCTGGCCGGCCTGGTGCTGGAGCACGCGGTCGATTTCCTGCCCCCGGCCGCCGGTCCCAGCGCCAGCGTGATGCAGGCCCTGCGCACGCTCGGCACTCCGCTGCTGGTCACCACCGCCGACCATGCGCTGCTGCGCCCGGAATGGATCGACACCTTCCTCGATTCGGTCGACGCGGATTGCGACATGGCCGCCGCCATCGCCATGGAGGCCGACATCGCGCGCGATGTTCCCGGCACCAGACGCACGATGATCCGCCTCGCCGACGGCGCCTTTTCCGGCTGCAACCTGTTCCTGTTCCGCACCCCGGCGGCGATCGGCGTGGTGGAGCTGTGGCAGCGACTCGAAAAGGAACGCAAACGGCCGATCCGCATGGCGCGCCTGCTCGGAATCGGCACCTTGCTGCGCTACCTGACCGGCGGCCTGACCCGCGCGGCCCTGTGCGCCCGGGTGGGCAGCCTCAGCCGGGCCTCCGTCGGACTCGTCGCCCTGCCCGACGGCCGCGCCGCCGTGGATGTCGACAAACCCGCCGATCTGGCTCTGGTGGAATCCCTGCTGCGGACATCCCCCGCATGACGCGGGTTTCCCGCGCCTGACCCATGCGCATTGCCTATATCATCAACTCGGTCGAAGGCGGCGGCGCCGCCTTCCCCGTGCCCGACATCACGAACGTCCTGCGCCGCGCGGGGCACGAGGTCGCGATCTTCGCGCTGCAACGCCGCGACGGCCGTGCCCTGCCGGCACTCCAGGCGGCGGGCCTGGCGGTCGACATCCACCCCGGCGCCCAGCGCGGCCACCTGGGCACCCTCCGCTGGCTGGACCGCCGGATGACGCAGTGGCGCCCCGACCTGCTCTGGACCTCCCTGACCCGGGCAACCGTGCTGGGGCAACTGGTGGGGCTGATCCGCCGCATCCCGGTCGTCAGTTGGCAGCATTCCGCCGGGCTGAGTCCCGCCAATACCCGCCTGCTCCGTGGCCTGCGGTCACTGAGCCGCGTCTGGGTCGCCGATTCCACCTGCGTGCTGCATGTCATGCGCGACCGGCTGCATATCCCGGCCGACCGCGCGGCCCTCTGGCCGATCTTCCGCGCCGACCCCGGCTGCCCGGCGGCCCGCCCGTGGCAACCCGGCGAGACGGTACGCCTCGGCTCGCTGGGCCGCCTGCATCCGGTCAAGGGCTACGACATCCTGTGCCAGGCCCTGGCATTGCTGAAGACCGATCCCACCCTACCCCCCTTCCAGGTGACCATCGCCGGCGAAGGCGACGCCCGGCCGCAGATCGAACGCCTGATCCGCGAGCACGCTCTGACCACGCTGCGCCTGGCCGGCTTCACCAGCGCGGCGACCGCGTTCCTGTCCACCCAGCACGGTTACATCCAGCCCTCGCGGCACGAGGGGCTGTGCATCGGCGTGCATCAGGCCATGCAGGCCGGCCTGGCCCCGATCGCCTCCGCGGTCGGCGAAATCCCCTACACGATCCAGGATGGCATCTCCGGACTCCTGGTCCCCCCCGCCGATCCCGCCGCCCTGGCCGAGGCGCTGGCAAGTGCGCTCCGCCAGCCCCAGGCGCTTTCCACCATGGGCCAGGCCGCGCGAACCCGCGTGCTGGATCTGTTCGCCCCCCAACGGTTCGATGCCGCCGGGCTGGCGATTCTCGACCGGCTCACGCGCCCTCAGCGCGCCTGACGCCGGGCCAGCCGCTCCAGCTCGATCGCGATCCGGCGCGGCGACCGGCTGATCCGCTTCGCATCCACCAGCGTCACCTCCCCGACGGCGGACAGCGTGTGCAGGCCGTCGGTAGAGGGCGCCCAGTCCGCCGGCGCGACGATCGGCGTCCCGGCCCGCGCGGCAAACCGCTCCGGCGTCAGTTCGCTAATCGCCAGCGGCACGATCGCGCCGCCATAGGTCGCCGTACAATCCTGGGTCGGCAGCACGACCTGCCCGCCGGTCGCGACCGGCGTGCCCCCCGGCCGCGCGCTCCGCCGGTCCCGCCGCACCGGATTACCGGGGTGCCGGTGCCACGGGCCGCACAGCCTGTCGGCCCAGGCGACATGCAGCAGGCTCTGCCTGTCCGCACCCGACCCGCCGGGCGGGCTGTAGAACATCCACCACCTGTCCTCGATCCGCACCGGCGACGCATCGATCGCCGCTTCGGGAAAGGCGAAGCCGGAAACCTTCTCCCAGCGATCAGGAAAGGACACGGCGCGATACAGCGTCAGCCGGCCCGACCGATAGGCCTCGGGCAGCAGATAGATCTCGCCCTCATCGACGATCACCACTGGATAGGAAAGATGCCACGGCTCGGACAGCACCGGCCGCGCATCGAGCAGCCGCAGCGCCCGATCGAAGACGAAGACATCGATCCGGCCAATCCGGTCGCGATAATCATAGGCCTCGGCAAAGAGATACAGCCGATCGTCCCGCCACAGTCCGAACGGATCGGCCAGGAAACGGAACGGACCGGGGTCCGGCAGCCAGGTCACCGGCAGCCCGTCGACCCCGCCCCGCGCCAGGATGTCGGACAGCGGGCAGGACAGGATGCCGGTCCGCCAGATATCGGTCCGCAGGATGCCCATGCCCCTCCCCCATGCCGTCACACCGCTTCCATGACGGCCGCCGAGCGGTCTATCGCATCCGGCGAGGTTCGGAAACCTCGGCGCCCGTGACGCGCCGCGCGCCCCGTGGCATGGTGCGCCCGATGCCCGTCGATCCCATCCAGACCCAGATCGCCATCCGCCGCGCGGTCAACCATCTCTGCGGCCAGATGGGCTGGGCGGCGCTGAACGAACTGGTCCTGCCCGATGGACGCCGCGCCGACGTCATGGCCCTGCTGCCCGACAACGGATTCGCCTGTATCGAAATCAAGTCCGGCCCCCGCGACTTCCTGGCCGACCGGAAATGGACCTGCTACCGCGCGTGGTGCGACCAGCTTTTTTTCGCGGTCGATCGCGCCTTTCCCCTCTCCCTGCTGCCCGAGGCGACCGGGATCATGGTTGCCGACACCGACAGCCTGCCCGCCGGGCTGAACGTGATCGCCGAAACCGCCATCCTGCGCGCTCCGGTCACCAATGCGCTGCCGGCCGCCCGGCGGCGGAAACTGACATGGCTGTTCGCCACCCAGGCGGCCGGGCGACTGGCCCGCCTGGACGACCCGGCCATCACCACCGCCCTGCGCGCGGCAAGGCGGGTGGAATGACCGCGCGCCCACCACCCATGAAAGGATTCCCGATGTCCGACGCCGCCATCCTGTGCCGGTTCGAGGCCGCGCGCTCCATCGTCCGCGATGCGGCCGACCTGGCCATGGCGATGCGTCCGCCGCCGGGCGGGCCATCGGGCAGGCAGAAGAGCGCCCAGGACTGGCTGACCGAAGCCGACGGCGCGGTCGAGGCCCTGATCTCCGAACGGATCGGCGCCCTGTTCCCCGAGGACGGTTTCCAGGGCGAGGAAGAAGGACGCACCCGCACCGGCCGCCTGCGCTGGGTGGTCGATCCGATCGACGGCACCTCGAACTACGCGCGCGGCCGCGCGCGCTGGTGCGTCTCGCTGGGCCTGATGGACGGCGACCAGCCCGTCGCCGGCATCATCCAGGCCCCGGCGCTGAACGAAACCTATACCGCCGTGCGCGGCCACGGCGCTTTCCTCAACGGCCGGCCGATCCAGGCCTCGCCGGTCACGGACACCGGCTCCGCAATGATCGAGATGGGCTGGAGCAACAAGGTATCCGAAGGCGTCTACGCGGCGAAGATGGCGGCGATCCTGGATCTGGGCGCCATGCCCCGCTCCGGCGGCTCCGGCGCGCTGGCCCTGGCCGATATCGCGTGCGGCCGGCTGGACGGCTATCTGGAAATGGCCATCAACCTGTGGGACGTGGCGGCGGCGCTGGTGCTGCTGGAGGAAACCGGGGCCCGTTTCTCGCCGTTCCTGCGAGACGGCGGGCTGGAGCGCGGCATCACCCTGCTGGCGTCGGCGCCGGGAATCGCCGCCGATCTGTCGAAGGCGCTGGCGGTGACGCTGGACTGACCGGCCGCCGCCAGCCATGGTTACGCCATAAAAATCCGCTAGCGGAGAAGGCTGACGGTGGCGCGCCCGGACCCGTTCCGGCGCACGCGAAATTCCTTATTGATCAGGCCGGCACCGCAACGCCGGAAACTACGGAGCACGCCCTTGCGAGACGGTTTTTCGCGCATTCCCCCGGCCCGCACCCTCCCGCCCCGCGCGCCCCTGGTCCTGGCGGCCATCGCGCTGGCGCTTTCGGCCGCGCCGGCCCTGGCGTCGAGCGAACGACAGCAGTCCCTGGTCGACCGCGCGACCCTGACGGTGCGCGACCTGTTCAACGGCGCGGGCCCGAACAGCAAGATCACCCGCTACATGACCCAGGCCCGCGCGGTGATGGTCTGCCCGTCGATCTTCCGCATGTCGATCGGCTTCGGCGGCGCGGGCGGCGGCTGCGTCCTGCTGTCGCGCGATGCCCGGGGTTCGTGGTCCGATCCGGCCTTCTACACGCTCAGTTCGGCCAATGTGGGCATCCAGCTCGGCATGCAGGATTCCGAGATGATGTTCTTCGTCATGACCGACCGTGGCCTCCAGGCGCTGCTGGACAGCCAGTTCCAGTTCGGTGCCAACGCCGCGGCGTCGTTCGCGACCATGGGAACGGGCATCGAAAGCGGCACGGCGGGCGAGCGCAACACCGATATCATGGCGTTGCAGAAATCCAAGGGCCTGTTCGCCGGCGCGGCGCTCGGCGGCTCGAAGCTGACGGTCAATAGCGGCGCGAACCGCGCCTATTACAACCAGGTCGTCGGGCCCGAGGATATCGTCGTCTCCATGCGGGTCAACAATCCCGGCGCCGATCCCCTGCGCGCCGCATTGAGCGAGGTCCAGGCCAAGGCCACTGCCGGCACGCCCGCCATGGCGCCGCCGGCCTCCGTCCAGCCCGGCGGGGGCGGCTATGCCGAGCAGTCCCAGGTCAATGTCCCCACCTCCGGCCCGGTCCGCAGCCAGCCCCTGTCGCCTCCCTGAGATTACCGTCCCGGCGCCTGGCGCGCGCGCCAGGCGCCGACATTGCGGTTGTGGTCCGACAGGCTGCTGGCGAACGCATGCCCCCCGCTGCCATCGGCGACGAAATACAGCGCGTCGCTGTCGGCGGGATGCGCCACCGCCTCCAGCGCGGCCCGGCCGGGCGCGCAGATCGGCCCGGCCGGCAGCCCCGGCAACGTGTAGGTATTATAAGCCCCGGGCGCATCCAGTTCGGCCCGCGTCAGCGCATGCCCCAGCGGCCCGGCCCCGCGATTGATCCCATACACCACCGTCGGGTCGGATTGCAGCCGCATGCCAAGGCGCAGCCGGTTGATGAAGACCCGGGCCACCAGGGGCCGCTCGGCCGCGATCGCGGTCTCGCGCTCGACCATCGACGCCACGATCAGCAACGTCCGACGATCGGGGATTTCCGCCACCGGCACCCGGTCCCGCCAGACCACGTCCAGCGTCGCCGTCATGGCCGCCCGCATGCGGGCCAGCAGGGTGGCGCGCGGCGTCCCCCATTCATAATCATAGGTCTGCGGCAACACCGTCCCTTCGTCCGGCGGTGCCAGCGCCGGCCCCGTCAGCACCGTTACCCGGTCGATCAGCTCGGCCACCTGGATGGCGGACAACCCCTCGGGCACGGTCAGGCGATGCACCACCGGCCTGGCATGGCGCAGCACGAACAGCACGTCACGCAGCGAACCATGGGCCGGAAACTCCAGCTCCGCCGCATGCAGCACACCGTCATGGCGCGTCAGATGAACCGCCACGCGGAACAGCAGGCTGTTCAACGAACCCGGCGCGATCACCCCTGCCCGTTGCAGGATGGCCGCCGTGCTGGCCAATCCCCCGCGGGCGATCACCACCGCGCGGGCGTCCGGCGCCGGTCCCGGCGCGCCATAGCGCCACCATCCCCACACCGCGATACCCCCGCCCGCCGCGCAGACCGCCAGCAGCAGAAACAGGCTGAAAATCAGAAGACGCTTGAGCATGATGCTCTTTTTCCGCGTCACGATACCGAAGGCAAGAGCCCGGGCTTACGGATCAGGCGAACGCCCGATCCGTCCGTCCAGACGGGCTCAGACGCCGCGCACGATGATGCTGGCGTTGGTGCCACCGAACCCGAAACTGTTCGACAGGGCGACATCGATCCTGCGGCGCTGCGCTTCGTGGGCCACCCGGTCGATCGCGCTTTCGGTGGACGGGTTGTCCAGGTTCAACGTCGGCGGCGCGACATTGTCGCGGATCGCGAGGATCGAGAAAATCGCCTCGACCGCCCCGGCGGCGCCCAGCAGATGGCCGATGGCCGATTTGGTCGACGACATCGCAAGCTTCCCCGCGTCATCGCCGAACAGGCGCTCGACCGCCTGCAATTCCAGGTCGTCCGCCATGGTCGAAGTACCATGGGCATTCACGTATCCGATATCGGAAACCGCGATGCCGGCGCTGCGCACGGCAGCCTGCATGGCGCGATAGGCACCTTCATGCCCCTCGGCCGGCGCGGTGATATGATAGGCGTCGCCGGACATGCCGTATCCGACGATCTCGCCATAGATCCGCGCGCCACGCGCCTTGGCGTGCTCATATTCCTCCAGCACCACGATGCCGGCGCCTTCGCCCATGACGAAGCCGTCGCGATCGCGGTCCCAGGGGCGCGAGGCCTTTTCCGGCGCATCGTTGAACGCGGTGGACAGCGCGCGCGCCGAGCAGAATCCGGCAATGCCCAGCGGGCACACCGCCGCCTCGGCGCCCCCGGCCACCATCACGTCGGCATCGCCGAGCATGATCAGGCGCGAGGCATCGCCGATCGCATGCACGCCGGTGGCGCACGCGGTCACGACCGAATGATTGGGGCCCTTGAAGCCGTATTTGATCGACACATGGCCCGAGACCAGGTTGATCAGCGCCGACGGAATGAAGAAGGGCGACAGGCGGCGCGCCCGTCCCTCATGCACCGTGATCGACGCGTCATAAATCGTCTGAAGGCCGCCGATGCCCGAACCGATCATCACGCCGGTGCGGCAGCGGTCCTCCTCGGATTCGGGCTTCCACCCGGAATCCTCGACCGCCTCGGTCGCCGCGACAAGACCCAGATGGATGAAGCGATCCATCTTCTTCTGGTCCTTGACCGGCACCCAGTCGGACAATGTCAGGCAGCCCGCCTCGGTCGGTCCGACCGGCACCTCGCCGGCGACATGCGCGGCCAGATCGGACGGATCGAACGAGGCGATGCGGCCGATCCCGCTTTCGCCGGCGATCAGGCGCGACCAGTTATGTTCGAGCCCGAGCCCGAGCGGGCTGACAATGCCCATACCGGTAACAACAACGCGCCGATGTCCCGACGCTCCTCCGGCAGATTGTATCAACCCGCACCGCTCCCTGATCACAAAATCCGACGTCCCGGCAGAGAAGCAGCCTCAGGCGGCTTTCTGCTTCTCGATATAATCGATCGCGTCCTTCACGGTTGCGATCTTCTCGGCCGCATCTTCCGGGATCTCGACGCTGAAAGCCTCTTCGAAGGCCATCACCAGTTCGACGGTATCCAGGCTGTCCGCGCCCAGATCGTCGATGAAGGAGGCCTCCGGCGTGACCTTGCTTTCCTCGACGCCGAGGTGCTCGACCACGATCTTCTTAACCTTGTCAGCGATTTCGCTCATCTGTCTTCGCTTCCTGTCTGCCCCAAGAGATACGGGCGGTTCGAAATTCATTCGTCCTGTCTGACGTCCCGCGAAACGGAACCGCCGGACCATGTCCAGCCCGCTCCCGGACGAAGCAGCGGCGGATTAGCACGGTTCCCCGGCAATAGCCAAGGCGGCGGATCTTCTTTCGGTCACAATCCCCCGCCAAACTCCGCCACAGGCCCGACAAATTCGGATTCTTGTCCGCCATATCCCCGCCTGCGTCCAGCGGAATCAGCGGGGCCGGGGCAATCAGGGCATCGCCATCCCGCCATTGACGTTCAGCGTCGCACCCGTGATCCACCCGGCCTCGTCCGACGCCAGATAGGCGACGGAGGCGGCGATATCCTCGGGCTTTCCCATCCGGCCCAGCGGAATCCCGGCCAGCAGCTTCTCGCGCTGCGCCTCCGGCAGCACGTCGGTCATCGCGGTCTGGATAAAGCCCGGCGCCACGACGTTGACGGTCACGCCGCGCGATCCCACCTCCTGCGCCAGGGATTTGGTCATGCCGATCATGCCCGCCTTGGCCGCGGCATAATTCGCCTGGCCCGCATTGCCGGTCACGCCGACGATCGAGGCGATGCTGACGATTCGCCCGGCCCGCCGGCGCAGCATGCCCTTCAGCACGGCGCGGCACAGGCGGAAGGGTGCCGCCAGATCGACCTCCAGCACGCGATTCCAGTCCTCGTCCTTCATGCGAATCGCCAGCCCGTCGCGCGTCAGGCCGGCATTGTTGACCAGGATGTCCAGCGGCGCGCCGGCCGCAACCTCGGCGGCGGCAACCAGCGCATCGGCGGCCTTGGGGTCGGACAGGTCGGCCGGGCAGACATGAACCCGCGCGCCATCCGGCGCGATGTCGGCCGCCACCGCGGCCAGCACGGCCTCGCGCGTGCCGGACAGCACCACCCGCGCCCCCTGGGCATGCAGTGTCCGCGCGATCGCGGCGCCGATTCCCCCCGATGCGCCCGTCACCAGCGCCGTCTTGCCATCCAACCTGAACATCAACCCGTCCTTGCCTGAAAAATCACCCATCACAGCGAGGCCAGAAACGCCTCGATATCGGCCGGCGCGCCGACCGACCGCGTGGCCGCGTCGGGCACGATGCGCCGCACCAGCCCAGACAGCACCTTGCCAGCACCCAGTTCCACGAAACTGTCGACACCCATCGCCGCCATCGCCTCGACGCTCTCGCGCCAGCGCACGGTCCCCGTCACCTGCCGCACCAGCAGGTCGCGAATCGCCTGCGGGTCCGTGGCCTTGGCCGCCGAGACGTTGGCCACCAGCGGCACCACCGGCGGGGCGATCTCGGTCCGCTCCAGCGCCTCGCCCATCGCCTCGGCGGCCGGCGCCATCAGCGAGCAATGAAACGGCGCCGACACCGGCAGCACCACCGCCCGCTTCACCCCGCGCGCCTTGGCGACCCCGATCGCCCGCTCGATCGCCGTCGCCCGGCCCGAGATCACGATCTGCCCCCCGCCATTATCATTGGCCACCTCAAGGATCTCGGCGCGGTCCGCTTCCCCCTCCACGCGCAGGATCGCGGCTTCGGCACAGATCGCGCGCGCCTGGTCCAGATCCACGCCGATCAGCGCCGCCATCCCGCCCTCGCCGGCCGGCACCGCCTTCTGCATCGCGGCCCCGCGCAGCCGCAGCAGGCGCGCGGTCTGGGCAATGCCCAGCGACCCTGCCGCCGCCAGCGCCGAATATTCGCCCAGCGAATGGCCGGCCACCAGCGCCGCAACGCGCTTCAGCTCCAGCCCGCCTTCCTTCTCCAGCACGCGCAACACCGCCAGCGACACCGCCATCAGGGCGGGTTGGGTATTTTCGGTCCGGGTCAGGTCCTCCATCGGTCCCTGGAACATCAGGGCCGACAGCTTCTGTTCCAGCGCGTCATCGACCTCCTGGAACACCTCCCGCGCCGGGGCGAAGGCAGCGGCCAGCTCGGCCCCCATGCCGACGGACTGGCTACCCTGACCAGGGAAGATGAAGGCGTAAACAGGCATGCTGTCCTCATGATCCAGAAAGATGTCGCACATTCAGGCCCGCGAGATGCCGACAGGACGCACCGCCTGTCAATCGCGAGGCGCGGCCCCCAGGCGGCGAAGCACCAGCAGCAGAACGTCCCACGGCAGCGCCACCCCCTCGCGCAGGCGCCAGAACCACCGGCGCGCCAGACGCCGGGCCGCGGGCGCCTGCGGCGGCGGCACCCGCACGACCCGCCACCCCGCCAGCCGCATCAGTACCAGGCAGCGCGGCAGGTGATAGGCACTGCTCGCGACCGCGACCGGGCCACGATAGCCGCGCGCCCGCAGCAGCGCCGAACAGGCCAGCACGGATTCCAGCGTGTCGCGCGCCGCGCCCTCGATCACGATCGCCGAATCCGGGATACCGTCCCCCCGCAACAGGTCGGCCATCACCGCCGCCTCGGCCGGGCGTCCATCCCGGCTGCCGCCGGTCGGCACGAACAGCGGGGCCGCGCAGGCCCGCCCGAAAGCCGCCGCCGCCGCCACCCGGCGCCGCAATGTCGGGGTGGGCGTGCCATCGGGGCGCACCGCCGCGCCGAAGATCACGATGGCGAGCGGCGCCTGCGCCCGGCCGCTCACGGCGGCGCCCGGAGCAGCAGCAGGTTCAACCCGGCGAAACTGGCGAACAGGCTCCGCCACACGTCCGCGAACTGCGCGGCCTCCACCCCCCGCCCATCCAGGATCGCCGCCAGATCCCCGACGCGGCGCCTGCCGTCGACCAGCGGCAGCATTCCGCGCGATTGCGACGGCACCGGCACCAGGACCACGCCGGAGGGCAAAGGCGCGGGCAGCCGATTGTCGGGCCGCATCCGCAGCGAGACGGCAATCCCGTCCCCGTCGCGCAGCACGGGCACCGAAGCCGGATCCATCGGGTCCGCCCGCCGCACCGGATCACCCGCGCGACGGGCATAAACCGCATGGAACGCCCGATTCGCCGCCCGCGTGTCGGCCAGCCGGGCCCGGGCGCGATCGGGCAGGAACGCCAGGTCGGTGCAAACGGCCGGCTCGGCCTCCAGCAGTGCCGGGTCGTAGTCCAGCGGCGCGATCAGGCAGGCCGCCTCCAGCCCCGCCGCCGCCAGCAGGTCGAACAACCCATCGACATCGCAGCCGCCCCTGCCGGGGCCGGCGACCACGATCCGCATCCCGCCGCCCGGCGCCAGCAGGCCGGCCAGGGCGCGTAGCCGCGCGCCCGGGTCCGCGTCCGCGCTCAGGTCGCAATCGATGTAATCATGACCCGCCGGCCCCGGCGGGGCATCGGGCGCAAGAAAGACAACCGCCCCCGGCCGCCCCTCGGCACGGAACGTTTCGGCCAGCCGCGCCGCCACCCTGTCGTCGGCCCCGGCGACCAGCACGCGCAACGGGCACGAACGGGCGCGCATGGCCCCGAACAGCCAGTAATCGGCCTCGCGCAGGTCACCGGCCGATCCGGTGGTCAGGAGGGGCGCCGGCTCCATGGCCCTAGCGCGGCAGCAGCTTTCCGCGCTGCCAGGCCTCGGCCGCGTCGTCCGTGCTCATGCCGTCGCAGCGGACGGCATATTCCAGCGCGCTGACCACCTTGTTGCCCAGCATCAGCTCGTCCAGCTCGTCCAGCAGGTCGGAATCCAGTTCCGCGCGGGCACTCCGGCGCACCAGCATCCGGGCCGCCTGCTCCCCGGCCAGCACACCCTTGGGGTCGTCCAACTGGCGCAGCCGGGCGCCATGATGCAGGAAATTCGGCTGCCACAACGGCAGGATCGACGCCTCGCCCGCCTCGATCGCCGCCGCCGCGTGCCGATAGGCCGCGTCGTCGGGACGGGCCTCGATGGTAAAGCCGCGCTCGGTCAGCCCATAGGCGCCGACACCGCGCCGGACCCGTTCCAGAACCGATTCCGGCGCCACGATCGTGCGGCCGACCACGCCGTCATCGTTCCCGAGATCAGAGATCGAGACGACATGCGGCGCGCAGCCTTCGGGAAGAAACCAGCCAAAAACGGGCTTGTACAGTTCGCCCAGCACATCCATGCCCAGCGATGCATCCACCCAGGCGGCATCGATATCGGGCAGCCAGGCGGACACGAACAGGTCGACCCCGCCCGCCTTCATCGCGGCCGTCAGCTCGTCCCGCCCCCCGGTAACGTATTCGACCTCCAGGTCATAGGCTTCCAGTACCCGCACCACCGCGGCGGCGGCAGCCGCGTGCAGGATGGTCTCCGGATGGCCAAGCGTCACCGTCGTCATCACACCTCTCCCCGATTACGAGGCGGTTGCAGCAGGTGGCACCCGTTTGCGCAAGGGGCGGAGCGGCAAAAAACCGCTCCCGCATATCCCCCGCGCCCGGCGTGCGGGCCTGCACGCCTACCAGATCTTCACCCGGTCCCCGGGCTTCAGATACAGCGTATCGCCCGAGGTGACGTTCCAGGCCTTGTACCAGGCGTCGATGTTATGCATCGGGATATTGACCCGGGCCCGCGGCGGCGAATGCGGGTCCGTCATCACCCGCTGGCGCGCGACGTCGTCGCGCAGTTTCTGCCGCCAGACCTGCGCCCAGCCCAGGAACACCCGCTGGTCGCCCGTCAGGCCGCCGATCACCGGCGCCGGCTTGCCGTGCAGCGAGGCATGATAGGCATCCAGCGCCAGCGTCAGCCCGCCGAGGTCGGCGATATTCTCGCCCATCGTCAACCTGCCGTTCACATGCACGCCCGGCAGCACCTGGAAGGCATCGTACTGCTTGCCGAAACGGTCGGCCAGCCTGTTGAAGCGGGCCTCGTCGTCCTTGGTCCACCATTCCTTCAGCCGGCCCAGATAATCGAACTTGCGCCCTTCATCGTCGAAGGAATGCGTCATCTCATGGCCGATCACACCGCCGATCGCGCCGTAATTGATCGCCGGGTCCGCCTTGGGGTTGAAGAAGGGCGGCTGGAGGATCGCGGCCGGGAACACGACCTCGTTGAACAGCGGATTATTGTAGGCATTGACCGTCTGCGGGGTCATGTCCCACTCGTCCCGATCGACCGGGTGGCCCAGATGGCCCAGCCAGTAGCGCCATTCGAAACCGACAGCCCGCTCGGCATTGCCGTACGCGTCGCCCTGCCTGACGACCAGCGTCGAATAGTCGCGCCAGCGTTTGGGATAGCCGATCTGGATGGTGAAATGGTCCAGCTTCTGCACCGCGGCGGCCCGGGTCTGCGGGCCCATCCAGTCATTATGCTGCAACCGCACGCGGAAGGCGGCCTTCAGTTCGGTGGTCAGCGATTCCATCATCTGCCGGTACGCAGGCGGGAAATAGCGCGCCACATAGGTCTGGCCCAGCGCCATGCCCATCGCGCCACTGGTGGCGCTCACCGCGCGCTTCCACCGCTCGGGAAGCTGCGGCTGGCCCGAAAGGGTCTTGTCGTTGAAATCGAACGACGCCTGGACATAGGCCCGGGGCAGTTCGTGCGCCGCATTGTCCACCAGATGAAAGGCCAGCCACGCCCGCAGCGTGTCCAGATCCGTCTCCGAGGCGATATGGGCCTCGCCGATGACGGCATCCGGCTCGCCGACGACCAGCGTGCCCGATTTCACGACCGTCTCCGGCAGTTCGGCGCCGGTCAGGTAGGCCGCCCAGTCGAACCCGGGCGCCCGCCTGGCCAGGTCCGTCACCGTGATCGGATTATAGATCCTGTCGGGGTCGCGCATGTCCTGCCGCGCCCAATGAACCTGCGCCAGCCGGGTTTCGAACGCCACGACGGCCGGCGCCATCCGGGCGGCATCCGGCCAGCCGACCATGGTCAGGATCTGTAGGACATAGGCCTGGTATGCGGTCTTCTTCGCCGCCAGCTCGGGCTTCAGGTAATAGTCGCGGTCCGGCAGGCCCAGGCCGGCCTGGTCCAGCATCAGCGCATAGACCGTCGGATCCTTGGCATCCGGCTGGATACCCAGCCCGAACAGCGAATACTGGAATCCGGTCTGCGCGCGCCCCAGCAGGGCCGCGAAGGCGGTGCGATCGCGCACCGCGCGCACGGCATCCAGGTCGGCCGCCAGCGGACGGGGCCCCAGCGCCTCGATCGCCTTCTCGTCCATGAAGGTGGCGTAGAAAGTGCCCAGCTTCTGGTCGATGGTCGCGGGCGCGGCCACCGGATGGGCCGCCAGTTCGGTCAGGATGCCTTGCACGCGCTTGCGCGACAGTTCGTGCAGCATGTTGAACGGCCCATAGGCCGTCATGTCGGGCGGAATGACGATATCCTGCACGGCACGGCCATTGGCATAGCCGAAGAAATCGTTGCCTGGGACGATCGCCAGGTCCCGCCCGGCCAGATCGAAGCCCCATGCGCCAAAGGACGGGGCAGCGGTCGCATCGGCCGCTTTCGCCTCGGCCACCGTCGCGCCCGCCGCGTGGCCGGCGGCGAGCGCCTCGCCGCTCCCGCTCGCCAGCGCCAGCAGTGCCGCGCCGCACAGCCACCCGTACCGCCTGATATCCGCCATCCCGTTCCCTTTGTTCTCTCGCAAAAAAGGAACGATATAACGGTTTATTTGCGATGCCCAGCATGCTTCGCGGCGACGTTTTCCGGCACCGGCGGCCGCGCGAGCGCCGCGACGCGGTAGTCGAACTCCATCACCCCGGCCAGGTACGGCGCCGCGAACGCCTTGAAGGCGTCATGCGCGGGGTCGAAATATCCCGGCTGGCTGACGACCGGCCTGCCGACATAATAATTCCGGTCTCCTTCCGAACGGAAGCTGACCAGGAAGCCCATCTGGTATCCCTCGTCATTTCCCTCGCCGCTGTTCTGGAAGCCGGTCTCGATCGACTCGACCACCGGCCGTCCGTCGGGGCGGCGGGAATCATTCGCCAGTTCCAGGAAGCGCCGGGCGATCTCGGCCTTCTGGAACGGCGTCACGTCCTTGAGGAAGCGGAACATCACCATGTGCCGGATCAGCCCCAGCCGGAAACCGGGGGCGGTAAAAGCCGCGACCCCCACCTGGGCCAGGTCCTGCCGCACCGCGACGGCGGCGGCATCGAGCGGCGGCGGCGTCACCGGCGACCGGGCGATCGGCAGCGAATAGGGGTCGGCCAGCGCCCCCCCGACAGGCACCAGCGCCGCCAAGGTCAGGCCGAGGCCCGCGGCCGCGATCGTTTTGCGAACCAACATCGTCACTCCCTCCTGGTTACAGTCCCGTCAGGCCAAGGCCGCCTGGCGGGCGAATTTCCTCTGCCTGATACGAATCAGATGATAGACGCCCCGCGCGACCAGTTGATGAACCCAGCCATGCGGCGCGATGCCGATGGTCTTCAGAATCATGCCACTCACCCGCTGGGTATGCCTGGGCTGATAATAACGCATCGCCCGCGCCATATAAGCCGCGATGCAGCGGCCATGGTCATAGGGCACGCCGACCGGCTCGTTGGTGGTGTGATAGGCCGACGCCAGCTCGTCGTCCTCGCTTTCCGTCACCCGGCCCAGCGCGATGCGCGTACGCTGCCACACGCCCAGGTTCTCGCGCTTCAGGTAGCGGTGCATATGGTCGTAGAACAGCTTGAAATGCCTGTATTCATCCGCCGCGATCTGCCGGCAGATCGCCTTCAGCAGCGGCTCGTCCGTGGCATCGGCCAGCGCGGTATAGAAGGACGAGGTTCCGGTCTCCACCATGCAGCGGGCGATCAGCTCGCCGGTGCGCGATCCGCGAATGGACCGGTCGACCTCCAGTTCCAGCTTGTACGACGCGCGATAGCGCTCGAACGCCTGCGGATAGTCCCATGACGGATCGGCCAGCATCGCCCACCGCCCCAGGGCGTCGCCATGCTGCACCTCCTCGATCGCCCAGTTGTCCGCCGCCTCGCGAAAGGCGGGGTCGTCGAAGAACACATTGTTCAGATAGAGCGCGTAGTCCACGCCGTTCCGTTCGACCACCGACGCCGCCTTGACCAGCCGGACGATATCGGGGTCGACGCGCGCCGGATCGAAACAGTCCCAATCCATCTGTTCAATGCGCCAGTGTTTCATCGTGCTCCGTCTTTCATGCCATCCCGCCCCAATACCCTCTCTGCCGCCCGAACGCGCATATACGTAGCCTGAACAAGTCCCTTTCAGCTTCCGAGATGGCATAAACTCTCCGATTATGCCATGCAGGCGCTGTCGTGCGGAGGCGACCGGCCCAACGTCCGGCGCTGCCCATCGGCGCAATAACAACAAACGCGGATCATAACCGTATGAACATACATGAATATCAGGCAAAAGCCCTGCTGAAGGGATTCGGCATGCCCGTGCTGGACGGGCGGGTCGTCCGTTCGCCCGACGAGGCGCTGCTGGCCGCCCGCGCGCTCGGCGGCCCGGTCGTGGTCGTCAAGGCGCAGATCCATGCCGGCGGCCGCGGCGCCGGCCATTTCACCGACGATCCCGGCGGCAAGGGCGGCGTCCGCCTGGCCCGCACGCCCGACGACGCGCAGGAGGCCGCGACCGCGATGCTGGACAGCACGCTGGTCACCCGCCAGACCGGCCCGGCGGGCCGCGTCGTCCGCCGCCTGTATATCGAGGCCGGGTGCGAGATCGCGCGTGAGCTCTATCTCTCGCTGCTGGTCGATCGCGCCACCGGCCGCATCGTCGTCGTCGCGTCCCAGGACGGCGGCATGGCGATCGAGGATGTCGCCGCCGCCACGCCCGAACGCATCCTGAAAGAGGCGATCGACCCCGCGACCGGCCTGTCCGACTACCAGTCCCGCACCCTCGCCGCGCGGCTCGACCTGCACGGCCCGTCGATCCGCGCCTTCACCACCGTCCTGCGCGCGGCCTACGAGGCCTTCGTGGCGCTCGACGCCGCGATCGTCGAGATCAATCCCCTGGTCGTCACCGGCTCGGGCGACCTGGTGGCGCTCGACGCCAAGATGAGCTTCGACGACAACGCCCTGTTCCGCCATCCCGAACTGGAGGAACTGCGCGACGAGAACGAGGAGGACCCCCGCGAGCGCGAGGCCGCGCGCCACGGCCTGGCCTATGTCGGGCTCGACGGCACGATCGGCTGCATGGTCAACGGTGCCGGCCTGGCGATGGCGACCATGGACATCATCAAGATGGAGGGCGAGGAACCGGCCAACTTCCTCGATGTCGGCGGCGGCGCCTCGCGTGAGCGGGTGGCGGCGGCGTTCCGCATCGTCCTGTCCGACCAGAAGGTGCGCGGCATCCTGGTGAACATCTTCGGCGGCATCATGCGCTGCGACATCATCGCCGAGGCCATCATCGCCGCCTCCCGCGAAACCGGGCTGAGCGTGCCGCTGGTGGTCCGGCTGGCCGGCACCAATGTCGAGCAGGGCGAGGACATCCTGTCCCGTTCCGGCCTCAAGATCATCCCGGCCAGCGACCTGGGCGACGCGGCCCGCAAGATTGTCGCCGCGGTGCGCGCGGAAGGAGACGCCTGATGTCCATCCTGGTCCATAGCGATACCCGCGTCCTCACCCAGGGCTTCACCGGCGCCCAGGGCACCTTCCATTCCGAACAGGCCCTGGCCTACGGCACCAAACTGGTCGGCGGCGTCACCCCCGGCCGGGGCGGCGAGACCCATCTCGGCCTGCCGGTCTTCGACACGGTGGCCCAGGCCTGCGCCGCCACGCGCGTCGATGCCAGCGTCATCTACGTGCCGCCAGCCGGCGCCGCCGATGCGATCCTGGAGGCCATCGCCGCCCGCGTGCCCCTGATCGTCTGCATCACCGAAGGCATTCCGGTGCTGGACATGGTGCGCGTGCAGCAGGTGCTGCACCGGTCCGAAAGCCTGCTGATCGGCCCGAACTGCCCCGGCATCATCACCCCCGGCGAATGCAAGATCGGCATCATGCCCGGCGCGATCCACCGCCCCGGCAAGGTCGGAATCGTCTCGCGCTCCGGCACCCTGACGTACGAAGCCGTGGCCCAGACCACGGCCGTCGGCCTGGGACAGAGCACCTGCGTCGGCATCGGCGGCGATCCGGTCAAGGGCCTCGATTTCATCGACGTGCTGGACCGCTTCCTCGCCGACCCCGAAACCGACTCGATCATCATGATCGGCGAGATCGGCGGCACGTCGGAAATCGAGGCCGCCGCCCTGATCCGCGACAGCGGCACCAAAAAGCCTGTCGTGGGCTTCATCGCCGGCGCCACCGCTCCGCCGGGGCGCCGCATGGGCCATGCCGGCGCGGTCATCACCGGCGGCCACGAAACGGCCGCCGCCAAGATCGAGGCCCTGCGCGATGCCGGCATCCACGTCTCCGCCAGCCCCGCCCTGCTGGGCCGCACCCTGCTGGATGTCCTGACCGGCCGCGCCTGATCCTTCACACGGTCCGCCCTCCGGGGCGGACCGGATTCAGTGGCTGGCCGTTCGTGCCATCACGACTGGGGCAAGCCCACCGATACGAGCCGAATACGGGACGAATCGAGTTCCCCCTTGCGGATCATTTCCTTCACCGCGGTCACGGACACGGCAGGCGGCTTCATCTTGCCCCGTTGATGCTTCTCGTTGTCATCCTCGACAAAGCGCTGGGTCGACGGGTCGAGATAGCCGTAGCCGCACAAAGACGGGTTGCGCACATCGGCCATCACGGCGACGACATGATAGCGCGTCTGGCCGACCCAGTTCTCCGCGATCGATTCCTGATTGACGCTGGGGTAGTTGAACGTCACCCCCCGGGAATGCAAATAATCGAAAATGCCCTCCATGAGGATGGTTATCAGTTTCTGTTTCTTGGGATTGAATGGAAACCCGTAATAGAAATAATCCTGATAGATCGTCTCTTCTTTCGGGAGCGATTTTGGATTGACAAGCCCCACAAGGCTCTGCATCGCAGTGGGTCTGGGTTTCACCCTGACCGGCCGGTCACGGAAGATGATCGCCCCACGATGATTGAAAAAAATCGGAACGATAACGTGTGTCGGCTGGTCGCTCATAGAATCGTCTCCCGGGCTTCGGGATATCAGATTCCTCCGATTCCCGGCAACGGTCTGATACGAAAGCCATCCGCTGATTCCCCGTGCGGCCGATCAGGAACCCGATGCGTGGACGAGACGGGAGGAACGACCTGAATGCGCGTGACGATCGAGACCTTGACGGGCGAGCATATCGTGCCGGTCCTGCCCGACCTCGCCCGCCTGCGCATCGCGGTCTTCCGCGAATGGCCCTATCTGTACGACGGCGACGTGGCCTACGAGGAAAGGTACCTCCAGTTCTACGTCCGCAGTCCGGGTGCCGCCATCATCGTCGCCCGCGACGGCGGCACGGTCATCGGGGCCGCGACCTGCCTGCCGCTGCGCGACGAACAGGCCCCCATCCGCGCGCCGTTCGAGGCACGCGGCCTGGACCTGGACGATTTCTTCTATTTCGGCGAGTCCGTGCTGCTGGGCGCCTATCGCGGCCAGGGCCTGGGCGTGCGCTTCTTCGCGGAGCGCGAGCACCATGCCCTCGCGACCAGCCCGGCCCGTTTCGCGACCTTCTGCTCGGTGCGCCGCCCGGACGACCACCCGGCCCGCCCGCCGGGCGCCACCACGCTGCATGGCTTCTGGGCCCGGCGCGGCTTCCGCCCGCTGCCCGGCGTGACCTGCGTGCTGGACTGGAAGGAGCCGGGCCAGACGGACGAGACTCCCCACCTTCTCGATTTCTTCATCAAGCCGATTCGCGGCGCCCCCATCCCCGCCAGCCTCGAAACGCAGGAACATGCTCCATGAACGCACCCGTCCGACTGGGCGTGCTGGCCTGGACCGTCGCACGCAACCGCACGATCGACGATTACGCCCACCATCTGGATGCCCTGGTCGCCGAAGCCGCGCCGCGCGCCGACCTGCTGCTGATGCCGGAATATGCCTGCATGGAAGCCGCCGCCGCGCTGACCGGCCGTCCCGACCCGGCGGCGGAACTGGCGGCCGTCTGCCAACAGAGCGACGCCATCCTGGAGATCATGCGCCAGGCCGCGCAACGCCATCGGGTCTGGCTGATGCCCGGCACCCTGCCCCGGCCGGAGGCATCCGGCATACGCAACCGCGCCCCCCTGATCGCCCCGGACGGCCGGATCGCGTTCCAGGACAAACATGTCATGACCAGGTTCGAGACCGAATCCTGGGGCGTGCGCGCCGGCAACCCGCCCGGCGTGTTCGAAACGCCCTGGGGCCGGATCGGCACCTCGGTCTGCTACGATTCGGAATTTCCGATGCTGGCGCGCGCCCAGATCGAAGCCGGGGCGTGGCTGGTCCTGGTCCCCACCTGCACCGATTCCCTGCATGGCTTCAACCGGGTGCGGATCTCGGCACAGGCCCGCGCGCTGGAAAACCAGTGCTTCGTCGCGGTCTCCCCGACGGTGGGCGACGCGCCCTGGCTGGCCACGCTCGACGAAAACCATGGCTGCGCCGGGGTCTACGGTCCGGTGGATCGCGGCTTCCCCGCCGACGGCATCATGGCGGAAGGCCGGCTGGACGAGGGCGGCTGGATCTTCACCACGCTCGACCCGGCGACGCTCGACGCGGTGCGCGAACAGGGCGCGGTGCGCAATTGCCGGGACTGGCCGACCACGGTTCCCGCGGCCGGCTCCCTCCCGTTCGACACCTGACAGCCGCCACCTGCGGCATGGCCGGCGGCGTCAGGCCGGCAGCACCATCGGCAGCACATCCGACAGCAGCCGCCGCGACAGATCCGCCTCGTCGCCTGCCGACAGTCCGCGACGACGCATCATCAGCAGCGGCAGCATGACGGCGCCCATGACCATCATCAGCGTCAGTTCGGGCGATCCGTCATGCCGCAGCAACCCGTCCGCCCGGGCCTCCCGCAACAGGGGCAGCATCGCGTCCTGATAGGGGTCCCAGATCTCGCGCAGGATATAATCCTGGCGCTCGCCGGGCTGGCTCATCTCGTCGGAGAGAAATTTCGCCAGTTCGGGAATGTCGCAATTGGCGGTAATGAACCGCCTCAGCCCTTCGCGCACCCGCTCCTCGGTCGACCCGGGCCCCTCGTGCAGTTCCGCGATCGACTGCCGCGCCGCCGCCAGCCGCAGCGCGATTTCATCGACCACCGCTTTCCACAGCGCGAATTTCGAGCCGAACTGATGCGAAATCAGCGCGGGATCGACTCCCGCCTCCTCGGCGATCTGCCGCAGCCCCGTTCCGTCATAGCCCTTCCGCGCGAAGCCGTGCAGGGCCGCGCCCAGCATGGCATCGCGCGCCGCGGGCGTGCCTTTCGCCGGGCGCCCCCGACGGCGGCTGAGCGGAGCATGATGGATCGGCACAGATCGTCCTCTGTTCAATATCGCGCCGACGACCCTAGCACCCCCGGCGCCGGCTTTCTATCAGGCAGGCCGACGGCGATCGCAACCGGACAGACCGGACCGACATGGGTGACATCCCCCCCGGTTCTGTGGCACAGCGTTCCACCTATCGCCGACAGTCCAGGAACCCGCCCGATGCCCGATGGTCTCATGCCGGCCGCATCGCCCGCCTACGCCGATCCGTCCCTTCCGCCGGTCCGCACCGACTGGACGCGCGACGAGATCGCGGCGCTGATCGCCCTGCCCTTCCCCGAACTGCTGTTCCGGGCGCAGAGCGTGCATCGCGCCCGCTTCGACCCGACCCAGGTGCAGATCTCCACCCTGCTCTCGATCAAGACCGGCGGCTGCCCGGAAGACTGCGCCTATTGCCCTCAGAGCGCGATGCACGAGGATGGCGGCGTCAAGGCCAGCCGCCTGATGGCGGTCGAGGCCGTGCTGAAGGAAGCCCGCGCCGCGCGCGACGCCGGGGCCGCGCGCTTCTGCATGGGCGCCGCCTGGCGCTCGCCCAAGGATCACGACCTGGAAACCGTCTGCGCCATGGTCGAGGGCGTCAAGGCGCTGGGGCTGGAAAGCTGCGTCACCCTCGGCATGCTCGACGCCCGCCAGGCGCAGCGCCTTCGCGATGCGGGGCTCGATTACTACAACCATAACCTCGACACCTCGCCCGAGCATTACGGCAACATCATCACCACCCGCACCTATCAGGACCGGCTGGACACGCTGTCCCACGTGCGCGACGCCGGGATCAACGTCTGCTGCGGCGGCATCGTCGGCATGGGCGAGGACGAAGGCGACCGCGCCGGGCTGATCGCCAGCCTGGCCAGCCTGCCGAAACACCCCGAGAGCGTGCCGATCAACCTGCTGGTGCGCGTGGCCGGCACCCCGCTGGCCGAGGCCGAGGCAGTCGACCCGATCGATTTCGTGCGCATCATCGCCGCCGCCCGCATCGCCATGCCCGCCAGCCGCGTGCGCCTGGCCGCCGGGCGCGAGAACATGACGGACGAAGCCCAGACCCTGTGCTTCCTGGCGGGCGCGAACTCGATCTTCTACGGCGAGAAACTGCTGACCACCCCCAACCCCGAAGCCAGCCGCGACGCCCGCCTGCTGGCGCGCCTGGGCATGCATACCAGCCTCGTCCAGGCCTGAGCGGACCGCGCCGGCCGCATCCGCGCGATTTAAGGCTTGCGTCCGGGCACGGCCTGTCCGACATCACGCCCCATGGCCTATATGATCAAGGAGATGTTCGCGACCCTCCAGGGTGAGGGCGCGCACGCCGGCCGCGCCGCCGTGTTCTGCCGTTTCGCCGGATGCAATCTCTGGTCGGGGCGGGAGGCCGATCGCGCGGGCGCGACCTGCCGCTTCTGCGACACCCATTTCGTCGGCACCGACGGCGAGGGCGGCGGCCGCTTCCCCGACGCCGCCTCCCTGGCCGACGCCATCGCCGCTACCTGGGCCGCGCCCGGCATGGACCACGCCTTCGTCGTCTTCACCGGCGGCGAGCCCCTGCTGCAACTCGACGCGCCCCTGATCGCGGCGGTGCATGCGCGCGGCTTCGAAATCGCCATCGAGACCAACGGCACCCTCCCCGCCCCCGAGGGCATCGACTGGATCTGCGTCAGCCCCAAGGCCGGCGCGCCGCTGGTCCAGCGCACCGGCCACGAACTCAAGCTGGTCTACCCCCAGCCCGACCGGCTGCCCGAAACGGTGGCCGACCTCGATTTCCGCCAATTCTGGCTCCAGCCGATGGACGGCCCCGACCAGGCCCGCAATACCGAACAGGCGGTCGCCTATTGCCGCGCCCACCCGCGCTGGCGCCTGTCCTTGCAGACCCACAAGCTGATCGGGATTCCCTGAGATGGCCGCCTCCCTCACGCCCGCCGACCCGCAACGGGAAAGCGCGATCGTCCTGTTCTCCGGCGGCCAGGATTCCGCGACCTGCCTCGCCTGGGCCCTCTCGCGCTTCGGCCGGGTCGAGACGCTCGGCTTCGCCTACGGCCAGCGCCACGCGGTGGAACTGGCATGCCGCGACACGCTGCGCGCGGGCATGGCGGCGCGCGACCCCGCATGGGCGGCCCGGCTGGGCGAGGACCACACACTGGCGCTCGACGCCCTGGGCGCGGTCTCCGACACCGCGCTGACGCGCGACGCCGCCATCACGATGAACGAGAACGGCCTGCCCAGCACCTTCGTCCCCGGCCGCAACCTCATCTTCCTCACCTTCGCCGCCGCGCTGGCCGCTCGCCGAGGCGCCCGCCATATCGTCGCCGGCATGTGCGAGACCGACTATTCCGGCTACCCCGACTGCCGCGACGACACGATCAAGGCCATGCAGGTGGCGCTCAATCTCGGCATGGCCAGCCGCCTGGTCCTGCACACGCCGCTGATGTGGATCGACAAGGCCGACACCTGGCGCCTCGCGGAAACCCTCGGCGGCCCCGACCTGGTCTCGCTGATCAACCGCGAGAGCCATAGCTGCTATCTCGGCACACGCGACGTCATGCACCCGTGGGGCCATGGCTGCGGCACCTGCCCGGCCTGCGACCTGCGCCGCGCGGGGTGGGAACGTTACAGGGCGGCCCGCGCCGATGCTTGACCTCGTCTTCACCCGCCGCTTCTCGATGGGCCACCGGCTGATCCACGGCGCCAGCGAAAGCTGCGCCCTGCCCCACGGCCACAACGAATTCGTCACCGTGCGCCTGCGCCCCACCGCGCCCCGCCCGCTGGACGGCGCGGGCAACATGGTCGTCTCCTTCCAGCGCGCCAAGGCCCGCTGGCATCGTTTCGTGGACGACCGGCTGGACCATGCCCTGCAACTGGCCGAGGACGATCCCCTGCTGGCCTGGTTCCGCGCGCACGAGCCCGCGCGCGCCCGTCGCATCGTCGTCACGCCCGGCGACCCGACCACCGAACTGATGGCCTGCCTGATGATGGCCAAGCTGAACGCGCTGCTGGACGACGACGGCGCCCTGCTGCGCTGCGCCGAGATCACGTTGCAGGAAACCCCGACCAACACCGTCCGTTACGAAGGCGATCCGCTGGAGATGCTGCCCATGCCCCGCCCGGCGGCGCAGTGCTGGTGGCTGCGCGCCGACGACAGCATCGCCGATGCCTGACCGGGCCATGTCCGGCCTCGCGCGCTACCGCGCCGAATGGACGGCCGATCCGGTGCGCGAGGTGCTGGCCGGCATGGTCGGCACCTTCGCGCTGATCCCCGAGGTCATCGCCTTCTCCTTCGCCGCCGGGGTGGCTCCGGAGGTCGGGCTCTACGCCTCCTTCGTCATCAGCGTCGTCATCGCCATCGCGGGCGGCCGCCCGGCGATGATCTCCGGTGCCGCCGGCTCGGTCGCGCTGGTCGCGGCGGCGCTGGTGCGCGCCCACGGCATCCATTATCTGCTCGCCGCCACCCTGCTGGCCGGACTGTTGCAGATGCTGGCCGGCGCGGCCCGGCTGCATCTGCTGATGCGCTACGTCTCCCGCCCCGTCCGCACCGGCTTCGTCAACGCGCTGGCCATCCTGATCTTCTCGGCGCAACTGCCGCACATGGTCCATGTCACCTGGCACACCTACGCCCTGATCGCGCTGGGGCTGGCCATCATCTACGGCGTGCCGCGCCTGTTCACCGCCATCCCATCGCCGCTGCTCTGCATCCTGGCCCTCACGCTGGTCGCCACGATCTGGCCCATGCCGGTGCATAGGGTGGCCGATCTGGGCCGCCTGCCCGACAGCCTGCCCCATCTGCTCTGGCCACGGGTGCCGCTGTCCCTGTCCACGCTGGAGACCATCCTGCCCTTCGCCGCCGCCATGGCGATGGTCGGCCTGCTGGAATCGATGATGACCGCCAGCGTGGTCGACGACCTGACCGAAACCCATGGCCGCAAGCGCACCGAATGCGTCGGCCTCGGGCTGGCCAATGTCGCCGCCGGCCTGTTCGGCGGCATCGCCGGCTGCGGCATGATCGGGCAGACGGTGGGCAACCTGCGCTATGGCGGGCGCGGCCGGCTCTCGACCTTCGTCGCCGGGGCGTTCCTGCTGCTCCTGATGGTGGCGCTGCGGCCGTGGGTCGCCCGCGTGCCGGTCGCCGCCCTGGTGGCGATCATGATCATGGTCTCGGCCAGCACCTTCTCCTGGGCGTCGCTGCGCGACCTCCGCACCCACCCGCGCGGCGGCAGCGTCGTCATGCTGGTCACGGTCGCGGTGGTGGTGGCCACCCACAATCTGGCGGCGGGCGTGCTGGCCGGCGTGCTGCTCAGCGGCCTGTTCTTCGCCGCCACCGTCTCCCGCCTGGTCACGGTCGAAACGCACTACGACCCCGGCACCGACACCCGCACCTACGGCGTGACGGGCCAGATCTTCTTCGCCTCGGCCGACCTGTTCGCCGAAAGCTTCGACACGCGCGACACCGCCCGCCATATCCGCATCGACCTGCGCCACGCCCATTTCTGGGACATCACGGCCGTCGGCACCCTGAGCGATATCGTCGCGCGGATGGAAAGCCACGGCCTCGCCGTCGACATCGTGGGCCTCAACACCGCCAGCGCCACCCTGATCGACCGCCATTCAGACCTGAACGTCACGCCATCGGATCACGCGACGCCCACGGCGCGACGCCCCTCGCAGACCGGCGCCGAATGACGATTTTCTCCTGACGGACTCGGTTCTCTCGCGATCCGGCTGAGAATCTTGCCATGTCCGGCACGGCAAAGCGTCTCGAACGCGCGGTCGTCACCGCCAGCGGGACGCCATCACCGTCATCAGCCGGGTCGGGTATCCGATTCACACCCTGTCACGACCCGGCGCGCGATCCCCCGTTTTGCCGCTCTCCGGCGCGGCGAACGGGTCCGGCGCCCCATCGGCGGCCGGCGCGCCAGCCGATTGCGCATGCAGACTCTGCGCGGCCTGGAGCGAGAGAGCCGCCGCCGCCCCTTCGTCACCCGCCTGCCGCGCCGCGCGGGCCGCCAGGGTCAGTGCCCGCGCCATGCCCCGATAATCCACAAGCTGCCGCCGCAGGTCGGCGGCCTCGACCGCCAGTTCGCGCGCCGCCGCCGGCTCCCGCGCCAGCCGCAGCCGGGCGTTCAGCTCATCCTCGTCCGCCTGCCATTTCGCGGCCACCGGGCGCTTGTGCGCCAGATGCGCCACGGCCCGCGCCAGCATCGCCCGGTCGCCCCGTCCATCGGCGATCAACCCGGTCAGCAGGCTCGCCTGCTCCGCGATCGCCGGGTCGGCGCTCGCCATGGCGCCGGCGGCCAGCGGCGCGGCCTCGCCATCCCGCGACAGCCGATGCAGGGCGGCGGCCTGCGCCAGGTCCAATCCGGCATCTCTCCCCGTGCGGCCCCGCACCGCCATCGCGGCCCGCGTGGCCGCGATGGTGGACAGCGCATCGCCCGGCCGATCCTGCGCCAGTTGCACCACCGCCAGGTTATAGCCCGCATCGCCGATCGCCCCGGCATCGTCACGCGCCAGCGCGCGCGTGCCGGCCTGCCGGTACTGGCCCTCCGCGACCGTCAGCCGGTCCAGCCCCGCCGCCTGGTGCCCCGCATCCATCGCCTGGTCCAGCACCGCGTCGCCGGCCGGCCCCGCCTTGCCGCCCCCGCATCCCGCCAGCACCGGCATGGCCAGCGCCAGCAGCAGCACGCCGCGCGGATATCCCCCGCTCATGGCGCGATCCTCCCGGCGGGCAGACGGTGCGACGCCGGAGTCTTCGCGCCCCCGCCACCCAGCAGCCACAGACCGCGCAACTGGTCCGTCAGCTTCTGGAGGCTGGCGGCGGTCGTCTGCGCCTGCGTCAGCAGCACCGGCAGTTCGGCCGACGTCTCCCGCAGGTTGCGGCTGATCGCGGGCATGTCCGGGCTGGCCTTGCGCAGGTCGGCCGACATGGCGCGGACATTGGCCATGCTGGCATCGGCCTTCGCCATCACCGACGACAATTGCCGCTCGACCGGCGTCAGCCTGGTCACGGCCTCGTTCAGCGACGCGACCAGGGCTTCCGCCTGCCGGATCAGCTTGTCGTCGGTCATCAACTGTCCGGCGGTCCCCTTGCCGGCATGCAGGTCCGTCACCGTGGCATCCAGCATCGACATCATATGCTGCGCGCTGTCGAGCACCGGCAGCACGCGCGCCCGGATATCGGCGAAGGTCTGGGTGATCATGTCGGCCGGGTTGGGCGCCGGGTGCGCGGTCAGCACGGCATAATGCCAGTCCATCGCCTCGCCCGCGCCGCGCGTGATGTCGATATAGTTCGCCCCCGCCACCACGAAGCGCCGCCGGATGGTGGCGGTGCTGTCGCGACGGATGAAGGGCTCGATATCGGGGTCGATATCGGCGATCGCATACATGCCGCCCGTCGGATTGATGCGGATACGCCGGATGGTGCCGGCATGGATACCCACCACCTCGACATCATTGCCCGGCGCCAGCCCGCTGACGCCGCCATCGGGCAACACGATCTGCAATCGCCCCGCCGGGGTCAGCCAGTTATGCAGCACACCCGCCTCGATCACGGCGGCGAAGCAGATCACCAGCGACACCAGCACCAGCAGCCCGACCCACTCGTCGGCATAGCGCACGCGCACCAGTTGCCGTGTCAGGCCCTTCACTTGATCCTTGGCCATCAGACCCCCCGCACCGGGAAAAGGCCTTCGTCGAGAAGGCGCAGATGAACATTCACCGCCGGCCGGTACTCGGCCCAGGTCGCGCCATGGCGCGCGAACCACATCACGGCGGCGCCCCGGTCGCGCGCCGCCGTGATCGCCTCCAGCAACGCCACCGTCGCGTCCGGCGGCAGCATGTCGGACACGTCCTCCAGCATCAGCAGGTCGGGCCGGCCGAGAAAGGCCCGCACGCACGACGCCCGCGCCAAGTCCGCCGCCGAAAGCCGCCCGGGACTCGTCAGCGGCAGGCCCGGAAAGCCGAACGCCTGCCCCAGGCTCATCGCCTCCGCCACCACATCGTCGGTCGGGCGCGTGGTATGGTGCAGTTGCTGGAGAATGATGTTCTGGTGCGTGCCGAACAGGTCCAGCCAGGACTCGCGCCGGGTGATCCGCCCGATGCGCCCGCGCAGGGCATAAAGCTGGCGGTCTCCCAGCGCGGTCCAGTCCAGGCCCATGAACCGCACGCTGCCCGAAGCCAGCGCGACCATGCCGCAGCACAGGTCGGCAAACAGCGTGGCCCGCGCATAGTCCCGGCAGTCCACGATCGCGCAGTCCCCGGGCATCAACCGCAGGTCGACCGGCACCGGCGCCATGCCGCTTTCGTCGAATGACGGCTGGGCGGCGCGAAGCTCCAGGATCGGTCCATCAGTCCCCATGGCTCACCCCCAGAGGCTGAACAGGATGTTGACGACCATCACCGTCATGATGCCCCGGGCGAAGCCGCGCGGCATCAGGGTGGCGATCGTGTCGTCCACATCCGCCAGCAGCCCGGTCATGCAGGCCCCCAGCCCGACGAAGAAGCCGACCAGGATGAATTTCAGCGGAATGACCACGAAATCCCACGACGACATCGCCCCCAGCACGTTGGCGAAGAAGGTCCACACCGATGTCGTGATCACGCCCGACGCATGGGTGATGATAAAACCCATCAGCAGCGCGTTGGTGGCGAACAGGATGCCGAGCGTGAAGCCGCCGAGCATGAACGCGCAGGTGCGGGGCAGCACCAGCAGCAGGAACGGGTCCATCCCCTGCGCCTGCAAGGCGCGGATCTGCCCGCCCAGCGTCAGCAGGCCGATTTCCGTCAGCACCAGCATGCCGCTGCGCCCCAGCAGGATGATCCCGACCAGCACCGGCGAGATCTCGCGCACCAGCACCGATACCAGGATCGATCCGGTCATCTGCGCCATTCCGGCGAACCCCAGCCAGTAGACCGCCTGCGACACCACCATCAGCCCCGCCAGCGTGGCGGTGATCACGGTGCTCAGGAACCCGCCCCCCACGACCTGGCTCAGGCACAGGCGGAATTCGTCGCGCACCGTCCGCCGCCACGCATTGGGGCGCATGCTCTCGCGCACCACCCCCCAGGCCGAGCCGATCAGCACCAGCACGAACCGCACCTGGTGCCGGGTCAGCCGGCCCAGCCAGGCCAGCGCCGGCCGGACCCGCCCCGGCATCGACGCCAGCCAGCCCGGCCGGCGGCCATCCGCGGCCTCGGTCGGCGTCGGCGTCGGCGCGGCCGCCCCGCCCGTCATCGCCGCCCCGCCAGGACATAGGTACGCGTCATGCCCGCATGCGGCACGAAGAAGCGCCCCCGCTCACGGAACAGGAACCGCCCGCGCAGGATCTGGTAGACATCCTCCGACACCTGGATGGTGCCGACATCGGGCGCGCCCTGGGCCATCATTTCAGCCATGCCGATGGCATCGCCCCACAGATTGAAGACCTTCGGATCCTCGCCCAGCAGCCCGCCGAAGACCGGGCCGACATCGATCCCGATGCGAAAGACCGGGTCCAGGTCGGCCCGCGACAGGATCGACAGCGACGCCTCGCGCATCACCAGGGCCGCATTTGCCATCCGCTCGGCGGCTCCGGGGTCGGGCGTGTGCGAACATCCCGCCACGCAGACCAGCCGGTGGCCCAGCATCTTGATCGAATACAGCCCGTATTGCCGCGCCACGGTCTGCAACTGCACCGCCAGCGCCTCGACCAGCGCAATGACCCGCGCGGGGTCTGCGCGCGACGAGGTGATGATGTCGGCAAAGGTAATGACCATCACCGCCACCGCGGGAAACAGCCCCTCCACCGCGCCGCCCTGCCCGTCGGGCCGGGTGCTGCCGGGCGGGACCAGGAACCCGTCGCCGAAGGCATGTTCCGCCTCCTCCGGCGGCGGCGGCGCCAGTTCGCTCGCGGCGGCGGTCACGGCGCTGTAATGCTGGGCGGCGAAGCGCGCCGCCGCCACGCCGGCGATCATGTCCACGAAATGCGAGGCCAGCCCGGCCCGCGACGCATCCTCCAGCGTGATCATGCCGATCGGCCCCGATGCCCCAACGATGGGCGCCAGGAACAGGCTCCGGCTGCCGAAGGTCCGCATGAACAGCCGATGGAAACTGACCGTCCGCTCGTCCGCCCCGGCATCGGCCACGATGGTCGCCTCGCCATGGGCCACCAGGTCGAAAAAGGCCTGAAGGTCGCCACGCGACAGTTCGAACCCGCCCGAATGGGCATCATGGCGCGAGTCGTAGGAATCGACGCACAGCAACGTGGCCCCGTCATGCATCAGGCGCCAGATCGAGGCCCGCCGCGCCGACGCCATCTCCGCGAGGCTGCGCGTCAGGATCAGGGCCTCGTCGGTCGGGTCGAACAGCGCCGGATAGCTGGCCACCGCGCGCAGCGCCTGGCTTTCACGCCCCGAGACGGCACGCAGCCCCGCCAGTTCCGCCGTCACCCGATCGGTCCGCCGCCCCTGGCGGAACAGCAGCACCCCCAGCAGCCCGGCCAGGACGACGATCAGCAGCGAGAACATCAGGTTCTGCCGCCCGTCCACCATCGCGAAATTGGCGAAATCGCTTTCCGGCGCAACCAGGATCAGCACCCATTTCTTCGCCGTCGATGGCAGGGCCGCCGCCATGGTGACGAAATTGCGCTTGCCGTTGCGGATCCCGTGCGGGCCGTAGCCCTCCACGCGATAGACATCGAACGCCTGCGACAGCACCGGATAGATCCGGGGGTCCAGGACCATTTTCGCCGGGTCCCAGTTGGCCTGCTTCGCCACGTCCAGCATGTGCCGCCCGGCCAGCAGATGCCCGTCCTGGTCCAGGATCAGCGCATGGCCGCTCTTGCCGATCTGGAGCGAATTCAGGAAATTCGTCAGTTCGTTCATCGACAGGTTGATGGCGAAGACGAACTTCCGGTCCCCCTGTCCCTGATAGACGATCGAGGCCGTGATGATCATCTGGCCGGTCTGGGTGATCAGATAAGGCGCCGACCAGTACAGCTTGCCGGTTTCGGCCGCGCCGCGAAACCAGTCGCGGGTGCGCGGGTCGTATCCGCCAGTCGGGTTGTTCTCGGCGCGCAGCGCGGCACCCTTCTCGTCGAAAAACTGATGGACGAACCGCGCACCCGCGCCCTCGCCGCTCAGATGCGTCGTCTCCAGCCCCTTCCCCTTGGGGTCGCGCTCGATCAGGTCGAATCCGCCGTCCGAATCGGCCAGATAGAAGGAATGGACCTGCGGCACATGGCGCAACATGCTGCCGCCATAGGAATTGAAGATCTTGATGATCGCGGCCTGCGAGCCATGTTCCAGCATATCGCGCGCGATCACCGTCCCGGCCGTCGCCGGGCCCAGGTAATCGCCGACTTCCTGGGCGATGTAGTTCTGCTGGCTGACCAGCAGGTCATGGGTCAGCGCCAGCGCGCCGGAGCGGATCGAGCGATAGGAATGCAGGCCGATCGCCCCGATGACGGCAACCACCAGCACCACGCCGAAGATCGGAACACCGACATGCAGCAGAAAACGCCTGAGCCGATCGGAATGCGCTTCTGCGGGGTCCACGATCTCGTCAGCGGTCAATGATCTCTTCCCGGTCTGTTGGCCCAGAGCGCACGGCGGCCGCCCCGCCACGATAGGATACCATCAACGCAAAGACCAACCCGCGGGATGCGTGCCAGCCATCCGGCCGCCGTCAGGACGACCAGATCGGCTCCTTCAGCTTCTCCACAAAGCGCGCATGCGCCGCCAGTTCCTCGGGCGACGGCACGATCGGCCGGGGCGTGCGGCCACTCACGCGCTCATAGCTGTGCGCCACCGGCCCGCCACCGCCATCCTCCACCATCAGCCCCAGCCCGCGCTGCCGGCCGCCCATCAGTTCCAGATAGACCTCGGCCAGCAGGCGGCAATCCAGCAGCGCGTTATGGGTGGTGCGGGCCGACAGGTCGATGGAAAAGCGCCGGCACAGCGCGTCCAGGCTGTTGGGCAGGCCCGGATAGCGCTCACGCGCGATATCCAGCGTATCGACCATCCGGTCCAGCGACAGTTCCGCCCGCCCGGCCCGCTCCAGTTCGGCGTTCAGGAAGCCGAAATCGAAGCGCGCATTATGGGCGATCATGTCATCCTGGCCGATGAAAGCCAGGAATCCATCGGCAATTTCCTGAAACTTCGGCTTCCCCTCCAGGTCCGCCAGCGTAAAGCCGTGTACGCGCGTCGCCTCCTCGGGAATGTCGCGCTCCGGATGGATCAGCACATGGAAATGCTGCCCCGTCGGCAAATCGTCGATCAGTTCCAGGGCCGCGATCTCGATCACCCGGTCCCCCTTCCTGGGGTCCAATCCAGTGGTTTCGGTATCGAACAGGATCGATCGCTTCACGCTACTTTCCTCTCCGCGCGCAACCGCGCGACCAACCGCCGCACCCGGCGCACGGTATCGTTCCGCGACAGGCCGGTCCGGATCACATCATCCGCCCGCCGCCGCTTCTCCCGATCGGGCATCTGGCGCGCGATCACCGCCGCCACCTCGGCCGGCGCCATGCCGCGCCGCCGGGCAACCCGATAGGCCTGCACATCCGGCGGCGCCGACACCACCGCCACCCGGTCGCACAACCGGTCCCCCCCGGTCTCGAACAGCAGCGGCACGTCCAGCACCACCCAGGTCCGCCCCGCCCGCCGCGCGCGCGCCAGAAAGCGGTCGCGCTCCTGGCGCACCAGCGGGTGGATGATGCGTTCCAGCCCCGTCATCACCGCCCGGTCGGCAACGGCCGCGCGCCGCAGCACCGCCCGATCCAGCACCCCGTCCCGCACCGCGCCGGGCACCAGCCGCCCGATCGCCGGCAACGCCCGGCCACCGGGCGCCTGCAACGCATGGACCGCCGCATCGGCATCGAAGACCGGAAAGCCGGCCCGCCTCAGCATCCCGGCCACCGTCGACTTGCCCATACCGATTCCGCCGGTCAGGCCCAGGATCCGCATCGTCACCGCGCGAGGTCGGCGTCGAACAGCGCCTGGATATCGGCATCGACCTCCGGATCGACCCCGAACCAGCACCGAAAGCCCAGCCGCGCCTGATGCAGCAGCATGCCGGTCCCATCCACGGTCCGCAGCCCCCGCGCCACGGCGGCACGCAGCAGCGGCGTCAGGCGCGGCACATAAACAATGTCCGACACCACCATGTCGTCCGGGGCCCGCGACAGGTCGGGCGCGAACACATCGCCCGGCCCGCCATGCATGCCCAGCGACGTGGTGTTCACCAGCAACGCATGGCCCGGCAGATGCGCCGTCCAGCCCGCCCAGTCGACGACCGAAATCGGCGCCGGCCCCTCCGCCGACAGCGCCTCGGCCAGCGCCACGGCCCGGGCGGTCGTACGGTTGGCGACCGAGACCGCCACCCCGCGATCCAGCAGGGTGGCGGCAATCGCCCGCGCGGCGCCCCCGGCCCCCAGCAGCAGCACCGGCCCGCGCATCACATCCACGCCCTTCGCCTCCAGGCTGGCAACGAACCCGTCGCCATCGGTCGAATGCGCTTCGATCGTCCCATCCCCGGCGAAGACCAGCGTATTGACCGAACCCGACCGCACGGCCGAACGATGCAGCCGGTCGGCGATCGCGAACGCCGCCTCCTTGTGCGGAATGGTCACGTTGGCCCCGCGAAATCCGGCGGCGCGCAAGCCATGGACCGCAATGTCGAACGCACCCGGCCGCACCGGCAGCGGCACATAGGCCCCGTCGATGCCATAGCGGGCCAGCCAGAAATTATGCAGCAGGGGCGAGCGCGAATGGGCCACCGGCCAGCCGATCACGCCCGCCAGCGCGGTCGTCCCCCGAATCGTCAGCCGGCCCGGCGCGACCCGCGCCATCGAAGAATGGTCGCTCATCCCGGTCATCGATCCGCATTCATCGCCGTGTACCGCGCCCAAGCCAGCGGCAACAGCCGCGCCAGCCGCCCGGCCCACGCGCTCTGGCCGGCCGCATCGGCCACCAGATCCTGCCTTATCTCCAGCTCCACATGCGGCAGGCCACGCGCCTCGCCATGAAACGGCACGGTATGGTCGCTGGTATCGGTCAGCGCATAGGGCTCGTTGTCGCCGACCAGCAGGCCCGGCTCCCGGTCCAGCAACTCCTTTACGATCAGGCCGAAACGCGGATCGTGATTATGCAGGATTCCCGCGTGCCAGGGGCGGGCAGCCCCATCCATCTCGGGCGTGAAACTGTGCAGCGCCACCAGCACCGTCGGCAGTCCCGCCTCCCGCCGCGCATCCAGTTCGACGGTGATCCGGTCATGATAGGGCCGGAAGATCCGCTCCACCCGCTCCCGCTCCGCCGCCGCGTCCAGCCCCGCATTGCCCGGCACCACGGTCCCGTCGCTGGCCCGCACGATCGAGGTCGGATGCCCCGGCGCGCGATTGCAATCGATCACCAGCCGCGAATAGACCTGCTCGATCAGGACCGTCTCCAGCGAAGACGCCAGCATCCGCCCCATGCCGGCCATGCCGATATCCCAGGCGATATGGCGCTCCCACTCGGGCGCCGGCACGCCCAGGTCGCCCAGCCGCGCCGGCACGGCCCGGCCGGCATGGTCGCTCACCAGAACGAACGGCGAGCGGCCCGTCCGGCCATGCACCCGCACCGGCTGCGGATCGTCCGCGCCCAGCAGCGGTTCGTCCTGTACCATCGTCCCGTCCCTCACCCGATCATCCGGCCCAGCCCGCTTCTACCCCGCGCCCCGGCACCGCGAAAGCCGTCCTGCCTCATCCGTTGGCCAAGGAGCGCAAACGCGCGGGCGTCGTTGCCGGGTCCCAGCGCACCGGCCCGACAATCCGCGCAACCTCGCGTCCCGCCCGATCGATCACCAGCGTCACCGGCACCCCCTCCTCGCGCAACGCGGTCGGGATCCGCATGTCCGGGTCGCACAGCACCGGCAGGCCCTCGATCGCATGCGTGCGATAGAACCGCCGCACCAGATCCACCCCCCCATGGTCGATCGAGACCGGCAGCACCGCGATATCCCCCGCCGGCGCCACCTGCCGCGCCAGCGCCGCCAGCGCCGGCATCTCCGCGACGCAGGGCTGGCACCAGGTGGCCCACAGGTTCAGCACCACGATCCGCCCGTGCCAGTCGGCCAGATGCCGCGCCGCCCCGGATCCGTCGACAAAGCCCAGGTCCGGCAACGGACGCGGCGCGGCCGTCCGACGCGACGGCAGGTCGGCCGGCACCGCCTCCTGGGCCCGCGCCGACGGTGCAAGGATGGAATTGCACCCGGCCCAAGCGGCCAGTAGGGTGCCGCCATCGACGAGCAACGCGCGTCGACCGACGGTTTTCGACAGGATCTGGGGCATGGCATGTCTGTGAACGATGAACATGCGACCGACAATGACTCCGCACGGGCGAATGTCCAATGGGGCGGTCGGTTCGCGGGTGGCCCCTCGGCCATCATGCAGGACATCAATGCCTCGATCGGCTTCGACAAGGCCCTGTGGCGGCAGGATATCGCAGGTTCGCTGGCCCACGCCGCGATGCTGGCCAAGACCGGCATCATCAGCGCCGGCGACGAGGCCGAGATCCGGCGCGGCCTGACCGGAATCGGGCAGGAGATCGCCGCCGGCCGGTTCGATTTCAGCCCGCTGCTGGAAGATATCCACATGAATATCGAGGCCCGCCTGTCCGAGCGGATCGGCGAGGCCGGCAAGCGCCTGCACACCGCCCGCTCGCGCAACGACCAGGTCGCCACCGATTTCCGCCTCTGGGTGCGCGACGCCATCGACGGGCTGGACGGCCAGGTCGCCGCGCTGATGCGCGCCCTCGCCCGCCGCGCGCGCGAACACGCCGCCGACCCGATGCCGGGCTTCACCCACCTGCAAACCGCCCAGCCCGTCACCTTCGGCCATCACCTGATGGCCTATGTGGAGATGCTGGCCCGCGATCGCGGCCGCCTGGCCGATACGCGCCGCCGTCTGAACGAGTGCCCGCTGGGTTCCGCCGCCCTGGCCGGCACCTCCTTCCCGATCGACCGGCGGATGACGGCACGGGCGCTGGACTTCGACCGCCCGACCGCCAATTCGCTCGACGCGGTGTCCGACCGCGATTTCGCGCTGGAATATCTTTCGGCGCTGTCGATCATGGCCATGCATTTGTCGCGCCTGTCCGAGGAAATCGTGATCTGGTGCTCGGCCCCCTTCGCCTTCATCCGCCTGTCCGACGCCTTCACTACCGGCTCGTCGATCATGCCGCAGAAGCGCAACCCCGACGCGGCGGAACTGGTGCGCGCCAAGATCGGCCGCGTCACCGGCGCGCTGGTCGGTCTGCTGACGGTGATGAAGGGCCTGCCGCTGGCCTACGCCAAGGACATGCAGGAGGACAAGGAGCCGGTCTTCGCCGCCACCGACGCCGCCGCCCTGTCGCTGGCCGCCTGCGACGGCATGATCCGCGACCTGACGGCGGATACCGGGCGCATGCGCGCCTATGCGGGCTCCGGCTTCTCCACCGCCACCGACCTCGCGGACTGGCTGGTCCGCGTGCTCAAGCTGCCCTTCCGCACCGCCCACCACGTCACCGGCCGCCTGGTGGCGCTGGCCGAAAGCCGGGGCGTCGATCTGGCCGACCTGTCGCTGGCCGACATGCAGGCCGAGGAACCCGGCATCACGCAGGACATCTTCTCGGTCCTCACCGTCGAGGCCTCGCTCGCCTCGCGCACCAGCGAGGGCGGCACCGCCCCGGACAATGTCCGCGCCCAGGCCGAACGCTGGCTGGCCGCGCTGGGCGACGCGCCATGACGCGCCGCCCGATGCGCGCCCTCGGTACGATGCTCGGCGTGGCGCTGCTGCTGGCGGGCCTCGCGGCCTGCGGCAAGAAGGGCGCCCCCTCCGCCCCCGGCCCGGCCTCGCACATGACGTATCCGCGCACCTACCCCAGTCCCGACTAGGCCCCTGCCCGCTCCGATCCCCGACCCCGCACTTCGGCCGCAACAAGGCACGCCATGTCCGACATCCCTTCCTCGCATCACCAGACTGTCGCCGCCTATGTCGACCAGGCACAGGCCGTCATCTCCGCGATAACGTCGCTGGCGGCGCCGATCGGCCAGGCCGCCGATCTCTGGATCGAATCCCTCCGCGCGGGCGGCAAGATTCTTTTCTGCGGCAATGGCGGCTCGGCAGCCGATGCCCAGCATCTCGCGGCGGAACTGCTGGGGCGGTTCCTGACCGATCGCGAGCCGATGCCCGCGCTTTCGCTGACGGTCGACACCTCTTCCCTGACCGCGATCAGCAACGATTTCGGCTACGAGACCGTATTTTCCCGCCAGTTGAAGGGAATCGGCCGACAGGGCGATGTCCTGGTCGGGCTTTCGACCAGCGGCAACAGCCGCAACGTCGTCAACGCCTTCGCGCTGGCCCGCACGATGGGCGTCCGCACGGTCGGGCTGACGGGGCAGCATGGCGGCGCCATGGCCGAACTCAGCGACATCCTGATCGCGGTGCCGGACGCGCGCACCAACCATATCCAGGAGGCGCATATCACCATCGGCCACCTGATATGCGCGATCGTGGAAACCACGCTGTACCCGAACAACGCGTAGTCCGTTAATCCCGCGCACCGGCCGGCGCGGTCTTTCAGAAGGTTTTCAGCAGCCGGTCCAGATAGTCCAGTTCCTCGCGCGGCCGGGTGCGGTCGGAGTCGCGGCGACGCAGTTCCTGCTCGATCTCGCGGGCCCGCTCGCGCGATACGGCGTCGGGGACATGGGTATCGGCATCCATGCCCTCCTTGCCCTCGCCGGTCTGCCGGCCCAGCGGATCGCGGTCGCCCTTCTGCCCCTCCCGCGCGCTCTCGCCGGAATCGTCGCCCTCACCCGGCTTGCCCCCGCCGGAACTGTTCGAGAAACCGGGCAGGAAGCTGGTCATGCCGCCGCCGCCCGATCCCTTCATTGCCTGGCGCATCTGCTGGTCGCCCTTTTGCAGGTCGGCCAACGCCTTGCGCTGCGCCGCCGCCGCGGCTGAATCGTCGCCGCCGGCCAGCGCGGCGCGCGCATCCCGGATCGCCCGCCCGGCATCGGCAAAGCCGGACGGCGCATCCTTCCCCGTCAGTCCCTTGAATTCGTGCCCCAGTTCCTCCAGCGCCCGCCCCAACGCGCGCTGCACCGCCCGGTCATCGCCCCGCGCGGCCTCATCCCCCGGCGCCCCACCGGCAGGCGACGGCGTGTTCGCCCCCCCGGTCGAGGCACCAGCCGGGGCGCCGCTCCGCGCCGGCGGCGCGCCGCCCGACTGCCCGTCCTGCATGCCCGGGAGCGGGCGCAGGCCCAGACGGCGCATCAGTTCGGCGGCCGGCATCGTCGCCAGATCATTATCCGTGTCCGGCGCCTCCTCCTCCTGCCGCGCACGGCGCTCGGCCTCGGCCTTCTCGCGCGCCCGCTGCGCCCGGTCCAGCCGCCCCTGGCTGTGATCGAGCAATCCGGACTGGCGACCGATCAGGTCCTGCAAGGCCGCCTGCTGCTCGGCCGCCTGCTGGCGCGCCATCATCTGGGCGGCCAGGTTCGCCAGGTCCTGCGGCGAGGCCGTCCGCATATGTTCCAGCATATCCTCCATATGCTGCATCATCCGCATCGCATCCGCCGACCGGCCTTCCTTCGCCGCATCCTGCATCTGCTGCATCATCTTCGACAGCGCACGATCGCCGTCCTGCGTCATCCCCGGCAGGTCCGGGATCGCGGTGTGCGATTGCAGCGCCTGCTGGGCCAGCGCCTGCATCCGGCGCGAAATCGCCTGGCGCAACGCCTCCATCCGCCGCTGCAATTCACTCTGCTCGGCGGGCGACTGGCCCTGCGCGCCCAGGGCCCGCATGCGGTTCAACTGCGCCGTCACCGCATCCTGCGCCGCGCGCACCTCCAGTGCCGCCTGCGCCCCGGCCTGCCCACCATGGCGGACATCCTCGATCTCCAGCGCCAGATACCACAGCCGCGCCACCACCTGATCGAGCGCCGCCTGCGGCGCGACATCCGGGCTTTCCAGCAGGTCGGCGGCCGATGCCAGGTTCAGCAGCATGCCCGCATCGGCCTGGAACGGATCGGGCATCTCCCCCAGCGCCGCCAGGTCGGCGGCACCATCGGCCGCCCCCTCGCGGCCCAGCGCCAACCGGCGCCGGATATCCAGCACCGCCTTGGCCACCGGGCTGGTGAATTTACGCGCGCCGAGCCGAAACCGCACCTCCGGGCTGCTGCCCTCCTGCCCGCTGGCGCTGGTCGCCACCAGCCGTCCCACCACCATCTCGCCGGCCCAGGGATCGGCCGACAGGTCGGGCATGGCGACCCCCTCGGCATCGCGCGGCCGGCCGTCCAGCGGAATCGGCACGCTCAACACCCGCCCGGGCAACACGCCCTTGCCCGGCGCCAGCCGCAATTCAGCATGCAGCGACGCGATGCCATAAGCCTGCTTCGCGGCATAAGGCAGCCGCGTGCGCCACTCACCGTCCGGCGCGCCCGGCCGCACCCCCCACGCCACCACCGGCGCCATGTCGGGCAGAACCGTCACGGTCCAGTCGCTGAAGGTGCGTCCGCGCCCGCGCAGGGCCAGCGACGCGCTGTCCAGCAGCGTAACCTCCGCCGACCAGCTTCCCGGCCCCAGCGCGCGCACCCGCTCATCCCCCACCGCCGGGCCCGCCCCAGCCCCGGCCACCCGCAGGCTCGGCCGGCCACGCAGATCCGTGATGCTGACGCTCAGCACCGCCCCCCGCGGCACCGTCGCCCGTCCCGCGCGCTCGTCCAGAAACACCGGCGCCCCCGGCGCGTAGGCCGGCGGGGTGATCCAGGCCTGGATATGCGGGCGCGGCGCGCCCGGATCATCCAGCCCCGGCCAGAACGCGGCCGCCAGCCGCCCCGGCGCCTCCGGTCCGGCCCAGCCCAGCGCCGCCAGCAGGGCGAGCGGCAGCACGATACCCAGGCGCCACGGATCGGCCGCCCCGCTCCACACGCGCGGCCAACCGGCCCGCATCCGCCCGATCGCATGGCCGGTGCGCCACAGATGCGCCGCCCACAATCCCGCCTGCTCGGCGCCGCCGGCCGCCGGATGATCGGCCAGCGTCTGCAACGGGCGATGCGCCATCCCCGATGCACGTTCGATCCGCCGGTCGATCGCGTCCGCCGTCGGCGCCGCCACCCGCCGCCCGCGCCACACGACCCACCCCACGCCGGCACCGGCCAGCCCGACCAGGACCACCCCGCGCAGCAGATCGGGCAGCGCCTGCGGCCCGCCCAGCAGACCCGCGATCAGATAGGCGGTCAGCCCTCCCAGCACCGGCAGCAGCACCGGCCGGGCCGCCTCGACCCACAGCACGAGTCGTGCCCGATGCCGCGCCGCCGCCAGACGGACCGCGAACGGCACCACGGCCCCCGCCGACACCCGCCCGTCCCGCAACGTGGAGGACCCGCCCGCCATCCGGCGCTCAGACGCCCGCCGGGGCGGGCGTCACCCAATCGGGAATCCGGTCGGCCGCCCACAGGCCCTCGGCCGGCTGGCGCGCCCGGATCACCGACCAGCGACCGCCATCGACCAGCACCTGGGCCGCCAGCGGCCGGCCGTTATAGGTGGAACTCATCACCGCGCCATACGCGCCGGTATCCAGCAGCGCGACCCGCGCCCCCTCTTCCAGACGCGGCAGGACCCGGCCATCCGCGAAGGAATCCGCGCTCTCGCACACCGGCCCCACCACATTCACCGCCTCCACCGGCCGCGTTGCGTCCCGGGCCGAAACCGGCAGGATGCCATGCCAGGCCTCGTAAAGGCTGGGCCGCATCAGGTCGTTCATCGCCGCGTCCAGGACCAGGAACGACGGCAATCCATCCGCGCCCGCCTTGCGCAGGATCACCCGCGACAGCAACAGCCCGGCCGGGCCAGCCAGCCAGCGCCCCGGCTCGATCGCCAGCCGCACGTCCAACGCGCCCAGTTCGGCACGGATCGCCCCGGCCAGCGCCTCCGGCGCCCCCTCGGCCTCATCGCGATAGCGGATACCCAGCCCGCCGCCGCAATCCACCAGACCGACGGTCAGCCCCCGCGCCCGCACCGCCCGCACCAACTCCGCCACCCGCGCGAATGCGGCGCGGTAGGGCGCCATGGCCACGACCTGGCTGCCGATATGCACCGAGAACCCCAGCGGCCTCAGCCCCGGCAGCCCCGCCGCGTGCTCATACAGCGCGGCGGCGCGGGCATAGGCGACGCCAAATTTGTTGGTCGACAGGCCGGTGGTGATCTTCTCATGCGTCCCCGCGTCCACGTCGGGATTCACCCGCAGCGTGATCGGCGCCACCCGGCCGGACGACACGGCGACCTCGGACAGGATCGCCAGTTCCTCGGCGCTTTCGACCGCGATGTGGCCGATCTCCTCGGCCAGCGCCAGCGCCATTTCCTCGCGCGTCTTGCCGACGCCCGAAAAGACGATCCGCGCCGCCGACACCCCGGCCGCGCGGGCCCGGCGCAGTTCGCCGCCGCTGACCACATCGGCCCCCGCCCCCTCGGCGGCCAGCACGCGCAGCACGGCCAGATGATCGTTCGCCTTCACCGCGAAATGGATCGACGGCGCCAGCCCCGCGCCCCGCATCGCATCGTCCAGCCGGCGATAGCGCGCCCGCAGGGTGCCGGCCCCCATGACCCAGGTCGGCGTACCGACCGCGTCGGCGATCGCATTCAGCGGCACGTCCTCCAGCACCAGGCCATCGAACGCGTGCATCGACAGATGCGTTCGCGCGGCCAGCAGGTCGGCAACGGTCGGGTCCTGCCCGGCGGGAGAAGAAGGGAAATCCAGCATGCACCCAGAATACCGGCACCGCGCTCCGGTTCCAAGCTCCCGTCGCGGCCCCACGCTGTTCTTTCGCGATCCGATCCGATAGAGGCATCACCAGCCAGGCCAGACCGAGGGAGAGACCACGATGCCCGATGACACGCTGATCGACGCCGCGATCGCCGTCCGCATCCATGCCTACGCCCCCTATTCCCATTTCCTGGTCGGCGCCGCGCTGCATGACGCCGACGGCCGCCTCTTCGTCGGCTGCAACACCGAAAACGCCGCCTACCCCGAGGGCCTCTGCGCCGAAGGCGGCGCGATCTCAGCCATGGTGGCGGCCGGCGGCCGGCGCATCGTCGACCTCGTCATCTGCGGCGGCGGCGACCGCGCCTGCGCGCCCTGCGGCGGCTGCCGCCAGAAAATCCGCGAATTCGGCGCCCCGGACCTGAGAATCCGCATGGTCAACCCGTCCGGCACGGTGCTGCTGGTCCGCACCCTGGCCGAATTGCTGCCCGACGCCTTCGGTCCCGAAGATCTGGCGACCGGCTGAGCCGCTACAGCCAGCCAGCCAGCCGCGCGGCAGGCCGCGACACGTACCCGGCTGACGGGAATGCCGAGGCCCGATGGCAGGTCCAGTCGCCAGGACTGCCCCTGCCGCACGGCCCGGGGCGCCGCATCGGCCGCCACCCAGAACGACCGATGCACCTGTAGCCCCGCCCCCACCCCCAGGCTGCCGATCGCATCGCGCAAGCGAAGCAGCGTCAGCACCTGGCCCTGGTCGGTATGAATCCGCAGGTAATGATCCTCCGCCTCCAGGGCGAGCAGCGTCGCCCCCGCCAGTTTCGGGGCATGCCGCCGGAGAAAGTCGCGGCACGGCATGCCCGGCGCCGGACCGGCGGAAACGACCTCCCCCTGCACGGGGCGCTCCCGCCACAGGCCATGGCGAATGACCGACAGGATCACGCCGAGCCCCAGCGCATCGACATAGAACCCGGTAAAGTCGCGGATCGTGCCGAACGTCCCGTCGCCCACCAGCATGCAGAGCGGCACGGCCGGTATGGATGCCAGCCCCAGAGTCAGGAGACAGGCATGAAAAGGCGGCAGGCCGTTCACCCGGGCGCCCGAGCCCCCTCGCACCCGATAGCCCCACGTCCGGTACCGTCGCAACCATCGCATCGGAACATCGCGCTCGTCTCGCATGTCCCGCTCTGGGCCTGGCTTCTGCTGGCCTATCCGGTCCGGCAGGGGCTACGCGCCCTGTCGGACCGTACGGTCCCGCTCCGCCGCGTCGTGCTCATGCCGGTCATCTTCATCGCCTGGGGGGCCTCCGGTCTGCTCGCACGATCAGGTACCAGCCCGGCGCCGTACCTGGCCTGGCTGGCGACCGCGGCCAGCCTGATGCCGGCCGGCTACCGGATCGGCCCGCTCCACATGACGATCGACCGCGTCCGCGGGCTGGTGCGTCGCGCGGGCACCCCCTGGCCGCTGGTCAGGAATAGTCAGTCTGTTCGTCGCGCAATTCACCATCGGCATGGCAACGGCGATGCTTCCGGAGCAACGGCCCGAACTGGCCCTGCTGCGCGGCGCGCTCTCCGGCGCGATGGCCGGCTATTTCCTGGGCTGGGCCCTGGCCTTCCGCCGTCGGTGGAAAGACGAAAGCCCCATCATCGCCTGAAGGCGCCACGAGAGCCCGGCCCGCTCACGGGCGGCGGCTATCGGGCCGGCCCTCCCCCGCGATATCGGCCGAGGCCGCCAGCCCCCACCCAACCATCAGGAAGATCCAGCCCGCCGTGCGCACGGTAAACAGCGCGCTGCTCGATGCCAGCGGCCACAGCATCACGCAGCTCGTCACACACAGCATCGCCTGCCGCGGCGCTTGCCCCGGCGACAGCGCACGGACCATCCGCCATAGCCAGCACGCCACCATGGCCACGAAACAGGCCAGTCCCGCCAGCCCCGCCGTCGTCGCGACGTCCAGATAGATATTATGCGGATGAATGTTGCACCCCACCGCCGCTCCCCGGCTGGCAAGGACATGGCCGAACACCATCAGGTCGCGGACATAGGCCGGATCGGCACAGCCATTCCGAAACCCGTCCACCCCCAACCCCAGCCACGGATGCCGCATCACCATGTTTCCGGCACGGATATAGATCTGCCCATAGGGGCTGTCGGAAAAATGATGCATCTGGTCCAGGAAGCGGACGACCAGCTTGGCATAGGCCGGCGGCGACAGCACCGGCAGCAGCGCCAGCCCCGCCCCCCCCGCCAGCGCGGCCGCCAGTACCGGCCAGCGCAACCGGCGGATCAGCAAGGCCATCACGGCCAGCCCCAGCCCGAACAGCAGCGCGGGCATGCGCTGGCCGATCAGGATCATCGTCAGCGTCAGGAGCATGATCAGGCCCACACCGGCCAGCCGCGCGCGCCAGGACGATGCCTCCAGCCAGCGGGTGGCATAGACCATCAGGCCGGGAAAGACGACCATCAGCAGCGCCGCCCCGGCGCGCGGCTTGTAGAACGGCCCGGTCAGCGCCCCGTCCACCCAGCGCGGATAGCCCCACAGGTTGGTCCCCAGCAGATATTGCTGCCAGCATTCCACGACCAGCCACAGGGCGGCGACCGTCACCGACACCCCCAGCCACCGTCGCGCCGCGCCATCGCGCAGCACCCAGCGCTCCAACGCCACGCAGAACAGCAGGAACCGGCCCAGCACCAACGCCTCGGCGACCGCATGGCCGGCGCCATGCATCACCGAGGACAGGATGGCCACGCCCCAGAACGCCAGGGCGAAGACCGGCCAACCCCGCCACCAGCCGCGATCGCGCGTCCGCACGCAATGCACCAGGAACAGCACGGCGACGCAGGATATGAATCCGTCGCTGATCGCCCGTCCCCGCAGCAGAAAGAACGGTAACGTCAGCGTCATCGCCAGGGCGATCCATCGCATCATGCTCTCGGACGCACCCGGGCGCCCATTGACGTGCTCAACCATCGTCCACGCATAACGCCATCCGGCGATTCGCGCATCCGATCATTCCCCGACCGTTCGGATGAAGCTTTTGAGATCCGCCACGAGCACGAAGGCCCGCCTCCCCCCGACATCGAGCGCCTTCGGTGCTTCGGCGCCGCCGCCAACAATTTCTCGTCTGTCTATCTCTGGCGACACGACACGACGTTCAGCGACTGGCTGCTGCGCGGCGGGTACGAGATCGTCACGGATTCATTCGGCCGCGCCGACATTCAGACGTTTTTCACGCTCGGCGCCTTCCGAGGCAACGGCTGCGAAGCCCGCTTCCTCTATCGGGATGACCGCGCCATTCCACGCGATGCCGACCTGACGGATTCCTTCACCCGCGAGGCCGCATGGGGGCGGGATTACGCGACACGCTCCGAAATCGTCGCAGTCGTCCTGGGCCTTGATCCGCGAAACTGGACATTCGTGCGTATCCTGTTATCCGAGGCCGAGCCCGAGGCAAGCACACCGGGCATCGCCTGCCAGATCGCCCATCTATCGCGTCCGCTGCTCGACACGCTGCCGCGGGAAGGCCCGTGATGAACCGCCTCTTCGCGCCCGCAGGACCGCGCCCCTCGTCAATACGGTCAGTCCGCGATGGCCGCGTCGAGCGCCGCCGCCAGGCGGTCCATGCCGGCCTGGGTCGGGTGGTACGCCACGGGGCGCGACCATCCGGGATTGCGGGGAGGATGGAAGCCGGTCACGAACGGCGTCGTCGAGCAGACATCATGGCCCGCTCCGATCAGAGACGACCGCACCACACCGACGTGATTCCGGACGGCGGCCTGCCCGATGACCCGTGCGAGTCGAATCGACACGCCGCGCAGCCACCCGATGTCGGCCGGGGAAAGCGGCAGTCCCACACAGTCCCGTCCGCCGCTGGCCGGCACGGCGGGAAGATAGCCTAAAAGGACGATGCGCGCACCGGCCGCGCGGTGCCGAACCTCTGCGATCACCCGGTCGAGCCTGCCGGGCAGCGCCGCAAGACGCCGCGCGACCTCGGCCGCGTCGCCGACATGGCAGGCCGTGCCGCCGCTATCGCGACATGACAGGCCAAGCAGGTTGCCGACATAGCCGACGTCGTTGCCACCGATGAGAATCGAGACCAGCTTCGTATCCGGCGTCACCGCTTCGATCTGCGCCGGGAAACCGTGCTGGCCATGGACGAGGATGGTATCGACCGTCGCGCCCGAGCACGCTACATCCACCAGATCGAAGTGATGCCACCCGGCCACCTGCCTTGCATAGTTCGACATCGAGCGTCCGCATGCCCCGCTGGCATGATCGGGCGTTCCGACCCCGGGACCCGCGGCGTAGGAGCTGCCCATCGACACATAGCGGATGCCGCCCGGCAATTGACCGGAAGCACCACTGACCAGCAACGCGCCGATCGTCATCAGGAACGGAATCTTCATGCAATCCTCGATATGGTTGGGGAGCATCGCGCCGATTCCGGCTCGGAACGGGCAGCGATGACATCGATCGCCGCCAAGATCGGCTGCACGGCAGGACGTCGTGAGATGGGCGATAACCGAGCGAGATTACTCACAGCGGCGCGCCTGCCGCCTGAATCGGTATGAACCGCCCCGGGTTTACCGGAGAGTAAAACCCTCAAAGGATGAGCCCTATGACGAAGCAAAAATTCACCCCTGCTTATCCTGCTGACCTTCGAGAACGTGGAGTCCGGCTTTTTCGAGAGTACCGAGGTGACTACGTGTCAGGTTGTGAGACGTGACGAGCGCCGCATCGCCATGGCGAGCAAGATGGCGCAGTTCCCGTTCGTGCGGGAACTCGACGGCTTCGAGTTCGACGCCCAGCCGTCCCTCGATCCCCGGCAGA
>NZ_JABEQJ010000030.1 GCF_014174255.1 Gluconacetobacter sacchari
CGCACTCATCGGAACCCGCTCAATGGCAGCGACAATGAAATGCGCCATATCGTCCGCCGGAAGCCACGACTTCAGGTCAGGCGGCAGAAGATATGGCTGGGATCGGTCAAACGGGATGAAACGGCTCATCCCAGCATACTATACCCTCGCCACTTCAAAGGGTACCCCAACCCGACAGGCTGCTAAAACATGCGAAAGTGATGACATGACGACTTGCGCGTGTTGAAGCATAACGCGCGTAATCCTTGACGAGCCTGCGGCATCCCGCTCTGTGGCATCGAACGCAAGGTTCGGCTGTCGAGGATGGCCGCCGTGGGTTCTGCCTTGCGGCCGGAGGCCATGCGCAGCACAGCCCGCAGGTCAGAGGCCAGTGCTTCGAAGCAGCCTGCCTCTATCCGGCGACGAGATTGCTGATAGACCGCCGACCAAGGCGGAAGGTCATCCGGCATGGCGCGTCAGGCCATCCCGTAGCGGATCACAGCGCAACCCGTTGAACAGTTTGCGCAGATCATGCCGCCGCTGTTCCGCGTCCTCATGCATAAGAGCAGGGTTCCACGCCTTCCGGGATGCGGCGGGTGAGGTTCGGTGTCGCCAGGCTTGAATTCAAGCGACCACGGCCAAGCCGGGCGACGCGCGCAAGCGGGCGATGTCGCGCGCCGGCGGTTCTCCGAAGTGGCGGCGATATTCGCGACTGAATTGCGAGGCGCTCTCGTACCCCACGCGCAAAGCGGCGGTCGCGACGTCAACGTCCTGGACCAGCATCAGACTGCGCGCGTCCTGTAGACGGAGCTGCTTCTGGAACTGTAATGGCGTCATCGCCGTCACGGCGCGAAAATGCTCGTGGAGGCTCGACGGACTCATGCCCACTTCCGTGGCCAGCCGCTCGATGCTGAACCGGTCGCGGAAGTTCTTTCCGATCCAGGCGATGGCGCGGCCGATCTGCGCGACCCGACCCTGACCGGAGGTGATGTGGTGCATCCTCGCGCCATCGGGGCCGGCGAGCAGGCGATAGAGAATTTCCTGCTCGGCAAGCGGCCCCAGCACGGGCAGTGCCGCCGGATCATCGAGCAGGCGCAGCAGGCGCAGCACCGCGTCGAGCAGGCCAGGGCTGGCGTCGGATACCATCTTGCCGATGGGCGGGGATGGCGTTTCCGGCGACGGTACGCGCGACGCCAACTCGCCCAGCATGACGGGATCGAAGTCGAGGTACAGGCAGAGATACGGGTTGTCAGGCGTCGCTTCGACCACATGGGCTATCGCCGGCAGGTCGTAGGTCACGACTCCATAGCGGCCCGGCGCATATCGGAACATGCGGTCGCCCAGCGTGACCTCCTTCTGCCCCTGCGCGACGAAGCACAATTGCGGCCGGTAAACATTCGGCATCGGCATCGTCACGGTGGAGGATCGAACAAACGTCATGCGTTCGATGGGGGTGGCGTGGAAACCATCCTTCGAGACGTACCTTACGATTATCGCTGCAATTTCCCTCAGTGCTTCCATGAATCCGATCATCGCACGCACACTGAAGCACGGCAACGAGAACCGGCCGTTCCCGGAGGATCAGGCAGAAATCTCGGCGCATTAGGCTCACGATTCGGCCGTGCCATGCATCACAGTGCCGGCGGCGCGTCGGCCATGCAAAGATTGCCGCAGAACAAGTATGGAGCAAACATGACAACCGAAAATCTGAATATCCCGCCGGTCGCACTGGGTACCTGGGCCTGGGGCGACGGCGGTGAGACTGGCGATGGCTATTTCGGCAGCAGCCTCACTCAGGCTGGCCTGGAAGAGGTTGCCGACAAGGCGCATGCGGCTGGCTTTACCCTGTGGGATACCGCCGTGGTGTACGGCATGGGTCGTTCGGAAACCGTGCTCGGGGGCGTCCTGAAGCGCTTCGACCGAAGCGCCTACCAGCTCTCGACGAAGTTTACCCCGCAGGTCGCGGGAGAAGGCGACGATCCGGTCGCCGACATGCTGGAGCAGAGCCTGGCACGCCTCGGCACCGACTATATCGACCTTTACTGGATTCACAGTCCCGCGGACGTAGCGTGGTGGACTCCGCACCTGATCCCGTTGCTGAAGAGCGGGAAGGTCAGACATGTCGGCGTGTCGAATCACAATCTGGGCGAAATCGAGCTTGCCGACCGGATTCTGGGCGAGGCGGGCTTTCGGGTCGAAGCTGTCCAGAACCACTATAGCCTTCTCTATCGCAGTTCCGAGCAGGCCGGCATCCTGGACCACTGCCGCAAAGAGGGCATTCGATTCTTCGCCTATATGGTGCTCGAACAGGGCGCGCTGAGCGGCAAGTACAGCCCCGAGAACCCGCTGCCGGAAGGCACCAACCGCGCGCAAGCCTACAATGGTATCCTGCCCCAGTTGAAGGCCCTGACGAACAAGCTTGCCGCGATCGGCGCGAAGCAGGGCGCAGCGGCTTCCGATGTCGCTATAGCCTGGGCGATCGCCAAGGGCACGACGCCGCTCATCGGCGTCACGAGGCCTGGCTACATCGATGGTCTGGCCCGGGCCATCAGCATAAGGCTCTCGGGCGACGAGATTGCGGAGCTGGAAGCTCTCGCTGACGCCGCACGCGTGAACACCTGCGGCTGGTGGGAAAAAGAGATGCGAGTCTGAGGCTCCGCTGTCTCGACGTCCTCGACCCTGCCACAGCGCGGGCGGTCGTCTCGTTCCGCCTGGGCGGCCGCAATCTTGACGGAGGACGGTCACGGCGAGGCATCGCCACCTCGGGGTCCGCGCTGCGACTGAAGGGAATGCAGCCCCGTGTCACGCGGCTGTCGCGCAAGGTGCTGATCGGCCTGGGCTCGGCCTCCGCCCTTGCGATCGCGGGCGCCATCGCGGTCTATGAAACATCGTCGTTGGCGCGACGGTTATTGGATATCCAGGTCGCCGCACAGCGTGCGTCGGTCCACCCACGTCGTTACGTCCCGGTTGGGCTTCAACAGACACCTTACGTCAGATTTAGTCGAGACTTCTACACGTGAACAATGCCGGCTACGGCTATTTTGGTGCAATCGAGGAGGGCGAGGAAGCGGGCGTCCACGCGATGTTCGAAACCAATGTCTTTGCGCCGTGGCACATGGCCAAGGCGGTGCTTCCGGGCATGCGCAGGCGCGAGCACGGTCACGTCGTCAATATCAGCTCGGTCGGCGGGATGGTCACCCATCCCGCTGTAGGCTTCTACCATATGGCCAAGTTCGCGCTGGAAGGCTTCTCCGAGACGCTGGCCAAGGAGGTTGCACCATTTGGCATCGGCGTGACGGTTGTCGAGCCAGGCGCCTTCCGCACCGAGTTTCGCGGTATGTCAAGCAAGCAGTCGAGCATCCGCCTGTCCGCCTATGCCGCAACCGCGGGCAAGGCGCGCGATTATCCAAGCGGTTGAGGCGGACAGGCCGCCGCTGCATCTCGTGATCGGCGGGGACGCGCTCGACCAGATTCGAAAGAAGCTGATGGAACTGAACCGGGAACTCGACATCTGGGAAGATCTCACGCGCAGCACGAAGTTCGCTGACGCGTCACCGCTTCCACCGTCGCGGCGAGCCTGGTCAGGAGTTATGGCAGGAGCGCGGGTTGCGCCGCCCGTTCGCTGACTGCGATTTGCTGACTGCGATGGACGAATGGCGTCAGAAGGTGGGGGCGGCCGGTTCCGGGTCCGGTTCCTGCTCGTCGATCGACAGGAGGGCCTGTTCCCTGCTGGAGAAGGGGCCAGCCAGAAGGATGGTGGTGCCATCCATGATGTACCACCCGTTCTCGCGGGGCGCGACGGGAGCGGTCCTGTCGTCAAGATAGATCGCGATCATCCGGGACGCTCCTTCATGGACGATCTGTCGGGGGCCGGCGGCCGAGGGCCGTCAGGTTTCGTCCTTCAGGGTCTTTTCTTCTTCCTGCCGGGTTGCGAAGGGGGTTTCCCGCTTGTCGTCCAGGGGATTCATGGAGCCGCCGGGATTGCCGAGATTGTCTTCCAGCCAAGCTTCCTCGATGGGCTGGCCGTTGGCGTCGAGAGGGACGGGCGAGGCGACCGGAATCTGCCCGGCATCGGCATTGAGTTCCATCCCGATCAGGTCGGACGCGGCTTCCATATAGGCGTCGGGGCCGGAGGCGGGCCTGCCGTCGGCGACCCACATTTCCTTTGCCTTGGCGAGAATGCGGGCGTCTCGTTCAGGGGAGGAGTCCAGCGGGTTTTCCATATGTCCTGTCCTTGGGCATCGCCGGCATGAAACGCTTCATGCCGGGGTTTGTTGCGGGCGGGCGATCAGGCGGCGGGGGCGGCGGGTTGATCGAGGGCGACGGTCGCCTCGCTGGTCAGGACGCGGAAGACGAAGCTCTCCTGGAGGTACAGTTCGACCGTTTCCGCGGTGTGCGACAGGTAGCCGATCGAGAAATCCTGCCCGACATCCAGCATCAGGTCGCCGCCGCGCATCGAGACGACGAATGCGCCCTCGATGGCCGGGGCCCAGATGATCTTTCCGTCGATCATGCTCTCGATATGTTTGAGGATCGGGTAGCCGTCATCGTCGCCGCCGCTGACATTGGCATAGGCCTGCGCGCCGAGGACGATGGCATACGGGCCGTTGACGCCGGCCAGGCGCAGCGCGCCGAGGGCGGCGGCGAAGGCGCGGGGATAGTCCTTGGCCTGGGCGGGGAGCGCCAGGTGGGCGTTGGACGTGCCGTGGCGGATGCCCAGGATGCCGGCCGCCGCGTAGCCGTCGAAAATCGCGCGATCCTCGGCGAAGGCGATCTGCCGGGCCGCGTCCTTGACCGGCTGCCAGTCGGAATCCAGCGAGCCGCGATCGACGGCATCGATTTCGGTGCGCAGCAGGGTGAAGGGCACGCGCAGTTCCACCAGCGGCAGGACCTCGCGCCGCAGGGCGCTGATGCCGGTGCCGGGGGCGTCGATCGGCGTGCCGCGCCCGGTGCCGATGCCGGCGAAGGCGGTGCCTTTCGGCTCCGGCGTGTCGACGACGCGGCGACCGGCCAGGTGACGGCGGATGGTGCGGGCGGCCTCGTCCTCGATCTGCGCCCAGGCCTCGCTGGAGATCGGGGCCAGGTGTTTGTGGAGATTGCTCATGTCAGGTGTCCTTCCGGAGGGAGCCGATGCCCAGCGAGCCGTCCTGCGGGCCTGTGGACGGCTGATCGGTGGTGGGGGCGGAGGGAGGGGCGGGGGCGTCCATGTCCGGCGCGTTGTCGAGGAAGTCGCCGGTGGGGATGAAGAACAGCGCGCCGGTAACGGCGGTGCTGACATCCAGCAGCCGGTCGTAATTGCCGGGCGGGTTGCCGATGAACATGTTCCGCAGCATCTGCTCGGTGCGCGCGGGAGAGCGCGCATAGCCGATGAAACAGGTGCCGAACTCGCCCTTGCCCACGTCGCCGAACGGCATGTTGTCGCGCACGATCTGGAGTTGCTGGCCGTTTTCCTCGATGTTGGTGAGGACGTTATGGGCGAAGCTGGGCTTGGCCGCTTCCGCCAGCTCGATATCCGACAGCTTTCGCCGGCCGATGATGCGTTCCTGCGTCTCGGTCGGGATGGCGTCCCATTTCTTCAGGTCGTGCAGGTATTTCTGGATGATGACATAGCTGCCGCCCGCGAAATCGGGATCTTCGTCGCCGACGATGGCCGCGTCGATCGCGGATTGTCCGGACGGGTTCTCGGTGCCGTCGACGAATCCGAGCAGGTCGCGCTCGTCGAAATATTTGAATCCGTGGATCTCGTCCACCACGCGACCGGCGCCTTCCAGCCTGGAGACGATGGCGGCCGCCAACTCGAAACAGAGATCCATCCGGGCGGCGCGGATGTGGAAGAGCAGGTCGCCCGGCGTGGCGGGGGCGTGATGCACGCCCCGGATTTCCTGAAACGGATGGAGATCGCGCGGGCGGGGCGTGCCGAAGAGTTGGTCCCATGCGCGCGAACCGATGCCGGTGACGCAGCTTAGCCTTCCGTCGGGGATGCGGAAGCCGACGCCACGGACGAGGGAGGAGAGGTCGCCCATGAGGCCGCGGACCTGCGCGTTGATCGATTCGCTCTCATCCAGCGTCACGACGAGAAAGATCGCGGCCTGGGTCAGCTTCGCATCGACGGGTTGGGGTGTGGCCAATGAACTGGAACTCCCTGCCGACGGGCTCGTATGACATTCACTGCCCGCCAACATAGGCGGATGGCGCTTCATGACAAGAGATCGGCGGTGGCTAAATAACCTGATCGATCACATATCCATCATCGTTATAATCTGTGCGCATAATGCCATAAGCAAAAGGTCTTGGACGCATCCGGCGCGCATGATCTAGCGAGACGGCGGCACATCATGGCATATCCGGTGAGACGGGCCGGAAGGCATGCCGCGGGAGCGGAAGCGCGCTTTCCGCGTTGTCCCGACGATGACGGATGTCCACGCTTTTAGGAAACCATCGATGCAGACCGCCCCCGACCCCGCACTGCTTCTCGCGCGCTTCCAGTTTGCCTTTACCGTGGGTGTCCATATCGTCTTCCCGGCCTTTTCGATCGGGCTGGCGGCGTACCTGGCCGTACTGGAGGGGGCGTGGCTGAGGACCGGGCGGCAGGTCTTTCTCGATCTCTACCGATACTGGATCAAGGCTTTTTCGATCGTTTTCAGCATGGGCGTGGTCTCGGGGCTGGTCATGTCCTACGAGTTCGGGACCAACTGGTCGGTCTTTTCGAGGAAAGCGGGGCCGATTACCGGTGTCCTGCTGTCGTACGAGGTCATGACCGCCTTCTTCCTGGAGGCCGGGTTCCTGGGCGTGATGCTGTTCGGCATGAACAAGGTCGGGCGGGGGCTGCATTTCGCGGCCACATGCTGCGTCTCGGTGGGGACGCTGATTTCGATGACCTGGATCCTGGCTTCGAATTCCTGGATGCAGACGCCGCGCGGCTATACGATCGACCCCGCCACCGGACGCTTCATGCCCGATGACTGGCTGGCCATCATCTTCAATCCGTCCTTTCCGTTCCGGCTGGTCCATATGGGGCTGGCGGCGTTTCTCTCGGTCGCGTTCGTCGTGGGGGCGACCGGCGCGTGGCATATGCTCAAGGCGCGGCGGGCGGGGGCGATTGCCAGCGAGCCGGTGCGGGTGATGTTCTCGATGGCCATGTGGATGGCGGCGATCGTGGCGCCCTTGCAGGTGTTGGCTGGCGATGCGCACGGCCTGAACACGCTGAAATACCAGCCGGTGAAGATCGCCGCGATGGAGGGCGACTGGGACACCGAGGGGCGGGCGCCGGAGATCCTGTTCGGCATTCCGAACATGAGGACGGAGCGGACCGACTATGCCATACGGCTGCCGCTCGCGGGGTCGCTGATCCTGACGCACAGCCTGGACGGCAAGGTGCCGGGGATGAAGGATTTTCCGCGCGACCAGCGGCCGCCTTCGCCGGTCATCTTCTTCTCGTTCCGCATCATGGTCGGTCTGGCGATGCTGATGGTGCTGGTCGGGTTCTGGTCGCTGTGGCTGCGGCGGACCAGCGCGCTGTTTACCAGCCCGGTCTTTCATCGGGTGGTGCTGTGCATGGCGCCCGCCGGCTTTATCGCGCTGCTGTGTGGCTGGGTGACCACCGAGGTCGGGCGGCAGCCCTGGACCGTCTATGGCCTGCTGCGGACGTCCGACAGCGTTTCGCCCATCGTACTGTCCAGCATGGCGGTGACGATGGCGGCTTTCGTGGTGGTGTATGTGATCGTATTCGGGTCGGGGCTGGGCATCCTGCTGCGCCTGCTGGGGCGCGCGCCGGTGGAAGGCGAGCAGGGGGCCAGCCCCGCGCACCCGGCCGACGTGCTGGCGACGCATACGCATCCGGGGATCGCCGGCCCCATTCCCGGTGAAGGAGCCTGAGCCATGATGGATTTCGCGCATTGGCTGCCGATCGTGTGGGCCGTCATCCTGGTGGCCGCGATCAGCATCTATGTCATTCTCGACGGGTTCGACCTCGGGATCGGGATGTTGTTCGCGCTGGAACGCGACCGGGGGCGGCGGGATGTGATGGTCAATACCATCGCCCCGGTCTGGGACGGGAACGAGACATGGATGGTGCTGGGCGGCGCCGTGATGTACGGGGTGTTTCCCGGGGCCTATGCCACGCTGCTGCCGGCGTTCTACCTGCCGATCGTGCTGATGCTGCTGGCGCTGATCTTTCGCGGGGTGTCGTTCGAGTTCCGTGTCATGACGCGGGAGACGGCGCGGGAGGGGCTGTGGGAGATGGGTTTCCTGGCCGGGTCCGCCATCGCCGCGTTCAGCCAGGGGGCGATCCTGGGCGGGGTGATCCAGGGGGTGGCCATTACCGACGGCGCCTTCAGCGGCGGCGCGCTGGACTGGCTGACGCCGTTCAGCGCCCTGTGCGGGGTGGCGGTGATGTGCGGCTATGCCCTGCTGGGCGCGACCTGGCTGGTGTGGCGGACGACCGGGGTGCTGGAGGCATCGTGCCGCCGGTGGGCCGGGCGGCTGGCCATCGCGCTGTTCCTGGCCATCGTCGCGGTCAGCCTGTGGACGCCGCTGCTGCATGCGCCCTATCTGCGGCGCTGGACCGACTGGCCGAATATCCTGTTCGTCGCGCCGGTGCCGGTGCTGGTCGTCGTGCTGGGGGGGCTGCTGGCCGCAGGCCTGCGGCGCGGCCATTCGCGGGTGCCGTTCCTGTGTGCCCTCGGCTGGTTCTTCCTGTGCCTTTCGGGGCTCGGCATTACCGTCTGGCCCTATGCCGTGCCGCCCAGCCTGACGCTGTGGGATGTGTCGTCGCCGCCGTCCAGCCAGTTCTTCCAGCTTGTCGGCACCGCCATCCTGCTGCCGATCATCCTGACCTATACCATTTATTCCTATCGCGTGTTTCGCGGGAAAGTGACGGAAGCCGATGGCTATCACTGACGTCGTACGGGGGAATGGCGACGGCGCGCCGAAGCGCCTGACGGCGCGGATCGGATGGTTCGTCGCGATCTGGGCGCTGAGCACGGCGGCGTTCTTCGTGGTGGCGTCGCTGCTCCACCTGATCGTACCCCGGTAGCGAGGCCGGGGACCCTGGACCGGATCCGATGATTTTCGACTTCGAGAGCGACTTCGCGGGCTCGCTGCGCTGTATCCCGATGATCGCGCGGCAGAAGCTCGATATCGCCGGCATCAAGCTGAGCCTGCGGCAATGGAGCCAGTTGTCGCGCGAGGGGCGCGGACGGCTTGCCGACCTGCGGTGCGGGACGGCGGAGGAGCGGGAGGCCTATCGGGCGCTGGTGCTGTGCCTGATCGCCGCGCGGAGCGACGAGCCGCCGCGCTATCTGGCGACCGCCGATTTCGCGGACTGGCGGGAGGCCGGCCGGATGCCCGATGCCGTGCGCGCGCAGGCGGACGCGGACGGCGTGCCGCCCCCGACGCCGGCGCAATGGGCGGCGTTGACACCGTTGCAGCGTTTTGCGCTGATCAAGCTCGCGCGCTCGCAGCATGAAAACGAGAATTTCGTCCCGGCCATGAGGGAATTCGGCGTCCTGTGACGGACCCGAGGCGCGGCCGGCCAGAGGAGGATGATGTCATGAGCAAAGAGAAGCCGTCGGAGTTCAAGCCGTATCATCATCCGGCCGGTGGCTGGGGGGCCGCGGGCGCGACCGCGAAGGTGCTGATGGAGCAGAGCGTGCTCGTCAAGGGCTCGCGGGGGCTGCTGGCCATGAACCAGCCGGGTGGCTTCAAATGCCCGAGCTGCGCGTTTCCCGACCCCGATCATCGCAAGACGCTGGAATTCTGCGAGAACGGCGCCAAGGCGCTGGCGCATGAAGCGACGAAGGCGCGGGTGACGCGTGACTTCTTCGCCCGGCACACCGTCACCGAGCTGATGCAAAAGAGCGATTACTGGCTGGAGATGCAGGGGCGGCTGACCGAGCCGATGCGCTATGACGCCGCCACCGACAAATACGTGCCCGTCGCCTGGGACGATGCCTTCGCGATGATCGGACGGCATTTGCAGGCGTTGGACAGCCCGCACCTGGCGGAGTTCTATACCTCCGGCCGGACCGCCAACGAGACGGCCTTTCTCTACTCGATCTTCGTCCGTGAATTCGGCACCAATAACTTCCCCGACTGCTCGAACATGTGCCACGAGCCGACCAGCCGTGGGCTGCCGCCCGCGATCGGTGTCGGCAAGGGCACCATCGTCATGGCGGATTTCGAGCATGCCGAGGCGATCTTCGTCATCGGGCAGAACACGGGCACCAATTCGCCGCGCATGATGACGAACCTGGTGGAGGCGCGGAAGCGCGGCGTGCCGATCGTGCTGATCAACCCGATGCCGGAACGGGCGCTGATCCGCTTTACCGAGCCGCAGGACGTGTTGCAGATGGCGACGTTCGGCTCGACCCCGATTTCCAGCGAATTCGTCCATGTGCGCATCGGCGGCGACCTGGCGATCTTCAAGGGGATGATGCGGGCGCTCTTCGAGGCCGAGGAGCAGGGCGAGCGGGTCCTGGACCTGGAGTTCATCGCCCGACATACCGCCGGCCTCGACGCGCTGCGCGCGGATGTGATGGGCTGTTCGTGGGCGGAGATCACGAAGGTTTCGGGCGTGTCGGAGGAGCAGATCCGGCGGGTCGCGGAGATCTATAAACGGTCGAAGGCCACGATCATCTGCTACGGCATGGGGCTGACGCAGCACCACGAAGGATCGCGCCTGTTGCAGCAATTGGCGAACCTGCTTCTGCTGCGCGGCAATTTCGGCAAGCCCGGCGCGGGCATCGCGCCGATCCGCGGCCATTCCAACGTGCAGGGCGACCGCACCGTCGGCATCGACGAGAAGCCGACGCAGATCTACCTGGATCGGGTTCGCGATGCGTTCGGCTTCGAGCCGCCGCGCGCGCATGGGCACCATGTGGTGGAGGCGGTCGAGGCGATGGAAGCCGGCACCGCCCGGGTGTTCATCGGCATGGGCGGGAATTTCATCCGCGCGGTGCCGGATACCGATCGGTCCTATGATGCTATGCGGTCGCTGGACCTGACGGTGGGGATTGCGACGAAGCTGAACCGGGGACATCTGGTCCATGGCAAGGACGCGCTGATCCTGCCGGTGGTGGCGCGGTCGGAGATCATCCGCACCGCGGCGGGCGAGCAGTTCGTGACCATCGAGGATGCGATGGCGAACGTGACGGCCTCGCGCGGGGTGTTCGAACCCGTCAGCGAACATGTGCTGCCGGAGACGGAAATCGTCTGCCGGATGGCGATGGCCACACTGCCGCATTCGAAGACGAAATGGGCGGAGTATATGGTCGATTACGGGCCGATCCGCGACAAAATCGCCGAGGTCTATCCGGAGATCTATGCTGATTTCTCGGAAAAGATCAAAAATCCGAAGGGCTTTCACCTGGATATCCCGCCGCGCCGGCTGGTATGGACGACGCCGAACGGCAAGGCGAACTTCCTGGTCTTTCCGGGCCTGGAGGTGAACCCGGTCGTCGCGGACCCCGCGATGCTGCGCCTGGCCACCATCCGGTCGCACGATCAGTACAACACCACCATCTACAGCAACAGCGACCGGTATCGCGGCGTCTACAACAATCGGCTCGTGATCTTCATGAACCAGGACGACATGAAGGATCGCGGGCTGGAGAGCGGCGCGGTGATCGGGCTGGAGACCTATAGCGACGACGGGGTGCGGCGCTATGTCGACGGGTTGACGGTGATCGACTATCCGATGTCGCGCGGGGCCATCGCCGGCTATTATCCCGAACTCAATCCGTTGATGCCGCTGGGGTTCTTCGACGAGATCAGCGGCACGCCGGCCGCGAAGTCCGTGCCCGTCAAGGTGGTGGCCAGCGTGGCCTCGGCGGTGCCGATCCGGATCGCCGGGTAGCGCCCGGAGGGATCGATGTCCGTGCTGTTTCAGCCATTGCGTGTCACGGCGCTGGGGCGGCCGGACGAGGCGTTCGACCTGAACGTGGCCGACGAGGTGCCGGTCCGCCTGACCTTCAACGGGATCTTTCCTTATGGCGTCATGATGATGACGCCGGACGATCTGGAGGATTTCGCCGTCGGCTATTGCCTGACGGAGCGGATCGTGGGCACGCCGGCGCAGATACGGTCGGTCGTGGTCGGCGCGGCGGATGACGGGCTGACCATCGATGTGGCGATTGCCGGGGAAGCCCTGAGCGCGCTGATCAGGCGCCGGCCGCGCGTGCAGACGGGGCATTCCGGTTGCGGGATCTGCGGCAGCGACGAGATTCCGTCCGGCGAGGGGGTGGGCGTGCCGGCGCTGCCCGCCGGCCCCGTGATCGCGATTGCGGCGGTGCATCGGGCATTGGACGAAGTTGGGACGTGGCAGACGCTGAATGCGGCGACGCGGATGGTGCATGCGGCCGCCTGGGCGGATCGCGATGGACGGATCGTGACGATCCGCGAGGATATCGGGCGGCATAACGCGCTGGACAAGCTGATCGGCGCGCGGGTGCGCGCGGGCGACGGGGGCGAGGGGTTTTGCCTGCTGACCAGCCGCTATTCGTTTGAAATGGCCGTGAAGACGCTGCGGGCGGGGATGGCGATCGTGGTGGCGATTTCCGCCCCGACCTATCGGGCCTGTCGGCTGGCCGAGGAGATGAACCAGACGCTGGTGGCCATCGCGCGCCGTGACGGGCAGGTCCTGTTCTGCGGGCGGGAGCGCCTTGTACCATGTTCCTGAGACAGCTTTATTATCTTCGGGAAATCGACAGGCTGCGGAGCTTCTCGAAGGCGGCCGAGGCCTGCAACGTGTCGCAGCCCGCACTGTCGCGCGCCGTCCGGCAACTGGAAGAGGAACTTGGGGTCGTGATCGTCGACCGCAGGAAGAAGGTCTTCGGCCTGACGGCGGAAGGCGTGCGTGTCCTGAAATGGGCGCACGATATCCTGCGCGGCGTGACGGAGATGCGCAGCGAGATCGCGCTGTTTCGGCAGGAACTGGTCGGCGCCGTCAAGATCGGCGTCATTCCGACGGCCGTGCATATCGTGCCGATCCTGCTGGCGGCGATAAAGGAGAAGATCGGCGATTTTTCAGGCGATGTGTCGGTGCTGCCGAATGCGGACATCATCGACCGGCTGGCCAGCAAGCAGCTTGATCTCGGGATCATGTATTACGACCAGTGCCCGCAGGCGCAGGCCTTTACCGTCCGGTCGCTGTACGCGGAGGAACAGGTGCTGGCCGGGACGACGGCTTTCGCCTTTCCCGACGCGCGGGAGATAAGCTGGGAGGAAGCCGCGCGATTTCCGCTGGCGTTGCTCGGCAAGGACATGCGCTGCCGCCAGCTTGTGGATATCGGGTTTCAGACCGCCGGAGTGGAGCCTGTCATTCGGCTGGAGACCGGGTCGCTGGAACTGATCCATGCCGAAATCATGCGTGGCGACCTGGTGACGATCCTGCCGCTGTCGTCGTTTCCCCTGCGGGTGCCGCCGGCCGGGCGCTTGCAGATGCGCAGGCTCACCGGATTCTCGCCCGGGGCGATCGGGCTGGTGCGGCTGAACGAGGCGCCGCCGTCGGATTTCGTCGACCGGGTCTGGTCCGTCGCGCTGGAGACGGATTTCCGCGAGGAGCTGGGCCGCCTGTGCTGACGGGCGAGGGGCATCCCGTCACGCGATGAGGCTGTCGGTCACGATCCGGCCGCTCATGCCGTCGGTGATGCCGAGATCGGTCACGTGCGGGCCGGGATTGCAGGCGAGGCTGGCGCCGATCACCAGCTTGACCAGCGGGTAGGACAGGCCGCTGGCCACCTCCAGTGACGCTTCGCGCAGGGCGGCGAAGCGTTCGGCGACCTTGTGCGGCGGGTCTTCCGACAGCAGGCCGCAGACGGGGAGGTCGAGCACGCTGAGGGGCTTGCCGCCGATCACCGCCGCCATGCCGCCGCCGCAGGCGATCAGGGCGTTGGCCGCGACCGCGAGGTCGGTGGGATTCCGGCCGAACACCGCGAGATTATGGCTGTCATGCAGGATGGTGGTGGCGAAGGCGCCGTGCCAGGTGCCCCAGCCCGCCAGCACCCCGAGGCCGGGCGGGCTGTTGGCGCCGTAGCGGTTGAAGACGGCCATGTAGATGCAGTCGTCGGGCAGCACGACCGCGCCGTCGCGCACCATGGCCTCGCGCTCCGCCCAGCGCGTGAAGCGCGGCGTGTCGACGGTGTGGATGCGGACGGTGGCGCCGTCGGCGATGCCGGGGACGGGGATGCGGAACATGTCCGCCGTGACCGGCGCCAGGTGCATCGTGCTGGTCGGCGCGGGGCAGGCGTCCGGGCGCAGGGGCACTGTCATGACGCCGTCGGCCGCGACCTCGCGGCCCGAGACGAAGACCCGTTCCACGGGGAAGCTGTCGAGATCGCCGAATACCACGAGGTCGGCCCGGCGGCCCGGCGCGACCAGGCCGAGATCGTTGCGCCTGAGCCAGCGCGCGGCGTTGAGCGTCGCGCAGCGCAGCACGTCGAGCGGCCGCATGCCCGCGCCGACCAGCAGGCGCATCAGCGCGATGATGCCGCCCCTGGCAGCCAGGTCGTCGGGGAAGATATCGTCGGTACACAGCGTGACGGTCTGCGGGACGTGACCGAGCTTTTCGAACGCATGCAGCGCCTCGATCGCCATCGCGGGGTGCGAGCCGCGGAGTTCGATCGTCATGCCCGCGCGCAGCTTGGACAGGGTGTCGTCCTCGCCCGTCAGTTCGTGGTCGGATTCCACACCGGCGGCGCAATAGGCCTGGAGCGGTGCGTCCTTCAGGTCTCGGGCGTGGCCGAAGACGGTCTTGCCGCTGTCGAGCCCCGCCTGGACGATGGTGCTCATATGCGTCGAGCGTTCGATGACGCCGCGCATGTCCATGACTTCGGCGATGCCGATCACCTCCGGCCAGGACAGCATCTCGGACAGGGCGGAGGCGTCGAAGACGCTGCCCGAGCGCTCCAGCCCCGGAGCGGAGGGCACGCAGGACGGGGCCTCGACCAGGATGCGCAGCGGCAGGTCGCGCGAGGCCGCCACCGCCCAGCGCACGGCGTCCAGCCCGCCGACATTGCCGACCTCGTGCGGGTCCCAGCAGATGGTCGTCGTGCCCTGGGGGACGACGATTTCGGCATAGCCGCGCGGGGTGATCATCGAGCTTTCGATATGCAGGTGCGTGTCGATCAGCCCCGGCGCCACGATCGCGCCGTCCAGCGGGACGATCCGCGCGGCGTCGGATCGGCTGGCGGACGGATGGACGCTGGCGATCATCGGGCCGACCAGCCCGATATCGGCCGCGCGCAGTTCGCCCGTGACCATGTCCGCCACCCGGCCGCCCGTGAGCAGGACGTCGAAGGGCAGCGTGCCGGACGCCGCGCGGACGGCGCGGTCGCGCAGCGCGGGATCGTCGAGATCGGCGGCGGCCTTTGCGGGCTTGGAGGTCATGTCCGGTTTTCCTCGGGGCAGTTCAGGAATGGCGCGCGAGCGCGCTGAGGAGCAGATACAGGGCCAGCAGCCCGTCCGTCAGCAGCAGGACGGGCGACAGGCGGATGCGCAGGGCGAGCGCCATGAACGTATAGGCGAACGCGCCCGCCGCAAGGCCGACGACCAGATTCCCCGTCGTGACCGTCAGCAGCATGATCAGGACCGCGCTGACCGTGTTTTCCAGCCTTGTGCAGTCGAGATGGCGGATGCCGTCCATCATCATCACGCCCACCATCACCAGCGCCGGCGTGGTCGCCTGGGGAGGAATGGCGGCGATCAGCGGCCACAGGAAGGTGGCGAGCGCGAACAGCAGCGCGACCAGGATCGGCGTGAGCCCGGTGCGGCCGCCGCTTTCCACCCCGGTCGCGGATTCGACATAGGCCGCGACCGTGGGGCTGCCCAGGCAGGCGCCGGCGATCGAGCCCAGGCCGTCCGCCAGGTAGGCGGCCCGCGCGTTGGGCATGCGCCCGGACGCGTCCATCAGCCCCGCGCGGCGCGTCACGCCGATCAGCGTCGCGGTCGCGGAGAAGAAATCGCCGAGAAAGAAATAGCCGGCCAGGGGAAGCGCGAGCGCGAGATGACTGGTAAAGGATGCGAAATCGAAGCTCATCACGTAATCGGACGGCCAGGGGGGCGCCTGGACCAGGGCCGAGGGCAGGTGGGTCAGCATCCGCCCGTCCGCGCCGGGGACGACCAGCCCGATCAGCGTGACCGCCAGAATCGACAGCAGCAGCGCCGCCGGGACGCGCAGCAGGACCAGGACCGGCGTCACCAGCACCGCCGCGAAGGCCAGCATCACCGCCGGGTGGCGCAGGTCGCCGAACTGGCCGGCGGGCGTCAGCAACCCGCCGCCGCGCAGGCCGATCTTGGCGATGAACAGGCCGAGGCCGCATTGCAGTCCGACCCGTATCGCCTCGGGGAAGGCCATCACCACATGTTCGCGCAGGCGGGTGGCGGAAAAGAGGGTGAAGGCGACGCCGCCCATCAGCACCATCACCAGAGCCGTGCCATAGGTCACGCCATGGCCGCCCGCGACCGCCATCGCGAAGACGGCGTTGGTGCCCATCGCCGGGGCCAGCGCCACCGGCAGCCGGCCGATCAGCCCCATCAGGAGCGAGCCCACCATGGCCGCCAGCGCCGTGATCACGATCAGCGCGTGGCGGTCGGCCCCGGTGACCGAGAGGATCTGCGGATTGACCACCACCACATACCCCATGGCCCCGAACGTGGTCAGCGCGGCCAGGATTTCCCGCCGCAGGGTGGTCGGTGGCGGATTGGACCGGTCGGGCGACAGGAAGCGCAGCAGCCCGGTGACGGGGGGCGCGAGGGGCGGGGAGCGGGTCAGCAGCGTTCTCCTGGAATCAGCGCGCACAGGCCGCTGACGGGGCGGTGAAGCTTTCGGCGAACAGGCGGTAGAAGGCGGCCATGTCCACCGAAGTCACGATCCGCACCGTCGGCATATCCCGGGGCGACAGGGAAGGCGCGCGCGCATGCGCGCGGCCGTAGAACAGTCCGCGCGCCGTTTCCACATCCATCGTCGCTTCCCTGGACCCGGTGACGAGGTCCGGATGGATGGCGACGGCGGCCGTCAGTTCGTCCCACATCGGGATGCCGACCCGGGCGTAGCGGCTGAAATAGGCGGCCAGCGGGGTGGTGCCATGCGCCGCGCCGTCGCGCAGGGCCTGGGTCAGCGGCACCGCGAGGGTGACGTTGCCCAGGTTGGTGATGCTGGCCCACGGCGCGGTCAGCACGATATGCGCGGCCTCGGGGTCGAAGATCATGTTGAAATCGGTATAGAAATCGTGACCGTGCTGTTTTTCGAGATCGACCTGCGCGCCGTCGATGTCGATCAGGCCGCCCATGAAGACCAGCCCGCGCGCCAGCGAAACGAATGTGTCGTCCAGCCGGATGGCCTCGGCGAGATCGGTCAGCGGGCCGGCCGCGATGATCGTCACTTCATGCGGATGGCGATGGACCGCCTCGATCATCGCCTGGGCCGCCGAGGGGCCTTTCGGCAGGGGCGGGGCCGGCCCTTCGGCCATCGGCGGGATCAGGGACGGCTGGTCGGGGTGGCCGGCATGACGGGGGCTGGCGGACTGCCAAGCCCCCTTCCAGAGCAGGGGGCCGTATTGTGCCTCCCATGCCGACATTTCGGCGCGGGTACGCAGCAGTGGCCGGTTCGCGCCGAGATAGACGGGAATCAGGCCGCATTGCGTCTGTTTGAGGAAGGCGAGCAGATGGGCCGTGCCTTCGTCGCGCCAGGCATCGCCGGTGACCGTGCCGATTCCGAGCAGCTTGACGTCGGGATCGGTGAGCAGCGGGTAGAGGGACTGGATATTGGTTTCGCCGGGACCGGAAAAATCGTTATCGAGAAAGACATAGTTCGGAGCGTCCGTGGAGGCGCGGGCGGATGCCGGGCCGATGGCAAGGCAGAGCGCCGCCAGGGCGTGGCGCGCCGCGCGGGCGCCGCGCCGCATGGCCGGCGCGGCCTTTCGTTCTGCGGTCTTCATGGTCAGAAACTATAGCGGATCAGGCCGCCCACGATGCGCGGATCGTTGATGTACCCGGTGTAGTTGTCGAAATCGAGCGCGCCGACCCCCACGACCTTGTTTGTGATGTTGCGGACGAAGACGCTGGCCTGGAGGTGGCGCTTCGTGTCCTCGAAGGCGAGACTGGCACCGCCCAGCAGCAGCGGGCGCCCCTCGAACTCGTAGGATTTGTAGAGCGTGAAAAATTCCTGGCTGCGCCAGGACCAGTCGCTGGACAGTACGAAACGCTGGGTTTCGTTGAGCGGTATGCGATAGGACACGTTGAGGTTGGCGATCCAGCGGGGCGCGTAGGGCAGCGCATTGCCGTTGATCTCGGCAAAGCCGGTGTGGGGATCGATCGGGTTCTGCATGGTGCAGCCGACGCCGCAGGCCGAACTTTCCAGGCCTGGCGACTGGATTTCGGTGAAATTGTAGCTCATGTTCGCGTCGACCGAGAGGTTCTCGATCGGGTAGGTGACCGCGCTCCATTCGAAACCGCGACCCACGACGTGATCGGCGTTGAGCAGGCGGATCTGGTTCGAGGTGCCGCCCGCCGCCGTGAGCTGCATGTTCTTGGTGTCCCACATATAGGCGTCGGCGGTGAGCTGGACCCGGCCATGGGCCAGATTGGCCTTGTAGCCGATTTCGAACGAGGTGTTCCGCTCGGCCGAGGCGCGGGAGGTATGGTCGCCGCTGGTCAGGCGCCCCTGGAAGCTGGGGGCGAGGAAGCCGGTCGCGGCGCGGAAATAGACGCTCATGTCCGGCGTGATCTTGTAGTTCAGCCCCACGTCCCAACTGATATTGTTCGACCGCGCGCTTTCGCTGGAGGCGATCGGGCCGTCGCCGCCCAGGGCGCGGGCGGCGCTGAACCGCTTGAAATCGTAGGTATAGCGGACACCGGCCGAGAGGCTGAGCGACTTCAGGATGTCGTAGGAGGCCGAATCGAACACGCCGACCGAGTTCTCGTTCTGGCGCTGGTTGGCCAGTTCGGTCGTCTTCATGGTATTCGAATTGAAGTTGGCGTCGTAGTCGTCGAGAAATTCGTTGAAATAATAGACGCCCGCCTGATCGAAGAATTTTCCGGTCTTGATCGTGTAGGCGCGGAATTCCTGCGTGATCTGGCTGATCTTGGGCGCGGCGGTGCCGGTCTCCACGCTGAACGGCACGTTGCCGGGGCTGCCGCCGTCGATCGAGCCGATCGAATTCAGCGACCCTTCGGTCCAGGAACTGATGAATTGCAGGCCGACATGGCTGAAATTCTTGGTTGCCTTGATATGGCCGCCGGCGGTCGTCAGCGTCTGGGCGTTGTTGCCGTTCTGCGATACCTGATTGATGTCGTAGCCGGGCCGGATGCCCTGGTAGCCATGCTCGTACAGATTTGCGCGGAACACCGTCGCCGTGCCTTCGAGATGGCGGGCGTTGATCTCGAACAGGATGTTGGCCGTGTCGTCGATGGTGTACAGCCCCTGGAGGCGCCCGGCGATATCCTCGTACCCTTCCAGCCCCTTGCGCCAGCGGAAGCCGTCATAGGTGTTGCGCACCCAGTTGTCGCGCCGCTGGTTGATGATCGAGAGGCGGATGGCGAATTTGTGCGGTACCAGCACGACGTTGCCGACGCCCTGGGTGACGGCGGAGGAATAGGTGCCGTAGCTCTGGCTGATATAGCCGGTATTGCGGTCTTCCGGCCCCCGGGAGTGAATGCTGATGACGCCGGCGGGCGTGTTGCGCCCGAACAGTGTGCCCTGCGGACCGGCCAGGACTTCGGTATTGGCCAGGTCGAACAGGGGGAAGGAGCGCAGCACCGGGTTGTCGAGCACCACGTCGTCGTAATACAGCGCCACCGGCTGGGCGGAATTGGTGTCGAAATTCGGATTGCCCAGGCCGCGGATATAGGTGCGCGGGAAGGTGCGGCCGAAGGAGGATTCGATGTTCAGGCTGGGCGTGCGGGCGGCCAGCGCGCGGATATCGTCGCCAGCCGCGGTCAGGGTCGCGATTTCGGACGATTTGATCGTGTAGACGGCGACCGGCACGTCGGTCAGTCGCTCGGTCCGGCGCCGGGCGGTCACGTTCAGGGCCTCTTCACGCGGGGCGACGGCGACCGGGGGGGCCGCGCGCACGCGCGGCATGGCACCGGACACGGGCGCCGGGGCCCGTGGGGCCGCCTTGTGCGGGGCCTTGTGCTGTGTGGAGGCGGCAAGCGCCGGGCCGCGTTCCATCCCCAGGACGGAAACGGATGCTGTCAACAGAAGAACCGAGCGTCCTGACCATTTCCTGGCTGGCGACATCGACATCTATTCCCTTGGGCTTGCGGTTTTCAGAACGCGGCGACTGCGCAATGTTGCGATATCGCATCTGATGGCGGCAAGTTTAATTTTTATCACTCACCGTTCTGAAAAACAGAACGCATCGGGCGGGGGGACCTTGGGGAACGCCCGCAGGAAATTGGCCGTCGTCCGGGCCGCCAGTCGCTCGATCGGGACGCCGCGCAGGCGGGCGAGGAACGCAAGCGTATGCACCAGATAGGCGGGTTCGTTACGCGTGTCGGTGTAGGGCGCCGGGGCGAGGGAGGGGGCATCGGTCTCGATGAGGATCCGGTCCTCGGGCAGGTGGGCCGCGATATCGTGCAGGGCCTCGCGGCCCTGGTGGGTCAGCAGGCCGGAAAAGGAGAGATAATGCCCCATCTCGACATTCGCGCGGGCCAGCGCCGGGCCGCCGGAAAAGCAATGCATCACCACCGGGAAGCGGCCGCGTGCATCCTCGCGGCGCAGTACGTCCTCCATCGCCGCGTCCTCGCCCACGGAATGGACGATCAGTGGAAGCTGCGTCCGACGCGCGGCGTCGACATGGACCAGGAGGTTGCGCATCTGGGCCGCCCATGGCGCGTCGGTCAGGATCCGGTCCAGCCCCACCTCGCCAATGCCCACGACCTTGGGATGCGCGGCGTGGGCCACGAGGTCCTCGGCCGTCACGTCCTGTTCCTCTCCGGCCCAGTGGGGATGCGTGCCGACCGAGACGAACACGTCCTCGGTCCCGATCGCGCGGGCCAGGACGCGCGCATGCTGGCGGACCTGGGTGCCGATGCTGACGAAGCGGCGGATTCCGACGGCGCGCGCGCGGTCCATGACGGCGTCGAAATCGGGCGCCAGTTCATCGAAATCGAGATGGCAGTGGCTGTCGGCAAGGATCATGAGAGTGCTCCGTCGCGCGGGGGTGCCAGGACCCGGGGCAGGCGTTGGATAAAGTCGGCCATGACGGCGAACGCGGCCCGGACATCGGCGATGTCGACCCGTTCGTCGGGGTGATGGCTGACGCCGCCGGGACTGCGGATGAACAGCATGGCGGTCGGCACCCAGTCGCACATCATCATCGCGTCGTGCCCCGCGCCGCTGACCAGCCGCCGGGCGGGCAGCCCGCACGCCGTCATGCTGCGCGCCATGAGGGCCACCAGCCGGGGGTCGCACAGCGCGGGCTGGAATGCCTGATGGTCGGACAGCACGGCCTTTATCCCGCGTCGGGTGGCGATCCAGGCGATCCGATCCTCGATCGCGCGCAGGCCGTCGTCGAGGCATGCGCAATTGCCGGAGCGCAGTTCCACCGTCAGGGAGACCTCGCCAGGAATGACGTTGATCGCGCCGGGCCGGGCCTCGATCCTGCCCACGGTGGCCAGCAGGCCCTCCTGGCGTGCCGCCAGGGCCTCGACGGCGAGGACGATCTCGCTGCCGGCGGCCAGCGCGTCGCGGCGCAGGGAGGGGGGGACCGTGCCGGCATGGCCGGCAACCCCGTGCAGGCGGACATGAAAGCGGCGGATTCCCGCGATCGCTTCGACCGCCGCGACCGACAGGCCTTCGATATCCAGTACCGGACCCTGTTCGATATGGGCTTCGAAATAGGCGAGGATATCGCCCCTGGCGCGCGTGGCCTCGGGCAGGCGATCGATGTCCAGGCCCGCCTGGTGCATGGCCTCGCGCAGGGTGATGCCCGCCTGGTCGGTCATGGCGGCGACGGCGCCGTATGCCTTGCCCGCGAAAATCCGCGCGCCGAGCATGGATTGCGGGAAGCGCGAGCCTTCCTCGTCGCCGAAGCCCACGACCTCGATCGCGAAGGGGAGCCGCTGCCCGGCGGCGTGGAGGGCGGCGACGGATTCGATGGCGAGCAGGACGCCCAGCATACCGTCGAACGCGCCGCCGTCGCGCACGCTGTCCAGGTGCGAGGCCAGGACCAGCGCGGGGGCACCGGGCTCGGCGGCCTCGTAGCGGCCGATCAGCGAGCCGGTGGCATCGCGGCGGGTGGACAGTCCGGCCTCCTCCATCCAGGCCGCGACGCGGGCCTGGGTGGCCAGGTGCGCGGGGCCCAGAAACGGGCGGAACAGGCCGCCCGCCATGTCGCTGTAGGGCGCTTCGGCCAGTTGCCGGCAGCGCGCGACCGCGCGTTCCGCCGCGTGTCTGGCGGTTGCTCTGGCGGCTGCGTCGCCATGGCTTGTCATCGGTCACCTCGCCCCTGGTCGCGCGGGCGGGAACGCCCCGGCGGACGGAGCACCATAGAAATGCGGAAACGGCACGGGAAAGGGCAAAGTTTCGGACGTCATGTTGCCAATTTAAGTACACCTGCCGTAGACAATGGGCGGACGGCAGGCAGGCGGGGATGGCACCCGGGACGCCAAAGGAGGTGTGTGTGGTTCTCCTTTCGAAATTCTCCCGCTATTTCCAGGAGATTGTGGCGTGCGGATCGATCCGGAAGGCGGCGGACGTGCTGAATATCGCGGCATCGGCGGTCGACCGGCAGGTTCTCAACGCGGAAGAAAAGCTGGGCATACGATTGTTCGACCGGACGCCGGGCGGCCTGCGCCTGACGGCGGCGGGAGAAGCGGTATCGCACCAGATCGCCCGCTGGGCGCGTGACGAGATCACGCTGCACAGCCATCTGGAGGAACTGCGCAGCGGGACGGGGGGCGAGATCAGGCTGGCGGTGGCGGACGGGCCGGCGGCGAGTTTCATCCCCACCTTCGTCGAGCGGCTGAGCGCCGAGCGGCCCGGCCTGCGCTTCGGCGTGGTCGTCGGCAGCGCGGACATCGTTGCGGCGCTGGTGCGGAGCGGAAAGGCGGATATCGGCCTGACATTCGATCCGTCCTCGTTCGCCGGCCTGCGCATCGAAAGCCAGGCGGCCTCGCGCCTCGGCGTTCTGGTGCCGGCGGACCATCCGCTGACCCGGAAAAAAGGCACGTTGCATCTGGCGGATTGCGCGAATTTTCCCGTCATTGCCCCGGACGGCTCGACCGCGCTGGCCCAGATGGTCGAGCGGCTGTTCGCCGACGTGCCCCGGCCCTTCAATGTCGTGTTCACCTCGAACAATGTCGCGCTGCTGTGCGACATGGTGAAGCGGCGGATGGGGATCGCCTTCATGCGCGATCTGGACGCGTTCGGCCATTATACCGAGCAGGCGGTCTTTCTGCCGTTATGCGACATCAGGATGCCGCCGCAGCGGCTGTCGCTGATCGTGGCGGCGCAGCAGCCGCTGGCACCCGGGCAGGCGGCGATCCTGGCGGATATCGCGGCGGCGCTCGACGAACTCGGCGCGTCGCGCGGGCCCGCGGAAACCCGCCCCGGGTCTGCGCCGGCGGCGCGTCGGGGCAGGGGGAGGGCGGCGAAGGCGTGATCGGGGCGGGCGTTCCGTCGCAGGGGGTTCAAAGACGCTGTTTGAGAAACAGGAGCATTTCACGCAGATGTTCCGGGGGCGGCGCCGCGTGGGCCGGATCGGCCAGCAGGGTGGAAAAATGGCGCAGGGCCGCCAGGTCGGCCTGGTTCTCCTCGGCTGGGGCGCGGTGGGGGGCCCGTTCGAGCCAGTTTGTGCTGGCGAGGCCGGCCAACTGGCGCAGGTGGAAGAGAATTTCCGTGCAGATCTTGAGGTTTTCCGAACGGCGGAGACCTTCGAGGCTGGTCTGCTGGCAGAGGATTTCGGCCTTGTTGGAGGTCGTGCCCGCCTGGCGGCGTGCCTGCTCGGTTTCGGCGCGGCTGTCCGCGCCGGTGGCGACGCGTGCCGCGTAGCGCAGATTGGCCATGAAGGCGCGGCTGACGAGGGCGGGGAGCGACGCGGTGGATTTTTCCGGCCATAGCAGCAGGCAGGCGGCCATGCCGACCAGGCTGCCGATAATGTTGTTCTGCGCGCGGGCCAGGCCGAGCAGCCAGCCGGCGTCGGAACCGACGAGGTCGGTGACCAGGATGAAAAGCTGGGTCATGAAGGTGACGCACAGCGTGTAGTTGACGCCGCGCAGGGCGATGGTGGCGGCCGAGAGCGGAAAGATGAGGATCAGCACCAGCCATTTCGGGCAGAGCGTGCCGGCGATGGCGGCAAGGATGCCGCCCGCGACGCTGCCGGCGACGCGTTCGATGGTGCGGGAGAGCGTGGTGCTCATACCCGGCTGGGTGACGACCACGGCGGCCATCATCGCCCAATAGGCATAGGGCAGGCGCAGGCCGAACGTGATGCCGCCGGCGACCAGCACCGCGACCGACAGACGCCCGGCGTGGCGCAGGAGGACCGGGCTGAGTGGCTGCGACAGGGTGGAGGGCGTGAAGGGGGCATTGCCGTCGCCGGACGGGTTGCCGCCGGCCTGCCATGCGGTTTGCAGGTCGGTCAGGGCGGCGGCGTTCCAGGCGGCGGCGCGGGTGGACAGGGCATTGGCGTGGGCCGGGAGGCGGGTCAGCGCGCGGACATAAGGACCGGGACTGTCGGGGGCATGCCGGCCGCATGCGATGTCGCGCGCGATGCGTCGGAGGGCGGCGGCGGTGATGCGGATGACGCGGGCGGTTTCGGGCGGCAGGGGGGCGGAGAAGGCGGCGTGTTCGAAGGCGATGAGGGTGACGAAGATGCGGTCGGCGGTCTCGATCGCGGGCAGGAGGGCGGCGCGGGCCGGGCTGACCGGCGCGTCGCCGGGGAGTTTTTCGACCGATGAGCGGACCTGTTCGATGCGATGGCGGATATCGCGCCGCCAGGCGCTGAGTTCCTTCTGCCGGGTCGGCAGGCTGGCCCTCTGGAGGTGCGGCAGGGCGAGCAGGCGGAAGGCCATGCCGGCCTGTTCGCGAAACAGGGCGGCGCAGGCCTGTTTCTGCGGGGTGCAGGGATCGACCGGCCATGCCAGCAGGCAGATCAGCTTGGCCCACAGCACGCCGAGCGAGAACAGGCCGGCGAGGGTCAGCGCCCCCAGGGGTGTCCGGGGGTAGCAGATGGCGACGACGGCGACGATGGCGGCCAGCACGCTGACCTGAGTCGCGGCCGGACCTCGGACGCGAGCCAGTCCGCACAGGAACGCGCAGACGCCCAGCGCGGCGAAGGCGGCGGCGGTGTGGTAGCCCGCCAGGGTGGAGAGGGTGCCGGTGATGAGTGCGCCGGCCAGGCCGAAGGACGCCATGGTCCGGATCCGGGGGCGGAGCAGGCCGCCGGGGTCGGCCAGGCAGGTCCAGAACGCGGCGAAGGCGGACCAGGCCATCAGGGGCATGTCGATATGCCAGGCGACGAGCATCACCGTGCTGACGGCGACGCCGGCGCGCAGGCCCTCGCGGATGGCGATCTGTTCCGGGGCGATGGCGATGGCGCGCGCGCCGAGCCAATGGGTGACGACCGACGGCATCAACGTGTGGGCCATCGCCCCGAGAAAGCGGGGCCTGCGGCGACGGGCGGGGAGAAGGCGGTTTTTCATCGGGCCGGAGCAGGAAGCGGGCCGCGGACCATATAGACAAATTCACAAAAAAGGGAGGGTGATGTGGCGGTTGTGGCGGGAGCGTCAGCGGAGATAATCCGGCTGTTCGCGGTCGAGCTTGCGGCGCAGGGCGCGCCAGACCAACTGGCCCTGGTCCGGATCGCCCTCGAACTGCGCGCGGGTGCGCAGCAATTTGTCTTCCGAGGGCAGGTGCAGCGGGGCGCCCGTCGATTGCGCGGAGACCTGGATGCGGCAGGCCTGTTCCAGGTAATAGGTGCGATAGAAGGCCTGCGCGACCGAGATGCCGACCGTCAGCAGCCCGTGATTCTGCAGGATCAGGGCGATATTGTCGCCCAGGTCGCGGACCAGCCGTTCGCGTTCGCTGAGATTGTCGTCGGCCGCGATGCCTTCGTAGGGGTGGAAGCCGACCCGGTTGTGGAATTCGACATTGATCTGGTTGAGCGGCAGCAGGCCGTTCTGCTGCGCGGCCACGGTCATGCCGGCCAGCGTGTGGGTGTGCATGACGCAGGCGGCGTCGGGGCGGCTGCGGTGGACGGCGGAATGGATCACGAAGCCGGCGGGGTTTACCGGCCAGCTCGTCGCCTGTTTCGGCAGGCCTTCGGCATCGACCACCACCAGCGAACTGGCCGTGATTTCCTCGAACAGCAGGCCGTACGGGTTGACCAGGAAGGTGTGGCCGGGGCCGGGCAGGCGGACCGAGAGATGGGTGTAGACCAGGTCCGTCATGTCGAACAGCGCGAGCAGCCGGTAGGCGGCGGCGAGATCCTCGCGCAGGGACTGTTCGTCCTGTCCGGCCGGTGGCGCGTCTTGTACGGCGGTGGATGAGTCCATGTTCATGCCTGCTGCGTTTTTCGCTTGAAATGACCGAATGTCGCGGTGCCGCGTGCGCCGGCCGGGAGAGCCAGCTCGCCCCGCTCGACCCTGCGGACCAGATATTGGTAGGTTTGCAGGGCCTGTGACCACATGTGATCGCCGATCCCGATCGTCTCGTATGCCTCGTCGCCCCTGGCGAAGGCCGGGAGGGGACGGATCTGGGTATGATAGTCGCAGGCGTAGAACAAGGGGAAGGAATAGCGTTCCTCCTTCACGCTGCGCACGCGGTGGGCGGTGGCGACGAAGGCGCCCGCCGTCATGACTTCCAGCATGTCGCCGATGTTGACCACGAACGTGCCGGGGATCGGCGGCGCGTCGATCCATGTGCCGTCGCCGTTCATGACTTCCAGCCCCGGCCGGTCGGCCAGCAGGATGGTGAAGCATTCATAATCGGTATGGGCGCCGATGCCCGGCGCGTCGTGCGCCGCGCCGTCATAGGGATAATGGATCATCCGCAGTTTCGAGGGCGGGAATTGCGCCATGTCGTCGAACGCATTCTCCGGCAGGCCCAATGCCAGGGCGAAGCCCTGGAACAGCAGATGCCCCAGCGCGAACACGGCGCGGTAATAGGCCTCGGCCCGTTCGCGGAACAGGGGCACGTCCGGCCATGTATTGGGGCCCAGCAGCGGCGTGCCGGACAGGACCAGCGGATTGTCGGCCGGGACCTCGAACCCGATATCGAAGGCTTCCTTATGGTCCGGGCGGTCCTTGTTGTAGACCTCCTCGCCCTCGGGCACGAAGCCCTTATGGGTGGCGGAGGCGCCGATATAATGGTCCATCTTGCGGTCCAGGGGCAGCGCGAAGAAATCCTTCGCCGCCGCGCGCACGCCGTCGATCACCGCCTGGGGCACGCGGTGGCCGGCGATATAGAGGAAGCCGACATCGCGGGCGGCGGCGCCGAGCCGGTCCGCGACCGCCTGCCTGTCGGCGGGATCGGCGGAATACAGGCCGGCGATATCGATGACCGGGATCGCGGTGAAGGCCTCGCGCCGGCCGGGGGGGGCTGTCGTCATGTCAGGTCTCCTGGGAGGCGTGTTGGAATGCATTGAAATGCCGGCGTTCGGTTTCCGCGATCCAGCGGTTCAGATCCCACAAATCGGCCACCGGCGCGTTGGTGAAGGGCAGTGTGTGCAGGTAGCCGTCGGGGCCGCATTCCGGCGTCAGTGTCGTGATGCCATAGCCGCGCCTGGCCTGCGCGGCCCAGACCTGTGCCCAGACCCGCTGGTGGAAGGCGAGCGCCGCCGCGTATTCCGGCGCGCCGGGATGGGGGACCTGCGGACCCTGGTCGTAGCCGATGCGGGCCTGGATGTGATGGACGCGGTCGAGGAAGGCGGTGAAATCGTCCAGGGGGTCGTCGAGCAGCCGCTCGCAGGTGACGACCCAGTGGCTGATATCCAGCGTGAACGATGCGTCGGGGCATTGGCGCAGGACGTCCCGCGCGATCCATGGTGAGGACAGGATGCGCGCGCGGTGGGTTTCGAACACGCAGCGCAGTCCGGCGCTCTGCCCGATCTCGTGCGCCTGGTTGATGAAATCGGCCTGCTGGGTGGCGCACCAGCGGTCGTTGCCGCCCAGCACGTTGACGAAGCGGGGCTGCATGACGGCCGCGCGGCCGAGCGCGTGGCGGAGGTCGGACAGGTGATCGGCCAGGGTGGCGCCCTGGCGGGGGATGACGCCGCCGCCGGTCAGGGCGATGGCGATCACGGGCACGCCCTCCTGTCGCAGGAGCAGGGCCTTGTCGGCCGCGTCCCGCGCGGTGTCGGGGATACGGGCCTCGATGCCGTCAAAGGCCGCGACCCGCATTTCCGCGATGATGGACGACCAGGGCCGGGGGTCGCCCCAGAGCGTTTTGAACAGTTCGAGACGCATGGCGGCGGCCTTGTCTCCGGGCCTAGAAATTATAGCGCAGGTCGCAGCCGACCCAGCGTGGTGTCTGGATATACTGCACGCGGCTGTTGTCGCTGCCGGTGAAGGAATAGGTGTCGCCGTGCTGGTTCAGCATGTTGTCGACATACACGGCGGCCGTCCATTTGCCGGTCTTCGGTCCGACTTCCATCCGCAGGCCCATCGAGCCGATCTTGCTTGTCTTGCCGTTCGGGTCGCCCAGCGCCACCAGCATGTTGTCCTTCCAGGTGTAGCTGGCCTGCAAGGTCACGCGATAACGCTGCGTCACGTCGATGCCGTAGCGCGCGACCGCGCTCCACGAAAAGCGCGGCGCGAAGGGCAGGGCGGAATGGGAGGCCACGTTGCCCAGCAGCGGCAGGCCGCCGATGGAACTGACCGAACTGATGGTCTGCGCGTCGAGATAGGCGAAGGAACCGCGCAGGTCCAGGTTGGGCACCAGATCATGCAGCGTGCTGGACAATTCGCCGCCGCGCGTGCGCGCCCTGGGGATCAGGCCCAGGCTGAGCGACGTGATGTTGCGTGGCATCTCGGCCACGAACAGGGTCTGGCGGTTGTGATATTCGTAATCGAACAGCGAGCCTTCGATCTGCAACTTGTTGTGCAGCAGGCTGGTCTTGGCGCCGATTTCGTAGGCGATCAGGTTTTCGGGATGGACGTAGTCCAGCGCCTGGGGGGCCGTGACCGGCGCCGCGAAATAGGCGCCCGCCTTGTAGCCGTTGGAGATGGTGCCATAGACCAGCGTGCCCGGCAGGATCGTGTAGCGCAGGCCGACGCGGCCGGTCAGGCGCTCATAGTCATGGGTCTGGTCGACATAGGACAGGTGCGAGCCCGCCGTGCCGGTGACCGCGCCGGTATTGTCCACCGTTCCGCCGTTGAAGCCCCGTTCGTCATAGGACAGGCGGCCGGCGGCGATGAAATCCAGCCCCTTGACGATGTGTGTGACGGTGTTGACGTACAGGCCGGTCGAAAGATTCTGCTGGACGAAATGGTCGGTCAGGCTGGCGTTCGGCGAATCCAGGATAAAGGAGCGGTAGCTGGTATAGGCGCCGTTGATCTTGTCATAGGATTCATAGACGCCGACCGTCAGGTTCAGCCGCTTGGCCAGATTCATGCTGAGATGCATGTCGTGCGACTGCGCGATGGTCGTGTCGTTCCAGCGATAATCGCCGACATTGACCGATTCGCCATCGTAATTGTCGTAATCGTCGCGGCGGTAGAGATCGATGCCGGTGGCCGAGGTGAATGTGCCGAAATCGAAATTCCTGGTGTAGTTGATGCCGACGCCGCCGCCATTCTCCTTGCGCGAGGCGCGGTTGTCGCCGACATTCACCGCATTGTAATTGGCGTTCGAGCCCACGCTGATCGTGCGGTCGGGCAGGCCGTTGACCGCGTCGCCATTCACGTCCTGCGGCGAGACCGGAGTGCCCTTGTCGCGCGTGTAATGGATGTTCAGCATCAGCGACGAGCGGTCGTCGATGACGAACTGGGTGAGGTTGCGCAGCGACAGGATGTCCTGCGCCCCGTAGCGCCGGCCGGTATGGATGTCGTGCTGCCAGCCCTCGCCATTGATGTAGCTGAAAGCGAAACGGTTGAAGATCCGATCGGTGACCGGCGTGTTGATGGCGCCGCGCGCGGTGTTGGTGGCGTAGCTGCTGTAGCCCCAGTCCAGGTAGCCGCCGAAATGACCGGTCGGCTTGACCGATTCGATGTTCATGCTGCCGCCGGTGGTGCTGCGGCCATATTCGAAGCCCTGGGGGCCTTTTTCGACGCTGACCGTCTGCACGTCGAACATCTGGCCGTTGTACAGCACCGGGTAGGGCGCGAAGACGCCGTCGATATAGATGCCGATCCCGCCCATGTTGGTGCCGATATAATCATCCAGGCCTATACCGCGGATCGAGAAGATCGGCGTGCTGCCCGAGGTGGCGTTGACGGCGGTCACGCCGGGGATGAAGGCCGCGATCTCCTTGGGGCTGACGATGTGCAGCGCCTGGAGTTCGCGACCGCTGAGCGTGTTGACCGTGTTGGCCATGGTATGGAACCGCGCCGTGCGCGCGCTGGTGACGGTGATGGCCTCCAGCGTCGGGCGCTGGGGAGCGTGGACGTGGCGGGGTGCGGCCCTGTGGGTGGCGGGGGCGGCATGCGCGGCGATGCTGCTGACCCCCGCCAGAAGCAGCGCGGAGAACAGGACATGCCGGTTCCTCTGTGTGATGGCGGTACGACAGGGGGAACTGGTGCGTGCTGTCATGATGTCTTTCCGTCCTGGATGATCTTGTTCCCATCCAAGAACGAAAAGGGGGATCGTTTCGTTGAGAAGGTTCCAAAGTTTACTTTGTCGTCGTGCCGCGTGGCGTCGGCGAACGGGTCAGTGACGGATCATCTGCGCGAGGAAAGCCTGCGCCCGGTCGGTGCGCGGGGCGGTGAAGAATTCCTCGGGCGGTGCGATTTCCAGCACCGCGCCCCGGTCCATGAAGACGATGCGGTCGGCGATGTGGCGGGCGAAGCCCATTTCGTGAGTCACGCAGATGGTGGTGATGCCCTGTTCCGCCAGGTCGCGCATGATGCCGACGATACCGGAGATGGATTCCGGGTCCAGGGCGGCGGTGGGTTCGTCGAACAGGATGATCTCGGGGCTCATGCACAGGGCGCGGGCGATGGCGACGCGCTGCTGCTGGCCGCCCGAAAGCTGGATCGGGAATTTGCCGGCCTGTTCGGCGATACCGACCTGGGACAGGTAGCGCCGCGCCGTGGCCTCGGCGTCGGCTTTCGCGATGCCGCGCACCAGGCGCGGCGCCAGCGTGCAATTGTCCAGCACGCTGAGATGGGGGAACAGGTTGTAGTTCTGGAACACCATGCCGACCGCGCCGCGCAGCGCCGCGAGATCGGTGCGGTCGTCGATGACCCGGCCGTCGATCATCAGCACGCCGCTGTCATGCGGTTCGATGCGGTTGAGGCAGCGGATGAAGGTGGATTTGCCCGATCCCGACGGGCCGAGCACGACGACCTTCTCGCCCTTGCGGATGTCCAGGTCGATCCGGTCGAGGGCCAGATAGTCCTTGTAGAACTTGCTCAGGCCACGGATCGAGATGCGGGCGGTGGGGTCGGGTGCGGTGCTATGCTGCATCGGCGGATGCCTTGTTGCGGTCGGCCCAGACGAAGCGGCGCTCGATCCGCTTTTGCAGGAACAGGAAGAAGAAGACCATTGCGAGGTAGTAGACCAGGGCCGCGGCATAATATTCGGTGAACTGGAAGGTGCGCGCCACCTGGATCTGGGTCACGGCCAGCAGTTCCTGCAACGAGATGACCGAGGCGAGCGAGGTCGTCTTCAGCAGGCTGATGAATTCGTTGATGGTGGGTGGCAGGGCGATGCGCAGCGCCTGTGGGAAGATGACGTGGCGATAGGTCTGCGCGGTCGTCATGCCCAGCGCGTCGGCCGCCAGCACCTGTCCGGGATCGACGGCGCGCAGGGCCGCGCGGTTGATTTCCACCTGGTAGGCGGATTCATTGATCGACAGAGACAGCCATGTCGCCAGGAACGGGGTGAACCAGCCCTCGCGGAAGATGGGAAAGAATTGCGGCAGGGCGTTCCAGATGAACAGGAGCTGGAGCAGGGTCGGCGCGCCGCGGAAGATGGCGACGTAGAAGCCGAGCAGCCTCTTGATGATCGAATCGCGGCCGTTCAGCTTCATCGCCATTGGAATTGAAATCACGATGGCCGTCAGGTGCGACAGCACGGCGATGACGAGCGTCAGGGCCGCGCCCTTGAGGAAGGCGGCGGAGAACAGGGCGCCGAAGAAGGTGGCGACATCGAAGCGCGAAGGGGCTTTGCCTTCGGTGAACACGCTTTGATGGTCGCCGGAGATGCCCCATTGCTTCGCCATCGCGGCGATCTCGCCCTGGCGGGTCAGCGTGTCGATCGCCTTTTGCAGCAGGGCGTCGTCGTGGGCATTCTTGCGGATATAGACGGCGAACTGGTGAAAATCCGGATAGTCGGGCGCCAGGATGATCGTGACCTTTCCGCCCAGTTGCTTCTGCCGGTAATAGAGTTCGACATCCTGGCTGACGAAGGCATGGACCCGGCCGATCAGGACCTGCTGCACCACCTGGTCCTCGGTCGGGTATTGTTGGAGGAGGATCGGTGGCCGGCCGGCGGCGCGCAGGCGATCATTTTCCCGCTCGATCTGCGCGGCGTAGCTGGTGCCGGACTGCACCGCCACGGTCTGTCCGGACAGGTCCGCCATTTCGCGGAGTTTCGGGGTGCCGACGCGGGCGACCACCACCACGCCGGAGTCCAGGTAGGGCACCGCGTCGTAATTGCGCAGCCTGCCGGCCTGCCGCAGGACGCCGCTGATCACCATGCCGCAGCGCTGGGCGGAGAGGCTGGGGAACAGTCCCTCGAAATCCATCGTCTGGGGGACCAGGGTCACGTGCCAGTAGGCGGCCAGGCGCCGGGCGAGGTCGATATCCATCCCGGCCAGGGCATCGGTGTCGGACCCGTCGACGAATGTCATCGGGGGCAAGGTAGGGTTGGTACACAGCGTGAGCTGCCCGTCATGCACGAAGCCGGGGAGGTCTTCGGCCTGCGCCCGCGCGCCCGGCACCGCGATGGCGAGGGCGAACAGGGCCAGGGCCAGGATGTGGCGCAGGATGCGATCGGAGGCTGGCAGGGATCGGGAAGGCATGCGGGCAGACGGGCGGGGGTTCGGCAAACGGTCCATCCTTCGTGGGGCGGAATGGTCCGGCTGGCGCCAGCCGGATCGGGACCCTATACACCATTTCGGTTGGTTTTTGATTTGTCAAAACCCAAAGGGAACTCCACCAGATTTAAATCGCGCGGTCGGTGCCTTCGTCCTAGCTTACGGTCGAGAATGGGGTCTGACGCCCATGACGGACGAGCGGAAGGAGAGAGGGTACATGACGTCGAACCGGTGGTTCATCGACAGCGAAACCGGCGAATTGTCGGATGTTCTTTTGTGCCCGCCCGACAATTACACCTGGATCCCCAGCAACGACATCGCGATCCAGACGATGGCGAAGGGCGCGCGGATCGACAGGGCGGCGCTGGCGGCGCAGTTCGGCGAACTGGTTTCGGCCCTGGAAGGGGCCGGCGTGGCCTGTCATTTCCTGCAACCGCGCGCGGGCATGCCCTATCAGGTCTATACCCGCGACAGTTCGCAGACCACGCCCTGGGGGACCGTCGTCACGCGCCTGATGCGGCCCGAGCGCCGGGCGGAGGAAGGTGAGATCCGTACCTTCTTCCAACCCGACGAGATCTGGAAGAGTGCGAGCCAGGGCCATATCGAGGGCGGGGATATCCATATCATCCGCCCGGGCCTGGTCGTGGTGGGCGTGACGGGCGGCCGCACCGACGAGGCGGGCGCGCGCGAGTTCCTGGGCTGGTTCGAGGCCGCCGGATGGACGACGCGCATGATCCGTTTCCCGGAACATTTCCTGCATCTGGATGTCATTTTCACGATGGTGACGGAAAACCTCGCCATCGCCGCCATCGACGTGCTGGATGACGAGGATCTCGACTGGCTGCGCGGCCAGGGCATCCGGCTGCTGCCGGTCAGCTACAAGGAGGCGATGCGAGACATGGGCTGCAACGTGCTGGCGCTGGGCCGCGACCGGGTGGTCAGCCCGCGCCATTCGGTGCGGATCAACGAGATGCTGCGCGCCGAGGGGTTGACCGTGATCGACCCCGAACTGAACCAGTTCTCGCAGGGCGGGGGCAGCATCCATTGCATGACCATGCCGCTGCGGCGTGCCTCGCTCGTCACAGGCTGACGACAAAAAGGCCCGCCCCGGTGGGGCGGGCCTGTTAAATCGGCTTCTATCGGTCAAGGCCCCGCATCCGGCAAGGATGCGGGGCCTTTTTCCGTCAGCGCCGCCACCAGCCGGTGCGGCGGGCCGGGGCGGGCGTGGCTTCGTCGATCACGGTCGGCTGCGCCGCCGGTTCGTCCGTCGTCGCGGCCTTGGAGGCCGGAGCGGCATCGGTCGCTTTCACGGCCTTCGCGCGCGCCGGAGCCTTGCGGACGCGCTTGGGCTTGGCTGCGGCCTCGCCCGTGTCGGTCGCCTCGGGAGGCGTGGCCTCGACGGCTTCGACGGGTGCGGCCTTGGCGGTCTTCGTGGTCTTGCGCGGCTTGGCGGCCGTCGCCGCGCGTGCGGCCGGCTTGCGACCGGGCTTCTTCTTCTCCGGTGCTTCCGCGACGGGTTCGGCGACCGTCTCCACGGCCTCCACCGGCGCGGCCGGGGTTGAGTCTGCGACCTTGGCCGTGCGGCGGCGGCGCGTCCGGTGCGCCGGGGCGGGGTCTTCCTCCGTCACGGGCTCGGGGACCGGCACCGCTTCCACGGGGGCCGCGACCGGCTCCGCCGACGCCGGGAGTGCTGCGGGCTCGGCATCCGCATCCTTGCGGGCACGTGGGCTGCGACGGCGGCGGGGCTTGGGCGCCTCCTCGACCGGCGCGGCCTCGGACGTGCTTTCGGGCTCGGCTTCCACCACCACGGTCACTGGCACGGCCTCGGGTTCCGACACCGCCAGCGTTTCGGCGATATCGACGATCTCCGCCAGTTTTCCGGCATCCACGGCCGATTTGGCTTCGATGACCGGCTGCCGGGGCGCGGGGGCGACCGGCGGCAGGGATTCGGTCGATTGCTCGATCACGTCGAAGATGTCGATGATGCCGTTGCCGAACGGATTGGCCGGCGTCGGACCGCGATAGGGGGCATCGACAAGCCGGGGCTCGCGCCGGTCGTTCCGGTCGCGTCGGCGGCGCGACCGGTCGCGGCCATCATCCGTGCGCTCGCGCGGCGGCTCGGCTTCGACGGGCTCGGGCGACGCGACGACGGGTTCGGCGGTGTCCGCCTCGGACTCCTCTTCCTCGTCGCCGGCTTCGAGAAAGGTCGATTGCTGCGTGCCATCGGCCGGCCGCTCGCCGCTCCGCCGCCGCCGACGACGCCGGCGCCGCCGACGATGGTCGGTGCCGTCGTCGGTGCCCTCGGCGGTACGCGGAGCATCTTCGATGGACGCCGGGGCTTCGGCCTGGATCGGGATTTCGCGCACCACGGGGGGGGCCGGTTCGGTCTCGATCGTGGCTTCGACCTCGGCCTCGACCGGCTCGGGCAGGGCGGCGTGGACCACCGGTTCGAACCGTTCGGTCTGCGGGCGCACGCGTTCGATGCGCAACTGGGGCGGCAACAGAGAAGCATCGGGCGAGAACACCACGCGCATCTTGTGCCGCTTCTCGATCTCGTCGAGCCAGGCGCGCTTGTTGTTGAGGACATAGAGCGCGATCTCGGCCGCCACATGGACCGTGATCTCGGCCGCGCGGCGGCGGGCGCCTTCTTCCTCGACCGCGCGCAGAACGTGCAGGGCGGCGCTTTCGGTGCCGCGGATGATGCCGGTGCCCTGGCAGTGCGGACAGGGGGTGAAGGAGGATTCGGTGATCGACGGCCGCAGGCGCTGGCGCGACATTTCCAGCAGGCCGAAATGCGAGATCGTGCCGACCTGGATCCGCGCGCGGTCGGTCCGCAGCGCGTCCTTCAGACGCCGCTCGACCATTCCGTTATGCTTGCGGCTTTCCATATCGATGAAATCGATGACGATCAGGCCGGCCAGGTCGCGCAGGCGCAACTGGCGGGCGACCTCGTCGGCGGCCTCCAGATTGGTGCGCAGCGCGGTTTCCTCGATATTGCGCTCGCGGGTCGAGCGGCCCGAATTGACGTCGATCGCCACCAGGGCCTCGGCCTGGTTGATGACCAGATAGCCGCCCGAGCGCAGTTGCACCGTCGGCGACAGCATCGAGTCCAGCAGGCCCTCGACGTTGAAATGCGAGAATAGCGGCTGGGCGCCGTCGCGCCAGCATTTCACCTTCGGCGCGCTCTGCGGCATCAGCATGCGCATGAAGTCGCGCGCCGATTTCCAGCCCGGCTCGCCATCCACCAGGATCTCGGTCACGTCGCGGGTATAGATGTCGCGGATCGCGCGCTTGATCAGGCTGGCTTCCTCGTAGATCAGCGCGGGGGCCACCGAATTCATCGTCAGGTCGCGGATGTCGTCCCACAGCCGCAGCAGATATTCGCAGTCGCGCATGATCTCGGGCCGGGGGCGCTGGGCGCCGGCGGTGCGGACGATCATCGCCATGCCGCGCGGGATCTGCAATTCCGCGATCACGTCCTTCAGGCGCCTGCGGTCGGCGACCGAGGTGATCTTGCGCGAGACGCCGCCGCCGCGCAGCGAATTGGGCATCAGCACGCAATAGCGGCCGGCCAGCGAGATATAGGTGGTCAGCGCGGCGCCCTTGTTGCCGCGTTCTTCCTTGACCACCTGGACCAGCATGACCTGACGGCGCCGGATCACTTCCTGGATCTTGTAGTTGCGCAGGAAGCGGGCGATGCGGCGCTGGACCAGGCTCTCGTCGCCGGTATCGGTCTCGCCGCCGACGGTCTCGGGCAGGGGTTCGGCTTCGCCCTCGGGCGCGTCCTCGGCCACGGCGTCCGTTACGGGGGGCGCGTCGCCGGTGTCGTCTTCCGCCTGGGTTTCCTCGGTGCGGGCTTCCTCCTCCTGGAGGGCCAGCAGCTTTTCGCGGTCCGCGACCGGAATCTGGTAATAGTCGGGATGGATCTCGCTGAAGGCCAGGAAGCCATGGCGGTTGCCGCCATATTCGACGAAGGCGGCTTGCAGGCTCGGTTCTACCCGGATGACCTTGGCCAGGTAGATATTGCCCTTGAGCTGCTTCTTGGCCGACGCCTCGACGTCGTAATCTTCGAGCCTGTTACCATCCATCACGACCACGCGGGTTTCTTCCGCGTGGGTCGTGTCGATCAGCATGCGCTTGGTCATTAAAAACGGAACTCCGGTATGCCCGCTCCGGCTGTCTGCCAGGCGTCCTCATGGGGGACGCGCCATTGCGACGGGGGGGAGGGGCAAAGATAGACATGGGTAACAAAACGACGGATCCGGAAGCCGTTGCGGCGAAATCCGCGCAGATCATGCCCGCGCGCGCCCCATGTGACGTGCGCTGTGCCGGGCTGTCTGCGGACGCGGATCGCGTGGCGTTCATCCATCCTCATCAGGCGGTGACGCGCACCTGCGCGTGCGCGGTGCGGCGTCGGAATAAAGGGCGTCGTCATCCTGCGCCGGCCTTGCGGACGGGTGGAGCGGCATCCGTGGCCCGCGAAGCGGGGGCGGCCTGCCGGATGGGCCCGGTCCTGCCGGCCTTGCCGTTTTCCGGCACCGGCCGACGCGGACCCATCACGGCGTAAGCATGACCCAACTGGGGCCGCGCTGCAAGCGCTGTCGCTGTCTGGAATGAACGGCTGACGGCCGGTCTCAATGATCGCGCGCAAGCCTTTGAAATGCAGACGAAGGGGGTGAACCCTGCTATCATCGGCGCCGGAAATGGCCATAAGGGGCGGTTTCGATGGTTGCAGATCATTCCGAAGGGGCGGCCGGCGGTCGCCGGGGGCGGCGGTCGGTCCTGCTGGCCACGCTGGGCGCGGGGCTTGCCGCGCGGGCCGGCGCGGCGGGAGCGGCGGCACACCGGACGGTGGCCCATCCCCGGCATGCGGCGCGGGCACCGGCGATCGTGGGGCGGGCGGCGGCGCCGCTGCCGCTGGTCATGCTCGATCCGGGCCATGGCGGGAAGGATCCCGGCGCGATCGGGGTGTCCGGCACATATGAGAAACATATCGCCGAAGCCGCCGCTGCCGAACTGCAACGGCAATTGCTGGCCAGCGGCGCCTATCGCGTGGCGATGACGCGGGCGGACGACCGCTTCATCCCGCTGGAAGGGCGGGTGGAGATCGCGCATGCGCATAATGCGGCGCTGTTCATTTCGATGCATGCCGATGCGCTGACCGACCGTTCGGTGCGCGGGGCCAGCGTCTATACGCTGTCGGGGCAGGCGTCGGACGCGCAGAGCGCGGCCCTGGCCCGGACCGAGAACAGCGCGGACCGGTTCGGTGGCCCGCGCGTGCATGCCAATTCGCCCGAGGTCGCGGCGATCCTTGCCAGCCTGGTGACCGAGGAGACGCGGCGGGGGGCCGCCCATATGGCCAGCAGCGTGGTGGAGGCGTTCCGGCCGCGGATCGGCCTGCTGACCCATCCGGCGCGTCATGCGGCGTTCGTCGTGCTGAAATCGGCGGATATTCCCTCGGTACTGGTCGAGATGGGATTCATGTCGAACCGGATGGACGAGGCCGCGCTGCGCCAGGCGGGGCACCGGATGATGGTCGCGGGCGCGATGAAGCAGGCGGTCGACCGGTATTTCGCCTCGGCCGGCGGGGTGACGCGCCTGACGGGGTGAGACCGCGGCGGCGCGGTTGTCGCCGCATATCGTTCATCGGAGGCCTGTAGGGTTCGGCAACCCTGTGTCGTCATCCTCAATGGCGTGGGCAGCGTCGGGAAGAGTTCCGCTGCGCGGGTGCTTCTGGGCCTGCTGGACCGGCCGTTCCTGCATGTGGCGATGGACGATTTCATCGGCATGCTGCCGCCCTGGGCGCATGATCATCCGGACGGTCTGCGGTTTCTTCCGGAGGTGCGGGGCGGGCACCCGTCGATCGCCATTCGCAGTGGTCCGATCATGGCGCGTGCCATGCGCGGCATGCGGCACGCCGTGGCCGCCATGGCGGGGCAGGGGAACGATCTGATCGTGGATGACGTGATGCTGGATGTGGCCGACGCGCGGGAGTATCGCACGCTGCTGGCAGGTTGCGATGCGCGGCTGGTCGGCCTGTTCGCGCCGCTGGCGGTTCCGGAGGCACGGGAACGCGCGCGCGACGGCCGCGCGATCGGCCTGCCCCGCTGGCAATATGACAGGATGCATCGGGGCATGCAGTACGATCTGGAACTGGATACGGCCGATTTGACGCCCGAGCAGGTTGCAAAGAGCATCCGCGACAGGCTGGCATTGTGATGCGCCCGCCATAGCGGGCGGCCAATGGCCTTTTCTGTTGCAATCGATGGGGCGGCCTGTATGGTGCGCGCCATGGTAAACGCGATCACCATGACGGCAGGGCTGTCCGGCGCCAAGGCGCTGTTGGTGTCGCGCGCCCGCGATCGGGCGGGCCTCCTCCTTCGTCTTCGACTTATCTGCCCCTGAGCGTTCAGGGTCGGCGTGATGCCGGCGCGCCCAGGGGAGATGGCGGGAGCGATCCCGCATGCGAGGAGGCGGCGCCCATGTGGCGCTTGCAGGCGAACATTCCGGACCTGTCCGAGGTATTTCATGACAATCCACCATCCGTCCTTCGGCCGTATTGACGACGACCGGGTCATCATCTTCGACACGACCCTGCGCGACGGCGAACAATCCCCCGGTTTCTCGATGAACCTGGCCGAGAAGCTCCGGATGGCGGAGGCCCTGGCCGAACTGGGAGTCGACGTGATCGAGGCCGGCTTTCCGGTGGCGTCGAAGGGCGATTTCGAGAGCGTGCATCAGATCGCGTCCGCCATCCGTGGTCCGGTGGTCTGCGCCCTGGCCCGCACCGGCGGCAAGAACGACATCGCGAGCGCGGGCGAGGCCATTCGCCCAGCCGAGCGGGGGCGTATCCATAATTTCATCTCCACGTCGCCGCTGCATATGAAATACAAGCTGCGGATGGAGCCGGAGACGGTGCTGGACCTGATCGTCGCCGGCAACCGGGCGGCGCGCCAGTTCACCGATGATGTCGAATGGTCGGCCGAGGACGGGTCGCGCACCGATCCGGATTTCCTGTGCCGATGCGTCGAGGCCGCGATCAAGGCCGGGGCGACCACGATCAATATCCCCGACACTGTGGGCTACGCGACGCCCGAGGACATGGCGCGGATCTTCGCCGACGTGAAGGCGCGTGTTCCGGGTGCGGACACGGTGATCTTCTCGGCTCATAATCATAACGATCTGGGTCTGGCGGTGGCCAACACCATCGCGTCTCTGGCGGTGGGCGTGCGACAGATCGAATGCACGATCAACGGCATCGGCGAGCGCGCGGGCAATGCGGCGCTGGAAGAGATCGTGATGGCGCTGCGCACGCGCCAGGACGTCCTGCCTTACAAGACGGGTATCCGGACGCAGAACCTGCTGCGGATGTCGCGCATGCTGGCGACCATCACCGGTTTCGACGTGCAGCCCAACAAGGCGATCGTCGGGCGGAATGCCTTCGCCCATGAAAGCGGCATCCATCAGGACGGCGTGCTGAAGAATGCCGCGACCTACGAGATCATGACCCCGGAGAGCGTGGGCTGGACCCGGTCGTCCCTGGTGCTGGGCAAGCATTCCGGCCGGGCGGCCTTTCGCGACAAGCTGAAGGCCATGGGGTATGGCGAGATGGACGAGGTGCATCTGAACGATGCCTTTGCCCGTTTCAAGGACCTGGCCGACCGCAAGAAGGTCGTCTACGACGAGGATCTGGCGGCCCTGGTGGATGACGAGGCGCGCGACCATGCCCGCATCCGCTTCGTTTCGCTGGATATCGAAGCCGGGTCCCGTCGGCCGGCGCGCGCGGAGCTGACGCTGGAGGTCGATGGCGAGGCGCGCAGCGCCGACGTGACCGGGCAGGGGCCGGTTGACGCTGCCTTCAACGCCGTGCGGGCGATCTTCCCGCATGAGGCGACCCTGCAACTCTATTCGGTCGGTGCGGTGACGGAGGGCAGCGATGCCCAGGCGCGGACCAGTGTGCGGCTGGAAGAAGGCGGCAAGCTGGTGGACGGGCAGGGAGCCGACAGCGACACGCTGGTGTCGGCCGTCCGGGCTTATGTGCATGCGCTGAACAAGCTGCTGGTCAAGCGTGCCCGGACCGAGCCGGAGGCCCTGACCGTGCCCGCGTGACAGCGGGGCGTCGCTGACTGATGGAGAGACGGGACCTCCTGTGGGAGGTCCCGTTTTTTGTGCCGTCCGGCGTTAGTAATCGTAATAGCCGGGAGGGGGCGGCGGAGGCGGCGGGGGCGGATAGGCCGGCTGCGCGTACGGTCCGTACTGTCCGTAGCCGGGCGCCGCGTAGCCGTTCGGCGGCGGGTAATAATAGGGACGCGGCCGCTGTCGGGGCGTGGTGGCGGCGCCGGTCGCCGCGCCGACCGCGCCGCCGGCCAGCGCACCGATCGCGGCACCCGGACCGCCGCCGGCCAGCGCGCCGATCGCGGCGCCGCCACCCGCGCCGATCAGGCCGCCGCCGATCGCGCGCTGGCCAGGATCGTACGGATTGCTGCACGCCGCCAGCGACAGCGCGAGCGCGCCCAGCGCCAGGACACCTGCCTTGCGGACGGGTCTGTGGGCCAGAGGGGGGGGAATGCGAAGAGAGGTCATGGGATTCTCGTGGTTTCAGGCCGGCACCCATTATGGGGCCGGCATGATGGGGGCGATGACGACCGCGACTCAATAACCCGAATTGTAACGGCGCGGCGGCGGATTGGGGGTGGTGGCGGCCCCGGTTGCGGCACCGACCGCGCCGCCGCCCAGCGCCCCGATCAGCGCTCCCGTGCCGCCGCCGGCCAACCCGCCGATCGCGGCCCCGCCGCCCGCGCCGATCAGCGCGCCGGTTCCGGCACGGGCGCCGGGATCGTACGGATTGCCGCAGCCCGCCAGCGCCAGAAGTCCGGCGCCGAACAGGGTCGCCCGGGTGAAGTGAGAGACAGTGATGCGGATCGTCATGATCTTCTTCCTCGTCGAAAGGGCGCGACGCGCGCCGACTGCGGGATATCGTCTTTCGATGCAGCCGGTTTCCACCCCGTTCGTGTGTCTGGCGGGGCGGCACGGTGGCGAAAACAAGGCAACCGTCTTTTGTCTGATCGTCTCCGCTGGGCGCGATGGCGCACAGACAGAGATAGGGAGCGGTTACGACTTTTTTATGCCCGGATAACGCGGATGGACCGAAAAACACGAATTAATGTGACTGGGCCTTGCCCGGGTCCTGCGGCCCCGGTAAGCCCTCGGCCTATGCCGGCTGATGGTGACGCGTCGCGACGGGCTGCCGTCCGGCAGGTCGAGCGCCGCCTGTTCCAGGCCGTGTGCCGCGCGCTGTGCTTGTTTGTCGGGAGTTCTGGATGTTTGCTCGTCTGCTGGGTCTATTATCGGCCGATATGGCCATCGACCTCGGCACGGCCAATACCCTTGTCTATGTCAAGGGACGCGGCGTAGTCCTGAACGAACCCTCGGTGGTCGCCATCGCCGATGTGCGCGGCAAGAAGCAGGTGCTCGCGGTCGGCGAGGAAGCCAAGCAGATGGTCGGGCGCACGCCGGGCAATATCACGGCGATCCGCCCGCTGCGCGACGGCGTCATCGCCGATTTCGAGGTCGCGGAGGAAATGATCAAGCATTTCATCCGCAAGGTGCATAACCGGCGGATGTTCGCCAGCCCGCTGATCATCGTCTGCGTGCCTTCCGGCTCCACCGCCGTCGAGCGCCGGGCGATCCAGGAAAGCGCCGAGAGCGCGGGCGCGCGCAAGGTGCTGCTGATCGAGGAACCGATGGCGGCGGCGATCGGTGCCGGGCTGCCGGTGACCGAGCCTTCGGGCAGCATGATCGTCGATATCGGCGGCGGCACCACGGAGGTCGCGGTGATCTCGTTGGGGGGAATCGTCTATGCCCGTTCGGCGCGTGTCGGCGGCGACAAGATGGACGAAGCCATCATTTCGTACATCAGGCGCAACCATAACCTGCTGATCGGCGAGAGTTCGGCCGAGCGCATCAAGATCGAACTGGGTTCGGCCCTGCCGCCCGACGACCCCGACGATGCGGGCGGCTGGCGCGAGGTCAAGGGGCGCGACCTGATCAACGGCGTGCCGCGCGAAGTGGTGGTGTCGCAGGCGCAGATCGCCGAAAGCCTGGCCGAGCCGGTCAGCCAGATCGTCGATGCCGTGACGACGGCGCTGGAAAACACGCCGCCCGAACTGTCGGCGGACATCGTGGACAAGGGAATCGTCCTGACCGGTGGCGGCGCGCTGCTCTATCGTCTGGACGACGTGCTGCGCCGGGCGACCGGCCTGCCGGTCACGGTCGGCGAGGACGCGCTGTCATGCGTGGCGCTGGGCACTGGACGGGCACTGGAAGAAATGAAACGTTTGAAGAATGTCCTGACCAGTATGTACTGACGGCGGGCGGAATGCGGAGGGCCGAGGCGATGGACGTCCGGCGGGATGACGGGTGTGACTGGCGCGGATATGCACGATGCCCGGCGAATCCGTCATGATTCCGCTGTCCATCCCTCTGCGGCAGGCGCTGGACCGGCTGGTTCTGCCCATTCTGATCGTCGCGGCGCTGGGGATCATCCTGCTGGGGCAGGCCAATCGCGCCCTGACCGAGCGGGTGCGCATGGGGTTGGCCGATATCCTGGCCCCGGCGTACGAGCTGGTCGCGTGGCCGCAGGAACAGGCGCGGGCATTGCTGGACCGCATGCGTGACATGGGCCGGATCGAGGCCGAAAACCAGCGTCTGCGCACCGAAAACGCCAATCTGCGGCACTGGTACGACGTGGCGGCCGCGCTGGTGGACGAAAACGCGGCCTTGAAGGCCAATCTGCACTGGATGCCCGATCCCGCGCCCTCGTTCGTCACCGGCCGGGTCGTTCGCGATACCAGCGGCCTGTATGCGCGCAGCGTGCTGGTGGCGGCCAATGTCGAGGCGGGAATCCATAAGGACGGAATCGTGCTCGACGGGTCGGGCATGGTCGGGCGGGTGACCGAGATCGGTAGCCGGTCGGTCCGTGTCCTGCTGATCACCGATGCGTCCAGCCGCATACCGGTCAGACTGGAAGTCAGTCACGGGGCCGCTATAATGGCCGGTGATAATTCGGGTAGCCCTCGCCTTATCTACTATCCTCAGGACAATCCCCCGATCGAGGGAGAACGTGTCGTCACCAATGGCGAGATCGATACAATGCCTCCGGGCCTGCCTGTCGGGCAGATCCATTATCTTCGGCCAGGCCAGCCGGTCGTTATCCCCTTCGCGTCGCTGGGGCATCTCGACATTGTCCGGGTCTTCGATTATGGCCGCTCGACTGTCGTTCCTCCCGACGCGCCGGGGCGGATTCCGCTGCGCCGGCCGACCGATTCCTTCACAGTTCCGTTTCCCTCCCCACTTGGCCGTGGATGAGAGAGTGCATGGATGACGCCCGACCAGGCCCCAGAGTTCCAGGCGGGTATCCAGCCCCGGACCAGCCTGTGGCGGCGGCTGGACATGCTGTCGCGTCGCGGCCTGCCCGCCGTGCTGACCGGGGTGGCCGTACTGCTGCTGTCCGCGCCGTTCGGCGTGCCGGGGCAGGCGGAGTTGCTGCCGGGTGTCCTGCTGTCGTCCGTCTTCTTCTGGTCGGTGTTTCGTCCGGCGTCGATGTCGTCGCCCATCGTGTTCCTGCTGGGGGTGCTGGTCGATCTGCTGGGGTTCGGACCGCCGGGGGTGATGCTGCTGGTGGTGCTGCTGGTCCATGGGGTCGCGCTACTGGGCCGCTATGGGTTCGCGCGCGTGCATGTCCTTGTGCTGTGGCTGGTGTTCAGCGGCGTGTCGCTGGGGGCGACGGTGCTGCAATGGGGACTGATCTCGGCGTTGTCCCTGCGTCTGGTAGCGATTCCCGCCTTTGCTTTCCAATGGGCGCTGGGGGTGGGCGTGTTTCCGCTCCTGTGCGTGGTCTTCACTGGTCTTGGGCGTTCGATCGCCAATCCGGATCGGGCCTGATGGCGAGGCCCGATTTCGCGCGGACCCGGATGGCACGATGATGGGACGGCGCAGGACCTTGCAACGTCTGATGTCGCGGCCCGACGCCGATACGCCGTCGCGCGGGGTCTTTACCCGGCGCGCGCTGGTGGTGCTGGGCGCCCAGATGGCGGCGTTCGGGCTGCTGGGGCATCGGCTGTACGGGTTGCAGGTGCTGGAGGGCGATCATTTCGCCCGCATGGCCGAGAATAATCGCGTCAGCCGCCGTCTGATCGCCCCGCCGCGCGGGCGGGTGGTCGACCGGTTCGGCATTGCGGTGGCGTCGAACAAGGTCAACTGGCGGGCGCTGCTGTTGCCCGAGGAGACCAGCGACATACCGGGCACGCTGGATCGTTTTTCCGCCCTGGTGCCGATCGAGGCCCGGGACCGGGCGCGCATCGAGCGCGAGGTCCGGCACAAGCGGCGCTTCATACCGGTGCTGCTGCATGATTTCCTGTCCTGGGACGACATGGCGCGGATCGAACTCAACGCGCCATCGCTGCCTGGCGTGCTGATCGATGTCGGGACCACGCGGAATTATCCGTTCGGGCCGCTGATGGCGCATGTGGTGGGCTATGTCGCGCCGCCGGGCGACAAGGACGTGGCGCAGGACCAGACGATGGCGCTGCCCGGGATGCGGGTGGGCCGCGCGGGCATCGAGCAGACGCAGGACGGATTGCTGCGCGGGCAGGTGGGCGCGGTGGAGGTCGAGGTCAACGCGGTCGGTCGCCTGATGTCCGAACTGTCGCGCGACGAGGGGCAGCCCGGCGACGAAATCACCCTGACCGTCGATTCGGGCTTGCAGCAGGCGGTGCTGGGGCGGATCGGCGACCAGTCGGCCAGCGCGGTGGTCATGGATTGCCGCAACGGCGAGGTGCTGGCCATGGTCAGCAACCCGTCCTTCGACCCTTCGCTGTTCGATAGCGGGGTCAGCCAGGCGCAATGGCAGGAATGGACGAGCGATCCGCGCACGCCCCTGATCAACAAGGCGGTGGCTGGTGTCTATCCGCCCGGCTCGACCTTCAAGCCCGCGGTGGCGATGGCGGCGCTGAAGGCGGGGACCCTGTCGCCGACCGACAGGATCTTCTGCCCCGGCTATCTTGATGTGGGCGGGACGCGCTTCCATTGCTGGTCGCGCTACGGCCACGGTTCGATCACCCTGCGGGAAGGGCTCAAATATTCCTGCGACGTGTTCTTCTACGAAGTGGCGCGGCGCACCGGCATGGATGCCATCGCCGCCGCGTCGCACAGTTTCGGGCTGGGCACCAACCTCGATATCGAGTTGCCGCATACGCGCGCGGGGCTGATCCCTACCCCCGAATGGCGGCGGGCGCACGGCCAGCACTGGAATGGCGGCGACACGATCGTCAGCGGCATCGGCCAGGGGTTCGTGCAGGTGACGCCGTTGCAGCTTGCGACCTATGTTTCGCGGATCGCCAGCGGGCGGGCAGTGCAGCCGCACCTGGTGCGATCGGTCTCCGGCCGGCTGGCCGATGGCACCGATAGCGCTCACTGGCCGGCGCTGGACATGCCGGAGCCGTTCCTGGCCCAGTTGCGGGCCGGCATGTACGCCGTGGTCAACGAGGAGCGCGGTAGCGCGCCCAAGGCGCGCCTGGATATTCCGGGCGTGCAGATGGCCGGAAAGACCGGGTCGGCCCAGGTGCGTCATGTCTCGCGCGCGTTGCGCGAAAGCGGGCATTTCGATTCGTCGGCGCTGCCGTGGGAATATCGGCCTCATGCGCTGTTCATCTGTTTCGCGCCGTATGACGCGCCGCGTTATGCGGCGGCCGTCGTGGTCGAACACGGCAACGCGGGCGCGGCGGTTGCTGCCCCGCTGGCCCGTGATATCATGACCGACACGCTGACCCGCGACCCGTCCAACCGCAAGGAGCCGCCAGGCCAGGTGGTGGCGGAAGTCGAGGACTTTCAATAGCCTTATCCCACGGGCCCCGCATCGATGGACGTTCGTGCGGTGTCGCGGGCGATGACGCGGGACCGAGAGTATGAATTTTCAGAAGCGCCTTCTGCGCGCCGAACCCAATTTTCGTATCCTGGCCAAGCTCTGGCAGGTCAACTGGCTGTATGTGCTGTTGATCTGCGCCTTGGCCATGGTGGGGTACGGCGCGCTTTATTCCGCCGCCGGCGGCTCCTCCCGTCCGTTCGCCGGGCCGCAGACCATTCGCTTCGCCATCGGGCTGGTGATGATGGTGTGTGTGGCGCTGATGAGCCCCCGGGTGCTCACGCGGCTGGCTTGGCCGCTCTATGGGCTTTCGCTGGTTCTGTTGGCTGCCGTGCTGCGCGTGGGGCATGTGGGCAAGGGGGCGGAACGATGGCTGATCGTTGGCGGCTTGCAGATCCAGCCGTCCGAACTGGCCAAGATCGCGTTGGTGCTGGTGCTGGCGACCTGGTTTCATCGCGTCAGCTACCGGCGCATGGTCAATCCGCTCTATCTGCTGCCGCCGGCCGCCATGGTGTTGCTGCCGGTGGGGCTGGTGCTGAAGGAACCCAATCTGGGCACGGCCGTCATTATCGGCGTCGTTGGGGCGACGATCTTCTTCGGCGCCGGAATGCGGCTGTGGCAGATCGCGCTGTTGCTGGTGCCGGTGCCTTTTCTGGGCAAGATCGCCTACAGCCATCTGCATGACTACCAGAAGGCGCGCATCACCACCTTCCTGAACCCCGAGAGCGACCCGCTGGGGGCGGGATACAACATCATCCAGTCGAAGATCGCGCTCGGCTCGGGCGGCATGTGGGGACAGGGCTATCTGCATGGCACGCAGGGGCAGTTGAACTTTCTGCCTGAAAAACAGACCGACTTCATCTTCACCATGATCGCCGAGGAGTGGGGCTATGTCGGCGGGATCGCGGTGATCGGGTTGCTGACGCTGATGGTGATCGGGGGCATGCTGATCGCGATGCGCAGCCGCAACCAGTTCGGGCGGCTGCTGGGGCTGGGGATCGCGACCAATTTCTTCCTGTATTGCGCGGTCAACCTGTCGATGGTGATGGGGACGATTCCGGTTGGCGGCGTGCCGTTGCCGCTGATTTCCTATGGTGGTTCGGCCATGCTGACGGTGATGTTCGGCTTCGGCCTGCTGCTGTCCGCCTGGGTGCATCGCAACGATCATTTCGGCGAGGCCGGGGACGGCGCGTGACCGGCCTGCGGCCGGTCGACGCCGCGACCGCGCGTGCCTATCGGCGTAGCCTGTATCGCGCGGGCGGGATCGCGATACGGGTCGGGCAGCGCCCGATGGCGGACGATCCCGGCGCGCCGGCCTGGTGGCGGCACGGTGACGTGGTGTTCGTCAGCGCGGCCAACCCGGGCGGCCGCCGACGGCCCGAGGGATGGAACCGGCGGCGGATGCGCGTGTTGGCTGGCCATGTGGCGGGGTGCGAACTCCATGAGGGCGAGGGCAGGCTGGGGCAGTGGTCCGAACCGCTGTTGGCCGTGCGCCTGCCATTGGCGCGCGGGCGGGTGATTGCACGGCGGTTCGGGCAGAATGCTGTTGTGCTGGTGCGGGGGGGAGGCCCGGCGCGGCTGGTGTTTCTTGCGAGCCCCGCCCAGCGGTGCGGCTGGGCGGGGGATATATTCAGCCTTCGATCTGGCTGAAATCCGCGATCAGCACCGTCATGCGCCGCAGTTCGGCCAGCAGGCGCAGCCGGTTCAGGCGGAGTTCGGCACGGTCGGCATTGACCGTGACGGCCTCGAAGAAGCGGTCCAGCGCCGGCCGCAGGCGCGCGGCCTCGCGCATTGCGTCCGTATAACGTTCATCGGCGATGGCAGCCTCGACGGCGGGAATGACGTCCAGCAGCATGTTGGCCAGCTCGCGTTCCTCGGGCTGTTCGTACAGCGTCGGGTCGGGCGTGCCCTCATGCGGGCCGTCCTTGCGGTCTTCGATCCGCAGGATGTTGGCCGCGCGCCTGGTCGCCGCCAGCAGGTTTTTCCCGTCATCGGTGGCGAGCATGGCTACGAGCGCGTCGGTGCGAGCCAGCAGCCGGGTGATGTCGCTGTCTTCATTGCCGCTGGAAATCGCGGCCAGGATGTCGTGGCGGGCGCCTTCGGCGCGTAGTTGCACGCGCAGGCGCTCGGCCACGAAGCCGGGCAGCAGCGCCAGGTCCGGCGCGTCGCGCAGGGCGGAGGGCAGGGCGTCGGCCGCCAGCACGAAGAGCCGGACCAGATCCAGCCGCAGTGCGTTCTCGCGGATGATGCGGATGGCGCCCAAGGCGGCGCGGCGCAGAGCGTAAGGGTCGCCCGATCCGCCGGGTTTTTCGCCCGCCGCGAAGAAGGCGGTCAGGCTGTCGAGCTTGTCGGCCAGGGCCACCGCGATCGAGACGGGGGCTGTCGGCACGCCGTCGGTCTGGCCGCGCGGCATGTAATGCTCGGCGATGGCGGTGGAGACGGCAGCGGGTTCGCCGTCATGCCGGGCGTAGTATGACCCCATCACGCCCTGAAGTTCGGGGAATTCGCCCACCATGCCGGTAGTCAGGTCGGCCTTGGCGAGCCGGGCTGCCCGCTCGGCCTCCGCGGCTGGAGCGCCCACCATCGGCGCCAGCAGGCCCGCCAGGCGGACGATGCGGCGCACGCGCGCACCCTGGCTGCCAAGGGTGGCGTGAAAGACGATGGCATCCAGCGCCGCGACCCGGCTGGCCAGGGGGCGGGAGCGGTCCAGGTCCCAGAAATGTCGGGCGTCGGCGAAGCGGGCACGCAGCACGCGTTCGTTGCCCGCGATGGTCAGTGCGCCACCGTCCTCGGGTTGCAGGTTGGCGACGAAGGCGAAGCGCGGCGCGGGCGAGCCGTCGTCGCGGACCAGGGCGAAATAGCGCTGGTTGACGCGCATCGACACCTGCATGACTTCGGGCGGAAGGTCCATGAAGGTGTCGTCGATCCGGCCGAGGAATGGGACGGGCCATTCGGTCAGGCCTGCGACTTCATCCACCAGGCCGGGGTCGGCGACGACGCGCAGGCCCTCTTCGGCGGCCAGGCGGGCGGTACCGTCCGCGATCAGCGCGCGGCGTTCCGCCGCATCCACCAGAACCTGCCGGGCGCGGAGACCATCGCGCCAATCGCGGGTGCCGGTCACGGGGAAGGCGGCAGGTGCGGTGAAGCGATGGCCTTCGGTCAGTCGGTCGGCGCGCAGGCCGTGGCCGTCATCCTCGCCGTCCACCAGGGCGGCATCGACGACCTCGCCATCCAGCAGGCACAGGATGCGACGCAGTGGCCGGACCCAGGTGAAGGCGCTTCCGTGACCCCAACGCATGGATTTGGGCCACGGAAAGCGGCGTAGCAGGGGTGGCAGGATTTCGGCGACGCGGGTGGCCGCGTCGACCGGCGAGATGGTGCGGTTCAGCACCCAGAAACCGTTCTCCAGCACGAGGTCGTCCTGGGTGACACCATGCTTGCGCGTAAAGCCGGCGAGCGCCTTTTCGGGCGCGCCGTCGCGCGGGCCGCGTTCGGCGATGGTCGTGCCGGGGACCGTGCCGTCCAGCGTCAGGGACAGGGCAATGCGGCGGGGGCCGGCGAAGGCGGTGGCGTCGCGCGGGTTCAGCGGGGCCAGAGCTTCCGTTACCAGCCGCAGCAGGTCGTTCGCCCCGCTTGCCTGCATGCGCGCGGGAATTTCCTCGGAGAACAGTTCGAGCAGAAGTTCGGGCATGACTTATTCCTCGCCAGCCAGCCATGCGTCGCAGCAGCGACGGGCCAGGGCCCGCACGCGGCCGATATAGGATGCGCGTTCGCTGACGCTGATCACGCCGCGCGAATCCAGCAGGTTGAACAGGTGACTGGCCTTCAGACACTGGTCGTAGGCGGGCTGGGCGATGCCGGCTTCGGCCAGGGCAGTCGCCTCGCGCTCGGCATCGATGAAATGGCGATGCAGTATTTCGGTATCGGCGAGTTCGAAATTATGGCGCGAATAATCCCGCTCGGCGCGCAGGAACACGTCGCCATAGGTCAGTCCCTGACCGTTGAAATCGAGGTCGTAGACATTTTCGACCCCCTGGACGTACATCGCCAGACGCTCCAGCCCGTAAGTCAGTTCGGTGGACGGCAGCACCGTGGGAATGCCGCCGACCTGCTGGAAATATGTGAACTGCGTCACCTCCATGCCGTCGCACCAGACTTCCCACCCCAGTCCCCACGCGCCGATCGTGGGATTTTCCCAATCGTCCTCGACGAAGCGGATGTCGTGCTCCAGCGGATCGATGCCGATGGCGCGGTAGCTGTCCAGCAGCAGCTTCTGGCTTTCCTCGGGCGTCGGCTTCAGCAGCACCTGGTACTGATAGTAATGTTGCAGCCGGTTCGGATTTTCGCCGTACCGTCCGTCGGAAGGCCGGCGACAGGGTTGGACGTATGCGGCTTTCCACGGCCGCTTGCCCAGTGCGCGCAATGTGGTGTGCGGCGAAAGCGTGCCGGCCCCGACCTCGGTATCGTATGGTTGCAGAATGGCGCAGCCCTGTGCGGACCAGAATTGATGCAGTTTCAGGATCAGGTCCTGAAAGGACAGGGGACGAGGCGCGGAGGCCGGGACCATGGACAGGGATGCTCCGGGTAAGCGATGGAAAACGCGTGCCATCCGGCACGCACAGGGGCCGCACCATACAGCCATGATGCGTGGATCGAAAGGCGGGGCATGACATGGCGGTGCGGGGTTGCGAAATCCATGCGCACACGCCACATCTAAGGCTGGCACTCTTGTCGGAGACAGGACGGAAACGATGAATAGCGAAGAACGCGACCTGATTACGAAGTTCGTCGCCCGGGTGGGGGGAGCGCCGCAGGGAGGCTTCGGCAGCGTGCCCGCCACGACGCCCAATCTGCCGCCGATCGATCCGGAGGCCGATCAGTTTATCGGCCAGATGTTCCAGCAATATCCCGAGGCGCGCTACCGTGTCACGCAGATGGCGGTGGTGCAGGAGGCGGCGCTGGTGGCGGCGCAGAATCGTATCCAGCAATTGCAGTGGCAGCTTCAGCAGGCGCAGCAGGCCATGCAGGCGCAGCAGCGCCCCGCCGGCGGCGGTGGCCTGTTCGGCGGCCTGTTCGGCGGTGGCCAGCGTGCGCAGTCCGCACCTCCTCCGGGCTGGGGCCAGCAGGCGCCTCCGCCGCCACAGCCGCAGCAGGGCTATCCGATGGGCATGCAGCCCGGCATGTTTCCGGCGCGTGGCACGGGCTTCCTGGGGTCGGCCCTGACGACCGCGGCTGGCGTCGCCGGCGGCATGATGGTTGGCAATGCCCTGACGGACCTGTTCAGCGGTCATCATGACGCGGGCGGTTTCGGCGGCGGTATGGGTGGCGAGACCGTCATCAACAACAATTACGGCGCCGCGCCCGGCGGCGATCCGTTCGGGGGGGGTGGGACGGATGTCGATCCGGGCTTCGATGCCGGCGGTGGCGGCGACGGCGGCTTCGGTGGCGATTGGGGTGGTGGCGGCGACGATAATTTCTGAACCGCTCCTGTTTCGAAAATAATGGAAAAGCGGCCGGAAACGGCCGTTTTTTTTATGTTCTGGACGATAATTGCGCTTCTTTCTCACTTTGCTGTGAGGGGGATTGATGAAAAACATGAATTAGTGTTATTCAGAAATCGGCCGCTAAGGCCATTTCCTCTGTGTCGTCTCATCCGCGGGAAACCGGGGCCGTCAGGTCCCGGTTTTTCCGTTTGGGGATCCGTTTCCGATCTCAAACATTCGGGAGGGTGGAACATTGCGGTTTTCGGGGCGTTTGCCTGTCAGGCCACAACGTTTCGAGAATGGAGAGGCTCATGTCCATCACCGACTCAGCAACGAAGCTTGGCGATTTCCTGACCGGGGCCCGTTATGACCATTCGGGCCTGGTGAGCGCGATTCATGAATATCTGGACGGCGTGAAGCGCGAATACGGGCTGAATGGCTTCGCCGAGCGCGCCGCCGCCGCGGGCTATGGCGATATCGTCGCGCGCTGGAAGGCTGACGACACCGCCGGTCCGATGACCGAGGAGATGCTGCGGGCCCTGGTCGCGCAGCCGGATCTGGACCGTTTCGCCGAACAGACCGGCCTGTCGGAGTCGGCCGTGGTCACGATCCTGGCGAGGCAATTGCCGATCGTGATCTACAAGCGGGCGCATGCGGTCGAACCGCACTGATCTTGACATGGTGAATGGGTACAGGCGGGGTGAGAGGAATAGCCAAAAGGGAAAAACGGTGTGCTGATTCGTGCCGGTTATGACATTGCCCTGACGGTTCAGGCACCTACGCCGATGGTTCTGATGCTGGAGGTCCATCCGGATCGTGAGCCGGACCTGATGACATCCCAGGTGCCGATCTTCGACCCGCCCGTCGCCACGCAGCGCTATCTCGATGGATACGGCAATCGTTGCACTCGGTTGGTGGCTCCACCGGGCACGTTGCGCACCAGCCTGTCTTTTCTCATCGCCGACAGCGGGCTGCCCGACCGGTGCATGCCCGGCGCGCGGGAAGTGCCGGTGGGGGACCTGCCGGCGGATTGCCTGCTGTTCCTGATGGGCAGCCGGTATTGCGAGACCGATCTTCTGTCCTCCGTCGCCTGGTCGCTGTTCGGCCATCTGGCGCCGGGGTGGGGGCGTGTGCAGGCGATCGTCTCGTTCGTCCACCAGCATATCCGCTTCGACTACCAATTGGCGCGGCCGACCCGCACCGCCTACCAGGCCTATCAGGAGCGGGTGGGGGTGTGCCGGGACTATGCCCATCTGGCGGTGACGTTCTGCCGCTGCATGAATATCCCTGCGCGGTATTGCACCGGCTATCTGGGGGATATCGGGATTCCGCCGGTCGATTATCCGATGGATTTCTCGGCCTGGTTCGAGGTCTGGCTGGAGGGGCAGTGGTTCACCTTCGACGCACGTCACGACACGCCGCGGATCGGACGGATCGTGATGGCGCGGGGACGCGATGCGGTGGATGTCGCGCTGACGACGACCTTCGGCCCCGCTGTGCTGTCCAACTTTTTCGTGGCGACCGACGAGGAGATCGGCTGAAAAGCCGTTCCTGGTTCGTCTCGCGCCCCATTTGGGAAATATTGGTGAGCCGGGAGGGACTCGAACCCTCGACCATTCGATTACGTACCACTTCGGCTTTCGCCGCCCCGAGGGTTCGTGGTCTGGACTTTATCTTCACCATAGGCCGAAGCCGTTAGGTGGACCTTGTCAAGTCTCTACACCTTCCATCTTGCGATGGCTTGGCTCGGTATTGGCACGACCCAGAGGTCAGAGCGTTCACCGAGTTTAAGGTCTGTTCCACAGCCCGTTTCCCGACCGCGCTCCCATTGAAAGTCGAATGCTCTACCGACTGAGCTACCGGCTCTCACCAATGCGGCCTCTCTTATAGGGCTTGATCTGAAAGGGCAAGCCCATAGATGGCGTGCCGTGGCCCCCCTATATATATATAAGGTACCGCTGCGCGCTTAGAGGTCCAACGTCAGCCGCTTCCATTCATGGCAGAGCAAGACGGATAGGGGCCTGACGCGGTGCCTGCGACACCTCAAGGCATCTCGGACCTCAGCCATGGTCTTCGTGCCATCAAGCGAATCGAGCCTGACGATTCGCGTCTCATGGCATCTCTGACAGTGAGCCTTTAGCTGCCAGTCCTTATAGGTCGCGACTCGACTCGCCAGGACAAACTGGCGTTCCTCTTCTTTCTTACGTTGTGACACCGCATGGCCCACGATGAGAACATATCATGAACACACGAACTGCGCCAGAACGAGAAACGGCCTGGGGAATTCCCCAGGCCGTTTCCGGTACGTCATGATAGATAATGGTCGGTGTGCCGCATGATGCAAATGGTCACGCGGGCGATCACAACCGCCCTCTGCAAAATCAGGATCAGGCGCGCCTTCTTCACCGGATCTATCGCCGAACCATCAATAGCCCGCCGAAGAACGGATTCGAAGACCGAGAGCAAAAATGGGATGTGTTGTAAATTTGTTATAGTATTACAGAGGACCCGGGGGTCACCCGCCCTTCAAACTTGTATTCATCCAAGCCTCCCATCATAACGCTTGGCGTTCGCACCGTTCGCGAACAAGGCCCAGACGCCCTTTCCAGTTGGTGCGCGCTTCCGCGACGTTCAAGGGCTCAACGAAAACTTTCTCGTGCCACTGGAGGTTGGATTCCAAGGTTGGAAGGCTCGGGATCAGTCGGCGGCCTTAGCAGGCGGAGATACCGCTCGCGCTATCTGGTAGCCCTTAGTTGTTAAACGATATGATTTCCGGAGCCAGCTATTCGTAGCATCCTCTATGTCTTCTCCGTATTCCACACATCCTCTGTCCATGAGAGATTCAGCGGATAGCTTAATGTCTGCTCGTTCGTAGTGACGAGACGTATGATGTTCGACGGACTGCCCAATATCATCGAGATCTATTGGAACAGAAATCATGGCTTCATCAGATTGGTGTTCGTACAATGTGCTCATAACTAGAGCATCTATAGAATTGAACTTGCGAATAAGATCAAACCATTCAGTTCTGATTCTTCTATCTTGCCCTGCCATGACTCTAGCGATCAAAGCTGCCCATAGCTTTTGAAGCTCTTCGCGATCCTCTTCCATAGCAGGCTCAAGGACTTCCTTGGCGAGTGTCGCAGACAGATCATCAACGCGCTTCTGCCCCTTTATCATCTCTTCTGCCAACTCGAACTCGTGTCGAAGATTCTTGAGGCGATTGCACCGGATCAAAGGATCCGTCCAGAAGCCTTTGACCGTCTCATAAAGGGCCTGCTGAAGTCCTGGCACTGCGTGAACAATCGCGCCAACGGCCTTGGCCGAATGTTCAATGGCTTCGGGGTCTAAAGTGGTGAGATCGCTCATGGTATCCTCCCCCATGAGATTGGCTTGGATTCCACGGTTGGAAAAGCCCCGGCCTTCGCAGACCAGGGCTATCCCGGAAATCTCACACGGGAAGGTGCATCGGGCTCTGAAATCGGCGAAAGTTCTTGTTGGAAAAGCAAAATCCGCGAGCGAGGCCAGAGACCCGATGCAGACAGAGTGTAG
>NZ_JABEQJ010000031.1 GCF_014174255.1 Gluconacetobacter sacchari
AGACCGCAGCCAGAACACGGGTGCGAAGATCCACGGACAGAGCTTTCGACATGACCGCCGGCCTCCCGTCCGGCCATCATGATGAATCATAAATACGCCCGCTTGGGTACCCCTGACGACTCATTCAGAATGAATTCCGCTCTAAAAATGTCCTGTGCCTCGGGATTTTGGGCATAATGCCGAGGGCGGGCTGTCAGAAGGCGAAAACCCTCGCGGCGAACGATCCGGCTCATTCGGGATTCAGACAGGCTGACGCCGTGCTGTTCATGAAGCCATGCGCAAAGATCGCGCAATCGCCAGCCCGTCACGCCATGGACGGCCGCAATCGATCCCTCCTCGATCCGATGCGCCAGGGCCTCCAGAACGGACGGCGTGATCCGTGGCGCAGCACCCCCGGCATGACGATCCACCAGCCCATCAGGGCCGTCGGTGTCGAACCGCACCACCCAGTCCCGCACAATCTGCCGATCCGTGCCAGCCAGGCGCGCCGCAGCCCCCCGTGAGGCTCCATCATAGATCGCCGCCAGCGCTACAAGCCGTCGAGACTGACCAGCGTGTTTCGTTGTCCGTGCCAGTCTACGCAAACCCGCAGCGTCGTAGTCCGCTCGTAATGACAGCGCCTTGCCCATTCCAGGTGCCTTCCGTTGACTCCGGCATCCTATGAATCACAATTCCGCGCTTCGCGGTACCCTTCATGAATCACCTCGTCAGCAGGTTGGTATAAGCCGCTCCCGCCCGGAAAACGCGTGCCGGACCGCCGGTGGCGCGCGTTTCCTGTCATGATTTCAAGTTGTTAGTCCAGACTCAGCCTTCGACGCATGGCCTCAGCCACCTCGATCGTGTCATCCAGCGGCGTCACAGGCCACGCCTCCAGCCGCCCCATAAAGCGGCGGATGCGGCCGGCACCGGCCAGTTCGCGCAGAAACAACCCAATCCGCCGTGACCGGCCCGGCAGGTCCACGATCATCACGGGCGCGGTGCTCGCCACAGCCTCGGACACCATCGAAACACTGTCCTGCGTCACCAAGACGGCATCGGCGCAGGCCAGCAGCCCCAGATACGGATTGTCCCCCCGCATGTCCCACACCCAGCCGCCCAGAGGCGCCAGCGCCTCGCGAACGATCCTGCACACGCCCTCGCTGGTCCGCCGCGACGGCGTCACAGCCACCCCGATCCCGTCGCGACCCATCATCTCTGCCAATTGCACGACCAGACGCGCCGCTACTGCTTCGTTCAACTGAAAGCGGCCATTGGATCCACCCAGCAATACGGCAACCAGCGGACGCGGCAGATGCGCCAGACGCGGCAGCCACGCCACCCGCGCCGCCGCGAGCCGCTCGGGCGAAACCCCATGCAACGCGGTTCGCGACAACAGCACATTGGGGCCGCTGATTTCATCATGCCGGTTGGCAACCACCAGATCGAACCGATCCAGCCGCAGGCGCGGATTCTGGATCTGCACCACCCGCCGCGCGCCTCCGCGCAACGCGGCGCCCACCGCGCCGCCAGTGCCGCCGACGCTGAACACCAGCCCAGCAGTCCCCACATCCAACGGATCGACGGCCCGCATCGGCGCGGGCCACCACGCGGCAGGCACACGGCCCCACAGGCTCCGTGCCCGCACAGGACAGAAAAACGGGTCCAATCCGGCACGCGTCGCCAACCCGAAGGCCTGCGACCGCATTCCGGCCAGATCCTCCGCCACCACTGCCACCGCGTGCGCCGCAGGGGCCAGGACAGACGGGGGGTCGGGGATGCTCATCGCGCCATCTGCCGCCCGACCCTCGCAGCCGTCAATGCCGTCCGACATTCGCTTTCTTCCCCCCGGCTCCCACACACGGTATCCCCTCAGAGGATGACCGACACGCTCCCCCCTGCCGATACGACCAGCACAGACGCGCCATCCTTCGCGCAACTGGGTCTGAACGCCCGGATCCTGGCCAATATCGCCCGCGCCGGCTACGCCATGCCCTCGCCGATCCAGGCCTTGGCGATCCCGCCGATCCTTGCTGGAAAGGATGTCGAAGCCCTCTCGCGCACCGGCAGCGGCAAGACCGCCGCCTTCGCCCTGCCGCTACTCCAACGGCTCCTCGCCGCTCCCCGGCCGACCACGACCGAGCAGGAAGGCGCCCCCGGCATGGTCCGGACGCTGATCCTGTCTCCGACCCGAGAACTGGCCAGCCAGACCGCATCCGCCATCCGTACCTGCGCCCATGGCTGCCAGTTGATGATCGGCCTGGCGATCGGCGGCGTGCCCAAGGACCGGCAAACTCGCGCCCTGCGTGGCGGCGCCGATATTCTGGTCGCCACCCCCGGCCGCCTCCTGGATCACCTGGCAGACAGGACGATCGGGCTGGACGCGACCACCTGTCTGGTTCTGGACGAGGCGGACAGGATGCTGGAACTCGGCTTCATCGAGGATATCCAGGCCATTGCCGAACGCCTGCCGACCCGGCACCAGACCCTGCTGTTTTCCGCGACCATGCCGCCCGCCGTCGCCACCCTGGGCCGCCGGCTGCTGCACCGTCCACTGCACATTGCCCCGCCCGAGGCCACATCTCCGCCCCCCCGCATCCGCCAGCAAGTCGCCTTCGTCGCGGCCACACGCAAGAACGCCACGCTGATCGCGCTGTTGAAGCGCGACACGCCGGACCGGGTCATGGTGTTCACCCGCACCAAACAGGCCAGCGACAGCCTGGCCCGCGCGCTGGTGTCCGCCGGCCTGCCGGCCGCGGCCCTGCATGGTGACCATGGGCAGGCACGGCGCGACCGCACGCTCGCCAGCTTCCGCCGCGGCACGCTGCGGGTATTGGTCGCCACCGACGTGATGGCACGCGGCATCGATATCGAAGATGTGATGCTGGTGGTGAATTTCGACGTCCCCGAACAGCCCGAGACCTATATCCACCGTATAGGCCGCACCGCCCGCGCCGGCCGTCGCGGCACGGCGCTGTCGCTGTGCGCGCCGGAGGAACGGCAATTGCTGCGTGAGATCGAACGGCAGACCAGTGCCAGGATAACGGCAATCGACCCCACCTGACGGCCTGCCGATCCGAGACATTCTCATAAGAATTTCTCGGACAGGACAGCCGCCATCTCGCGGCATTGCAGGTCCGGCGCGAAACTATAAAATCGTCGTCATGATCCGCCCGACCGCTCCCCTGGCGCATGACGATGGCCTGACCGGCATTTGGCCGGCGGGCGCACGGAGTCTGGCGGAATGAGTTGCGGCACAGGTTCTCGCCCCGCGTCCTCGCCCCGAGTGCGCCGCCGCCCGAAATTTCTCGAAACCCTGCCACCCGCCCCCCAGGCGTTGCCGATTTGCACCCAGGAGATCACGCCCCCCGACCTCTCCCCGTGGCTGGCCGATCATTGCGGCATCCCCGGCGTGATGCATCACGAGGCTCCCCGCCCCGGCCCCCACGTAGTGCTGACGGCCCTGATTCATGGCAACGAGTTCGCCGGCGCCATCGTTCTCGACCGGCTGCTGCGCGAGCAGGTCCGTCCGGCATGCGGGCGCCTGTCCCTGGTGTTCGCCAACCTCGCGGCCTTTGCCCGCTTCACGCCCGACAATCCGGTCGCCTCGCGCTTCGTCGAGGAAGACATGAACCGGGTCTGGAACCGCCAGTCCCTCTCCAGCCCCCGCCGTTCGACAGAACTGGATCGTGCGCGGGCGATCCTGCCGGTGATCGACACCGCCGACATCCTGATGGACCTGCATTCAATGCTCTGGCCCGGCGCGCCATTGATCCTGGCCGGCGCCACGGAGAGCGGCCGCCGCCTGTCGACGATGATCGGCGACCCGCCGCTGGTGGTCTCGGACCACGGCCATCAAGCTGGTCCCCGCCTGATCGACTACGCCCGCTTCGCAGACCCCGACAGTCCCTACGCCGCCTGCCTGCTGGAAGCCGGCGCCCACTGGGCCGCCGACACGGTCGAAACAACCGACAGCGCGGTACGCGCGTTGCTGCGGCATTGCGGTCTGCTGCCCGCCGTACCCGAGTCCCCGGTCGCCGCCAGTCGCCACCTGGTGGTAACCGATATCGTGACGGCCCAGACGCCAAGCTTCCGATTCGTCAGGCCATTCCTGGGAGGCGAGATCATCCGTCGCCAGGGCACCCTGCTCGCCCAGGACGGACCAGACGAGATCCGCACCCCCTACCCGGACTGCATGCTCGTCATGCCCAACCTTCGCCCCGGCCGTGGTCAGACCGCCGTCAGGCTGGCACAGACATCGTATCCCCGGCCCTAGACCGAACGACCCGATCCCGCAGGCTTCCCGGCCTCAACCCGCGATCCGGGCCCTCTCCAGATCCGCCCCGCCCCCCGGCAGCGGCGCATCACCGATCAGGTCGAGCCTCCGCCCGTTCCATCCCAACGTCCGCAGGCTGCGATCCATGACGCCTTGGACGAGAACCTCCCTGCCATCCGGAGAAAAAACCAGTCCCTGCGGCCACAACGTCCCGGGCGCCTGCGCGAGTATATGCAACTGCCCGTTATCCAGGCCCAGCATCGTCACCACACCACGCGGATTGTAGCGCGGCGAACGCGGCGGCAACGCCGATCCGTTCTGCGACACCACCGCGACATACCGGCCGTCCGGGGAAATATCCAACCCCTCTGGCGCATTGGGCACGGTCACCCGCCCGACCTCCCGGATCGGCGACGCCGTCAGATCGAGCACCGCGAGCGCACCCGGCAGGCCCTCGCCATGACCGAGCATGCCCATGACCGCATAATGCCCATCCGGGGTCATGCGGATGTTCCACGGCCCCGGCGCGATGTCGAGCGGAACGGGATCGACCGAAACGTCATCGCCCGCGATGTGCAGAAGATAGACCCGGTCCGCCTGCCACAGGCTCACGAGCGCGCGCTTGCCGTCCGGCAGGATCGTCAAACCGGCCGGAAAGCCGGAAACCGGCAGCACAATCACCTTGCGCTCGCCGAGCCTGCCGCCGTCGAAGCGAAACCATGTCAGCACGCCCGAGCGGCCGTCGGCGACAAGCAGATGCCGCCCGTCGGGCGTCAGGCGCATCGTGGTCGCACCGGGGGCCGAGGCCACCTGCTGGACGACCCGGGGCGTCGGCCCCGACACATCGACGACACTGATGCGATCGTCGGGCACGATCTTCCCGGTCTTCACATCCGGCCGCGACGCCGACGACACGAAAACAATCTTTCCATCATGTGTAAATTCCAGCGCCGTCGGCGGCCCGACCACGCTGGCGGCCACCTGGACGCTCGCCCGCACCCGCCATGCGCCGCTCTCTCCCCTTTCCAGGACGGACAGCGTATCGGGCAGCAGCGGTCGGGGCAGCACTTGCACGCCATCCTGAAGAATGGAGTGTCCGTCATTAGCCGACACCACAGTCTGCGCGCAGGCGGGCGCGGCGAAGGCAATCAGTGCCGTCAAGGCAAGCATCAACGGGTTGCGCATCTTTGATCCCACTTCATCGGACCATGAACCGAAGGGCCGAGACGGCCTTCCGATCGGGTCGTTTCACGTTTCCACCAATTTTTTCAAGGCTTTTTCCCGACCCGCCTCAGAACCAGCAGGGCAGCCCCGGCAAGCATCAGCACACCGGCGATCATACCCGGCACGGCAAACGCCCCCAGCCGCGCGATCAGCGGCTTCGGGCCACCGGTGCGGATCAGCGTCACCTCCTCCGCCGACACCCGCACCGCCGGATTGCCGAACTGCTGTTCGACATACGTGCTGATATCGGCAATGTCCTGATCCGACAGCGAATCGACATACGATCCGCTCCCGAAGCCGGGCATGTAGACGGTATGCCCTCCCACCTCGCGGCGCACGCCCATCAGAATGGTGGAAATCAGGTTGTCCGGCCGGGCGGCACCCACGGCGGTATTATGAAAAAGCTGCGGATAATAGCCGTCGGGGCTCCCCGTTCCCGTCGGACGATGACACGCCGCGCATTCCCCCGTGAACAGCCGCTCCCCACGGACCAGCGCCCGCGCGTCAAGCCCGCGATACGCGGCTTCCCGATCCGACGGCTTGCCGTACGTATCGCGCGGCGCCTTGTCCGCGGCGTCCGCAATGGCCGGCACCTGCTTGATATAGGCGACGATCGCCCTGATATCGTCGTCATTCAGATATTGCAGGCTATGTTCGACAGCCTCCGCCATCGGGCCGCCCGCCTGGGCCTTTCCGGGCACATCGCCGGTCTTGAGATACCGGGCCAGATCGTCATCGCTCCAGCCACCGAGGCCGCTTTTCGGGTCCGACGTGATATTCGGCGCATACCACGACGAGAGCGAGGCACCTCCCAGCGCCCTGCCGCCCATTTCGGCCATCATCACGTTGCGCGGAGTGTGACAAGTGTCGCAATGCGCCAGCGCATAAGCCAGATAATGCCCGCGATTGACCGCGACGGATTTGCCAGACTCCGGTTCGAAGCGCCTATCGTCGAGGAAGAGCGCGTTCCACACCGCCATGGTAGCGCGAATGTTGTAGGGAAACGGCAGCACCGTGCGCCGTGCCGGTGCCTCGACCGGCTTCACGTCCGTCATGAAATAGACGTACAGCGCATGAACATCCGCATCGGTCAGCTTGGTGTAGGATGTATAGGGCATCGCTGGATAAAGATGCGCACCGTCGCCGCGAATCCCCTCCCGCAGGGCGCGGCCGAACTGCGCCTCGCTATACGTCCCGATGCCAAAATCCCTGGACGGCGTAATATTGGTCGAATAGATCGCCCCGAGCGGCGAGGCGATGCCGTAGCCTCCGGCAAACGGCTTTCCACCCCCCGGCGCGGTATGGCAGGCCGCGCAATCCGCTGCCACGGCCAGATAACGCCCGCGCTCGGCGATCGGCTCATTTGCATCCACGCTCTGCGCATGGACGACGGCACGAGACAAGAGCAGCGCCACGGCGGCCAACCCGACACGGCCGGCCAGCCCCAGCCCCTTTCCGGACCATCGTCTCATACCCGTCCCTTTTCGAAATCGGCTTTTATGGAATCGGCCGCCCTCAGGCCAAGAGCCGCCATGCTCAGGGTCGTGTTGACGACGCTGGCGGACGGCATGGCTCCCCCGCCGGGCAGCCACAGATTACCGTGGTCATGGCTCCGGCAATTGCCGTCCACGACCGAATCCCTGGGGTCGGTCCCCATGATCGTACCGCCCATGATGTGATTGTTCGCGTTGTAGTCGGTGGTGATACGCAATTCCGTCCCGCCCAGAAGCCCCGCGATCTGCCGGACCTGGGTATTGACCGCATCGAGCCCGTTCCGAACATAGTCGCCCACGTCGTAATGAATATCCGGACAGGCGAGGCCAAGCGGGTCCTTGCGGGTCTTGCTCAGGGTCAGACGGTTGTCGGGGTCGGGCAGCGGTTCGAGACTGATCGACAGATCGACGCCGCACGCCGCGCGGCGGCGGATTTCATCATCCAGTTCCGTCCCCACCAGCCCGAGTTTCAGCGCCTGCTCGGTCGCTGGCGCGACCTGGCTGATATTGTTCAGGATCATCTTGTTGGCGGAATACCGGCTTCGGAAATCGCCATCTCGCGGCCCGACGATACAACTGCTCTGCGCCGGACCACGACCGAACCACAGCGGCTCGCTGGCCTGAAAGGACGCATGCACCCCCGAATGGTCCATCATGTTCCGACCGACCTGATCGGACGAATTGGCGATACCGTTCGGATTGCGCGCGTTGGCGGCCAGCAGCAGGAGCCGCGGCGTCTCGATCCCGTTGCAGGCCAGCACGAACGTCCTGCCCGACGCCTTGTGAGACCTGCGCTCCGCGTCATACCAGTGGACAGCCGTGACGCGATTGTTCTCGTCCGTATCGATCCGGTAGACCACCGCCTCGGCAATCGTCACTGCTCCCCTGGCTTCCGCGCGATCGATATGCTGGATGCCGTTATACATCGCACCGATCGGGCAGATCGGCTGGCAATTATTGTTGCCGCAACAGGCCGGCCGATCGCCGAACGGCTCCACGCTCCGCCCTTGAGGAATCGGCACCAGGTGAAAGCCATGCGGATTGACGATCTCCGCCACCCGTCGGTCGCCATAGCCGAATGGAATCATGTCGCGTGGATAGGGGCGGCTGCGCTCGCTCGGCGACTGGAGCGACACGTCATGCGGGCCGGAAACACCCATCTCCTCTTCCGCCCGGCAATAATAAGGTTCGAGATCGTTGTACGAAATCGCCCAGTCCCGGCCGACACCATAGCGCGACTTCATCTCGAAATCGACCGGCAGATGCCGCCAGCACGATGCCGCCCAATGCCACGTCGTGCCGCCGACCGTCCGCAGATAGCCCTGCTTGAACGCCGACCCGTTGGGGCCGGACAGGCCGACATAATCGTTCGGTGGAAAATAGAGCGGCGCCTGAGCCAGGGGAGATTGCGGATACAGCCCCTGAAAGTCGGAATGGAGGCGATTATGGAACGACATGTTCCGCCAGTTCTCGACATATTGCGCGCGCTTGAGGCGCAGACCGGCTTCGAGGATGACGACCGAATGCCCGGCCGACGCCAGCTCGTTCGCGATCATGCCGCCCACGACACCCGAGCCGACGACGACGACGTCGGCCGACACGTCTCCGGTCGTGGAAAATTCTGGTATAGCCACGCGTTATAGCTCCCTGTGCGGCAGCGGGGAATGAAGGGGGGAATGAGGCGGCGATTGCGGCGCGATCGTCCCCAACGGGGTGGTCTGCGGCGGCGTCCTGCTCTCGATCCCCTGTGGCACCGGCGCGGGCGGCATCGCCGGCAGGGACGCGCGCACCGGAATGCCCAGCGGCGGCGGCGGTTCCGCCCACCAGCCAGGCCGACCGAAACAATAGGTAGGCACCGGCAATCCGTCCCGCGTCGGCCGGTACATCAACGCGTCGTCATACGCCACCATCGGCGCATTCGTCCTGTCTTCGACCGAACCTGTATACCAGGCCGCAATCAACGCCAGCAGGTCGCCCTTCAGGTCGCCCGAACGCGCCAGGATCTCCTTCGGACTCCCCCCCTGCGCAACCAGGTCGAAAAGGCGGCCGATCCTGTCGCGATATTCCGGAAATGTCGCCCGCATCGCCGCGAACAGCCGGCGCGCGATGATCGGATCCAGGTCCGCATGGCCGGTGACGGCCCGCGAGACCGACAGGAAAGCCCCGTCGTCGACGGTCGCCGCGCACGCGGCATGCTCCGAAAGTCCGAAATCGCCGAGCACCACCGAAAACCCGGCCACGACCGTTCCCATCATGAGCGAACGGCGTCGCATGCCGGAATGCGAGGCCGGCTCCGCGCCGTCCACGTCACTATGTCTGTTCATGCCTCACTTTTCTCCAGGACGCATACGGGGACCACGGAAAACAAAACGATACCGAAACGGAAACAGGGGCCGGATCCCGTTCACGATCCGATGGCCGACAGGGCGGCTTCCGCCGCCTCCTCGTCCTGGGCGTTGTTGCCTCCACTCACCCCAATGGCGCCGATCAGGCGGCCATCATGCAGGATCGGCAGACCGCCCGCCGCCGGCATCGCATGCGGCAGCGCCAGTACCGCCATCTTTCCTCCGGCCAGCGCCTTTTCGAATGCGGCGGATGGGCGTTTGTAAAACACCGCGCTGACGGCTTTGCGTTCCGAAAGCTCCAGACTGGCCAGTTGCGCGTCCGCCATCCGCTCCACCAGGATCGTTCGGCCGCCCTCATCCACGACCGTCACGACGATCGACGTACCGATCGACACGGCTTTTTCCTCGGCCGCCCGCGCCATCGCCCTCGCTTGAGGTAGGGAAATGGCCACGGAGGCAGGGCTGGTATCGGTGCAAGCCGTGTTCGGCAAGCCCGCCGGATCGATCGCCGGTCCGCGCAAAATGCGACGTGGAAGGCGCAAGCCTATCTTCGCCGATACGCTTTTCAGTCGCAGCACGTGGCTCGCCTTTCGATGATATTCCGTCGCATCCAAAGCGCCCTTTGCATGACGGGCAGGCGTTTCACTAGATCGATCCAATTCACGATATTGTGAATTCGTCGCCATTCGACACGTCTCAAACGTCCGTTTCGCGCCCCGAATACCGGCCCATGGCACTCTATCGTCACGAAGAAACGTTCCCTTTGCCTACAGACCCAACCTACTGGTATTGGATGGGTCTAAAATGATTTTCACACTTCCGGCAATTCACCCATCCCGATTGGCGTCGCGTCCGGCACACGCGATACGACGATCGCCATGGTCGACGCAGGGAACTCGTCAGGGATACTTGATGACCAAAGACGCTTGCGCAACGTCGCGATGATGGGCTTCAACTCACATGTGTCATTCTTTTAGATCGATTCAGGCGAATTCCCGTGCCTGCTCGGCAACAGCCTACAACTTCACATTCTTCCACCTCATGCGTGTGATGCCACAATCTTTCCCCTGGTCGCGTCAAGCCACGAGCATCGCCGTTCAAAACAAAGAACTATTCAACGTCAAAAAAAATACAACCAAGAAACAATCAAGAAAAAGACAAAAATAGAAATGAAAAATATTTGTACAATAAAATTTCCCGAACGAAAATCGTTCCCTCCAAGGGTATAAATAATTTTTTATTTACAAACCCGCCTTTCCGACTTTCTGTAATGGAGTTCGCCATGAAAACACCGTCCTCAACCCGCCGCACCTTTATCGGAGGCCTGCTCGGATCGGCCTCCTTCTGGCTTTACAGTAATCACGAAGTCTGGGCCGACGCCCTGGCCGCGGGCCAGGCCGGTCCCTACACGCCGCGCTATTTCAACGAGGCCGAATGGCGCTTTCTCAACGCGGCGTGCGAGCGGATCTTCCCGACCGACGGACACGGGCCGGGCGCGCGCAGCCTCGGCGCCCCCGAATTCATCGATCGCCAGATGGACACGCCCTATGGCCACGGCGCGCTGTGGTACATGTCCGGGCCATTCCAGAACGCGCCAGCCAATCTCGGGTATCAGCTTTCGCTGCCGCCGCGCGAGATCTATCGGCAGGGCATTGCGGCGGCCGACGCCTATGTGCGCGACCACCACGACGGCCGCGGCTTCGCGGATCTCGATGCCGCCGATCAGACGACGGTCCTGAAAGCCCTGGAGCAGGGCGATATCGCGCTCGGCTCCGTGCCGGGCCACACGTTCTTCGAACAACTGCGGCAGAATACGCTCGAAGGCGTGTTTTCCGATCCGCTCCATGGCGGCAACAAGGGCCTTGCCGGCTGGACCCTCCTCGGCTTCCCCGGCGCGCGCGCGGACTTCATGGATTGGGTCAACCAGGACGGGGCTCCCTACCCGTTCGGTCCCGTTTCGATTTCTGGCGAAACGGCCTAAGGAATTTTCATATCATGAGTACAATGAAAACCGACGCCATCATTATCGGCGCAGGCTGGGCGGGCTCGATCCTCGCCAAGGAACTGACCGAGGCGGGCCTGTCCGTCACGATCCTGGAACGGGGCGACGACCGCGCAACGGCGACTGAAGGCGATTATCCCAGCTCCATCGACGAACTCCGGGGTGCCATCCGCCACCGCCTTTTCCAGAATCTGTCGCAGACGACAGTCACCATCCGCAATACGGTCGACCAGACAGCGGTGCCCTACCGCCGCCTCGCCGCCTTCCTTCCCGGCGAGGGCGTCGGCGGCGCCGGCCTGCACTGGTCGGGCGTCCATTTCCGCGTCGCCCCCGACGATCTCGCGCTTCGGACCAACATTATCGCCAGATACGGCAAGTCCTTCATTCCCGAAGGCATGAACCTTCAGGATTATGACGTGACGTACGAAGAACTGGAGCCGTTCTTCGACAAGGCCGAGAAAGTCTTCGGCACGTCCGGCGAGCCCCATACCATCAGGGGCAAGGTCGCCGGCAAGGGCAATCCCTTCGCGCCGGATCGTTCCGACGCCTTCCCCCTGCCCCCGATGAAGGACGTCTACTCCGCGACCCTCTTCAAGACCGCCGCCGCCAATGTCGGGTACCACCCCTATTCCCTGCCGGCGGCCAACGCCTCGGCACAATATACCAACCCCTATGGCGTGCAGATGGGCCCATGCAATTTCTGCGGATATTGCAGCGGATATGATTGCTACATGTATTCCAAGGCATCTCCCAACGTGAATATCCTGCCGGCCCTGCGTCAGGACCCGAAATTCACGCTGGTCACCAAAGCCCATGTCCTGAAGGTCAATCTCGACAGCGACGGCAGGAAGGCTACGGGCGTCACCTACCTGGACCTGCGCACCCGGCAGCAGGTCGAACTGCGCGCCGATCTCGTCATCATCAGCGCCTTCCAGTTCCACAATGTCCATCTCATGCTGCTGTCCGGCATCGGCCAGCCATACGACCCGGTGCGCAACACCGGCACGGTCGGGCGGAATTTCGTCTACCAGACGATCACGACCTCCCGCGCCTGGCTGCCCGCGAGGCACTATACCAACCAGTTCGTCGGCGCCGGCGGCGCGGGTGTCGCCATCGACGATTTCAACAGCCTGAATTTCGACCACGGCCCGCTCGGCTTCGTCGGCGGCGCACCGGTGTGGGTCAACCAGGCCGGCGTCAAGCCCATCGCCGCCGCCATCGGCGGCCCCGGCGGCAAGGCACCGACCTGGGGGGAAGGCTACAAGGACGCCTTGGTGGACACCTACCGCCATTCGCTGGCGATCGACGCGCACGGCAGCAACATGGCCTACCGCGACGTGTATCTGGATCTCGACCCCACCTACTCGGACGCCTACGGCCAACCCCTGCTCAGAATGACCTTCACGTGGAAGGACAACGACATCCGCATGAACCAGTATGTCGTAAGCAGGATCGAACCCATCATGAAGGCGATGGGTGCCACCCGCTACGCGCTGGGCACGCTGAAGGCGGGCGAACCGTTCGATACGCGGCGCTATCAGACAACCCATCTCGGCGGCGGCGCCGTCATGGGCGCCGACCCGAAGACGAGCGCCGTCAACCGCTATCTCCAGAGCTGGGACGTCCCGAACGTCTTCGTCATCGGCGCCAGCGCGTTCCCGCAAGGCATGGGGTACAATCCGACAGGCATGGTCGCCGCGCTGGCCTACTGGTCGGCCTATCACATCCGTACGACCTATCTGAAAAACCCCGGCCCCATGGTGCAGGCATGAAAATCCGCGCATTCCCGTTCGCGGCGGCCCTCGGCGCGGCGGCCCTGCTCCTGCTTGCGTCCGCCCCGCACGCCCGCGCCGATGACACCGGAGATCTGGTCGCCAGGGGCCGGTATGTCGCCGAGGCATCCGATTGCAGCGCGTGCCATACCGTCAAGGGCGGCCGCCCCTTCGCGGGCGGGCTGGCCTTCAGGCTTCCCTTCGGGTCGATCTACGCGCCCAACATCTCGCCCGACCCGATTCACGGCATCGGGGCCTATTCCGAGGCGGCGTTCTCCCGCGCCGTCCGCGAGGGCGTCCGCCGCGACGGGGCCAGCCTGTATCCCGCCATGCCGTTCCCGTCCTACGCCCGCATGAGCGACAGCGACATCCACGCGCTCTTCACCTATTTCATGAAGGGCGTACAGCCCGTCGCCAGCGCCACGCCCGCCATCTCCTGGCCCCTGTCGATGCGCTGGCCGATGTCGCTGTGGCGGGCGGCCTTCGCTCCCTCGGTCCAGTCCGCGCAAAAGGACGTCGCTCGCCCGTTCCCCGATTCCGCCATCGCACGCGGCGCCTATCTGGTCGAGGGGCCCGGCCATTGCGGCGCCTGCCATTCTCCGCGCGGCATCGCGTTGCAGGAGAAGACCCTGTCCGCCAGTAGCAGCACGCTTTTCCTGTCGGGTGGCGCCCCCGTCGACGGCTTCGTTCCGACGAGCCTGCGCCAGGACCAGCGCACCGGCCTGGCGTCCTGGTCGGAAGACGACATCGTCACGTTCCTGGCCACCGGGCGAAACCGCAAGGGCGAAGCGTTCGGCGGCATGACCGACGCCATCTCCCATGGCACGCAGCACCTCAGCGACGCCGACCTGCACGCCATCGCCCGCTATCTCCGCTTTCTAGGGCCGAACGATCCGAAGGCCACGGCATGGCAGTACGATCCGGCGGCCGCCACGTCCCTGCGGCAAGGCAACGCCACGGCACGCGGCGCCAAAGTGTATGTCGATCATTGCGCCGCCTGCCACCGCACGGACGGCGCGGGCTACGCCCCGGCCTTTCCCCCGCTTGCGGGCAACCCGGTGGTCATGAGCGACAAGCCGGATTCCCTCGTCCATGTCGTTCAGAGCGGCGCGGCACTCCCCGGCATGGCCCGCGCGCCTTCCGCATTCGTCATGCCGGCCTACGGCCAGAGGCTCAGTGCCGAGCAGATCGCGGACGTGGTGACATTCATCCGTGGGGCCTGGGGCAACAACGCATCTCCTGTCGATGCGACGAGCGTCGCCAGCCTGCAACACTCGGCTCCCCCCCCGGTCCTGAGCGAAAAACCCGTTCCGCTGAACTGAGCAATGGAAACAGGTGCCGAATCGCGGTGCCCGGCATTCAATTCAATAAAAAAACGCGCGCCGGGTCACCCCCGGCGCGCGTTCACAACTCCATTACGGCAGAAGGCTTAGCGATAGATGGGGAAGCGGGCGCAGAGCGCCTTCACTTTCTCATGCACCGCCTGCTCGGCCGCGCTCGCGCCGTCCTCCCCCTTCTCGGCCAGCGCGGTCAGGACTTCGTCGATCATCTTCCCGATCGCCCGAAATTCCTCGACCCCGAACCCGCGCGCGGTCGCGGCCGGGCTGCCCAGGCGAATCCCCGACGTCACCGCCGGCTTCTCCGGATCGAACGGCACGGCATTCTTGTTCGCCGTGATCCCGGCGCGCTCCAGCGCGCGCTCGGCGGCGCGGCCAGTCACCTTCTTGGGGCGCAGGTCGACCAGCAGCAGATGGCTGTCGGTGCCGCCGGTCACGATGTCGAAGCCACATTCCAGCAGCGTCTCGGCCAGCACCTTGGCATTGGCCGCCACCGCTTCCTGATAGGCGCGGAATTCCGGCTGCAACGCCTCGCCGAACGCCACCGCCTTGGCCGCAATGACATGCATCAGCGGTCCGCCCTGCAAGCCGGGGAACACCGCCGAATTGATCTTCTTCGCCAGGTCGGCGTCGTTGGTCAGGATCACCCCGCCACGCGGGCCGCGCAGCGTCTTGTGCGTGGTGCTGGTGGTGACGTGCGCGTACTGCACCGGCGAGGGATACAGCCCGGCCGCCACCAATCCCGCGAAATGGGCCATGTCGACCATCAGATACGCCCCGACCTCGTCCGCGATGGCGCGGAAGCGCGCGAAATCGATCACGCGAGGATAGGCCGAGCCCCCCGCCACGATCAGCTTCGGCCGCTCGGCGCGGGCCAGGCGCTCCATCTCCTCGTAATCCAGCAGGCCATCGTCCCGCCGGACGCCGTACTGCACCGCGCGGAACCATTTGCCGGAATAATTCGGCGCGGCCCCGTGCGTCAGGTGACCGCCGGCGGCCAGGCTCATGCCCAGGATGGTATCGCCGGGGCTGACCAGCGCCATGAAGGCCGCCTGGTTGGCATTGGCGCCGGAATGCGGCTGCACATTGGCGAATTCGGCGCCGAACATCGCCTTCACGCGCTCGATCGCCAGGGATTCGACCTTGTCCACCTCGACGCAGCCGCCGTAATAACGCCGGCCGGGATAGCCTTCGGCATATTTGTTGGTCAGGACGCTGCCCTGGGCTTCCAGCACCGCCTGCGAGACCATGTTCTCGCTGGCGATCAGCTCGATCCCGTCACGCTGACGTTCCAGCTCACCCGCGATCATCCCGGCCACCAACGGGTCCCGCTCGGAAAGAGGGGCACGGAAATAGGATTGCAACCCGCTCTGGCTCAAATGGTCCGACATCGTTATAATCTCCAAACGTTCGTGCAACGCTTTCGTCAGCCCCTGGAACGGTTCCAATGGCCCTCGCCCGCGCGTCATTGCAATTTGTCGCATTCTAGCGTCTTCAAGCCAGCGAGGCCACACATCGAATAGCCGACAGTCCTCCGCCGGCCGCCCCGCGACCCGGTTTGCTTCCGTCCGACATCCCTTTTCCAGGAGACGCCCTGCATGGCGCAGCCGCCCGCCACTCGCTTCAGTTCAAGCCTGCTCCGCCGCAAACGAATCGAAATGCCCGCCGACAGCCAGGGCCTGCGGCGGGTCCTCGGCCCGGCCAGCCTGATCGCGCTGGGCATCGGCTGCACCATAGGCGCCGGCCTGTTCTCGCTGACCGGCATCGCCGCGTCGGAAAATGCGGGGCCGGCGGTGGTGCTGTCCTATATCGTCGCCGCGATCGCCTGCGGCTTCGCCGGACTGTGCTACAGCGAGCTGGCCAGCATGATCCCCATCGCCGGCAGCGCCTACAGCTACGCCTACATGGCGCTGGGCGAGGTCGTGGCCTGGATCATCGGCTGGGACCTGGTGCTGGAATACGCGGTCGGCGCCGCCGCCGTGTCGGTCAGTTGGTCCCGTTATGTTGCGTCCCTGCTCGGCAGTTGGGGGATCTCCCTCCCGCCCCGATTGCTGGCGTCGCCCTTCGAAAGCGTGGTGCTGCCCGACGGCAGCCATGTCGCGGGGCTGATGAACCTGCCCGCGGCCTTCATCATCTGCGTCGTCTCGGCGCTGCTGATCCGCGGCGTTTCCGAATCGGCGCGGGTCAACGCCGTCATCGTGGTGGTCAAGCTCGCGATCATCGTCGCCGTGATCGCGTTCGGCGTGCCGTATATCAAGACGGCGAACTACGTGCCCTTCATCCCGGCCAATACCGGCACATTCGGCCATTTCGGCCTGTCGGGCATCATGCGGGCGGCCGGCACCATCTTCTTCGCCTATGTCGGCTTCGACGCCGTCTCCACCGCGGCGCAGGAGGCCCGCAACCCCGGGCGCGACATGCCGATCGGCATCCTGGGCAGCCTGCTGATCTGCACCGTCGCCTATGTCCTGTTCTCGCTCGTGCTCACCGGGCTGGTAAATTACAAGGACATGCTGGGCGACGCGGCACCGGTCGCCACCGCCATCGACCAGACACCCTTCGCCTGGCTGAAACTGGCGGTGAAATGCGGCATCATCTGCGGCTTCACCTCGGTCCTGCTGGTGCTGCTGCTGGGACAGAGCCGCGTCTTCTACGCCATGGCGCGCGACGGCCTGCTGCCGCGCCTGTTCGCCTCCATCCACCCGACCTGGCGCACGCCCTGGTATTCCAACCTGCTGTTCATGGTCCTGACCGGGTCGCTGTCGGCATTCCTGCCGATCGACCAACTCGCCCACATGACCTCCATCGGCACATTGCTGGCCTTCGTCATCGTCTGCATCGGCGTCATGTTCCTCCGCCGCAGCGCCCCGGACATGGAGCGCCGCTTCCGCGTGCCGGGCGGCCCGGTCATTCCCCTCCTCGGCATCGTCTGCTGCATGGCGGTCATGCTGTCGCTGGACGGGCTGACCTGGGTGCGACTGGCGATCTGGCTGGTCGTCGGCATGGTGATCTATTTCGGCTACAGCCGGCGCAACAGCCACCTGGCCCCCGATAGCTGACCGGCGGCGGGGCGCCGGGGCATAGCCCCCCGGCGCCCACGCATCTGGCCACCCCGGTGAACGCGTTCCATAATGAAGCGGTCATTTCCGGAGACCGCAACCATGACGCTCGGCCAGTTTCCCACCACCCGCCTGCGCCGCAACCGCCAGGACCCGTTCACCCGCCGCCTGGTCGCCGAGACGAAACTGACGGTCGACAATCTGATCTGGCCGATCTTCGTCATGGAAGGCACCGACAGCCAGACCGACGTGGCGTCGATGCCCGGCGTCCGCCGCGTGACGCTGGACCGGCTGGCCGCCCATGTCGAACCGGCGGCGAAGCTGGACATTCCGGCCCTCGCCCTGTTCCCGATCACCCCCACCTCCGCGCGGGACGAAAAAGGGTCCGAGGCTGTCAATCCGGACAATCTGATGTGCCGCGCCGCCCGGCTGCTGAAGCGCGAATTTCCTGAAATCGGCCTGATCGGCGACGTGGCGCTGGACCCCTACACCGACCACGGCCATGACGGGCTGATCCAGGACGGCTACGTGGTCAATGACGCATCCGTCGCGGTCCTGTCGCGACAGGCGGTCAATCAGGCGGCGGCGGGCATCGACATCATCGCTCCGTCCGACATGATGGACGGTCGCATCGGCGCTATTCGCCGCGACCTCGATGCCCAGGGTCTGCTCGACACGAGGATCATGTCCTACGCCGCCAAATATGCCAGCGCGTTCTACGGCCCGTTCCGCGACGCCCTGGGCTCGGGCGGCCTGCTGAAAGGCGACAAGAAGACCTATCAGATGGACCCGGCCAACAGCGACGAGGCCCTGCGCGAGGTGGCGCTGGACCTGGCCGAGGGCGCGGACATGGTGATGGTCAAGCCGGGCATGCCCTATCTGGACATCATCCGCCGCGTCCACGACCGTTTCGCGGTGCCGACCTTCGCCTACCAGGTGTCGGGCGAATACGCGATGCTGACCGCCGCGATGGAAAATGGCTGGCTGGACCCGGAGCGCACGATGCTGGAAAGCCTGCTGGCCTTCCGCCGCGCCGGCGCCAGCGGCGTGCTGACCTATTTCGCCGTGGAGGCCGCGCGCCGCCTGCGCGACGGCTGACCGTCGGCAGGTCAAAAATCGTCATGTCCGGCGCGGTTTGTGATGCAAGGCGTCCGCTTTGCCGTTAGCATCGGGCTGAACCGCTGCCTCGCGACGTTCCAGGGTACGTGTCCGGGGCCGCCGAAGCCTGTCGAGGAGGCGTATGACCTACACATCGCCGCGTCGTCCGCAGCTTTTCTACACGACCGCTCCCATGCCGTGCCCCTATATTTCCGGCCGCATGGAACGCAAGGTCGTGACCGACATCGGCGGCCCGGACGCCGAGCGGCTGCATAACCGCCTGTCCCGCGCCGGATTCAGGCGCAGCCATACCATCGCCTATGCGCCGGTCTGTCCGTCGTGCAACGCGTGCGTGCCGATCCGGATCCCGGTCGCCACCTTCAGCCCGGACCGCACGCAGCGCCGCACCCTGCGCCGCAACGCGACGATCGAGGGGTTCGAGGTCCCGGCCCATGCCACCACCGAGCAATTCGTCCTGTTCCAGCGCTACCAGTTCGCCCGCCACGCGGAAGGCGACATGGCGGCGATGAATTTCTACGATTACCGCGCCATGATCGAGGATACGCCGGTCGATACGGCGATGGTCGAATTCCGCAACCAGGAAGACCAACTGGTCTGCGTCAGCCTGATCGACCGGCTGGATGACGGATTGTCGGCGGTCTACAGCTTCTACGACCCCGGCATGGAAAGCCGTTCGCTGGGGTCCTACGCCATCATGCACCTGATCGCCCATGCCGGCCGCCTGGGCCTGCCCTATCTCTACCTTGGCTACTGGATCCGCGACAGCGCCAAGATGGCCTACAAATCCCGCTTCCACCCGGCGGAAATCCTCCACCACGGCACGTGGGGGCCCCTCGACCTGGGCAACCTGCCCGCCGACGGCAGCAACGCGACCCGTTTCCCGGCCGGCCTCCCGGACTAGGAACGGGGGCCGGCCCCCCACCCGACCTAAGCCTTCGGCTTGGGCTTCCGGGTCGCCCAGGCCGGGGCCGCGCGGCCGACATCGGCCCGCTTGCCCAGATACTCGCGAAACTCGGCGAAGGCACGCACCCGCGCCGGGTCGGGCCATGCCACCCCGCCCGTCGAGGACAGGATGCACGCATCCAGCAGCCCGCCATCCTTGTATTTCTGCAAGGCCACGCCCAGTCCCCGCGCCATTTCCGGCAATTGCGCCACAGGAAAGACCAGCATGCGGTGATTCCGGCCCAACACCACCACATGGTCGCCTTCGACCGGCAGGCAGATCCGCGCGCTCTCGTCGTCTTTCAGGTTCAGCACCTGCCGCCCGGTCCGCTTCTCCGCCACCATGTCCTCGTCACGCACCAGCAGGCCACGCCCGGAACTGGAGGCCAGCAGATGCCGCGCGCCCTCGCGCACCGGAAACACCGCCACCACGTCCTCGTCGTTCGACAGGTCGGCCAGCAGGCGGATCGGCTGGCCGTCGCCCCGGCCACGCGGCAGATCGGCCGCCCGCACCGTAAAGGCCCGCCCATCGGTGGCAAAGAAGCACAGCCGATCGGTGGACTGGCATTCGACCGCCAGGCGGAACCTGTCGCCTTCCTTGAATTTCTGCGCTCCCGGGTCGACCGCATGGCCCTTGACGGTCTTCACCCACCCGTTGGCCGACAGGATCATGGTCAACGGCTCGCGCTCCACGGCCTCGACCACCGACACATCGATCGCGCGCGGCGGGGCCGCCAGTTCGGTCCGCCGCGCGCCCAACGCACCGCTCCCGAAGGCCTTGCGGATCTCCCTGATCTCCCCGGTGATCGTCTTCCAGCGCAGGGCGTCGCTCGCCAGCAGGGCATTCAGCCCGGCACGCTCGGCGGTCAGGTCGGCATGATCCTTGCGGATCTCGATCTCCTCCAGCCGGCGCAGGCTGCGCAGGCGCATGTTCAGGATCGAATCCGCCTGCAACTCGCTCAGCGAGAACGCGGCCATCAGCCCGGCCTTCGCATCGTCCTCCTCGCGAATGATCCGAATCACCTCGTCGAGATTCAGATAAACCGCCAGGAACCCTTCCAGGATCTCCAGCCTGCGGTCCACCGCCTGCAACCGGTGGCGGCTGCGCCGTTCCAGCACCTCGTGCCGATGATCCAGCCAGGCTTGCAGCACCTGTCGCAGATCGCGCACGCCCGGCACCCGGTCGGCCCCCAGCACGTTCATGTTCAGGCCGAACCGGCTCTCCAGCGGCGTGGCGCGGAACAACGTCTCCATCAGCACCTCGGGCTCGACGCTGCGCGTCTTCGGCTCCAGCACCAGGCGGATGTCGGTAGTACTCTCGTCGCGGATATCGCCCAGAAGCGGCAGCTTCTTCTGCTCCATCAGGTCGGCGATCAACTCGATCAGGCGCGATTTCTGCACCTGGTACGGAATTTCCGTCACCACGATCTGCCAGGTGCCGAACCGGCCCTGCTCGACGGCCCACCGCGCGCGAATGCGCATGCTGCCGCGCCCGGTCTCGTACGCCTGCACCAGCGTCTCGCGATCCTCGACGATCACGCCGCCGGTCGGAAAATCCGGGCCCGGCATCAGGGCCAGCAGATCGGCGACGCTGGAGTCGGGCTTGCGCACCAGCAGCATCGCCGCGTCGCAGATCTCGCCCACATTATGGGGCGGAATGTTGGTGGCCATGCCGACCGCGATCCCCGCCGCGCCATTGGCTAGCAGGTTGGGAAAGGCCGCCGGCAGCACCACCGGCTCCTCTTCCTCGCCATCATAGGTCGGGCGGAAATCGACCGCGTCCTCGTCGATCCCCTGCAACAGCGCCCGCGCGACCTCGGTCATCCGGGCCTCGGTGTAGCGCATCGCCGCAGCGTTATCGCCGTCGATCGAGCCGAAATTCCCCTGCCCCTCGACCAGCGGGTAGCGCACGGCGAAATCCTGCGCCAGCCGGACCAGCGCCTCATAGACCGAGGCATCGCCATGGGGATGATATTTACCGATGACGTCACCCACGACGCGGGCGCATTTCTTGAACCCCGATGTCGGGTCCAGGCGCAATTGCCGCATCGCAAAGATCATCCGCCGATGCACCGGCTTCAGCCCGTCGCGCACATCGGGCAGCGACCGCGACATGATGGTGGACATCGCATAGGCCAGATAGCGCACGCTCAACGCGTCCGCGAGGGGGGTCTCCTCGATATGGCCACTGGTTTCCACTGACATGCGCACTCCTCCTGTCCGGAGGAACAGATAGAGAAAATGCAGGATTTGTCCATCACGCGGATGGCGGTGCCAGCCGCGCTCAGTCCGGCTCCGCTCCGATCATGTCCGCCAGCCGCAGCCGCGCCGCCGGCAACGGCCGATGATGCTGGCCAAAGGCATCGCGCGCCAGGAAATGCCCGGTCAGCCGCAATCCGTCCCGCCAGTCGGCACGCGTGCCGGGATCGGACTCGTCCAGGAACAGGCCAGGCAGCCGCAGCAGGCGCGGCCGCCACGTCCCCGCCCCCGAATCGCTGACGGCGCGCCCCGTGCGGGGCGACACCCACGCCAGCCCCTCCGTCGCCCCGGTCACCGCACAGGCCGACAGATCGAGGCCATAGCCCAGGTCGGCCAGCAGACTGGCCTCCCACCGCAGCAGCGCGGCCATGCCGTTCCACGCCGCCATTTCCGGGTCCAGGCTGATCAGGGCAAAGAAACGGGTCAGCAAATCGAAGATGCGCGGATGCGGCTCGCGCTCCGGCAGGCTGCCATCGGCCACGGCACAGACCGAGGCCAGCATGGCCAGCGCCAGTGGGGCGGACATCACGCGCGCCGCGGACCCATGCACCAGTTCGCCGGACAGATTGCCCAGTTGCTCGGGCAAACGCCCGCGCCACACGGCCCGGACCAGATTGCCGGGCTGCCACAACGCCCGCCCGGCGCGCGCGGCCCCGCCGCGCGACAGGCCGTGGAACAGCCCATGCTCCTCGGTCAGCAGATGAATGATGGCGCTGCTCTCGCCATAGGGGGCGGCAGACAGCACAAGGGCGGGCGCCTCCCATTCCATCAGGAAGGCCCCGCCCCGTTCATGCCCTATGCCCGGCGCAAATCAGCCGCCGGCCGCCTTCGCGACTTCGGCGGCGAAGTCGTTCTCTTCCTTCTCGATTCCCTCACCGAGCTGGAAGCGCTCGAAGCCGGCCAGCTTGGCGCCCGCCTTCTCGACGATCTTGCGCACACGGCTCTCGCCGTCATGCACCCACACCTGCTCCAGGAGAACGACTTCCTCGTAGAACTTGCGGATCCGGCCCTCGACCATCTTGTCGATGATCGCCTCGGGCTTGCCCGACGCCCGTGCCTGCTCGACCAGCACCGCGCGCTCACGCTCCAGCGACGCCGGATCGACACTGTCGATATCCAGCGCGGCCGGGCGGGTCGCGGCGACATGCATGCCGATCTGGCGGCCCAGCGTCTCCAGCGCCTCGCTCTCCGACGGCGCCTCGATGGCGGCCAGGACGCCGATCTTGCCCAGGCCCGGACGCACGGCCGAATGGATGTAGCTGGCCACGACGCCCGACGGCACGCTCAGCACGCGGGCGCGGCGGATCGACATGTTCTCGCCGATGGTCGCGATCAGGTGCGTCAGTTCCTCGGCGACCGTGCGGCCGCTGTCCAGCACGACTGCCTTGATCTTCTCCAGGTCTTCGCCGGCGACCAGCGCGGCCTTCGCCACGGCCTCGACAAAGCCCTGGAAACTCTCGTTCCGGGCGACGAAATCGGTCTCGGCATTCACTTCGACGATGGCGGCACGGTTCGGGGCCGCGGCCACGGCGACCAGACCTTCGGCCGTGACGCGGCCCGACTTCTTCGCCGCGGCGGCCAGGCCCTTCTTGCGCAGCCAGTCGATGGCCGCCTCGATCTCGCCGGCGGCCTCGTTCAGGGCCTTCTTGCAATCCATCATGCCGGCGCCGGTCTTCTCACGAAGTTCCTTCACCAGAGCCGCGGTAATCTCCGCCATATCCGTCTCTCCTCAAGGCAGGGGCGCGTCCTGCCTCGAGGCCGGACGCGCCCGCGCTTTCATCTTCAACAAGACCCCGCCCCGCAGGGGCCGGGGTCCTTCCAGGCGACCCGCCGGGATCAGACCGCCGGAGCGGCCTCGACTTCCGCGGCCGCCACTTCGGCGGCCGTGTCGATCGGCAGTTCCTCGGCGGCGCCGAAATCCTGGCCCGACGCACCCAGCTCGGCCGAAATACCATCCAGCACCGCGCCCGACACCAGCTCGCAATACAGGGCGATGGCGCGGATGGCGTCGTCATTGCCCGGGATCGGATAGGTCACGCCGCGCGGGTCGGAATTGCTGTCCAGGATCGCCACGACCGGAATGCCCAGCTTGTTGGCTTCCTCGACCGCCAGCTTCTCCTTGTTGGTGTCGATCACGAACAGGATGTCGGGCAGGCCGCCCATCTCCTTGATGCCACCCAGCGACCGCTCCAGCTTCTCGCGATTGCGGGTGATGTCCAGGATTTCCTTTTTCGTCAGGCCGTGCGTGTCCCCGCCCAGCATGTCGTCGATCTGGCGCAGGCGCTTGATCGAACCGGTGATGGTCTTCCAGTTCGTCAGCATGCCGCCCAGCCAGCGATGGTTGACGTAATACTGGCCGGACCGCTTCGCGGCTTCGGCGATCTGGTCGGCGGCGGCGCGCTTGGTGCCGACGAACAGCACGCGGCCACCACCGGCGACGGTGTCACGGATCGCCTTCAGGGCGCGGTCCAGCATCGGGACGGTCTGCTGGAGGTCGATGATATGGACCTGGTTGCGCACACCGAACAGGAACGGCGCCATACGGGGGTTCCAGCGGCGGGTATGGTGTCCGAAATGGACGCCGGCTTCCAGCAGTTGGCGCATGGTGAAATCGGGCATAGCCATGGCGGCTGTATCCTTGGTCTTCTGGTTGGTCCTCCGCGAGGCCCCGGTCCCGCAAGGGGACACCAGAGGAACAGCCTCGCGTGCGAATTGCCGGTATTTCCACCGACGGGCGTCCTATGGCCATTTTCGCCGCATATTGCAAGCGCGGCGGGGCGGAAAACCGCCGCATGTCGGCCAGCCTGTCATCCCTGCTCGACGCGCGCGACCCCCGCCACGGCCCGGATCGCCTGCGCCATGCGCGGCGTCACGCGATAGGCACCGCGCAGCGTCACCTCGACATCCCGCGTCTCCGCCACCGACGGCAGCAGGATCACGCGGCCCCGCCCGCCCCGGCTGTCGGCCAGGATGTCATAGATCGGCGACACCGCCTCCTCACGATCGAACCAGATACGCAGTTCCGCCGCCGCATCCGCCGCCGCCTGCTCCAGCGATACCACGTCGCTGGCGGTGATGCGCAGCGCCTCGCCATCCAGACGCAGATCCGCCGTCACCAGGATCGCCGTGCCGGCGGTCAGGATCTCGCGGGTGCGCGAGAGCACCTCGGAAAACAGCGTGACCTCGCACCCGCCGCTGGAATCCGACAGGCGAACCCACGCCATCTTGCTGCCGGTCCGCGTGGGCCGTTCCTTGCGGTCCACCACGCACCCGGCGATCTTCACCCGCGTCACCCCGGCCTGCGCCGCCGCCTCCAGCCCCGTCGCCCGAACCGCGCCCAGCCGGCGCAGCAACGGCCCGTAGGAATCCAGCGGATGCGCGGTCAGATGAAAGCCGATCGCCTCGGCTTCCATCCCCAGCCGCTCGAATTCCGGCCAGTCCGCCACGTCGGGCAGCCGCAGGGGCTCGGCCGCCGCCGCCGCGCCGCCACCGCCGAACAGGCCGATCTGCCCGCTGGCCGCTTCCTCCGCCTGCGCGTTCGCCCGGCGCAGCACGGTTTCCGCCGCCGCCGCGACCAGATGCCGGTTGGGGGTCATGGTGTCGAAGGCCCCCGCCTTGGCCAGGTTCTCGACCTGCATCTTGTTCAACTGGCGCGGATCGACCCGCGCCGCCAGATCGGCCAGATCGGCGAACGGCCGCCCGCCCCGCGACGCCACCAGCGCCTCCATCGCCGAAAACCCGACCTTCTTCACGGCCGCCAGCGCATAGCGAATGCCCAGCCGCCCATCCCCTAGACGCTCGACGGTAAAATCCGCGCCCGACGCATTGATATCGGGCGGCAGCACCGGAATCCCCAGCCGCTCGGCCTCCTGGCGCAACGCCGCCAGCTTGTCGGTCTTTTCCCGCGCCAGCGACATGCACGCCGCCAGGAAGGCCACCGGATGGTTCGCCTTCATCCACGCCGTCTGGTACGATACCAGCGCATAGGCGGCGGCATGGGATTTATTGAAGCCGTAATCCGCGAACTTGGCCATCAGGTCGAAGACCTCGACCGCCTTCTCCCGGTCGATGCCGCGTCTCACCGCGCCTTCGGTAAAGATCTCGCGCTGCGTGTCCATCTCCGCGCGGATCTTCTTGCCCATGGCGCGACGCAGCAGGTCGGCACCGCCCAGGCTGTAGCCCGCCATCTTCTGGGCGATCTGCATCACCTGCTCCTGATAGACCATGATGCCGTAGGTCTCTTCCAGGATCGACCGGATCTCCTCGTGCGGCGGCTCCCACGCCTCGCCATGCTTGCGGCGACAGTAATCGGGGATATTGGCCATCGGCCCCGGCCGATAGAGCGCCACCGCGGCGATCAGATCCTCCAGCCGCGTCGGGCGCATCTGCTTCAGAACGTCGCGCATGCCAGCGCCTTCGAACTGGAACACGCCGCCCGTGTCGCCGCGCGCCAGCATCTCGTAGGTCAACGCGTCGTCCAGCGGCAGGGCGGACAACTCCACCGTTTCGCCCAGCCCCTTGAGAAACTGCACCGCCCGCTGAAGAATGGTCAGTGTGGTCAGACCCAGGAAGTCGAACTTCACCAGCCCCGCCTGCTCGACGAACTTCATGTTGTACTGCGTCACCAGCATGTCGCTCTTGGGGTCGCGATACAGCGGCACCAGTTCGACCAACTGGCGGTCCCCGATCACCACGCCGGCGGCATGCGTGCTGGCATGGCGATACAGCCCCTCAAGCTGCTGGCCGATCTCCAGCAGCCGGCGGATCGCCTCGTCGTCGTCGCGCATCTCCTGCAAGCGCGGCTCGCCCTCGATCGCCTGCTTCAGGGTCACGGGCTTGGCCGGGTTGTTCGGAATCAGTTCCGCGACCTTGTTGACCATGCCGAACGGCAGGCCCAGCACGCGGCCCACGTCGCGCACCGCCGCCCGCGCCTGTAATTTTCCAAAGGTGATGATCTGCGCCACCCGGTCGGGACCATACTCCCCGCGCACGTAGCGGATCACCTCGTCCCGTCGATCCTGACAGAAATCGATATCGAAATCCGGCATCGACACGCGCTCGGGGTTCAAAAACCGCTCGAACAGCAGGTTGAAGGGAATCGGATCGATATCGGTGATCGTCAGCGCCCAGGCGGCCAGCGAGCCCGCGCCCGATCCGCGCCCCGGCCCTACCGGAATGTCATGCGCCTTCGCCCACTGGATAAAGTCGGCCACGATCATGAAATAACCGGGGAAGCCCATCTTCGCGATGATGTCGAGTTCGAAGGTCAGCCGCTCGCGATAGACCTGCCGCGTCGCGTCATCCATCACCATGCGCGCCAGGCGATGCTCCAGCCCCTCGGCCGCCATCGCCCGCAGCGTCTCCTCCTCGGTCGCCCCCGGCTGCACCTTGGGGCACACCGGCAGCAGCGGCTTGCGCGTCTCCACCCGCACCGCGCAGCGCCGGGCGATCGCCAGCGTGTTGTCGCAGGCCTCCGGCAGGTCGGCGAACAGTTCGCGCATCATCCCAGGCGGCTTGAACCAATGTTCCGGCGTCACCCGCCAGCGGTCTCGCTCCGCGATCGTGCGGCCCTGCGCGATGCACAGCAGCGCATCATGCGCCTCGTACATCCCCGGATCGGGAAAGAAACATTCATTGGTCGCCACCAGCGGCAGGCCCAGCCGGTCGGCCAGCGCGATCATCCCCGGCTCCACCGCCTGCTCGACCGGCAGACCATGGCGATGCAACTCCACCGCCAGCCGGTCGCCAAACGCCTCGCGCACCGTTTCCAGCCACCGCGCCGCCTCCGCCTGCTGCCCGTCGGCCAACAGGCGAAACAGCGGCCCCCGCGTCCCGCCGGTCAGCAGGATCAGCCCTTCGGCACGCGCACACAGCGTCTCCAGCGTCACGGTCGGCTCGGCGGTATCGCCCTGCAAAAACCCCTGCGAGGACAGATATTGCAGGTTCATCAGCCCAATATCATCCTGCGCCAGCAGCACCACTGGCTCGGCCGGCAGGCCGGGCTTGTCCCCGCGCGGCGGCAGGCCGATCTGGCAGCCAATGATCGGCTGCACCCCCTTGCCCGAGCAATATTGCGAAAATTCCAGCGCCCCGAACAGATTGCCGGTATCGGTGATCGCCACCGCCGGCATCCGCATATCCTTCGCCAGCCCGGCGATATCCGGCACCCGAATCGCCCCCTGGCTCAACGAATAGGCGGAATGGACACGAAGATGGACGAAATCGGCATGGGACATGCCAGGGATGCTATCACAAGGTCCGTCGTTCTTTTTTGAAAAAAAGAACCAAAAAACGTCCGATCCGTTCAGGAGCTTTTTGCTTGCGCCCCGCGACGCCCCGAACGAATCAAAAGTCTTTCTGCTTCTTTTTCTTCAGGAAAAGATGCCTCACGTATCGACCAGCCGCCCATCGCGCAACGTCACCACCCGATCCATCCGTGCCGCCAGTTCCTCGTTATGCGTCGCGATCAGCGCCGCCACCTCCTGCCCCCGCACCATATGCACCAGCTCATCGAACACGGCACCGGACGTCCTCACGTCCAGATTCCCCGTCGGTTCGTCGGCCAGCAGGATTCCCGGCCGATTGGCCAGGGCCCGGGCGATCGCCACGCGCTGCTTCTCGCCACCCGACAGGCGCCCGGGCAGATGGTCCAGCCGATGCGCCAGCCCGAACGAACCCAGCAGCGTCTCCGCCCGCACCCGCGCATCGGCGCGGCGCGCGCCCGCGATCAGTTGCGGCAGCACCACATTCTCTCGCGCCGTGAATTCGGGCAGCAGGTGATGCGCCTGATAGACGAAGCCGATCATCCGGCGGCGGATCGCCGTCCGCTCCAGATCGCCCAGCCGGCCGGCATCCCGCCCGCCGACGACGACCTGCCCGGCATCGGGCGATTCCAGCAGTCCGGCCAGATGCAGCAGGGTCGACTTGCCGGTGCCCGAAGGCGCGACCAGCGCCACGATCTCACCGGCCCGCAGGGTCAGGTCCACGCCCCGCAACACGTCCAGCCTCTCGTCGCCGCTGCGAAAGGTGCGCCGCACGTCGCGCAGCACCAGCGGGCTCCCGGCGGCGTCACTCATGACGCAGGGCCTCCACCGGATCGGTTCGCGCCGCGCGCCAGGACGGATAAAGCGTCGCCAGCAACGAAAGCACCAGCGCCATGACGATCACCTCGAACACCTGCGGCCAGACCAGCTTCGCCGGCAGGCGCTCCAGGTAATAGATTTCCGGATTGAACAGGTTGGTTCCCGTCAACGATTGCAGAAACTGGCGGATCCGCTCGATATTCAGGCAGAACACGATCCCGATCGCCGTGCCGATCACCGTCCCCGTCACCCCGACCGAGGCCCCGCACATCAGGAAGATGCGCATGATCGCGCCCCGCGTGGCCCCGATGGTGCGCAACACCGCGATATCCCCGGTCTTGTCCTTCACCATCATGATCAGCGACGAAATCACGTTGAACGCCGCCACCAGCACGATCAGCGTCAGGATCAGAAACAGCACGTTCTGCTCCACCTGCACCGCACCGAAGAAGGCGTTGTTGGTCTGCGTCCAGTCCAGCACCCGCACCCTGGGGTCCGAGACGACCGCCTGTTCGATCGCCTGACGCACCGGCCGCACATTCGTCGGATCCCGCGTCATCACCTGGATCTGCGTCACCTGCCCCGGCATCTCGAAATAGATCTGCGCCGCCGCCAGCGGCAGGAACACATAGCCCACATTATAGTCGTTCATGCCGGCATCGAAGATGCCCACCACATGATAGGCGCGGATGCGCGGCATCATGCCGAACGGCGTCGCCGCCCCGTTGGGCGAGATCAGCGTGATCTTCGATCCCACCGACAGTCCCGCCCGCTCCGCCAGCGTCACCCCGATGATGATCGCATCATTGCCGACAAATTTGTCCAGCGATCCGGCAACCAGCGAGTCGCTGACTTCGTGCAGGTCGCGCAGGCCCTGCATGGTCATGCCCCGCACCATGCCGCCCGCGTTGTACGAACCGGAATTGAGCAGCGCCTGCCCCTCGATCAGCGGCGTCGCGGTCACCACTCCGGGCACCTGGCGCACGGTCGCGGCCAGATCGTCATAATTCCCGATGGTCCGGCTCACGCCGAACAGGCTCAGGTCACCGTTCAGCCCGAGGATCCGCCCCATCAGGTCGGCCTTGAACCCGTTCATCACCGACATGACGATGATCAGCGTCGCCACGCCCAGCGCGATCCCGACCAGCGAGAAGATGGCGATGACCGATACGAACCGCTCGCCCTTGCGGGCGCGCAGATACCGGCCGGCAACCGCCCGTTCGAACGGACCGAACATCGATCAGCCCCCGAGAATACGCGCCAGGGCCTCGTCCACCGACAGTTCGACGCGCGTGCCGTCGGCGCGGCGCTTCAGCTCCACCACGCCCTCCTTGGCGCCGCGCGGCCCGACGATGACCTGCCACGGATGGCCCATCAGGTCGGCATCGGCGAACTTCACCCCGGCGCGCTCGCCCCGATCGTCATACAGGAACGCCTCGGGCGCGGCGCCATGGATCGTCTCGCAGATGGCGTCGCAGGTCGCATCGCCGGACTTCAAATTCAGGATTGCGGCCCGGAACGGCGCCACACTGTCGGGCCAGATGATGCCGTTCTCGTCATGGCTGGCCTCGATGATCGCGGCCACCAGGCGCGAAACGCCGATCCCGTAAGACCCCATTTCCGGATAGAGCGGCGCGCCATCCGGTCCGCTGACGGTAATCCCCATCGATTCGGTATATTTGCGACCGAAATGGAAGATATGGCCGACCTCGATCCCCCGCCCCTCGCGCCGGCGTTCGGCCGGCACGTCCGCCCAGGCGGCCTCGTCGTGCTTTTCGTCCGTCGCGGCATAGAACGAGGTCATGCGGGTAAAGAACGCCTCCAGCGACGCCCGGTCGTCGATATCCACCGGCTCCGACAGCCAGTCCTGCGCCTCGAACCCGCTGTCGAAGAAGACGCCGCTTTCGCCCGTCGGCGCCAGGATCAGGAATTCATGGCTCAATTCGCCGCCGATCGGCCCGGTATCGGCCACCATCGGGATCGCCTTCACGCCCAGCCGCTGGAACGTGCGCAGATAGGCCAGCATCATCCGCCGATAGGAATCGACCGCCGAGGCATAATCGGCATCGAAGCTGTAGGCATCCTTCATCAGGAATTCGCGCCCGCGCATCACGCCGAAACGCGGCCGCACCTCGTCGCGGAATTTCCACTGGATATGATATAGCGCCTGCGGCAGTTCCCTATAGGATTTGACCACCTGGCCGAACAGGTCGGTGATCATCTCCTCGTTGGTCGGTCCGTACAGCAGTTCGCGCTCGTGCCGGTCCTGGATGCGCAGCATTTCCGGACCATAGGCATCATAGCGGCCCGACCGGCGCCAAAGATCCGCCGACTGGATCGTGGGCATCAGCAGTTCCTGCGCCCCGATCGCGTCCTGCTCCTCGCGCACGATGCGCGCGATGTTCTGCAAGACGCGCAATCCCGCCGGCAACCAGGCATAGATCCCCGCCGCCGTCTGGCGGATCAGCCCAGCCCGCAACATCAGCCGGTGGGAAACGACCTGCGCCTCGGCAGGATTCTCCTTGAGAGTGGGCAGGAAGCCGCGCGACAGACGCATACCGTTATCAACCTCGAAAAACCGGCGCAGCGCCGGGTGGATCGTTACTCAGGACAAGGTGAATACGCCAGAATCCGCGCCGCCGCCATGTCCGGCCGACAACACCCAACTGTGAAGGGCCGAAGCCGCCCCGACCCGTGACAGGGCCGGCCAGGACTCATACAGTGCGCCCACCCAATCCGGAGAAACGCCGGGTTTAGGGAAAAAACGTCCGGGGCCGGCAGAAAGGGCGACATGACCTTTCTGCCGCAACCTTCCGGCGGCCCCTTTTGCAGGTCCTAGACCCGCAGCAGATGAACGTCGACCAGCGGCCGCTTCTGCAATTTCCGCCCCAGCGCCCTGCGCAGCGCCGTCTTCGCCGCCTCGCGGAACGTATTGTCGTCCCGACGCAACTCATCGGGGATCTCGTCCAGCGCGTCGCCGAATTCCTCGGTCAGGCGCGTCGTCTCGGGGTCCTCGGGGTCCAGCAGGCCAGGCGCGCTCACCTTCGGATCACCGATCAGATAGCCTTCGTCATCCACCGCGAAGCTGCCCATCACGATGCCGTTGAACAGCATGCGCCGGCGCGCCGCCAGCACGCCGCCATTCATCGGCAGCAGCCGCCCGCCATCCAGCACCAGCCGGCCGGTCGGCGCGGTATCCACGACCTCGACCGTTCCCGGCGCCAGGTTCAGGATGTCGCCATCCTCCAGCAGGATCGGCAACACGCCCTTTTCGCGCGCGATGGCGGCATTGGCGGTCAGGTGGCGCCATTCGCCATGCACCGGCACGGCAAAGCGCGGCCGCACCAGGTCGAACAGCCGCCGCACGTCGCCGCCCGTGGCATGGCCCGACACATGGACCAGATGATCGCGATCGGTCAGCACCCGCACGCCGCGGCGCGTCAGGTTATCCTGCACCTGCATCACCGCCTGCTCGTTGCCCGGGATCATGCGGCTGCTGTAGATGACCGTATCCCCCTGGCCCAGCGAGATATTGGGGTGGCTGTCGCTGGCGATGCGCGACAGCGCCGAACGCGGCTCGCCCTGGCTGCCGGTGATGATCATCACCACCTCGTCATCGGGCAGCGAATTGGCTTCCTGCTCCGACAGAAAGGGCGGCACATCGGCCAGGTAGCCGCATTCCCGCGCCGCCACGTCCAGATTGCGCAGCGACCGGCCAACGATCACCACCGACCGGCCGGCCGCCTGGGCGGCCTTGGCGACGGTCTCGATGCGGGCCACGTTGCTGGCGAAGCAGGTCACGGCGATACGCCCGCTCAACGAGGCGATCAGGTCGGTCATGCTCCGCCGCACATCGGATTCCGAGGCCGACGGCCCCTGGGTCATCACGTTGGTACTGTCGCAGACCATGGCCAGCACGCCCTCGTCGCCGAGGGCCTCGAAGGCCGCGACGTCGGTGGGCGGTCCCACCATCGGCTGGGGGTCGAACTTCCAGTCGCCGGTATGGACGATGATGCCATACGGCGTACGCAGCACCACCGCCTGGGCCTCGGGCACGGAATGCGTCACCGGAATGAAGCGCAGGTCGAACGGCCCGACATGAAAGGCGCCGCCGGGCGCGATGACATGGATCTTCACCTGCTGCTGTAGATGCGCCTCGCTCAGCTTGCGGCGCAGTACGGCGGCGGCAAAGGGCGTGGCATAGATCGGACAGCCGAGGCGTGGCCACAGATGGGCGACCGCCCCCAGATGGTCCTCATGCGCGTGGGTAATCACCAGCCCCGCCAGATCGGCCTTCCGGTCGACGATAAAGACCGGGTCCGGCATCAGGATCTCGGCTTCCGGCGTGTCGTTGCCGGAAAAGCCGATGCCGCAATCGATCGCCAGCCAGGTGGAACCCAGCCGGTAGAGATTCAGATTCATGCCGATCTCGCCCGTTCCGCCCAGAGGCAGAAAGGCCAGACCATCATTGGTGTCGCTCATAACCTATCCTTTTGTACCAACACGAATCATGAGGAGGAAAACAGCCTCCCCACGGGAATATGCAAATATGGGTACGGTCCGCATGGCCCTCCACGGGCGCGCCGGCATTTCCCCGCGCGGACGGCAATCCCGTCCGCCAGACATCCACGCCCCACCCGGGGGCAATCCCGCCGCGCGGCCCGCGCGATCGGAGCCGGGAACTCCCTGTTCCCGCTCGACGATCGTCGGACCGACGCGCCCCTAAACCCTGACCGGCCGTCAGGTTCCCCTGCTCCCGGACGCCCCTGCGGCATCGCGGTCCAGCAGCAGGATCTCGCCGGTCGAAATCCGTCTCAGCCCCTCGGCACAGCGCAGCAGGAGCATCCCCTGCTCGTCCAGACCGACGAACGAACCTTCTACCTGCCCGCTTTCGCCGCGCACCACAAGCCTGGTACCCGCAGGGTGGGCGCGCTCCAGCCATGCTGCCCTCAGCGATTCGAACCCGTCCGCGCGCCACACCGCCTGCCATCGATCCAGTTCGACGCAGATCGCACGGGCCAGAATCTCAGGATCCGGGGCGGTGCCAAACGCGGCGACGCAGGCCAGGGTCCGCCCGGCAATCGACGGCGCGGCACGCAGGTTCGCCCCGAACCCGATGACCAGCCACCGCCCCCTGGCATCGTTCCCGCTCTCGATCAGGATGCCGGCGGTCTTGTCCCCCCCCAGCAGCAGGTCGTTGGGCCATTTCAGCCGCAACAGCGCCGGATCGCGAATCCAGGGCAGAATCGCCCCATGAAAGGCCAGCCCGGCCACGAACGGCCACAGCCCCACCGCGCCGTCCGCCTCGCCGGGGCGCAGCAGGACCGACAAGGCAAGATTGCCGCCAGGGTCCTGCCAGTCGCGCCCCCGGCTGCCCCGGCCCCCGGTCTGGCGCCGGGCCATGATCGCCAGTCCCGCCTCCGCCCCCTGCCCGGCCGCCGCGATGCAGCAGTCGGAGGTCGAGCCCAGTTCGTCATGAACGTCCAGACGCCAGGCGACAGCCCCCGGCGCCGATCGTACCGTCACCTGAACAGGGCCTGCGCCGCGGCCTCGGCCGCCGTCGAAACCGGCCCCAGCACGATCAGGAACCCGGCGGTCGCGATCCCCATCCCGACCGAGACGAAGGACAGCGACAGCGGCCGCCGATCCAGCGGCGCCGCCGCCTCGTCGAAGAACATCACCTTGATGACGCGCACATAATAATAGGCACCGATCACGCTGCTGACGACACCGACCGCCGCCAGCCCGAACAGGTGCGCGTTCACCGCGGCATAGAACACCAGCATCTTGCCGAAGAACCCGGCCATCGGCGGCGCGCCGACCATGCTGAACATGAAGATCGCCATCGCGGTGGCCAGCCCTGGATCGGTGCGGTTCAATCCGGCCAGATCGGCGATCCGCGTCACCGCGCGCCCCTTGCGGCGCATGGCGATGATAACGGCGAAGACCCCGACATTCATCAGCAGATAGGTGGTCAGATAAACCAGCGTGCCGCGCATGCCCTCCTCGGTGCCGGCGGACAGGCCCATCAGCGCGTAGCCCATATGCCCGATCGACGAATAGGCCATCAGCCGCTTGATGTCGGTCTGCGGAATGGCCGCCAGCGACCCGAACAGCATCGAGACGATCGCAATGGCCTCGATCAGGATCTGCCATTGCGGCGAAACATGGCCGAACGGCCCCGCCATCACCCGCAGCAACAGCGCGAAGGCCGCGATCTTCGGCGCCCCGGCCATGAAGGCCGTCACCGGGGTCGGCGCGCCCTGATAGACATCAGGCGTCCACATATGGAACGGCACCGCCGACAGCTTGAAGGTCAGGCCCGCCAGCATGAACACGATGCCGATCATCAACCCCATCGGCACGGCGGAGGTCGCACTCAGCGCGGTCCGGATGGCACCATATTCCATGGTGCCGGCAAATCCGTAGACCAGGGCCGAACCATAGAGCAGCAGTCCCGACGCCAACGATCCGAGCACGAAATATTTCAGCCCCGCCTCGGCCCCCCGCACATCGTCCCGCGCGAAGGCGCAGAGGATGTAGATGGCCAGCGACGACAGTTCCAACCCGATGAACAGCGTCATCAGGTTGCCCGACGACGCCATCATCATGGTGCCAAGGGTCGAGAACAGCAGCAGGACCGGAAATTCGAACCGCTCGATCTTCATCTCCCGCGCATAGCCGACCGTCAGCACCGTCGTCAGCGCCCCGCCCGCCAGACTGAGGATCTTCATGAAGCGGGCGAAGCTGTCATTGATGAAGATGTGGTTGTAACCGATCCCGTCGGGCGACATCACGACCAGGAACGCGGTCAGGGCGAAGGCGCCGATGCTCAGCATGGAGCAGGAGAGAAAGGGCTGTTCCTTCTTCTGCACCACCCCGAAGACGAGGATCGCGAGGCCGCACAGCGCCAGGACGATTTCCGGCAGAGCAAGTGTCCAGTTCATCGGTTCAAACCCGTTCCCGGAGATCAATGGAAGACCAGCAGGGTGGAGACGAGCACCACCAGGCCGATCAGCATCGTGAAGGCATAGATCGCGATCGAACCGGTCTGGGTCCGCACCGCCTGGGCGGCGGTCCCCGCCGTCACCCGGGCCAGGCCGTGGGGAATCCCCTCGATCACCTCCTCGTCCACACCTTTCCACAGCAGGGTGGCGAGGGCGCGATACGGCCGGATGAACAGATGGTCGTACAGTTCGTCGAAATACCATTTGTTCAGCAGGAACAGATAGATCGGCCGCAGGCTGGCCGCCAGCGACACCGGGACGCCGGGGCTGGCCACATAGCACAGATAGGCCACCAGAATACCCAGCACGCCAGCAACGGTCGGCACCAGCGCAATCAGTTCCGGCGTCTGTTCCAGCGTCGCGATGATGGTGTTGCCCGGCGCGTTCACGATCGCCCCGTTCCAGAACGCTTCCTGGCCCGCGCCGATATAGTACGGCGCCAGCAGCAGGCCGGCCAGCACGGCGCCGATCCCCAGCAGCACCAGCGGCACCGTCATCCAGGCCGGGCTTTCATGCGCGCCCTCATGCAGGTGCGCCTCGCGCGGCGCGCCATGGAACACCAGGAAGATCAGCCGCCAGCTATACAGGGCGGTGATGAAGGCGGTGACGCAGCCCAACGTCCAGCCATAGAAGCCCAGGCCGCTATGCGCCATCCACGTGGCTTCCAGGATCGCATCCTTGGACCAGTAGCCGGCGAAGGGGAAGATGCCGGCCAGGGCCAGGCTGCCCACCCACATCGCGCCATAGGTCAGCGGAATCTTCTTCCACAACCCGCCCATGCGGAACATGTCCTGCTCGTCATGCACGGCATGGATGACCGAACCCGCGCCCAGGAACAGCAGCGCCTTGAAGAAGGCATGCGTCGTCAGATGGAAGACCGATGCCTGATACGCCCCGGCCCCCACCGCCATGAACATGTAGCCAAGCTGCGAACAGGTGGAATAGGCGATCGTGCGCTTGATATCCGGCTGCACCAGCCCGACCGTGGCGGCGAAGAAGCAGGTCGTCGCCCCAATGAACAGGATGAAGGCCTTGGTATCGGGGGCGAACTCCACCAGCGGCGACATCCGCGCCATCAGGAACACCCCGGCCGTCACCATGGTCGCCGCATGGATCAGGGCCGAGACCGGCGTCGGGCCCTCCATCGCGTCCGGCAGCCAGGTGTGCAGGAAAAGCTGCGCCGACTTGCCCATCGCGCCGATAAACAGCAGCAGGCAGATCGTCTCATAGATCCGGTGCGTGCCGAACAGCGTATAGGTATCGTCGCCATGCGCGGGCACCAGCGCGAAGATATTGTCGTAGGTGACCGAGCCGAATTCGACGAACAGCAGCGCGATCCCGACCATGAAGAACAGATCGGCCACGCGATTGACCACGAAGGCCTTGATCGCGGCGGCACAGGCGCTGGGCCGGTCGTACCAGTAGCCGATCAGCAGATAGCTGGCCAGGCCCACGCCCTCCCAGCCGAAGAAGAGCTGGATCAGGTCGTTCGACGTCACCAGCATCAGCATGGCGAAGGTGAACAGCGAGAGATACGAGAAGAACCGATAGGTCGGGATCGTCTCGTGCCCCATGTAGCCGACGCTGTAGACATGCACGAGGGCCGAGACCAGCGTCACCATGGCGACCATGGACAATGACAGCGTATCCAGCCGCAGCGTCCAGGCGGCATGGAAGCTGCCGGCGCGGATCCAGTCCGCCAGTTGCACCACGACCGGCATGCCGCCGGCATGCATCGCCGTAACCAGCGCGCCACCGGCGCACAGGGCTGCGATGAGCATGACGGAAGTGGTCAGCGCCTTGGCCGGCCCGTCGCCCATCACCCGCCCGAACAGCCCCGCCACCACGCAGGCGAACAGGGGGCCGAGGACCGCGATCTCGAAAAGGATGGATGCCGTCTGCATGGCCCGCTCAGCCCTTCATCATGGTGACGTCGTCGACCTCGATCGACCCGCGATTGCGGAAATAGACCGTCACGATCGCCAGCCCGATAGCGGATTCCGCCGCCGCGATAGTCAGGACGAACAGGGTGAAGACCTGCCCGGACAGATCGCCGAGTGCCGAGGAAAACGCGACGAAATTCAAATTCGCCGACAGCAGGATCAGCTCGATCGACATCAGGATGATGATGACGTTCTTGCGGTTCAGAAAGATGCCGAACACGCCCAGAACCAGCAGGATGGCGCTGACCGTCAGATAAGGCCCGATGCCGATGCTTCCCAGTCCGCCGGTCATTGCGCCAGCCCTCCATGATTGTCGGCGCCGTGCCCGCCCCGCTGGGTCTCATGGGCCGGAGTGGCCTGGGGCACGGGCTCGGCCGTCACCCCGTACGATCCGGGCACCGACGCGATGTAGTAGGAACGTTCCGGCCGGCGGAAACCGCCATTGGCCGTCACCCCCTGCCCCAGCGGCACGGTCATCATGGCCAGCGTATCCGCCGCGGTGCGCTCGTGCTGCCGCTCGATATTCTGCCTGCGCCCCATCGGCCGTTCGCGCAGCGTCAGCACGATGGCGCCGATCATCGCGACCAGCAGCACAAGGCCGCACGATTCGAACAGGAAGACGTAGTGCGTGTACAGCACGTCACCCAGGGCGGCCGTATTGGTCCGGCCCGGCGCCGCCACCACATGCGGCACGGAGGCGATGTCCTGCGCCACCCGCCAGTGGCTGAAGGCCAGCGCCAGTTCCGCCAGCAGCACCAGCCCCACGGCCGCGCCAAAGGGGGCGTAGCGCTGCAATCCCTCGCGCATCTGCGCGAAGCGGACATCGAGCATCATCACCACGAACAGGAACAGCACCGCGACGGCGCCGACATAGACGATGACCAGGATCATCGCCAGGAACTCGGCGCCCGCGACCAGGAACAGACCCGCCGCATTGAAGAAGGCCAGGATCAGGAACAGCACGGAGTGAACGGGATTCCGCGCGCTGACCACCATTCCGGCCGACAGGATCAGCACCGTCGCGAACACGTAGAAGACGATTTGGGTCATCATCGGTGACCTTCCTGCCGCATGGCTCTTTTCTCCCGCTGCCGCACTGTCCCGGCCTCCCCCTCAGCGATAGGGCGCATCGAGTTCCAGCCGCCGCGCCAGGACGCTTTCCCAGCGGTCGCCGTTGGCGAGCAGCTTGTCCTTGTTGTACATGAGTTCTTCCCGCGTCTCGGTCGCGAACTCGTAATTCGGCCCCTCGACGATCGCGTCGACCGGGCAGGCTTCCTCACACAGCCCGCAATAGATGCATTTCGTCATGTCGATGTCGTAGCGCGTGGTGCGCCGCGACCCGTCATCGCGCGGTTCGGATTCGATGGTGATCGCCTCCGCCGGGCAGGCCGCCTCGCACAGCTTGCAGGCAATGCAGCGCTCCTCGCCGTTCGGATAGCGGCGCAGCGCATGCTCGCCACGAAAACGCGGCGACAGCGGTCCCTTCTCGTAGGGATAGTTGATCGTCACCTTGGGCTTGAAGAAAGCCCGCAGCGTCGCCCCCATGCCGGCCACCAGTTCGGCCAGCAGAAAGGAACGGACCGTTCGGTCGAGAGTGCCCATCAGCTCGCTCCTCCCTGGGGCAGCAGCCCGGTCGCCATCAGGAAACCCGCCGTCAGCACCATCCACACCAGCGAGAGCGGGAGGAACACTTTCCACCCCAGCCGCATCAACTGGTCGTAGCGGTAACGCGGGAACGTCGCGCGCACCCAGATGAAGACGAACAGGCAGAACAGGATTTTCGCGATCAGCCACAGCGGCCCCGGTATCCAGGTAAAGGGCGCGATCCCGATCGGCGGCAGCCAGCCACCGAGGAACAGGATGCTGACCATTCCCGACATCAGGAACATGTTGGCATATTCGCCGAGGAAGAAGAGGCCGAAGGCAAGCGCCGAATACTCGACGAAAAAGCCGGCCACCAGCTCGCTCTCGCCCTCGGGCAGATCGAACGGCGCGCGATTGGTTTCCGCCAGCGCCGAGATGAAGAAGATGATGAACATCGGGAACATCGGCAGGCAGAACCACACATGGCGCTGCGCCAGCACGATATCGTTGAGGTTCAGGCTCCCCACCGCCAGCAGCACCGACACGATCACCAGGCCGATCGACACCTCGTACGACACCATCTGCGCCGCCGCGCGCAGCCCGCCGAGAAAGGCGTATTTCGAATTGGACGCCCAGCCCGCGATCAGCACGCCATAGACCCCCAGCGAGGAAATGGCGAGCAGGTACAGCACCCCGACATTGATATCGGCCACCGCCCACCCGTCATTGGTGGGAATGACCGCCCAGGCGGTCATGGCCAGCGAGAAGGTCAGGAACGGCGCAAACAGGAACAGGAAGCGATTGGCCCCCGACGGGATCACGGTTTCCTTGGTCATCATCTTGATCGCGTCGGCGAAGGCCTGCAACACGCCGAACGGGCCATTGACGTTCGGCCCCTTGCGAAGCTGCATCGCCGCCATGACCTTGCGTTCGGCCAGCGTCAGATAGGCCACGCCCAGCAGAAGCGGCACCAGGACGGCCAGCGCCTCGAGGACCGTCAGGATCACCTGGCCGATCAATGTGTGCAGAAAGAAATGCGCCACGTCGCCTTACTCCGCCGCCACGGTCCGGGGATGGACATAGATCCGCGAACACTCGCCCATCGTCGGGCTGGCCCGGCAGATCGGATCCGTCTGATAATAATCGTCGAAGACCGGGCGGAACGGCACCGGCGACACCGCGCCGACCCCCACCGGCCCCGGCAGCGCCGACACGTCCACCTCGTCCAGCCCGCCGATCACCCGGAAGACCGGATTGACCGTGGCCAGCCGCTCGCGCAGCGCCTCCATGGTGTCATAGGGCAGCGTATGCCCCACGACCTCGGAAAACGCCCGCAGGATGCGCCAATCCTCACGCGCGTCGCCGGGCGGCATGACCGCCTGGAACGACCGCTGGACCCGCCCCTCGGTATTCACATACGTTCCCGATTTCTCGGCATAGCTCGCGCCGGGCAGGATCACATCCGCCCGTGCCGCCGCCGCGTCGCCGTGATGGCCCTGGTAGATGACGAAGGTCTCGGGCCCGATCTGCGCGGTATGGAACTCGTCCGCCCCCAGCAGCCACAGCACCTCGACACCGCCGCTCATCATCCCGGCGGCGCTGCGCCCGCCCTTGCCGGGCACCAGCCCCAGATCCAGTCCGGCGACCCTGCTGGCCGCGCGATGCAGGACATTGAAGCCGTTCCATCCGGCACCCACCGCCCCCGTTTCGGCCGCCAGCGCCCAGGCAGCGGCCAGGATGGCCCGCGCATCCGACCGCGTCAGCGCGCCATGCCCGACGATGATCATCGGCTTCTTCGCCGTCTTCAGAACCTCGGCGAAGGGATGCGTGCCATCCCGCAGCGCGGCCAGCACCTCCGGCCCCTCGCCCAGCACGTCCGCCTTGTAGGTCGGGTCGGCCGTCGGCGCGCCGACAAGCCCGACCGGAAAGCCGCCCCTTCCCGCCGAGAGGAAGCGCTTGCGGATGCGCGCGTTCAGCACCGGCGCCTCCTGGCGCGGGATCGACCCCACGACCAGCAGCGCATCGGCCTCCTCGATCCCGGCGATGGTGGTGCCGAAGGTATAATAGGCCCGGTGCGACAGATCATACTCCGCGCCATCCTGCCGGCAGTCGATATTGGGCGACCCCAGCGCCGTCATCAGGTCCTTCAGCGCGAGCATGCTCTCGGCGTCGCACAGATCGCCGGCAATGGCGCCGATCCGCTCACCCGCCACGCCCTCCAGCCGCCGGCCGATCGCCACGAACGCGTCCTGCCACGAGACCGGATGCAGCTTGCCATGCACCCGCACCCAGGGCCGATCCAGCCGGCGATGCTTCAACCCGTCGACCGAAAACCGCCCCTTGTCGGCCAGCCATTCCTCGTTCACCGCGTCATTGACCCGGGGCACCGACCGCAGCACGGCGGTGCCGCGCACATGCAGGCTGATATTGGTCCCTACCGCATCGCTGACATCGATCGAATCCGTCCGCTTCAATTCCCACGGCCGCGCGGTAAAGGCATAGGGTTTGGAGGTCAGGGCGCCCACCGGGCAGATATCGATCAGGTTGCCCGACAGTTCGGATGTCAGCGCCTTCTCGACGTAATTGGTCACTTCCATGTTCTCGCCGCGCGAGACCGCACCCAGTTCGGGCACGCCCGCGATCTCGGTCGCAAAGCGGATGCAGCGCGTACACTGGATACACCGCGTCATCACGGTCTTGACCAGCGGGCCGAGATATTTATCCGTCACCGCGCGCTTGGCTTCGTGATAACGCGAATGATCGGCGCCATAGCCGAACGCCTGGTCCTGTAGATCGCACTCGCCACCCTGGTCGCAGATCGGGCAGTCCAGCGGATGGTTGATCAGCAGGAATTCCATCACCGCCCGCCGCGCCTTGCGCACGATCTCGGTGTCGGTCAGGATCTCCATCCCTTCCCCGACCGGAAAGCCGCAGGACGCCACCGGCTTCGGCGCCCGCACCACCTGCACCAGGCACATGCGGCAATTGCCCGCGACCGACAGGCGCTCATGGAAACAGAAGCGCGGAATTTCCTTGCCGGCCGCCTCGCACGCCTGGAGCGCGCTGGACCCGTTGGGAACGTCCACGACGATCCCGTCGACGGTTACCTTCACCATCGCCCTTACTCCGCCGCCACAGGAATGCCGAGCGGCACCTGCGTGATCCGCCCCACGCCGTGGGCCGCCTTGTAGGACGCGATCCGCTCCTCCATCACCGGACGGAAATGCCGGATCAGCCCCTGGATCGGCCACGCCGCCGCGTCGCCCAGCGCGCAGATCGTGTGGCCTTCGACCTGGCGCGTCACCTGTTCGAGCATGTCGATTTCCTCGATTTCCGCCCGACCCTCGACCATCCGGTTCATGACCCGCATCATCCAGCCGGTGCCCTCGCGGCACGGCGTACACTGGCCGCAGCTCTCATGCTTGAAGAATTGCGAGAACCGGGCGATCGCCCGGATGATGTCGGTCGATTTGTCCATCACGATCATGCAGCCGGTGCCCAGGCCCGAGCGCTCGGCGCGCAGGCTGTCGTAATCCATCAGCACCGTCTCGCACACCGACGCCGGCAGCACCGGCACCGAGCAGCCGCCGGGGATCACCGCCAGCAGATTGTCCCAGCCGCCGCGGACCCCGCCGCCATGCGTCTCGATGATCTCCTTCAGCGGCACGCCCAGCTCTTCCTCGAACACGCAGGGCGTGTTCACATGGCCCGAAATGGCCATCAGCTTGGAGCCGGCATTGTTCGGCCGCCCAAGCGCCGAGAACCACGAGGCTCCGCGCCGCAGGATGGTGGACGAAACCGCGATGCTCTCGACATTGTTGACCGTCGTCGGGCAGCCATACAGCCCCATCGCCGCCGGAAAGGGCGGCTTCATGCGCGGCTGCCCCTTCTTGCCCTCCAGGCTCTCCAGCAGCGCGGTTTCCTCGCCGCAGATATAGGCCCCGGCGCCGCGATGAATGTAGAAATCGAAATCCCAGCCCGATCCGGCGGCATTCCTGCCGATCAGCCCGGCCGCATAGGCCTCGTCGATCGCGATCTGAAGATGCCGCGCCTCGTTGAAGAACTCGCCGCGGATATAGATATAGGCCGCATGCGCCCCCATCGCGAAGGACGCGATCAACGCGCTTTCGATCAGCTTGTGCGGCTCGTGCCGCAGGATTTCACGATCCTTGCAGGTCCCCGGCTCGGATTCGTCGCCATTGATGACCAGATAATGCGGGCGCCCGTCCGAATTCTTGGGCATGAACGACCATTTGACCCCGGTCGGAAAACCCGCCCCTCCCCGGCCGCGCAGGCCGGACCCCTTCATCTCGTTGACGATGGCGTCGCGCCCGCGCGCCAAAATCTCGGCGGTGCCGTCCCAGTCGCCGCGCTGGCGCGCCCCGGCCAGCCGCCAGTCATGCTGACCGTACAGATTGGTGAAGATCCGGTCCTTATCCTGCAACATGCCGTCTCTCCCCCTCAGCCCTGCTTCGCTGGACTGTCCGCCAGCGTCCTGCGCCCACCTTCCGGCGCCGAATTCAGCCGGTCGATCGTCGGTCCCGGCACCGGGCGCTCGCCGCGCCGCAGCGCCTCGATCAGTTCGATCGTGCGCGGCCCGTCCAGATCCTCGTAGAAATCGTCATCGACCTGTAGGATGGGCGCATTGGCGCAGCCCCCCAGACACTCGACCTCGGTCAAGGTAAACAACCCGTCGGCGCTCGACTGGCCGAACCCCGAAATCCCGGTCGCCTTCTTGCACGCCGCGACCACCTCGTCCGAGCCACGCAGCCAGCACGAAGTCGTGGTGCAGACCTGAAGATGATACCGCCCGATCGGCTTGGTATTGAACATCAGGTAGAAGGTCGCCACCTCGTAGACACGGATCGGCGCAACCTCCAGCCGGCGCGCCACCTCGTCCATCGCCACGCGCGGCACCCAGGCGCTGCCGGTCTGCCGGCCCATCTGCTTCTGCACCACATACAGCAGCGGCAGCGTGCCGCTCGCCTTACGCTCGGGCGGATATTTGGCCAGGATCGCCGCGATCTGCTCTTCGCTCTCGGCATCGAAGGCGAAGCCGTCGGGCTGTTCGATCTGGTCGATGGGGGAATGAGCGGACATCTCTGTCACCTGTCTATCTCGCCGAACACCAGGTCCAGCGACCCGATGATGGCAACCGCGTCGGCCAGCATGTGGCGGCGCGACATCTCGTCGATCGCCTGGAGATGGGCGAAGCCGGTGGGCCTGATCTTGCACCGGTAGGGCCGATTGCTGCCATCCGCGACCAGATAGACCCCGAATTCGCCCTTGGGGCTTTCGACCGCCGTATAGGTCGCCCCCGGCGGCACGTGATAGCCTTCGGTGAACAGCTTGAAATGATGGATCAGCGCTTCCATCGAGCGTTTCATCTCCCGGCGCGGCGGCGGGGTGATCTTGTGGTCCTGCACCTTGACCGGCCCCGGCCTGATCTGCGCCAGGCACTGCTCGACGATCTTCACGCTCTCGCGCATCTCCGCCACACGCACCAGATAGCGGTCGTAGCAATCGCCCTGGCGCGTGACGGGAATGTTGAACGTCACCTTGTCGTAATTGTCATACGGTTGCGCGCGGCGCAGGTCCCACGGCACGCCCGACGCCCGCAGGCAGGGCCCGCTGAACCCCCAGGCCAGCGCCTGCTCGGTGGTGAACACGCCGATCCCCACCGTTCGCTGCTTCCAGATCCGGTTGTTGGTCAGCAGCGTTTCCAGATCGTCGATCCAGCGCGGGAAGTCCCGCGCCCACTCCGCGATCCGCTCCTCCAGGCCCGCCGGCATGTCACGCGCAACCCCACCCGGGCGGAAATAATTGGCATGGAAGCGCGCGCCCGACGCCGCCTCGTAGAATTCGATCAGCTTCTCGCGCTCTTCATACCCCCACAGCGCCGGGGTCAGCGCGCCGCAATCCAGCCCGAACGAGGTCAGGTTCAGGATATGGTTCAGGATGCGCGTCATTTCGGCGAACATCACGCGAATCCACTTCGCGCGGTCCGGGGCCTCGATCCCCAGCAGCTTTTCCGTCGCCAGCGCGAAGGCCTGCTCCTCGCACATCGGCGAGACGTAATCGAGCCGATCGAAATACGGCAGCGCCTTCGGATAGGTCTTGTATTCGATCAGCTTTTCGGTGCCGCGATGCAGCAGCCCGATATGCGGAATGGCGCGGGCGACGACCTCGCCCTCCATCTCCAGCACCAGCCGCAGCACACCGTGGGCCGAAGGATGCTGGGGGCCGAAATTCAGAGCGTGGGAATCGATCTCCACCGTCCGGATCTCGGCTTCGGCGGCCGCGCCCTCGGACAGCAGCGCCTCGGGAATATCCTCGTGAAGGACAATCTCGCTCATCGTCCGCTCTCCCTCACCGTGCGCGTCCTCGCCTCGTGTCTGGATGGTCCCGTCATCGCGGCAGCTTCAGCCCCTGGCGGGATTCATGCGCCTTCTCGTCGCCCGGCAGGGTCAGGATGCCCTCCCACGGCGATTCGAAATCGAAATTACGGAAATCCTGCGTCAGTTTGACCGGTTCATAGACCACCTGGCGCCGATCCTCGTCGTATCGCATCTCGACATAGCCGGTCAGCGGAAAATCCTTGCGCAACGGATGCCCCTCGAACCCGTAATCGGTCAGGATGCGGCGCAGATCCGGCTGGCCCGAGAACAGGACGCCGAACAGGTCATAGCATTCGCGTTCCCACCATGTGGCGCACGGCCATAAATGATGGACCGACGGCACCGGATTGGTCTCGTCCGTCGTCACGATCACGCGGATCCGGTGATTATGCGTCACCGAAAGCAGGTTATAGACGACCTCGAACCGCTCGGCCCGCGCCGGATAATCGACGCCGCACAGATCCATCAACTGCTCGCAGGCATAACGCGGATCGTCGCGCAACAGGCTCATCAGCGCCAGCAGCCGGTCGCGGCTGGTCCGCACCACCAGTTCGCCCCCCTCGATCGCGGCCGCGTGGATCCCCGGCACGCCGGTCGACAGCGCAAAGGCCAGGGCCCCCAGCGCGCCGCGCGCCAGAGACACCTGCATCGTCAGTTCGGCACCCGGTTCAGCCACGGAGAATCGTCCCTGTTCTGCGGATCTTCTTCTGCAATTGCAGGATGCCATAGATCAGCGCCTCGGCCGTCGGCGGGCAACCGGGGACATAGACATCCACCGGCACGATCCGGTCGCATCCACGCACGACGGAATAGGAATAATGGTAATAGCCCCCGCCATTGGCGCAGGACCCCATAGAGATCACCCAGCGCGGCTCGGCCATCTGGTCATAGACCCGGCGCAGGGCCGGCGCCATCTTGTTGGTCAGCGTGCCCGCCACGATCATCACATCCGACTGGCGCGGCGAGCCACGCGGAATGATCCCCATCCGGTCCAGATCATAGCGCGGCATATAGGCGTGGATCATTTCCACCGCGCAGCAGGCCAGCCCGAAGGACATCGGCCACAGGCTGCCCGTGCGGCCCCAATTGACCAGCTTGTCGAGATTGGCGACGACGAACCCCTTCTCGGTGATCTCGCCGGTAATCCCCTTGATGACGGCATCCTGTTCCGGCCCCGGGGGCAGCATTTCGCGGTTCCAGGCGATCGCGCCCTGCCCGTCCCCTGTCGCATCAGCTTTGTTCATGCCTCTGTTCCCTCCCGTAGCCCGGCCCCGGTGCCGCTCAATCCCAGTCCAGCGCGCCCTTGCACCATTCATAGATGAACCCGACCGTCAATATGCCCAGGAACCCCATCATCGACAGAAAGCCGAACAGGCCGATTCGCGACAGGCTGACCGCCCACGGAAAAAGAAAGGCGACTTCGAGGTCGAAGATGATGAACAGGATCGCCACCAGATAGAACCGGACATCGAACCGATGCCGCGCATCGTCGAACGCCTCGAACCCGCATTCATAGGCCGAGACCTTCTCGGCATAGGGCTTCTGATGGCCGCAGAGCAGGGAGCTTCCCAGCATCGCGCCGGCGATGACGACCGCCAGCACACCGAAGACGAGAACGGGGAAATAATTTGCGAGCACCGGCTGCATGGCGCGTCTCCCTGGCTGATGGCACGCCGACGCGGCGTCACGACGAAACAGGGCGTCGTCATGGTCAGGAGGTTAGACCCATCGTCCGGACCCGACCAGACCGCGACGCGTCATCAAGTGATGAACATTCCCGTGATGACGAATACGCCACGCGAACATGCGCGTTACGGACAACCCACATTTCTCCGGCCAGAATAAAGGGCCGGACACAGATCGGATTATTGGGGAAATGCACCTTGAGACAGGTGCCACGCGGTCGATCATTATCAGGCATGAAACGACCATGGCGCGAGTGACGGGGCTCGAACCCGCGACCTCCGGCGTGACAGGCCGGCGCTCTAACCAACTGAGCTACACCCGCGAAGGCGTGAGGCGGTGTTTAACCATGCTGCCCGGACGCGTCAACCAGACGATCGTCTTTTTGTCCGATCGCCGGACAGGCACCATGCTGGTGGGCGATGACGGGATCGAACCGCCGACCCTCTCGGTGTAAACGAGACGCTCTACCGCTGAGCTAATCGCCCTCGAAACCTGGCCGCACCTGCGCGGGCGGCGATCCGGCGCACCTGTCCGGTCAGGCTCCCAAACGGGGCTGGCCCACCGGGCCAGCCGGGGGCGGGCGAACGGGCCGCCCGCCCCAACCCTGTCAGGGCGTGATCAGCTCACGGCTTCCTTCAGGTTCTTGCCCGGCTTGAAGCGCACCGAGGTCGAAGCCGGAATGTCGATTTCCTCGCCCGTGCGGGGGTTACGGCCCTTGGCGGCCTTGCGGGTCGCCGTCACGAAGGTGCCGAAGCCCACCAGGCGGACTTCCTGCTTCTTCGACAGGGCCTTCTCGATCGCACTGAACACGGCGTCGACCACTTCGCCAGCCTTCGCCTTCGGCAGATCGGCATCATCCGCCACAGCGGCGACGAGTTCCTGCTTGTTAAGTGGCTTCTCCATTTTACGCCTTTCTTTCTCTGTGCGCGCGCCGGAACCATGTTTTCGCCAACGCCGCAGTGGCCCGCACTATGCAGCCGTTTTTCATCGCGTCAACCAAGCACACTCCCCCGATCGGCCGAAAATCGGGCCGAACCGGGGGGCTGGTGCCTTTTTGACACAATCAATGCGGTCTCAATGCGGCAGAGACGAGGCTGCCATTCCCGTTGCAGGGGCCGGGCTGGCCACCGCGTCTTCCGACTCCTGGCTCCACTCGATCGCCTCCGGGCGCCTGGCCAAAGCCTTGCCGATCACCTCGTCGACATGCGAGACGGGAATGACGCGCAGGCCCTTCTTCACCGTGTCCGGAATATCGACCAGGTCCTTCTCGTTATCCTTGGGAATGAAGACGGTCTTGATGCCCGCCCGATGGGCGGCCAGCAGCTTCTCCTTCAACCCGCCGATCGCCAGGACCCTGCCGCGCAGCGTGATCTCCCCGGTCATCGCCACGTCGCGCCGCACCGGGATGCCGGTCAGCACGCTGACCAGCGAGGTCGCCATCGCGATCCCGGCCGAAGGCCCGTCCTTCGGCGTGGCCCCCTCGGGCACATGCACATGCAGGTCACGCTTCTCGAACAGGGTCGGCTTGATGCCGAAACTCACCGCCCGGCTGCGGACATAGGACAGCGCCGCCGCGACGCTTTCCTGCATCACGTCGCCCAGCTTGCCGGTATGCTTGATCGCGCCCTTGCCCGGCACCATCACGCTCTCGATGGTCAGGATCTCGCCGCCCACCTCGGTCCAGGCCAGCCCGGTCACCACGCCGACCATGTCCTCGGCCTCGGTCTCGCCATAGCGGAACCGCTTCACACCGGCGTATTTTTCCAGGTTCTTGCGGGTGATCGCCACCTTCTTGGCCTTGCCGGTCACGATCTCGCGCACCGCCTTGCGGGCCAGGGTCGCGATCTCGCGCTCCAGGTTCCGCACGCCGGCCTCGCGGGTATAGCTGCGCACCATCTCGCGCAGCGCATCGTCGCTGACCGACCATTCGTCCGGCTTCAGGCTATGGGCCTCGCCCTGCTTGCTCAACAGATGGCGCTTGGCGATCTCGACCTTCTCGTCCTCGGTATAACCCGACAGGCGGATGATCTCCATGCGGTCCAGCAGCGGCTGAGGCATGTTGAGGCTGTTGGCGGTAGTGACGAACATCACGTCCGACAGGTCGTAATCGACCTCCAGATAATGGTCGGCGAACGTGCCGTTCTGCTCCGGATCCAGTACCTCCAGCAGCGCCGAGGACGGATCGCCGCGCCAGTCGGACCCCAGCTTGTCGATCTCGTCCAGCAGGAACAGCGGGTTGGAGGCCTTGGCCTTCTTCATCCCCTGGATGATCTTGCCGGGCATCGAGCCGATATAGGTCCGCCGATGGCCGCGAATCTCGGCCTCGTCGCGCACGCCGCCCAGCGACATGCGCACATAGTGCCGCCCCGTCGCCTTGGCGATCGACCGCGCCAGCGAGGTCTTGCCCACGCCGGGCGGCCCGACCAGGCAGAGAATCGGCCCCTTGACCTTCTGCGCCCGGCTCTGGACCGCCAGATATTCCAGGATGCGCTCCTTGACCTTCTCCAGACCGTAATGGTCGGTATCGAGCACCTTCTCGGCTTCGGCCAGATCCCCGCGCACTTTCGACCGCTTCTTCCACGGCAGGCTCAGGATCCAGTCCAGATAATTGCGCACCACCGTCGATTCGGCCGACATCGGGCTCATGGCCCGCAGCTTCTTCAACTCGCCCAGCGCCTTGTCGCGAGCCTCCTTGGGCAGGCGGGCCTTGGCGATCTTCTCCTCAAGCTCGGCGGTCTCGTCCCGGCCTTCCTCGCCTTCGCCCAGTTCCTTCTGGATCGCCTTCAACTGCTCGTTCAGATAGTACTCGCGCTGCGTCTTCTCCATCTGCCGCTTGACGCGGTTGCGGATGCGCTTTTCCACCTGGAGAACGCCGATCTCGGCTTCCATATGCGCGAACACCCGCTCCAGCCGGGCATTGACGCCAGGGATCTCCAGGATCTCCTGCTTCTCCGCGATCTTCAAATTCAGGTGGCTGGCAATGGTGTCGGCCAGCTTCGACAGATCCTCGATCTGGTTCAGCGAAACCAGCACCTCGGGCGCGATCTTCTTGTTCAGCTTGATATATTGCTCGAACTGCGAAACCACGGTGCGCCCGAGCGCCTCGCCCTCGTTATCGACGGTCGGCTCCTCGGCCACCGCGGTGATCTCGGCCTCGAAATGCCCATCGATATCGTGCAGCGCGGTGATCCGCGCCCGGCGCACCCCCTCGACCAGCACCTTCACCGTGCCGTCGGGCAGCTTCAGCAATTGCAGGATCGTCGACACCGTGCCGTAGCGATAGATGTCGTCGGCCGACGGATCATCCTGCGAGGCATTCTTCTGCGCGACCAGCAGGATCTGCTTGTCATGCTTGGTGACCGCTTCCAACGCCCGGACCGATTTCTCGCGCCCGACGAACAGCGGCACGATCATGTGTGGAAAGACGACGATATCGCGCAGCGGCAGCACCGCCATCGTCTCGGAGTCGGACATCCCGGCCCCCTCCCCGTCGGAGTCGGGCGCGGACACGGACACGGGCGAAACATGGTCCTCGACAGCGGCGGCCTCGCCGCTATCGGGACGATCGGACTCGGATCGGGTGGGTTTGGGCATATCGTGTGACCTCCTGAAGGACGATCGCGGGCAGGCGCCCAATGGCGGCGCGCACCGCCCGGTGTCTCGCTGACGCGATGACGGAAAACATCAAGTCGTCATTCGGGGCCGCCACGGCAAGACCCCAGAATGAGGAGAAGAAATCGGGCATGACCGCCGGCGCGCGGCATCCACCGATGCAGGATGGAAATCTCGGGGGAGCAGGCGGCACGCGCGACCGATCAGGCCGATTGCTCCGCGGGCTTTTCCTTGCCGTAGACATAGACCGGGCTGGTCTTGTTCTCGGCGACCTCCTTGTTGATCACGACCTCCTCCACGTTCTCCAGCCCGGGCAGGTCGAACATGGTGGACAGCAGGATGCTCTCCATGATCGCGCGCAGGCCGCGCGCGCCGGTCCGCCGGGCGATCGCCCGCAGCGCCACCTGCTTCAGCGCGTCCTCGGTAAAGGTCAGCTTGACCCCTTCCATCTGGAACAGCCGGGCATATTGCTTCACCAGCGCGTTCTTCGGCTTGGTCAGGATCTCGATCAGCGCCGCCTCGTCCAGGTCCTCCAGCGTCGCCACCACCGGCAGACGGCCGATAAACTCGGGGATCAGGCCGAATTTCAGCAGATCCTCCGGCTCGACATCCCGCAGGATCGCCCCGGTCCGCCGCTCGTCGGGCGACTGGACATCGGCACCGAAGCCGATGCCCGAGCCCTTGCCCCGCGCGCCGATGATCTTGTCCAGCCCGGCAAAGGCTCCGCCGCAGATGAACAGCATGTTGGTGGTGTCCACTTGCAGGAATTCCTGCTGCGGATGCTTGCGCCCGCCCTGCGGCGGCACCGAGGCCACCGTCCCTTCCATGATCTTCAGCAGCGCCTGCTGCACGCCCTCGCCGCTGACGTCACGGGTGATCGACGGATTGTCGGATTTGCGCGAAATCTTGTCGATCTCGTCGATATAGACGATGCCGCGCTGCGCCCGCTCGACATTGTAGTCGGCGGCCTGCAACAGCTTGAGGATGATGTTCTCGACATCCTCGCCGACATAGCCGGCCTCGGTCAGCGTGGTCGCGTCGGCCATCGTGAAGGGCACGTCGAGAATCCGCGCCAGCGTCTGGGCCAGCAGTGTCTTGCCCGAGCCGGTCGGCCCGACCAGCAGGATGTTCGACTTCGCGATTTCGACGTCGTTGTTCTTCTGGCTGTGGGCCAGGCGCTTGTAATGGTTGTGGACCGCGACCGACAGCACCTTCTTCGCATGGAACTGCCCGATCACGTAATCGTCCAGAACCTTGCAGATCTCCTTGGGAGTCGGCACGCCATCGCGCGACTTCACCAGATGCGTCTTGTGCTCCTCACGGATGATATCCATGCACAGTTCGACGCATTCGTCACAGATGAAGACAGTCGGACCAGCGATCAGCTTCCGGACCTCATGCTGCGACTTGCCGCAGAACGAGCAGTACAAGGTGTTCTTGGAATCGCTGGACTTGTTATTCATAACCGCTCCTCACCCCGGAATGCCGGGCCGCATGGCGTCCGGACCGGGGTCGAAAATCTTGACTCAGGACGAGCCTCCTATCAAGCCCGCCCAAGCCGGCGGGCACCGCCGAAGATCAGCAGGACATGCCCCACCTTGGCATCCCGCCCCCGCATCCCGGAGGGCTTCAGGGCCGGGACGCGCGATAAATCACTATCTTGGCCGGCCTCAGCTCTTGGCCGCGGCCGTCGATGCGTGATTGCGCACCACCTCGTCCACGATGCCGAAGGTCAGCGCCTCGTCGGCCGACATGTAGCTGTCGCGCTCCAGCTTGCGCTCGATCTCTTCCAGCGACTGGCCGGTATGGGTTTCATAGATCTCGTTCAGGCGCTGGCGAATCGTCAGGATCTCGCGTGCCTGGATTTCGATGTCGCTGGCCTGCCCCTGCGCGCCGCCCGAGGGCTGATGCACCATGACGCGGGCGTTCGGCAACGCGAACCGCCGCCCCTTCTCGCCGCCCGCCAGCAGCAGCGACCCCATCGAGGCCGCCTGGCCGATGCACACCGTGCTCACCGGGCTGCGGATATACTGCATGGTGTCATAGATCGCCAGCCCGGCCGACACCACGCCCCCGGGGCTGTTGATGTAGAACGAGATCTCCTTGGTCGGGTTCACGCTCTCAAGATACAGGAGCTGCGCCGACACCAGGGCCGCCACCTGATCGTAGACCGGCCCGGTCAGGAAGATGATCCGTTCCTGCAACAGGCGGGAATAGATGTCGAAAGCCCGCTCCCCGCGCGAGGTCTGCTCGACCACCATGGGCACTAGGGCGTTGCTGAAGATCTCCACGGGATCCCGATCCCTCATAGTCTCATTCCCGTTCCTGAAGACGCGAAGACCCGACTCACCATCCCGAGGGCACCTGCGGCGCCGCCGGGCATGGTGGCCGGGTCGTTCCCCGGTTACCTCCATCAAGATAGAGATAAACCGTCCGGATACCACCCCACCGCCATCATTTCGCGGCGATAAAAGCGATGGAGGCTCCGTTGGCGGAAAACCGGGCCGATCAGAGATCGGCGGGCGGGATCTCGGCCAGTTCCTCGGGCGTCACGTCCTTGTCGGTCACCGTGGCCAGCTCGATCACGTAATCGACGACCTTGTTCTCGAAGATCGGGCCGCGCAGGCTCTCGGCCGCCTGCGGGTTCTTGCGGAAGAAGTCGAACACCGCCTGTTCCTGGCCCTGGTAGCGCATGGCCTCGGCGCGGATCGCCTGCAACATCTCGTCCTGCGAGACGGTGATGGCGTTCGCCCGGCCGATCTCGGCCAGCAGCAGGCCCAGCTTCACCCGGCGCTCGGCGATCTTGCGGTAATCGGCCCGCAGGGTCTCCTCGTCCTTGCCCTGGTCTTCATCGTCCAACTGGCCTTCCTTGCGGTCGGCCTCGACCCGCTGCCAGATCTGGGCGAACTCGGCCTCGACCATCCCCTGGGGCGCCTCGAAATCGGTCTTCCCGGCCAGCGCGTCCAGCAGCTCGCGCTTGATGCGTAGGCGCGACAGTTGCTCGTATTCCTGCTCGACCTGCTTGGTGATCAGGTCGCGAACCTGCTCCAGCCCCTCGAAACCCATCTTCTTGGCCAGGTCGTCGTCGATCGCGACATCGATCGCGCGCTTCAACCCCTTCGCCTTGATGTCGAAGGTCGCTTCCTTGCCCGCCAGGTTCTCCGCCGAATAATCGGCCGGGAAGGTGACGGTGATCACCTTCTCCTCGCCCGGCGACAGGCCCTCGATCTGCTCGGCGAAACCGGGGATGAAGCCCGCGCCGCCGATCTCGACATTCACGTCGTCGGCGGTGCCGCCCTCGAACGGCTCGCCGTCCAGCTTGCCCACGAAATCGACGACCACGATATCGCCCTGCGCGGCCGGACGGATCTCCTCGATCGTCTCGAAATTGCGCTGGCGGCTCGCAATGTCCTTCAGGGCCTTGTCGACCGTCTCGGCATCCGGCGTCGCCTTCAGGCGCGTCAGCGTCAGCCCCGACAGGTCAGGCTGCGCGATCTCGGGCAGCACTTCCATCTCGACGGTGAATTGCAGATCGGCCTTGCCGTCCGCCTCGGCACCGGACACCAGGTCGACGCGCGGCTGCAACGCGGGGCGCAGATTGCGGTCCTCCAGCAGCGCGCGGGTGGCCTCGCTGACGGCCTGCTCCAGCACCTCGCCCTGCACGGCGGCACCGTAGCGCTGCGTGACGAGGCTCAGCGGCACCTTGCCGGGACGGAAACCCGGCAGGCTCATGGACTGCCCCATTTCCTTCAGGCGGGCGGTCCGCTTGCTCTCCAGTTCGCCGGCGGGCACCGTGACGGTAAAGCCGCGCTTCAGGCCGTCGGAAAGCGTTTCAGTAACCTGCATCTGCCAGGCCATCCTCTCGGTCAGAACTTCCAAAGAACGCACGTGTCCACCCCGGACGGCGACATCCGCACGCCAAAACAACCGGCACGGGCAGCGCCGCGCGCGGCGCCCGACTCCCACACCAATTCCATCAGTCTCTCGCCGGGCTGGTGCGGGCGGAGGGACTTGAACCCCCACGACTTGCGCCACCAGAACCTAAATCTGGCGTGTCTGCCAATTCCACCACGCCCGCATCGGCGCCCGGTCTCCAAGCGCGCGGCTTTAGCGCACGCCGCCAGATCCGGCAAGCCGACAAAGGCGCGAGTCCGCGCCCCGGGGCGCCGCCGCCAGGCCCAGCGACACCGCCCGCGCCCTGGCCGCCCCCAGATGCCGGTCGAACTGCTCGGCCACCGGCCAGGGTCCCGCGCGCATCCCGGCCTCGCCATGAATCCACACCCCGGCGCACGCCGCCTGCCACGGCGCCATCCCCGCCGCCAGAAGGGCGGCGATGATCCCGGTCAGCGTATCGCCCGACCCGGCGGTCGCCAGCGCCGCCGAGGCATGGTCGTTGATCGCCGCCCGGCCGTCGGGCGCCGCGATCACGGTATCCGGCCCCTTCAGCACCACCACGGCCCCGATCCGCCGGGCGGCCGCCCGCGCCGCCGCCAGCCGCCCGGCCGGCGGCGCGCCGAAGACCCGGGCGAACTCCCCTTCATGCGGCGTGACCACGCTCACCCCGGCCAGGCGCTCCGGCGCCCCGGCCGCCCAGGCGAACGCCCCCGCATCGGCCAGCACCGTCCGCCCAGCCTCCAGCAACATGGGCAACACCCGGCCCACCTCCTGCTCCGTCAGGCCCGGCCCGCAGACCCAGACCACCCTGCGCCGGTCCTCCAGCAGGCCGGACAGGTCGCCGTCATCCACGACCAACCCCGGCTCGGCCATGCGGTACCGATCCGCCGCCGGCCCGGCCGCCAGCAGCACCAGCCCCGCCCCGG
>NZ_JABEQJ010000032.1 GCF_014174255.1 Gluconacetobacter sacchari
CACGCGCGGCCCCCCCGCCGTCCCCGGCGCGGCGGACCGCACGAAGCGGCACGGCGCCGCCGGCCCGTGCCGCGCGCCCGCGGCGCGGAACGCCACCGTGCCGGCAAACGTCACCATGTCGAGAAACGCGCCGCATTCGCCGATCGGGTCCGAATGCCCCAGCAGCAGCCAACCCGGCGGCGACAGCCGCTCCGCCATCGCCCGCACCAGGTCGAGCGCCCGCGCGGTTTCGAAATACAGCAGCACGTTGCGGCACAGAATCAGGTCGAACGGCCCGCCCGGGCCGCCGCCGGCCGGCAGGTCCATGATGTTGCCATAGGCGAAGCGCACCATGCGGCGATAGACGTCGCGCAGGATCCAGTGCCGTCCGCAGGGGGCGGGTCGAAACCATCGCCGCCGCTCCGACGCGCCGACATCGCGCAGCGACCACGCGCCATATTCCGCGCGCCGGGCGCGCTCCAGCGCCTGCTCGCTGATGTCGGTGCCCAGGATCTCCACATCCCAGTCGGCCTCGCCGCGCGCCCGCAGCATGCGGTGCAGCAGGATGGCCAGCGAATAGGGCTCGGCGCCGTTGGCGCAGCCGACGCTCCAGATCCGGATGGCGCGCCGGGGCCGCAGCCGGGTCAGCAGGTCGGGCAGGATCGTGCGCTCCAGCGCGTGGAACTGCTCGGCATAGCGGAAGAAGAACGTCTCGCCGATGGTCACGGCGGATTCCAGCGCCCGCCACTCGGCCACTCCGGCCGCATCGTCCGACAGCAGCGCCAGATACTCCGTCGGGCCGGCGCAGCCGCGCGCATCCATGCGCCGCCGCAGCACCATCTCCAGCAGGTCCGTCTTGTCGGCGTAGTAATGCAGCCCCGTCCGCGCGACCACCCGCGCCGCCAGCCGCTCGAAGGCGCCCCGGGGGTCAGACATCCGCCCCCTCCCACACGGCGTCGCGCAGGGCGGCATCCCGGGCCAGGGCCTCGATGCGCCGCCGCTCGCGCTCCATCAGCAGCCGGTCCGGGTCCATCAGCAGCGCGGTCATGCCTCCGACCAGTTCGACCTCCCCCGCCAGCCAGTCCCCGGCGGGCCGCGCGTCGTCGGGCAACGCCGTCACGGCCCCGGCCATCGGCCGCACGTCCAGCACGCCGTCGACCATGAAGGCCGTCCTCACGCCCGCGCCCGCGCCGCACAGCAGCAGCGGCCGATACAGCATCGCGGCCGCGTCGGGCGCAAGCCAGTCCCGCAGCCCCAGCAGAACCGCGAGATCGATCGCGGCCACCCGCTCGCCGCCGAGGCGAAAGAACCCCAGGACCGGCGCGGGCGTTCCCGCCGGCCGGACGAGTTCCGGCATCGCCACGCATTCCCGCACCGCGGGCGCGGGCAGGCCATAGCATGTATCCACCAGACGGAAGATGACGACGGCCACTGACACCGGGGCTTTGCTGCCTTCCACCCGCGCCGGTTTGGCGATATCGTCGCGGCGCGATTCCTGCCTGCTTTTCTTCCCGAAGATTGCATTTAATACAAGTGACGGCTACCTCCGGCAGGGATGCGTACCCGGCAGGTCGGGCGCGCCGCACCGCCGCCGGAGATCCGACCGTCATGGACAGTTTCAATTCGGGCCGCGCCGCCGACCGGTTCCTTTCCCCGCGTGAGGGCCAGTCGCGGGGCTTTCCCGTCGCCCGCATCGTCCGCGTGGCGATATGCGCCGTGCTGTATGGTCTGTTCTATTTCGTCCAGCAGGTCACCGAACTGCTGGCGCCTCTGGTGCTGATCCTCGGCGTGGGCTGGAGCGCCCTGCCCCATATCGTCGGCGCCATCGGCGCCAGTGCCGCGTCGGCCGATCCGCAGACGCGCGACATCGTCACCCACGTCGCCGGCACCATCCCGCGCCAGATCGTCATCGGCGCCCATGTCGTGACCGCCGATTCGCTGGTGGCCGACGGGCTGCTGATGATGGCGGCGGCGGCGCTGTGCGCCACGCTGGCCGCCGTCGCGGCGCGCGAAATGTGACGCGGCTGCCGCCCGCCCTCCGGTGATCCGGCTTCGCGACGTCAGTTTTCGCTATGAGACCGCCGGCGCCTCCGGTGCCCAGGCGCCGGTGGCGCTGCGCCAGGTCTCGTTCGCGGTGCCGCAGGGCGGCTTCCGCTGGCTGCTCGGCCCCTCGGGCGCCGGCAAGTCCAGCCTGCTGCGCCTGCTGGCGCTGGGCGCCCGGCCGACGACGGGCACGCTGGAACTCCTGGGCACCAGCATCGCCCCCGCCCGCCGCGCGGCACTGGCCCGGCTGCGGCGGCGCATCGGCGTGGTGCATCAGGATTTCCGCCTGCTGCCCGACCTGCCGGTCTTCGACAACGTCGCCCTGCCCCTGCGCCTGCAACGCCGGCCGGAGGACGAGGTGCGGGACGAAGTCCACGCCATCCTCGACTGGGTCGGGCTGGGCTCCCGCGCCGCCGCCCGGCCGCCGCAGCTTTCGGGCGGCGAGCAGCAGCGCGTGGCCATCGCCCGCGCCGTGATCCACCGCCCGGCGCTGGTGCTGGCCGACGAGCCCACGAACGCGCTGGACGAACACCAGGCCACCCGGCTGATGGACCTGTTCCGCGACCTGTCGGGCCTGGGCACCACGATCGTGGTCGCCACCCACAACGACGCGCTGATCCGCCGCCGGCCGGCCCACGCGCTGGAACTGGCGCACGGCAGGCTGGTGCGCGATGGCTGAGCGCGCCGCGCCGGGCCTCCTCGCCCGCTGGCACCGCGCCCGGCGCGCCGACGGGCTGGCCCTGCGCCGCGCCCTGCCCGACCGGCTGCTGCCGTTGCTGGTCGCGGCCATGGCGGTGCTGGCGGCGCTCGCGCTGGCCGGCGCCACGGGCGCCGCGATCCTCTCCGCGCGCTGGTCGGCCGGCGCCGCGTCGCTGCTGACCATCCAGGTCCCCGACCCCGACGCCCCGGCGGCATCGCCCCCCTCCACGCGCGCCGACGCCGTGCTGGCCGCCCTGGCGGACACGCCCGGCGCCTCGCGCGTGCATCGGCTGGACAAGGCGGAACTGGCCGCCCTGCTGGCCCCCTGGCTGGGCCAGGCCACCGAATTCGCCCTCACCCTGCCCGCGATCATCGAACTGCACATGGCGGCGGAGACCGGCGCGGAGACCGGCGCCGATCCCGATGCGGCGTCCCTGGCCCGCCGGCTCGCCACCGTGGCACCCGGCACGCTGGTCGAGCGCAATGCCGAATGGGGCGCGCGGCTGGGCCGCCTGGCCGACAGCCTGCATGGCTGCGCGCTGCTGGCGGTGGCGATCGTGGCCGGCATCGCGGTGGTGCTGATCGCGGCCACCACCCGGGCCGGGCTGGCGGCCCGCCGCATGCCGATCGAGCTGATCCACGCCATGGGCGCGTCCGACGGCTATATCGCGGGCCGCTTCGCCCGCCGGACCGCCCTGCTGGCCTTTGTCGGCGGCCTGGCCGGCAGCGTGGCGGCGCTGCCGCTCCTGGTGCTGCTGTCGCGCGTCGCCGCCCCCTTCGCGCAGGCGGCGCCATCGCCGGCGCCCGCATCGCCGGCGGACTGGGCCACGCTGCTTGCCCTGCTGCGCGACACGCTGCCCACGCCGCTCATCGTCACCCTGCTGGCCCTGGCTCCGGCGGCCGCGACGATCGGCTGGCTGACCACCCAGGCCACGGTGCGCGCATGGCTGCGCACGCTGCCCTGATGGCGCGGCACGGCGGCGCCGCGCGGCGCTTCCTCCTCGGCACGCTGGCCGGCCTGCTGGGCTGCATGGTCCTGTGGGGCGCGGGCTTCGCCTGGTTCGTCCACGACGCGCTGAAACCACCCGTCCCGCCACCGGTCACCGACGGGATCGTGGCCCTGACGGGCGGACAGGGCCGGGTCGAGGCCTCGCTGCGGCTGCTGGCCGATGGAAGGGCGCGGCAATTGCTGATCTCCGGCGTCGCCCCGCGCGCCACGCCGGCCAGCCTCGCCGCCGCCCTGCCGCCCGACCTGGCCGCCAGCCTGACGGCCGGGGCCTGGCGGCAGGTCACGCTGGGCCGGCGCGCCACCTCGACCATCGGCAACGCGGACGAAACCGCGCAATGGGCCCGCGCGAACCGGCTGCGGTCGCTGATCGTGGTCACCGCCGGCTATCATATCCGCCGCGCGATGATGGAAATCCACCGCACCCTGCCCGACGTCGCGCTCCATCCCTACCCGGTCCGCCCGCCCGCGCTGCGGTCGCCGCTGCGCGCCTCCTCCCTCCGGCTGCTGGCCACGGAATACGACAAATGGCTGATGGCCGGCCTGGACCTGGCCCGCACCATGCCGGCCCGGGCTGGGGACTGATCTTGTCTTCGGACGGTTTTTCTGATGTACGCCGCCACACCGCCGACACGCCCAGTCCGGAATGATGCCGCTCCCATGATTTTCGTCCGCACCTGCCTCTTCAATCTCTATTTCGTGCTGCTGACGCTCGCGATGGGCATCGCGGCGCTGCCCATCCGCCTGTTCGCCCCCCGGCTCGCGCTGCCCTACGCCAAGCTGTGGACCCGGCTGTCGGTGGCGGGCCTCTGCCGGATCTGCGGCATCACGGTCATCGTGACGGGCCGCGAGCACCTGCCGGCGGGGCCATGCCTGCTGGCGTCGCAGCATCAGTCGGCCTTCGACACGCTGGTCTGGATGAACCTGGTCGATCGCCCCGCCTATGTGATGAAGGAGGAACTGACGCGCATCCCCCTGCTCGGCCCGATGCTGCTGCTGGCGGGCATGATCCCCGTCCGCCGCACCGACCGCGCCAAGGCGCTCCGCGCCCTCCTGGTCTCCACCGGGCAAGCCGCCGCCGACGGCCGCCAGATCGTGATCTTCCCCGAGGGCACCCGCACCCGGGCCGGCGAAACCAGTCGGCTGCACCCCGGCATCGTCGCCATGGCCGGCCATACCGGCCTGCCGATCATCCCCGTGGCGACCGATTCCGGCCTGCGCTGGTCGCGCAACGCCTTCGTCAAGCGCCCCGGCCCCATCCATATCGCCATCGGCCCCGCCCTGCCGCCCGACCTGGGCAAGGCGCGCATCCTGGATGGAATCGCCACGCGGTGGCAGGACTTGTCGACCGGCTTCGACAGCAGCCCCGACGCGCGAAACCCTGTGGATAACTCTGTGGGCAGTCGCACTGGTCATGCGACGGGCCTGTGACGGTCCGTTTGTCCACCCCCTGGCCGTCTCCCTCCGCCGCCACGCCCCAAATCACCCGGCGGAGCGGAACAACGCCATAACATATTATTTTTAAATCAGTTTCCGGCATATTTTCCCAGGATATCCGCCCCTGGACCGCCCGAGGCCCCGTTCCAGCCCATCTCCATGCCTCCAGCCACCCGGCATTGTGGATAAATTCACGCCCCGCGCATGCCCTCCGCCGGGGCGCGCTGTGAAAGATTTGTGAATCAATCTGTTCCCGGCCGTACGGGATGTGCCCTATCAAGACCGACATGCCGCCACCCGCCACCCGACCCGCGCGCCGAGTCCGTCCATGGCCACACCGGGCCATGCTGGCCATGCTGGCGCTCGCGCTCCTCGACGGCGCGGCGTGGCAGGCGGCACAGCGGACGCTGGACCAGATGGCCGCCCGATGGAGCGCGCAGTTGCGCCGCGAGGGCTGGACCGTGCGCCCCGGCACGCCCGCGCGCGGCGGGTCGCCCCTCACGGCACGGCTCACCCTGCAAGACCCGCGCCTGGAGGGCCCGGCGGCCGGGCGAACCGTGGCCTGGGGCGCGCGGACGGTCGCCCTGTCCCTGTCCCTCCTGCACCCGCTGACACTCCGGATCGGGCTGGAAGGCCCGCAGGCCGCGCGCCTCGCCGGTCCCGGCCCGCTTCTGGCGCTCCGCGCCCAGGGCGACGGCCTCCGGTTCGGCCTGCCACTCGGCCTGTCGCACGGCCTGTCGCCCGATGCCATGGCCGGCCACGCCACCTGGGCCGCCCGCTCGCTCGCCCTCCAGGTACTGGCGGCGGATGGCCGCACGACCGACCTGAGGCTGCATGACCTCGCGGGCCGCCTGCTCTGGAATGGCCGGGCCGGCCCCGATGCCAGCCGGCTGGCCCTGACCGCCCGCGCCGCGATGCTGGACCTGCCCCCGACCTGGCCGCTGCCCCCCACCCCGGCGGAGGCCCACCGCCTGTCCGATACCGGCCTGACCCTGTCCCTCCCCGGCGGCGGCGGATCGACCCTGCTGGTGCAGGACCTGCACGCGCGCTGGATGCACCTGTCGCTCGCGGTCGCGGGCCGGGCGCGCCTGCCCGCCACCGGCGGCGCGAACGGCACCTTCACCCTGACGGTGGCCGGGATCGGCCGAACCGTCCGCACCCTCGACCAGGCTGGCGCCCTGTCGCCGGACTGGGCCCGGGCCGTCACCGCCATCGACCGGCTGGCCCGGGGCTCTCCGGGCGACGCCGCGCCGGACGCCCCACCCCCGACCGACCGCCGCCTCAGCCTGCCGCTCCGCCTGCAAGGCGGCACCCTGTTCCTCGGCGCGATGGCACTGGGGCACATGGCGGACCTCCTGCCCTGAGCCTCCACCCGGCAGCGCCAGCCCGCAGCACCAGCCCGCAGTGCCGATCCGCAGTGTCAGTCCGCAGCGTCGCGCGAGCCGTCCAGCGCGGCCTGCAAGGCCGCGACCTCGCGGCGCAGACGCCACACTTCCTCTTCCACGCTCCCGGCCGCTTCCACGTTCCCGGGCGCCACGACCCCGCCCGCCGGTCGCCGCCCCTCGGCCGACTGGCGGAGCGAGGCGAACATCGCCATCGCCCGGTCCAGATAGTCCGGCACCAACCCCTGCATGCGGTCGCCATAGAAGCGGATGATCTGCCGCAGGAAGCTGGCGGGCAGCATGGCGCGCCCCCTGGTCTCCTCCTCCATGATGATCTGGATCAGCACGGAGCGGGTGATATCGTCGCCCGTGCGGGCGTCGAACACCACGAAGTCCCGACCGGAACGGACCATGTCGGCCAGCGCATCGAGCGTGACATAGATCGACCGCTCGGTGTCGTAGAGACGTCGGTTGGCGTATTTCTTGATGACGACCGGGGCGCCCGGGCGGCTGGCATCCGGCAATATACCCTCCATCGACGGGCTGGCAGGACGATCGGCCGGGGCATTCCTACCGAATACGCGCGCCGGGGTCCGAAATCCTAGCACGGCCGCGCCGGATGGTCACGACGGCACGGCGGTTCACGCGTGGTTTGCGATATGGAATGTTATCGATTTGCATCTATATCAATTCTCGATAAAATAGTTTCGAATTTACGTATATCAGATTTTATGTTTCGGAATATTTTTTGAAGTAATTGCGTATTTTCATGAAGAAGGCGCAGGGTTGTCCGTTCGCCTTTTGGCGTAAGGGCGACGAGAACCTGGCGTCGATCCTGCGGATCTTCTGCGACTTCCACGTAAGCTTGAGCCAAAAGAGCCTCGACCAGACCAGAAACGGTCGCACGGCTTACTTTGAGCGCCTGGACGATCACGCGATGCGGGATCGGGCCATCCGCGGCCCATAGAACGACAAGGACTTGCCACCGCCCCGGCGTCAGCTCGTCCTTTTCCAACCATCGCGTGAAGACATTATCCAACCCCTGCACGGCAGAACGGAGAGCAAACATAAGCTCGATCGCCGCCATGGCATCGGCGTCGAGGACCGTCGCCATTTTTTGCCGGATTTCAGCCGACGCTATGTCTCTTTCGCCAGGTGTCCGCATTTTGTCCCTTGACTCTGTTAGGTGCCTTACAAATAATCCGTGGGCTCTGTAGACCTAACGGGTAATCCGCCGATGGAAAAGCGTCTTGATGTCTGTCGACCGGTCAAGGGGATAACGGCCTCCCTTGGCAAGCTTGCATCATGAACGCGACGCCCGAGGTCGACAAGGAACCATGGCGCCCCGCAGCCAATCCGTGGCTGATCGCGGTGACCGTCACATTGGCCGCATTCATGGAAATTCTGGACGGCACCATCATCAATGTGGCGCTACCGCACATTTCCGGTGCGCTGGGCAGTTCCTATGACGATGCGACCTGGGCTCTGACTTCCTATCTGGTCGCGAACGGCATTGTACTGACGATTTCAGCATGGTTCGGAAAACTATTTGGCCGAAAACGATACTTCATGATTTGTATCGTCATGTTCACGGTCTGCTCCTTCCTGTGCGGCCTGTCGACCTCACTGCCGATGTTGATCGTCTTCCGCCTGATGCAGGGCTTCTTCGGTGGCGGCCTGCAACCAAACCAGCAATCCATCATTCTCGACACCTTCCCGCCGGACAAGCGTGGTGCCGCCTTCGGGTTGACCGCGATCGCGACGATCATCGGCCCGATCATGGGACCGTTGCTCGGCGGCTATCTCGTCGATAATTTCTCGTGGCGCTGGATTTTCTATGTCAACGTACCCTTCGGTATTCTGGCCACGATCGGCGTCGCGCTGCTGGTGGAAGATCCGCCATGGGAGCGCTCGGCGCGCCAACCCGTCGATATCATCGGGATCGCTCTGATCTCGCTCGGCCTCGGTGGGCTGGAAATCATGTGCGATCGTGGCGAGGATGAAGACTGGTTCGCCTCGCCCTTCGTCACTGCAATGGCCGTCTGCGGGGTTGCCGGGATGATCGGAGCCATCATCTGGCTTCGACGGGCTCGGCATCCGCTGGTCAATCTCGACATCTTCAAGGATCGGAATTTCGCGGCCGGCACGTTCCTCATGGGTATGATGGGTGCCGTTCTCTATGCTTCGGCGGTCATTGTCCCGCAATTCGCGCAACAGGTACTTGGCTATACGGCGACATGGTCGGGTCTTCTCCTGGCGCCCGGCGGCGCCGTCGTGATCCTCATGATCCCGATCATCGGCCGCATGATGGGCGTCGTGCAGGTCCGCACCATCATAGCCGCCGGTTTCTTCATTATGGGAGCGAGCATGTTCATATCAGCGCGCCTGACCCCAAGCATAGATTTTTCGCACCTCGTCCTGTTCCGGATCATCCAGACGGCTTCACTGGGTTTTCTTTTCGTGCCGATCTCGACGGCTGCCTATTCGACCTTGCCGCGCGAATTGAACGCCGATGGATCGGCAATCTTCAGCATGGCCCGCAACTATGTCGGCTCATTGTCCATCTCCCTGGCTACGGCGACGATCATCCAGACGCAGCAACGGCAACAAGCGGCGCTCGTGGGCAGGATGTCTCCCTTCAGGCCGGAATATCAGCACTATTTGGCCATCGCGCAGCAGGTCGCACGCGATGCAGGCATGCCACCCGCGAGAGCAACCCAATATGCCCTCTATCGGCTTTATCGGACATTCATGACCCAGGTATCGATTCTTGCCTATAATGAGGTCTTTATGTTGATCGGGCTCCTCGCCTTTTGCATCGTTCCACTTTGCTTCCTCCTGTCACCAAATCGAGACCGGCCGGATAGTAGCGCTTCGGCCATTCACTAACTCGTCTTATTCGGTGCCCCCCGACGGCTCATAACACCAGTGGAGGGAGGTGGAGGGTTCATGAAGCAGGCCGGTTTGAGCGGGCTTGGTGATCGACTCGAGGCATTGTCCCGGACTGTGGATTTTGAGGTGTTCCATGGTGATCTGGAGCAGGCTCCGGCCTATTCAACTGTCAGTAAAGGCGGTCGTCCACCGACGGCCTACCGCTCAAAAGCCAATGAGGACTTCATGGAAAAGCATGGCTTTGTCACGAAGGTCCACAGGCAAAGGCCGCATCTCAAATCTCCTGCCAGATCCGCTGATCGATCACCGGCTTCCACGGTACCAACACGAATTCCCGCGCGTTCTCGACCAGCGCGTAGGTGCCGCTCGCCAGCCGCGCCTTTTCGCGGAATGTGCCCCCGCATGCCCGAAGACAACGATTCTCTCCAAAACCGACATCGCTCGCTCAAGAGCGCAACACGCCTGACTGTCAGGGCGTATCCGCCTGGCGCGCGGCCATGTAGCGGCCTGGCGAGACACCGAGTGTCTTCCGAAACATCGTTACGAAACTGGGCACGCTTTCGTAGCCAAGACCGCAGGCCACCTGCTGGATCGAAGCACCACCGGCCAGTCGCTCCACCGCGAGCATGATGGCGAACTGCTGGCGCCAGCGGCCGAAGCTCATGCCTGTCTCCTGCCTCGTGAGACGCTCCAGGCTTCGTCCGCTCATTCCTGCCTGCCTCGCCCAGACGTCCAGCGTTCTGCGATCTCCTGGCGACGCCATCATGTGAACGACGATCCGGCGCAGCCGGGAATCTTCAGGCATCGGAAGATGGAGGTCATCGCTTTCCGCCGAGATGAATTCGTCGAGAAGAACCCTCAGCAGGCGCGATTCCACCCCGCCTTCCTCATAGAAGGCCGGGAAGTGGGCCGCGCGAACAAGCAATTCCCGGAGCAGAGGCGTCACCGAAACCGCGCATCCCTGCTCCGGCAGCCGAAGGTCGGCGTCCGGATCGACGAAGGCGCAGTAACCTTCCATGGCGCCCGACGCCTTGATGGCGTGCGGCGTGGCGCCGGGAATCCATACGGCGCTGCGCGGCGGCACGATCCACAAGCCGCCTTCCATCTCGCAACTCAGCGCGCCGCGTTGCACCAGCAGGATCTGCCCCTTGCGATGATGGTGAAGGTCAAGTTCGAAGCGGGTGAGTTCGGTCGACAGGCCGAAGGTCACGACAGGACGATCGATCTCGTCCGGCTCGATCCATTCGTTCTCTTTATGGGGAAAGCTCAGGATCGGCATTGTCAGGATCCGATAATAATCTGTCAGAACGTCGTAATGACGTCAGTTCCTGTCTTCCCTTATCCTTGTTCCATGGCCCCGTCGAGTGCTCGCGCGACCGGCCGGGGGAACGGAAAAGGACGCTCCATGAACACGTTGACAACCAGGTGTGTTGCCCAAACCCTGAATGCGCTGCATGCGGAGGCCGAAATCGCCGACCGCGAGCATATAGCGGGGCGTATCGCGCAGATCGAGACGGCCGGCGAGACCTTCGCGCAGGCGGTTCCGCGCTGGCTCACCGAGGAGCGGGCAGGATATCAGCAGATTTATCGTGGCTATGCGGGCAATTTTCTTGCCGTCTCGCCCGCCTACGGCCGCTTCCTCTACATGATCGCACGGACGTGCTGGGCGAAACGCATTGTAGAGTTTGGCACATCGATGGGGATTTCGACCCTCTATCTCGCGGCGGCGTTGCGCGACAACGGTGGCGGACGGATCATCGGCAGCGAGATTGAGCCGAGCAAGGCAGCCCGGGCACGCGCCAACCTCGAAGAGGCCGGGCTGGCCGATCTGGTGGATATCCGCGAGGGCGATGCGCTCGACACGCTCCGGGCCGTAGGCGGCGAAGTCGATCTGCTGCTGCTCGACGGCGCTTTCTCCCTCTATCTGCCCGTGCTCAGGCAGGTCGAGCCATTCCTGACGCGGGGCGCGGTCATCCTGGGTGAGAACGCCTTCGATCCCACCTATCTCGATTACGTCCGCAATCCGGAAAATGGCTACCTGTCACAGTCTCTCGCCATCGACGACGGGCGTGGGAACGAATTCACCGTCAGGACCGCGTGAGGAGATGTCGATGAATGCGTCCTCTTCTCCAGCCTCGTCGAGGTCAGGGCCGGTCGGTCGAGCCCTGCTGAGACTCCTCATGAAGCGCGCGACCGTCTCGACGAGCGAGGAAGTCGCCGAAAATTTTCGGCTGATCACGCTCGAAGGGCCCGCGCTCAGGGGGGCCGCCTGGACGCCGGGACATAAGATCCAGATCGCGATGGGGTCGGCCTTCGTCGCACGGACCTATACGCCGATCGAATGGGACGCCGCCGGGCGTACCCTCCTGCTGGGGTACTCCCACGGGCAGGGGCCGGGCAGCGCGTGGCTCGGCGGAGCCCGACCCGGCGATAGCTGCGACATATTCGGTCCGCGCCGCTCGCTGGATCTCGGCGCCTTGCCCGGCGCGCTCGCCGTCCTCGGCGACGAAACGTCGATCGGGCTCGCATGCGCCCTTCGGCGCGCGGGCCGCGTGCATCCGAAGGCCTGCCTTTTCGAGTTCGGCAACGTCGAAGCAGGCCGCCGCGTTCTGGCCCGTCTCGGGCTTGACGGAGCCACGCTGTTCGACAGGAGCGACGACGGCGCGCATTGCGCGAGGATGGAAGCAGCCCTTTCCGCGTTTGTCGCCAAGGACTTCACGTTCGTGCTGACCGGAAAGGCTACGACCATCCAACTTCTCAGGCAGAGGCTTCGGTGCTTGGGCGTCCCGCCCATGCGCCTCGCGGCCAAGGCCTATTGGGCGCCGGGCAAAACCGGTTTTGACTGAAGTTTTGACCGAAGTTTTGCTGAACATGTGGCCTGAAAGCGTCTTGTCCGATGGCCCAGGGTCACATGCCGTTCTCAGGCTCACGATCCACCGGCAGCGCATGTCCGCCCGTTCGACCTCGCGCGGCAACGACGCCGCCCGCTGGGTCTCGCGCCGCCCGGACGATGGCATGAGGTATCCGATCTCATCGTCGATCGGCAGCCCGGCACGGCTATAGAAAGGGCCTCAGCGAAACCCGTCCTTTTCCTGCCGCAGCCGCGCGAACGCCGCGACATCGGGCGCGCGCAGGAACGGATTGGTGCGTTTCTCCTCGCCCAGCCGGACCGGCACGGTCGGCGCGCCCTCGGCCCGCAGGCGCTCGATCTCGGCCACACGCTCCCGCAGCGCACCATTCTCGGGGTCGACCGCCAGCGCGAAGCGGGCATTGGACTGGGTATATTCATGCCCGCAGCACACCAGCGTGGCATCCGGCAGGGCGGCGATCCGCCGCAGCGCGTCGAACATCTCCGCCGCCGTGCCCTCGAACAGCCGCCCGCACCCCAGGCTGAACAGCGTGTCGCCGCAGAACAGCGCCGGGGTCAGCGGAAAATAATAGGCGACATGCCCGCGCGTATGCCCCGGCGTCTCCATCACCGTGCCGATGGCCCCGCCCAGCGCCACGCCGTCGCCGTCATCCACCGCCTGGTCCAGCATCGGCAGCCGATAGCTGTCGGCCGCCGCCCCGGTCACAATCGCGCCGAAGCGCTTGCGCAGCGCATCGGTCGCCGCCACATGATCGGCATGATGATGCGTCAGGAAAATCTGGTCCAGCCGCCCCCCGGCCTCTTCCACCGCCGCGACCAGGGGCGCCTCCTCGGCCGGGTCGACCAGCGCGGTGGCGCCGCTTTCCTCGTCGCGCAGCAGCCAGGCGTAATTATCGGCCAGGATCGGGACCGGGCGAATGGCGAGTACCATGATCTGTCTCCGTCTCGTACGCATCGCCGGGTCCGCCCGGCACTCTCCAACAGTTTGTACTGATCGGGCATGATGCAAGACGGTATCTGCACCGCGGCCGCATTCTACGCCAGCCGCGCGGGCGACAACACGACCCGGCTGCTGCGCCAGCGCCTCCATGCCTTCTGGCCCCACACGGGCGGCGACCGGATATTGGGGCTGGGCTACACCCTGCCCTTCCTGCCGCTCTGGGCCCGCGCGGACGGCGCGCCGTGCCTGTCGGCCCGCATCAACACCGCCGTCACCCGCGACGCGCCGGCCCGCATGGCCGAGGGCGTGCGCGACTGCCTGGTGGCCGAGGACCGGCTGCCGTTCCCCGACCTCTCCTTCGACCGGGTGCTGCTGGTCCACGCGCTGGAACTCACCGATCGGCCCGACGCGCTGATCCGCTCGGTGTGGAAGGTCATGAAGGATCACGGCCGCCTGCTGCTGGTGGTGCCCAACCGCACCGGCTGGTGGGCGCATTCCGACGGCACCCCCTTCGGCCAGGGCGCGCCCTTTTCCGCCCGCCAGATCGCGCGGCGCCTGTCGCAGGCCTTCCTGTGCGCCGAACGCCATGACGGCGCGCTGTTCATGCCGCCGCCGGGCGCGGCGCACCGGCGCGCCGCCGCCCTGGCGGAACGGGCCGGCCACATGCTGCTGCCGCAACTGGGCGGCGTGTTCGTCATCGAGGCGGTCAAGGATGTCTGGTCCGGCGTGCCGGTCCTGACGGCGCCCGCCCTGATCCGCGCGCCGCGCCGGATCTACGAACCCGGCTGACCGCCCCCCCCCGATCCATGCCACAGTGCGCCACGCTTGACCCGATCCCCCGTAAACCGCATGAAGCTCGGCCCATGTCCCTGATCCAGTCCATCAAGCTCGTCCTCGCGCGGCCGCATCCCGCCGCCCGCCCCTTCCTCCTGGCATCGGGCGCCACCGCGCTGGCGGCCCGGCTGCTGCCCTGGCGCCCGGCGCGCTGGCTCGGCCGCGCGGCGGGGCTGTTCTTCGGCTTCTGCCTCTATTTCTTCCGCGACCCCCAGCGCGTGCCGCCGGCCGACCCGCACCTGGCGGTCGCCCCGGCCGACGGCCGCGTGGTGTCGGTGGAAAAGATCGCGCCGCCCGCGTCGCTCGACATGGGCGAGGCACCGGTCTGGCGCATCGCCACCTTCCTGTCGGTGCTGGATGTCCACGTCAACCGCATGCCCGCCGCCGGCACCGTCACCCGCGTGGCCTACCATCCCGGCCAGTTCCTCAACGCCAGCCTCGACAAGGCGTCGGAACTGAACGAACGCAACGCCCTGCGCCTGACCCTGGCGGACGGGCGGAACCTCGCGGTGGTGCAGATCGCGGGCCTGATCGCCCGCCGCATCCTGTGCGACGCCGAGGAAGGCATGACCTACGAGGCCGGCGAACGGTTCGGCCTGATCCGCTTCGGCTCGCGCACCGACCTGTACCTGCCGCCGGGCGTGGAACCGCTGGTCACGGCCGGCCAGACCATGATCGGCGGCGAAACGGTCATGGCGCGACTCTGACCCCGATGGCGCCGACCGATCCCCAGCCGGCCACGCCCCGGCGGCGCCGCCGGCTGATCCGCCGGCGGCGGCCGCGCGTCCGCGGCCCGTCCTTCAACCGGCTGATCCCCAACATCATGACGATGCTGGGCCTGTGCGCGGGGCTGACGGGCATGCGCTTCGCGCTCGACGACCGGTTCGGCGACGCGGCGGTGGCCCTGCTGATCGCGGCCTGCATCGACGGGCTGGACGGGCGGATCGCCCGCCTGCTGCGCGGCACCAGCCGCTTCGGCGCGGAATTCGACAGCCTGTCCGATTTCCTGTGTTTCGGCGTGGCGCCGGGCTTCGTGCTGTATCTGTGGGCGCTGCGCGATGCCGGGCGCTACGGCTACCTGCCCTGCATCATGTTCACGGTATGCATGGCGCTGCGCCTGGCCCGCTTCAACGCCAGCCTGGACGATACCGACAAGCCCAAATACGCCAGCAATTTCTTCACCGGCGTCCCCGCCCCCGCCGGGGCGGGGCTGGCGCTGTTCCCGCTGTTCCTGGGGCTGGAGGCCCGCAAGCTGGGCTGGAACCAGGTCTACGACATGACCCGCCTGCCGCTTCTGCCGGCGCTGACGCTCAGCCTCACGGCCTTCCTGCTGGTCTGCACGCTGCCGGTCTGGTCGTTCAAGAATTTCAAGGTGCCGTCGGCTTATGTGCTGCCGCTGATGCTGGGCACCGGCGCCTACGCCGCCGTGCTGGTCGCCGACCCCTGGGGCGCGCTGGCCGCCGCCGGCGTGATCTATGTCGCCCTGCTCCCCCTCAGCCGCCGCAGCTTCCACCGCCTGAAGCAGGAAGCCCTCGCCCTTCAGGCGGAGGAAGACAATCCCGAAGCCACGGCGCCCGAAACCCCGAGCAACCCCGCCAGCCCGGCCACGATGGCCGCCGGCGAGGGCGGGCAGCCGGGAATCGACGCATCCAGCGGCGCCCGGCCCTCCAGCCCGCCCAGAACGGCGTAATTCTCCCCGAACGGGCCGCCATCGATCGCGCAGGCCCCCACGGCCACCAGCGCGCGCGGATCGGGCATGGCATGCCAGGCCGCCTCCAGCACCGGGGCCATGCCGCGGGTCAGCGGCCCGGTCACCAGCAGCACGTCGGCCAGGCGCGGCGTGGTCACGAAGCGCACCCCCGTCGCCGAGAGCGCATAGGCCGCGCCATCCAGCGCCGCGACCTCCATCGCGCACCCCTCGCACCCGCCGGTCTCCACGTGGAACACCCCCATCGGCCCCACCGCCGGCAGGCGGATGGCGGGCCGGAATCCCCGCGCCAGGAACGCACGCAGCAACGCCAAGCCACCCCTCCCTAAAGGTCCGCGCCGGCGGCCGACAGACCGAACGACCGCACGATCATCGCCACATCCTCGTCCCGCGCCCCCGCCAGCACATGCTCCAACGCCGCGGCCTGCGCCAGCGCCGGATCGCAGACATGGGCCGCCGCGATCCGCCCCCCGACCAGACGGACCCAATACCACACCCCGCCGCGCGGCCCCTCCGCGCACCCCACGCCCTCGCCCGACGCCGGCCGAGCCGCCGGCGGCACATCCGGCGGGCCGTCCAGCGCCAGCCGCAGCAGGCGCGCGACGCCGCCCAACTCCGCCAGCCGCACATCGATGCGCGCCGCCACGTCGCCGCCGCGCCGCACGCCGCTCTCCAGCCAGGCGCGGCGATAGCCCGGCACCAGCCGGCGCAGGTCCGCCTCGCGCGCCGACGCCCGCCCGGCCACGCCCCCCACGCCCAGACTCCGCGCCGCCCGCGCGTCCAGCACGCCGACCCCGGCGATCCGCGCCTCCAGCCCCGGCCAGGCCCGGCCGCGCGCCAGCCCGTCCCGCCCCGCCTCCAGCAGATCCGCCACCCGCGCGCCGATGGCCGCCGCCACCTCGTCCCCGCCGCCGACCCACACCCGGTCCATCAGCAGGCGGTGCCCGCCGATCCGTCCGCACTGCTCCAGGATCGCCTCGCGCAGCCGGTCGCACTCCGCCGCCAGCGCCGTCGCCCCGGCAGCCCCCGCGACGCGCGAAAGATCGAGCAGATGGGTCGCCGCCCGCTCGATTTCCGCCAGCAGCACGCGCGACCGCACGGCGGCGGCACCGGCGCCCTGCCCGGTCGCGTCCTCGATCGCCCGGCACAAAGCCGATTGATGGGCGACCGACGCCCCGGCAACGGCACGCCCGGCCAGCCGGACCGCGCCATCGGCATCGAGCCCCGTCAACCGCGCCACCACCCCGCGATGCGCATAGCCCAGTCGCCATTCCGCCTGCCCGACCGCCCCCCCGCCATCCAGCGCCAGACGCAGATGCGCGGGCGCGCGATGCCCGCCATCGGCCGGCCCGATGCCCCAGACGGCATGATCGCGCGGCACCGGCCGGAAATCCGGCGGCTCGGGCGGCCAGGCGACAGGCCCCGGCCGGGCCCCGAGCGGCCAGGTGGCGGTCCACAGCCCCTGGTCCAGCCATGGGCGCGAATCCCGCGCGTCCATTGCCGAAAACCCCCACAAATCCTGCACGCAACGCTCGCACGGCGCAGCCGCCGGGCGCGCCGCCGACAGGCCCAGATAGCGGCCGCCATACGGTTCGACGCTCGCCACCAGCGGGCGCTCCCCGGCATCGAGGAACAGCGCATGCACGTCCCGCCCGTCGGCCCACAGGGTCACGAACGACAGCGGATCCCGCCGCAGCGCCGCGCCCAATGCGTGCCAGTCCTCCTCCTCCAGGCGGAACCGCCATCCCCCGGCCTCGTCCTCCCCCCGCCGGATCAGCGCGGCGGCGGCAGGCGGCGCGGGTTCGGCATTGTCCGTCATCGCCACCCCCGCACCACCAGCACCACCAGGCCAGCCAGCAGCAGGCCGGCCACCCCGCGCCCCAGCCAGCCGGTCCGCGACCCGCCGCCGGCCGGCGGCGGACTGCCGACCACTACCCCGACCGCCACCGGCAGCAACAGCAACGGCGCCGCCCCGCACAGCGCCACCAGCGTCAGCACCAGCCCGCCGAACGGCAGCAGCGGCGAATACAGCAACGGCGCCACCCCGCCAGACCCGAATGGCTCCCCATGCCGCGCCAGCGGCCCCAAAAGCGCGACCGACAGCAGCAGCGCCGCCAGGCCGGCCTGGCCGGCCGCACCGCCCGCTCCGGCCGCCACCGCCGCCAGGCCGACGGCCAGCCCCAGCGACAGGCGCCCGCGCCGCCCCACGGGCGCCACGCGGATGGACAGCGCCATCAGCCACAGCGTCACCACCCCCAGCGCCAGCACATCCGCCCGGTCGACACCCTCCGCCAGATGGCGCAGCACCGGAATCGACGTCATGACCGGCGCCAGGGCCACGGGCGCGACCGCGTCCTCGGCCGCCAGCACCACCGGCGCGGCCGGACCCAGCCCCGCGACGGTCCCCAGCCCGACGGTCAGCAGCACGCCGCCCAGCCCCTCCAGCCGCCCCGCCGCGTCGGACGCCGCCAGCAGGGCGGCACCGGGCACGGCCAGCAGGATCCCGGACAGGCTGAGGCGGAACAGGTCCCACCCCGCGCGCGCGGCCCCTCGCGTCACGGCGGTCGCCAGCGCCACCAGCATCGCCACCCCGCCGACCGCCACCGCGCCCGACAACGGGTCGGCGCAGGCCGTGGCGACCACCGCGCCACCGGCCAGTCCATGCGTCAGCACGCGCGCCCCACGCCGCGCCGGCGCCGCATCGGCCGACAGGCTGGCCACGAACAGCGCCAGCAGGGGCAGGGGCAGCAGAATCCCCAACGGACCGGGCGGTACCGCGAACGGCGTCGCCGGCCACACGCTCCGCGACAGCACGGCCAGCACCGCCAGCCCCAGCCCGATCGCCGACAGCCCGGTCGCCGCCGCCCGCACCGAGGCCGGCGGACACGCCGCCAGCACCCCCATCGACAGGAACGGCCAGCACAGCGCCAGCGGCATCAGCACAGGAATCATGACGGGGACCGGAACGGGCGCCACGCTCACGCCACCTCCCGGCCCCAGGCGATACGGCGCAGGCAGACGAAGGCCACCAGCAGCAATGCCCCCTGCAACGCCACGGCCCCCGCCAGCACCGCATCGCGCCCCGCCAGGCCGGCCAGCAGCAGCAATCCGTTCACCGCCCCCGCCAGCCCGGCGCACTGCCCCACCACCGAGCGGCGGACGGCGGCGGCCAGCACACCGCACAGGATGGCCACCAGCGCCGCGATCAGCTCCGGCCGGCCCACGGCGTCGATCAGCCCGCGCGGCACCGCCAGCACGGCCAGGATCGTCAGCAGCAGCCCGCCCCCCACGCCCGATATCCGCTCGCCCGGCGCGGGCGGCCGGTCCTCCAGCCGCGCCAGCCCCCAGGCCAGCGGCGCGGTCCCCGCCACCACGAACAGCGCCGCCAGGCAGGGGCGCACAGGGGCCGCGCCATCCAGCGCCGCCGCCAGCAGCGCCAGCACCACCAGCCCCCCCTGCCAGGGCAGCCCCCAGCGCAGGCCCGACAGCACGACCGAGGCGGCAATCAGCAGACCGGGCAAGGCCGACGCCATCACGCCACCTCCTGGCCGGTGAACAGCACCACGACCGCCAGCGTCGCGAACAGCAGCGCCAGCACCAGCCGGCCGCGCACCCCGCGCGCCGCGCCCATCACCACCACCCGAGCAGCCACGATCCCGGCGCAGATCGCCACCGTCCGCGCCAGCCACGCCGCAACGGCGCCGGGCAACGATCCGGCCGCCGGCAACAGGTCGCCCGCCCGCGGCACCGCCAGCCCGCCGGGCCACGCCAGGTCCCCCGCCAGGGTGATCCAGGCCAGCAGCGCAAGATCGCGCGCCAGTTCCAGCGCGGCGCGCCCACGTCCGCCCAGATCGACCATCCGGTCCGCCGCGCGCGCCTCGTCTCCCGGCCCGAGATCCGGGCCGGCCAGCAGGATCGCCACGGCCAGCAGCATCGACGACACCCGCCCGCCTCCCGGGTCGGGGTCGCGCAGCCGTGTCAGCAGGGCGTCGATCCCGCCATGCCCGGTCGCCATCACCGCCGCCGCCACCGCCAGCGGAAACACCGCCTGCATCGCCGCCAGCGCCGCCGCGTCGCCCGCCGCCGCCAGCCCCGCCCGCGCCCCGCCCGGCTCCAGCGCCCCCAGCAGCGGCAGCAGCCGCGCCAGCACCAGCAGCCCGGAAACCAGCAGCAGGTCCGCAAGCCCGCTCCCCGGCAGCCCGAGCGCGAGGGACGGCACCAGCGCGCACGCCGCCAGCGCCACCGCCAGCGCCAGCGCGGGCACGATCTCGGCCCCGCCGGCGGCCCGCACCCCGTGCCGCCGCGCGCAGGACAGGATCAGCCGCCAGCGCGCGAGTACCGGCACTCGCCCCGCCCCGCCCAACCGCGCCATGCCGGCCACCAGCAGCCCCCGCGCGACGGGCGCGCAGGCGACCATGAGGGCCATATGCGCCACCGACAGCACGCACCCCACCATCCACGCCGCAATCACGCTCCATGACGGCATCACGACCGGCCCCACATCCGGGCCAGCGCCGCCACGGCCAGCCACAGCAGCACCAGCCCCATGGCGTGGCGCGACACCCCGGCCACCCCGGCCTCCACCAGCCACGCCGCCCGGCGGGCCGCATAGCGGAGCAGACGCACGATCCGCCGCAGGCCGCGCCGCGCGGAATACCCGGCCGGCGCGCCCCATGGCAGCATGCCGGCAAACTGCGCCGGCCCGGCCTGCGCCGTCGGCTCGCCGAACGGCATCCACGGCGGCGAGGGCGGCGCCCCTTCGTTCCACGCCGCCACCGGACGCGACGGCACCGTGCCGGCCAGGCGCGAGAGCGCCCACACCAGCCCCCCCGCCAGCGCCAGCAGGGCGGCGACGCCGAGCGGATACAGCATGCCACTCCCCCCGGGGGCCGCCAGCGCCAGCCAGTCCGGCAGCGCTCCCGACGGGACCGGCCCCGCCAGGCCGGCGGCCTCCCACCCGGCGCGCCGCGTCAGCCACAGCCAGCCCCCGGGCACCAGCACCATCCAGGCACTCCCCGCCAGACAGGCCCCCGGCACGGCCAACCGGCCCGGCGCGGGGTCGCTCGCACCGGCCGCGCGCGGCGTGCGCGGCCGGCCCAGCACCAGACAGGACAACAGCCGCACCGCCGCCAGGATCAGCAACCCGCACGCCAGCCCCACCCCGGCCAGGGTTGCCAGCGGCGGCATCGCCCCCACCAGCCCCTCGGCACGCGGCAGCGCCAGCAGCGACTGCACCAGCAGCCACGCCACGGCGAACCCGCCCGACGGCGGCAGGGCACACAGGCCGGCCAGCGCCAATGCCAGCAGCCCCGACGTCCTCGGCATGAGCACGGCCAGCCCCCCGGCACGCGCCAGATCCAGCGAGCCCGCGGCCTCGGCGATCCGCTCCAGGGTCAGGATCGCCGCCAGAAACGCCATCCCCACCCCGCCCGCCAGCAGCATCAGGGCGCGGAACGCCCCCAGCGCCAGCAACGGCAGGTCATCCGCCCGCCCGGTCATCACCAGCCCGACCAGCAGCAGCCCAAGCCCGCCCCAGCCGGCCAGCATGCCGGCCAGTACCCGTCCCGCGTCGCGCGCGCCCAGGGCCCGGCCGCCCCCCACCAGCGCCAGCGCCAGCCCGGCGACGGCCACTCCGCCCCCCCAGACGGCACCGACCGGCACCACCGGCCACACCACGAGCATCCGCGCGGCCAGACAGAGCCCCACCACCACCCCCGCCAGATGCGCCACGCCGCCCGACCCGCCATGCCGCCCCCCGGCCAGCGGCCGAAGCGACACGCCCATCAGCGCCGCCGCCGCCACCAGCGCGGGAACGGGCAGCACCGCCAGCCGCCCACTCCCCGGGCCGGACAGCAAGGCCGCCGCCACGGCCGCCCCGGCGCTGCCCCAGGCCACCATGCCGCGCGACACCACGCCGCGCGCGTGCAGAAGGGGCAACAGACCCGCCGCACCGATACAGAACAGGACAGGATGATCGACACCGGCCGTCAGCGCCGCGCCGGCCAGCACCGGGCTCCGCTCCCCCGACGCCAGCCCCGCCACCGACAGGATCAACACGAACGGCAGCGAAAGCGCATCGACACGCGGCAGGCCCGCCGGGCCGGAGACGGGCGGCAGGCAGGCCATCGCCACGGCCAGCACAAGGACCAGCCCCCAGCCCGCCCGCGCCACCTGCGGCGTCGCGAACCGGGGCATCAGGCCGTCCAGCAGCAGCACCGACAGCACAAGCATGAGAAATAGCGGCAGGATGGCCTATCCCCGAATCACGGGTCCGATCGAACCGCCATCAAACCATGCCGCTCAGATCATGGCGAGGGGAACCTTGCGGCGCGGCGGCGGGATCGACCGGTCGATCGCCTCCAGATCCTCCGCCGTCAGCACCAGCTCGGCCGCCGCCGCGTTCTCGCGCATGTGCGCCACGCCGCCGGCCTTGGGAATCGCCAGCACGCCGGGCTGCCGCAGCACCCAGGCCAGCGCCACCTGCGCCGGGGTCGCGGGCCCCAGGCTGGTCTCATGCCGCCCCGCGATCCGCTCCAGCACCGGCTGGCGCAGCAGGTCGCCGCCCTGCCCCAGCGGGGAATAGGCCATGGTGACGATGGACCGCCGCCGATCGGCCTCCAGCAGGTCGAATTCCACCCCGCGATAGTCCAGGCTGTAGAGGATCTGGTTGGCCGCGCACGACCCGGCCGCGCCGGCGCGCGCCAGATCGTCCAGGTCCCCGACATCGAAATTCGACACACCCCAGGCGCCGATCAGCCCGTCGCGCCTCAGCCGCTCGAACGCCTCGACCGTCTCCTCCAGCGGCACGCCTCCCCGCCAGTGCAACAGATACAGGTCAACGCGGTCGGTCCCCAGACGCCGCAGCGACGCCCGGCAATGCTCCGCCACCCCGGCGCGGGAAGCGTTGGAAGGCAGGATCTTGGTCACCAGGAACACCTCGTCCCGCCGCCCGGCGATCGCCTCGCCCACCAGCCGCTCCGACCGGCCCGCCCCGTACATCTCGGCGGTGTCGATCACCCGCAACCCCAGATCCAGGCCCAGCCGCAGGCTCGCGATCTCCTGCTCCCGCCGCCCGGCGGCGTCGCCCAGCGCCCAGGTCCCCATGCCCAGCGCCGGCTGACACGCGCCATCGGGAAACGTGACGGAATTGACCATTGCCCAGCGACCTTTCCATGCGGATCCGACGCGCCGGACCGCGATCCGGCGCTAACGCCCTCCCCGGGCCCAGCCCCTGGCCTCCTGCCGCCAGTAGACGAGCGTGTGGCCCGCCTCGCGGGCCCGCGTCCAACGCCCGCGGGCCGCTTCCACGTCCTGCGGATCGCCCCCGTCGAAGAGGTCGAACACCCGTTCGAACGCGGCGGCGTCGGGACAGTTCACCCCATCGACCAGGAACAGGTAGGTCGCCCCGTTCGGCACATCGTCTCCCGCCGTCAGCCAGATCGGCTGCAACGGCCCATGCCCCATCGCCGCGCTGCCATGCGGCAGCCACACCGGATCGGCGGCGCGCCACAGCGCCTCGTCGATCGCCTTGACCCGTTGCGCGTCGCCGCAGCGCAGGACGGCCCGCCGCCCGGATTCCAGCGTCCGTCCCAGCAGGGCCGGCAATGCCTGTTCGACGCTGGTGCGCGTCAGATGATAGAAACCGATCTCCGCCATGGCCGGCCGCGACCCCGCTCAGCCCTCGTGATGGTCGCGCACGAAACGGTCCAGCAGGCGCACGCCGAAGCCCGTGGCCCCCTTGGGCGCGCAGGGCGCGGCCTTCCGGGCCCAGGCGGTGCCGGCGATGTCCAGGTGAGCCCACGGCACCTGGTTGACGAACTGTTCCAGGAACTTGGCCGCCGTGATCGCGCCGCCCGGCCGGCCGCCGACATTCTTGAAATCCGCGATGTCCGAGCGCAGCGCCTCGCGATAGGAATCGGCCAGGGGCATGCGCCACAGCAACTCGCCCGTGTCCTCGCCGGCCGCCGCCAGCCGCCCGGCCAGCGTGTCGTCGTTCGAGAACAGGCCGGCATAGTCATGCCCCAGCCCGACGACGATCGCCCCCGTCAGCGTCGCCAGGTCGACCATCAGGCGCGGCGTGAAGCGCTGCTGCACGTACCACAGCACGTCGGCCAGCACGAGCCGCCCCTCGGCATCGGTATTGATCACCTCGACCGTCTGCCCCGAACAGGTCCGCACCACGTCGCCCGGACGCTGGGCATTGCCGGCCAGCATGTTCTCCACCAGCCCGACCGCCCCCACGACATTGACCCGCGCCCCGCGGCCGGCCAGCGCCGCGACCAGCCCCACCACGGCGGCCGCGCCCGCCATGTCGGTCTTCATCTCCTCCATGCCGCCCGCGGGCTTGATCGAAATGCCGCCGGAATCGAAGGTCACGCCCTTGCCGACGAAGGCCAGCGGCGCCGACTCGTCCCCGGCGCCGTTCCAGCGCATCAGCGCGGTGTATGACGGGGCATCGCTGGCCTGCCCGACGCCCAGCAGCGCGCCGAAGCCCAGTTCGGCCATCGCATCGCGATCCAGGATCTCGACCTCCACCCCCAGCTCGCGCAGCGCCTCGATCCGGGTGACGAATTCCGGCGGCCGCAGGACGTTCGCCGGCTCGCTGACCAGGTCGCGGGCCAGATAGACGCCCCGCGCCACGGCGGACAGGTCCGTCCAGGCGGCCTCGGCCCCGGCGGCATCCGGGGTCAGGATTTCCACCCGCGTCAGGCGCCACCGCGCATCTTCGGGCATGCGGGTATGATAGGTGTCGAAGCGGAACGCCGTCAGCACCGCCCCCTGGGCGACATGCGCCGCCAGCCCGGGCGCGATGCCGTCGGCCGCGATCCGCGCCGCGTCCGCCAGCTTGCCCAGCGCCGCGACGGCGGCGCCGGCCGCGTTCTCGACGACCCGGGCGCCGATCTCGGCGGCCTTGCCCAGACCGACCAGCAGAACACGATCGAACCCGCCCCCCGGCGCCAGCAGCATGCAGGTGCGTCCGGCACCGAACGAGAACGAATCCGCCCCCACCGCGCGCTCCAGCGCGCCGCCGGTCGCCCGGTCGGCCGCGACGTAGGAGGCCGGGCGCGGCCCGTCCTCGGGCACCAGGATGGCCAGGACGCCATCGACGGGAAGGGCGGCGTCGGAAAAAACCGTCTGCAACATGGCGCTGGATACTCCGCAACGATCGGTCGGACAGGGGCCGCAGCATGCCGCATGCGGGCGCATCTGTCCAAGCGGCGCCGGAACCGCAAGAAAGGCGCATGACGCGCGGCCGCGAGTGGGCTAATCCGATGGACCCATGAACCCTTCCTCCCCGCACCATCCCGGCGACGACGCGCTGCTGGACCTGGCGACCAGGCTGGCCGACGAGGCCGCCGAACTGATCCGCGCCATCCGCGCGCGCGGGTTCGAAACCGTGACGAAATCCGACTCGTCCCCGGTGACCGAGGCCGATCACGCGGCCGAGGCCCATATCCTGGCCGGCCTGCGCGCCTTCGCGCCGGACATTCCCGTGATCGCCGAGGAAGAGGCCGCCGCCGGCATCCGCATCGCGGGCGGCCATATTTTCTGGCTGGTCGATCCGCTGGACGGCACGCGCGAATTCGCGGCCGGGCGGGACGATTTCACCGTCAATATCGGCCTGGTCCGCGACGGCCGCGCCGTGCTGGGCGCGGTGGCCCTGCCGGCCTATCACCAGCTTTACGCCGGCCATGTCGGCACCGGCGCGCGCCGCATCGACGCCGATGGCGCACACGCCATTCATGCGCGCGCGGTACCGCCCGAGGGGCTGACGGTGCTGGCCTCGCGCCATTATGCCGACGATCCGCGCCTGTCCGCGTTCCTCGGCGGCCGGCGGATCGCCCATATCGGCAATATCGGCTCCGCCGCCAAATTCATCCGCGTGGCCGAGGGCGCGGCCGACCTGTATCCGCGCCTGGGCACCACGATGGAATGGGATACCGCCGCCCCCCAGGTCATCGTCGAGGCCGCCGGCGGCAGCGTCATGGCGATGGACGGCACACCGCTGCGCTACGGCAAGCCCGACTGGCGCAACCCGCATTTCATCTGCGCCGGAAAGCGGGAGCAATCAGGCGCGTGACGCGTTATGATCGACGACATGATCGGTGACGAACGGGACGGGCAGAGGGGGAGATGACGGAACGTCTGGAGGCAAACGACGCGGGCATCGCGCGCGCGGCCGAGCTGCTGCGGGCGGGCGGGCTTGTGGCATTCGGGACCGAGACCGTCTACGGGCTCGGCGCCGACGCGACCAACGATACGGCCGTGGCCGGGATCTTCGCCGCCAAGGAACGCCCGCGCTTCAATCCGCTGATCAGCCATTTCCCCGATGCCGAATCCGCGTTCGCCCAGGCCCTGCCCGACGATCTCGCCCGCCGGCTGGCCGACCGGTTCTGGCCCGGCCCGCTGACGCTGGTCCTGCCGCGCCAGCCCGGCAGCACGATCTCGGACCTGGCGGCCGCCGGCCTGCCCTCGGTGGCGGTCCGCGTGCCGCGCGGCGCGGTCGCCGCCGCCCTGCTGCGCGCCACGGGGCGCCCGGTCGCGGCCCCGTCGGCCAACCTGTCGGGCAGGGTCAGCCCGTCGGACGCGTTTCATGTCCTGCGCGGCCTGGCCGGCCGCATCGACGCGGTGGTGGATTCCGGGCCGTGCCAGGTCGGGGTCGAAAGCACGGTCCTCGACCTGACGGGCACCGCGCCGATGCTGCTGCGCCCCGGCGGCATCACCATCGAGGCCCTGGCGGAGGTCTGCGGCCCGATCTCGCATCCCGACGACTACGCCGACACGCTGCCCGTCTCGCCGGGGCGGATGGAATCGCACTACGCCCCCGCCCTGCCGGTGCGGCTGGACGCGCACGCGGTCGCCGCCGACGAAGCCCTGCTGGCCTTCGGGCCGGAAGTGCCCGGGGCCGGACTGGTCTGGAATCTCAGCCCCTCCGGCGCGCTGGACGAAGCCGCCGCCCGCCTGTTCGCCGGCCTGCGCTTCCTGGACAGCGAGGGCGCGCGGCGCGGCCTGACGCGCATCGCCGCGATGCCGATCCCGCGCGCGGGCCTGGGCCTCGCCATCCGCGACCGCCTGCGCCGCGCCGCCTCTCCCCGCCCCGCGTGACGCCTCCGCCATGAGCGACAAACTCGACCCCAAGGAACTGAAGATCCTGGCGGATATCCTGGCACTGGTCCTGGAGGACCATCCCGGGCAATCAGCGAACGCGCTCGATGCCATCCGCAACCGCGCCCGCCGCAACGGCACGACCGGCGGGGCGCTGAAAAACCTGTTCACCGCCCTCGCCCCCAATCCGCCACCGCGCCCGCCGCCCCGGCCGCGCGCGTCCCGCGCCGCCTCGTCGGCGGCGGCCGAGGACATGCAGGCGGCCCGGGCGCGGATCCTGCAACTGACCGAAAGCGTCAACCGGCTCGATCTCGACCTGCGCAGCGCCCGGGCCCGCAACGAGGAACTGCGCTCGCAGCTCTATCTGACCCAGCAGGCCCGCGCCGAAACCCAGGCCGCCCTCTCCGTCATGCGGGCCCGTCCCGCGCGGGGCCGCCGCTCGACGGTCGCGCTGGCCCTCGCCGTCGGGGCCCTGGCGGGCGCGATCGGCATGGGCATGGTGCGCGCGATGGATGTGCCCGCCCTCCCGCTCAGGACGACCGCGCTGAACTGACCGCGCCGGCGGAAGATTGCCACGCCCGTCCTTCTGCCCCAAGACAGGCCGCGCCGCGGCCCGCGCCGATCCTCCATCGCCACCGGAAACCCCGCCATGACCGTCACCCCGCCCTCCGCCTCGCCGACCGCCGATCTGCTGGCCCGTCTGGCGCGCCTGCTGGGGCCATCGGGCATCCTGACCGCGGAGCCCGACATCGCGCCGTACTGCACCGACTGGCGCTCGCTGTATCACGGCCGGGCAGCGGCCATCCTGCGCCCGGCCGGCACCGCCGAACTGGCCGAGGCCGTCGCGCTGTGCGCCGGCGCGGGGGTCGCGATGGTCCCGCAGGGCGGCAATACCAGCATGGTCGGCGGGGCCACGCCGGACGATAGCGGGCGGGCCATCGTGGTCTGCCTGTCACGGATGAACCGTGTCCGGCGGATCGACCCGCTGGACCATACGATGGAGGTCGAAGCCGGCGTGACGCTGAAGGCGGCGCAGGACGCCGCGCGCGAAGCCGGCCTGATGCTGCCGCTCTCGATCTCGTCGGAGGGCTCGGCCCAGATCGGCGGCGTGCTGGCCACCAACGCGGGCGGCAACAATACCGTGCGCTACGGCAACGCGCGCGAGCTGGTGCTGGGGCTGGAGGTCGTGCTGCCCGACGGCGGCGTCTTCCACGGCCTGCGCCGCCTGCGCAAGGACAATACGGGCTATGCGCTGCGCCAGCTCTTCGTGGGCTCCGAGGGCACGCTCGGCTTCATCACCTCCGCGATCCTGCAATTGCAGCCCCAGCCGCGCGCCGTCGAGGCCGCGCTGTGCGCGGTGGCCGATGCCGGGGCGGCGCTGGCGCTCTTCGCCGCGTTCCGCGACCACGATCCGGCGCTGATCCAGGCGTTCGAATACATGTCGGGCGCGGGCATGGACCTGGTCACGCGGCTGGTGCCCGGCACCAGCCTGCCGCTGGCCGAGCCCGCCCCGGCCTATGTGCTGGTGGAACTGGCGACCCCGCGCCGCGACGCCGGCCTGCGCGCGGCGCTGGAGGACGTGCTGGCCGGCATGTTCGAGACCGGCACGGTCAGCGACGCCGTGATCGCGGAAAGCGAGGGCCAGCGCCTGGCGCTGTGGAAACTGCGCGAGGAACATGCCGAGGCCCAGCGCCGCGCGGGTGCCAGCGTGAAGAACGACGTGTCGGTCCCCGTCTCGCGCGTGCCTGAGCTGATCGCCCGCGCCACCGCCGCCTGCGCCGCCCTCGTCCCCGGCATCCGGCCCGCGCCGTTCGGCCATATCGGCGACGGCAACATCCATTTCAACCTGGTCCAGCCCGAGGGCATGGACCCGGCCGCGTTCCTGGCGCAGGATCACCGGATCATGGACACGGTTGCCGCCATCGTGCGCGACCTGGACGGCTCGTTCTCGGCCGAGCACGGGGTCGGACGCCTGAAGCCCTACATGATGCCCGACTGGCGCGGCGGGGCCGAACTGGCCACCATGCGCCGGATCAAGGACGCGATCGACCCGCTGGGGCTGATGAATCCCGGCACGCTGTTTCCCTCCGCCGGCTAGCGGGCCGCCGCGCGGGAACTGTCGGGACGGATGGCCGTAACGGTCCCACAACAGCCGGGCGCGGGGGCTTTCACCGCCTTCTCCGGGGAGCTACACAAACCTATGCCGTTCGCCCGATCCGCAATCAGACGTCCGCCAAGGGCGCATCTGCCGATGCTCGACCGCTACGTGCTGCGGCAGCTTCTGACGGCCCTGGCGGCGACCACGGGCGGCCTGGCCGCCCTGATCTGGCTGACCCAGTCGCTGCGCTTCGTCTCGCTGGTGGTCGAACGCGGCCTGTCGCTGCGGGTCTTCATCGAACTGACCAGCCTGCTGGTGCCGTCCTTCGTCGCCATCATCCTGCCGATCACCACCTTCGTGGTGGTGCAGTTCGTCTATCAGCGCCTGGCCGGCGACCGCGAGCTGACGGTCATGCGCGCGGCGGGCCTGTCGCCCTTCCGCGTCGCGCGGCCCGCCCTGATCTGCGCCGCGGCGTCTGTGCTGCTGTGCCTGATGCTGAATCTCTGGATCGTCCCGCAGGCCTTCCACGCGTTCAAGCAATATGAATTCCAGATCCGCAACCGCATCGCCGCCTTCATGTTGCAGGACGGCGTCTTCACCCCGCTGTCGGCTACCATGACGGTCTATGTGCGGTCCCGCGATCCCGACGGCACGCTGCACGGCATCATGGTCGAGGACGGCCGCCAGCCCGACAACCCGTCGACCATCCTGGCCGAGCGCGGCACGATGCTGGTCGTCAACGACCAGCCCCGCGTGGTCCTGTTCGACGGCTCGCGGCAGGAAATCGACCGCCGGACGGGGCGGCTGAACGTGCTGACCTTCGCGCGCAACACCATCGACCTGACCACGCCCCCCGGCGACCAGGTCCGCTACCGCGACTCCAGCGAAATGTCGCTGCACGAGCTGCTGCATCCCGACCCCCGCCTGGTCCCGGCCCGCGATCGCGGCAAGTTCGCGGTCGAGGCCTGGCGGCGCCTGACCTCGCCCTTCACCGCCTTCTCGTTCGCGATGATCGGGCTGGTCAGCGTGCTGCGCGGCAGTTTCTCGCGGCACGGCAACATCCTGCGCCCGTTCACCGCGATCATGAGCGTGGTATGCCTGCTGGCGGCCAGCCTGATGGTGCAGAACCTCGCCGGCCGCAATCCCCGCCTGATGCCCCTGATGTGGATCGAGGCGATCGTGCCGGGCGCCCTGTGCGCGATCGTGCTGTTCCTGCCGGAATGGCGCCAGCGGCAGCAGGCGATGGCCGCGTCGCTTCTGGCCCCCGCCGCGCCGGGCCGGGCCCCCCGGCCATGACCGTCTCGGTCACCCTGTCCTTCTATATCGCGCGGCAGTTCATGCTGGCGGTCATGGCGATGATCCTGTCGCTGACCGGCCTGGTCTCGCTGTTCGATTTCATCGACCTGCTGCGGCGGGTCGCGACGCGCCCCAACGTCCCGACCAGCCTGGTCAGCGAGATCGCGTTCCTGCACATCCCCTATTTCATGATCGAGATCCTGCCCTTCGGCGTGCTGCTGGGCGGCATCGTCTGCTTCTGGCGCCTGACGCGCTCGTCCGAACTGATCGTGGCGCGCGCCGCCGGCATTTCGGCCTGGCAGTTCCTGACCGGCCCGCTGGCCTGCGCGCTGCTGATCGGGGCGCTGGCCACCGGGGGACTGTCGCCGCTGTCCTCGGTCATGTACCGGCGGGCCGAGACGCTGGACCATGTCTATCTGCGCAGCGGCGGCCCGCTGAACCTGGCCGACGGCGCGCTGTGGATCCGCCAGGCCGACAACGGGTTGGTACCCCACGGGGTGGCGATCCTGCACGCGCGCGCGGTGCATCTGCAGGACGGCGTGCTGCGGATCAGCGGCGTCAGCCTCTTCCGGCTCGACGACGCCGACCGCATGATCCTCCGCGCGGAGGCGCCGACCGGCCATCTGGGCAACGGAGAATGGGTGCTCGACGAGACCCGCACCATCCGGCCCGACCGGCTGCCCATCCAGGTGGGGCGGTTCACGCTGCCCACCGAACTGACGCTCTCGCGGGTGCAGGAAAGCTTCGCCTCGCCCGACACCCTGTCGGTCTGGGCGCTGCCGGGCTTCATCTCCCTCCTGGAACGCTCGGGCTTCTCCTCCATCCGGCACCGGCTGCATTTCCAGTCGCTGCTGACGCTGCCCATCCTGGCCGGCACCATGGCCCTGGTCGCGGCGGGGTTCTCGATGCGCCCGACCCGGCGCGGCGGCGTCGCGCGCATGGTCTTCGGCGGGGTGGCGGCGGGCTTCGCGCTGTTCACGGTGTCCAAGGTGGCGGCCCAGTTCGGCGAATCCGGGGCCATGCCGCCGATTCTGGCGGCCTGGGCCCCGACCGGGGCGGGTCTCTGCCTTGCAGTTTCTCTCCTGCTTCATCTAGAAGACGGATGATGCCCATCCTCCCGTCCAGCAGCCTGTTTCGCCCCGTCGCGGGCCGGTCCCCGCAGGCGCGCAGGTCGCTGCTGGCCGCCAGCATGCTCGGCGGCACGCTGGTGGGGGCGGCCATCCAGGTCCATCGCGCCCACGCCCAGGTCCACCCGGTCCATGTCGACGCCGGCACGCCGGTCTCGCAGAAGGACCCGGTGACGTTCCAGGCCGACACGGTCTCCTACGACAATGCGCGAGGGATCGTGACCTGGTCGGGCAATGTCCAGATCTGGCAGAACGACCACGTGCTGCGCGCCGACACCGTCACCTACGACCGCAACACCGGCATCGCCGCCGCGCACGGCCACGTCGCGATCGTCGAGGCCGACGGCACCGTGCTGTTCAGCGACTACGCCGAACTCAGCAACGGCATGCGCGACGGCATCATGACCAGGCTGCACGCGCTGATGGCCGACAATGCCAGGCTCGCCGCCAACGGCATGCGCCGCACCGGCGCGCGTGTCAACGACATGGCGCGCGCCGTCTATACCGCCTGCGAGATCTGCGCCAGGCACCCCGCCCGCCCGCCCTTCTGGCAGTTGCGGGCCTATGACGCGATCGACGATACCGAGCACAGGCGCATCGAATTCCGCGATGCCTATCTCGACCTGTTCGGCATCCCGGTCATGTACCTGCCGGCCTTCTCGATGTCCGACCCGTCGGTCCGGCGGCAGAGCGGCTTCCTGACCCCCGGCATCACGCCGCACGACCGGTATCTGGGGGCCTATCTCACCATCCCCTATTACTGGGTGATCGACGGCCAGTCCGACCTGACGGTCCAGGGGCTGGTCTCCACGCGCACCGGCCCGCAGGTCAGCAGCCAGTATCGCAACGTCTTCAACTGGGGCACGCTCAACATCCTGGCCGGCCTCGCCTACGACACCCATCACGCCGAGCAGTATATCAACACGTTCGGCAACACGAGCGGCTCGGGCAACGAGCACGGGGTGCAGGGCTACATCTTCGCCCAGGGCCAGGCCTCGATCTCGCGCGAATGGCGGACGGGGATGAACATCAACCTCACCACCTCCGCCAACTACATGCGCGACTACCGCGTCACCGGCTACGGCCAGGAAACGCTGACATCGAACATCTTCCTCGAAGGATTCGGCACGGGGTCCTATTCGCGGGTCGACGCGCAGGCCTACCAGGGCCTGAACCAGGGCGTCATCCGCAACAGCGACCTGCCCTGGGTCCTGCCGCGCTACACGTTCAGCTATTTCGGCCAGCCCGACGCGCTGGGCGGGCGGCTGGCGCTGGACACCACCGATTTCTACGTCTACCGCCAGAACGGCGTCTCGGACCAGCGCGGGCAACTCTCCGCGAACTGGGACCGGCCGTTCCATAACCGGCTGGGCCAGCTCTGGATGCTGACCCTTCACCTGGAATCGACCCTCCATCGCGCCACCAGCCTGAACGAACAGCCGCTCTACGCCGCCACGGCGACCCGCCGCGCCGTGGTGACCGGCCAGGTCCTGCCGACCGTGGCGCTGAAGATGAACTGGCCGTTCCTGCGTACCTTCCAGCATGGCGGCGGCACCCAGATCCTCGAACCGATCGCGCAGGTCATCGCGGCGCCCAACAGCGGCAACAGCACCACCCGCAACATGCCCAACGAGGACAGCCTGTCCTACGAGTTCACCGACTCGACCCTGTTCTCGCTCAACCGCTATCCGGGGACCGACCGCCTGGACGGCGGCCTGCGCGGCAATATCGGCGTCCACGGCAACTGGACCTGGAACGGGCATGAAGTCGACACGCTGGTCGGCGAGAGCATCCAGGAGCATATCGACCATAACCGCATCCCCTATTCGGGGCTGAACCACCATCTGTCCGACGTGGTGGCCCGGGCGCGCATCGCCCCCAACCGCTATGTCGACTTCACCGGCCGCACCCGGATCGACCCCTACGCCAGGCGCATCGATTTCGGCGACGCGCTGTTTTCCACCGGAGTCACGCATTTCCACGTCACCGGCGGCTATGTCTACGAGCCGGTAACCCCCTATTATTACTACGCCACCAACCTCCATACCGGCAGCCCGACCTCCGCCTATTACGTCCGCACCAACGAACTGACGCTCGGCGCCTCGACGAACTGGAGCGGCTACTCCCTCTCGGGTTTCGTCCGGCGCAGCCTGTCGCGCAAGCAATTCGTCAGCCTGGGCGGCAACGCGGGGTACCAGAACGACTGCTTTGCCTTCAATATCATGTATATTAAGCAATATACGTCGATCGGCGGCCAACAGCGCAATTCGACCATTATGTTTACCCTGACCTTCAAGACCATCGGGGCCTTTGGTATCCATGGCTGACCCGACGCGCGAGAGACCGAACAGAATGCGACGCCGCCTTTCCCCGACCGGATTCCCCTCACCCCTCCTCGGCCGCCTCGCGGCCGCCGGACTGGTCGCATGGGCCGCCTGCGCGATCGCGCCGGCCCACGCCGCGCGCGTGGCGGCCGCCAAACCGGCCGCCGAGGCGGCGGATGATTCGATCCCCCAGGATTCGATCATTGCCGTCATCAACGGCACGGTGCTGACGCAGCGCGACGTGGACAATCGCGGCCGGCTGTTCGCGATGTCCGCCGGCCTGCAACTGACCGACGACCTGATGAGCCGCCTGCGCCCGCAGATCGTGCGCCAGTTGATCGACGAGCGGCTGCGGCAGCAGGAAATGCTCTCGCGCCACATCAACGTGCCGCCCGAGCAGATCGCCGCGTCGATCGCGGATATCGAGCGGCGCAACAACATGCCGCACAACGCCCTGCGCGACCGCCTGGCGGCCGACGGCATTTCCCTGACCACCATGATCGACCAGATCCGGGTGCAGCTCGGCTGGACCCAGGTCCTGCGCGAGGAATTGGGCTCGCACGGCCGCACCACCGCCGCCGAGATAGCCCAGCGCGAGGAAGCGCTGCGCCACGAGGACGGCAAGCCGCAATATCTGCTGAGCGAAATCTTCATCCCGGTCGATGACGCCCGTCATTCCGAGGACGAGCTTAAATTCACCCAGACGATCATCCAGGAACTGCGCAACGGCGCGCCCTTCCCCGTCGTCGCCGCCCAGTTCTCGCAGAGCCAGACGGCGCTGGAAGGCGGCATGATGGGCTGGGTGCAGGAAGACAGCCTGGATCCCGAAGTGGTCGCCGTCGCGCGCGCCATGCCGGAAGGCGCGATCTCCAACCCCATCCGCGTGGCCGGCGGCTATGTCATCGCCACGCTGAACGGCCGCCGCGTCATCGGGCACCAGATGGGCACGATGCTGACGCTGCGCCAGGCCTTCCTGCCCTTCGCCACGCCGCTCAATCCGCAGGCCCCCTCCGAGCAGCAGCGCGACATGCTGCAACAGGCCCAGCAGCTTGCCGCCACCGTGCATTCCTGCCCCGATCTCGAAGCGGCGAACCACCGCTACGGCGACAAGCGCCCCGCCAACCCCGGCGACCTGCAACTGGAGCGCATCAACCCGCAGATGCAGCAGATCCTGGCCAACCTCCCGCCCAACAAGGCCAGCCGCCCGCTGGTCTCGGGCGACGGCATCGCGGTGCTGATGGTCTGCTCGCGGCAGCAGAAGAATTTCGCCCAGCAGACCCCGAGCGAAATCGCCGACCAGCTGATGAACGAGCGGGTGGAACAGACCTCGCGCCAGTTGAACCGCGACCTGCGCCGCCGCGCCGTCATCGACATCCGGTCGAAGGTGTGACCGGCCCGGCCGTCGCGCCGCCCGGCGAGGAGAAACTGGGCGACGTCATCGCCCGCCACGGGCTGGACGCCCGCAAGGCGCTGGGCCAGCATTTCCTCCTGGACCCGGGCATCACCGCGCGGATCGCCGCCCTGGCCGGCGATCTGACCGGCCGCCACGTGGTCGAGGTCGGCCCCGGCCCCGGCGGCCTGACCCGCTCCCTGCTGGCCACCCCGGCCGCGAGCGTGACGGCGGTGGAAATCGACCGCCGGGCCGTCGCCATCATCGCGGAACTGGTCGCCCGCTTCCCCGACCGGCTGCGGCTGGTGGAAGCCGACGCGACCACGCGCGACCTGGCGGAACTCTGTCCCGCGCCACGCCAGGTCGTCGCCAACCTGCCCTATAATGTCGGCACCCCGCTGCTGGTCGGCTGGCTGCGCCAGGCCGCGTCGTGGGAACGCCTGACCCTGATGTTCCAGATGGAGGTCGGCGAGCGGATCTGCGCCGCCCCCGACACCAGCCATTACGGCCGCCTGGCCGTGCTGGCCCAATGGACCTGCCAGGCAGGCCTGGTCATGCGCATCCCGCCGGGCGCCTTCTCGCCGCCGCCCAAGGTCCATTCCGCCGTGGTCAGCCTGATCCCCCACGCGATCCAGCCCGAACCCGCGCTGTTCCGGGCCATGGAGCAGGTCACGGCGGCGGCCTTCGGCCAGCGGCGCAAGATGCTGCGCGGATCGCTCCGCGCGATCGGCGGCGAAACCCTGCTGGGCGAAGCCGACATCGCCGGCGACCGCCGGGCGGAAACCCTGTCGATCGCCGAATTCGACCGGCTGGCGCGCTGTCACGCCGCAAGGGCGGCCGGCCCGGCCTACCCGGCCCGCTCCGCATCGACCATGTAATCCCGCGTCAGCGGCACCGCGTCGATCGAACGCGTCAGTTGCAACTGGAAGTTCATGTGCCCCTGGACGCGGAACGACAGTTCCGCCCCGGCCAGGTAGAATTCGAACATCCGGCAGAACCGCTCGTCGTACAGCGCCGCGACGCGCGCCCGATTGGCGGCGAAACGCGCGCGCCAATGCGCGATGGTCTTCGCGTAATGCAGGCGCAGCACCTCGCAATCCGTCACCCACAGCCCCGCCTTCTCGATCGCGGCCAGCGTCTCGCTCAGCGCCGGCGAATACCCGCCGGGGAAGATGTAGCGGTCGATCCACGGATTGGTCGAACCCGGCCCGTCGTTCCGGCCGATGGAATGCAGCAGCATCACCCCGTCGGGCGCCAGGATCGCCCGCGCCTTGTCGAAGAACTGCCGATAATGGCCGATCCCGACATGCTCGAACATCCCCACCGACACGATGCGGTCGAAGTGCCGCGTCACGTCCCGGTAATCCACCAGTTCGAAGCGCACCCGCTCCGCCAGCCCCTCTTCCGCCGCGCGGCGGCGCGAAACGGCAAGCTGCTCTTCCGACAGGGTGATGCCGGTCACCCGCGCGCCATGCTCCCGCGCCAGCGTCAGCGCCATGCCGCCCCAGCCGCTGCCGATATCCAGCACCTCCAGGTCCGGGCGGTCCAGGCGCAGCTTGGCGGCGATATGCCGCTTCTTGGCGACCTGCGCCTCCTCCAGCGTCTCGTCCCCGCGCGGAAAATAGGCGCAGGAATATTGCCGGTCGCGATCGAGGAACAGGTCGTACAGCGCACCGTTCAGATCGTAATGATGCGCCACGTTCCGCCGCGACCGCGACGCGGGGTTGAACTGGGTCCAGGTCCGCTTGCCATAGCGGATCACCGCCGCCACGGCCTCGCCGACATGACCCGCCCGCATGCTGTTGGCCATCAGCAGGTCCAGCAATTCGTACAGCGTGCAGCCCACCGGCTCGACCAGCCCGTCCATATAGGCCTCGCCAAAGGCCAGGCCCGGATTGACGATCAGCCGCCGCTCCACCGACGGCGCGAGAATGCGCATCGCCGCGACCCGCCCCGGCCTGCCGACATAGGTACGCCGCGACCCGTCCGAAAAGACGACATCGAGCCGTCCCTCGGTGATGAAGCTGCGAAAGATCCTGTCGATCACCGGCGTCATCATTCAGCTCCCTCTCTCCGCATGGCAGCATGAAGTCTGCGCGGCCATCCGTAAAGAACGCGCGAAGGGGCTTTCGATGGTTTTTCAACGACAAAAGGCCCGGAAGCGCGAACGCTCCCGGGCCTTTCCCAGCTTCGGCGCCGCGGCGCCGCGGCAGTCGGATCAGATCTCGGCCGGAGCCTCTTCCGTTTCCTCGACCAGCGCTTCCTCGACGAAGCCGGCCGGCTCTTCCTCGACGCCGATGGCCTCGCCGCGCGCCTGGCGCTCGGCTTCCTCTTCCGAACGCGCGACATTGACCGTGACCGGAATCGAGACTTCCGGATGCAGGGCGACGCGCACGGTATACAGGCCAAGCTGCTTGATCGGGTGCTCCAGGACGACCTGGGTGCGCGCGATCGTCAGCCCGGCGGCCGTCGTGGCCTCGGCCACGTCACGGGTCGTCACCGACCCATACAGGCTGCCGCTGTCGCCGGCCTGACGGATCAGGACGACCGACAGGCCATGCATGCGCTCGGACAGGCGCTCGGCCTCCTCGCGACGCTTCAGGTTCAGCGCTTCCAGTTGCACGCGCTCGCGCTCGAAGCGCTCGCGGTTCATGCCGTTGGCGCGGATCGCCTTGCCCTGGGGCAGAAGGAAGTTACGGGCATAGCCCGGCTTCACCTTCACGATCTCGCCCATCTGCCCCAGATTCTCGACGCGCTGGAGCAGGATCAGTTCTACTGCGGACATGATCTGCCTCCCTCAACCGACGATATAGGGCAGCAGGGCCAGGAAGCGGGCCCGCTTGATCGCCTGGGCCAGCTCGCGCTGCTTCTTCGCCGAAACGGCGGTGATGCGGCTCGGCACGATCTTGCCGCGCTCGGACAGGAAGCGGCTGAGCAGACGCACGTCCTTGTAGTCGATCTTCGGCGCGTTGGGGCCGGAGAACGGGCAGGATTTGCGACGGCGATAGAAGGGCCGACGCGCCCCAACGGCCGTGCGACGGGCGGCGGGATTGATTTCGGTGGTGTCGGACATGGCTGCTTACTCCGCTTCGCCGTCGGTGTCGCGCGGCTCGTCATTGCGGGCGCGGAATTCCTCGCGGTCGTCATAGCTGCGACGCGGGCCGCCGCGGCCGCTCTCGAACCGGCCGGCCGGCTTCGGGCCACGGAAACCACGCTCGCGCTCGTCGCCCTTGCGGGACAGGATCACGGACGGCGCCTCGTCGATTTCTTCGACGCGCAGGGTCAGGACGCGCATCACGTCCTCGTTCAGGCTCAACTGGCGCTCGATCTCCTTGATCGTCTCCGGCTTCGCATCCAGGCCCAGGAGCATGTAGTGCCCCTTGCGGTTCTTCTTGATGCGATAGGCCAGGCTGCGCAGGCCCCAGTATTCGCGCTTCTTGACGGCACCGCCGTCAGTCTCCAGCAGGGTGGCGATTCCGTCGGCGACGGCTTCGACCTGCTGCTGCGACACATCATTCCGTGCGATGAACACGGTCTCGTATAACGGCATGGGAACTCCCTTCGGATAAGGTCAACCCGGCCGCCTCGGACACGGTCCGCACGGCGCCCCTCCCGGGGGGCATGGGTATAGCCGGGGCGATGCCGCGCACCGGCAGGGAAGGAGGGGTGTGAAGCACAAACCCCTCCCGATCACAAGGAAAAACTATACCAGCAACGCGGCCGGCACCCGCATCCCCAGCCGGTCGGGAATGTCCCAGACCTCCCGCACGGTGCGAACGACGCGGAATCCGGCCTGCCGATAGGTCTCCATCGCCCTGGGATGATCGGCCGAGCAGGTATTCACCCGCACGCTCTGCGGCCGCCAGCCCCAGGCCTCGTCCAGGGCGGCGCGCAGGAAGGCCCGGCCGATCCCATGCCCGATCTGTCCCGGCATCAGGCCGAAATAGGCCAGGTTGACCTCGCCGGGCACCTGCCGGTCCAGTTCGAAGAAGCCACAGGCCTCCTCGCCCCGCCACAGGACATGCAGCTGCACGCGCGGATCGCGCAGCAGCGCGGTCAGTTCGCCCTCGGGCATGACCCGCCGCATCCACCAGCAATAATCCTGCCCCACGCCGTCATAGAGAACCCGGTAGAAGGCGGCATCCGGCGCGGGGTGCCGCGCGATCCGGTACCCCTCCGGCAGCACCGCCGCCGGCCCCGCCGGCGGCGCGTCCATGCACAGGAACGTCACGTCGACCACGATCCGGGTCGTCGGTCCGGACCCGATCATCGCATTCATCGCGCGGGCTCTCTCAATTATCGTCGAGGAACGACCGCAGCTTGCGGCTGCGGCTCGGGTGCTTGAGCTTGCGTAGCGCCTTGGCCTCGATCTGGCGGATACGCTCGCGCGTCACGTTGAACTGCTGCCCGACTTCCTCCAGCGTATGGTCGGTGTTCATGCCGATGCCGAAGCGCATGCGCAGCACGCGCTCCTCGCGCGGCGTCAGCGAGGACAGCACCCGCGTCGTGGCCTCCCGCAGATTGGTCTGGATCGCGGCGTCCAGCGGAATCACCGCCGTCTTGTCCTCGATGAAATCGCCCAGATGGCTGTCTTCCTCGTCGCCGATCGGCGTTTCCAGCGAGATCGGCTCCTTGGCGATCTTCAGGACCTTGCGCACCTTCTCCAGCGGCATGCCCAGCTTCTCGGCCAGTTCCTCGGGCGCCGGCTCGCGCCCGATCTCGTGCAGCATCTGGCGCGAGGTCCGGACCAGCTTGTTGATGGTCTCGATCATGTGGACCGGAATGCGGATGGTCCGCGCCTGGTCGGCGATCGACCGGGTGATCGCCTGCCGGATCCACCACGTCGCATAGGTCGAGAATTTGTAGCCGCGACGATATTCGAACTTATCCACAGCCTTCATCAGGCCGATATTGCCCTCCTGGATCAGGTCCAGGAACTGCAACCCGCGATTGGTGTATTTCTTCGCGATCGAGATCACCAGGCGCAAATTCGCCTCGATCATCTCCTTCTTCGCCCGGGCCGAATCCCGCTCGCCGCGCGACACGGTGGCATAGACGCGGCGGAACTCGCCGACCGGCAGCCCCGTCTCCTGCGACAGGGCGGCCACCTGGCTGCGCAGGTCCAGCGTCGTGGCGGCATGCTTGGCGACGAAATTCTTCCAGCCCTTGCCCGGCAGGGCGGCCACCATGTCCATCCAGCCCGGATCCAGTTCGCTGCCGCGATATTTGATCAGGAAATCCTCGCGCGAGATCTTGGTGCTCTCGGCCAGGCGCAGCATCCGCCCTTCCAGCCCGTTCAGCCGCTGGAAGATCTCCTTCATATGCAGCACCAGATACTCGATCCGACTGTTATGCAGATGCACCTGCTGCACCTTGCCGACCAGTTCCTCGCGCAGCTTCTCGTACGATTTCTCGGACTTGTCCGACATCTCGGCGCCCGAGGTCAGCGTCTCCAGCCGCTTGGACTGCAATTTCTGGAGGCGGGAATAAAGCTCCTCGATCTCCTCGAACTGCGCCAGGATCTCGGGCTTCAGCTTCTCTTCCAGCGCCGACAGCGACAGGCCGGCGCTGTCGCCTTCCTCGCCGTCCTCGCTCTCGGCGGGCGCCTCGAAGGCGCCGTCCTCCTGCGGCGGCTCCGCCCCCTCCTCCTCGGCCCCTCCGGCCTGCATCGCCTCCAGGTCGACGATGTCGCGCAGCAGCATCTCGCCGGCCTTCAGCCGCTCGTGCCACGAGATGATGGCGCTGAAGGTCAGCGGGCTTTCGCACAGCCCGCCGATCATTTCGTCGCGGCCGGCCTCGATCCGCTTGGCGATGGCGATCTCGCCCTCGCGCGACAGCAGTTCGACCGAGCCCATCTCGCGCAGATACATCCGCACCGGGTCGTCGGTCCGGCCCAGGCTCTCGCTGTCGACGTTGCCGCTGGCCGATTCCTCCTCGGCCTCGGCTTCCTCGGCCTTCTCCTCGCGGTTCGCCTCGCTGTCGTCGTTATCCTCGTTCTCGACGACCTGGATGCCCATCTCCGAAAGCACCGCCATCACGTCCTCGATCTGTTCCGAGGACATCTGGTCCTGCGGCAGAACGGCGTTCAGTTCGTCGAAGGTGATATACCCCCGCTCCTTCCCGCGGGCGATCAGCCTTTTGACAGCTCCGGATTGCGTATCCAGCAGAGTGGTGTCGTTATCCTGGTCGCCAGAAGTCGCTTCCGAACCCGCGGCTGTCTTTGTAGCCATCGCCTGCCCTATCCCTAAGCGCTAACCCGCCGCCACGCATTCCCCGCGCCACGGCATCGCCGGCCCTGTCTCCCACCCGGTCCCACCATGACGGGTGGGATACAAACCTCCGGATACGAAACGGCCATTCTATCGCATCTGACAAATTACAAGTGGTGTGCAGGTGGTCGATTCACCGGTCAAAGTCAAGGCCCGGCATGATCCGGACCGTCCCGCGTCACGCCTCGTCGACCGACACTTCCCCCCGCCGCAGGGCTTCCCACGCCAGCAGCCGGGGGCGCAGGCTGGCCCACGCGCGCTCGTCCAGCGTGCCCGCGCACATCCGCTCGGTATCCCCCCGCAGATCCTCGCCGAACTGGCGGACATTCATCAGCGCGTAGAAATGCCACCATTCCTGCGCCACATCGACCGCCATCAGGTCGTCTGCCGCGGTCACCGCCATCGGCAGCGGCCGGGCCGACAGCACGGCGGCACGGTCCTCTCCCAGCCCCGCCTCGTCCAGCCAGGCGGCCAGCGCCCCGGCATCCATCGGCACGCCGTCCGAAGCCGCATCCATCAGCGCCGCGCGGACCCGGCCCAGCGCCGGAGGCAGGTCGAGCCGGCAATAGGCGTCCTCGACCTCGGGCAGCAGGGCCGGATGGCGCAGCAGGATCGCGGTCAGGATCCGCATCCGCTCCTCCGTCGCCGCCAGCGTGCCGAACGGTGCCGCGTCCATCGTGACGACGGAGCGTCGCACCGCCCCGTCTTTGCGCGGACCGCCGCCGGGGCGGCGGCGATAGGTTTCGAAAAACCGGTCCAGCAGGGTCGAGCGGTATTCCGCGGCCAATCCCTTGTCGGCGACCATCGCGGCCGCCTCCGCCAGGCGCCTGCGCAACGCCGCCCGCTGCTCCGGCCCCGGATCACGCACGCCCCGGGTCAGCAGGTCGAACAGCACGGCACTCAACGGGCGCGCGCCCTCCACCAGCGCGGCGATGGCGCCCGCGCCGCGCGCCCGCAGCAGGCTGTCGGGGTCCTCGCCCTCGGGCAGGGTGCAGAACCGGACCGTACGGTCGATCGACAGCAGCGGCAACGCGGTCTCGGCCGCCTTGACCGCCGCCCGCTGCCCGGCGCCATCCCCGTCGAAACACAGGATCGGCGCCGGCGCCAGGCGCCACAGCGCCTCCATCTGCTCCGGCGTCAGGGCGGTGCCCAGCGGCGCGACCGCGCCCGGAAAACCGGCCTGATGCAGGGCGATGACATCCATATAGCCCTCGACGACCAGCAGTTCGACCGGCGGCGCCCCCCGCGGCCGCGCCACGCGCAGCGCGGCGCGGGCACGATCCATGCCGAACAGCACCCGCCGCTTGGAAAACAGCTCGGTCTCCGGCCCGTTGAGATATTTCGGCTGCCCGTCCCCCAGGATCCGCCCGCCGAACGACACCAGCCCGCCCCGCCGGTCGCGGATCGGAAAGGTGACGCGATTGAAGAACAATTCCCCCCTGGGCCGCCCCTCCTCGTCCACCCGCATCAGGCCGGCCCTGGCCAGCAGGTCGGGCGTCACCCCCCGGGGGCGCAGTTCCTCCAGCAGGCCGCCCCGTCCATCGCCCGACCAGCCGAGCCCGAAGCCGGCGATCGTCTCGTCCGACAGGCCCCGCCCCCGCAGATACGCCAGTCCGCCCCGCCCCTCCGGCGCGTGCAGCCGGCGCACCCAGGCGGCCTGGACCAGTTCCAGCACCTCGGCCAGGTCGCGGGCGCGCTGCTCGCTCTCGCGCTGCCGGGGGTCGGCGCGCGGCACCTCCAGCCCCGCCTCCGCCGCCAGTTCGGCGACGACCTCGGGAAAGCCGCGCCCCTCGCTCTGCATCACGAACGTGATCACGTCGCCATGCGCGCCACAGCCGAAACAATGGAAATGATCGTCATAGACGTAGAAGGACGGCGTCTTCTCGCCATGAAAGGGGCAGCAGGCCTTCCAGTTCCGTCCCGAGCGGACAAGCTTCGTCCGCCGCCCGATCACCGCCGCGATCGGCGTGCGGGCGCGAAGCTCTTCCAGAAAAGCAGGGTCGAGCGCCACCGTCTCAGGCGGACAGCAGCGACTTGACCAGGGCGCTGGCCCGGCCGGCATCCAGCGCCGCGCCGAAGCGCGCCTTCAGCGCCGCCATCACGCGGCCCATATCCTTCATCGACCCGGCCCCCAGTTCGGCGATCGCCTCGCGCGCCGCCGCCTCCAGCGCCGCCGCGTCCAGCTCGGCAGGCAGATAGGCGCGGATGGTCGCGATCTCGGCTTCCTCCTTCTCGGCCAGCTCGGGCCGGCCGCCCTGATGGTACAGCGTGGCCGATTCGGTGCGCGACTTGATCATGCCGCGCAGCATCGACACGATCTCGTCCTCCGACATCTCGGCGCCGCGCGCCCGGGCGGCGATGTCGGCATCCTTCAGCTTGGCGTTGACCATGCGCAGGGTCCCGACCCGCGCGCTCTGCCCGGCCTTCATCGCCGCCTTGAGATCTTCCATGAAACGCGCGCGCAGGCTCATGATCCTGTACTCCTGGTTGCGAGGCCCCCGCCATAGAACGGGCGCCTCCGGGTCGACAGCCGGAAGATTTTTCCCACCCGAAAGGAAACGATCCGGGTGGGAATTTTCTTCCCAGCCTCACGAGAGGCTGGTAGGAGATACCCCCGGAAGGAAGAATTCTCCATGCCGTCATCGATCGACCATATCATCGACCGTCTGGGCGGTGCCGACAATGCGGCACGCCTGACCGGCGTCGGGACCGAGGCCATCCGCAAATGGCGCCAGGCCGGCGCGATCCCGCCCAAACACTGGGCGGTGATCCTGCGCCAGACCGGCCTCAGCCTTGCCGACCTACACCCCGACGGACCGGAGACCCCGATGACCGAGCGCCAGGCCCCCGCCCCTCCCTCCGTCACCCCCCCCGCCGGCGCCACCGCCGCGCTGGTGCTGGCCGACGGCACCGTCCTGTGGGGGCGCGGCTTCGGCGCCCACACCCCGGCCTCGGGCGCCGCCATCGGCGAGCTATGCTTCTCCACCGGCCTGACCGGCTATCAGGAAACGCTGACCGACCCGTCCTTCGCCGGGCAGATCATCACCTTCACCTTCCCGCATATCGGCAATGTCGGCACGAACGAAGCCGATGACGAAGCCGCCCGAATCGCCGCGCACGGGCTGGTCGTCAAGCAGGATCTCACCGAACCCGCCAACTGGCGCGCCACCCAGGGCCTGGACGCCTGGCTGACCGCGCGCGGCGTGCCGGGCATCTGCGGCATCGATACCCGCGCCGTCACGCTGCGCGTCCGCGACGGCGGCCCGCAGACGGCCATCCTCTCCTACCCCGCCCGCGGCACGTTCGACATCGCGGCCCTGCGCGCGCAGGCCGCCGCCTGGCCGGGCCTGGAAGGCATGGACCTGGCGCGCGAAGTCACCTGCGCCGAAGCCTACACATGGGCCGAAGGCGTGTGGACCTGGCCCGGCGGCACCCTGCCGCTGCCCCTGAAGCGCCGCCGCGTCGTCGCCGTCGATTACGGCGCCAAGCGCAACATCCTGCGCTGCCTGGCCAATGCCGGCTGCGACGTCACGGTCGTGCCGGCCACCGCCACGGCGGAGGACATCCTGGCCCACGACCCGGCCGGCGTGTTCCTCTCCAACGGCCCGGGCGACCCGGCCGCGACGGCCGAATACGCCGTGCCCGCCATCCAGGGCGTGCTGGCGGCCGGCAAGCCCGTCTTCGGCATCTGCCTGGGCCATCAATTGCTGGCCCGGGCACTGGGCGCGCGCACCTACAAGCTGGCGCGCGGCCATCGCGGCGCCAACCAGCCGGTCAAGGACCTCGGCACCGGCAAGGTCGAGATCACCAGCCAGAATCACGGTTTCGCGGTGGACGAATCCAGCCTGCCCGACGATGTCCGCGTGACGCACAGCAGCCTGTTCGACGGCTCGAACGAAGGCATCGCCTCCACGCGCTACCCGGCCTTCTCGGTCCAGTACCACCCCGAGGCCAGCCCCGGCCCGTCGGACAGCCACTACCTGTTCGACCGCTTCGTCGCCCTGATCGACCGCACCAATCAGCCCGCCTGAAAGTCGCGCCCCATGCCCAAACGGACAGACATACGCTCGATCCTGATCATCGGCGCCGGCCCCATCGTCATCGGCCAGGCCTGCGAGTTCGACTATTCCGGCGCGCAGGCCTGCAAGGCCCTGCGCGACGAAGGCTATCGGGTCATCCTGGTCAACTCCAACCCGGCGACGATCATGACCGATCCCGGCCTGGCGGACGCGACCTATATCGAGCCGATCACCCCCGAATTCGTCGAACGCATCATCCTGCGCGAAAAGCCCGACGCGGTGCTGCCCACCATGGGCGGCCAGACGGCGCTGAACACCGCGATGGCGCTCGACAAGTCGGGCTTCCTGAAGAAGCACGGCGTGGAACTGATCGGCGCGGACGCCGAGGTGATCGACCGCGCCGAGGACCGGCAGAAATTCCGCGAGGCGATGGATGCGATCGGCATCGAAAGCCCCCGCAGCACCATCGCCCACACGCTGGACGAGGCCCGCGCGGCGCTGGAGCAGGTCGGCCTGCCGGCGGTCATCCGCCCCTCGTTCACCATGGGCGGCTCGGGCGGCGGCATCGCCTATAACCGCGAGGAATTCGACCAGATCGTCACCTCGGGCCTCGACGCCTCCCCCACCACCGAAGTCCTGATCGAGGAATCGGTGCTGGGCTGGAAGGAGTTCGAGATGGAGGTGGTCCGCGACCGCGCGGACAATTGCATCATCGTCTGCTCGATCGAGAATATCGACCCGATGGGCGTGCATACGGGCGATTCGATCACCGTCGCCCCCGCCCTGACCCTGACGGACAAAGAGTACCAGCGCATGCGCGACGCATCGCTGGCCTGCCTGCGCGCCATCGGCGTCGAGACCGGCGGTTCCAACGTCCAGTTCGGCATCAACCCGGCCGACGGGCGCATGGTGGTCATCGAGATGAATCCCCGCGTCTCGCGCTCCTCCGCCCTGGCGTCCAAGGCCACCGGCTTCCCGATCGCCAAGATCGCGGCCAAGCTCGCGGTCGGCTACACGCTGGACGAACTGGCCAACGACATCACCGGCTCCACCCCCGCCTCGTTCGAGCCGACGATCGATTACGTCGTGGTCAAGATCCCGCGCTTCACCTTCGAGAAATTCCCCGGCACCCCGGCGCTGCTCTCCACCAGCATGAAGTCGGTGGGCGAGGCCATGGCCATCGGCCGCTCCTTCGCCGAGGCCATACAGAAGGGCCTGCGCTCGATGGAAACGGGTCTCGCCGGGCTGGACCCGGTGGAAGCCCCCGGCGACGGCGGCCCCGACGCCTTCCGCGCCGCCCTGTCGCAACCCCGGCCGGAACGGATCCTGATGGCCGCCCAGGCCCTGCGCGCCGGACTGAGCATCGAGGACATCCACGCCGCCTGCAAGTTCGAGCCCTGGTTCCTGCGCGAACTGGCCCGGATCGTGGCGGCCGAGCACACCGTGATCCGCGACGGCCTGCCGCGCGACGCCCAGGAGATGCGGCGGCTCAAGGCGATGGGCTTCTCCGACGTCCAGCTCGCCCGCCTGTCGGGCACCTCGGCGGCCGACATCGCCACCCTGCGCGCGCGCCTGGCCGTCACGCCGGTCTACAAGCGCATCGACACCTGCGCCGGCGAATTCGCCTCCGACACGCCCTATATGTATTCCACCTACGAAGGCGGCTTCGGCACCCCGGAATGCGAAAGCCGCCCCACCGACCGCCAGAAGGTCGTGATCCTCGGCGGCGGCCCCAACCGTATCGGCCAGGGCATCGAATTCGATTATTGCTGCGTCCACGCCGCCTACGCGCTGCGCGAGGCCGGGTTCGAGACCATCATGGTCAACTGCAACCCCGAGACGGTCTCGACCGATTACGACACCTCGGACCGGCTGTATTTCGAGCCCCTGACCGCCGAGGACGTGATCGCCCTGATCCGGCGCGAGCAGCAGAACGGCACCGTGCTGGGCTGCATCGTGCAGTATGGCGGCCAGACGCCGCTGAAACTGTCCCACGCGCTGGAGGCCGCCGGCATCAGGCTGCTGGGCACCCCGGCGGATGCGATCGACCGCGCCGAGGACCGCGAGCGTTTCCAGACCATGCTGCACCGGCTGGGCCTGCGCCAGCCCGCCAACGGCATCGCCCGCACCCCGGCCGAGGCCGAGGACGTGGCCGAGCGCATCGGCTACCCGGTGGTCATCCGTCCGTCCTACGTGCTGGGCGGCCGGGCGATGGAAATCGTCCATGACCGCGCCAGCCTGCAACGCTACATGCGCGTGGCGCTGCAACTGGCCGGCCAGGACATCGCCTCCGGCCCGGTGCTGATCGACCGCTACCTGAACGACGCGATCGAAGCCGACGTGGACTGCATCTCCGACGGGCAGGAGGTCTATGTCGCGGGCGTGATGGAACATATCGAGGAAGCCGGCATCCATTCCGGCGACAGCGCCTGCTCCCTGCCGCCCTACACGCTCTCGCCGGCCATCGTCACCGAACTGAAGGCGCAGACCGAGGCCATGGCCCGCGAACTGGGCATCGTCGGACTGATGAACGTCCAGTACGCGATCAAGGACCAGGACATCTTCGTCCTGGAGGTCAATCCCCGCGCCTCGCGCACCGTGCCCTTCGTCGCCAAGGCGACCGGCGTGGCGGTGGCCAAGATCGGCGCGCGGGTCATGGCCGGCGCCCGGCTGGCGGAATTCCACCTCGACGATCGCGCGGTGGCCCCGCATGTCGCGGTGAAGGAAGCGGTGTTCCCCTTCAACCGCTTCCCCAACGTGGACACGATCCTGGGCCCCGAGATGCGCTCGACGGGCGAGGTGATGGGCCTGGACGCCTCGTTCGAGCGCGCCTTCGCCAAGTCGCAGCTCGCCGCCGGCGTGCGCCTGCCCCTGTCCGGCGCGGTGTTCCTGTCCGTGCGCGGCGGCGACAAGCCGGCGGTGCCCGCCCTGGCCCGCCGCCTGGTGGACATGGGCTTCACCATCCTCGCCACGCGCGGCACCGCCGAGCGCCTGCGCGAGGCCGGCATCGCCGTCCAGGTGGTCAACAAGGTGCTGGAAGGCCGGCCGAACTGCGTGGATGCCATCCGCTCGGGCGAGGTGCAGATGATCATCAACACCGCCCAGGGCGCGCAGTCGGTCACGGACAGTTTCGACATCCGCCGCTCGGCGCTGATTTCGGGCATTCCGCACTTCACCACGATCGCCGGCGCGCGGGCCGCGACCCACGCGATCGCGGCGATGCGGGAAGGACCGCTTGAAGTCGCGCCGCTTCAATCCTACTTTACTGGATCGTTCTGAGCGTACCCGGCCAACGCCGGGAACGGGGCCGGCCGATCGGGCCCCGTTCCCGGCGCCTTCGGTCTTGTGGAATGCTCTTGTCGCAATCTGTCATGTCGGCCACCTGACCGACCTTCACCCTGGGGACGCGCCTTGCAGAAATTTCCGATGACAGGCAAGGGCCTGCAACGGCTGGAAGATGAACTTCGCAAACTCAAGAGTGAAGAACGCCCCGCCGTGATCCGCGCGATCGCCGAAGCCCGCAGCCACGGCGACCTGTCGGAAAACGCCGAATATCACGCCGCGCGCGATCGCCAATCCTTCATCGAGGGCCGGATCATCGAGCTGGAGGAAATCGTCTCGTCGGCCGAAGTGATCGATCCGTCCACCCTGTCGGGCGACCAGGTGAAATTCGGCGCCCAGGTCAGCCTGGTGGACGAGGAAACGGACAAGGAAGCCACCTACCAGATCGTCGGCGTGCATGAGGCCGACATCAAGCAGGGGCTGCTGTCGATCTCCTCGCCGCTGGCCAAGTCGCTGATCGGCAAGAAAAGCGGCGATTCCGTCTCGGTGCCCGCCCCCGGCGGCGACCGGACCTACGAAATCCTGGCCGTCACCTACGGCTGAGGTCCGGCCGATGATCACGCTCGACGACCTCCGGGCCGCCGCCGCCCGGATCGAGGGGCGCGTCCTGCGCACGCCCACCGTGCCCTCGCACGCCCTGTCGAAGGCGACGGGCGCGGAGATCGTGCTCAAGCTGGACAATCTCCAGGCGGTTGGGTCGTTCAAGGAGCGAGGCGCCGCCAACAAGCTGGCCCTGCTGACGGCGGAGGAACGCGGCCGCGGCGTCATCACCGTCTCGGCCGGCAACCACGCCCAGGGCGTCGCCCGCCACGCCTCGCTGCTGGGCATCGACGCGGTCATCGTCATGCCCCGCTTCACCCCCGCCGCCAAGGTCACGCGCACCGCCGCGTGGGGCGCGCGCGTGGTGCTGGCCGGCGACAATTTCGCCGAGGCCACCGCCCATGCCGACGCCCTGTGCGCGGCGGAAGGCCGCGTCTTCGTCCACCCGTACGACGACCCGGCGGTCATGGCCGGCCAGGGCACCTTCGCGCTGGAACTGCTCGAGGATGCCGGCCCGCTGGACGTCTTCGTCGGTCCGATCGGCGGCGGCGGCCTGCTCTCGGGCTGCGCCGTGGCCGCCACGGCCCTGCGGCCCGGCATGGACATCGTCGGCGTGCAGGTCGAGGCCTATTCCTCGCTCTCCGATTTCCCGGGCGAGGAACAGTCGCCCCCCGGCGGGGCGACGATCGCCGAGGGCATCGCGGTGATGCGGATCGGCCGCCAGCCGCTCTCCGTCATCCGCGAGCATGTCTCACGCGTGCTGGTCGTCCCCGAACGCGCGGTCGAGGACGCGATCACCTTGATGGCCGAGGGCGCCAAGCAGGTCAGCGAGGGCGCGGGCGCCACCGCGCTGGCGGCGGTCCTCACCTACCCGGACCTGTTTCGCGGCAAGCGGGTCGCGCTGCCGGTCACCGGCGGCAATATCGACAGCCGCATCCTGGCCAACACGCTGCTGCGCACGCTGCTGCGCGACGGCCGGCTGCTGTGCCTCAAGATGGACATCCCCGACCGCCCGGGCGTGCTGGCCGACATCTCGCGCACGATCGGCGACGCCGGCGGCAACATCATCGAGGTCTCGCACCAGCGCCTGTTCACCGCCGCCAGCGTCCAGGCGGCGGAACTGGAAGTGATGATCGAGGCCCGCGACCCCGCCCACGCCCAGCAGATCATGGACGAGCTTGCCAGGACCTACATCGTCCGCCGCGTCTGAACGCCCGCCCTACGTCCCGTCGATGGTGAAGCCGACCTTCAGCGTCACCTGGTAATGGCCGACCTGCCCGTTGACGACATGGCCGCGCAGATTCACCATCTCGAACCAGCGGATGGCATGCACGCTGTCGGACGCGCGCGACAGCGCGCTGCCGATCGCGGCCTCGATGGTGTCGGGCGACGACCCCACCAGCTCGACCACCTTGTAGACATGCTCGGACATGATGTTCCTCCCGGCCTGACGGAGGAACAACGATGCCCGCCAGCCGGGGTTCCTATTTGGTCCCGAACAGCCGGTCCCCGGCATCGCCCAGCCCGGGCCGGATATAGCCATGGTCGTCCAGTTCGCGGTCGATCGCGCAGGTGACGATCTTCACGTCCGGATGCGCCGCCGACAGGAACGCCACCCCTTCCGGCGCGGCCAGCAGGCAGACGAAGACCATGTGCCGCACCCCCGCCGCCTTCAGCCGGTCGATGGCGGCCGAGGCGCTGTGGCCGGTGGCCAGCATCGGATCGACGACGATGCAGAAGCGCGCGCCGATATCCTCGGGCAGCTTCATGTAATATTCGACCGGCTCCAACGTCGCCGGATCGCGGAACAGGCCGATATGCCCGACCCGCGCCGCCGGCAGCAGGTCCAGCATGCCGTCCAGGATGCCGTTGCCGGCCCGCAGGATCGACACCAGGCACAGTTTCTTCCCCGACAGCAGGCGCCCTTCCATGGGCTCCAGCGGGGTCTCGATCTGCACCGTCTCCAGCGCCAGGTCCCGCGTCGCCTCATAGGCCATCAACAGGCTGATCTCGCGCGTCAGGCGCCGGAACCCGGCCGTCGACGTACTCGCCTGGCGCAGGCGGGTCAGCTTGTGCTGCACCAGCGGATGATCCAGCACCACCACGGGCGCGGAAGGGGGGGTGATCACATTCTCGCTCATGCAGCCCTTCTACGGCAGATCGTGGCGGAACCGAAAGGGCCGCCGCACCATATCACGGCGTATCGGGCACGAAATCCAGCGCCAGCCCGTTGATGCAGTAGCGCAGGCCGGTCGGCCTCGGCCCATCGGGAAAGACATGCCCCAGATGCCCCTTGCAGGACGCGCAATGGACTTCCGTCCGCACCATGCCATAGCTTGCATCGGTATGGCTTTCCACCGCCCCCGGCAGCACGTCATAGTACGAGGGCCAGCCGCTGCCGCTGTCATATTTGGTCTCGGAGCGGAACAGCGGCGTGCCGCAGGCCGCGCACCGATACAGGCCCGCCCGCTTCTCATGATTCAGGGGGCTCGATCCGGGGCGTTCCGTGCCATGGTCGCGCATTACGCGGATCTGCTCGGGGGTCAGCGGGCCGCAGCCACAGGCCGGGCCATCCACCGTCGCGCCGTCGATCGGGCGCGTTTCGTTCGCTGTCATCACGTTTTCCTCCATCCGGGGCATCGATCCCGTCGCTTTTCTGCCCCGCGCCATTCGCAAGTCCGACAATCGATGCCATCATGGGCGACAAAATAACGGGAGAGAATACCCATGTCCGACCAGACACAGCTTCACCCGCGCCGCCCGGTCATGCTCGTCATCCTCGACGGGTTCGGCTGGCGCGAAGACGTGGCCGACAACGCCGTGCGCGCGGCCGCCACCCCCGCCTTCGACCGATTGTGGCAGGAAGGCCCCCACGCCTTCCTCAAGACATGTGGCGAGGATGTCGGCCTTCCGGAAGGGCAGATGGGCAATTCCGAGGTCGGCCACCTCAATATCGGCGCCGGCCGCGTCGTCATGCAGGAGCTGCCGCGCATCTTCGCCGCCATCCGTGACGGCAGCCTGACCGCCAACCCCGCCCTGGCCAGCCTGATCGCGGCGGTGAAGAAGACCGGCGGCACCTGCCACCTGATGGGCCTGGTCTCGGCCGGCGGCGTGCATTCCCACCAGGACCACGCCGTGGCCCTGGCGAAGATCCTGGCCGACAACGGCGTGCCGGTCGCCTTCCACATCTTCACCGACGGGCGCGACACGCCGCCGCATTCGGGCCGCGACTTCGTCGCCCGCCTGGTCGCCGCCCTCCCGCCCGCGGTCTCCATCGCCACCATCTCGGGCCGCTATTTCGCCATGGACCGCGACCGGCGGTGGGACCGGGTGGAAAAGGCGTACGATGCCGTCGTGGCGGGCCAGGGCCCGCATGGCGACGGCCCGCTGGCGGTGCTGGACGCCGCCTACAAGGCCGGCACCACCGACGAATTCCTGCCGCCGACCGTCCTGGGCGCCTATGCGGGCATGAAGGACGGCGACGCCGTGCTATCCTTCAATTTCCGCGCCGACCGCATCCGCCAGCTCCTGGACGCGATACTGGAGAAGGATTTCCAGGGCTTCGCCCGGTCGCGCGTGGTCCAGGTCTCCGCCGCCGCCGGCATGACCCGCTACAGCGACCGCCTGGCGGCGCTGATGGGCGTGCTGTTCCCGCCGCAATCGCTGGACGACCTGCTGGGCGAGGTGGTCTCGGCCGCCGGCAAGCACCAGCTCCGCATGGCCGAAACCGAGAAATACCCCCACGTCACCTACTTCCTCAACGGCGGCAAGGAAGGCGAGCTGCCGGGCGAAGACCGGATCATGGTCCCCTCGCCCAAGGTCGCGACCTACGACCTCAAGCCGGAGATGTCGGCGCCGGAACTGACCGCGAAGGCCGTCGAGGCCATCAACAGCAACAAGTATGACCTCATCATCCTCAACTACGCCAACCCCGACATGGTGGGGCATACCGGCGTCTTCAGCGCGGCGGTCAAGGCGATCGAGGCGGTGGACCGAGGGCTCAAGCAACTGGTCGAGGCCGTGCATCGCCATCGCGGCGCCATCCTGGTCACCGCCGACCACGGCAATGCGGAAACCATGTTCGACCCGGAAACCGGCGGCCCGCACACCGCCCACACGCTCAACGTGGTGCCCGTCGTCCTGTCGGGCGCGCGGGAGGTGGAACTGCGCGACGGCCGCCTGGCCGACCTCGCCCCCACCCTGCTGGCCCTGATGGGCCTGAAGCAGCCGGCGGCCATGACCGGCCATTCGCTCCTGGTACCGAAGCACGGCTTCTGACATGCCCGCCCGGACCCGCGCGCCGGCGGCGGCCCAGCGCGCGGTTCCGGCGCGCGTTGCCGTCGCCATCGCCGCCGCCCTGGTCGCCGGGCCAGCCGCCGGGGCCGCCAC
>NZ_JABEQJ010000033.1 GCF_014174255.1 Gluconacetobacter sacchari
GGCGATCTACTGCGCGCGCGGCGAAATGGAGAACCGGATCAAGGAGTGCCAGTTCGACCTGTTCGCCGACCGGACCTCCTCGGGAACCATGCGGGCCAACCAGTTGCGCCTGTGGTTCGCCTCCATGGCCTATGTCCTGCTCTGCGCCCTGCGAAGGATCGGACTGGCTCACACACAATTCGCCACCGCCACCTGCGGCACGATCCGCCTGAAACTGCTGAAGATCGGTGCCCAGGTCATCCGCAGTGTCCGGCGCGTCCGCGTCGCCATGGCGTCGGCCCATCCCTGGCAATACGAGTTCGGGCTCGCCCATGCCTTGCTCTCAAAAGCAGCACGCTGACGAACCAGACACCGCAAGCCGCCATGCCCCCGAAAAACCACCCTCCCACAGATGGGCGATGCGTCCGTTTGTCTGGAAAACGGAAAAGCACCCGCGACGCCCAGCGACACACATCAGATCACGAGCATTCCCACCCGCGACACAGGCTCGGAAGGCCCGTGTGAGATTTCCGGGCTAGTTTCTGTTTGTGAAATTAATTGTATAAATATTCATTGTATTGGAATTATTGACCGTTTTTTTAATTTCATTATGGTATCGAAACTCTTGCGAATGGTGCGTTTTTTCTCAAGATGGCATGCAGCGGCATGTCATGCTCCGCGGCTTGGTCTTGCGATGTTCTTCCAACGCCACGCCGATCCAAGTCATCGAAGCCAGCCAAACGTCTGGAATGGAGCGCATCCGTTGAGAAAACGCTCCGCTCCAGACGTCGGAAATGATATTCTTTATAGATATGAAAGGCGAAAAAAGACGGTACTATCCCGTTCTCCTGTCGCTCAGTCGGCCGGTCCGCCGACGGCATGACAGGCTCTTTCAATGAACCGCGCCAACTCAGGCACGGGGGAGGCCTCCTTGAACACCAGGAGAATTTCGGCGGGGAACACCGGGTCTGCCAGCGGCCGAATGACGACGTCCGGGTGATGTTCGCGGGACCGCCAGTTCTCGAGACTCAGACCCAGCCCATAACCAGCTCCGACCAACATCATCAGTGTGTCGTATCCCGAGGCGAATGCGGCCTCTCGGGGCAGAGACGACGAGATTTCAGCGAACCATCTCCGAAGAAGATAATGTCCTCCGGACCACATCTCGGGATGACACACGAGAAGGGGGTAGCGCTTGATGTCCTGTAAGGAGATCTTTTCAAGGGCGAGCAATGGATGCCGTATGGGCAGCGCAACAACGGGTCGATCTGTCCAGGCGCACTCCTTCGGATAGGCAGCGGTCGAATCTCCATCGAGGGTGAACGCGGCATCGAGGTATCCGCGGTCGAGCGCACTGAGCATCTGGCGAACAGTCATCGCGGTAACGCGGATTTCGGTTTGTGGCTCCTCCTCCCGGCAGCGGGCGAGAAGCTGAGCTATTCGTGGTTGGGCCAGTCCATCGGTGATCCCGATGCGGAGTTGGCTTCGATGGCCTCTGGCGGCCGACATTGTCCTGGCTTTGGCATTTTCAATGCAATTCAGGATCTCTCTCGCATGTTCCCGAAACACCTCGCCGGCCCACGTGAGCCGGATACGGCCTTTCCGCCGGTGCAGGAGTCGAACACCAAACTGAGTTTCAAGCTCTCCGATCGCGCGGGAAAGTGGTGACGGCTCTATGGCGAGTTTGTCCGCCGCATGCGTGAAGTTCAGTTCGTTGGCGACGACCAGATAGTATTCAAGATGGCGAGTTTTCATTTAAAGCCTCTCCTGGTTCACTATTCTCCCTTCGCTACGAGGTTGGGCATCGTGGTTGCGTGACCGTAAATGGTCGATGCACCCGCTTTCCGTCGATATGGACCTCGGCGAAGACCAGTGTGGCAGGGTGAGGACCGTAATTGTCGGAGCGCTTTATGAGGCCGAATTAAAGAGCCGATGGTCGCTGCGTACAAGAAACTTTGGCGACCTGCCAGACGTGATAGATCAAAAAACGAGATATATTAGAAGTAAATTTCTGAATACGTTTTGTTCTACGTGCATTTTGTATACGAAGACCGAGGACTCGAAGTGAGCATTGATCTGATCTGGTCGCGACTGCCCAACATAATTTTGGAGTTCTCTGCCGGCGTGCCCGCGATTCTAGAGAGATTCCACTGAACTTTCGCTCAGTGGATTTTTCTAACTAGTTGTTTATAGAGCATTTTCACCAGTTCGAATGTGTTCATTCAAACTGGATCTGCTCTAGACCTGTAAAGATTGCAGATTCTGTACAGATATTAAATACGAGCGATATGATATGTTGAAGAAAATCGCCTTTATGTGAGTGAGCAGTAGTTAATACTTATTTAAGGCGCTTTATGTTTGTATATACCAAATAATTGATTGGTTATAGGGTCGCTGTTGTGGTGTTTCATGAGTGCTGTCAACGGTTTGAGATGGGGCGGCGACAGTGCCACTGACGGCTGGAAGTTGGGCGCGGTGGAACTCCCCTTATGCAGGACTGCCTTATTGCGGGAGCATCAGCATGTTCGGCATAGGTATGAAACCGGGTAGCTGGGTTACCCGGGTCATCCAGTCAAGAAGAGCCGGGAAGGCGGTGACATCGATGCCTCCTTCGTGGGCCACGGACAGGTAGGGAAAGATCGCGCAATCGGCAATCGTCGGACGTCTGAGCGCTAGCCATTCATGATCCTCCAGGTGCTTGTTGAGGATCGGCAGCACTTTCTCGCTCCAGCGTATTGCTGTCGGCAGGTCTAGATCGACGCGGAACTTCTTGATAAGGCGTGCCGCATTCGGTCCGTTGCGGATTTCCGATGCTGCGACCGACAGCCATGCCACAATCTCTGCCTGCGCTGCATGATCATCGGGCCACCACCTCCGGTCTGGAAGCCCACCGGCCAGATAGACGAGGATAGCCTGTGAATCCCGGACCACGGCGTCGCCATCGATCAGGACGGGGACTTCCTGGAAGGGATTGAGATCAGTAAAGACCGCGGAGTGATGTTCCTGTTTTATTAGATCGACGGATTGGAGGTCTAACGGGACCCCGGCGAGCGCGGCGAATAGGCGCACTTTGTAACAATTGCCGGATACGTCGAGATCATAAAGTTTCATGTCGCGTTTCCTACCTGTCTGATTCGCACCGCGAGGTGCGAGGTTCTCCTCTCTGTTATAAAGGCAGACCGATCGGTCTCTTCGGAAGGCTGAGATGAAGGCGTCATATGACGATATCGTGATCGCTGCACGTGAGCTGTTTCGAGAGCGGGGTTATGCCGGCGCGTCGATGCAGGAGCTTGGCGAACGGGTCGGACTCAAGAAATCAAGCCTTTATAACCGATTGCCAAGCAAGGAGTCCCTGGTTGCCGATGTGCTTGAGTTGACGTTGAAGGAGACATTCGAGGGGCTGCCCGATCCTGTGACGGATTGGCGGCAAGCGTATCGCGAACTGATCGAGCGTATCGCTGCCGTTCTCGGTGATCGGGGCCGCTGTGTGGGGTTCCACCTGTCGTTTGGTGTTCCTGCGGAGACGACCGAGGCGAAGGCTGCCGTGAGCGAGTTTTTTCAGGCGCTACGGTCCGGGATGGCCGAGATCCTGGATATGGGCGGCGTGCCGGACGCCAAGCGTGTCGCGACTGATGCGCTGACACGGCTACAGGGCGCGACATTGTGGTTATCCGCGCTCGGGGAAGCAGAACCGTTGCGGCGCGAAACCGAGGCGATCCTGCTGGACCTCGAACGAAGCGGCGAAGAGTGACCGATACCGGAGCGATTTGGTCTCTGTCACCCTTTCGAACCAGGATTCCGTTACGGAATGGCCGAAGATCTGCCTCAAGGCGTTCCAGATTTGCCCCGGCGGTTCTGCGGAGCGCTGTCTGTGCGGCCTTTCCGTTTCGAAGGCCGGCGCGCGGGGGCGGACTTGCTCACCTGGTTGCTGATTGATTTCGTCTGACCTTTGGCAGGGGGCATCGGATCGGGCTCAACCGCGAGCGACGCCTGCGGCATTGTTTCACCGGCAGCCCCGTCTCGCACGACGTGCGTGGCGGCTACCTCCGCACGGCGGCCAAGGCCGATCGCCCGTGCTACGGCCGCCCGTCGTTGCGCGTAGGCGGGCGCGACCATGGGATAGTCTTTCGGCAGATTCCACCTTTCCCGGTATTGCGCCGGAGTGATCTGATAACGCGACATCAGGTGCCGCTTGAGCATTTTCAGCTTCTTTCCGTCTTCCAGGCATATGATGTAATCGGGAAAGATCGACTGTCCGATCGGCACTGCAGGTGTGGGCGCTGTCGGTGTTTCGGGAGGAACGGGATCGGTAGCTGATTGCCCCGTCGTGTTGACGTTGCGGATCGTTGTGTACACCTCACGGATGAATGCCGGGACATTTTCGGTAGGCAGCGACGTGTTGGAATTAGCGAGATGCGCCGCCACGATCTGCGTCATCGCGGCAAGAAGATCCGGATTTTTATGATTGATGTCGTCCACGATAGCTCTTTCGTCGGGTTCGCGGCTAAGAATATCACCGATCATTACGGAGCGTCGATGCAGCTGCAAGTGGAGAACCGCCCCAATGTGATGCTAAAATGAAGAAACCACATGTTGCCGATTTTGCTGTTTCCAGCGCTTCAATGATCACGCGTCGTGATTGAACCCGGATAAGCCCGGGAGCTCTCCTGCCTGAGTGTTCCAGATACGGAGGACATCCACCCCATGGTCGGCGATACGATAGACAACCCTATACGGCCAGAGGGGACAGATCTCTCTCGTGTTGGGGAAGAGGCCTGGGCGGCCACGCTCCGGCATACTTGAAAGCCGATCGCAGACGGCGACGATCTGCACGGCGATCCGACTGGCGGTGTTGGGACACGTTGCTCCGAGGTCGTTCCTAATCCGGATCAGGTCCGAGACCGCTTCATCGGTCATGGCGACGATGGTAAAGGCCGTCATGACAATGGGAATTCCGTCTCTGACGCGGTTCCCCAGGCGAGCAGCCAGTATCGTACCTTAGGATAGGCATGTGTTCGGCCATCCTCGGCGGCATCCCAGCCTTCTTGAACAGCTTTCATAAATTTCGGTTCATGCTTGTGGGTTTCGCCACCATTAGTCAGATCGCGTGGCAAAGCTGCCCTCCCTTAGTTTATGTGTAGAAGATATTTATTATTCAAATGAGTGTCCGTTCGCCCTCATTTGTATTTGGGCTTCTTCTCTATCTCACCAGGAGATGACGCTTCAATCTCACGCTCGAAGCGAAGCATAAGCGCGCGGACGTTCCGTAACGCCCGCCAGTCACTGGGAGATGCCGCCGAGTAAACCGGACCGGCGCCCGAAGCATGCGTCCATCTAAGATGGCCCCCATTGGTAAGTCTCATAGACCAGCCGCGTGCTTCGGCCCAGATACGCAGATCCTGCCAAGGATGTGCGCGAGTGCGGTTCATGACGGGAACTCAATTTGTGGCGTTTGCTCACCGCTCCTGTCGTGTTGTTCCTCACCGGTTTCATCGTTGCCAAATGCAGGGGACTCCAAAACGAGGGTGAGGAGATCTGCTGGCACAGGTTCGCCGAGTACCAGGTCGTATCGAGCGTGGAGGTGAGAATGGATCCAGACATCGAGGGGGGTAACTGCGCGAGAGTGGGCAGAGCGCGCAGAGCCGCCGCATCTATCTGATGGATCACGTCCTGATGGATCACGTCGGACGGGAGTGATCGAACTACCATGGGTAGAGTTCGGTCCGGTAAGGCGATCACGTCTTGTTCGTTCGCTTAATGTCCGGGTGCCGCGACGGCTGCCATCGTCGCACTCGCTCATGCCCATCCCCTTTCGTCACATTCTGGACGTTCGGAAACAGCAACGAAGAAGCGGTAATGAGCACGACCGTCCTCGCTCCTGGCGTCGGGCGGGTCGTAACGTGTTTCAACAGGGCTAAAAGCACGTCCTGCCTATTTCCCAGATCAGCGAACAAGTCTCCCCGTTCACCGCTGGACCATAGGTCCGGGTGTTCTATTCGGCAGGCCACCCGACAGAGGGGCCGCCCTGTTGAAAAAGCGTTACGACACGCTGTAATCAGGATAGCATGGAATCGCGCCGTTTGTCATCCAGCGTGCCCCAACGGCCCGAATTGTGCGCCACGGTGGCGATGTTGATGGTCTCGTGGCTTCGCCACAGGCGCGTCGCACGCGAGCGAGTGCATGGCACCCATCTGCGCCTTCGTCGAGATGCCGATGGTCCGGCAAATCGGGGAATCGACTCCGATGCAAGACGACTCCTCCGAGATGTCCGTGGGGCTGTTCGACAAGGTCTTGAAACGAGGCCATGTCGAAGGCTATGATGCCATCGGGCAATCTAAAAAGTTGCTCGTTAACCAATGGATTAGAGGCGGAATTAAGGTTCCTTCGCCCGCTCCATCCTGCAATCCTGCCGAATCCCCCACAACATGATCCCATCGTCTCCGGTCCGGCCGCATCTGGTGCTGGTCGTCTGTTGCCTGAGCCTGTTTCTGGTGATGATGGATGTCACGATCGTCAACGTGGCGCTGCCGTCGATTCGCGCCACCCTGGGCGGCGGGCTGTCGGTGCTGCAATGGGTGGTCGACGCCTATACGCTGGTGGTGGCGACGCTGCTGGTGCTGGCGGGATCGACCGCGGACCGGATCGGGCGGCGGCGCGTCTTCGTTTCGGGGATCGTCGTCTTTTCCCTGGGATCGGCCCTGTGCGGGCTGGCGCCCAGCGGGTGGACGCTGATACTGGCGCGGGGGTTCCAGGGGCTGGGCGGCGCGATGCTGAACCCGGTGGCGCTGTCGATCATCGCCAATGTCTTCGTCGAGCCCGGCGCGCGGGCGCGCGCGATCGGGATATGGGGCGCGATGTCGGGGCTGGCGCTGGCGCTGGGGCCGTTGATCGGCGGGGTCCTGATCGCCACGGTCGGCTGGCGCGCGGTGTTCTGGGTCAATCTGCCGGTCGGGGCGGTGGCGCTGGTGCTCAGCCTGTGCGTCGTCCCGGACTCGCGGGCGGCGCATGTGCGCCCGATCGATCGGGCGGGGCAGGCGCTGGTGGCGCTGATCCTGGCCGCCGCCACCGCCGCGCTGATCGAGGCCAGGGATTATGGCTGGCAGTCGCCGGCGATCCGCGCCGGGCTGGCGATCGCGGCGGTGGGGCTGGCGGTGCTGTACCGGGTGGAGCGGCGCAGCGCGCATCCATTGCTCGATTTGCGATTCTTCCGTGCGCTGCCGTTTTCCGGGGCGATCGTGATCGCGGTCTGCGCCTTTGCGATCTTCAGTTCCTTCCTGTTCCTGAATACGCTCTATCTCCAGGAGGCGCGGGGCCTGTCGGCGATGTGGGCCGGGTTGTACACGTTGCCCTTCGCGCTGGGGGTGGTGGTATGCGCGCCGCTGTCGGGACGGCTGGTGGGGGCGCGTGGCGCGCGGTTGCCGCTGCTGCTTTCGGCTGGTGGACTGGGATGCGGGGCGTTGCTGCTGACGGGGCTGACCCCGGCGACGCCGCCTGCGGTGCTGCTGCTGTCGTACAGCCTGTGCGGCTGCGGGTTCGGCCTGTGCAACGCGCCGATCACCAACAGCGCCGTTTCGGGCATGCCGCGCGACCAGGCGGGGCTGGCGGCGGCGCTGGCCTCGACCAGCCGGCAGGTCGGGGCGCTGCTGGGCGTTGCGCTGTCGGGGACGATGATGGGGGCGGAGCTGAGCCGCGCGGCGGGGAGCGGGGCCGCGCTGGCGTTGGAGCTGGCGACGCATCGGATCTGGTGGCTGCTGGTGGGGCTTGCCTGCGCGGTGGGCGTGCTGGGATTCGTCACGACCGGGGAGCGGGCGCGGGCCAGCGCGCGGGCGGCGCGCGCGCTGTTCGACGATGCCCCTCCGGCCGGCTACAGGACCGACAGGACCCCGCCATCGACATAGAGCGTCTGGCCGTTGACGAAGGACGAGGCGTCGGAGGCCAGGAAGATCGCGGCACCCTGGAGTTCCTCGACCTTGCCCCAGCGGCCGGCGGGCGTGCGCCTGGTCAGCCAGGCGTTGAAGTCCGGGTCCGCGACCAGGGCGCGGTTCAGCGGGGTTTCGAAATAGCCGGGGCCGATGGCGTTGACCTGCAAGCCGTGCCGGGCCCAGTCGGCGCACATGCCGCGCGTCAGGTTCTTCACCGCGCCCTTGGTCGCGGTGTAGGGCGCGATGCCGGGGCGCGCCAGTTCGCATTGCACGCTGCCGATATTGATGATCTTGCCCGCGCCGCGCGGGATCATGTGGCGGGCGACCGCCGTGCCGACGAAAAACACGCTGTCGAGGTTGGTGCGGATGATCTCGGCCCAGTCCTCGGGCGGGAAGACGTCCAGCGGGGCGCGGCGCTGGATGCCGGCATTGTTGACCAGGATGCGGATCGGGCCGTCCTCGGCCTCGATCGCGCCGATCGCCTGTTCGACCGCCGCGCGGTCCGTCACGTCGAAGGCGCGGGTGAGGATCGTGCGCGTGCCGTCGGGCGGCGTGGCGTCGCGCAGGCGGGCGGCGGCTTCGTCCAGCCGGGCGGCGTCGCGCCCGTTGAGGATGACGCGGGCCCCGGCGTCGGCCAGGCCGGCGGCGATGGCGAGGCCGATGCCGCCGCTGGAGCCGGTGACGAGGGCGAGGCGACCGGTCAGGTCGAAGAGGGCTGGAGCGGTCATGGCGTTTCCTTCTCATTGCGCCGACACATGGCGGATGTGACGATATGTCTGGCGTCGGCCGCCGGGCAAAGCGACTATAACGCGGCGCGCGGGCGGGGACGGGATGGAGATGGCAGGCAGGCGGACGACGGACGGGGACGGGGCGACGGGCGCGGCGCGGCGGGCGACCATCATCGATGTGTCCGCGCGTGCCGGCGTGTCGCGCATGACCGTATCACGCGCGCTGCGCGCGCCGCACCTGGTGCGGCCCGACACGCGCGAGGCGATCGCGCGGGCGATCGACGAACTGGGCTACGTGCCCGACCGCGCGGCGGAGGCGCTGTCGACCCGGCGCAGCGGATTCGTCGGCCTGGTGGTGCCGACGCTGACCAATACCAATTTCGCCGACGCGGCGCGCGGGCTGACGGATGTTATCCGCCTCCAGGGTTATGAGTTGCTGATCGGGTATACCGATTATGATGAAAACGCAATGCTGAGGCATGTGCGCGACATGCTGGGCCGGCGGGCCGAGGCGCTGGTGCTGCCGGCGGGGCCGCGCGGGCCGGCGTTGCGGGCCCTGCTGGCGGGCGAGACGATTCCCATCGTGCAGATGGCGGGGCTGGCGCCCAGCCCGGTGCATTACATGGTCGGCTATTCGAACTGCGAGGCCGGGCGGCTGGCGGCGCGGCATCTGATCGGGCTGGGGCACACGCGAATCGGGGTGCTGGCGGCCGAGGGCGACGGCCTGTCGTGCGATCATCGCGGCGGGCGGCGGCTGGAGGGGTTTCTGGACGCGCTGCGCGAGGCGGGATTGCGGGACGACCTGGTGCAGCGGATGGGCAAGCCGCCGGTTTCGTTCACCCACGGGGCGCGGGCGATGGGGGCGCTGCTGGAGCGGGCGCCGGACCTGCATGCCGTCTTCGCCGTGTCCGACCTGGTAGGGGTCGGGGCGCTGATGGAATGCCGGCGGCGGGGGGTGCGGGTGCCCGAGGACCTGTCGCTGATGGGGTTCGGCGGCTTCGAGATCGGGCGCGAGGTGGTGCCGGCGCTGAGCACGGTGGCGGTCGACTACCGGGCGATCGGCGAGCGGACCGGGACCATGGTGCTGGACCTGCTGGCGGGCGTGCGCGACGTGCCGCGCGTCGTCGATCTGGGGGTGACGCTGATGCAGCGCGAGACGACCGCCTTCCGGCCCGCGCTGCTGTCCGTTCCGGCCTGACGCGCGTGTTGCGCGGGGCGGGGCAGCATGCTAGAGGCGCGCCATCGGCTCGGGCTTCGTTCCGTTGCCGCCGGCGCGCCGCAATGACCTAAGACACTGGATGGAAAGACCGATCGTGGTTTCGGGTGGAACGACAACAATACCGATCGCCTCCGTTGCCAATGGCCTGCCCGGTCGTTACGCGATGGCCCTCTATGATTTCGCCGCCGAGCGCTGGCTGCTGGACGACGTGCTGGACCATGCGGCGGCGCTGCGGCGCCTGATCGCGGAAAGCCCCGCGCTGCGCGCCGTGCTGACGAACCGCACGCTGGATATCGCGGTGTCGACGAAGGCGCTGGAGGCCGTGCTGACGGCCCAGGGCTTCGGATGGGTCATCCGCAATTTCGTGGGCGTCATCGCCCGCAACCGCCGCCTGTCCCGCCTGGCCGATATCCTGGACGCGGTGGCGGCGATCGCGGCGGCCCGCCGGGGCGAGACGGTGGCCGAGATCGCGTCGGCCCAGCCCCTGACGGACCTGCAACGCATCCAGATCCAGGCCCGCCTCGCCGAGGCCGGCTATTCCAAGGTCACGATCCAGGAGCGCGTCGACGCGGCGCTGCTGGGCGGCCTGGTCGTGCGCGTCGGCGCCCGGCTCTATGACGCCAGCCTCAATTCCCGCCTGACCCGCCTGCACCACGCCATGAAGGGAGCCGCGTGATGGAAATCCGTCCCGCCGAGATTTCGGATATCCTCAAGCAGCAGATCGCCGCGTTCGACACGACCGCCGAGATCGCCGAGACCGGCACGATCCTGTCGGTCGGCGACGGCATCGCCCGCGTCTATGGCCTGCAGAACGTGCAGGCCGGCGAGATGGTCGATTTCCCGGCCTCGGGCCAGCGGGGCATGGCGCTGAACCTGGAAGGCGACAATGTCGGCGTCGTGATCTTCGGCGACGATTCCGAGATGCGCGAGGGCGACACCGTCGCGCGCACCGGCAAGGTGGTCGAGGTGCCGACCGGCAAGGCCCTGCTGGGCCGCGTGGTCGACGGCCTGGGCAACCCGATCGACGGCAAGGGGCCGCTGGTCGGCGAAGTGATCATGAAGCGCGCCGACGTCAAGGCGCCCGGCATCATGCCGCGCCAGTCGGTCAGCGAGCCGATGCAGACCGGCATCAAGGCGATCGACGCGCTGGTGCCGATCGGGCGCGGGCAGCGCGAGCTGATCATCGGCGACCGCCAGACCGGCAAGACCGCCATCCTGATCGACACCATCGTCGCGCAGAAGCCGGTCAACGCGCTGGGCGACGACAAGAAATCGCTGTACTGCATCTATGTCGCGATCGGGCAGAAGCGCTCGACCGTGGCGCAACTGGTGCGCACGCTGGAAGAGGCCGGCGCGCTGGAATATTCCATCGTCGTCGCCGCGACCGCGTCGGACCCCGCGCCGATGCAGTATCTGGCGCCCTACGCCGCCTGCGCGATGGGCGAGTATTTCCGCGACAACGGCATGCATGCGCTGATCGTCTATGACGATCTGTCCAAGCAGGCGGTGGCGTATCGCCAGATGTCGCTGCTGCTGCGCCGCCCGCCGGGCCGCGAGGCCTATCCGGGCGACGTGTTCTACCTGCATTCGCGCCTGCTGGAGCGGGCGGCCAAGATGTCGGACGAATATGGCGCGGGTTCGCTGACCGCCCTGCCGGTGATCGAGACCCAGGCCGGCGACGTGGCGGCCTATATCCCGACCAACGTGATCTCGATCACCGATGGCCAGGTGTTCCTGGAAACCGACCTGTTCTATCGCGGCATCCGCCCGGCGGTGAACGTGGGCGGCTCGGTCTCGCGTGTCGGGTCGGCCGCGCAGATCAAGGCGATGAAGCAGGTGGCCGGCAAGATCAAGCTGGAGCTGGCGCAGTATCGCGAAATGGCCGCGTTCTCGCAGTTCGCCTCGGACCTCGATCCGGCGACGCAGAAGCAGTTGGCCCGCGGCGCGCGCCTGGTCGAGCTGCTGAAGCAGCCCGAGACCTCGCCGCTGCCGATCGAGGAGCAGGTGTGCGTGCTGTTCGCCGGCACCCGCGGCTTCATCGATGCCGTGCCGGTGGAGAAGGTGACCGCCTATGAGCGCCAGCTTCGCACCGAGCTGCATGCGGCCGGCGGCGACATCCTGGACTCGATCCGCACCGAGCGGCAGATCACCAAGGAGAACGAAGCCCGCCTGACCGACTTCCTGACGGCCTTCGGCCGCCAGTTCGCGGGCTGAGGGCGGCAGGCACCCATGGCATCCCTCAAGGACCTTCGCGCGCGGATCGGCAGCGTCAAATCGACGCGGAAGATCACCAGCGCCATGAAGATGGTGGCGGCGGCCAAGCTGCGCCGGGCCCAGACCCGCGCCGAAGCCGCCCGCCCCTATGCGGCGGCGATGCGCCGGATGCTCGCCGAACTGGGTGCCAGCACGCGGGGCCAGGACGGCCTGCCGAAGCTGCTGGCCGGCACGGGCAACGACCGGGTTCACCTGGTGATCCCGCTGACCAGCGACCGGGGGCTGGCCGGTGGCTTCAACGCCAACATCAACCGCAGGACCCGCGACCTGATCCGCCAGTTGCAGGCCGATGGCAAGACCGTGCGTCTGCTGCCGGTCGGGCGCAAGGGCCATGACTATCTGATGCGCGAGTTCTCCGACCTGATCGTGGACCATGTCCATGGGTCGGGCGGCAAGGAAATCCCTTTCTCGGCGGCAGCCGAACTGGGCGAGCGGCTGGCCGCCATGGTGGAGAAGGGCGAATTCGACGTCTGCACCGTCGTCTACAACCGCTTCCAGAACGTCATGTCGCAGGTGCCGACCGAGATGCAGCTGATCCCGCTGGCGCTGCCGGCGAACGATGTGGCGGTCTCGGCCGATGCGCCGGTCTATGAATTCGAGCCGGGCGAGGAGGCGCTGCTGTCCAGCCTGCTGCCGCGCAACCTCCAGGTGCAGCTTTATGCGACGCTGCTGGAGAGTGCCGCCGGCGAGCAGGGCGCGCGCATGACGGCGATGGACAACGCGACGCGCAACGCGGGCAAGGCCATCGACCGGCTGACCCTGAAATACAACCGCACCCGCCAGACCAACATCACCAACGAACTGATCGAGATCATCTCGGGCGCCCAGGCGCTCTGAGGCATGATCCGCTTCCCTCGCCGCAGGAGCTGACCCCATGTCGGAAACCACAGTGAACCAGGCTCCTGCCGCCACGCAGGGCCAGTCCAGCAACATCGTCGGCCGCGTGACGCAGGTGCGCGGCGCGGTGGTGGACGTGCAGTTCGAAGGCACGCTGCCGCATATTCTCGACGCGCTGCATGTCACCTTCAACGGCCAGACCGTGGTGCTGGAAGTGGCGCAGGAGATCGGCGAGCATGAAGTGCGCTGCATCGCCATGGATTCGACCGACGGCCTGACCCGTGGCGCCGAAGTCGTGGCGACGGGCGGCCAGATCACGGTGCCGGTCGGGCCCGGCACGCTGGGGCGCATCCTGAACGTGATCGGCGAGCCGATCGACGAGCGCGGCCCGGTGCCGGCGACCAAGCGGTACTCGATCCATCGCAAGGCGCCGTCGTTCGAGGAGCAGGCGGCGGCGACCGAGATCCTGGTGACCGGCATCAAGGTCGTCGACCTGCTGTGCCCCTACCTGAAGGGCGGCAAGATCGGCCTGTTCGGCGGTGCCGGCGTGGGCAAGACCGTCATCATCCAGGAACTGATCAACAACATCGCCAAGGCCCATGGCGGCGTGTCGGTGTTTGCCGGCGTCGGCGAGCGCACGCGCGAAGGCAATGACCTGTATTACGAAATGCAGGACGCGGGCGTGATCAAGCTGGGTGAGAACACGACCGAAGGCTCCAAGGTGGCGCTGGTCTATGGCCAGATGAACGAGCCGCCGGGCGCCCGCGCGCGCATCGCGCTGTCGGGCCTGTCGCTGGCCGAGTATTTCCGCGACGAGGAAGGGCAGGACGTGCTGTTCTTCGTCGACAACATCTTCCGCTTCACGCAGGCGGGGGCCGAGGTGTCGGCGCTGCTGGGCCGTATCCCCTCCGCCGTGGGCTACCAGCCGACGCTGGCGACCGAGATGGGCGCGCTTCAGGAGCGCATCACCTCGACCAAGAAGGGGTCGATCACCTCGGTGCAGGCCGTGTACGTGCCGGCCGACGACCTGACCGATCCGGCGCCGGCCGCGACCTTCGCGCATCTGGACGCGACCACGGTGCTGAACCGCTCGATCGCGGAAATGGGCATCTATCCGGCGGTCGATCCGCTGGACTCCACCTCGCGCTCGCTCGACCCCAAGATCGTCGGCGATGAGCATTATCAGGTCGCGCGCGACGTGCAGCGCATCCTGCAGACCTATAAATCGTTGCAGGACATCATCGCCATCCTGGGCATGGACGAGCTGTCCGAGGACGACAAGCTGCTGGTGGCGCGCGCGCGGCGCATCCAGCGCTTCCTGTCGCAGCCCTTCCATGTGGCCGAGGTCTTTACCGGCGCGCCGGGCAAGCTGGTTTCGCTGGAAGACACGGTGCGGTCGTTCAAGGCGATCGTGGCCGGCGAGTACGACCACCTGCCGGAAGGCGCGTTCTACATGGTCGGCTCGATCGAGGAAGCGGTCGCGAAGGCCGAGAAGATGAAGGAATCGGCCTGAACGGCCGACGCCCGCGCAAGGAAGACAGTCCATGCCGATTGAGGTCGAGATCGTCAGCCCCGAGAAGGTTCTCTTCTCGCGGTCGGTCGAGATGGCGGTGATCCCGGGCCTGGAAGGCGATATCGCCGCCATGCCCGATCGCGCGCCGATGATGCTGCTGCTGCGCGGCGGCGTGGTCGAACTGTATGAGAACGGGGCGGTGACGGATCGGTTCTTCGTGGCCGGCGGGTTCGCCGACATGACGGCCGACCGCTGCACCATCCTGGCCGATCAGGCGATTGCGCTGGCCGACCTGTCGGTGGATGACGCCCGCAAGCGGCTGGCGGCGCTGGAAGCCTCGTACGACGCGGCCGACAAGATGGACGTGCCGGCGCTGGACCTGCTGATGGCGAAGATGCAGTCCGCGCGCGCGGAGATCGAGGCCGCCGGAGGCGAGGCCGTGAAGGCGGCCTGACGCTTTTTCGTTCGTCGAACGGTTTCATGTGGAACGCCCCCGGTTCTTTCGAGCCGGGGGCGTTTTGCGTTCTTCTCTGGGGGATAAAGGAAGAATTCTAGCCCCGGCCGCGATAGCCGGGTACGTCCTGCGCCGGGATCCAGACATCCTGCGGCGGGGCGCCGGTCTGCCAGAAGACGTCGATGGGCATGCCGCCGCGCGGATACCAGTAGGCGCCGATACGCAGCCAGACCGGGGACAGCAGGTCGACCAGCGTGGTGGCGATCTGGACCGAGCAGGCCTCGTGGAAGGCGCCGTGGTTGCGGAAGCTGGTCAGGAACAGCTTGAGCGACTTGCTTTCGACGATCCACTGGTCGGGTACGTAGTCGATGACCAGGTGGGCGAAGTCCGGCTGGCCGGTGACCGGGCAGAGCGAGGTGAATTCCGGCGCGGTGAAGCGGACCAGGTAGCGCCGGCCGGGGTGCGGGGCGGGGACGCGTTCCAGCGTCGCCTCCTCGGGGCTGGCGGGCTGGATGGCGGCGCGGCCGAGCTGGGTCAGGGCCTGGGTGCCGTCGTCCGGCGGGGTGGGGGCGCTCATGGCACGATGTCCTTGCGGTGGTGCTGCGGGAACGGGGTGATGTCAGAGCGGGGTTTGCCGCGTCAAGCGGGCTTTCGCACCGATGGGAGCCCATGATAACAGGACGGGATGGCGCGCGCACTCACGGCGGATTTTCCCGCCCCTGTCCTGATGACCTCCACCGACGAACTGATCGCGGTCGTCGCGCGATTGCGGCGCGAGCCGTTCGTGACGATCGATACCGAGTTCGTCCGCGAACGGACCTATTGGCCGGAACTGTGCCTGGTGCAGTTGGCCGGCGCGCAGGACGTCGTGGTGCTGGATACGCTGGCGCCGGGGCTGGACCTGGCGCCGCTGGCCGAACTGCTGGACGATCCGGCGGTGGTCAAGGTCTTTCATGCCGCGCGGCAGGACCTGGAAATTTTCCTGCATCTGTTCGGGCGGCTGCCGGCCGCGCTGTTCGACACCCAGGTGGCGGCGATGGTCGCGGGCTATGGCGACCAGGTGGGGTACGACAATCTGGTGGCGTCGCTGGTCGGGGCGCATATCGACAAGGCGCATCGGTTTTCCGACTGGGCGGCGCGGCCGCTGTCGCCGGCGCAGATCGTCTATGCCGCCGCCGACGTGACGTATCTGCGCGCCGTCTACCAGTTGCTGCGCGAGCGGCTGGAGACCGAGGGCCGCATGGAATGGGTGGCGGCCGAGCTGGCGGTACTGTCCCGGCCGGAGACCTTCCGCCCCGATCCGGAGACGCTGTGGGAGAAGATGCGGCCCCGGACCGGCAACCGGCGCATGCTGGGCGTGCTGCGGGCCGTGACCGCGTGGCGCGAACTGGAGGCGCAGCGGGTGAACGTGCCGCGCCAGCGGCTGCTGAAGGACGAGAGCCTGCTGGAGATCGCCGCGACGGTACCGGCGGAGGCCGAAACGCTGGCCCGGGTGCGCGGGGTGTCGCGCGGGTTTGCCGAGGGGCGCAGCGGCGCGGGATTGCTGGAGGCCATCGCGGCCGCCCAGGCGCTGCCCGATGCGTCTCTGCCGCGCCAGAGCAAGGGCAAGGATGGCCCGCGCCCGTCGCCGGCGCTGGTGGCGCTGCTGAAAGTGCTGCTGGCGGCATGCTGCGAGGAGCATGACGTGGCGCCCCGGCTGGTGGCGTCGTCGGAGGATATCGACCGGCTGGCGCTGGAGGCCGAGCCCGACCTGCCGGTATTGCAGGGCTGGCGCCGCGTGGTGTTCGGCGAGGACGCGCTGGCGCTGAAGGCCGGGACCATGCTGCTGGGGGTGGATGGGACGCGGATCCGGCGCGTGCGGACCTGACCGGTTCCGCACCGGTTTTCCCCCGGGTTGTGAACAGGTTATTCCCAGCCTTGTCCACAAGATTTTGTGGTGGAAAGGTTGAGTCCACCACAAGATAAGCCTAGTTTGCGGCTGTCCTTCGTCGGGAGAGATGGCATGGCTATGGAATGGACCGAGGAGACGATCGCGCGTCTTCGTGCGCTTTGGCAGCAGGGGCTGTCGACGGCCGAGATCGGCCGCCAGCTTTCGGTGACGAAGAACGCGGTCGTGGGCAAGGCGCATCGTCTGGGCCTGGAAGCGCGCCCGTCGCCCATTCGCCGGCCGCCGGCAGCGCGCGCGGGGACATCGGGGAACGCGGCCGCGGCGCCGGAGATGATGACCGCCGCCGTGCCGACCGTCGTGGCGGTGCCGCCGGTGGCCGTGGCTCCAATGGCCGTCGTTTCGGCGCCCGTGGCTTCGGTGCCTGTGGCTTCGGCGCCTGTGGCTCCGGTGGTCGCGCCTCCGGTGGAGGCGCCTGCCGTCGTGGCCGTGACGCCGGTTCGGGCGGCCGAGCCCGAGACCGTGGCCGAGGTGGCCGCGCCGCCGCCCGCCGCCGTGCCCGCGCGGCCGGAGACGCCGCGTGCGCCGTTGCGCGCGGTGTCCGGCCCCGCGCCCCGCCGCAGCGGCTTGAGCTGCTGCTGGCCGCTCGGTGATCCGGGCACGCCGGGATTTCATTTCTGCGGGGCGACGCCGGTCCCTGGAAAGCCCTATTGCGCGGAGCATGCGCAGCTTGCCTATGTGAAGCTGCGCGACCGGCGGGACAACGTCGCCTGACGTGCGGCGTTTGGCCGAAACACGTCCCGAACACGCATAAAAAACCGCCCCGGATCGTGTGATCCGGGGCGGTTTTCGTTTGGAGGTCCGGCCTTCAGGCGGCCGGCGGCTCGTCCGGAGCAGGGGGTTCGACGGGGGCGGGAGCCGGGGCCGGGTCGGCGCCGGTGATCATTTCGAGATGGCCGCTGACCTGGCCGCCATCCTCGACTTGCAGGCGCCGGCATTTCGCCTTGCCCAGCAGACGCCCCGTGGAGCGGATGGTCAGGCTGCCGCGCACCGTCAGCGTGCCGTCGATGGTGCCGGCCAGATCGGCGTCTTCGACTTCGATTTCACCACGGAACATGCCGCCATGGGTCACTTGCAGTTCCTGGGCGTTGATCATGGTCGATTCGACGGTGCCTTCGACCACCAGGCGCTCGGCGTCCTGGATCGAGCCCTGGACGCTGATCCCGCGTCCGACCACCAGGGTGCGGCGGTCGCTGGTGTCGCGGCGGGGGGCAGGGGCCTGGCCCGGCCGGCCGGGGACCTGGGCGGCGCCGGGCGGGGTGGCGGGGCCGGGCGGGAACGGGGGACGGGACATGGAGGCACTCTCCTTGGACGACTGGGAAGACGAGTGGGGGGACGAGGAGGGAGCGCCGGCCGGTGTGCCCGGGCGGACGGGAACGGCGCCGGCGGGCGGCGGTGGGAATGCCGTCTGTGGACTGGCCGGCCGGCCGGACGGCGACGATGCGCCGGCGGGCGGTGTCTCGTCTTCTGGCTTGCGTTTCTTGAACAAAAGCATACCCCGCTGCTGTCGAAGGTGAAGCCGCGCATGGCCCGGCGGTCTGGACACGGGTGTTTTCCGAGGGTGATCCGGAAAACCGGTGTCTGGAACGGTTAAGGACTACACGTGCTGATGGCGTCGGAAAAGCGGGAAGCCGCAACTTTACGAACAAGAAATGCAGCCATTGCGACCCCGCTGCCCCGGTGTTAGCGAGTGGGCTGTCTGTACGACGATTTTGGTGATTTGATGGCGTGCCCGCCTGGTTGATGCGCCGGCGCGCGGGAGAAATGGAATGTCTGTGACGGATGCCGGCAGCGCGGCCGAATGCCGCTTCGATCTGCTGGGGATCGGCAATGCGATCATCGATGTTCTGGCGCCGGTCGAGCCGGATTTCCTGACCGAGCATGACATGATCCCCGGCAGCATGATGCTGATCGATGCGGACAGTGCCGAGAAACTGTACGGGCTGGTGCGGCGCGAGCGCGAGATGGGCGGCGGGTCGGCGGCCAATACCTGCGTGGTGGCCGCCAGCCTGGGCGCGCGGGTCGCCTATCTGGGCAAGGTCGCGGACGATGCGCCGGGGCGCACCTTCGCCGCCGACCTGCAACGGTCGGGCGTGCATTTTCCGTCTTCGTTCCTGGACGGCCGGGCGGCGCGCGAGCAGCCGACGGCGCGCTGCCTGGTGATGGTGACGCCGGACGGCCAGCGGACGATGAACACCTATCTGGGCGCGTGCGTGACCTTCGGGCCCGAGGACGTGCTGGCCGACGTGGTGGCCGATGCCCGCGTGACCTATCTGGAAGGCTATCTGTTCGACCCGCCGCACGCGCAGGAGGCCTTTCGCCAGGCGGCGGCGCTGGCGCATGGCGCCGGGCGGCGGGTGGCACTGTCGCTGTCCGACCCGTTCTGCGTGGCAAGGCATCGGGATGCCTTCCGCGACCTGGTGCGGGGGCATATCGACATCCTGTTCGCCAACGAGGAGGAAATCTGCTCGCTGTACCAGACCGAGGATTTTACCACGGCGATGAACCAGGCGGCCGCCGATACGCATTTCGCGGTGCTGACGCGCTCGGGCCTGGGCAGCGTGATCATGCGCGGCGACGAGCGGATCGACGTGGCGCCGGTGGCGACGCAGGTGATCGACACAACCGGCGCCGGCGACGCCTATGCCGCCGGCTTCCTGGCCGGCTGGACCTCGGGGCGCACGCTGGCGGAATGCGGGCGGCTGGGCAGCGTCGCGGCCTCGGAGATCATCTCGCATTACGGGGCGCGGCCGCTGGTGAACCTGCAACAGGACATGGACCTGTAGGACCGGGCGAAAGCGTCCCTTTTCGAACAGCCTTCCGACAGGCTGTCGGAAGGGGCATTGCCGTGGTGAGCGTGGCGGCGGCGGCGGTTCATATGAGCCGGATTGTCGTCGCCCCAATCCACCGCCCTGGCCGGCGCATGGGCGCGGACTGATTTTCTGACCGGCGAGACAAATTTCCGTTTCGCAACCGGCGGCGGATCGTGGCATTCCGATACGACCACGAAAAGGATGCCGCGATGTCGCTCGACCGCAGACAGTTTCTTGCCGGGGGAGCCCTGCTGACAAGTGCTCTCATGCCCCTGGACCATTCCCGCGCGCAGACGGCGTGGACGGTTCTCGGGCAGCCGGTCGCGTCTGTGCCCTGGCTGCGCGACGTGCGCCGGGTGATCATCGACACCGATCCGGGAACGGACGACCTGCTGGCGATCATCATGATGCTCGGTTCCACGCGCATCACGACCGAGGCGATCACCGTGACGCCGGGCAATATCGGCTACGAGCAGGAAGTGCGGAACACGCTCTTCCTCGTGCAGACCCTGAAGAACGGGACGATACCGGTGCATCGGGGTATCGATCATCCGCTGCTCGGCCGGTCCTATCCGGCTGCCGGGTTCATTCATGGCCGCTATGGATTCGGCGACATGGTGGTGCCGGAGGTCGCGCTGAAACCGGCACCCGACCATGCCGCACTCGCCATTTCGCGCATCGTTTCCGCCCATCCGGGCGAAATGGTGCTGCTGGCGCTCGGCGGCTTGTCGAACATCGCGCTTGCCCTGCTGCTTGACCCTTCGATCGCCCGCAAGGCCCGTGGCATCGTGATCGTCGGCGGACGCTATGAAGGGATCGGCACGTCGGTCAGCTTCAACGCGATGGTCGATCCGGAAGCGGCCGATATCGTGCTGCGCTCGGGCCTGCCGATCGCCATGACGGGCAGCCTGGGTGAGACGGAGATGCTGACGCAGGCGGATTTCGACCAGATCGCGACATTCGGCACGGCGAAGAGCGCGCTCTTCCTGAAATCGAACGCGGAACGGCTGAAATTCGAGACCGAAAAGCGGCACAAGCCCGGTGCGACCTATGCCGATCCGTTTGCCGCCACCATGCTCCTTGAGCCCTCCGTCGCCCTTCAGTTCGAAGCCGTTCATGTTGCGGTGGAGTTGAGCGGCACCGAAACGCGGGGGTCCTACGTGTTCGGTGGGACGCATATCTATACGGGCGACGCGCTGCCGGCGAACGTGGCCATCTGTAGCAGGGCATCGCACGAGATATTCCGCGACACCGTCTTTCAGGCCCTGCGCGCGTGATCGGACGCGCCGCGACGCTGGCAATTGCGGTGGCCGCCTTTCTCCTGCCGGCCGCCACATGGGCCGTGCCGGCCTGCACGGTGCAGCGCGGGACGGGCGAGACGGTGATCCGCGCGACCATTCTGACGCCGGACCGTATCCTTGCGCCGGGGGAAGTGCGCATCGATTCCGCCGGACGGATCGATTGTGTTGGTGCGCGTTGCGCGGCGTCGTCGTCCGCCACGCGCATCCTTTGCCAGGATGCCGTGTTGTCGCCCGGCTTCATCAACGCGCACGACCATATCGATTTCGACAATATCGGCCCCCGACCCGATAGCGGCGAGCGCTATGCCCATCGTCATGAATGGCGCAAGGGGCTGGACGGTCATCGGCTGTTGCAGGATTTCAGGCCCGATCGCGATCCGCTGTCGTTGAGCTGGATTGAACTCCGCTTTCTGGTCGGCGGCACGACCTCGACCGTGGCCGAGCGCATGGCGCCCGGCCTGCTGCGCAACCTGGATTTTCGCGACGGGCTGGAGGGGATCGCCATCGCCCCTGTGACCTACGCGATTTTTCCCCTCGACGATTCGCCGGGGATCATGCGCACGCAGGATTGCGACTATGGGCCCCATCCGGCGACGCATGATCTGGTCGCCCATGCGAGCGCCTTCCTCGCCCATGTCTCCGAAGGGCGGGATGAGGCGGCGCGCAATGAATTTCGCTGCGAGAGTTCGGAGACATACGACACCACGCCCCAGGCGGGAGGCGGCGGCATGAGCCATGACTGGATCATGCCGCAGGCCGCGCTGATCCATGCGGTCGCCCTGACTCCGGCGGATTTCGACCTGGTCGCGGCCCGGCGGGCAAGCCTGGTCTGGTCGCCGCGCAGCAATCTTTCCTTATATGGGCAGACGATGGACGTGCTGGCGGCCCGGCGGCGGGGCATCACCATCGCCCTGGGGTCGGACTGGCTGCCGTCCGGGTCCATGAACCTGAATCGCGAACTGGCCTGTGCCGTGCATTTCAATCACAGCCATCTGCATGATGCGCTGAGCGATGACGCATTGTGGCGCATGGTCACGCTCAATGCGGCACGCGTCGCGGGCGCGGAGAAGGAGATCGGGAGTATCGCGGTCGGCAAGCTCGCCGATCTCGTGCTGTTCGCCGATCCCGCGCATCGTGGTGTCCATGCCGTCGTGCGCGCCAGGCCGCAGGACGAGATGCTGGTTCTGCGCGGTGGCACGGTGCTGCTGGGGCGTGGGGATCTGGTCGATCGGCTGCGCCCGTCCTGCGAAGCGATCGATGTGCCGGGGGTCTCGCTCAAGCTCTGTCCGGAGCCGGGTCGCGTTTCCGCTGCGGAACTGGAAGCCTATGCCGCGCGCCACGCGCTGTATCCACTGGCATTCGACGGAACGCCGCCCGACGAACCGCCCTGCGAGACCGCGCCCTAGATGTTTGGCTGCATTCGCGGCTTCATGCCCCTTGGCCCATATTTCGTTGAACGGATCGGGGACATCGAGAACGGATGGGTGACTGGGGGCGTTTCTTGATGTATCATGATCTGTCATGATATGCTGCGGCACTCAACAGGAGAGTGTCGCCATGGCCACCCAGCAGCGTGAGAAATTCGCCACCCAGGTCGATCCGCAGATCCTGCAGGCGGTGCGCGATCTGGCCCGCAGCGAAGGACGGCAACTCCAGGCGCTGGTCGATGAGGCGTTGGCCGACCTGATCGAGAAGCGGAAACGGCAGCGTCCGCGTGCCCATGTCATGGCCGCCTACCAGGCCAGCCATGAGGAATTCGCGCCGCTCTACCGGAAACTGGCCGAGTGACGGACTATCCGACCGTCATTGAGATATTGGCTATCCACGACGATCAGATCGGGCGCTATGGCGGAGCGACGGGCATCCGGGATCAGGGTTTGCTGGAAGCGGCGCTTTTCCGGCCGCAGACCGGTTACTATGCCGATCTGATCGAAGAAGCGGCGGCGCTCTGGGAAAGCCTGTCGCAGAACCATCCCTTCATCGATGGCAACAAGCGCACGGCCTTCGCCGTGACCTGGACCTTCCTGGCCATCAACGGCGCGAGGCTGACGGCCGGCGCTGGTGAGACGGAAGACTTTATTCTTGGCCTCTACGCCGGTGGTACGTTTGATTTCGAGCATTTGAAGCCGTGGCTTCGCAATCATGTCACCACGAGCGCGTCCTGATGGTGTGAAGGCCGATGCGCTGCGCGGCCTCGCTTCCGCCCAACGAACCGCCATGCGAGACCGCGCCGCAGGGCAGTCGTGGCCGTCAGCTTCCGGTCGAGGCGTGGCGGCGGACGGCTGCCTGCCAGTATAGCAGCATGATCGCCAGGAAGGCGAAGCCGGCGGTGGGGGCCAGTGTGGCCGCCATCGGGTGTGGGGAGCGGCCGAGGATGGCCAGCATGGGCTCGTAGGTGACGGCGCCCAGCGGAATCACGCAGGTCATCAGGCGGCGGAACCAGCGGGCGTCGAGGTCGAACGGGTATTGTCCGGCCTCGACGCCGCCATAGGTGAGGACGTTGACGACTTCCAGGCTCTCGATGGTGCGGAAGGAGAGCGCGGCCTGGCCCACCAGCACGCCGAGGAAGAAGGCGATGCCGCCGGCGACGGTCCACAGCATCATCGGCGCGGTGAACAGGAGGGGGCGCACCGGCGTCATGCCCAGGCCCAGCGCCAGGACGGCCGCGCCCTGGGCCAGGCGGGCCAGCGGGCGGAGGCGGAACTGGTGGCCCAGCAGTTGCAGCACCGTCCAGCGCGGACGCAGCAACAGCCGGTCGAAGGCGCCCGCGCGCAGGAAATCGTCGCCGAAGCGCTCGAACCCGTAACCGATGGTCTCGGTCAGCGCGAATTCGATATTCACCAGCCCGTAGAACAGCGCCACCTGGCCCACCGTCCAGCCGCGCACGGTGCCGAAGCGGTGGAACAGGACCCAGATCGCGGCGAAGCCCAGCAGGGTGGTGGCCAGATGGCCGGCCATCTGCATCAGGAAGGCGCCGCGATAGCGCACCTGGCCGGCGAGGGAGGCCCGTGCGTAGCGGAGCCAGAGGGCGAGACCGTTCATCCGCCCTGGATCTCCAGCCGGTGCAGCGTGCGCCGCAGGGCCGCGCGGCCGGCCACGGCCACGGCCGCGAGCCAGGCTGCCTGCTGGCCCAGCGCGAGGATTGCCCGGCCGCCATGCAGCGTGCCGAGCCAGAACCGGCAGGGCAGGTCGCCCAGCCCGGCGAAGGGCTGAAGGATGAGGACTGTCTGGAACGCGCCGGGGAACAGCGCCAGCGGCAGCATGTTGCCCGACAGGATCAGGGCCAGCGGCGTGATGACGGCATTGCCGCCGGCGGGCGAGAGGGTGCGGACGGTGACGATGTTCAGCAGCACGACGATGCAGGCCGAGAGCGCCAGCCCGAGCAGGATCGAGACGGCGAACAGCGCGGCATCGGCGATCGAGGGCGGCGGGTGCAGCGCCCATGCGCCGAGCCCGGCGCGCGGCAGGAGCAGGCCGGCGAAGGCGAGCATCAGCAGGGCGCGGGGGACCAGCCGGCCGAGGATGCGCGCGGTGGCGCGGCAGAACCACCACCACCAGAGGTCGACGGGACGCAGCAGGTCGTGCGCCACCGCGCCGCCGCGCACCGCGTCCGCGATGTCGGGGTCGCAGCCCCAGGGCATCAGGGCCAGGGTGGCCTGCATGATCCAGACATAGGTGATGGTCTGGTGCAGGGCGAACGGTGCCGCGGCGCCGTCGCCCCCGTGGGCCATGCGATAGAAGGCGGCGTAGATCATGATGTTGATCGCGCCCCACCAGCATTGGGTCACGAACCCGGCCAGGGCCGCGGCGCGATAGCGCAGGGTGGTCCGCCAGCGGGCGCGGAAGGCGGCCAGGTAGGGGGTGGCGGCCTGCATCATGGGGTGGAGGCGTGGCGTTCGTAGAAGCGGCTGATCACGTCCTCGATCGACGGGCGGGTGATCGTGACGTCGGCCGGCGCCGCCGTGCCGGCCGGGGTGCCGGGCGGGGCCAGCAGGCGGAGCAGGTCGGCCGCGCCGATCCGCGCCGGGTCGAAATCCAGGGCCAGGACCCGATCGGCGGCGGGCAGGCGGGACACGCCGGCCGGCAGGGCGATCGCGGGCGCGGGGCCGTCGAAGGTCGCGATCAGCCGGCGCCCGGAGAGGGTGGTGGCGCGCAGGGTCTCGAAGGGGCTGTCGGCCAGCACGCGGCCGTGGCCGATGACGATCACCCGTTCGGCCAGGGCCTCGATATCGTGCATGTCGTGGGTGGTCAGCAGGATCGTCGTGCCGTCCTGGCGGTTGAGGTCGCGGATGAAGGCGCGGATCGCCAGCTTGGAGGGGGCGTCCAGCCCGATGGTCGGTTCGTCGAGGATCAGCAAAGGCGGGGCGTGCAGCAGGGCGGCGGCCAGTTCGGCGCGCATGCGCTGGCCCAGCGAGAGCTGGCGCACCGGCTGGTCGAGGAAATCGGCCAGGCGCAGGGTTTCGACCAGGCGGGCCCGCCGCGTGCGATAAAGGGCGGGGGGCACGCGGTAGATGTCGCGCAGGAGGGCGAACCCGTCATCGACCGGCAGGTCCCACCAGAGCTGCGAGCGCTGGCCGAACACCACGCCGATGCGCGCGACATGGCGCAGCCGCTGCGCCCACGGCACCAGCCCGCCCACCGTGACCCGGCCGGAATCCGGCCGCAGGATACCCGACAGGATCTTGATGAGGGTGGATTTGCCGGCGCCGTTCGGGCCGATCAGCCCGGTGATGGTGCCGGGTTCGATGGTGAACGCCACGCCGCGCAGGGCGGCGATGGTGCGCCAGGAACGGCGGGCGGGCAGCCAGCCCGCCAGGCCGCGCCGTCCGCCGGGGGGAGAGGCGGCCACGCGATAGGACTTGCACAGATCCTCGACGACGATCCGCGCGGGAGAGGAGGGCATGGGCGGTTCCGTGCAGGGCAGGGTTCGGCGGGGCGGGTGAAGTTTCGCGTGCAATCCGCGTGCGTCCCCTCTATCTACCCCGGTGAATACAGAACCATCCGTCGGTTCCGGCCGCGGCGCAAGGGCGCGCGGGCGGCCGGCATGCCCGTCCGGGCCCGCGAAGGAAGTCAGGTCACACACGTATGGATATTCGCAATATCGCCATCATCGCCCATGTCGACCATGGCAAGACCACGCTGGTCGACCAGCTTCTGAAGCAGTCCGGGTCGTTCCGCGAGAACCAGCATGTCGCCGAGCGGGCGATGGACAGCAACGACCTGGAACGCGAGCGCGGCATCACCATCCTGGCCAAATGCACGTCGGTGGTGTGGAAGGACACCCGCATCAACATCATCGACACGCCGGGCCACGCCGATTTCGGCGGTGAGGTCGAGCGGATCCTGAGCATGGTGGACGGCGCGGTGGTGCTGGTGGACTCCGCGGAGGGCGCGCTGCCGCAGACCAAGTTCGTGGTCGGCAAGGCGCTGGCGCGCGGGTTGAAGCCGATCGTGGTCGTCAACAAGATCGATCGCGCCGATGCCCGCCCGGACGAGGTGCATAACGAGATCTTCGACCTGTTCGCCGCCCTGGGCGCGAATGACGAGCAGCTCGACTTTCCGATGCTGTATGCCTCGGGCCGGCAGGGCTGGGCGGACGAGGAGCTGGAAGGCGCGCGCAAGGACCTGTCGCCCATGTTCGACCTGATCGTGCGCCATGTGCCGGCGCCGACGGTGGACAAGGAGGCGCCGTTCGCCATGGTCGCCACCATCCTGGAGAACGACAACTTCCTGGGCCGCGTGCTGACCGGGCGCGTCGAGCAGGGCCGCGCCAGGGTGAACATGCCGGTGCGCGTGCTGCGCCCCGACGGAACGGTGGTCGAGACCGGGCGCCTGACCAAGCTGCTGTCGTTCCGCGGGCTGGACCGCGTGCCGGTGGAAGAGGCCGAGGCGGGCGACATCATCGCCGTGGCCGGCCTGTCGGAAGCGACCATTCCCGAGACCATCGCGGCACCGGAAGTGACCCAGCCGCTGGAATCGATGCCGGTCGATCCGCCGACCCTGTCGATGACCTTCCGCCTGAATGACGGCCCGCTGGGCGGCCGCGAGGGCAAGAAGGTGACCTCGCGCCAGATCCGCGACCGGCTGTTCAAGGAGACCGAGGGCAACGTCGCCATCCGCGTGTCGGAAAGCCCCGAGAGCGAGGCGTTCGAGGTCGCGGGGCGTGGCGAATTGCAGTTGGGCGTGCTGATCGAGACCATGCGCCGCGAGGGGTTCGAACTGACCATCGGCCGGCCGCGCGTGCTGTTCCGCACCAATGAGGAGACCGGCGAGCGCGAGGAGCCGTACGAAGAGGCGCTGATCGATGTCGACGAGCCCTATTCGGGCGTCGTCGTCGAGAAGATGGCCATGCGCAAGGGGCTGATGCAGGACATGCAGCCGTCGGGCGGCGGCAAGGTGCGCCTGACCTTCCTGATCCCGTCGCGCGGGCTGATCGGCTATCATGGCGAGTTCCTGACCGACACGCGCGGTACCGGCATCATGAACCGTCTGTTCTCGGGCTATCAGCCCTGGGCCGGGCCGATCGAGGGGCGGCGCAACGGCTCGCTGATCTCGTCGGAAGACGGGGCGACGACGCAATATTCGCTGTATTCGTTGCAGGAGCGGGGCACCCTGTTCGTCGATGTCGGCGAGAAAGTGTATGTCGGCATGATCATCGGCGAGCATTCGCGCGAGAACGACCTGGAAGTGAACCCGGTCCGCGAAAAGAAGCTGACCAACATCCGCGCCGCCGGCAAGGATGAGGCGCTGCTGCTGACCCCGCCGCGCAAGATGAGCCTGGAGCAGGCGATCGCCTATATCGAGGATGACGAACTGGTCGAGGTCACGCCGTCGGCGGTGCGTATCCGCAAGCGCTATCTGGACCCGCACGAGCGCAAGAAGCGCGACCGCGCGGGGGCCTCTGCCTGACAGGGCCGCGTGCCGTCCGGATGCGTGCTTCCGGACCGGCCGCGACTGGTTTTGCGATCGGGCCATGTCGGGACCTGGATGAATTCACGTTCGTCCAGGGGCCGGCGTGGCCCGTTTTGCATGGAAAACCGACCTGTTCGTGTCGGGGTTTCGCTTATCCCGAAGATGCCGTCCGGCCGCCGCGACATGGCGGGCCGCCTGCGCGGGCCGGGTAGTGACCACGGACGCTCCGAACCAGAACAATAATCCGTCTTCGCAAAGGAAGCTCACGTGTTTTTCGCCGAGAATTTTGTGTCGCTGACCGTCGAGGAACAATGGGACTACATCATCGCCCATACGCCGGACAGGATCAGGCACGGGCTTGGTGAAATCGTCCGCCGGAACGGGCGGACCTGCGTCGCCAATTTCTACGAGGCGCTGCTCAACCGGCCGGATGCCGCGGTTTTCCTGGAACGGGACATGGTCGAGCGGCGCCTGACGGGCAGCCTGCTGGCGTGGCTGGAGCGGCTGTTCCCGATGCGGGAGACCGACATGCCCGGGTTGCGGGCCTTGCAGGAGAAGGTCGGCTCGGTTCACGCGCAGCTCGAAATCTCGCCGAACCTTGTCTCCTACGGGTTCTATTTCATCAAGATGAGCATCAATCTGCTGATCGGCGAGTATTTCGAGACGAAGGACGACCAGCTTCAGGCCGTCATCTATTGCCAGTCCATGGTCGATTTCGCCATGACCTACATGAACAAGGCCTATAACACCGATTTCAGGAAGAAGGTCGAGCAGGACCAGTCCTTCAAGATGTTCTCGCTGGGGCAGGACCTGAATTTCGAGAAGGAAACCCAGAAGACGACCTTCTTCGACTGGAGTACCCAGGCCCTGTTCTGCCTGTGCGAGCAGCGTTTGGGCGACTTGCAGACGGTTGCCGAATCGCAGTTCGGGCTGTGGATGACCCACAAGGGGCAGACGCTGTTCAAGGGGACCGAGGATTTCGTGCTGCTGGGGGACCTGATCGATACCATCGACCGGCGTATCGTGGCGGTGCGTGGCGGCGCGGCGGCGTTGGACGGCTTTCCGGCCGAGCTGCGGAACGGCATCCGCGATGTCACGTTCCTGACCAACCGGCTGTTCCAGGCGATGGAGGCGCTGCAAAGCGGGCTGGACCCGCTGACCCGGACGCTGACCCGCCGCTTCCTCGACGTCGTGATCCAGAACGAGATCGCCTTTTCGCTGACCCACGACAAGGTGTTCAGCATCGTTCTGCTCGATGTCGATCATTTCAAGAAGATCAACGATGCCAACGGGCATCTGGCGGGTGACGAGGCGCTGCGCCATGTCGCCGAGATTATCCTGGATACGGTGCGCAGCAACGATTTCGTCTTCCGCTATGGGGGCGAGGAATTCCTGATCGTGCTGACGGAGAGTTCCGGCGCGGAGGCCGTTGCCTGCGCGGAGCGGATCCGCAGCCGGCTGGAGAACAGCGTCATCCCCTGTTCCACGGGAAGCACCCTGTCGCTGACGATCTCGGGCGGGATCGCGACATTCCGCGGCGGGCTGAAGATCAGCACGCTGATCGACCGGGCGGACCGCGCGCTCTATGCGGCCAAGGACGCCGGGCGGAACCGGATCGAGATCTACGACCGCGCCGCCTGATGCGTGCCCGGCCGCCGTTCAGACGTAATTCGTTACGAATTTCGATTTGGGATTACGTTGCAATTAAGGCAATATGTGGCCCACAGGGCTGATATTTAGCAATTTTAATGCGAGACGGGGCGGAGGCGGCGTGCTAGCAATTGCTGGCACGGTCCGTAATACTGGCTTGCGTCGGCTGCCTGGACAGCGATGACTCGCCGGAATGCGGATCCGGGTGTTGATTGGGATGACGTCCTGATTCTGGAGACATTCAATGATCGTTTCGACACGCCGTTTCCTGGCCGCTCTTTCGACCGTCGCCCTGGTGGGCGCCGCTATCCCGGCGATGGCGCAGGACGCGCCGGCGGCTCCGGCCGCCCCCGCCATGACCGCTCCGGCGGCGCCGGCTGCCCCCGCCGCTCCGAGCGCGCCGGAAGCGGCCGCGCCCGCCACCCCGGCCGCGCCGACGACTTCGACCGAGGCGCCGAAGACGCACAAGCACAAGCATCATCACAAGAAGAAGGCCGCGGAAGCCGCTCCGTCCAAGTAATCGGACGGTTCCGTCGCGGCGCGGGCCAAGGCCCGGCGTCCGGAATGAAGCGGGGGTGGCGTGGCCACCCCCGTTTTTTTTGGTGCTCCAGCCGGTTTCTCCGCGAGGTCCGGCGGCGGGCGGCGTATCCCGCGCCTCGTGGCGGGGATGCCGGGCGCGGGGGTCAGGGAGACGTGTAGCGGCTGATGGACAGGTCGAGATGCGGGATGGCGGGGCGGCGGCCGTCGATCAGGTCGGCCAGGAGCTGGCCGGAGCCGCAGGCCATGGTCCAGCCCAGCGTGCCGTGGCCGGTGTTCAGCCACAGATTGCCGAAGCGGCCTGACGGGCCGATGACCGGGGTGCCATCGGGCGTGTTGGGGCGCAGGCCGGTCCAGTAGGTGGCGCGGCCGAGGTCGCCGCCGCCGAACAGTTCGGAAAAGGACAGTTCCAGCGTGCGGCGGCGGTCGGGGCTCAGCCGCTGGTCGTAGCCGGTCAGCTCGGCGGTGCCGCCGATGCGGATCCGGTCGCCCAGCCGGGTCATGGCGACCTTGTAGCTCTCGTCATTGACGGTGGAGGTCGGGGCGCGGGAGGCGTCGGTGAGCGGGACGGTCAGCGAGTAGCCCTTGACCGGGTAGACTGGAAGCCCGATGCCCAGCGGCCGCAGCATCAGCGGCGAGTAGCTGCCCAGGGCCAGCACGTAGGCGTCGCCCGTCAGCCGGCCGGCCGAGGTGCGGACGCCCATGATCTCGGTCGCGCTGGCATCCAGCCCGTGGATGGTGGTTTCGTAGCGGAAGGTGACGCCCAGTTCCCCGGCCTTCTGCGCCAGGCGCTGAGTGAACATGTGGGCGTCGCCGGATTCGTCGCCGGGGAGGTAGAGGCCGCCTTTCAGCAGGTGGCTGGCATGGGCCAGGCCGGGTTCGCGGGCGATGATTCCGGCCACGTCCAGCAAGGCGTGCGGCACGTTGCTCTCGGTGAGCAGGCGCATGTCGTCGCTTGCGTGGTCGAGTTGCGCCTGGGTGCGGAAAAGCTGGATCAGGCCCTGCTGGCGGTCGTCATAGGTGATGCCGGTTTCCGCGCGCAGGCCGGCCAGGCAGTCGCGGCTGTATTCGGCCACCCGCAGCATTCGCGCCTTGTTGACGTCGTAGGCGTGGGCGGTGCAGTTGGCCAGCAATTGCGCCATCCAGCGCAGCATCGGCAGGTCCAGCCGCGCGCGGACGACCAGCGGGCTGTTCTTCTTCAGCATCCAGCCCAGCGCCTTGAGCGGCAGGCCGGGCATGGCCCATGGGGTGGAGTAGCCGGGCGAGACCTGGCCGGCATTGGCGAACGAGGTTTCCATCGCCGCGGCGGGCTGGCGGTCGACGACCGTGACGTCGTGACCCTGTCTGGCCAGGTACCAGGCGGTGGTGGTGCCGATGACGCCGGCGCCCAGGACGATAACCTTCACCCGTTTTCTCCCTGCGGTGATGTGTCTTGCGGTGACGTGTCGTCGCGATAGCGGCGATGGTAGCGGGTGCCCAGCCCGGTCAGCAGTTCGTAGCCGATGGTGCCGGCGGCTGTGGCGGCGTCTTCCAGCGGATGGTGCGGGCCGATCAGGTCCAGCGCCGTGCCGGCGGCGGGCGGGCTGTCGCCGAGGGCGGTGAGATCGACCGCCAGGCAGTCCATCGAGATGCGGCCGACGATGGGCAGCAGGATGTCCGGCCGGTCGGGCAGGACGGCGTGGCCGTGCCCGCCGATGGCGCGGGGGAAACCGTCGCCGTAGCCCACGCCCAGGGTTGCGATGTGGCTGGGGCGGTCGGCGATGAAGCCGGCGCCGTAGCCGACCGCCGTGCCGGGGCCGATCCGGCGGGTCTGGATGATGCGGGCCTGGAGGCGCACCACCGGCTGCATCGGGTTGGACAGGCCGGGGGTGGGGTTGATGCCGTAGAGCGCGGCGCCGGGGCGCACCATGTCGAAATGCCAGTCGGGGCCCAGGAACAGGCCGGAGGAGGCGGCCAGGCTGGCGGGCAGGCTGGGCAGGCGTGCGCGCAGGCGCTGGAAGACGGTACGCTGGGCGTGGTTGGCGGGGTGCGCGGGTTCGTCGGCGCAGGCCAGGTGGCTCATGACCAGTCGGGGGGCGATGCCGGCCAGCGGGGCGTCTTCGGCCAGCAGCGTGTCCACATCGTCTTCGGACAGGCCGAAGCGGGACATGCCGCTGTCGATTTGCAGGGCGGCGGGAAGCGTGGTGCCGGCCTGGTGGGCCAGCGTGCGCCAGCGGGCGATCTGTTCCAGGCTGTTGAGGACCGGGACCAGCCCGGCCGCGTGCAGGGCGCCTTCGGTCCCCGGCATGGCGCCGTTGAGGACGAGGACCGTGCTGTCGGGGCCGAGCAGGGGACGGATGGCGGCGCCTTCGGCGAGGTGGGCGACGAAGAAGGTGCGGCAGCCGGCGCGGTGCAGCACCGGGACCACCCGCGCGGCGCCCAGCCCGTAGGCATCGGCCTTGACGGCGGCGGCGCAGGTGACGGCGGGACCGACCCGGTCGCGCAGGGTCCGGTAATTCGCGGCCAGGGCGGACAGGTCGATGGTCAGGATGCCGCCGGCCCAGGCCGCCGGCTCGTTCGGTTCAGCGGCGACTGGCACGTAGTGCGGGCTCCGGTCGGGATGACCTGACGATAGACCAATTTCATCGGGGCGCAATGTCGCACATGCGGTTTCGGCCGATGGCGGGCGGCAGCAGCCGCCCGCCATCGGCGGGGGAGGATCAGAAGCCGGTCTGCAGGGAGGCGTAGACGCCTGTCTGGTTGCGGAAATTGGCGATGGTGCCGAGGGAGACATAGGCCAGGGTGAGGTTGAGGTGCTTGTTGAGGAAATATGACGCGTAGGCATCGAACCAGTTGTTCTCGGGACTGAAGAACAGGGTCTTCGGCTTTGTGCGGAATTCGACGCCGACCACAAGGCGCGGGATGAAGGGCGGAAGATAGCCCAGGCTGCCTTCGAACTGGGGATGGTAGCTGTTGTCGCGATCGCCGCCGAACCCCAGGAGGCCCACCTGGTTGGACCGCGTGAAGCGGACGGTCGTATCGAGGATGAGATGGGCCTTGCCGAAGATCCTGGTGGCGGCGACGTAGAAATCGGCGCCTTGCGTGGATTTTCCGCCGACGGCGTCGATGACGCGGGCGTCGCGCGCATGTTTGTACATCATGCCGATCGCGACCTGCGGAAGCAGGCCCGCACCGGCGATATTGCCGAAAAGGCGGCCCTTGATACCGAAATTGTCGAGATCGAATGTATAATCATTGCCGATGCCGAGCTTGCGGCCGCTCGATCCGGTCTGCAGGAAATTATGGGTGTATGAAATCTCGACCCGATTGAACAGGCCGAGCAGCATGCCGACATTCTGGTCCTGATAGTTGGTGACGTTGATGTAGGTGTAGTGAAACGCCGTGCCCAGTCCCTTGTCGCTGCCATAGCCGCCGATCGTGGCCCAGCTTGCCAGTCCGCCGCCGCTGGAGCCGTCGAGCGTGCTGAGGCCCGGCGTTGCCAGCGGACGGTTTTCGTCGAACAGGGCCGCCAGGCCGGAGGATTGCTGCTGTGCCGCCCATGCGCCGGAAGACGCGCCCGATGCGGCGCAGAGGGCGGACAGGCACAGGAGTGCCGAAATCTGGATATGGTTCCGGTTTCTGGACATGTGAAAGGATTCCCACGGCCGGCCATGGAGAACGCAGGCGTGTTCTCCATGAGCCGTATTGTTGTTTTTCTTGAAGGGGCGTGTTGGGGCGCGCGGTCCGTCGTTGCGGTCGGCGCGGGTCGGCTCGTTCAGCTTTTATGGAGGTCGTAGACGGTTGTTTCGAAATCCATGAACCCGTTGAATGACGGACCGTCGGCGAAGGGCAGGATCTGCGTGGCCCAGAATCCGCCCAGGCCGTTCCTGCGGTCGATCCAGTAGAACAGATTGGCCAGCCCCGCCCAGCCGAGGGCGCCGGCCGCACGGCCGGTGGGGGCGGCTTCGTCGTTGATCATGAAGCTGTATCCCCATGATTTGGAAAGGCCCGGAAAGAATTCCGCGTTGTTGGACAGGGTGGGGATTACGCCCTCGAGCGGGGTGATCTTCAATGCGCCCAGGCCGTTGCGGGCCATCGCGGCGACGGTCTGGGCGCTGAGCACGCGTCCGTGCTCGCCCTTGCCATCATCGAGGATCATGCGGATGAAGCGCATGTAGTCGCCGACGGTGGAATAGAGCCCATGCCCGGCCATGTGCAGTTCCGGCTCCTGAGGCAGTTCGAAATCGGGAAGGGGCGTGAGCGTTCCGTCCGGTGCGCGCTGGTGCAGCGTGGCCAGGCGGCCGCGCATGGAGGGTGTCAGGGTAAAGCCGGTATCGTCCATGCCGAGGGGGGCGAATATGCGTTCCCGCAGCACCTCGCCCAGGCGGGTGCCGGTGATCCGCTCGACGACCTGGCCGGCCCAGTCGATATTGACGCCGTAATTCCAGCGCTCGCCAGGATCGAACAGCAGGGGAGCGGTGATGGAGGCTTTCGTTGCGGAGACGATGCTGGGAAGCTGGCCGGACTCGGCGAGGCGGCGATAGGGCTCGTTGAAGAAATCATAGCCGAAGCCCGCCGTGTGCAGCATGAGCATCCGCGTCGTGATGTCGCGTTTCGGGGGGCGGAGTTTGGGGATGCCGTTCTCGTCGAATCCCTCCACGACCTGCATGGCGCCGAGTTCGGGGACATGGATCTTCGCCGGGGCGTCGAGATCGAGCCGGCCGTCCTCGACCAGTTGCATGACGGCGACGCCGGCGATGGCCTTGGTGCAGGAGAAGATCCGGAAGACCGTATCGGTGGTCATGGCTGTGCCGCCGCCCAGCAGGCGCTCGCCGGCGGCGCCCTCGTAGAAGGTGTGGCGGCGGTCGGTGACCATGGCGACGACGCCGGGCACCCTGACCGCCCCCGTGACGGTATCGGCGAGGAGCGCGTCACATCGGGTTTTGATCGTTCTATGCATAACTGCCCCCTTGAAACGGAATAGATGCGGGGACAATGCTGCCGGTCTGAACCGCCATCTGCCTGCTGTCGGCAGTGGGGGCCTGTGATCGGCAATGCTATGAGGCGGCGGTCTTCAACGAGTGGTGAGCGCGGGCGAGCGTGGCCGAGGGCAATTCATTGAAGCGCCAGAGATAGCTCCGGGCGAATTCGCTGAAATTCACGTAACCCCAGAGGCTGGCGATGGCGCCGACCGTCATGCCTGGGCCTGCCGCGAGCAGGTCCGCCCGCGTGCCGAGCAGGCGTTGCTCGCGCAGGAAGGCGCTGGGCGTCGTATCCCGGTACCGTCGGAAGGCGCCGGACAGGGCGCGCACGCTGACGCCCGCCGCGGAGGCCACGTCGACCATGGTGGGCAGGGCGGCCGCGTTTTCACGCATGAATTCCTCGGCGCGCCGCACGTAGAACGGGGCGGCGCAGGCGCTTCCACGGTCGAGCGCGATGCCCGCGCCTTCCGCCCAGTGATGCAGCAGCTCGATGCAGACGGTCTCCCCGATGCGGGCGTGGATGCGCGCGCGCGTGGGAGCGCATGCCGTCCGGCCCACGGTGCGGGCGACATAGTCCATCAGGGCGATCCATGACGAGTCCCGGTCGCCGAAACGGACCTTCATGGTCCACAGGGCGTCGTTGGGCAGGAAGCCGAACCAGTGCTGGGCGGTTTGCGCCAGCATGTCGTGGGCGATCGTGAGGTTGAGCTGGAGATGGTCCTCGCTTGCCTTCAGCCAGTAGTCCGTGCGGCTGCAATCGGCGACGAAACTCTCGCCGGCGCGTGTGAAGAGGCTCTCGCCGCGCCCGGCCGCGTGTTCAATGCCGCCGCGCAGGGTGGTCAGGACCAGGACGCGCCCGACGGTAGGATCGAAATCCGAGAGATGCACCGGCACGCCGTAGGAAAAGCGCGTGGCGACGATGCCGCCGGTTTCGACCGAATACATGGTGGCGTCGGGCGCCCGCGATCGGACGAGGGGCCGCGTGCGGTAGGGCATGTAGACCTGCGCGCAGAACGCGTTGACCTCATCCCAGTCGGAGGAATGCGGTCTGTGCTTCTGGGCGAGGGGGCTGCCGTCGGCATCGAGCAGTAACGCATCTTCGAGCATCGGTTCCTGATGACCTTACACATGCCGGGCTGTGCCGTCCTGTCCCGGAGCGTTATCTGTGGCGTCCTGGCGCCTCCGGCGGGAAATCAAAATCTCAGGAAGGGGCGGGTGCGGCGAAGGGTCTTCGGTCTTCTCCTGTCTTCTGCGAGCGGGGAGGGGGACGGCGCGTCGCCGCGCCGTCCGGCCCGGGGGTCAGGCGCGGTCTGGAACGCCCTTGCTGGTGGAATATTCGAAATGCAGCGCGGTGTCGGGGCGCACGATGGGGTGGATGGCGTGGGCGGCCATGGCGGCCTCGCTGAAGCCTTGCAGGATCAGTTTCAGCTTGCCGGGATAGGTCGCGACGTCGCCGATGGCGAATATGCCGGGCAGCGAGGTTTCGCAGCTCGAGGGCACCACCGGGATGGTGCTGCGGACGGAATCGATGCCCCATTGCGCGATCGGGCCGAGATCGGTCGACAGGCCGAAGAAGGGCAGCAGGCGGTCGGCTTCCAGGATGCGGGTGTCGCCGTCCAGGGTCGCGACCTCGACGCCGTGCAACGTGCCGTCGGTGCCGTGCAGGCCGTGGAGCTGGTAGGGGACGATCTTCTCGATCCGGCCGGCGGCCACGGCTTCGTCGAGCTGGCGCAGGCTTTCGGGCGCGGCGCGGAAACGGTCGCGGCGGTGGACCAGCCAGATCTTCTCGGCTTCGTCCTTCAGCGCCAGCGCCCAGTCGATGGCGGAATCGCCGCCGCCGGCGATCACGATGCGGGTGCCGGTGAAATCGGCGCGGCGGCGGACGTAATATTGCACCGCGCCGCTGGCCTCGAAGCCCTCCAGCCCCGCCAGCGGCGGGCGGTTGGGGCCGAAGGCGCCGGCGCCGGCGGCGATGATGACGGCGCGCGCGCCGATGACGTCGCCCTTGTCGGTGCGCAGGGTGAAGGCGCCGCGATGGCCGGCCAGGCCCTCGACCCGGCGGCCGAGCAGGCGGGGGACGGCGAAGGGGGCGATCTGACGGTCCAGGGCCTCGATCAGGGCGCCGCCCTCGATCGCCGGGTGGGCGGGGATGTCGTAGATCGGCTTTTCGGGATAGAGGGCCGCGCACTGGCCGCCGATGCTGTCCAATGCGTCGAGCAGCACGCAATCGAGCTTCAGCATGCCACATTCGAATGCCGCGAACAGGCCGGTGGGGCCGGCGCCGATGATCGCGACATCGGTCGAGAGGGTGGGGGCGTCGGTCATGTCGGTTCCGTGTTTCCGCGCTGCTGGGACGATCGGGGATCCGGTTGTGCGGTCTGTCGCGGGCGAGTGCAAGATGGCGGATGCGTCGGGAGAAAAACGGGGCCTTGTGCCGCTGCCGCGGCGGTGGGCATCATGAGGGGATGGAACCGCTGACCATCATGCTGCCGAGCCCGGAGGCGACGGAAGACCTGGCGAGGCGGCTGGCCCGCGCCGCGCGGCCGGGTGACGCCATTCTGCTGTCGGGAGAGCTGGGCGCCGGCAAGAGCGTGTTTTCGCGCGCCTTCCTGCGGGCCATCTGTGACGATCCGGACATGGAGGTGCCCAGTCCGACCTTTACGCTGGTGCAGATATATGACGCGGCGGTGGCGCCGGTCGCGCATTTCGACCTCTGGCGGCTGGACGGGCCGGGGGGCCTGCACGAGCTGGGCTGGGACGATGCGTGCGAGGGCATCGTGCTGGTGGAATGGCCGGACCGGCTGGGGGCGCTGGCACCCGCGGGGGCGTTGCGGATCGCGCTGTCGGTGACGGGCGCGGAGGCGCGCGGGGCGCGGATCGAGGGGTGGGACGACCGGCCGGCGCGGGTCGAACTGGCGGCATGGAGGCCGGCATGAGCATTGCGATGCCGCGCAGGGCGATGCTGTTCGCCGCCGGGGCCGGCAGCCGGATGCGGCCGCTGACCGAGGAGACGGCCAAGCCGCTGCTGGCGGTGGATGGCCGGGCGATCATGGACCATGTGCTGGACCGGCTGGACGCGGCCGGGGTGGCCGACGTGGTGGTGAACGTGTGCTGGCAGGCCGGCAAGGTGCGCGCGGCGCTGCGCGCGCGCGCCGAGGCCGGGCGGGGACCGGCGGTGACCGTCCGGCCCGAGGAGACGCTGCTGGAAAGCGGGGGGAGCGCGGCGGCCGCGCTGCGCGACGGCGCCCTGGGGCCGGAGCCGTTCTTTCTGCTGAATGGCGATTCGCTGTGGCTGAACGGGCCGGTGCCGGCGCTGCGGCGGCTGGCTGCCGCCTTCGATCCGGCGCGGATGGATGCGCTGCTGCTGCTGGCGCGGACCAGCCTGGCGGTGGGGGCGGTCGGGCAGGGCGATTTTACCTCGGACGCCGAGGGGCGGCTGCGTCGCGCGGCGCGGGGGGCGATGACGCCTTACGTCTTCGCCGGCGTGCAGGTGGCGACGCCCGCCCTGTTCGCCGGGGCGCCGCCGGGGCCGTTCAGCCTGAACCGACTGTGGGACGCGGCCATCGCGCGCGGGCGGCTGCATGGCATCGTCCATGATTCGATGTGGTGCCATCTGTCGCGGCCGGACGATCTGCCGGCGGCGACGCGGGCCTTGCGTCTGGCGCGGGAGCCGGACGCGACAGAGAGCGATGCCGCGCTGTGAGCGTCATTGCGACCGTGCCGCCGCATGTGCCGTTTCTGGACGAGATCGCGGCCCGCTGGATGGTTGGGGTGGAGGACGATCCGCAGCGCAGCGGCGACGGGCTGATCCTGCTGCCCAGCCGGCGGGCGGCGCGGGCGCTGACCGAGGCGTTTCTGCGCCGGGCCGATGGCAGGCCGCTGCTGCTGCCGCGCATCGCGCCGCTGGGCGGTCTGGACGAGGTGGGGTTGGCGCTGTCGGGGGATATGGCGCTGGACCTGCCGCCCGCCGTCGAGCCGCTGCGCCGGCTGGCGACGCTGGCGCTGCTGGTCCTGAAGGCGGGGGGGGCGTTCGGCGAGGTTCTGTCGCTGGACCAGGCGTGGCCGCTGGCGCGGGCGCTGGCCGAGCTGATGGACGATGCCGAATGGGCGGAATGCGATCTGGCCGAGACGCTGCCGCTGGCGGCGGACGGGGATTTTGCCGAGCATTGGCGTGAGACGCTGCGGTTTCTGTCGATCGTTACCGGCGTGTGGCCGGCGTGGCTGGCCGAGCAGGGGGTGATGAACCCGGCGGCGCGGCAGGTCGCGCTGCTGCGGGCGCAGGCGGCGCGCTGGCGCGTGGCGCCGGATGTGGGATCGCGGTTGTGGGCCGTGGGGTTTACCGATGCGGTGCCCTGCGTGCGCGACGTGCTGGATGCGGTGCTGGGCCGCGCCGAGGGGCGGCTGGTGTTGCCGTGGGTCGACCTGTCGCTGGACGAGGCGGTCTGGGCGGCGCTGCCGGACGGGCATCCGCAGGCCGGGCTGGCGCGCCTGCTGACCGGGCTGGGGCGGGGACGGGCCGACCTGGCGGTGTGGGAGGGGGCGGCGGACGTACCGCGCTCCTGTCCGGCCGCGCGGGGCGGGGTGCTGGCGCGGGCGCTGCTGCCGGCGGCGGCGCTGGGCGACTGGCTGCGTGACGAGGGGCCGGTGGCGCTGGACGGGCTGTCGGTGCTGCGGGCCGCCGACCAGCAGGAGGAAGCGGCCGCGATCGCGCTGGTATTGCGGCAGGCGATCGTGACGCCGGGGCGCCGGGCGGCGCTGGTGACGCCCGACCGGGCGCTGGCCGGGCGGGTGGCGGTCGAGCTGGCGCGCTGGAACGTCGTGGCCGACGACAGCGCGGGCGAGCCGTTGCATGCCACGCCGCCCGCCGTGTTCCTGCGCCTGCTGGCGCGGGCGGCGGCGGGCGGGCTGTCGCCCGTGGCGCTGCTGTCGCTGCTGAAACATCCTCTGGCGGCGTGCGGGCTGGCGCCGGGGGCCTGCCGGGCGTCGGCGCGGCTGCTGGAGCGGGCGTTGCTGCGGGGGCCGGCGCCCCGCCCGGGATTCGAGGGGTTGCGGGACCGGCTGGAATCGGCGCGGGACGATGCCCAGGGGGCGCTGGCCGACCGGCCCGATGCGCCGGAGGACCTGGCGGGGTTCGTCGATCGGCTGGAGCGGTGCCTGGAGCCGGTGCTGGGGCTGTGGTCGGCGGACGCGCGGCCGGTCGCGGATCTGCTGACCGGGTTGATCGAGGCGGCGGAGGCGCTGGCGGCGACCGATGAGGCATCGGGTGAGGACCGGTTGTGGGCGGGGGAGGACGGCAATGCGCTGGGCCGGCATCTGGCGGCGCTGGTGGCGTTCTGCGATGTGCTGCCGGCGCAGCCGGGGCGGGTGCTGGAGGGGGTGCTGACGGCGTCGATGGGCGGCGTATCCGTGCGGTCGCGGCGCGGGTTGCGGGGGCGGAGCGAGGCTGTGCTGCATCCGCGCATCTTTATCTGGGGCCTGATGGAGGCGCGGTTGCAGTCGGTCGAGACCATGGTGCTGGGCGGGCTGGTGGAAGCGGTGTGGCCGCCCGCCACCGACCCCGGGCCGTGGATGAGCCGGCCGATGCGGGCGCGGGTGGGGTTGCCTTCGCCCGAGCGGGCGATCGGGCAGGCGGCGCATGATTTCGTCGCCTGTGCCTGTGCGGCCGGGGAGATCGTGCTGTCGGTGCCCGGCCGGCGGGACGGGGCGCCGACCGTGCCGGCGCGGTGGCTGGTGCGGCTGGATGCGTTCCTGGCCGGGCGGGGGCAGGCGCTGCCGGCGCATGCGGCGCTGGCGTGGCTGGCGCGGCTGGACCGGCCGGCGGAGGCGCCGCGCCCGGTGGCGCCGCCCCGGCCCTGTCCGCCGGTGGCGATGCGGCCGCGCGACCTGACGATTACCGAGATCGAGACCTGGATGCGCGATCCGTATGCGATCCATGCGCGGCATGTCCTGGGCCTGCGCCGGCTGAAGGAGATCGAGGAGCCGGCGGATGCCGCCGATTACGGCACCATCGTCCATGCCGCGCTGGACCGGTGGTGCCGGCTGCCGGGGGCGCGTGGGGGTGAGGCGGGGCTGCGCGCGCTGTTTGCCGAGGCGCTGGCCGAGGCCCGGCTGCGGCCGGCGCTGGCGGCGTGGTGGGCGCCGCGGTTGGAGCGGATCGCCTCGTGGGTCGTCGCCACCGAGGCGGCGCGGGCGGGCGGCGAGGGGGCGGAGATCGTCCTGACGCGGACCGAGCAGAGCGGCCGGGCGGTGCTGTCGGACCTGCCGGGCGGCCCGTTCGTGCTGCGGGGGCGGGCGGACCGGATCGACCGCGACGCGGCGGGGGCGCTGCTGCTGGTCGACTACAAGACCGGGACCCTGCCGACGCGCAAGACCGTGCTGGCCGGCTGGTCGTCGCAACTGGTGCTGGAAGCCGCGATGGCGGAACGGGGGGCGTTCGGGCCGGAACTGGCGGGGCCGACACGCGAACTGGCCTATTGGCGGCTGACCGGCGGCCCGGAGGCCGGGCAGATCCTGCCGCTGGCCGAGGGGGATGCGCTGGCGGCACTGGTGGACTCGGTGTGGGAGAGCCTGCGCGCGCTGATCGCGACCTATGACGACCCGGCGCAGCCTTATTTGTCGCATCCGCATCCGGCGGAGAGCCCGCGTTTCGCCGATTACGCGCGGCTGGCGCGGGTGGCGGAATGGAGTGCCGCGCGCGATGAGGCGGCGCCATGAGCCTGCCGCCGGGCGATGCGATCGGGCTGGCCAATGCGCGGCAGGCCGAGGCGTCGGACCCGGAGGCGTCGGTCTTCGTCTCCGCCTCGGCGGGGAGTGGCAAGACCAAGCTGCTGATCGACCGGCTGCTGCGGCTGATGCTGCCGCGCCTGGGGCCGGAGGGCGTGATGCTGGCCGGGTCGGACCCCGCGCGGATCCAGTGCCTGACCTTTACCAAGGCGGCGGCGGCGGAAATGGCGATCCGGCTACAGAACCGGCTGGGACGGTGGGTGACGCTGCCGGATAGGGAACTGGAGCGGGAACTGGCGGCGCTGTCGGTGCCGCCGGGCGAGGGCACGCTGCGGGCGGCGCGCGAATTGTTCGCCCGGGTGCTGGATCTGCCCGGCGGAATGCGGATCGGCACCATCCATGCCTTCTGCCAGTCCCTGTTGCGCCGTTTTCCGGTCGAGGCCGCGATCAGCCCGCATTTCACGCTGGTCGAGGAGACCGATGCGCGCATCGCGCTGGGCGAGGCGGTGGAGGCGGTGGTGGGTTCGGGTGGCGATGCGGTGTCGCTGCTGGCCGGGCAGGTGATGGTGGGAGCCTTTGCGGCGCTGGTCGGGACCTTGCAGGGGCAGATGCGGCGGCTGCGGCCGGTGATCGAGCGGCTGGCGGTGGATCGCGGCGGGGTCGAGGCCGCGCTGATGCGGGTGCTGGGGGTGCGGAGTCGCGACGAGGGGGCGTTGCGCCTGGGGGCGTGCGTGCCGCCGGGCGAGACGCGGTTGCGCGACGTGCTGCGCGTGGTGGCGGCGGAGGGGCCGGCCGGGGCACGGCGGACGGCGGTTGCGATGCTCGACTGGCTGGCCCTGCCGCCGGACGAGCGGGCGGCGCGCTGGGACCTGTGGCGCGCGGCGCTGGTGACCGGCGAGAATGTGCCGCGCAAGCGGGGCGGGCTGAGCGCGAAGTTCGACGCGGAGCATGAGGGGGTCTGTGACGCGCTGGTGGCCGAGGCCGAGCGTGTGATCGCGGTGGACGAGGAGTGCCGCGCCATCGGCCTGTTGCGCGCCAGCATGGCGCTGCTGGATGTCGCGGTGCCGGTGCTGCTGCGCTATGGCGAGCGCAAGCGGGGGCTGGGGCTGGTCGATTATGACGACCTGATCGAGCGCACGCTGGATCTGCTGAAAGATCCCGGCGCGGCCTGGGTGTTGTACAAGCTGGATGGCGGCATCGATCATCTGCTGCTGGACGAGGTGCAGGATACCTCGCCCGACCAGTGGGCGATCGCGGGGGGGCTGACGGCGGAGTTCTTTGCCGGGGCGGGGGCGCGGGAGCCGGATGCGGCGCCGCGCACGCTGTTCGCGGTGGGGGACTACAAACAATCCATCTATTCGTTCCAGGGGGCCGATCCCGAGGCGTTTCGCCTGTGGCGGGCGCGGTTCCGCCGGCGGGTGGAGGAGGCGGGAAGCCCGTGGAAGGAGCCGGCGCTGACGGTGTCGTTCCGCTCTACCGCGCCGGTGCTGAACCTGGTCGATGCGGTCTTTGCCTTGCCGGATGCGGCGCGGGGGCTGGTCGAGCCCGGCGGCGCGGTGCCGGTGCATCTGTCCGCGCGGCCGGGGCAGGGGGGGCGGGTCGAGCTGTGGCCGCTGACGCCGGTGGAGGAAGACGGGGGCGCGCCCGACCCGTGGCGGGCGCCGCGCGAGAATGCGGGGCAATCGACGGCGGCGCAGCGTCTGGCGGATGCGCTGGCGGGCTGGATCGTCGCCGAACTGCGCCGGCCGCCCGAGCCGGGGCAGGCGCCGCTGACGCCGGGGGACGTGCTGGTGCTGGTGCCCCGGCGCTCGGCCTTCGTGCGCGCGCTGATCCGCGCGCTGAAGACGCATGACGTGCCGGTGGCGACGCTGGTGCGGACCGGGCTGGCGGACCAGGTGGCCGTGCAGGACCTGATGGCGCTGTGCGATGCGCTGTTGCTGCCGCAGGATGACCTGACGCTGGCCTGCGTGCTGACCTCGCCGCTGGGTGGGGTGTCGGATGACAGCCTGCTGGCGCTGGCGGCCGGGCGCGGCGGGCAGCCGCTATGGGCCACGCTGTGGCGGCGGCAGGCGGAACGGCCGGACTGGCAGGCGGCGTGGACGATGCTGGAGACGCTGTTCCGGCGGGTGGATTATGCCTCGCCCTACAGGTTGCTGTCCGAGGCGCTGGGGCCGCTGGGGGGACGCGCGCGCCTGCTGGCGCGGCTGGGGCCGGAGGCGGCCGAACCGGTGGATGAACTGCTGTCGGCGGCGTTGCGGTATGAATCGCTGCATCCGGCGTCGCTCCAGGGGTTTCTGCACTGGCTGCGCGCGTCGCAGGAAAGCGTGAAGCGCGAACCCGATGCGGCGGCCGACATGGTGCGGGTGATGACCGCCCATGGCGCCAAGGGCTTGCAGGCGCGGCTGGTGATCCTGCCCGATACGGTGGGGGTTGCGAAATTCGATGGCGGCATCGTCTGGGGACGGGATGAGGATTCGGGGCTGGAGGTGCCGGTGTGGGTGCCGCGTGCCGATATGGGAGTCGGGGCGACCGGAGCGTTGCAGCGCACGATCCGCGAGGCGGCGGCGGAGGAATATCATCGGCTGCTCTATGTCGCGCTGACGCGGGCCAGCGACCGGCTGGTGGTCTGCGGCTGGCAGCAGAAGCGCACCGTGGCCGAGGATTGCTGGTACAGCCTCTGCCGGCGGGGGTTCGAGCAGGCGGGGGCCGAGGAAAGGCCGTTCGATCTGGGCTGGGAGGGGACGCGGCTGGTGCTGGAGGCGCCTGCCGCCGTACCGTCGACCGAGAGGCGTGCGCCGCGTGCCGAGGCCGCGCCGGCGATGCTGCCGGACTGGATGGGCAATGCGCCCGACTGGGTGGCGACGAAGCCGCCGACGGAAGCGGCGCTGCTGCGGCCGCTGGTGCCCAGCCGGCCGGACGATGCGCCGCTGGGGCCGCTGCCGGCCGTGCGCTCGCCGCTGGCCATCGCGCGGGCCCGGCGGCCGGCGGCGCGCGAGCAGGCGCTGCGGCGGGGGGAGATCGTGCATGCGCTGCTGCACTACCTGCCCGATCACCCGCCGGAGCAGCGGCGGGCGGTCGCGCTGGCGTGGCTGGCACGGCCGGGGAACGGGCTGGATGCGGCCGAGCAGGCGAGACTGGCCGGCCTGGTGCTGGCGGTGATGGACGACACGGCGCTGGCCCCCCTGTTCGGACCCGGCAGCCGGGCGGAGCAGCCGGTGGCGGGGGTGGCCGGGGGCAGAGTGATCGTGGGGCAGGTGGACCGGATGGTGGTGTGCCCCGACGCGGTGCTGTTGTGCGATTTCAAGACCAATCGCCTGCCGCCGAAGGACGCGGAGTCGACATCGGTGCTGTATCTGCGCCAGATGGCGTCGTACCGGGCGTTGATGGCCGGCCTCTATCCCGATCGGCCGGTTCGATGCATCCTCGTCTGGACCGAGGCGGTCCAGATCATGCCGTTGCCCGATTCGCTGCTGGCACTGCATGCTCCGGGCGCGGAGCCGGATGGACCGGCGACTTGAATCCCGGTGGTCCGGCGCCATGTGCAGGCAGAGGGCCGCCAATGAAGCCCGAGGAGCGATGTGATGAGTGAAAACACCGTGGCCGTCAGCGACGCCACTTTCGAAAGCGATGTCCTGAAGGCGGAAGGGCCGGTGCTGGTCGATTTCTGGGCCGAATGGTGCGGCCCGTGCAAGATGATCGCCCCCGCGCTGGAGGAGATCGGTGCCGAGTTGAAGGGCAAGCTGACGGTTGCCAAGGTGAATATCGACGACAACCCGAACACGCCCAATGCCTATGCCGTGCGCGGCATCCCGACGCTGATCCTGTTCAAGGACGGCAAGCCGGCGGCGACCAAGGTCGGCGCGCTGCCCAAGAGCCAGCTCAAGGACTGGGTCAAGAGCAGCATCTAGCGCAGCATCTGCGGCACCGACCCTGCCCCGCCGGAGGCCATCGGGCCTTCGGCGGGGTGCCTTTTTCCTCCCCGCCGATCGGCAGCCCCAAAAATGTCGCTTATTTTGTAACAATGGGCGTTCGCCTTTAACGCGGCCTTAATGCGCGTCGACAAAGACTTCGCAACCGTTGGGATCGGCAGACCGATCGGGAAGACGGTTTGCCCCGGATCGGGACGCGAATAAGGGAGGCGGTCATGGCAGGGAACTTTACCGGAACGACGTCGAGCGGGTCGGTCTATAGCTTCGTTTACAATAGCGGGTTCTTGGGTCTCAATCCGACTTACGACATGACGATCACCGATCCGGGCGGGGCGGTCACCACCGTCAACGGGATACCGGCGGGAAATGTCCTGACCGCCAATGGGGGCAGTCTCCAGATCGCCTCGCTCCTTTTGGGCGGAACGTACGTCATTCCCCCCGGAGTCTCGGGCTCGGTCACGACGGTCGCGTCTCTTCTTACGCTGACCGATAATACGATCTATGTCGGCGGAAACGCGACGATCGCGACGGCGGCCACGGTGCTGAGCGGGACGACGTTCAATGTCGACGGTGGCACGGCGATATTATCGAACGGCATCGTCGCCAACGCGCTGAGCGGGGTGACCGTCAACCTGTCGAATGGCGGGACATTCAGCAACGGCGGGTCTCTCCTCAATCTCCTGGGCGGGACGGTGATCAATTTCGGCACCGGTGGCGGGACGTTCGTTGCCAATGGCGGCGGCGCCCTGATCAACCTGTCGGGAACGACGATCAATAATTATGATCCGGCCAATTCCGTCATCGAATTCGCCGATACGTCGACGCCGGTCGTTTCCTATTCCATATCGCATGATTTTCTTGGCGGCGGCGTCACGATCACGGCCCTTGACGCCAATAACAACACGGTGGCGTCGACGGATGTTCATCTCGCCCCGGGCGTTACCCTGAATGACGGGACCTATTCGGTCGCGTCTGCCGCCGGATCGCAGAACCCGCTGAATATCACGCAGGCGAATGGAAACACGTATATCGGCGCCTGCTTCCTCGCGGGGACGATGATCCGGACGGCGGCGGGCGATGTCGCGGTCGAGGACGTGCGGATCGGCGACATGGTCGTTGCCTTCGACTGGCATGGCAGCGCCGAGATCATGCGCGAGGTGACGTGGCAGGGCAGCCAGAGGGTCGTCGTCCGTCCGCATCTTGCGGACGACGAGGCCGGGTGGCCCGTGCGTGTGCTCGAGGATGCGATCGCCGATGGCGTGCCCTGCAAGGACATGCTGATCACCGCCGAGCATTGCCTGTTCTTCGACGGGAAATTCGTTCCTGTCCGGATGCTCGTCAACGGGCGTTCGATCTTCTACGACAAATCCATCACCGTGTACGACTATTACCACATCGAGACCGCGCGGCATTCGGTCATCACCGCCGACGGCATGCACACCGAATCCTATCTCGATACCGGCAACCGCCGTGTCTTCCGGCAGGATGGCAAGATCGTGTCCTTCATGCCGTCGCGCGCCCTGTCGTGGGACGATGCCGGGGCGCCGCTCGATGTCAGCCGGGACTTCGTGGAGCCGCTGTTCCGCCAGATCGACGCGCGGGCGGAGCAGGCCGGCATACGGAGCCGGGAACCGTCGCCCGCTCTCACGGACGAGATGGATCTTCATCTCGACGCCGGTGGCGGCGTGACCATCTGGCCCGCGCGCAAGGCCGGGGACCATGTTGCCTTCCTGATCCCGGCCGGCGTGGACAGCGTGCGCATCGTCTCCCGCGCCAGTCGCCCCAGCGACGTGATCGGGCCGTTCGTCGACGATCGCAGGTCCTGCGGGGTCGCCGTCGGCGAGATCACGATGTTCGAAGGCAATCGCATGGCGGCCCTTGCGATCCATCTCGCCGAGAAGGAGCTGGAGGGGTGGAACGTCCTGGAATGGGAAGACACGCGCTGGACATCCGGCCGCGCCCTGCTGCCGCTCGGCGAGCGGACGCCCGGCAGCCCCGCCCTGCTCACCATCCAGATCAAGGCCGGCGGACCCTATCTGGCTGAAGCCACGCTCCGCCCGGGCATTGCCGTGGCGGCTTGAGCCCGGCGACGGACAGGTCCGGCCCCGCCCTCTCGTCGGGGGCGGGGCGTTTTTTTTGGATTGTGGTGCGGTATCGCGGGCGCGGCGATGACTGGTGTTGGGCGGGTTTCCGTGGATTACCACGGGGCGCGGCCGGTATTGCGGATGCGGTGATAGCTGACCAGGGCGATCACGGCGATGAGGGCGACCATGATCGGCAGCGGGACGTGGCGCATGATCCGGTAGATCGTCGTGTAGAGCATGGCGTTGTAGGCCGCGTGGACGACATGCCCCAGGAAAGCGTGGGGCGCGGCGTGGCCCGAGGCATGAAAGAGCCCGTGTGCGGCGGAATGAAAGCGCATCGTCACCTCTCTGAGGGGCGGGATCATACCATGACGGTGCGACGGGCCGGGAGGCCCTTCAGCCGGTCCAGTGTGTGGGAACGGCGTGGCAGTGCGCCAGCCCGGCGCGGAAGCCGGGGCTGCACAGGGCGGCGAGTTCGCCCTGGTGGTCGTAGGTCGGCATCAGCCGGTCCAGCAGGGCGTTTTTTGCCGTGGCGGGGTGGAAATAGAGTTCCGACAGGCCTTCGGGCAGGTGGGCGGCCAGGGCGGCGACGCGGTCGGCGGTCATGTGGCCGCTCCACGCGATGCCGAAGCACCAGTCGTTGGTGCGCAGGCCGGCTCGGCGCGCCTGGTGGCGCAGCAGGCCCGTCCAGCGGCGCAGGGCGGCCGAGCCCAGCGAATCGGCGTAGGTCCCCGCCGCGATCAGCGGTTCGGGTGGTTCCAGGGGGACGCGGACGGCCTGGAGGCCGTGGCGCAGGCCGCTTTCGATCAGATATTTGCCCACCGTGGGGTGCAGATGCATGTGCTTGTGGGCGTTGGCGTGGTCCAGCCGCAGGCCGGTGCGGGCGAAGGCCGTGAACTGGGCCTCGATTTCCAGGGCCAGTTGCAGGCGGACGTCGGGGCGGAAGAAATAGCGTACGCCCAGATCGAGCTGGTCGGCGGGGAATTGTCCTTCCGCATCGACCAGCAGCGGGATGTCGGCGGGGGGGAGGATGGCCGGGCCTTCGATGACCACCAGGTGCAGGCCGACATGGAGGTCGGGCAGGCGGCGGGCCCGCGCGATGGCGTCCTCGGCCGCCGGGCCGGCGACCATCAGGCTGGCGGTGGAGAGCAGTCCGTCGCGATGGGCGATCTCGATGGCTTCGTTGACCTCCTCCGACAGACCGAAATCGTCGGCGGAGATGATCACGCGCTTCATGATGCGATCCGGTAAGCGGTGTCACTCGGGACCCGGCAGGGCCTCCGGCCCTGCCTCCCACGAATGGGTTTCCAAAGGGCGACCGCCCTTTGGTGGGTCAAGGGCAAAGCCCTTGAATCAAGCTGCGCGGCGGTCTTTCAGGAACTGGAAGAACTCGACCCCTTCGCGCAGGCGGCGCTTCATCATCTGCGGGCTGCGCACCATCTCGCCGACGATCGAGGCGATCTTCGGGGCGCGGAAATAGAATTTCCGGTAGAATTCCTCGACGCCGTTGAAGATTTCGCTGTGCGACAGATGCGGGTAGTGCAGCGGGGCCATCTGCACGCCGTTCTCGTCGATCAGCTCGGCGTTGCTTTCGTCCAGCCAGCCATTCTCGGTCGCCTGCTTGTGCAGGAAGGTGCCGGGATAGGGCGCGGCCAGGGAGACCTGGAGCGTGTGCGGATTGATCTCGGTGGCGAACCGGATCGTCTCCTGGATGGTCTCGCGCGTTTCGCCGGGCAGGCCGAGGATGAAGGTGCCGTGGATCTTGATGCCCAGCTCGTGGCAGTTCTTCGTGAACTCGCGGGCCGTTTCGACGCGCATGCCCTTCTTGATGTTGTGCAGGATCTGCTGGTTGCCGCTTTCATAGCCGACCAGCAGCAGGCGCAGGCCGTTGGCCTTGAGCACTTCCAGCGTCTTGCGCGGCACGTTGGCCTTGGCGTTGCACGACCAGGTGACGCCCAGCTTGCCCAGTTCCTTCGCGATCGCCTCGGCGCGGGGCAGGTCGTCGGTGAAGGTATCGTCGTCGAAGAAGAATTCCTTCACCTGCGGGAAATACTGCTTCGCCAGCCGGATTTCGGCCGCCACGTGCTCGGGGCTGCGGGTGCGGTAGTGATGGCCGCCGACCGTCTGCGGCCACAGGCAGAAGGTGCAGCGCGACTTGCAGCCGCGGCCGGTATAGATCGAGATATACGGGTGCATGAGGTACCCGATGAAATAATCCTCGATCCGGAGGTCGCGCTTGTAGACCTCGGTCACGAACGGCAGGCTGTCCATGTTCTCGATGATCGCGCGGTCGCGGTTATGGACGATCTCGCCCGCCTCGTTGCGAAAGGAGATGCCGTCGACCTCGGCGAACGGCATGCCGTCGGCGATGTCCTTGATCGTGAAATCGAATTCGTTGCGGGCGACGAAATCGACCGGGGGGGCCTTGAGCAGGCTTTCCTCGGCCTGCACGGCGACCTTGGCGCCGACCATGCCGATCTTGAGCTTCGGATTTTCGTCCTTGAGCATCTGTGCCACCCGCACGTCCGATGCGAAGGACGGGGTGGAGGTGTGCATGATGACCAGGTCACGGTTGCGCACGTCCTCGAGGATCGGCTCCATGCCCATGCGCGCCGGGGGGGCGTCGATCAGGCGGCTGCCCTCGACCAGGGCGGCGGGCTGGGCCAGCCAGGTGGGGTACCAGAACGACCGGATCTCGCGCTTCGCCTGGTAGCGGGAGCCCGCGCCGCCGTCGAAACCGTCGAAGGAAGGGGGTTGCAGGAACAAGGTTCTCAACTTGGTCATGGTACGCTGATCCTCGGACGTGGGGAGAATGGGCCCGGTACTGCCCGTCTCCCGGTCGGTCTGGTGGTGTCGTGGAGGGCGGTCATTCGCCCGGCACGATCGGATGGGTAGGCGGCGCTATAGCCGAATGTGGTGTGATATGCATCGTCTGTCCACGCCAGGCAACGCGCGTGCCGGTGACGCTGCCGGCCATGATCGCGGCCGACAGCCAGTCGCGCGCCGGAAGCAGCAGCAATGGAACGAGGCTGCGCTGGGCCAGCAGCCGGTCGGTGAGGAAGGCGCAGACCGCCCGGATCGCCCAGACGGCGAGGAAAAACCACCATGTCCAGGACGCATGGGGGCAGAGCAGGACGCTGACCCCGGCCCAGAACAGCGGGAGCTGGATGGCGGAGGCGGCATAGCCCGCCGGCTCCAGCGTCTTGACCGTGCGGCCCCAGCGCAGCTCGTGCATCAGCACGTCGCCGAAGCCGGCCTCGCCCACCGTGGTCCAGGTCATGCAGGGGGCGATGGCGATATGCAGCCCGCGCTCGCGCACCAGACGGCCCAGCATGGCGTCGTCGGCGATGTGCGGCGCCAGGGCCTCCAGGCCGCCGACGGCCTCCAGCGTCTCGCGTCGCAGGGCCATGGTGGCGCCCAGGCAGTCCTGCCGGCCCAGATAGCGCGACAGCATGACGCCGGGCAGGAAATTATGGTTGATCTGGCAGGCGGCCAGCAGGCGCGGCAGGCTGCGCGAGGCCGGCAGGCCCGCATAGAGCGTGGTGGCCAGCCCGACGCCCGGTTCGGCCAGCGCGTGGACCACGTGGCGCAGATAGTCCGGCGCCACGTGGATGTCCGAGTCGGAGATGACCAGGACATCGTGCCGCGCGTGGGGCAGCATGTTGATCAGGTTGCCGATCTTGCGGTTGACCCCGTGCGTCGTCGGGTCGACGACCAGCGCGATGTCGAGCGTGGGATGGCGCTCGCGCAGGCGGCGGACGATCGCGATGGCCGGGTCGCCCGCGTCCTGGACGCCGAAGATGATCTGGAAATGCGGGTAGTCCTGGGTGCAGAAGCTCTCCAGTGCCTCTTCCAGCAGCGGCTCGTCGCCATGGAGCGGCTTGAGGATCGTGACCGGCGGGGGGGAACCGCCCGGCGGGATCCGCTCCTCGCGCCAGCGGAAGCGGGCCAGCAGGCCGGTGCCCAGGCCTGCCTGCACGCAGCCGGCAGCCGCGAGCAGGGCGGCGAGACCGGCGGGAGAGGCAAGGGCGTGCAAGGCGGACATCAGCGTTCCGGTAAGGGGCGGTGGGGTGTGGTCGGGCGTCGCGGGGGCATCAGTCCTCGGAGAACGCCTGGACCTTTTTCTGTAGCAGGGCGATCAGGTTCTGGACATTCCCCGATGCCAGGGCCCCGCTGAAATCGGATCGCTGGGCGGCGACCTGGCTGATGCTCCCTTTCAGCAGCACTTCCACGATCCGCCAGCCCTGCGGGCTGGAGCGCAGGACATAGTCGATCTCGGTGCCGTCGGTATCGTCCGCCGATCCGATATGGGTCGTCACGATCTGGTCGGTGCCGACGGGCGCGGGACGGGGGGTGGGATCGATGGTGAAGCGCGCGTCGCCGCCCGGCTTGAAGCTGGAGACGTAGCGCGCCACCGTGAACTGGCGAAACACGTCGCGCAGCCGCTGCTTGTCGGCATCGCTGAAGCTGGCATAGCGCAGGCCCACCGAGGCGCGCAGCACGGTTTCGAGATCATAGACCTTGTCCACCACCGGGCCGAGTATCTGCGTCCGCTGCGCGAAGCTGCCGCTGTTGGGGGCCTGGATCCGGCTGAGAGCGGCATAGAGCGCGCTGACCGGCGCCGTGATCGCCGACGCGGTGGCGGCGGGGGCGGCCTGGGCGCGGGCCGCGGGGGCGGGCAGCAGCGGAAGGGCGCCGGGCGATGCCGCGAAGGCGGTGCCGAGGGCCAGGGAAAGGGACAGGGAGCGGGGGAAGGTCATACGCATAACAATCATGCTTTCGGTCCGATCGTCACCTTTGGCAAGGGTTGGACGGTCTGTTCGAGTCCCAGGGCGTGCAGGGCGGTGGCGGCGATGGCGGCGGCGTCGAGTCCGGCCTCGTGGTATTGGGCGTCCTGGGTGTTGTGGTCGATGAAGCGGTCGGGCAGCGTCATGGGG
>NZ_JABEQJ010000034.1 GCF_014174255.1 Gluconacetobacter sacchari
GCTCTTCAACGTCAAAAAATCCCGCCTGCTTCACGATCCATACTCCAATCAACGCAAGGAAAATGGAATCACAGAGCAGACCTCAAAACCAGAGGGTTTTTCGAACCCTCCAGGTGCGGCCGGGCCCGAAAGCCCGGCCGCCTCGGGCATCAGCCGGCCGCGATCGCCTTGCGCAGGTTGGTGTCCAGCGCCGCCAGGAAGTCCTGGGTGGTCAGCCATTTGGCATCCGGCCCGATCAGCAGGGCCAGGTCCTTGGTCATCTGGCCCGCCTCGACCGTCTCGACGCAGACGCGTTCCAGCGTGTCGGCGAAATGCGTCACGTCCGGCGTGTTGTCGAACCGCCCGCGATAGGCCAGGCCGCGCGTCCAGGCGAAGATCGAGGCGATCGGGTTGGTGCTGGTCGGCCGCCCCTTCTGGTGCTCGCGATAATGGCGGGTCACCGTGCCGTGCGCGGCCTCGGATTCCACCACGTCGCCGGTCGGGTTCAGCAGCACCGACGTCATCAGCCCCAGGCTGCCGAAGCCCTGGGCCACGATGTCGCTCTCCACGTCGCCGTCATAGTTCTTGCACGCCCAGACATAGCCGCCGCTCCATTTCAGCGCCGAGGCCACCATGTCGTCGATCAGCCGATGCTCGTAGGTCAGGCCCAGCGTCTCGAACTCGGCCTTGAACTCGGCGTCGTAGATCTCCTGGAACACGTCCTTGAACATGCCGTCATAGGCCTTCAGGATCGTGTTCTTGGTGGACAGGTAGACCGGCAGCTTGCGGTCGCGGCCATAGGTCAGCGACGCGCGGGCGAACCCCTCGATCGAGGCACGGGTATTGTGCATGCCCAGCGCCACGCCCGGTCCCTTGAAATCATGCACGTCCAGCGACACCGGCGCGCCGCCGTCGGCGGGCGTGTAGGTCAGGGTCACCGTGCCGGGGCCCGGGATCCTGGTCTCGGTGGCGCGATAGATGTCACCATAGGCATGGCGGCCGATGACGATCGGCTGCGTCCAGTGCGGCACCAGGCGCGGCACGTTGGAACAGATGATCGGCTCGCGGAAGATCGTGCCGTCCAGGATGTTGCGGATCGTGCCGTTGGGCGAGCGCCACATCTTCTTCAGCCCGAACTCGGCCACCCGGGCCTCGTCGGGGGTGATGGTCGCGCATTTCACGCCGACGCGGTACCGTTTGATCGCCTCGGCGGCCTCGACCGTCACCCGGTCGTCGGTGGCGTCGCGATGCTCGATCCCCAGATCGTAATATTTCAGGTCGATATCGAGATACGGGAGAATCAGCTTCTCCTTGATGAAGCTCCAGATGATCCGCGTCATCTCGTCGCCGTCGAGTTCGACAACCGGTTCCTTCACCTTGATCTTGGCCATGCGGCTTGGTCCTCTTGGTTTTTTCTTGCCTGCGGGGATGAAACGATCGACGAGGCCCCAGGAAACCCGACGGGGTCCCCGGCCCGCCCCGGCCCAGTCCTGCCCGCGCGATGCGCCGGCCGCGAAATCCGGGCCCAATCTCATACCGGCCGGCACCAGGGCTGCCTAGCAGGCCTCTCGACTCTGTTATGACAATCGCGACATTATACTTGCGAATGATTATCATTTGAATATTATGGACGTCACTCTCGCCCGATGGAGTCCCGGATGCAGCGCCATCTCTCGACCGGTTCCACCCTGATCTCGGCCTTGCTGGCCCGCGACCGCCCGGCCCGGCCGGCCCGCCGGGCCGACCTCGCCTTCCTCTTCGGCATCGCCGGCCCCCCGTCGTCCCCGCGCAAGGACGCGCGCGGCCATCGCGGATCACGATCGGGTCATTCCCTCGGCGCGCTGATCCAGATCATAGCGCGGAGCCATGCCGACATGGTGGAGTAGCCGCGCGATCCCGACCACACGCAAAGGCCCCGACCATGCATGCGATGAGACTGGATGCCCCGCATACCGCGCTGCGCTGGGTGGAACTGCCGGACCGCCAGCCCGGCCCCGGCGAGATCCGGGTGCGGGTCGGCGCCTGCGGCGTCTGCCGCACCGACCTGCACGTGGTGGATGGCGACCTGCCCTTTCCCGGCCACCCGGTCATCCCGGGGCACGAGATCGTGGGCCGCATCGACGCGCTGGGCGACGGCGTGCGGGACCTGCATCCGGGCCAGCGGGTCGGCATTCCCTGGCTGGGCCATACCTGCGGCGTCTGCCGCTACTGCCATGCCGGCCACGAGAATCTGTGCGACCATCCGCTCTTCACCGGCTACACGCGCGACGGCGGCTACGCCACGGCGGCGATCGCCGATGCGCGCTACGCCTTTCCCCTGGGCGAGGACGGCGACGACGTCGCCCTGGCCCCGCTGCTCTGCGCGGGGCTGATCGGCTGGCGGTCGCTGGTGATGGCGGGCGACGAGGCCAGGACGCTGGGCCTGTACGGTTTCGGCGCCGCCGCCCACATCATCGCCCAGGTCGCGCTCTGGCAGGGGCGCACGATCTGCGCCTTCACCCGCCCCGGCGACCAGGCGACGCAGGATTTCGCGCGCGGCCTCGGCGCGGCCTGGGCCGGCGGATCGGACGAACCGCCACCACGGGAACTGGACGCCGCCATCATCTTCGCGCCGGACGGCGCGCTGGTGCCCGCGGCCCTGCGCGCGGTGCGCAAGGGCGGCCGCGTGGTCTGCGCCGGCATCCACATGAGCGAGATCCCGGCCTTCTCCTACGACCTGCTGTGGGAGGAACGGCAACTGGTCTCGGTCGCCAACCTGACGCGGCAGGACGGGGTCGATTTCCTGTCGCTGGCGCCCAAGGCCGGCATCCGCACCCGCACCACGCGCTACCCGCTGCGCGACGCCAACCGCGCGCTGGCCGACCTCCGCGCCGGACGGTTCGAGGGCGCGGCCGTCCTGGTTCCCTGACGGGCGAAGCCCTGCCCTGCGGGGCAAAAGCGCTTTCGCTCTGGTATTTTCGGCGGCGAGTCTTTATGGAGCGCGATCTCCCGCCATCGTGCCCCTGCCCGCCTCGCGCCGCGCCACGCCGTGGCCTTTTCTGTCCGGATGACCCGCCTCATGCCTTTTCCCGAAACCCATCCCGCCCTCCGGCGCGCGCTCGACGCGCGCGGCTATGACGAGCCCACGCCGGTCCAGCAGGCCGTGCTGGATGTCGCGGCGGACGGCAAGGACCTGCTGGTGTCGGCCCAGACCGGCTCGGGCAAGACGGTGGCGTTCGGGCTGGCCATGGCCGACACGCTGCTGGGCGGCGCGGAACGGTTCGGACCGGCCGGCGCGCCGCTGGCCGTCATCGTCGCGCCGACGCGCGAACTGGCCATGCAGGTGCAGCGCGAGCTGACATGGCTGTACGCCCCGGCCGGCGGGCGCATCGTCTCGTGCATCGGCGGCATGGACGCGCGGCGCGAGGCACGAGCGCTGGAACTCGGCGCCCATATCGTGGTCGGCACCCCGGGCCGGCTGTGCGACCACCAGCGTCGCGGCCGGCTGGTGCTGTCGGACCTGCGCGTCGTGGTGCTGGACGAAGCCGACGAGATGCTGGACCTGGGCTTCCGCGAGGAGCTGGAGCAGTTGCTGGACGCGATGCCCGCCACGCGCCGCACGCTGCTGTTCTCGGCCACCATCGCCAAGGAAATCGCCTCGCTCGCCCGGCGGTACCAGCGCGACGCGCTGCGCATCGACACGCTGTCGGGCGCCCGCCAGCACGCCGACATCAGCTACCGCGCCGTGCTGACCGACCCGCGCGAGATCATCCCGGCCGTGGTCAACATCCTGCGCTACACCGACAGCCCGACCTCGATGGTGTTCTGCGCCACCCGCGAACTGGTGCGCCACATGCAGGGCGCGCTGCTGGAACGCGGCTTCGCGTCGGTGGCACTGTCGGGCGAACTGGGCCAGAACGAGCGCACGCGCGCCATCGACAGCCTGCGCACCGGCCAGGCCAGCGTCTGCGTCGCGACCGACGTGGCGGCGCGCGGCATCGACATCCCGGCCCTGGCCCTGGTGGTGCATGCCAGCCTGCCGACCGACAGCGCCACCCTGCTGCACCGTTCGGGCCGCACCGGCCGCGCCGGGCGCAAGGGCGTGTGCGCCCTGGTCGTGCCGGTCTCGATGCGCCGGCGCGCCGAGCGCCTGCTGGCCATGGCCAAGGTCACGGCGGAATGGACGGCGGTCCCCACCGCCGACGCCATCCGCGCCCAGGATTTCGAACGGCTGCTGACCGACCAGAGCCTGACCGACCCCGTCGCCCCGGGCGACGAGGAACAGGTCGCCCGCCTGGCCGCCGACCGCACGCCCGAACAGCTCGCGGCGGCACTGCTGCAAATGTATCGCGCCCGCCTGCCCGACCCGGAGGACATTCGCCCCCTGCGCGTCGACGCCCCCCGCCCGGCCCGGGACGGCGAGCCCGCCGCCCGCCGCGAGCGCCCGACGCGCGAGGATCACGGCCCGCGCGGCGACGGCGTCTGGTTCTCCATGAGCGTGGGGCGGCAGGACAAGGCCGATCCGAAATGGCTGGTGCCGCTGATCTGCCGCCTGGGCGGCGTGCGCAAGAACGAGATCGGCTCGATCCGCATCGCCGGCGACCACACATTGTTCGAGATCGCCCCGGCCTCGGCCGAGCGCTTCAGCGCCTGCGTCGCCGCCACCGATTCCGACGAGGTCCGGATCAACCCGGCGCAGGCCCCCGCCGGGGGCGCCGAAGGCGGCCCGCGTGGACGCAATCCCCGCAGCGCCCCCCCCTCCGGCGGCCCCCGCCGGCGCCCGGCCGGGGCATCCACGCGCAAGCGCGGCGCATAGGCTCGTTCGGCCCCGGTTCCCGCGCGCTTCGGCGGTCTCTCGGCCCGAACCGGCGTGCCGCGCGACGGAACCGGTCCCGTCGCGCGGCCGATGAGCCGCGACGAACGCACCGATCGATACCCCGTAGGGCCGAAAGCCGCGATGCCGGCCTCGCGCAGAATGTCGCAATCCGCGAGCCGGCGCCGGAACAACACAAGCCCCGCCCACTGCCTCGCCTCATCGCGGCACCAGCGCCTCAACCGTGCAGCCGATCTTCGAAGGCATCCCAAGGCGCAGGGTCAGATGCTCACCTGACCAACTTCCAGCATACGGAACCCGGCAATTTCAGGCCGGCCAGCAATGCCGCACTGGGCTTTGGCACGCGAGCCTGCATTGCCCGGTTTACCGACACAAGCCCCATATGTGGCGCATAACCAGCCGACCACTCGTAGCTATCAAGAAAAGACCAGTGGTAGTAACCCCGAATATCCACTCCATCCCGCCGGGCCCGTTCCAGAGCCGCGACGGCCGACCGGATGTAATGCTGCCGCTGTGCGTCGTCGTCCGTCGCGATGCCGTTTTCAGTCACGACCACGGGCAACCGCGCGACGGATGCAGCGTAACGACACGCCCCCTCCACACAATCGGGATAAAATTCCCACCCCATGGCCGTCTTTTCGGAAGATGCCGATGTCGGCACGATACCGGCCGGACCGATCAAATTGCGGGTATATACCTGAACACCGACGAAATCGGCGCTCTCCCGCGCCGCGACCAGCCAGTTTTCATAAACATAACGCCGCTTCTCATCCCGGCGTCCGGGCGGCCCCACAGCCTGGTCGTCCGTCATCGCAAGCGTGACGCCCAGAGGATACTGTCCCGGTCCGGAGCGGATCACACCGATGGCACGCCGATGCGCCGCGATCATCCTGTCCTCGACGCGCTGCGGATCGCCGGATAGATAATAGCCGAACCGATCCGAACCACATTGCCGCGCGGCCTCGGACAACATGGCCTGCTTCCCCGCCGGCTCGCCCGGCCGGCCCCACAACAGCAATTTGTGCAGATCCGGTTCGTTGAACGTTGCGGCGATCCCGATCAGGTCGCCCAACGCGCGCGATGTGACATCGCAATACCGCAGAAAACGGTCGACAGCGTCCCGCGCCTCCCAGCCTCCCTCGGCGGCAAACCAGGCCGGATTCGCAAAATGGCTGTACGTCACGCAGGGCACGAGATCGTGCTCGTGACAGCACCGCAATACATCCCGATAATGTGCGAGGGCATCGCGAGAAATGACCCCCTTTTCCGGCTCGATGCGCGCCCACTCGAGCGAGAACCGGAAGGAGTTGAAGCCCAGCCACGCCAGCAGGGCGATATCCTCGCGATAACGCCGGTAATGGTCGTCCGCCAGGCCCGCCGGCTCCCGGAAAAGCGTGGACGGCACGCGTTCGAGAATCCGGATATCGGCCGCGCGTTCGTCGCCCTCCACCTGGTAGCCGCTCGAAGCCGCTCCCCAGAGAAAGGGCAGCGTCCTGCAAGGAGCGGCAAAAGCGGAACGGACCGGCCATGCCGTCGCGGCCGCCAGAACGGTGCGTCGCGTCACACGTGCCGCAGCAGAGTTACCAGACGTCATTTCATCTTCCACCCATCCGTTTGCATCAACCCGCCCAGGAGACCGAACAGCCACAAATCATTCAGAACCCGACACTGAAGGTTCCGATAAACGCACGCCCCGCGCCAAGAAAATAGGTCGGTGCGCTCCCTGCGATCATGGTCCCATGCACGCCCCGCGTCGTATGCGCGGCACCCGTGACGGAATTCGCACCACTTATATAAGTCGATCCGGCGAGGTTTTGAATATTAAGCCTGAACTCAGGTTGCTTCATGAACGAAACATTATGAAACCGATACCCGAGGGTCAGATCCACATTGGCATGGGCGGGAATAGATTCGTCATCCATGAAGGTGGAATACTGGCTGTCCATATATTTCATGTTGACATTGCCGAACAGCGATCCGTCATCATAATTCAGACCTGCCGCCGCACTCCATTTCGGCGCGCGAACCGCGATCTTTCCCGCTGTCGGCAGATAGTCCCTGCCGACCTGGAGGTTATTGTCGGTGGTGACGTGCAGATACTCACCCGACATATAGGGCCGGAAGTGATGCCACGGACGGGTGCCGACCTCGACATCCACGCCACGCCCGGTTTCGCCGCCGGCATTGATGAACGTGTTGACCGACGCACCATTGATGATGGCAGCGGTGGAGATCTGGCGATTGGTGAAATTGTAGTTGAAGAAGGAAACCGTCGCCATCACCTCGGACCCGGTATAGCGATAGCCGATCTCCTCGGAAATCGAGAATTCGTTTTTCTGCTGATTGTTGCCGGCAATCAGCAGCGCACCCGTCGCGCCGTTATAGCTGTTGAACATCGAATTCGCGGTCGGCATACGGAACGCCGTGTTCCCACTGAAGAAAATCTGATGCTCCGGCGTGAACTGGTAGCGGAAGCCGAACTGCGGCGTGACCTGAAACGTGTTTTGACCGACGTCGCTCTGGTCGCCCGGCAGATAATTGTATCCGGGACGATGAATCCAGAGCAGTTTTACCCCTGCATCCGCCATCAGCTTGTCGCCGAGCGCGTTGATCTCGTCGCCCAGATACAGCGCGTTGGTATAGGTGCGCGTGATCCAGTCCGTGGACATGTATTCCTGACCGTTCTTCAGCCGCGCATTCGTCGCGTAATTGCCGAGAAGCGACGCAGGCGCGCCAGACGCCGTCACGGCGCCATAGGTCGTCGTATAGACCTGTCGCGTGTAATCGAACCAGTATCCGGCCTTGAGCGTGTTGATCCCCTTCTTCCAGGATACGACCGTATTCACGCCAGGATGTTCGATGTCGAACGTCGTCGGCACATTGACGATCCTCGCACTGCCATAAGTGGGCACGCCCGAAAGGTCGAGCGAGACATGCTGGCTGCCGTAGAACGCCTGGCCGCTGTTCGGAAGCGTGCTGCCATACGCGAAGCCACCCCAGGAATGATATAGATAGGGCGTGACGTTTATCTTGACCGTATTGTGCAGCAGGCTGAGATCGGTCGGCGCGCTGACGATCAACGTCCCGGCGTCCTCGCCATGCAACTGGTAATAATTCGGGTTCGTTCCAGTGAAAACGTTGGAATAGTTGTAATTATTTCCATATTCTCGATACTGCGCGAGCGTCGGTGTGGTAAGCATGTATAGGCGGTAGTCGGTATAGGCGACCACGAGTTTCGACGCACCGACCGAACCCCAGTCCTTGACGAGCTTGAAGTCGAAGTGGTCGCGCCGGTAGGGCGCAGCCGGACCACGCCAGTTCTTTCCGAGAAGATGCGAATAACTCAGGAAGAATTTTACGCCGGAATGCCCGAGTTCGCCGCTGTCGACCCGGAGGGACTGCCGGTATGTGTCGTAAGACCCGAACGTCAGGTTCATCTGGCCGCCCGCCTTGTCCGCGGGATCGAGCAGGGTCATGCGCGTCAATCCGCCGGCGGCGCCGATCATCGGCGCAGTCAGGTCGACTGTCGTCGGTTGCAGGCTTTCGGACTGGATCACGTCTCCATCGGGATATTGCGATGGAATGGTCACGTAGGTGCCGACATTGTTGAGCGGCGCGCCTTCCATCAGGAAGCCGATCTCATCACCATTCAGGCCGCGCACGATGAAATTGCCGGATTGCATATTATAGGGGTCGGAGGTTGCCACATTGGTGCCCGGGACCATCCGCATCACCTCGTAGGACGACGCGGTCGGCGATTGCGCAGCCACGAAATCGCGGGTGACTGTGCTGATGGCAACGGCGGAGGTCTGCTTCACCATTAGGCCGCCGCCAACATCCCGGCCGGTCACGCCACTCGGCGTCTGGTGAACGTGGGTGACGACGTCGATGGTCTCGCCACGCGCCGCGGGTTGCCGGGACGCAGCGCCGGCGACCGGTGTGGCGGCGACGCGGGAGGCGCCGACATGCGGAGTGGTCGGCCTTGCGGCGCCGGCCTGCACCTGCCGGCTCGTCGCATGCGCGGTACAGAGGGGAAGCGCCAGACACGTGCCGGCGAGAAGAAGCGCAGTGCCCGGCAACAAAGTCCGGGCAGGGCGGGGAAGCATGGAACGGATCATTGGCGCCTCCGGCGAAGGGGTCACGGTGTGACCAAATACGGTCACATTGTCCAAAAATAGAATAAGATCGCGTCTCTGTTGTGTCAACGAAATGATCATGAAATCGCGCGAGCGCGACACGTCATCGCACTAAATTCATGCTCGGAACGATGAATATTCTTCATGGAAAGGGGTCCGGACGGCAGCCGGTTCTGTCGGGGGCGGCCCCCGATCGCGTCGCAGTTCACGCCGCACGAACATAAAAATATAGAGTATTCTTCACTCTACATCATCGTAACCGCCTGAATCGCGTCGCTCCGACAGTGGCGACGGCATAGGTCACGTTCCCGCACCATCATGGCCCGGCACGGGCAGCGGAAACTTCAGAGATCGAGTACCAGCCGGCCAGACTGGCAGCGCGACACACAGATCATCATCGTCTTGTTGGCTACTTTTTCGCTTTTGCTCAGAACGCTGTCGCGATGCACCGGCTGTCCTGAAATGACCCGCGTCTCGCAACTGCCGCATACACCCTCGCGGCATGAAGACGTGACCGGCACCCCCGCGGCCTCGAGCACGTCGGCGATGCTCTTGTCGGGTGGAATCTCGAAAACCTTGCCTGATTTCGCGCATTCCACCTGAAAGCTGGCTTCGACCCCGGTAGCCTTCACCGGAGCCGCCGAAAAACGCTCGAGATGCACACGTGATTCAGGAAGATGCGCCGTGGCTTTTTCGAACGTGTCCAGCATGGGCGTTGGACCGCAGCAATAGAAATCCGCACCCGGATGCGCCTCGACAATCGAGGCGATGTCAAGATAGCCGCCTGCCTCGCTGTCGATATGAAACACGGGCTCACGGCTCAGGGCACGGATTTCATCGGCGAAGGAAAGGCAGGCATGGTCCCGCACCGCGTAATACAACTCCGGCCGATTCCCGAGCGCATGCAGACGTCGCATCATGGACAGGATCGGCGTAATGCCGATGCCGCCGGCGATGAACACATGATCGTTCGTCGTCTCATCAAGCGAAAAATGATTACGCGGCCGGCCGATCTCGAACTCCGCGCCGATCCGCAAGGTTTCGTGGATATAGCGCGAGCCGCCGCGGCTGTTCGCATCGTGCGCCACCCCCACGACGTAACGGTGCGTTTCCGCCGGGTCGTTACTCAGCGAATAGCTGCGCGTGATACCGTTCGCAAGGAAGAGGTCGATGTGGCTACCGGCGGTAAATGGCGGCAACGGCCCGCCATCCAGCGCACGGAGTTCCAGGGAGACCACATCGCGGGCCTCCCATTTCAGCACCGACGCGCGCACGCGCATCGTGTCAGCCATTGGCCAGTTCCTCGAGTTGCGTCTCCGCGCAGCGCTTGAGATACCGGCGCAGCCGCACCAGCCCCGCGTCGTGCTGATAGAGAATTTCGCGCTCGTTCGCGCCAGGTTCGTAATCCTCGATCAGGACGCGATCCTGTTCGAGAACATGCCAGTGGCGAGCTTCGAGGCGGTTGCGATACAGGAAGCGCCATGCATCGCGCTGCCAGCCCGTGACTTTGCGCAGCCGCCAGTGAAAGACCCCGCTCCATCCGTCCTGCATCGGCGTGTAGGAGCCAAGAATCGTGAAGCTTCCGCCAGGGCCGCCGGTTTTCGGATAAGGGATCTCCAGGCGCAGCCACATGGACCCGATATCGAGAAATTCCGTCCAGTCGAAATTGACGCCGCGCTGTCCCTCTTTCTCGAAGATAAAGCCGTCATCCGTCTCGACAATGCGGAAATCGGCGGTGGAATCGCCTTCCGACATGGAATGGGAATGGTGATGCAGGAACGTGCCGTGCATCGGGTCCATGACGTTGTCGATCACATAACGGTAATCGCCGCCCCACTCGGTATAACAGAGGAAGTGGCTGTAGTCGGGATCGCTGAATTCCGCCGGAAGGCGCAGTTCCGTCGGCGGCGTATCCTTCGTCTCGCCGACGAAGAGGAAGATCGCGCCCGCATGCTCCTCCAGAGGAAAGCTGCGGGTGGCATGCAGGCCTTCCAGACGGCAGCCCGGGCTGCCCGGCACCTTCACGGCGACACCCCGCGCATCCACCTGCACGCCATGATACGGGCAGGCGATCCGGTCGCCCAGCGGCGCACCCTGGGAAAGCGGGGCGCCACGATGCGGGCAGTGATCCTCCAGGGCATACGCGTTCCCCAGATGGTCGCGCCACAGCACGATGCGAAACCCGCAGCGATAGATCGATGTCGGGGTGGTGGTCACATGGCCCGAAGGCAGAACGGGATACCACTGGTTGCGCAGGCCGCGACGAAGGCGGGTTTCCAGTGATTCCGGAGAGATGGTCATGGCAGATATCCTGTGGACGAAGCGGAGGGAGGGCTTGTTTCAGGCGGCCAGGCGCGCCAGTTCCGCGGCCAGGGAGGCTTCGGACCAGGCGCCGCCGTCGGGTGCGGGGATATCGCGTTCGACCAGCACCGGAAGAATGCCGCCCAGCGTCGTGGCCCCCCGCGCGAAGGCTGCCTCCAGGGCATCCCCGATCAGATTTTCATAGGGGTCCGGCTCCCGGCAGCGGGTCTGATGGGTCTCGTTATAAGGAATAAAGGGCTTCTTCATCATGTATTCTCCGAAACGAGGATCATGCCGGCCGCCTGCTCAGGCTCTGTTCATATATGGTCAATATGAGCATGTGTGAACACATGTTACGAGATCGGAAGAGAAAATCAAGTAACATAACGTCCGCAATGCAGACGCCGACGCTTCCGTTCTTGTGAAAAACCGGCTTAAGGTCGTACGCATGACGCAGGACACCATACAGACGCACGAAGACGGTCCGACCGGCGAGGATCGCTACATTGTTCCGGGGCTGCTTCGCGGGCTCGCCATTCTCGAAAGCTTTACGAAAGATCACCCGGAACGGAGCCTGGCCGTCATCGCGCGAGAGGCCGGATTGCCGCGCGCCACCGCCTTCCGCCTGCTCCATACGCTGGAGACGGCAGGGTATGTCGAGCGCAACGCGGCGCGCAGGACGTTCCGCCTCGGCAACCGGGTCCTCAGGCTGGGCTACAACACCCTGTCCGGGCGCGGACTTGTGGACATCGCCACGCCGGTTCTCGAACGGCTGCGCGACGCGACGGGATGCACCACGCATCTCGTCGTCCTCGCCGGGACCGATGTCGTCTATGTGGTCCGCTGCCCGGGACCGGGCTGGACCAGCAATGCCGTCGGTGTCGGAACGCGCCTGCCGGCTCATGCCACCGTCATCGGTCGCACGCTTCTGGCCCACATGGCACTGGCCGATGTTGTCCGCCTGTATGACGGGTACGCGTTCTCGACCTATACCGATGCCACGCCCGGCGATCTCGGTGCCCTGGTCGCGCAGCTCGAGGTGGACCGTCCGCAGAGAAGCCTTGCCAGCTGGGGATATTTCGAACCCGACGTGGCCAGCATTGCCGCGCCCATACGCAATCGCGTCGGCATCGCGGAAGCCGCGGTCAACGCGATCTGCCCGCTCTCGGCCTATGACCGCGCGGAACTGGAGGATGTCGTGCGCATTCGCGTCGAGGCGGCCGCCGCCGAAATCTCCGCTGCCCTCGGCTATCAGCCCTAGCGACGCATCGAAGCCCGGCCGGCCAGGCGTGCAGGTGGCGCCCCTTGCGGGCCGTTCGCGCTCATTTGCCCACATGGTCAATCGGGCTCACGGTTCGCGAGCACATGGGCAAGGCATCGGTTGAAGAGGTCCGGCGCCTGGAGATAGGAGGCATGTCCCGCGCCCGCAATCCGGCAGAGCCGCGCCGACGGCCGCAGCGCCGCAAGCGTTTCCACCGTCGCGGGCGGCACGATCCGGTCCTCCTCCGCGCAGACAAGATGCAGCGGCCCGTTCCAGGCCGGCAGATCATCCGCCAGCCGACCGCCCGCCAGCAGACGTACGGCATCGCAATATCCGCGCACCGACACCCGGGCCATCGCGTCCGTCACCGCCCGGATCATGGCGGCGTCGGCGCCTGGTCCCAGCGTGCGGGGGGCCCGGTGCTCCGCCATGCCGCGCGGGCCGAGCGACGTGATATCGTCGATGCGCGCCTGGAGCGCCGGAAGCAGGGCCGCGCCCGGCGACTGGCCATAGCCCTGTGCGGGGCTGGACAGGACGAGCGCCTTCACCCGTTCCGGCCACAGCCTCGCAAAACGCGCCGCCGTCACGGCACCCAGCGAATGCCCGACCAGCACGCAGGATGAAACACCCAGCGCATCCAGCCCGTCCATCAACCGCTGCGCCCAGAGCGTAGGGTCGCCCGTCGGCGTCCCCTCGGGAAACGGCGAGCTTTCCGCATATCCCGGCGCGTTCCACGCCAGGACGCGCCGCTCCGGCGCAAAGGCGGCAAGCTGCGCCCGCCACAGCCGCGCGTCCGATCCGATCCCGTGCAGCAGCACCAGGGAAGGAGCGGCGGCCGACCCGCACTCCTGCCAGGTCAGCACCTCGCCGTCCTGCGCGTTCCCCCCGCCGGCCATCGCTACGGACCGGAGAACGCTCACGCGCCCACGGCCGGACGATAGTCGGGGTCGCCAGGCAACGGAGAGCCGATCACGGCGAAAATCGTCGCCGCCGACACATCGTCATTGCGGAAATAATGAGGCCGGCCTGCCGGGCTGACAAACACATCCTTCGGTCCGATCTGCCGCTCGATCGTCCGGCCGTCGATCTCCCAGCCCACCGTGATATGACCGTCCAGGACCAGCCATGCCTCCTCGCAGTCCCTCGTATAGGGCCGCACGCCCGTACCGGACGGGATCAGGAACATTTCCTTGCGCGCCGTGGATGGCGGCGCGCCACCCTCGCCGACATAGATCTTCCGGCCGAAGCCCGCCGCCGTCCAGAGCACCGGCTGCTCGTCATAGCGGACGACATAATGGGCCATCAGCCGTTGCAGCGGGTGTTCCGCGTTCGCGTCCGGCCTCAGGATCTGCCCCTCGCGCGCGCCGAACCGCGCCGCAAGCGCGGGGTCGACATCTTTCGGATGATAGAGATAGCGCGGCGGCAGGGGCTTGCCCACGCCGACCATCACCGACATCGTCACGGGTGTCACCCCCGCGTTGCGAAAGCCGTGCGGAACCTCGCGGGCGTTCAGGATCATGTCCTTCGGTCCCAGCGGCGCCTCCACGACCACGCCGTTATCCTCCCAGCCAACCGTCAGCACGCCGTCGAGAACCAGGAAGGCCTCTTCGATCTCGTGCGCGTGGCATGCCGCATATTTCCCCGGATGCTTGTAGAGAAGGCTCAGCGTGAAATGTTCAGGTTTCAACGCACTGGTATCATTGACTTTCGGCGACCCGCCCGATCCGATGAACCGCATCTGTGCCCGCTCCAGCTCGGGAAAACCCCGATTGGATGGAAACGCGTCCCAGTCGAACGTCTTCTGGCTGAAACGCTGAAGATGCTGGCTGAAATCCTGCTCGATGGAGACGGGTTCTTCTGTGACGACAGACATCGGGACACTCCTGGCGGGCCGGGCATGATTCATCAAGGCCGCAATGAGTGTTTCGTATGCCAAACATAAACCGCGTTTCAAGTTAAAAATATCACTGTTTAGGCGATTGATTCTAGCGTATCCTGCAAAAAAGACCGATCATTGAACAAAAAGACGGATTTTTGTTTCATATATAAAACACGAAGGAGCCCGCCATGCCCCTCTGCGGAATCGATGCCATTACTTTCGGCGTCCAGGATATGGACGAGGCCCTGCGTTTCGTCCGCGACTGGGGGCTGCATGAACGATCCGTCGCGCCGGATTGCCTTGTCTTCGCAACCCGAGACGGCTGCGAGGTCATCGTCAAGCCTGCGTCCGATCCCGCCCTGCCTCCCGCTATCGAGGCTGGAAAGACGGTGCGCGAGGTGACATGGGGGGCCGCGACGCAGGAGGATCTCGACGACGTCCTGTCGAGTCTGGGTGATGCCGTGACGCATGGAGCAGACGAAATCCCCCGCGTCACGGACCCGAACGGACTCACGCTGGCCTTTCGCATCTCGCGCCGCGGGCCGGTGGCGGGAACGCCCACGCTACCCAATGCGCCCGGCGCGTATCACCGCATCGATCGTCGCGGCCCGGTCTTCACCCATGCGGACCCGATCCAGATCGGACATATCGTGCTCTTCGCCGGCGATTTCGCCGCCATGCGCGCCTTCTATACGCAAAGGCTCGGCTTCGTGGTCAGCGACGAATATCCCGGCCACGGCTGCTTCCTGCGCTGCCAGCCGCGCGGCGGCCACCACAACCTCTTCATTCTCAACCGCCCCCAGCGCCCTGGGATCAATCATGTGGCCTTCACCCTCAACGACATCCACGAGGTCGTTGGGGGGGGCCTGGCCATGAGCGGCAAGGGCTGGAAGACCGAGATCGGACCGGGCCGGCATCCGATTTCCTCCGCCTATTTCTGGTATTTCGAGAATCCGCTGGCCGCGCCGCTCGAATATTATGCCGACGAGGATTACTGCACCGAGGCGTGGGAGGCGCGCCTCTGGGAACGCCGCCCCGAGAATTTCGCCGAATGGGCCATCGCCGGCGGCCTCGACGCCGCCACTCGCCGCCAGAAACTCCGCGCCGAGGACAGCGACCGCGGCCACAATTGAGTATCGGCCGCCTCCCGCCCCCGGGTCCGGCGGCCCGTCCGGGGGCGGCGGTTTTATCGCGCAGCCGGCCGCCTAGGTCTGCCGTCGCGTCGTCAGCATGATGGCCGATGCGATAAGGTACGGCACCAGGAACATCACCAGCGCGCCCCGCACATTCGCAGTAAAATCGTCCCCCATTGCCAGGACGAAGAAATAGCCGGATGACGAGGCACCCAGGTAATAGACGGTCAGCAGAATGCCGATAGCCAGGGACGCCCGTGCCTCCGGCGCATTCTCGCGTGCCAGGGCATAGCAGTTTCCATAGATACCTCCGATTCCGATCCCGAAGATCAGCGACAGCACGATGGCGCTGGTCGGATGCAGGGGCCACAGGAACAGCACCGCCGCCGCGATGCCCGTCAGGGCCGAGAGAATGCCCACCCCCCGGAGCCGGTCCGTCCGGTCCAGTACCAGGCCGATCGGCACGCCCCCCAGAATATTGCCGATGCCGAAACATCCGAACGCGAACGATGCCTCTGCCGGCGTCAGGTGCTGCCCCACCCGCGCATAGGTCTGAAACAGCGACATATAGGCATAGCAGCACAACCCGTTCACGGCCGCCATCGCATAGACGGCGGGGAGGGTGCGCGACCGGAGCCAGCCCCACCCCTGCGGCCTGGACGCGGTTTTCTCCTCCGCGCGAAGACGCTGGGGAACGCAGAACAGCAGAAGCAGACCGGCGAGAACGCCGCCGCAGCCCATGAACCGGAAGGGAAAGCGCCAGTCGCCACTGCCGGCCGCCTGCAATGCAAGAACCACTCGTGGCCCCACGAACATGCTCAGGCCGAAGATCGCGGTGGCCCCTCCGATCGCCGTCCCTCGCCAACGGGGAAACAGAGCGACGATAATCATGAAAAACGCGATACTGAAAACGGATTCGCCCGCACCGGTCGCCAGCCGCCCGATCAACAGGGCCAGGATGCCCTTTGCGGCCCCCGACAGCAGCGTCCCGCCGGAAAACACAAGCGTACTCAGCCCCAGCGCCATGCGCAGACCCAGCCGCGCCACCAGTATCCCGGCCGGAATGGACAGGACGGCAATGCCGAGCGTGAAGATGCTGGCCATCAGCCCGGCAGACCGCTGGTCGAGATTCAGGGTCTTCCTCATCTCCACCAGTTCCACCGGCATGACGAGCCTGTCCCAGCCATAAAAGACATAGGTCGCCGCCATCAGAAGCAGGATCGGAATCAGAACCAGCATGTTCAGGGTTGCCGGCGACGCGGCTGCAGGCGCCTCCTCAAGGCTTTCGGTCTGGCTGCGCTGCATGATGCTCTCCCTCTGCCTGACGCGGCGGCGCGCTGGCGCGCACGGTCGGCTTGTTCTGTCAACGAAACACATTTGACACAAGCATCGGCATCGAGTAAACCAAATAAGGATCATGTGATCATATTTGGACAAATGATCGAACCCGAACGGATCGACGAACCGGTGGAACAGGGTTCTTCCGGTCAGCACAGCAAGGAGTGTCCATATCCATGCCGTTCGAGAATGTCCCCGATCCCGGCGCGCTCGCCGGTCGTCGTATCGTCATTACAGGCGCCGCGCGAGGATTGGGCGAGGCGATCGCACGCGCCTGCGCCGCGATGGGCGCCACCCTGTGGCTTGCCGATATCCTGGACGGTGCGGGACGCAGGACGGCCGAGACCATCGCCGGGGATTTCGGAAAGCCCGTTCATTTCAGCCAGGTCGATCTTTCCGACGCCGATTCGATCGCGGCATTCGGATGCGCCGTGCGCGACATGTGGGGCGAGACCGACGGATTGGTCAATAACGGCGCTATCGCCACCAATGTCGGTGGCAAACGCTTCGAGGAAATCGATATCGGCCTGTGGGACCGTGTCCAGCGGGTGAATGTGCGCGGCACATGGCTGATGACGCGCGCGCTCAGCCCGCTATTTTCCCGGCGCGCCAGGATAGTCAATCTCGCGTCCGACACCGCTCTCTGGGGGGCGCCGAACCTGCTCGCCTATACCGCGAGCAAGGGGGCGGTCATCGCCATGACCCGGTCGCTCTCGCGCGAACTCGGGCCGCGCGGGATCGGCATCGCGGCGGTCGCGCCTGGCATCGTGAGAACGGAGGCCACGGAATACGTCCCGAAGCAGCGGCACGACCTTTACGAGAACGGGCGTGCCGTTCCCGGCCCGCAGGACCCGGACGATATTGTCGGAGTCGTCGGCTTCCTGTTGACTGACTATGCCCTTGCATTGACCGGCCAGGTGCTGCCGGTCAATGCAGGCTTCGTGTTCACCTGAAACAAGACGGGAAGGCAGACGGCATGTCAGAGTCCGACGACGACGCAAAAGACGAGGGCAACGGATATGTGTCGCCGCCGGTGCAGCGCGCGGCCCGGCTGCTTCGCTATATCGGCGACGGCGGTTCGCTCGCCAACGTCAAGGCCGCGGCGGCGGCTCTGGGCATCAGCCGGACGACGCTGCTGCGTCTCCTCCATACGCTGGAGATGGAGCGATTCATCGAGCGCGCCCGCGATGGTGAATACCAGATCGGAATCGGCCTTGTCGGCCTGGTGGGCGAAAGCGCCTTCGGCCAGGGGCTGGTCCGGATCGCCCTGCCCATCGTGGCGAATCTCGCCGAAAAATCGGGCCTGTCTGCACATCTGGGCGTCCTCGACGGGCGCGAGGCCGTCTATCTCGCCCGCCGCGTGCCCAATGTACCGCTGGCCAGCAACATCTCCGTCGGTTCGCGCGTCGGCGCTCACGCCACGACGCTCGGCCGCGCCATTCTCGCCTGGCTCGACCCGGAGGACGTGCGGGCTCTGTACGAGAATTGTCCGCTCGGCCAGTATACCGACCGCACGCCCGCGTCATGGAAGACCCTGAGCGAGACGCTGAAACGCGAGCGGGAAACGGGATACTCGGAAAGCGATGGCCTGTATTCCGACGGTGTCAGTTCCATCGCGGCCCCCGTGTTCGACGAGTCGGGACGTCCCATCGCATCCGTCAATGTCTCCGGTCCCACGCCGCTTTTCGAGACGGAGGGTGGACGTCGCGCATATATCGCCGATCTCGTCACGGACGCGGCTCGCCAGATCTCGGTGCGGCTCGGCTGGCGCGCGACGGTCATGACCCACACCCGGACCGCGTCATAGGAGAATCGAGATGGATCTGGGGCTACGCGGGAAAATGGCTGTCGTCACCGGAGGAAGTTCGGGAATCGGGCTTGCCGCCGCCCGCGTTCTCCTGGACGAAGGCATGGCCGTCGCCATCTGCGGACGCAATGCCGAACGGCTGGACGCGGCACGGCAGTCGCTGGCCCCGCACGGTGATGTCCTCGCCGTGCAATGCGATATTCTGGAGGCGGGAGACGTCGAGCGCCTGCGCCGCGATGTCGCCGGATGGCAGGGGCGCTGCGACCTGCTAGTCAACAATGCCGGCCAGGGGCGCGTCTCGACCTTCGCCGAGACGACGGACGAGGCCTGGAGCGAGGAGCTGAGGCTGAAATTCTTCAGTCAGATCCATACGATCCGTGCCTTCGGGCCTATGCTGCGCCAATCGGGGCAGGGTGCGATCGTCGCCGTGAATTCGCTGCTCGCCTACCAGCCCGAACCGCATATGGTCTGCACCTCGGCGGCCAGGGCCGGCGTGCAGAACATGCTGAAATCCCTCGCCGGAGAGTTCGCCCCCGACATCCGGGTCAACGCCGTCGTCGTCGGCCTGATCGAATCCGGCCAGTGGGAACGCCGCTTTCAGGCTCGGGAAGATCGCGGAATCACCCGTGCCGAATGGCTCGCGGATCTCGGCAGGGAAAAGAATATCCCGATGAAAAGACTCGGACGTCCGGAAGAGGTGGCCAACGCCATCGCCTTTCTCGGCTCGCCAGCCTCCGCCTTTATCACCGGTAGCCAGATCGAAGTGTCCGGCGGCCTCTCCAGACATATCTGACGGATCAACCATGACTGACTCTCTATTGGATCACGCCGCTCCCAGCGATACCGCCGCGCGGACCATGCCGGTCGGAGACCTCGTGGCGGCATGGCTCGCCGAAACGGGCGTGAAAGTCGTCTTCGGCGTCATCTCGATCCATAACATGCCCATCCTTGACGCCATCGCCCGCCAGGGCCGCCTCCGCTTCGTACCCGCCCGGGGCGAAGCCGGCGCCATGAACATGGCCGACGCCTATGCCCGTACGACGTGCGGCCTGGGTGTCGTCATCACCAGCACCGGCACCGCCGCGGGCAATGCCGCCGGCAGCCAGGTCGAGGCTTTGACCGCCTGCTCCCCGGTGTTGCATATCACCACCCAGATCGACCGGCCCTTCATCGACCGCGACCGCGCGCCCATCCACGACGTTCCGCGCCAGCCGGAAATGCTGCGTGGTGTTTCCAAGGCGGTCCTGCGTGCCTGGTCGGCGGCCTCGGTCGTTACCACGCTCGCCGCAGGCGCGTCCGCCGCCCTTTCCGCTCCCTCGGGGCCCGTGGCCGTCGAAATTCCCATCGACGTGCAGCGGGAGTCGGCCATCGTTCCCCGCATCTGGCCTAAGCCGCTGACATCCCGCGTGCAGCCCGACGACGCAGCGCTCGACGACCTCGCCGCGATGCTGCGCTCCGCCCGCCGTCCCGTCTTCTGGTTCGGCGGCGGCGCGCGCGGCGCGGCCGCGCAGGCCGCCGAACTGGTGCGCCGGGGCGTCGCCGCCGTCACCAGCACCAACGGGCGCGCCACCGTGCCCGAAGATTCGCCATCCTCGCTGGGCGCGTTCAACATGACGCCGAAAGCCCAGGCCCTGTATGACAGCGCCGATCTCACCGTCATCGTTGGCTCCCGACTGCGCGGAAACGAGACGCGCAACAACGAAATGCGACTTGGCAAGACCGTCGTGCAGATCGACGCCGATGCAAGCCAGGGCGCACGCAACTATCCCGTCGACCTGTTCATCCACGGCGACGCGGCCGAAATTCTCCAGGCCATCCTGGACAGGATTCCGGACGCGCTGCCGACAGACAGCCGTCTCTGCGCGGACGTGACGGCGGCGCGCGAAAGCGGCGAAGCCGACCTGCGCGATACGCTCGGCCCCTATGCCGTCATCGCCGAGACCCTGCGCGACGTGGTCTTCCAGCGTCGCCTCGCCTTCGTGCGCGACGTCACCATCTCCAACTCCACCTTCGGCAACCGTTACGTCCGGCTCGCGGCGCCCAATCTCGGCGTACATGCGCTTGGCGGCGGAATCGGCCAGGGTATCGCGATGGCGATCGGTGCCGCCATGTCCGGCGCGGCCCCGCGCACCATCGCCCTGGTCGGCGACGGCGGCGCCATGCTCTATGTCGGCGAACTGACGACGGCGGTCGAAGAAAAGGCCGATATCGTCTTCATCCTGATGAACGACCGTGGATATGGCGTCATCCGCAACATCCAGGACGCACAGTACCAAGGCCGTCATCACTACACGCTGGACGCGATCCCGGATTTCGGAAAGCTCGCCGAAGCCATGAATCTGCCCCACCGGCGGATCTCCGACATCGACGCCTTCCCCGCGGCACTCGCCTCGGCTCTGGATGCCTCCGGCCCGATCATGCTTGAAATCGACATGATCGCCATCGGCCCCTTCGCCCGCAGCTTCGCGGGTCCGCCGGCGGGTGCGGCGGGAAAGCCGACGACATGATCGCGCCAACCATCGATCTCGGACTGATAGGCTGCGGATCGATGGCCGCAACCGTCATCCGCGCCATCCAGACCGCGGGCATCACACTCTCTTCGGTCGCAATTCTCACCCGCCCCGACCGCGCCGCGGACCCGGCGCAGATCGCGGTCCGCCTCGGCCTGCGGCCCGAATGCGTCAGGATCGTGGGCGACGCCGCCGGCCTTGTCGCCCTCGCGCCGCGCATCGTCGCGGAATGCGCGTCGCAGGACGCCGTCCGGGCAGCCGTGCCGCCTCTCCTCGCCGCCGGGATCGAGACCGTGATCGCCTCGGTCGGCGCCCTTGCCGACGCCGACACCCTACGCGCTCTGTGCGCGCGGGACACCAGCGCACTGCGGATCGCGACCGGGGCCGTCGGCGGCATGGATGCGCTGGCCGCCGCCCGGCTGTCGGGTCTGGCCGAGGTCACGTATGTCGGGCGCAAGCCGCCGGCCTCCTGGCCGGGCGGCGGCACGGGCCATGCGGTGATTTTCGAGGGAACGGCCCGCGAAGCCGCCCTGAAATTCCCGAAAAACGCCAACGTCGCCGCCACGGTCGCCTTCGCCGGTCTTGGATTGGATGCGACAGAAGTGCGCCTCGTCGCCGACCCGGGGTGCATGCACAACGTGCATGAAATCTCATTCTCTGCCGGATGCGCAAAAGGTTTTTTCAGAATGGAGGGCCTGCCGTCGCCAGACAATCCCCGAACGTCCCTCACCGCGGGCTTCAGTGTCGCGCGCTGCGTTCTGGACAGCCTCAGGCCCGGTCCGCATTTCTCGTCCCCGGACCTGATGCCCGCATGATACCCGGCCCGGTCCCCTCGCAAGGAAACATGCCGATGCCCGTTCCCGACCCGGGGTTCACTCCCGACGACCTGCCCGACGGTCGTATCTTCCTGGCGGGCACATTCCGCGAAGGACGAGGCACGGAAATCGAATCCCGCTTCCCCGCCGACGGCAGCCTCAATCGCGTCATGCGCGAGGCAGGAGAGCAGGATGTGGCGGACGCGATCGCGGCGGCGCGGAAAGCGCAGCAAGACCATGCCTGGCGCGATCTCCTGGCGCATCAGCGCGCGGACTATCTCTACAGGATTGCCCACGGCCTGGCCGCGAACGCCGATCGCATCGCCTATATCCAGAGCCGCGACACCGGAAAGACCCTGAAGGAGACACGCGCGCTCGCCATGAGCGCCGCCGGAACCTTCCGCTACTTCGCCGCCGCGCTGGAGACGATGGAAGAAGCGATCACCCCCTCGCGGGGGCCGTGGATGACATTGTCGCGCTTCGAACCCATCGGCCTTGTCGCCGCCATCACGCCCTGGAACTCCCCGATCGCCAGCGACGCCCAGAAGGTCGCGCCGGCTCTCGCGGCGGGCAACGCGGTGATCCTCAAACCGGCAAGCTGGAGTCCGCTGGTCGGGCTGGAATTCGCCCGCATCGTGGCGGAGGCCGGCTTGCCCCCCGGGCTGCTTTCCGTGCTGCCCGGCGGGGGACAGTCGGTCGGCGACAGGCTGGTGAACGACCCGGCCATCGGGCGCATTTCCTTTACCGGCGGCACGAAGGTCGGCCACGCCATCGCCAGCAACGCCGCGAAACGGCTCATCCCCGTGTCGCTGGAACTCGGCGGCAAATCCCCCACCATCGTCCTGCCCGACGCCGATCTCGACCAGGCGCTGGCCGGCATTCTCTATGGCATGTTCTCATCGTCGGGACAGTCCTGCATCGCCGGCTCGCGTCTCTTCATCCATCGCTCGCTCTATCACGATTTTCTCGAACGCCTGGTCGCCGCCACCCGCGCCCTGAAAGTCGGCCATCCCTTCGATCCGCAAACCCAGGTCGCCCCGCTGATCCACCCCGATCACGTCGCGAATGTCGACCGTTGGGTCGATATCGCCCGCGCGGAGGGCGGCCGCGTCCTCGCCGGGGGCCATCGGCCGAAGGGTGCGTCGTGGGACGACGGATATTATTATCTGCCGACGATCATCGACAAGGTGACCAACGAGGCCGCCATCTGCCGCGAGGAAGTCTTCGGTCCCGTCCTCGTCGCGATGCCCTTCGATACGGAAGAGGACGTCATCCGCATGGCCAATGACAGCCAGTATGGCCTTGCCTGCGGCGTCTGGACCCGTGACGTCACCCGCGCCCTCGCCATCGGACGCGCCATCACCGCCGGAACGGTCTGGATCAATACCTATAAGCAGTTTTCCATTTCCACGCCCTTCGGCGCGGACAAGGAAAGCGGCGCGGGCCGCGAGAAGGGACTGGACGGCCTGCGCACCTACATGCGTCAGAAATCCTATTACATGGACACGTCGCACCATGTGATTCCGTGGGCAAACGCAGGCTGAACAGAACACCGGGCGCCTCTCCGGAACCGCCATGATGAACGGCGGTTCCGGATAACGATCAAGGCCAGCGCCAGCACGGCGGCGGGCCCCCTTCGGCGTGCGGCGCGCCTACAATCCGCCGGTCAGCACGCCGGCGATGTTCCCCCGGGTCTGCTGGCCCAGCGCGTTCAGCCGGTTCTGTTCGGTCGTACCGGCGTTACGCAGGCGGTTCATCTGGTTCTGCGGCGCATCGCGCACGGCATCGACCGCATTCTGGCCGGCTTGCAGCCGCTGCCGGGCGTTCTTCGTCACGCCGTCGCGATAGGCGCGGCCACGTCCGGCCAGGCAATCCTCGCGCCGGGCCAGGCGGCCGGCGACATCCCATCCCGGGGCCTGGCTGTCTGCACCGGATGGGGCACAGGCCGCATCCGCCGCGCGCGCGGCCGGCATGGCGGCGGGCAGCCCCCCGGCCAGCACGGTCATGGGCAGGGCGAAGGCAAGCAGGATTTTCCGGATCGTCATCGATCGATTCTCATATTCTGTGACAACAGCGCACCGGACCATGCCGCGATGGCGGGAATAGGTCCATCGTATGGCAGAACTGGGCCAGCCGCATGGGTCGGGCGAACGCGACAGCCGCTCAGCGGATCGTCAGATGCGGCGGCGGCACATCCACCACGGGCGCGGGCAACAGCGGCACGGCAAGGGCGGGCGGCGCGGGCTCCCCATGGGGCGCGGTCTTCACCACCGCCACCGGAATGGCGGTATAGCGCGGCTTGGGCGGTGGCTTCGGATGGCGCGACAGGGTCACGAACAGCACGCCATAGGCCACGGCGAGCACGGCCATCACCCCGAGCTTGAGCTTCTTCGGGTTCGGCAGTCTGGGCAGGAGAGAAGACGGAGCTGAGCGCAGGCGCATGACGGCGACAATATTCCTCGACAGGCTGGCGCGCCGGCACACGGCCGGCCGCCCCGCACCATACACCAGACGGCGGCCCGTTGCGCCCGCGCCGGAAAAAAGATCGGTCGCCGGAAAAATATTGTAAACCGCGCGCCGCCATAAGCGTCCTGTGACCGCCTTCCCATTCCCGCAGCCCAGGAGCCACCCCCGACGTGCCACGCCGTGCCATGCGCCTCATCCCCGCCTGTTCCGTCATCCTGCTGCTGGCCGGCCATTCCACCCGGGCGGCCGAGCCGACGCAGACCGCCGACCTGCTGCTGGAGGCCCCGTATCGCCGGGCCTATGTCGTCATGCAGCGCTTTCCCGACTGGGTCAGTCGCGGGCAGGCCACGTCGACGCCGGTATCGCGGGTCGCCTCGGGCGGGCGGACCTATCTGCTGGGTCACCTGTGCAAGCCCCACGATTGCGCCGACAACCAGCTCGACATCGTCTTCGCCGCCGACGGTCACGCGGCCTGGGGGTTGCTGCATGTCCGGCCGGACGCCGCGCACCCGTTCCTGCAAAGCTGGCTGGGCAGCCCCGACGAGGAAATCCAGGCCCTGCTGCTGCGGAACTTCGCCGCCAACAACCCGCCCGGACCATAGCAGCCGGACGCCGGGCGAAGCACCCGCCCGGCATCTTTCGCCGGCCGGCGCTTCCTGCCATAGTCCCGCGGCGCGCAGCACCCCCGGGTCCGCGCGCCAGAGGAATATCCCAGTGGAATAGCCAGTGTGACGATCACCCATTCCGGCCGGCGTGCCGTCCTGTTCCTGTCCGGCCTCCTTGCCGCCACCCCCGCGATCGCCCAGGACGACGGAGCGGCCGGCTCCCCCGCCCTGGAACTCCAGAGAATCGTGGCGGCCCTGCAAGTCAATCCCAACGCCGCCAGCCAGGCCTGCGTCGACGCGCTGACCGAACTGCACAAGACCCAGGCCACGCTGGACGCCGAGCAGACACGGACCAACGACCCCGATGTGGATGTGGCACGCGACGTGCTGGAAACGGATTTCGAAACCGCGATCCATGACTGCCAGCCCGATGCGGCCGCCCTGTGCGCCAAGGGCGGCACCGACCCCAAGCTGGCCAAAGCCTGCCTGATGGTGGATCAAGCCGCCCCGCCGCCGAAATGAACCGACGGCCCCCCGGGCGCCTCACCCCCTCCGCAGGGCATCCAGCCGCGCCAGCCCGTCCGCGCTGGCCAGCACCGCGGCCTTTTCCGTCCGCTTCAGCCGCGCGACCGCGCTGTCCGGGTCCGGGCTCTCCGCCAGTTTCAGCAGCCCGACCAGCAGGTCGGGATTGATCGGGTCGCCCGGCCGGCGCGCCGGCGGCAGCATCGCGCGATGCGCCGCCATCAGCGCCGGATCGGCCAGCAGCAGATGGATCGCCTCGCCGCCCTCTCCGGCCGGCCGGGCGGCATTGGCGACGGCGGCGCGGCGCAGGATGTCCGGCGGCGACGTCTCCTCGGGGATCAGCAGCAGCCCGGCCCGCAACAGGGCCTGGCCGGCGGCGCGGCTGCCGGTCAGCGCGGCCAGCGGAATGGCGAAGGCCAGCCCCAGCAGCACCGGCGTCATCCACAGGAACAGCGGAATCGACACACTCCACGCACAGGTACCCAGGACCAGGCCGAACAGCATATAGACCCAATAGGCCCGCACCGTGTCCATCAGCGGCACCCCGCCATCGTCGCGCCGCTGCGCGTTCCAGCCCGAATCGCGGCCCATCAGGATCGACAGCACGCCCGAGGTCTGGATCAGCATCGCCACCGGCGCCACCAGCCCGCCGATCAGCGTCTCCACCAGCACCGACAACGCCGCCCGCACCGCCCCGCCGCACCCCCGGCGCGTGACCGGGTCGAACAGCAGCGCGACATAGGCCATCATCTTGGGCGCGAGCAGAATGGCCATGGTGCCGATGAACACGTATTTCGCCTGTTCGGGGTCGACATGCGGCCAGTTCGGATAAAGCGATTTGGTATCGCCGAAATATTCCGGCTTCTCGAAGCGCGATTGCAGCGAGATCAGGATGCCCGCCAGCAGGAACAGCAGCCACAGCGGCGAGGTGACGTACGAGCCGATTCCCATCAGCATGTGCAGCCGGCTGACCCAGTTCAGGCCGCGCGTCCCCACCACCTTGGCATGTTGCAGGTTGCCCTGGCACCAGCGGCGGTCGCGGATCGCGATGTCGGTCAGCGAGGGCGGGCTTTCCTCGTACGAGCCCGGGAGCGCCGGCACCATGTGAATGGCCCATCCCCCCCGGCGCATCAGCGCGGCCTCGACGAAATCATGGCTCAGGATATGCCCGCCGAACGGCTTGCGCCCCGGCAGGTGCGGCAGGCCCGCCTGCTCGGCGAAGGCCCGGGTGCGGATCACCGCGTTATGCCCCCAGTAATTCCCCTCCGACCCGTGCCACCAGGCAATGCCATGGGCGATCAGCGGCCCATAGACCCGGCCGGCGAATTGCTGCATCCGCGCGAACAGCGTGGTGCCGTTGACGATTTCCGGCAGGGTCTGGATCAGCCCCACACCCGGATGGCGCTCCATCGCCGCGACGATCCGCACCACCGTCCCGCCCGCCATCAGGCTGTCGGCATCCAGCGTGACCATCTGCGCGTAGGCCCCGCCGAAGCGGCGCACCCATTCGGCGATATTGCCGGCCTTGCGCTCGGTATTCACGGGCCTGCGACGGTAGAAGATGCGCGCGTCTCCCCCCGTCGCGGCCCGCAGGGCCAGGAACGCGGCTTCCTCCTCCACCCACACGTCTGGATTGGTGGTGTCGGAAAGAATGAAGAAATCGAACGATTCCAGCCGCCCCGTCGCCGCCATGCTGTCATACATGGCGCGCAGCCCGGCCATCACCCGGCCCGGACTTTCGTTATAGGTCGGCATCAGCAGCGCGGTGCGGCTGGACAGGGCCGGCAGGTCCCCCTCCCGCGCGATCCCCAGCCCCAGCCCGCCATGCCGCAGCAGCGACACGAACCCGCCGACGGCGGAGGTGAAAGCCAGCGCGATCCACTGGAACAGCAGCACGAACAGCACCAGCACGGCCACGCCCAGCACCGAATAGCCCACCGAGTTCAGCACCCGGTTCATCGCATAGGCGCCATAGGCCGTCAGCAGGGTGGCCGACCCGATCACCGCCAGCCGCCGCAGCGCCATCAGGGCGGGTTCGGTCACCGGCACGTGCGGGCGGCCATGCGTCAGGGGCGGCGCCGACAGCGATTGCGTCCGCATCTCCATCGGCGATTCGTCGGGCAGGGCACGAAAGGCGCCGCCATCGACGATGCCGGCGCGCGCGCGCTGGTCTAGGGTGTCCATCGATAGGTCCATTGTTCGGAGACCGGCCCGGCATCATTGGCCAGGACACAGGTCAGTTCCGCGATCTTGGCATTGCCGGGGGCGAATTCGAAGGTCGTCCGCCAGCCATGGATGGCCGGGTCGGGCTCGACCACCACATTGCGGATCGTACCGGCCGAACTGCTGGGCACCAGATGGAACCTGGCATCCGGGGCCAGGTTGTCGAACGGCGCGCCGCTGAAATCGATGGCGAAGAACCGCGCGGCCGGGTCGTCGGTCACCGCACCGACGCGCGTGGCGGCGATCCGCGCCAGCCGGGTCGGCCAGGGCGTATCCCATCCCCAGTACATCCGATAGGTGAAGGCATATTCCCGCCCCGCCGCCAGCCCGCCGCCCGGCCGCCAGAACGAGACGATATTGTCGTTCACCTCGTTGGCGGTCGGAATTTCCACCAGGTCGACCGCGCCCGCGCCCCAATCGCCGATCGGCTCGATCCACAGCGACGGGCGCTTTTCGTAGTTCAGCGCCAGGTCCTCGAAATCGGCGAAGGCCCGCTTGCGCTGCATCAGGCCGAACCCGCGCACCGAATTGTCCGAAAAGGCCGAGAATTGCAGATCGCGCGGATTGCGCAGCGGCCGCCACAATTGCTGGCCGCCGCCGGTCCAGATCGACAGCGCCTCGCTGTCATGCGCGGCGGGGCGCCAGTCATCGACATGGTTGCGGTCGTTGGCGTCGAAATAGAACATGCCCGTCAGCGGCGCGATGCCGGGCTCGTCGATCTTGGTGCGCGGATACAGGTAGGACTGCACGTCGAAGACCGTCATGTCGCCCGGGCGGATGGTAAAGCTGAAGGCCCCGGCCACCGAGGGGCTGTCCAGCAGCGCATGCACGACGACCGAATCCACGCCCGGCTGCGGCTTCTCCAGCCAGAAGGCACGGAACAGCGCGAATTCCTCGCCCTTCGGATTGCCGGTGCCATCGGCGAAGCCGCGCGCCGACAGGCCGTAATTCTGCCCCCGCGCCACCGCGCGGAAATAGGACGCGCCGAGAAAGACGCAGAATTCCTCCATCACGCCCGGCGTGTTGATCGCATAGCGCAGCCGCAGCCCGGCGAACCCCACATTGTCCGAGACCTTCAGCCTGGGGTCGCCATAGCTGAACAGGTCGGGGCTGTAGGGCACGGGCGCCGATTTGCCGTCGGCGACCTCATAGATCTCGATCCGCGGCCGATACAGGAAGCCACGGGGGAAGAACTCCACGTCGAAGGCCAGGTTCTGGCCATGCCACAGCGCCTGGTCCTCGCGATAGGCGATCGAGCGATACTGGTCGAAATTCAGCGCGTCGATCGCCGAAGGCAGCGCCTGGTCGGGCGCGCGATAGGCCTGGCGCGACAGATGCTCGGCGATCTGCCGCACCGTACCGGCATCGAAGGCACCGGTCGGCGCGGGGGCGGCCGGCGCGGCCGCATGGGCGGCGCGCGCGCCTGTCCCCAGCAGCGACAGCAGGGGCACGCCCGCCGCTCCGGTCTTCACGAGATCGCGTCTTAACATCCTTGCTCCCCAGACATCGCAGTCCATCAGTCATGACAAAGGCCTGTGGCCATATTGCGGCGTGTTGTTACAATCCCCAAGCGCGAAGATTTCGGCGGCAGAACCGCCGTCAACGCGACGCGAGGCGCGCTTGCAGCTCCCGCAGGGCCGGCCGGGCCGCCTGTTCCGCCCGCTCCTCGACCTCGCGATACAGGCGCAGGACGTCGCTGCCCGCCGGCGACAACGCGGCCCCCCCGCCGCCGCCCGGCCTGGTGGCGACCAGCGGCTCGGCAAAGGCCGCGTTCATGGCTTCGACCAGCAGCCACGCCCGGCGATAGGACATGCCCATCGTCCGCGCGGCGGCGGAAATCGATCCGGCCGCGCCGATGGCTTCCAGCAGGCGGATCTTGCCATGGCCCAGCAAGGGCTGGTCACGCGCGTCGATCCGCACCGTCAGACGCGTATCCTCCATCCCGCACACACCTCCCATCCCGGTCATGACCGGCCCATGCTATGCTGGAGTTCTCGCCCGCCTGTCGAGAGCGTTTTCCCTACCCATGATCACTGCCGCCCCCCTGCCCCACCCGCCCCGCACCCACTGGCGATCCATGCGCCCCGACGACCTCCCCGCCGTGCTGGACATCGCGGCGCGGGTGCATCCCGCCTATCCCGAAGGCCCGGCCGTCTTCACCGAACGGCTGGCCCTGTGCCCCGCCGGCTGCCTGGTTCTGGACCCGGGCACGGGGCCCGAGGGCTATGTCCTCAGCCACCCCTGGCGCGCCGCCGCCCCACCGGCGCTGGATCGCGCGCTGGGCGCGCTGCCGGCCCGGCCGGATTGCTGGTACCTGCACGATATCGCGCTGCTGCCCCATGTCCGGGGCCGGGGCGCCGCCGCGGACGCCCTGACGATCCTGGCCGGCCGCGCGACACAGTCTGGCCTGCCCAACCTCGCGCTGATCGCCACCGGCAGCGCGGCGGCGTACTGGCTGCGGGCGGGATTCACCCCGATCGACCAGCCCGATGCCGCCGCCATCCTGGCCAGCTACGACCCGAAGGCCCTGCTGATGACCCGCGCGGTGCAACCCGGCTGACGCGGCGAGGAAGCAGTGCCCTCAGTCCGGCAGGCCGCCGTACTGCGCCAACGCGGCCCGCACGCCGCTGTCGCGAATGGCCTTCCGGGCGGCGACGATGCCATCGGTCAGTGCCGGGCTCTGCGCGTCGCGCCAGCCATCGAAAGCCGGCAGCGCCAGCGCCGCGTGCAGGTCCACCGCATCCGCCAGTGCCAGGTGCGCCGCGTCCAGCGTCGGTTCGGCGGGCGTATAGCGCGCGCCGGTTTCGTCCACTCCACGCAACGCTTCCAGATAGGCCGCGATGCCAAACGCGATCCGCCGCAGATCCCCGCCATCGGAGAGCACGCGCCGCACCGTCTCGGTCCAGAAAACCTGGATCTTGGACGATCCGTCGCCGCCGATCCGCAGGAGTTGATCCGCCATCGCCGGATTGGAAAATCGCCGCAGCACGTCGCGCCGATAGGCCTGCGGATCCAGCCCCGGCGGCGCGTCAAGGCGCGGAATCACATCCAGTTCCAGATAGGCGTTGACGAACCGCGCCAGATCCGGGTCGCGCAGCGCCTCGTCCACCTGGCGGTAGCCCAGCAGGATGCCAGGAAAGGCCAGCAGGATATGCGACGCATTCAGCATCCGCACCTTCACATGCTCATAACCGGTCACGTCGGTGACGAACTGGACGCCCGCCTTGTCCAGCGCCGGCCGGCCGGCGCAGAACCGGTCCTCCACGACCCACTGGGTAAAATCCTCGGCCACCAGCGGCAGCGCGTCGTCCAGGCCGCTGGCGTCGTTCAGCGCGCGGGCGATCGTATCGTCCACCGACGGCGTGATGCGATCGACCATCCCGTTGGGAAAGGTGACATGCGCCTCGATCCACGCCGCCAGATCCGGATCGCGCGCTCGGGCAAAACCCAGGAACGCCGTCCGCGCCACATCGCCATTATGGCGCAGATTGTCGCAGGAAAGCACGGTAAACGGTCCAACCCCGGCAGCCCGGCGCCGGGCCAGGGCCTCGATAACATAGCCGAAGATCGTCGCCGGCGGCGCGTCACCCGCCAAGTCGGCCCGCACCGCGGCATGATCCAGGCGGAATTCCCCCGTCGTCTCGTCGATATTGTAACCGCCCTCGGTGATCGTCATGCTGACGATGCGAATCGACGGGTCGGCCAGCAGGTCCAGCACGGCCTGCGGGTCGGCCGGAGCCAGCAGATAGGCACGCAGGGCACCGATCACCCGGACCGTTCGCCCGCCGTCCGGGGCGGCCTCGGTAAGGGAATAGAGGCAGTCCTGCCCGATGAACTGCTCGGCCTTGCGTTCCGAGCGGCCGCCCGCCGTCAGCCCGACACCGGCAATCCCCCAGTCCTGCTGCCCCGCCAGCGCCAGGCAGCGATCGACATAGAAGGCCTCATGGGCGCGGAAGAAGTTGCCGACGCCGAAATGCACGATCCCGGTCCCGATGGCCTGCGGATCATAGCCGGGCGCGGATACGCCAGCCGGGAGTGCGTTCAGACTCATCTGGTTCAGCATGGCCTCTATCCTTCGCCTCTGTTCGTCCTCGCATATGGAGCCACCATGCCGTCAGACCAAACCGCCTGGACCACGCGTTCCAGATCGGCATGGAGCATTCCCAGCGTAAACTGCATCGGCGGGCTCCAGTAAGGGCCCGGCGGGTGCAGCACCGCCAGCACGGTTGCCGCATCCTCGCGCGCGATCCGCCGGCGGCCGCGTGCCCCGCGCGCGCAGCGGCGCGAAAGCTGCGACAGCACGCGCGCCAGCGCCCGCCGTTCGGTATCCAGGGCGGCATCCAGGGTCGGCAACTCCCCGGCCTCGGTGGCGGCCCGCGCGGCGAACACCGCACTGCCGCGCAGGCGCCGCAGGAGTCCGGGCAGGACTTCCAGCAGCGGATCGGGCCGCCGACGCAGGACGCGCAGCCCCTCCACCTGAGCCTCGGCCACCGCGCCGTAAATTTCCTGCAAATGGGTGCGGCAGGCCTCGTCAATCGTTTCGATTGAGTCATGATCGAGTTCACCACGCAGAGCCCGATCCAGCAGATCGGCGATATCGGCGACCAGCCGGCCCGAGGCCGTCAGCACGTCGCTTCGCGCCGCATCGTGCAGCACGAACATCGCGACCACGAGCGCGGTCACGACGCCGATCAGGATCGAGGCGATTCGGTCCAGCGGACGCAGGAACGGGTCGCCGCTGATCGGAAACAGCAGCACGATCATCAGCGTCACGGCGGCGAAGCGCAGATTCGGCCGCGCCGCCGCCAACAGCGCCAGCGGCGTCAACGCCAGCCAGAAAGCCAGCCAGCCCGGCACCAGCCCAGCCTGGATCAGCAGAATGGCGAGCAGCCCCGCCCCCGCCCCTACCAGCGTGCCCACGATCTGGTCCCGCCCGGTGGTCAGGGTCTGGGTGATGCGGCTCTGCGTGACGATGACCGAGGTAATCACCGACCAGACCGGTTCGTGCAGATGCACCGCCCGCGCCAGCAGGTCCGACAACAGCACCGACACCAGCAGGCGCGCCGCCTGCCGGATCTCGGCCCCCCTGGGTTCCAGCACCCGGCGGATCGCCGCCCAGCGCGCGGGCAGCGGCGCAGCCGTCATGTCCTGTTCCATCTGGCGTGGACGTTACTTCGCGTCGTCCGCCAGCGGCAGCGGCACCCACCGCAGACCGTCGCTGTTCTGGATCAGGAGCAGGACCGACCGCCGATGCTTCGCCCGCGCCGCCTCGATCAGCCGCCGCAGGTCGGCAGGGGTCGCGACTTCCGCCTGCTGGACCTGGGTGATCACGTCGCCGGCCCGCAGGCCGCGATCCGCCGCCGGCCCGTCCTGGGCCACATCGGTCACGACCACGCCCTTCTGCCCCTCGGCCAGGTTGAATTTCTGGCGAGCGACATCGTCGATCGCGCCCACCGTCATGCCCAACCCCTGCAACGGCACGCTGCCCCGCGCCTTGGCATCAGGCTTGGGCGCAGGCGCTTCCTTGGGGTCCTCGGGCAATGCGCCCACGGTGACCGAGGCCGTCACCACCTGGCCATGCCGCCAGACGCCCAGCTTGACCACCTGTCCAGGAGCGGTATCGGCCATAAGGCGCGGCAGGGCGCGCCCATCGATATCCTTGCCGTTCAGGGTCTGGATCACGTCGCCGACCTGCAACTTGGCCGCCGCGGCCGGACCCTTGGCCTCGACCCCGGCGATCAGCGCGCCATGCGCGGCCTTCAGCCCCAGCCCGTCCGCGATGTCCTGGGTCACGTCCTGAATCCGCACGCCGATCCAGCCGCGCGAGACTTTGCCTGTCCGGCGCAACTGGTCGATGATGCCCCGCGCCTCGGCCGAGGGAATGGAGAAGCCGATGCCGATCGACCCGCCGGAAGGCGAGTAGATCGCGGTATTGATCCCGATCACCTGCCCCTGCATGTCGAACAGCGGGCCACCCGAATTACCCTTGTTGATCGGCGCGTCGGTCTGGATGAAATCGTCGTACGGCCCCTGCTCGATATTGCGGCCGCGCGACGAGATGATGCCCGCCGTCACCGTCCCCGACAGGCCGAACGGGTTGCCGATCGCCAGCACCCAGTCGCCGACCCGCGCGCGGTCGCTGTCGCCGAAGGCAACGGCCGGCAGCGGATGCGGCGATTCGACTTTCAGCACCGCCAGGTCGGTCCGGTCGTCATGGCCCAGCAGCCTGGCCTTGAGCACGGTATTGTCCTGAAGCGTCACCGTAATCTGGTCCGCGTGGCGGATGACATGGTTGTTGGTGACGATAATCCCCGACGCATCGATGATAAAGCCCGATCCCAGGGCCTGCATCTTGCGCGGCGCGGCCTCGGGGCCGTTCTGGTGGCTCATGAAATCATGGAAGAATTTCTCGAACGGCGATCCCTCGGGAAAGTTGGGGATCTGCGGCGCGTCCTCGCCCTCGCCATCCGGATCGCCGTCGTCGCCGGGCTTGACCGTCTCGGTGGTCGAGACATTGACCACGGCCGGCAGCAGCCGCGCCGCCAGGTCGGCGAAACTGTCGGGCGTGCCCCGCCCCGGCGCGGGCAGGTGGATCGGCGGCGCAGCATCGGCCGACGGCGGAACCGGCAGGGGCGCCACCATCGCCGGTTCGGCCCGGGCAATGCCCGCCGCGATCAGGGACAGGGAGGCCGCCAGCCCGATGGCGGCGAACGGACGAGAGGTAACCGGAACAGGCGAGGACATGGGGCGAAATGCTTCCAGCAGGCAGGTCGTCGTGACGCGGCTATCCTAGAGCATGATCACGCCCGAATCGGAAGGGCAGACCCACAGCCCAGCCCGCGATCAGTCGCCGGGGGCGAACGCACCCGCCGGCGCGCCGGTCAGTTCCACCAGCCAGCGCGCGACCGCCTCGCCCAGCAGCAGGTAGCCCCGGTCGCCCATATGCAGCCCGTCGGGCGACAATTCGTCGCGGTCCATGCCCAGTTCGGCGCACCAGGATTTCATGCGGGCATACCGGCCGAAGACCGGAATCCCCAGTTCCGCGCCAATGCGATGCACCGCCGGGACGAAGGGCGGAAAAGCCGCGCATTCCTCCAGCATCCGGCAATATTGCGGGTCGATCAGCGCCAGATCCGCTCCCGTGCGACGGGTGGCCAGCAGGTCCTGGCGCGTCAGATCCTCATAGGTTTCCAGCTTTACGCCCTGCCAGGCATCGTTGCTGCCGGTCTGCCACATCACCAGATCCGCCGCGTCGGCCAGCACACCGGGCAGGCGGTCGTGCATTTCCTGCGCGCCGTTGCCGCCGATCCCGCGATTGACCACCGTCAGCCCACCGGTCGCGAACGGCGCGAGGGTCCGCTCGAACACGGCGGCAAAGCCATGTTCCGGGCTGCTGGCACCGATCCCCTCGGTGGTCGAGGAACCGAAGAGGGTCACGCGCACCGGCCGACCCCGCCGCAGCCGTTCAGTCAGACGCGGCAGGACAGGAGATGGCGCATGTTCGGTCGCATCATTCATCAATGGGCTCTTTCCAGTACGGTCGCGGCGGACGTGGGGGCATGGCCCGCCGCCTGACGCTGTTTCTGCCTGACGCGGATCCGGTCGAGAACCGTCGCCAGTTCCCACAGGATGGCAAATCCGATCACATTCACCGCGATCTGGAGCATCCAGCCCGACCCGAACGAGGTGAAGATCAGGCGCGCATACAGATCGATCACCGTCCCGGCGGAGAAGACTTCCAGCGAATGGCGCCCGAACAGCGCCATCACTCGCCCGATGCGCCCTTCGGCAGCACCTCGCACGCCGTGCGAGGACTGGACCAGATAGAAGATCGCCAGCACGTCCAGCAGCCGCAGCGGCGCCAGCACGCTCTTGTCCGGCGCGGTGAGGACGAAGGGCCGCAGGTCGGGCAGCCCCCATTGCTGCCAGGGAAAGGCCTCCAGCGCCGACACCGCCAGATAGAGTCCGCATGCCACGCGCAGCCAGCCCCGGCGCGGCAGGCTGCCACCGTGCCGCCCCGCCATCACGGCGGCACAGGCCCCCAGCGTAAACAGGAACTGCCAGGCCAGCGGATCGAAATACCAGCCGTCCGGGTCCAGCCAGTTGGGGAAATTGATCGACGGGTCGAGATTGATCAGCAGCCACAGCCCGGCGCTGAGCGCCAGCGTCGTCCACAGGCTGGTCCGCATCATCAGATAGATCAGCGGGAAGACACCCAGCAGCACCATATAGAGCGGCAGGATGTTCAAATTGCTGGGCAACGCGTCGAGGAACAGGACACGCCAGAAGGAACTCAGCCCATGCGCCAGTTCAGGCTCCAGGAAATCGACCGGCACCGGCCAGAAGGCGCGCCAGTAGCGAATGGTGGCCGTCGTCACCACCACCATCACGGCCTGGAAGACATACAGCTTCGCGCAACGCCGCCAAACCCTGCCCACTCCGGCGCGCAGCCCTACCCGTTGGAAATTCCGGCCATAGGCCAGCCACGACGCATAGCCAGCCAGCAGAACGAAGATCTCTGCCGCGTCGGCGAAGCCAACATTACGCAACGTGAAGCGGTTGAGCACGTTCTGGGGGATATGGTCGACGAACATCATCAGCAGCGCGACCCCGCGCAGCGCGTCGACCCGATGGTCGCGCCGGCTGCCGGACGGCGTGGCTGGGCCCGGCGCCTGCTGTCCTGACCCGGACGAGGCCTCCGGGCGCGACACGGATGAAGTCATGTCGGCCGGTTCTCCTACCCGCCGCGAACATGCGGCGCTTTTCGATAGATGGAACGGAGCCGGCCGCCGCTCCAGCCCCGTTGCGATTTCTTACATATGCCCCGAACGCGCCCCCGCGACCATTCCGATTTGCGCGGGGGCGGATTTCGCCTATGTCCGAGCAACGACGCGACCACGCCCCGCGCGGCCGCCAGGGAAGGACAGACCATGACGGAACCTACGCCGGCGCGGATCGCCGATATTCTGCGCCAGATCCGCGACGCGGACGGATCGACGATCCTGGACCATGCGGCGCTGGACACCACGATGCTTCGTGACGGAACGCTGCATGTCGCCCTGGCCACTGACCGGGCGGCGGCGGCCCGCATCGGGCCACTTCTGCCGGCGGCCGAGCAGGCGCTGCGCACCCTGCCTGGCGTCGACGCCGCCAGCGTGATCCTGACCGCTCATCGCCCCGCATCGGCCCCCGCCCCCGCTGGCCACCGGCCGCTGAATCTGGGTGGCCCCGGTAGCAAGGCCGCGCAGCAGGGGCCGCTCCTGCCCGAGGTACGCGCGGTCATCGCCGTGGCATCGGGCAAGGGCGGCGTCGGCAAATCGACGACCGCCGTCAATCTGGCCGTCGGACTGGGGATGGAGGGACTGCGCGTCGGCCTGCTGGATGCCGATATCCACGGCCCCTCCCTGCCCCGCATGATGGGCCTGCACCAGCCGCCGCAGGTTCGCGACGGTCGCATGGCACCGCTGGAGGCGTGGGGCATCCGCGCCATGTCCATCGGGCTGCTGGTCGATGAACGGCAGGCCATGATCTGGCGCGGGCCGATGGTGATGGGTGCGCTGGGCCAACTTTTGGGCGACGTGGAATGGGGCGCGCTGGACGTGCTGGTCGTGGACATGCCGCCCGGTACCGGCGACGCGCAGTTGACCCTGGCGCAGAAGGTCGCGCTGGCCGGGGCGGTCATCGTTTCCACCCCTCAGGACATCGCGCTGCTGGACGCGCGGCGCGGGATCGCGATGTTCGAGAAGATGAACGTCCCCGTGCTTGGGATGGTCGAAAACATGTCCTATTTCTGCTGCCCCGATTGCGGCCACCGCACCGACCTGTTCGGCCATGGCGGCGCACGGGCCGAGGCCGAGGCGCTGGGTGTGCTCTTCCTGGGTGAAATCCCGCTGCTGGCCGATATCCGCGCCAGCGCCGATGCCGGCGCGCCGATCGTGATCGCCGCCCCCGACAGCCCGGCAGGGCAGGCTTATCGAGCCCTGGCCCATACCGTGGCAGCAACGGTCATGCGGACTACAGCTTCCGGTCGCGCTTGATCCGGTCCCAGGCGGCGTTGATCTGCGCGATCCGTTCGGCCGCCGCCTCCAGCGCCGCCGCGTCGGCACCGCGGGCGGCCATGGCATCCGGATGGTGTTGGCGGACCAGGACGCGCCAGGCCGAACGCACCTCGGTATCGGTCGCGCCCCGGGACACACCCAGCACGGCATAGGCGTCGATCTCGCTGACGCCGGGGCGGGCACCGCCGGATTCGGCGCGGTCCCACGCGCCGGGGCTGAGGCCGAAGGCCTGGTGGACACGACGCAGGAAACGGATTTCCGCCGGATGCAGCGCCTCGTCCCGTCCCTGATCGGCGCGCGCGATCGTGAACAGGACGGCCAGCGCCTCTTCCAGCATTTCGGGCTTGTCATGAAAGGCACGGCCCAGTTCGGCGGCGAACGGCTCGAAATCATCGACCCGCTGCCGAGCTTGGTCGAACAGGCGGCCGACGTCGCTCGCATTCTGGGCCGGGATCTGGAACCGGCGCTTGAAAGCGTCGATCTCGGCCCGGTTGACCGGCCCGTCGCATTTGGCGACCTTGGCACTCAGCACGACCATGACCAGCCCGTAGAGCTGGTCGCGCTTGCCCATCACCGATGCCAGCTTGGCCGCGACGAACGTCGCCGCCCCGTTCGGATCGGCATTCATCCGGGGGGCCCAGCGATCGGTCCACCCGCCGACCGGCGTGTCCAGGATCGATCCGTTATCGGCCGCGTGACCGAGCGCCGCGCCCAGCACGGCCCCCATCGGGCCGCCGACCGCGAACCCCGCCACACCACCGAATACTTTACCCCAGATCGTCATTCTTCCCGCCCAGATGTCCGGACCAGCCTTGACCCTAGCACGCGCCCGGCGTGCTCCCCAAATCAGCGCCCGCCTGCGCCGCCTGCAACGCTGCGACCCGCAGGGCGGACGCCAGCGGCCGCGCCGGATCGCGCGCGGAATCGATCCCGGCGATCAGCGCGGGCAGGCCGAGCCCGCGCCTGCGGGCCATGCCATCCAGTGCCAACCAGAATTCGGGTTCAAGCGCCACGCTGGTACGATGCCCGGACAAGACCAGGCTGCGCTTGACCAGGCCCCCGCTCATCCCCGCAGCCGTCCGACCGCCCAGCGGGCGGTCCCGGCCACCACCGGGTTCGGGTCGTCGCACAGATCCTGCGCCACAGGCATCAGGGCGGGCTGGCACGCATTGCCGATCGCCACCAGCACGTTGCGTACAAACCGGTCGCGGCCGATCCGCTTGACAGGCGAGCCGGAGAACAGGGCGCGGAAGCCGGCATCGTCCAGCCGCGCCAATTCGGCCAGGTACGGCGCCGTCAGATCGTCTCGCGCGCGCAGTTTCATGTGACGCGACTCCACAGCGAAACGATTCCAGGGGCAGACAGCCAGGCAATCGTCACAACCATAGATCCGATTGCCCATCGCCACGCGGAATTCCTCGGGAATCGGGCCCGGATTCTCAATCGTCAGGTATGAAATGCAGCGCCGCGCATCCAGTTGATATGGTGCGGGAAAGGCGTCGGTCGGGCAGGAATCCAGGCAGCGGCGGCACGACCCGCAGCGCCCGCCAGAGGCGTCGGATGCCGGAAGAACCAAAGTGGTGTAGATCTCGCCCAGAAACAGCCAACTGCCATGCTGGCGCGAGACCAGGTTGGTATGTTTGCCCTGCCAGCCCAGCCCCGCCTGTTCGGCCAGCGGCTTTTCCATCACCGGCGCGGTGTCGACGAAGACCTTGACGCCCGGGTAGGCCCCCGCACGCTGACCTTGCGCCACCACGAACTGGGCCAGATGCTTGAGCATGCCCTTGACCACATCGTGATAGTCGCGATGACGGGCATAGACCGAGATATTGCCCCGCTCCGCCAATCGCGTCGTCGCCAACGCGTCGCCAGGCGGGGCGTAGGACAGGCCCAGCGCGATCACGCTCCGTGCCTCGGGCCATAGGGCGCGCGGATCGCCGCGCTGCTCCACCCGGTCGGCCAGCCAGTCCATTGCGCCGTGATGACCGGCCGCCAGGAAGTCCGCCAGGCGCCGCCGGGCATCGTCGCCCAGCGTGGCGGCGCAGAAGCCCACCGCGTCGAACCCCAGCGCCAGCGCCTTGTCGCGAATGGCATCGCGCAGCCCGATGGCACGGTCGGACGGCAGACCGTTTTCCATCAGGGAACCGGCGGGATGTCGGGCGGAGGCATTTCGTCCGGAGTCCAGTCCTCCCTCGACCATTCGGTGCGTAGCCGGGCCGCATGGCCCTCCAGCGTTCCTTCCACGATCGCGGTCCGGATGCCGCGCATCAGGCGTTGATAATAGGCCAGATTGTGCCACGTGAGCAGCATCGGACCCAGGATCTCGTTGGCGCGGAACAGATGATGCAGGTAGGCGCGGCTGTGCCGGGTGCAGGCCAGGCAATCGCAATGCGGCGAGATCGGGCGCGCGTCCACCGCGTGCCGCGCGTTGCGCAGGTTCAGCGTGCCCCGCTCGGTATAGGCGCGCGCCGTACGGCCAGCCCGGGTGGGCATGACGCAGTCGAACATGTCCACCCCGCGTTCGACACTGCCCAGCAGGTCGTCCGGCGTGCCGACACCCATCAGATAGCGCGGGCTTTCCCATGGGATCAGTGGCGTGGTGACGTCCAGGGTCGAGAACATCAGGTCCTGCCCCTCGCCCACCGCCAGGCCGCCGATGGCATAGCCCTCGAAGCCGATCCCCGTCAGGGAGCGTACGCTTTCGGCCCGCAATTCGGGCTCGGTACCGCCCTGGATGATGCCGTATTGGGCATAGCCCTGGCGGGGCACGAAGGCCTCGCGGCAGCGCGCGGCCCAGCGCATCGACATCCGCATCGATTGCGCGATCACTTCCGGCGCGGCCGGCAGGGCCGGGCATTCGTCGAAACACATGGTGATGGTGGCGTCCAGCGCGTGCTGGATGTCGGTCGAACGTTCGGGCGTCAGCCGGTGCCTGGAACCATCGATGTGCGAGTTGAATGTCACCCCGTCCTGGTCCAGCTTGCGTAGCGGGCCCAGCGACATGACCTGGAAGCCGCCCGAATCGGTCAGGATCGGACCCGGCCAGTCCATGAAGCGATGCAGGCCGCCAAGCGCGCGGACGCGCTCCGCACCCGGCCGCAGCATCAGGTGATAGGTGTTGCCCAGAACGATACCGGCGCCGGTCGAGCGCACAGCATCCATCGTCATCGCCTTGACGGTGCCGACCGTGCCCACAGGCATGAAGGTCGGCGTCGGCACGATGCCGTGGGCCGTGTGCAGATGGCCTGCCCGCGCACGGCCGGAGCGGGCCTGTTCGACCCAGCGGAATGCTGTGCTCATGCCTCCGGTCCCGTCGGCGCGCGGTGCAGCAGGCAGGCATCGCCATAGGAGTAGAAACGGTATCCCGCGCCGATGGCGTGGGCGTAGGCGTCGCGCATCCTGTCATATCCCGCAAAGGCGCAGACCAGCATGAACAGGGTCGAGCGCGGGAGGTGGAAGTTGGTCATCAGCAGGTCTACCGCGCGGAAGCGGTAGCCGGGGCGGATGAAGATCGCGGTGTCGCCGGCGAAGGGGCGGATCGTGCCGTCATGGTCGGCGGCGCTTTCCAGCAGGCGCAGCGAGGTGGTGCCGACAGCCACGATCCGACCGCCGGCGCGGCGGGTGCGGTTGAGCTTTTCGGCCGTTTCCTCGGTGATCGTGCCGCGTTCGGCGTGCATGCGGTGGGTGGCGATGCTGTTGCCGCGCACGGGCAGGAAGGTGCCCGCCCCGACATGCAGGGTCAGCGTGCAGCACGCCACCCCGGCAGCCTCTAGTGCTGCGAGAAGCTGGGGGGTGAAATGGAGGCCTGCCGTCGGTGCGGCGACTGCGCCGCGATGGGCGGCGAAAAGGGTGGCATAGTCCTGGCGGTCCTGTTCGGTGGGCCCCTGGGGACGGGCGATGTAGGGGGGGAGTGCGAGCACGCCCGCCGTCTGGAGAAAGGCGTCGAACGCCGCGCCTTCGGTATCGAAGCGCAGGATCACGCCACCCTCGTCGTCGCGCGACAGGATGGCGGCGGTGTTGGGCGTGCCGGGAAAGGTCAGCACGTCGCCGGGGCGCAGCCGACGGGCGTTGCGGGCCAGCGCGTGCCAGGTGCCGTCGGGCAGGATCCGGTCCAGCGTGATGCCGATCCGCGCCTCGCCACGCCTGGCGTCGAGCTGGGCGGGGATGACGGCGGTGTCGTTGGCCACCAGCAGGTCGCCCGGACGCAGCAGCGACGGCAGGTCGCGCACCACGCGGTCGTGGAACGGACCCGTCGGCATGATGTCCAGCAGCCGCGCGGCATCGCGCGGGCGTGCCGGATGCTCGGCCACCAGTGCCGGGGGCAGGTCGAAATCGAAATCGGAGACTTGATCACTCATCGGATGCCCCATTTACGGAATCCGGCGCCGCGTGGCCAGCACGATGCGACGGTTGGACAGCGGGGACGGCGGCCGTCAGAATAGTGGCCTTTCAAACCGGAGTTCGATCCATGTCCTATGCCGCGCTCGACGCCGCCCGCGTCGCCCGTGCCTGCCAATCGGCGCTGACCGTCCTGGAGGGCAGCGACGAGACGTCCGAAGCCCATGTGCGCAAGACGCTGATGGTCCAGCGCATCGCGGCGCTGGCCGAGGCGGCCGCGGAATCGCCGGCCGGGGGCGCCGTCGTGACCCTGACCTCGGAGGAATTCTGGCTGGTCAGCAAGAACTGGTAAGCCCAAGGAGACCGACATGACTTTCACCCTGACCAGCCGCGCCTTCAAGGACGGCGAGCGCCTGCCGGACGCCCAGGTCTTCGACGGCATGGGCTATCGCGGCGGCAATATCTCGCCGCCGCTGGCGTGGAGCGGCGCGCCCGAGGGCACGCGCGGCTTCGCCATCACGATGTACGACCCCGATGCCCCGACCGGGTCGGGCTGGTGGCATTGGGTGGTGGTGAACATTCCCGCCAGCGTCTCCAGCCTGGCCGCCGGCGCCGGGTCGGGCGATGCCGACCTGCCCGAGGGCGCGTTCATGACCCGCACCGATTACGGCGGCAACGCCTATGGCGGCGCGGCGCCGCCGGCCGGCCCGGCGCACCGCTATATCTTCACCGTCCACGCGCTGGATACCGAGACGCTGAGCGTGCCCAGCGATGCCTCGGGCGCGATGGTCGGCTTCTTCCTGCACAGCCATTCCCTGGGCGCGGCGAGCCTGACCGCCTTGTTCGGCAAGGATGCCTGAAAGGGGTTCCTGTGCATGCCCCCAGCGGGTATAGGGGGGATATGGAACCGCATTTTCGCGTCGGCGCGCAGGAGCCCTGAATGACCAGGACACATGCCCGGATTTCGGCGGGGTTTCTGGTCTGCCTGCTGATGCAGGTGTGGGTGCTGGTCGGCCTCGTGCCCGCGCATGCGGACAGGGCCCCGATGATGCGTCACCATGGAGCCGCCATGGTGACGCATCATTGCGCCGACATGCACCATGATGAAAAATGCTGCCATGTCCATGTGGCCTGTGCCGACCTTTCGCCACCGGAGGCGACCCTGCTGCCGGGACTGCCGCCGGAAATGAGAAGGCTGGCCTTCGTGGCGTACGATCTGGCAGTTCCCCCCAGCACCGACGGGATGCCGTCGTTCCGGCCACCGAAAATCCGCGCTGTCTGAACGCCTGACGGGCGTATCGCCTTCTGACAGTCCATTTTTAGCGGATCCTTGCCATGTCCATACCGTCCCGCATGCCGGGCGGCCTGACGCGTCGTCGTTTCGTCACGGGGGTGGGAGCAGGCGGCATTCTGGCCGCCCTGCCGCGCCCGTCGCGGGCGTTGGCCATGCCTTCGGGCATGCTACCGCCCGTCGCATCGGCGACCTGGAACCTGAATGTCGGCCGTTCGTGTATCGATATCGATCATAAATCCCTGAACGCGCCCTGTGTCGGGGGCACCGTTCCCGGGCCCATCCTGCGCTGGCGGCAGGGCGACACCGTCGCGATCAACGTGACCAACGGGCTGACGCACGAGGACACGTCCATCCACTGGCACGGCATTCGCGTGCCATCGGGCATGGATGGGGTGCCGGGCCTGAGCTTTACCGGCATCCGGCCCGGCGAAACCTTTACCTATCGCTTTCGCGTCCATCAGAGCGGCACGTACTGGTATCACAGCCATTCCGGCATGCAGGAGGCACAGGGGCTGTACGGCGCGGTGGTGATCGACCCGCGCGACCCGGTGCCCGCCCCCTGCGACCGGGACTATGTGATCCTGCTGTCGGAATGGACCGACGTGGCGCCGTCGGACATCGTCAGCAACCTGAAGATGCAGGACGACTATTATGTTTTTCGCCAGCGTACCGCCGCGTCCTTTCCGGCGGACGCACGGCGGGCCGGGAGCGCCCTCGCCGCGCTGAAGGACAGGCTGGCCTGGTCGCGGATGCGGATGGCCGCGACGGATATCGCCGATGTCAGCGGGATCATCTACACCTATCTGCTGAACGGCCATGCGCCGGACATGAACTGGAGCGGCCTGTTCCGACCCGGCGAGCGTGTGCGGCTGCGCTTCGTGAACGCATCGTCCATGACGTTCTTCGATATCCGCATTCCCGGCCTGGAGATGCTGGTGGTGCAGGCCGACGGCAATGACGTCGAGCCCGTTCCGGTCGACGAATTTCGTATCGGCGTGGCCGAGACCTATGACGTGATCGTGCAGCCGAAGGACGATCGGGCCTATACGATCTTCGCCCAGAGCGAGGATCGCACCGGCTTTGCCCGCGGCACGCTGGCGCCACGGGAGGGCATGGCCGGAGCGGTACCGCCGATGGACCCGCGACCCGTGCGCACGATGATCGACATGGGCATGGGCGACATGAAGCCCGGCGAGCGCATGGCGGACATGGCCGGCATGGATATGGCCCATATGGGCGGCATGGCCATGCCGGCGATGGAGGTGGACGACCCCGGGCCGCCGCCGATCAGTGTCGAGAACCAGAACGTCGCCATGATGCCGGTGGACCGCCTGGGCAGCCCCGGGGACGGGCTGGAGCAGAACGGCCGGCGGGTCCTGACCTACCGGCAGTTGCGGGCCACCCGGCCGGGCGCCGACCCGCGCCCGCCGACGCGGGAGATCATCCTGCATCTGACAGGGAACATGGAGCGCTATATCTGGGGCTTCAACGGCCGGAAATTCTCGGAATCGGGGCCGATCCGGCTGACGCTGGGCGAGCGGGTGCGCTTTACGCTGATCAACGACACGATGATGGAGCATCCGATCCATCTGCATGGATTATGGAGCGAGCTGGAAAACGGCCAGGGGGACTATCGGCCTTACAAGCACACGATCATCTCCCAGCCCGGGTCGCGCCTGAGCTACCTGGTGACCGCCGATGTGCCGGGCATGTGGGCCTATCACTGCCATCTGCTCTATCACATGGATCTGGGCATGTTCCGCACGGTGATCGTGGCATGAGGGGCGTGCTGGTCTTCGCGGCGCTTCTGCCGCTGCTGCCCGCCCGCCCGGCATGGGCGGGCGGGCGCTATGTCGCCGCCGACGCGCCGTCGGCGACGCCGGTTGCCTATCTGGGCACTCTCCAGCCCGTCATGGACCTGGGCCGCTATTTCCATGGCATTCTCGACGAATTCGAGGCCCGGTATTCCGCCGCCGGCCCGGCCTTCCGCTGGGACGGCGAGGCGTGGTACGGCACGGATTACAATCGGATCTGGCTGAAATCCGAAGGTACGGTCGAAAATGGCAGGCTGGGCGACGGCGACCATGAAGTGCTCTACAGCCGCGCGGTTTCGACCTATTTCAACCTTCAGGGCGGTGTGCGGGCCGACCTGGATGATGGGCCGACCCGCACCTGGGGCGCCTTCGGCATCCAGGGGCTGGCGCTTTATGAATTCGAGGTCCAGGCCACGGCCTATGTCAGCGACCGGGGGCGTTTCGCCGGCCGGGTCGAAGGGTCCTATGATTTTCTGCTGACCAACCGGCTGATCCTTCAGCCGCAGGCCGAATTCAACCTCTACACCAAGGCAGACGCCGGACGGCAGGTGGGCGCCGGTTTGTCGGATGTCGATGCCGGACTGCGCCTGCGCTACGAAATCTGGCGGAAATTCGCGCCCTACGTGGCCGTGACCTATGCGGGGCACCTGACCCAGGCGCGGCGGATCGTCCGCGACCAGGGGGGCGAGACCGGCACGCTGCGATTTACCTTCGGGATTCGAAGCTGGTTCTGATTTTTTACATCGACGGAAAGGATTTCTGCATGCGTAACGTCTTTTGCATCCTGACGGCCGCCTTCCTGGCCGGGGCCGCCCATGCCGCGCCGATACGGGCGATGCCTGGCATGGAAATGGACCACAGGACCATGTCGCCCGCGACGCACACGCCGGACCCGATGGCCGGCATGCCGATGGACCGGCAGATGGCGCTCTGTGCCGACCTTGAAAGCCGGGAGCGGCAGGGCAAGACTTTGTCGCCAACCATGGCGCGGCAGCGCGCCGCCTGCCGTGGCATGACCATGGGGGCGCCCGCACAGGCCGCCCCGGCCGCGACCACGGAGCGCTGAGAGGCGGCCTGGCGCGCTCATCGTCCTGCCATCCGCATGGCACAAGCGAGCTCGGTTGCCGCGGGCGACATGGTTTGTGCCGCGAAATGAAGCGTGATCGCAAAGGAGCACAAATCGGGCAAGCTGGCATCGGTCAGGACCACGAGATCTTCCGGGACAATGGACGACAGCCATGGCATGACGGCCAGATCCGCGCGGACCGTCGTCATCGCCGCCTCGATACTGCCGGTTTCGAAGGCGCTTCGCCAAGGCGTACCGCTTTCATGCAGGGCGTCCAGCAGGATAGGACGAAAGGCGCATGTCGCCGGCACCATGGAAATTGGCAGCGGGCAGCGGCTGAAGGCCTGGCCGCCTCGGGCACCCACCCAGACCAGCCTATCCACGGCCAGGCATTCACCTGTCTCCTGCCCCGCCGGTTCCTCGAGAATGGCGAGATCCAATTCTCCCTTCCTGAGGAACTCCTTCAGATCCGGAGACGCGGAGGAAACGAGGAATAACTCGACCTGGGGCCAGGTCTCCGAAAACGCCTTCAGAATGGGGGCAATCATGGTGCCGATCAGGTCGGGGGGCACGCCGAGACGTAACGGCCCCTTGAGCGCCTGTTCGCCGAAATCGTCCAGAATTTCGTCGTTAAGCGCGAGCAGGTGCCGGGCTTTGCGGAGCAGGCGCTCTCCCGACCGCGTCAGTCGCAGACCTGCACGCGCACGCTCAAACAGCGGCCATCCTAACTGATCCTCCAATCGCCTGACATGTTGACTGACCGCTGCCTGCGTCAAATGCAGCTTATTCCCTGCGTTTGTCATGCTGGAGCAGTCGGCTACGGTGACGAAGGTGCGAATCAGCAGAAGATCGAGTGTGCGTGCCATTTTGGCATCATGATTCGTGATGCAGAGCACGTCAATTTATCGTTCTTCCAATCTTTAAAGATGACATATAATTGAAAATCAAGCGTGGGAAATGTCGCAGGTTCCTGATGAATATCAGACGATAAAAAGCAGCAATGTGAAACAGGTTCGGCGTAATGTACGGTACCCACTTGCAAAACGGGTTGCCACACCGCGAACGGTCGCAATTCATTTCTTTTGTTTTGATAGAGAAGATTCGTATCCATGCGGAAAAAGCGATTAAATGGCTTGCTATGGGAAATACATGAAGCATATGTGAAGAATCGCTTTGTTGCCGTTGACGGTAATGACATGATCCGCATTCTTGAGGAACTAGGTGCCAGAGACGAAGATTTTTATACTTTGAAGACGGTGGGCGAGCATCTGGCTCCAGACCCTACACTTCCGTTTCGAGAAACAAATGGGGGGCGCTTCTGCCTCGACTCAGAACGGAACAAAATAAGTCGGCTTGAATTTCAGCCGTTCGTTCTTTCGATTGCAGAAGATTTTGTACGTCACGATTCTGGAAAATTACGAAGCTTTCGTGGCATTGGGGACAATCTTCAACTAAACAAGGCATTCCACGCGCTCTTATTTTTTAAATATTTCATTATTCGCGATGTGAATGTGTCACCCCGAGCCAACTTGGATATGTCTTCCGCAAAGTGGGTATCAACTGTATTTCCTACGCGAACGATCACGACGCCCGATCTGCTGGGCGAACCAGCTCTGGAAGGGGTCCATAGCGACGGCGTCGACCACACTATGACCTCTCTATTGGGAAGTCATAACATGATGAATGACAGTGCCAAAACATTTATACATGACATGAGAGAAGAGAATTCGAAACGATGGAATGAAACAAACCGCCTTCTCAGAACAGGTGAATTTCAGCATAAGAAATTTCTGGATACAGTCCTAATAATCGATCACGAAAGAAAGCACAGCCTTTCGCCAGTGCATGCGACTGATCCTAACCAGAGAGCTACACGTGATGTAATAATTTTTTTTACACGCAAACCAGCGACCGAAGGTCATATTTCATACCATTACGATTCATTCAATCCTCACCTTGAATTTCCGCTGAGCCTTGACATTCCACAACCTCCAGTAATCGTTCGTGCGGACGATAGCCGTAACGGCTGATTCGTCAAAAAAAAGAGAGGGTCATGCAATCCCCATCCTTGCAACTTGCCATCGCAATGGCGCTTTCCGGAACTATCGGCGTCTTTGTCGTGCAAAGCACCCTTGATCCGATAAATTTCGTATTCTGGCGTTGTATATTCGGTGCCATGTCCCTCGGTATCTGGTGTCTCGTTCGTGGATTATTTTCCTACTTTCATAGGCGCGATATCATCGCGGCCGTGGCGTGTGGCGCACTTATCGTGTGCTCCTGGGTTTTGTTCTTTACCTCCTATGGACTGACATCGATCGCGACGGCAACGATAGTTTACCATATTCAACCTTTCTTTGTTATCATATGTGGTGTCCTGTTTCTTAAAGAAAAAGTGACGCGCTTGCAGATTGCATGGATTGCCGCGGCTTTTATTGGCGTGGCACTTTCCAGTGGCTTGTTCTCCAAAGGAACAACGGGTGAAAAGCACGCACTAATGGGAGTGCTGCTCGCACTGCTCGCCGCCGCTGCTTATGCGCTCATCACCATCATTACGAAGGGAATCCGTAGCCAGCGGGCCGAAATCACAACATTCTGGCAGCTTGCAACTGGTGCCATTCTTCTGGCACCGTTCGCCGGCTATAGTCATCTGCCAGGCTGGCCAGCGTGGGGATGGATCATCGGTGCCGGTGTGATCCTTACAGGTCTATGTTATGCCTTGATGTTCAATTCGTACCCGCATCTGAGCACGGCAACGATAAGCTCCCTGACGTTCATATATCCGCTCGTGGCGATTCTTTGTGACAATCTGGTCTATGGTCATCGTTTGACAGCCATCCAGTATATCGGAGCCGTCTTGATTGCCGTTGCGACCCTGGGCGCGAGATTTCGATGGAGCATGCCGCGCGGGGCAGCGATATGGGCGGGACCGAGAGAGGACCTGGATGCGGGATGACGATACTCCTTGTTCTGCACATTATTGTTCGTGAGATGCCGTAGCGCGCGAGCCGCTCGGGCGGCGACCATGGACCGCCGAGGGCCTGCCCTGGTAAGCTGCCTTGCGCGGCCTTCAGGAGGCCGCGTGAAACGCCTTGCGGCCTTCTTCATCGAGTGCCGCGGCGTCGTCATCGGACAGCGGGATGTCGACGGCGGCGACGTTCTGCTCGAGATGCGCGACCTTGGACGTTCCCGGGATCGGGAGCATGACCGGGCTGCGCTTCAGGATCCAGGCCAGTGCGATCTGACCCGGGTGGGCACCGTATTTTCCGGACATCGTGTCCAGTATCGAGCCGGGCTTCGCGAGGTCGCCGGCGGCGAGGGGGAACCAGGGGATGAACCCGATGCCTTGCGCGGCGCAATGGTCGAGCACGTCCTCACTGGTGCGATCGACCAGATTATAGCGGTTCTGCACCGTCGCGACGTCGAAGAATTGCGATGCCACCGCGATCTCCGCAATGGAAACCTGGCTTAGCCCCGCGTGGCGAATGAGTTTCTGGTCGATCATCGACCTGATCGCATCAAACTGTTCGTCGGCCGGGACCTTGGGGTCGATACGGTGCAACTGCCAGAGGTCGATCTGTTCGACGCCGAGATTGCGCAGGCTTTTATGCACCTGCTGGAGCAGGTATTCGGGTCGCCCGACCGGGCGCCAGATGTCGGGCCCCGATCGGGTCAGGCCGCCCTTGGTCGCGATCACGAAGCCCTGGGGGTAGGGATGCAGCGCCTCGCGGATCAGCCATTCCGACACGTCCGGCCCGTAGGCATCGGACGTATCGATGAAGTTGACGCCGAGCTCGGGGAGGCGCCGCAGCGTACGGATGGCTTCGTCATGATCGGCAGGTGGGCCCCAGACGCCTTTGCCGGTAATGCGCATCGCCCCGAAGCCGAGGCGGTTGACGCTGAGCGCGCCGCCGATGCTGAAGGTGCCGGATCTGGCCGCATCATGATGTGAAGTGCCCATTGTGGCCTGCCTTTCATCGTCGAGATTGGTACCGCGCGCCGGCTTGCGCGCATGCCGACAGGCAGATAGATATGGGCAGGCCGCCGGAACAGACAATGAAGCGTTCCGCATTTCTCGAAGGCTGTTCCGACACTCAACCGTTTGCATCATGCGCTCTATGTCTGTTGTCGGGTCCAAGCGAGGCGCGAGGCCAGTCCGATAGTGGCGATCATCGACAGGCAGAGTGTCAAAAGCACAAAAAAGGATCTCGCACCCGGCGGGTTTCGACGCTGGCAAGAAGATCAAGGGTAAGAAATGTCTTCCTCCGATCGATACGACCGGCCCTGGAACTGGAAAACTTCACGACAGCACCAGCATACCCACGCCGCCTGAACACGCACGCGTCTCACGCCAGATGCTCGAATGGACGGATCCACCTCAAACGATCTTTCGCGTGGGTCATACGATTCGGAAGGCTCGTCACAGATTATGAGCGGCACGCCTCGATACTTGCAAGTCTCCATACCATCGATTTAGCATGCTCCAAGATTAAAAATTCCGCTATATTCGATATAGACATGTAGAATATTTCATAAATACTTCGGCAGATGAAATTTATATCTTGTATGTCTACTGAGAAATTAAACCATCGACCGTCAAATTATACACGAAATCGAATCTAGACCGCTGCATAATTGCTCCGTGCATAATCACCAAAAGTGTCTTTCCCCGAGAAATTCGAAAAATCGCATTCATTACGGTCTCCCCGGAATAATCATCCAAATTTGCGAGAGGTTCATCAAATACGTATAAATCTGCCTCCCTTGAAAGAGCCAAGGCTATGGCAACTTTCTTCTGCTGGCCGACCGACAAATTATATGGGAGCACGTCCATGATCTCTGCCCGCGCCAACCCGAGTTCCTCGACGATGGACACGCTCAATCCCAGTTGCGAAACTCTAATCGGCGGTAAATAAATTGGAAGTATACATGAACTTATTTTTTTGGTCTTCTTATTTTTCCGCCAAACGTAGAGAAGTGCCCGGAAATTATATTAGCTAATGTCGTTTTTCCAGCGCCATTTTCTCCTTCTATCAACACTGATTGGCCATAGGATACAGCTAGCCCGGAAATCTCACACGGGCCTTCCGAGCCTGTGTCGCGGGTGGGAATGCTCGTGATCTGATGTGTGTCGCTGGGCGTCGCGGGTGCTTTTCCGTTTTCCAGACAAA
>NZ_JABEQJ010000035.1 GCF_014174255.1 Gluconacetobacter sacchari
GGATCGGCGATGAGCCGGGCGAGGCGATCAGCCAGGCCGATCCGCCGCTCGGCGGCAGCCAGCAGCAGGACACCACCATCCGAGGTGATCCGGCCACCATCAAAATCAGCCATGATTTTCTTGCGTCGGATGGCTGGAAACAGGAACGGTTGGCTCGTATCGTCGGACATGGCGGGTGTGGCTCGGCGCGATCGGAGAAACGGATGGCTTTGACACCCAATTCGTAAACCCAATCAAAAGCTTAGGCGATACCCGCCACCCAGCCCCGACCAACCCCGTGAATAAGATGGGTTAACTCCTGGTCCCATTTCCGGGGACCACTTCAGTCGCTCATGACCCCGATTTCGTTTTCTCCATGGCAGATGTTCCTCGGCGCCGTCGTGCGCGGCGTCATGATCCTGCTGGCGGTGGCATCGCTGCTGACCTGGACGATCCTGATCGCCAAGAGCGTGGAACTCGTGCGGCTCCGCCTGGCCCTCAGCCGCGCCGAGCGCGCGCTGGGCGCGGCCAATACACTGACTCTCGGCGAGGAATGGACACGCGACCATGGCGGGATCGCCCACCGCCTCGTCATGGCGGCCGAGGCCGAGCGCAGGCAGTCGCAGGATATTCCCGACGACCGCGACGGACTCAGGAGCGCATCGTGCTCCATCTCGAACGGCTGGAAGCGGCCGAGGGGCGCCGGCTGATGCGCGGCACCGGGTTGCTGGCCACCATCGGCGCGACGTCGCCCTTCATCGGCCTGTTCGGCACCGTCTGGGGCATCATGACGTCGTTCACCGGTATCGCCGCCAGCAGGGCCACCAGCCTCGCGGTGGTGGCGCCCGGCATCGCCGAGGCGCTGCTCGCGACCGCGCTCGGGCTGGTCGCGGCCATCCCGGCGGTGGTGATCTACAACCACATCGCGCGGCAGTCGGCGTCCTGCCGCGCACAGCTGGCCGACCTGACGTCACTGGTGATGCGTCTGGTCTCACGCGGCCTTGGCCGGATGCAGGCTTTGATCGCCAGCGGCCAGGTCGTGCGGCTCCCGTCGCCTGGCAGGGCGCGTTGCTGGCGCAGTTGGAGACGTTCAAGCGCTATCCGGCCGATGCCATGGCCGAGCATCAGGAAGGCACGCCGACCGTGACCTTCGCCATGGACCGCAAGGGCCGCGTGCTCTCGGTGACGCTGGCCAGCCGTTCCGGTCATCCGTTGCTGGACCAGGAGGCGGTCGCGCTCCCCAGCCGCGCCCAGCCCCTGCCGATCCCTCCCGACAGCGTCGCGGGGGATCCGATTACCCTGACGGTCCCCGTCGCGTTCTACATATCCGGCGGCGGAGACTGATCTTTCCTCGCCGCCATGGGCGCTGGCCGCGCGCAGACGGGGGCGCTTCTACCCCTCGACGTTCTGGAGTACGTCGAATCCTTCAAAAACGGGCGGCCCGACCGTCAGGGGCTGGCCTTCCCCCGCATTGGCGTGGGCCGCGCGAAACTGCTCGGAGCGCGTCCAGCCGATAAACGCCTCGTAGGACGCCCAGACCGTGTGCGAGGCGTAGAGCACATGGTCCTCGGCGGCCGCTCCCTTGAGAAACTGGAAACTGACGAATCCCGGTACGGTTTTCAGCAGGACGTCGCGGTCCAGCCAGCGCCTCCGGAAGGCTTCCTCGCAGTCGGGACGTACGCGAAAGCGGTTCATGGCGATATACATGCATGTCTCTCCGTATAGGGGGTAGGCTAATCAAGCAGATCGTGCGGCAGAATGTAGGGCCGCCCGGTGGGTGCATGAGGCGGCGCAGGCACGGTCCGGACACCGAAAACGTCCGCCAGAAGGGCCGCGTTCAAAAGCTGGTCCGGCGGCCCCTGCGCGTGGATCTGCCCCCGCTTCATCACGACGATCCGGTCCGCCCGCGCCGCAGCCCAGTTCAGGTCATGAAGCACGACGACGACGCTGCCACCCATGCGCGCATGATCGCAAGCGAGATCGAGCACCAGTTTCTGGCGCGCGAGATCCTGCGCCGCGATCGGCTCGTCGAGCAGGAGAATGCCGGGGCCGTCCCTGACGGCGCCCGCCTCCAGTTGCGCCAGCACGCGCGCCAGATGCGCCCGTTGCCGTTCGCCACCCGACAGGGTCATGACGTCCCGCCGCGCGAATGCCGAAAGACCGGTCCGGGCGAGCGCGGCGTCGACGATCCGCGCCTGTCGGGGCGCGGTGAGGCCGGCTCCGGCGACGGCAAGCCCCATCGTCGCGAGTTCCCGCACGGTAAAGCGCGCCCGAAGGCTGCCGTCCTGCGGCAGAAGCGCCCGCCGGCGGGCGAGGATGTGCCGGGGAACATCCGCGATCGGCCGGCCGTCGGATGTCACGACGCCCGTGGTCGCCCCCACGATGCCGGCCAGCAGGCGCAGGGCCGTGCTCTTGCCCGCGCCATTCGGCCCGACGATGGCCAGAACCTCGCCCGGCCGCGTCTCAAGGTCGAGCGCCGCCACGATGGATCTCGCCGCAACATGAAACCCGGCCCGTCTCAGACGCAGGCTCATGACGGCATGTCCGGATCATGCGTGCGGGTCAGCAGCCAGACGAAGGCCGGGGCGCCGAGCACCGCCGTCACGATCCCGACCGGCACCTCGGCAGGTGCCGCGATCACGCGCGCCAGGCTGTCGGACAGCGTCAGGAGCGTCGCCCCCAGCAACGCGCTTGCCGGCAGCACCAGCCGGTGATCCGGCCCGGTCGCCAGCCGCACGAGATGCGGCACCACGACCCCGACGAAACCGATGGCGCCCACGATCGAGACCGTCGCCCCGACCATGGCCGCGACGGCGAGCATGGCCAGACGCTTGGTCCGCTCCACCGGATAGCCCATCAGCCGCGCGTCCTCCTCGCCGAGAAGCAGCGCGTTCAGCGGCCGCACGAGGCCGAGCGTCGCGAGCAGGCCGAACGCAAGAAACGGCGTGACGAGCATGACGTTCCGCCAGCTCGTCCCCGCCAGGCTTCCCATGGTCCAGAATGTCAGGTCGCGCAGGGCCTGGTCGTTGGCCCGGAAAATCAGGATGCCCGTCAGCGCGCCGCTGAAGGCCCCGAAGGCGACCCCCGCGAGAAGAATGGTCCCGATCGACGTGACGCCGTTGCGGGTTGCGAAGACATACAGCAGCGCGGTCGTCGCGAAGCCGCCGGCCATGCCGGCGAACGGCACGCTCCACAGGCCCAGGCCACCCGGCAGTCCGGCGGCGCCTCCCGCCACGATGACGAGCGCCGTCGCGAGGGCGGACCCCGGTGAAACGCCGATCAGACTCGGGTCCGCCAACGGATTGCGAAACAGCCCCTGCATGATCGTGCCCGCCACGCCAAGCGCCGCGCCGGTCAGGGCGGCCATCGCGACGCGGGGCGCGCGGATGCGCGACAGGACCGTCCATGCCATGCCGTCGCCGGAGCCGGCCCACGCGGCGCGGAGCCCAACGCCCGTCGCGCCGATATCGAGCGACGCCAGCAGTGACAGGCACAGCGCCAGGGCCAGGCCGCAGAGGAAGATCGGCGGCGGCAGCCGCACGGCACGATCCTGCCCGGTCATATCGTCTTGCCGGCCATGTCGATCATCCGCGCGAGATCGAGCGCCGCGCCGGGCGTGCGCGGGCCGAAACCCAGCATGCGCTCGCCCTCCATGGACACGATCGCCCTGCGCCTGCCCGCCGGCGTCAGGGCGAAGGCCGGGCTGGCGAGAAGGGCCGGCCGGATCGCCGCCGCGTCCTGGTCCATGAGCAGGATGACGTCCGGCGCGAGCGCGACCACCGCTTCGTCGTTCAGGATCTTGTAGCCCTGCATGCCAGAGGCCGCGTTGGCGTGCCCGGCAAGCCCGATGATGGACGCCGCGGCCGTACCGCTTCCCGCGGCGAGGGGGCGGCCATTCTGCATGCGCATGACGAACAGCACCTTGCGGGCGCCGCCGGCATGGTCCAGTCGCCATTGCCGCAGCGTGGCGAAACCCCGTTCGATCGACTCGCCCAGGCGCGCGCCCGCGGCCGGAAGATCGACCACATCGGCAAGAAAGCGCGTCCGCGCGAGAATGGCATCCGGCGACGGCGTGGCATCGACGAAGACGATGGGCACCGCCGCCGCCATGAGCTGATCGAGCGCGGCCGGCGGCCCGGCATCGTTCATGGCAAGGACGAGATCGGGGCGCAGGGACAGGATGCCCTCCGCCGAGAGCGTTCGCATGTAGCCCAGCGATTTCCTGTCGCGCAGCGCCTCCGGGGGCCAGGTGCTGGTGACGTCGACCGCCACGACGCGCCCCTGCGCGCCCAGGGCGTAGAGCGTCTCGGTAATGGTGCCGCCGGCGCAGGCGATGCGCCGCGCGAACCCCACTCTGACGCGACGCCCACGACAGTCGGTCACACTCCGTTCGTCGGCGCCGCGGGCAGGCGGCGTCATGACCGCCGAGGCGCACAGGACGAGGGTGCGCCGGGTCATTCTGGTCAGGGACGGCACGCGACGATTCTCCCAAGGATTTGGCGCCTTCATCCGAGCGCCCTCGTCCGGACATCATTAGATGAGAATGATTCCTATTGCAAATAAGAATCTTTCGCACTAACCGTCGACACGATCAGCCGGAGATCAAATGTGTGATGGTTACTCTGCGTCGAATCCTCTGCCTTTCCTGCGCGACGGCGCTTCTGGCGCCGGCCGCGGCCGTCCGCGCCGCATCCGCGCGGGACGGGACGACCGCCCCGGCAGGCACCGGACATTCCACCGCCAGCATCCGGTCGAACCCGCCCGCGATCGCGCTGCCGACCGTAAGGGTCGGCGGAAATATCCGGCCTGCCACCGTGCCCCAGGCATCGGCATCGGTCTCGCGCCAGGACATGCTCCGGGTCCAGCCCAACGAGCCCTACGCGATCCTGACCGGCGTCCCGGGCGTGTTCTTTCAGAACGACGGAACGCCCGCCCTGTCGGTGAGCATCCGGGGGATGCAGGATTTCGGCCGGGTCAATGTGATGATCGATGGCGCGCGGCAGAATTTTCAGGAAAGCGGACATGGCGCCAACGGCAGCGTGTATGTCGATCCGGCGCTCCTCGCCGGTCTGGACGTTCGGCGCGGCACCGTCTCGACCGGCGATGGCGCGGGAGCGACCGGCGGCGTGATGAACCTGCATACGCTGGATGTCGGCGATATCGTCGAGACGGGAAAGCGGTATGGCGTCACGGCCCGCGCCCTCGGCGGGACGAACAATTATGACGGGTCGGGGATGATCGGCGCGGCCGATCGCATCAATCGCTGGATCAGCATCGGCGCGGCCTTCAGCATGCGCAGCTCGGGCGATTACGAGGACGGCAACGGCGACCGGGTCGCCCATACCTTCCAGCGCCTGCAATCGGGCCTGTTCAAGATCGACATCACGCCGGGGGCCGACCAGAGCCTGCGGCTGGGCACGGTGATCTATCACAACCAGTTCGGCGTCGGCTCCGAGGGCATCGCGACCGCCGACACCGTGCAGAACAATACGGGCAATATCGAATATCGCTACACGCCGAAGGGCAATCCGCTCGTCGCCCTGCATGTGAAGGGCTATGTCGTCAGCACCGGCATGACCAATTACACGCCGTCCTTTCAGGGCGTCACCATGGCGGCGGCGGATCGGACGCGCTACGGACTGACCACGCTGGGGTTCGAGGCCGACAACAATTCGCGGCTCCTCGCGGGCCCGATCCGCATAGCGCTCGATTACGGCGGCGAATATTATCACGACCAGGTCACGACGACGGACCAGACCGGATACACCGGCGCGACACCCTCGGGCGGCCGGGCGGTCGGCGGCGCCTTTACCCAGGCGACGCTGGGATGGAAGATCGTCGATCTGACGGGCGCCATTCGCTACGACACCTACCACCTCTCGGGCGGCGGAACCAACGAGGCCTCGGGCTTCACGCAGGTTCCGGCCGGACGCTTCCATGTCGGCCGCGGCGCGGACGCCGCAAGCCCCAAGGTGACGCTGGCCGTCCATCCGACGCCGGGTCTTCAGGTCTATGCCAATTACGGTCTCGGCTTCCGTCCGCCGGCCACGACGGAGACGCTCTATTCCGGCTCGCACCCCGGCCTCGGATTCCTGAAATTCATTCCCAACCCCGCCCTGGAGCCCGAACGGACCTATGGATGGGAAGCCGGCAGCAAATTCCATTTCCGCGATGTCTTGTCCGCCCATGACAGCGTGGAGTTCAACGGCGATTATTTCGATACGCGGATCAGGAACTATATCGGCCAGACGCTCGTGACCGGCGCGCCCGCTCCGGGTTCCTACATCCCGACCATGGGATATTTCTTCCAGAACATGCCGGGCAATACGCGGACCAGCGGCTTCGAGGGGCAGATCAGATATGAGTCCGCGCTGGTCTTCGCCTCGCTGTCCTACACCAACACGACCACAAAACTGCCGATGATGGACTATACCGGCTACGACCAGCTCGTCACGACGCCCCCCCGATCGGTCATGGCGGCCACGCTCGGGTTCCACCTGCTCCAGGACAGGCTGACCCTCGGCGTGCGCTCGCGCGCGGGGTCGGAAACGCGCGGCCAGCCCAGCGCGGAAACCGGTATGGCCCAGGTGCGGCCGGGCTACGTCATCTTCGATCTGTTCGGATCGTACCAGATGACGAAACGGCTCCAGATCTTCGCATCGGCCGACAACGTGGCCAACCGGGCCTATTACGCCGACGCTCTGTCATCGATTCCCAATCAGGGGCTCGCGGTCATGGCCGGACTGAACTTCGCCCTGTCACGATGAGGAGGCGAGCAGATTGCCCGACGTCATGCGCACGGATGTCCGCAAGCCGCAAGCCGATCCGGCCGGACACCACGCCCTGAAGCACGCGAAAGCCAAGCGGCAGCGGAAACGACCGTGCCATGCCGCACAGGCCGGAGGCGAGCGTGCAGGCCGGCCGCGACCCGCGCCGACGAACAGGCGCACCTGCCCGACACGCCGCCTGTGTGGGTTCAATGCAGGGTCGTGGCAGGGATGGATGACGACCATCCCTGTTCGCCGCCGGGCCACCACGGCGCGCCGCGCGGCGCTTCGAAAACATGTCCCGCCGCCGCGAAGGTCAGCGCCATCCGCGCGAGATGGTCGCAGCCATCCAGGGCGGCTGCGTCGGTCATCAGGCCGGTGAGGATATCGAAGGCGTCCTCATGCCGCCCCCGTTGCTGGCAGGCGAGGGCATCCAGCAATAGCCGTTCGTCCGCGCTGACATACGGGAAACAGACGCAGTTCACCTCGATGACGCGCCGCGCGCCCCGCCCCGTCGTCACCATCAGGCCATGCAGGTCCGCGATTGCCGCGCCGACGCCAAGCTGGTGGAAGACGTTTTCGATCCCCTCCGCATAATCGCGACGATCGGACAGGCTGATGACCCAGGCCCGGATGCACCAGAGAACGGTCCGTTCCAGCTCCGGCAGGTCGGCACGGCGGCGGGAGATGCCGGCCGCCGTCATGACGGCTCTTCCCATCTTGCCGTTCCGGACCATCCGACGCCCGTGCCGCCCGAAGCCGGCCACGCGACCGCCAGGCGGGCCGGATCGGCGCCACGCAGGCGCATCAGGCGCAGGGCCGGCGCCGGCAGCGGCGCGGCCGACAGCCAGTGTCCGCACCCGGCCAGGCTGTTCGCCAGCGTCGTCACCGCCCGTGTCAGTACCGGGCGCGCGCGCGGGTGAGGCGCGAGTTTGCACAGGAAATTATCCACCAGCCCGTCCTCCTCGTTCTGCGCGGCGCCCGCCGCCTGGAGCAGCCGGCGCTCATGGCGCGTGGTTTCGATGGTTCCGGGCGGCGCCACGATCAGCCCCGCGCCCTGCCATTCCAGCATCGCCGCCTGGGCACCGCGGAAGCCGGCGCCGATCGCCGGCAGCGCGCTCTCCCAGGCGGTGATTTTCCGCGCCGACAGGGGGCAGGCTCGCGATCCATGGAAGGCATGCCGGACCGCGCCGATGATTTTGGCGGCGGCCTCGCTGGCGGCGGGATCATAGGTGAGCGTGATGGTCATCGGCCTGTCCTTCTGCCGTGTCTCCCTCTTCGCGATGCTATATATTGCAAACGACTCGCAATTGCAATTCAAAACATAGCCGCGCCCCATGATCCGATGCGGCGCTTCGCGACCGGTAAGATTGTCCGGCGGTGTCGGCCCCTGTGCCGCCTCTATGGCAGGGGCGTCATCGTCCGACGCGCCGCCATGATGATCTGCCGGCACAGGTCGAGATCGGCGACCGCCTCGCGGAGCGGGGTACGCGGCGGCACGCCCATGACGACGGCCTCATGGAAATGCTCCAGCTCCACGCGGAACGGGTCCTTGTAGAAAGGACCGAAATTCTGGATGACATTTTCCGTCTCGGTGCTTTTCTGTAGAACCGCGCGGCCGGGCAGATTGCGGATATAGGGCGTATCGTAATGAATATCGAGCTTTTCGTGCCCTGAAATCACCTCGATCGTCGCGTCGAAGCGGACGACATCGTCGATCAGGCATTCATAGCTCGTCACGAAATGTCCATGGTCCAGAAGCGCGTTGATCTGCATGCCGCTCTGCGCGACATGCGCCGCGATGACGCGCCGCGGCGCGCCCAGCAGCATGCGCAGGGCCGACAGCGAATGCACACCCAGCCCGGTGAGAACCTCATACGCCTTCAGCATGGTGGGCGACGCGTCGTCGCCACAGACGGATTTCAGGTCGGCAAGGCGTCTGGCCCGGCCCGACGCGACCATGTCCGCCGGAATGTCATCCGTGGGCACGGCAACATCGCTCCAGTTGCGGAAAAACCACGGGCCTTCGCAAATCAGGTCTCGAACACGGGCATACCGCGTCTCGCCCATGTGCGTCAGCAGCGCCTGGCCCTGCGTGAAGGCGGGGGCGTAGCACCGCATGTATCCCACCATGGCCACCCGGTCGGTCTGCTCGTCCACCTCGATCAGGGACCGCAGATCCGCGTTCGTCAGGCAGGCGGGCTTTTCGAGGAAAACATGCTTTCGGGCCTTCAGCGCGGATCGGGCATGTTCGCCATGGAACTGGTCCGGACTCAGGATCATGACGGCGTCGATCGAGTCGTCGGAAAGAAGGGCGTCAACCGTGTCGTGGCGATGCGGTATCGCCCATGCCTCGCCGACACGCGACAGAACCGAGGGCGACGGGTCGTACAGCGCGGTCACGTCATATCGGTCCCGCAATTGGTGCAGGACCGGCAGATGGATAAGCTGCGCGACCTCGCCGGCGCCAAGCAGGCCGAGAGAAATCTTCGTCATTGTCACTTTTCTCCTGTGGTGGGCGCATGCGGGTCCTGCGCCCGGCTGGTCTTCAAGGCGGATATCAGCTCGTCAGGCGTGCAGAGGCCCGTTGCGGCCTTGCAGGCCGGCACGGCGGGAAACCCGAGCGAAGGCCGGGCGTGCCCAGGCGCCGCGCGCAAGGCTTCCGGCGTCTGGGATTGGAAGAAGACGCGGATAGCCGTCTTGCCCGCATCGGTGTCGTAGACGGCAAATCCCAGCGCCGAACCGACGGGTATCTCGTCTGGCGCGTAACCCGGCGCGCGCACATGGGTATCCATCAGGCCCAGAAGCGGTGCGATGGTGTCGTCATGCCCGACATAGAGCCGGAAGTCCGGTCCGCTGGTCTCGGTCAGATCCGCGATAAGGCGCTCACGCAGGTCGCGGGACAGGGGTTCGCCGATCGCGGGCGGCCGCACGATGCTGTTCAGCATCGCGGCATGCAGCGCCGAAAACAGTCCGAGTTGGGCGGCGCCCACGGACGCCCCGTCCAGGCGCGTTTCCGGCTTGCCGTCCAGATAGGCCAGCATCAGCGCCTCGGCGATGGAGGAGCCTTCGCGGATCGGGCCGGCGAGGATCAGCCCGTGATTCGCGCCATCCGGCTGGACACGGTTCACGGATGTCAGGAAGCTGCACAGGCCGCCATTGCAACGGACAAGCCGCGCCAGTGCCGCCAGCGCGTCCGTCCGTCGCGCAAAAACCCGGTCTGCGTCCGGCAGCCGCCGCACGATGGCGCGCATGTCGAAGCGCGTCGGGTCGGCGTCCAGCGCCGAGAAGATCGGGTCGGGCACCCCAGGGCGCAGATGCGTGACGCTGATGGAGCACGCGGGCGCGAAGCCGCGGGTAAACGCCTCGGCGCTGGCGACCGTGCGGGGTTCCGAATTGGCGCGTATCGCCAGGGTCTGCGGCGCGGGGCAGCCACGCGCCGGAATCAGGCCGTTCTGATCCAGCCATTCACGCTCGAACCGTCCGGTCGCGCGCATGCCCGCGGCACCGCGCGGCGTCAGGTCGCCGGGGGCGACCTCCCATCGCGGCCATCCACCGGGAACGGTCGCCTCCCCGGGTTCCTGTCCCGGAAGCGGAGAGCGGATGCCGTGCCGCATGACCATGACGACCCGGCGCAGATGGAGCCCGTGCCGGCCGGCGGGCTCGATCCCCTGCGCGATACAGCCTGCCGGGGCGGTGACGGGGTTGCACCGCGCGGCGCCTCCAGCCGGAAACCCGACCCGGTACCCGCTCCAGCGCGCCGGTTCACCGTCGGGATAATCCGTGCTGACGATCTGCGCCCCGCTGGCCAGCATGGCGTCGCGGCGTGCGATGCGCCCGTCCCGGGCCTCGATGGTGTTCACGTCGGCCCGCGTGCGTACAAGCAGGTGGCGGCGCACCAGCGCCGTGATCCGGTCGGTCGGACCATCGTTGAGTTCCGCGAAGGCGGCGTCGGGCGCGTCGGGGGCCGCATTGGTAAAGGCGACGCGGCCGCGCAGGGACGGGTGTCCCTCGAGATAAAGCGGCCCGTTATCGCGTTGGTCGAGCAGAAACACGATCTTGCCCCGGCTGCGGGCGAGCGTCGGCCACCCACGCGCGCTGACGGCGGCCGAAAGCGACGGATCACGGCCGCGCACGTCATCGGGGGTCAGCAGGTCGTTCGGCGCGAAAACGGACCGGATCGTCTCATCGAGCGTGTCGAACGCTCCGGCGTTGAAAAGCTCGGCAGGCGTCGTGCCGGGAACATCGTTCGACTGTTCGATTTCGAGAATGACGAAGACCGGAACATGGTCGGGATGGGCGTGCGACCAGGTGCGAATCTCTTGCAGGCATGCCTTGAGCGGCTGGCAGGTCGCATGCTGGTCGATGTCCGGAATATGCATGACCTTCAGGCCGGGCTGGCGCATGAGCGCGGCCTCGGCCGGAGGAAGCGGCCATTTTTCTTCAGGGTGACCGGGGCGATGCGGATCCGCGAAGCGGCCGCCCTGGCTGTCGGCGTAAATATCGAGTTCGAGTTGGCGAACGCCCTGATCGAGTTGCGTCGAAAGGGGCGGGTGCGCGTAGTCGAGCAGCCGCGCGAGATCGGGGGAGGTGCGTCCGATCTCCGCGAGAATGCCGGGCTCGACCCCGGCATGATAGCTGTTATGCGATCCGATGACCTGCACCTGATCCAGCCGCAGCGATGCCGGATCGAATGTCTCATCGGCCTTCGCCGCGCCAACCGCCGCCAGGAACAGCGCGGCCGCAAGGGCCGCGCTCCGGTGATGACGGCGCTGTGGGAAAGCATTCATCAGAATTGCCCGGTCAGCCCTGCGAGATACGTCCGGCCCGTCTGGACAAAGGCGCCATTGGCCGAGCCGTCATAGGCGAGATAGGCTTTCCCCTTGCCCATCGTTTCCCAGTAGGCGGGCGTATTCAGCAGGTTCTGCATCGCCAATGTTCCCGTCAGACCCCAGCCGAACCTGTATTTCATGCTGAGATCGAGCCGCTGCGTCGGTTGCAGATAGAAGTCCGGCAGAGTCGAATTGACGCTGAGAAGCTGCGGTCCGATATAATTATAGTTCAGGTCGAAATGGACCGGACCCCGGTTATAGAACACGCCAAGATTATACATCATCTCCGGCGCGCGCGGCAGCGCGGTATTCGGATGTCCGGCAATGTTGCTGTCGGCGACCGAATGCTGGAGCGTGATGTTGCCGTTCACGCCAAAGCCGCCGAGCCAACCCGGCAGGAAATACAATGTCTGCTGGGCATTCAGTTCGATGCCTTCCAGCGTCGCGCCGCCGCCGTTCATGGGCATCTGGTATTCGGTCCCGTTATTCGTATAGGCGTTGGTCGGCACGTTGCCACCCAGCGTCGAACTGTTTGACGTGCCGGAGACGGAGGTGAAAACGAATTTCTGGATCTGCTTGTAATAGACCGACGCCGAAACCACGCCGGAATGGTGGTTGTAGAGTTCTCCGGAGAAGTCGAAGACGGTGGCGGTCGTCGGGCGCAGATTCGGGTTGGGCTCCGAAACCGAGATGATGCGGTTGGTCAGAGAGTCCAGCGTCAGGGAGGTCGCGCCGTTGATCAGGCCGAAGGCCGGGCGCGTCAGGGAGCGGCGCACGGAAAAACGCAGGACACTGAGGTCCGTCGGGCGCCAGTTGATGTTGAGGTAGGGAAGCGGCGTGCCATAGGACTGCTTCACGTCGATGAAGGACCCTGTCGCGTCGTCGCCGTTCGATTTCCAGTGCGCGCCGCTGAAATCGGTATATTCGTAGCGGAAGCCAGGATGGATATCGACGGGGCCGGCCTGGAGGTTCAGTTCGACGAAAGCCGCATAGATGCGTTCGGAGCCACGGCTGGTATTCGCATTCCAGTCGTTCTTCGTGTAATCGCCCGCGCCGTTGGGATCGTTCTGATATTTGTACGGGACGGTCGTATTCTTGATCCAGTCGCGGTCAAGCAGGCGGAAATCGCCGGCGGCGCCGCCGAACGCATTCACGTTCCTGCCCGGAACGGCGCCGACGACCGGGCCGGCCGCATTGTTGTAGGCCCAGTTCTCGCCACCGAAGAAAGGCCCGTCATACACGAAGTTATTGTCGTCGTGGAAATACGGATGATGCCAGGCCTGCCGCTGCGTGTCGCTGACCTTGAAGCCGAATACGATGGATTTCAGGATGTCGGAATGGAAGCGATAGGCGGCGCCGGCATGGATGCCGAACATGTCCGCGGTACTCCGGGAATCACGTCCCTGCGTCTTCCAGAAGCGGTCCGTGTTCTGATCGTAGAGCCGGGAAAGGGCGGCGGACGACGCAACGGCGCGCGGCAGCGTCGTGTTGGCGACATCGAAGGTGAAGGGGCCATTGACGATCGTGTTGCCATACATGCTGGCCTCGACCTGATTGGGGCTGGACTGGACGCCATAGCTGTTGAACACGTCATAATTGACGGTCCAGTCGCCGGTGCGCGTGGTGCCTCCGAGTTTCTGCGTGGTCAGCAACTGGGCCGAGTCGTCGGTTTCGAAATACTGGCCGCGCGTGGCCGTGGCGGACTGGTACACGCCATCGGAGCCATAGCCCGAATTCGCGCCGCGCAGCGACACCTGATTGTCGTTTATGTTGACGTTGTACTGGCCGTACGTGCCCAGAAAATAGAGTTCCTGGTTGTCACCCTTGTAATTGAGCGAGAGGGAACCGCCATAACGCTTGAGGGAACTCGAAAACAGATCATATTTCAACTGTTGCGTCGAAAGCTGCGATGCCTGGTTCAGGCTCGTCACACCCGCCTGGGACAGCAGGGTCGGCGTGTACGATGTGTTCGGCGCGACGGCATCGGCCAGAACACCCTTGGACGAATAATAGCCCGTGGCGTAGACGCCGAAACGTCCATCCCTGCCGAAACGCCGGGCGAACTCCACCTGCGCGGTGCCGCCGAGATCCTGCGTGCCGATCTGCGCGGCCTTGTCGTTCAACTGTCCCTGCAACGTGATCTTCTGGTAGGGGCCGACGAAATCGAAGGCCGTGGGCGTCCGGATATCGATGGCGCCCCCGACCGCATCGCCATCCATGTCGGCGGTGGTGCTTTTGGACACCTTGATCGACGTGATGCCATAGGGGGCGAGCATATCGAATGAAATGGCACGGGTGGACGGGTCCGCCGGGGCAATGCGCTCGCCATTGAGCATATAGGCGTTGTAGCTCGAATCCAGGCCCCGGATGGTCATGTACTGCGCTTCGCCCGTCGCGGCCTGGCCGCTGGCCATGTCGCTGTAAGCCGATACGCCCGGCAGTCGCGTCAGGATGTCGGAAAGGTTCGTCTCGGGCGCCTGCTCGATCTGCTCGCGAGACATCACGCTCGCCACGCCCGGGCCCCGGCGCTGCTCGTCGAGCGCGGCGGCAACGCTCCCTCCGCGCAGCGCCGTGACGTTGATGCTCTCGGTGTTGTCGGCAGGGGCGACGGTCTTCCGCGAGGCAGCGGGGGCGGATGCCGCCGATGCCGGCAGCGCCGGGGCCGCGGTCTGGTTGATGGCGTGCGGCTCAGTCTTCTTGCTGCGGGTCTTGAGCTTGTGCGTCGTCGGCTGCGCCATCGCGGGCGCGATGACGCCTGCCGCCGCCAACGGGATCAGATATCTCGTCAGCGCTTTCTTGAACGATATCATCGAACGGATCCTCTTGAAGGAAAGAGACGGACGACACGCCGGCCGCATGGGACATCCGGCTGTCGCAGGCGGCGGGGTCGCGGGAAATTCGGGAGGGCGAGAGACGGGAAGGGGTCACATCCGCCACCCCTGTTCGACGGGTATAAAACAATAGAACGGATTTAAATTTCTATTGTCCAGATTCGCAACGAGAAGCCATATCGCCTCGTGGTCTTTCGCGTCCTATCATCAGAAATCCTGATAAAACTTGGAAGATGACCTCCGATGCGGCTTTAATCGCTTTCCTTGGGGATTTGTGTGAAGGCTGTGTTAAATCTCCATCCATGTCGATTTGTGCCAAAAACCCGGATGGACTTGGGAATAAAATACGACATATGTAATTAAAGAGGCGGCATGAGGCCGGCATGAGGTGCTTCTGGCTCTCAGCGCCCGTTCAGGGCGGTGCAACGGGAGAGGGCGGTGAGGTCGGGACGCGTTCGAAAACTTCCGGGAGTTCCGGCTTTTGTCGCATGGGGGCTTCTGTCATGGTCATGTCCCCTCGCGGCGGCAACGTGCCCCGGGTCGCCACTTCTCCACCATGCGTCGGCGGCGCTGGCGGTCCTGCCCGGGCGTTATGGCCGCGCGCTGCATGCCCATCGTGACGGCGGCGATGTTCATGCCTGGCAGCGTTTCGTGACCGTCAGCGCCCTGGCGGGATACGAGGCGGCGTCGCATGACCGTCGCTTTCACACGCTGGGGCTGGCGCTTCTCGCCGACCGCCGTGGGCTGGACGGCAATGACGACGATCTGTGGGTCGCCGAGGCGGCGCTGGACATGGCCGAACTGGAGGCGGACCCGGCGCATCGGCGCGATGCGGCGATGGACGCGGCAGGCATCTTCGATCGTCTCGCCGCCGATTATTGGGATACGACCTGTGGCGGCGGCCTGTGGTGGGATCACGCGCGTACCTACAAGAACGCGATCACCAACGCGCTTTTCATCGATGTCGCCGCCCGTCTGTATGGCGCGACGGGCACGTCTCGCTACAAGGGGTGGGCGATGAAGGGTTGGCGCTGGTTCGATGCCAGCGGCATGATCGCGGCGTCCCATGAGGTCAATGACGGCCTGGACGCACGCTGTCGCAACAATGGCGGCGTACCCTACAGTTATAATCAGGGCGTCATTCTCGATGCCCTGCGGCGCCTGTCGGTTCTGACGGGCGATCGCCGCCTGCTGGACGAAGCCGCCCGGATCGCCCGAAAGGCGATCGACGCGCGCGGAACGCCGGCAGGAGGCTTCCGGGAGGCCCAAGAGCCGATGAGCGTGGACAGCCGGATTTTTCGCGGCATCTTCGCGCAGGCCCTCGGGCGCCTCGCACCGGCATTGCCCCCCGGCGAGGACCGTCGGCATGTCGGCGCCTGGCTGCGCGACCAGAGCGCGCACCTGTGGAAGACCCGGTCCCCAGCCGCGCTGTTCAATGCCACCTGGGATCGCACGGCCTTTCGGCCCTCGGCGCAGGCACAGGTCACGGCGGCCGATCTGTTCGTCGCGGCGGCGCGCGCCTCGGGGGAACGCGCCCGATGAGGAGAGGTCTGTCGATCATCCTGGCGGGCTGCGCGCTGCTTTTCGGCCAGCGGGCGTCGGCGGGAAGCCTCACGGTGTTCTGCTCGTCGAGCGGCGCGGAAATGGCGCTCTGCCGGTCCGAAACCCAGGCCTGGTCCCGCGCGACGGGAAACACGGTGACACTCGTCCCGCTGCTGTCCGACTGGGGCACGATCCTGCCGCTCTATCGGCAACTTCTGTCGGCGCAGAAGACGATGGTCGATATTCTGGTCATGGACGGAACATGGCTGGGCACGCTGGCTCCCATGCTCGGCACCATCGCGCCGGCGCCCGATGATGGCGATCTGGCGCCCGGTCCGTTCGTCAGCGCCGGGCGCGAGGTCGCGCTCCCATGGTACCGCGATATCGGTCTGCTGTTCTACCGGCGCGACCTGCTGGAAAAATACCGCCTTCCCGTGCCGCAAAGCTGGGACGACCTCGCCGCCGAGGCGCGCACGATCCAGAACGCCGAACGGGCGCACGGAGACGGGTCCTTGTGGGGCTATGTCTGGCAGGGCCGGACGGCGGAAAGCCTGATATGCAATGCCCTCGAATGGTTCGGCCCCGCCGGGGGCACCATCGTTGCCGAGAGCGGGGCGGTCGATCTCGACAACGCGGACGCGCGCGCGGCTCTGGCGCGGGCCGCGGGCTGGATCGGCACGATCTCGCCCGCGGGCGTCCTCTCGGACGACGAGGAAGCGGCGCGCGGGGTTTTTCAGGACGGCCATGCCGTGTTCATGCGGAACTGGGTCTATGCCTGGGCGCTCGCCAATGATCCGCAGAGCCCGATCGCGGGAAAGGTCGGGGTCGCGCCGCTGCCCCGCGCACGCGCTTCCGAACCGCCGCGCGGCGTCGATGGCACGGTCTATCTCGGCATGGCGCGCGGCACCGCCCATCCGGCGGAGGCGCTTTCGCTCATGCGCTATCTGACGTCGCGCGCGGTCGAACGGGCGCGCGTCGTCACGGGGGCTTATATCCCGGCGCGCCGATCGCTGCTCGACGAACCCGACGTGCGCGCGGCCCTGCCTGTTCTCGCGACGATCCGGTCGGCGCTGCTCCATCCCGTCCTGCGTCCGATGGCGCAGACCGGCGTGGATTATCCCCGTGTGGCCTGGCTCGCGGCAAACGGCTTCCACGATGCGTTGCGCGACCGGCACGATGCCCCGGACACGCTGCACCGGCTTGCGAACGTTTTCGAGGTCATGGCCCACCGTGGCCAGTGGCCCGGAAGGCCGGCGGACAAGAACGCTCTTCAGGAGAAGACAGAATGACCATTCAGATCGGAACGGCCCCGGACGCCTGGGGCGTATGGTACGCCGAGGATCCCCGCCAGACACCGTGGGAGCGTTATCTCGACGAGGTGGCGCAGGCCGGTTATGGCTGGACCGAACTGGGCCCGTGGGGCTACCTGCCGACGGACCGTTCCCGGCTCGCGGAGGCATTGGCCGCGCGCCATCTCGGCCTGTGTGGCGCGGCGGTGGTTCATCCGCTGGCGGAGGCGAACGCCCTGGAGACCCTGCGGGCGCGCCTGCGGCCATTGTGCGAGACGCTGGTCGCCACCGGCACGCCGTGGCTCCTGCTCATGGACGATTCGGACGTCTATCCCACCCGGCAGGGGCGTATCGCATCGCCCGAAACATGGCGGCACATGATGGGCGTCATCACCGAGGCCGGGCGCGTCGTCGCGCAGGACCATGGGCTGCGGCTTCTCTTTCATCCGCATGTCGGCACGGCGGTCGAAACCGAGGAGGAAATCCTCCGTCTTCTGGCCGACACGCCGGAAGACCTCGTGGCCCTCTGCTACGATTTCGGCCACCACGCCTATACCGGCGCGGATGCGCTGGCCTTCATGCGCGCGCATGCGGACCGGATTCCCTATTATCACTTCAAGAATCTGGACGGTTCCATCCATGCCCGCGCGATGGAGGCGGCCACGCCGTTCATGGAGGTGTTCCAGAACGGCGTGATGTGCGAGCTGGACAGGGGGGTCATCGATTTCGCGGAAGTGGTGGCCTTTCTCAAGGCGCGGAATTTCGAAGGCTTCGCCGTGGTCGAGCAGGACATGTATCCGTGCCCGCCGGAAAAGCCGCTGCCCATTGCCCGGCATAACCGCGAAGCCCTGCGGCGGCTCGGCCTGTGACGGCAATGCGGGCGCCGTCCTCGTACGCCATCGGGATCGATGTCGGGGCAACCAAGGTCGCGGCGGCCTGGGTAAACCTGCATGACGGCACGCTCGGGCCCGTCAGCCGCATTCCAACCCGCCGCGACGCGCGGCGGGAGGCGATCGTAGACGATATCGTGGCGCTGGTCGGCACAGCCACACCTCCCCCCGGCCCGGACGCCATCGCAGCGGCCGGCGTGGGCGTGGCGGTTCCCGAACTGGTTGACCTGCGCGGCGAAATCCGCAGCGCCTGGAATTTCCCGCTTCCCGGTCTCGTCGAGCGCCTGACGGCGGTCGCCGGCGCGCCTGTCAGGGCGGAGAGCGACGTCCGTGCCGCCGCCCTCGCCGAAGCGCGCTTCGGCGCGGGGCGGGGCTGCGACAATTTCGCGTATTTCTCTCTCGGTTCCGGGATGAGCTACACACTTTGCCTCAACGGTCGCCCCTACGCGGGCGCGCACGGTTTCGCCATCCATTTCGCGAGTTCCGAAATGGCGGTGCCGGTGCGCGATCGTTCGATGCTCGCGGCCGCCATCCCCGAAGACTACGCCTCGGGCCTGGGCATGGCGCGCCTGTGGGAGGAGCGGGGGGGCGCGCCGCTGCCGCAAGGGGTCCATAGTCTTGAAGGGCAGGCCGCCCTGGGCAATCCACGGGCGCTGGGGGTCATCGCCGATGCCGCCGGAATGGGGGGGCGCCTGATCGCGCAGGCGGTGAACATGCTCGACCCCGAGAAGCTCATTCTCGGCGGCGGGCTCGGCTGTTCCACCGGGCTCTACAGAACGCGGCTTGAAACGCAGATCCGCGCCCATATCTGGGAGCGGTCATGTGCGGATATTCCGCTGCTCGTGGCCGAACTTGGCGAGGAAGCAGGCATCATCGGCGCGGCTCTGGCCGCGTGCGCGGCGCGATAGGCGCCGGATGTCGCGCGGCAGCCTGACGCACAAGATGCCCGCATGGCAGCCATGGGCCTTGCTGCTGCCCGCGCTCGCCACGCTGGCGGCGCTGGTGCTGGTCCCGTTCGTCCAGACCGTGATTCTCGCCTTCAGCCACGATCCGCACGGCTTCGTTCCCGCGCGGCCGGGCGCGACGTTCGAGAATTTCCATATCCTGCTGGGCGATCCGGGCTGGTGGCGCGCGGCGCGCACGACGGTCGCGTTCGCGCTGGCCGCCGTTCCGGCCGAGACGGCGCTGGGCGTGGTCCTGGCCGTGCTGCTTCGTCAACTGGGCAGGCGGCCGCGCGGGGCCGTGCTGGCGGTCATGCTGCTGCCCTGGGCCGTGCCCGGCGTGGTCGCCGCGCGGCTGTGGGGCTGGATGCTCAACGACCAGTACGGCGTGCTGAACGCGGTACTCGTCGATGTCGGGCTGATCCGCCACGGCGCTGCCTGGATGGCGAACCCGGCCGGGATGCTCTTCGTCATGGTCATCGTCGACATATGGCAAGCGACGCCCTTCATGACGCTGCTCGCCCTTGCCGGGCTCCAGGCCGTGCCGCCGGACGTGGTGAACGCCGCGCGCATGGACGGCGCGAGCGGCTGGCAATGCTTCGTCCATGTCACCCTGCCTCTGCTCCGGCCGACACTTGCCGTCGCGGCGCTGTTCCGCCTGCTCGACGCGCTGAGAATGTTCGATCTTTCCAGCGTTCTCTACGGCGCGGATATGAACGGCATGACCCTGTCCGTCTTCGTTCAGATGCAGATCGTGCAATTCGGCGCGGCGGGTTACGGCGCGGCGTCGGCGCTCGCCACGCTGGGGGTCATCGGCCTCGTCGCCGCCCTGTTCTGGCGATGCGCCATCCCGCCGCGCCGCGGGGGCGATCGCTGATGCGCCCCGCCCGTCTCTCCTGGCGCTGGCTGGCCCTGGCCGCGGCATGCGTCCAGACGATTCTTCCGCTGTACTGGGCAGTCGTGACGTCCTTCCGGCGGGGGCCGCAACTTTTTTCGACCGCGTTGCTCGCCCGTCCCGATTTCGGCAATTATCGCGTGGTGCTGTCGGAGCCCACATGGTGGCGCGACGCCGCCAATTCCCTGGTCTCGGCCGCCGCCGTGGGGCTGATCGCCCTGTTTCTGGCGCTTCCCGCGGCCTATGCGCTGGGGCGCATGTCCTTTCGCGGGCGCAGGACGGTTCTCGCCCTGCTGCTTGGCTGCGCGATGCTGCCGCAGATCGCGATCCTGTCCGGCCTGTTCACCATCATTTCCCGCCTCGGCCTCTATGACCGGCTTGGGGGCCTGATTTTCGCCGATCTGTCGTTCGCGCTGCCCTTCGCGATCTGGCTCCTGGCCGGCTTCTTTCGCGATCTGCCGCGCGATCTCGACGAGGCTGCCGCGTTGGATGGATGCGGCCTGCTGCGGCGCCTGGCGATGATCCACCTGCCGCTGATCTGGCCGGGCATCGTCGCGACCGGCCTTCTGATTTTCATGAACTGCTGGAACGAGTTCCTTTTCGCCCTGGCCTTCACCCTGAGCGAGTCCGCGCGTACACTGCCGGTCGGTATCGGCCTCATCTCCGCGTCCGGCCGGTTCGAACTGCCTTTCGGAATCATCATGTCTGCTTCCCTGCTCGCGACGCTGCCTCCTGTTTTCCTCGTCCTGCTGTTCCAGCATCGCATCGCGGCGGGGCTGACGGCGGGAGAGGTGAAATGACCGAACATGACGTGCCCGACGGCGCCGGACAGGCCTTCTCGCGCATCTACAACCGGCGCCTCGTTTTCGAACTGCTGCATCAGAACGGGCCGTTGAGCCGTGTGGACATCGCGCAGCGCGTCGGCCTCAAGCCGCAGACGATTTCGGGCATTACGCGCGAACTGCTCGATCAGGGGCTGATTCGCGAGGCCGGGCGGTCCACGGGGTTGCGGGGGCAGCCCCAGACCTACCTCGCGCCCAATCCCGAGGCCGGCTACGCGATCGGCATGCACGTGGATCGCGGGCGGATTTCGGCCGTCCTCGGAGATCTCCTGCTCAATATCGTCGCCCGGGCCGACTGGTCGGGCGATACCGGCAATCCGGTGGACACGATGGCGGTCATGGCGCGGCTGGCCGGCCAGCTCATGACGGACAGCGGCATCCAGCACGCGGCGGTCTGGGGGCTCGGCCTCGTGCTGCCGACGCTGAACGCCGACATGTATGAAGTCGAGATGCGCATGCCTGGCTGGGAAATGTGGCGCGGCTTCGATCCGATCGCCGACCTGGCCGGTCGGCTCGGGATTCCGGTCCTGATGGAAAACGATGCCACGGCGGCGGCGGTCGGCACGCTCCTTCACCAGTCCGGCGGGTCGCTGCGCAATTTCGTGCTTGTCTATATCGGGTATGGAACCGGCGCGGGCATCGTCGTGGACGGCATGCCGATGAAGGGCGTGCATGGCAATGCCGGCGAATTCGGCCTGCTGCCGGCACCGGGCGGCGAAGGCGTGATCGACGACCAGCTTTCGCTCCACGCCGTCGCGCGCTTGCTGGACCAGCCCGTGGAGGAACTGACGCCGGACAGGCTGGCGGACCTGCATCGCCGGCGTGACAGCCGTCTCATGCACTGGCTGGAAGATGCGGCCACGACCCTGCGCTACCTCATTTCAATCATGGAAACGGCCTTCGATCCCGAGACGGTGCTGCTGGGCGGCACGATGCCGGAATCGATCCTCTCGGCACTGGTCGAACGGGCCTATCCGCTTCTTCCGTCCCTCAGCGCCATCCGCGCGCGCGACCTGCCGCGCTTTTCCGTCGCCAGCCTCGTGACGGACGGTCCCGTCATCGGCGGCATGAGCCTGCCGATCTTCGTCAATACGCGCTCGGACTTCCATCATCTCTATATCCGGCACGCCGCGGGCGACGAGCGGCCTTTCGATCATCGCTGACCGCGCGTTTCGGCGTCCTGACTTTTCCACGGAGCCTGCCGCCCATGGCCCTCGTCGAACTGAAGAACATCCGCAAGACCTATCACGCGGAAGAGATCGTCCGGGGCGTTTCCCTGTCCGTCGCGCGGGGCGAGTTCGTGGTCTTCGTGGGCCCGTCGGGCTGCGGCAAATCGACGCTGCTGCGCATGATCGCGGGGCTGGAGGACATCTCGTCCGGCGAACTGCTGATGGACGGCCAGTTGATGAACGCGGTCGAGCCGGCCAGGCGCGGCCTGGCCATGGTGTTTCAGTCCTACGCCCTTTATCCGCACATGACGGTGCGGCGGAACATGGAATTCAATCTCAGGCTCGCGAAGCTTCCGGCCGCCGAACGCGCGCGGCGCGTGGAGGACGTCGCGCGCATTCTCAAGCTGGACTCCTGCCTCGACTGCAAGCCCGGCGCACTGTCCGGCGGCCAACGGCAGCGCGTCGCCATCGGGCGCGCCATCGTGCGGAACCCGAAGCTGTTCCTGTTCGACGAGCCGCTGTCCAATCTCGACGCCGAGTTGCGCGGGCACATGCGGGTCGAACTCGCGATGCTGCATCGCAGGCTCGGCGCGACGACCATCTACGTGACGCACGATCAGGTCGAGGCCATGACGATGGCGGATCGGATCGTCGTGCTGCGCCAGGGCGCGATCGAGCAGGTCGGCACGCCGCTCGACCTCTATCTCCACCCGCGCAACCGCTTCGTCGCCGGATTCATCGGCAGCCCGGCGATGAATTTCATCCCCCTGACCATCCTGAAAACCGGGGGTGCCGAAACGCGTGTCGCACTGTCCTGCGGGGTTCATCTCACGCTGCCGATCGGGTGCCCGTCACGGCTGGCCGGCACGTCGGCCACGCTGGGCATCCGGCCGGAGCACATTCATGTCATGGATGGCGCAGACGCGCCGCTTCGGGGCACCATCCTGACCGTCGAACATCTCGGGGCGCTGACGTTCCTGCATGTTCGCCTCGGGCGGGCGGAAACGGTGGTGATCCAGGTCGGGGGGTATCGGGACGGCCGGGTCGGGGCCGACCTGTCTTTCTGCTTCCCGCCTGCATCCTGCCACCTCTTCGATGTCACGGGCGCGTCGGTCGCCCGGATGATGGCGGACGAAGCGCCGTCGCAGGCCTGACGGCACCGACAGGGTCGAGACCGCCGGAGGCAAGACGCGCCGCGCGGACGCGATCCGGCTGCGCGGACCGGACAATTGACAGCAATTCCGGCACGCAAATATAGTCCAGCCCGGCACCTGTCTCGATCCGCCCGTCCGCTGGAAAGGCCCCGGCCCTTGCCCGACACGCCCGCCCGCATGCCGGACATCGCCCTGCTGGGCGACCTGGGCTCGACCTTCGTGTCGATCGCGCGGGACGAAGCCATCGATATCCTGAAACGTTTCTATGGCCTGACCGCATCGGTGGCGCGGCTGGAGACCGAAAAGGACGACACGTTCCGCGTCACGCCCGCCTGCGGCGACAGCCTGATTCTGAAAATCGCCAACCCGGCCGAGGACCCGGCCGAGATCGAGGCGCAGGCCGCGCTGCTGACGTTCCTGGAACGGACGGCGCCGCACCTGCCCACCCCGCGCGTGATGGCGGGCCGCGAGGGTGCGGCGATCGTCACCTTTCAGGACCGCGCCGGCCAGACACGCCGCGCGCGCGTCATGACCTACCTGCCGGGCCAGCCCCTGGACCGGCTGGACGCCGGCGCGGTGCTCCGCCGCGATGTGGGGCGGATGCTGGGGCGATTGCGCCTGGCGATGGCGGCGTTCGATCATCCGGGCTGCCATCGGGTCCTGGCCTGGGATGTCCGGCATGTGACGAAGCTTGCGCCCCTGCTCGACCATGTTCACGACCAGCGGCGGCGCGAGGCGCTCGCGGAGGCGATGCGCCGCCTGACCGGCCTCTCGCAGCGTATCGCCGGCCTGCGCCGGCAGGTCGTGCATAACGATTTCAACCGCTCCAACCTCATCATCCGCGACGATGGCGGCCCCCGGCTCGGCGGCATCATCGATTTCGGCGACATCGTCCACACCGCGATCGCGATCGACGTCTCCACCGCGGTCGTGAACCAGTTGCCCCGGACGCTCGACGGCGCCTTCCGCGACGATCTGTTCCGCGACGCGCGCGATGTGGTGCGCGGCTACCTGGCGGCGGCCGACCTCGATGACGAGGAACTGCGGCTGATTCCGCACCTGGCGATGGCGCGGATCGTGGTGCGATCCCTGATTTCACTGTATCGGGCGGCGCTGCTCCCGCATAATGCCCGCTATATCCTGCGTAATACCGAACCGGGCTGGGCCCAGCTCGACTGGCTGCTGAAACGCGATCCGGACCGGATGTCCGCCCGGTTCCTGTCCGATCTCCGACATCGAGGCCCCAGCACATGACGTCCGTGAAACAGCCCGCGACGATGGTCAACGCCTTCGATCCCGCCCGTCTGGGCGATCTCGACGCCGAAACGCGCGGCATGATCGAACGGCGCATGCGCCTGCTCGGCCCGGCCTATCGCCTGTTCTACGAACAGCCGCTGCGCGTCGAACGGGGCAGCGGCCCGTTCCTCTACGACCAGAACGGCGTGGAATATCTCGATGCCTACAACAATGTCGCCAGCGTCGGCCACGCGAATCCCCGCGTCGCGGCGGCGATCGCCGGGCAGGCCGCGCGCCTGGCCACGCACACCCGCTACGTGCAGGAGCCCATCCTGCGCTATGCCGAATCGATCCTGCCCAGCTTCGGCGGCAGGCTGGCCGAAGACGGCCATATCATGTTCACCTGCACCGGGTCCGAGGCCAACGACCTGGCATTGCGCATCGCCCAGCATCGCACCGGGCGCGACGGGATCATCATCACGTCCGAGGCCTATCACGGCAATTCCCAGCTCACGGCGGGGTGCTCGCCGTCGCTGGGGCGCCGCGCGCCGCTGGGCCCATGGGTCAGGCAGGTGCCCACGCCCGATTCCTATCGCCTGCCGCGGGAGACGATGGTGCCCTGGTTCGTCGAACAGGTGGCGCGCCAGATCGACGACCTGGAACGGCACGGCAACGGGATTGCCGCCTTTATCTGCGATTCCATTTTCTCGTCCGATGGCATCTACGACGATCCGGTCGGTCTGCTGGCACCGGTGGCGGATCTCGTACGCAGCCGGGGCGGGGTCTTCATCGCCGACGAAGTCCAGGCGGGCTTCGGGCGCACGGGCACGGCATTCTGGGGCTATCGCCGCCACGGCGTCGACCCGGACATGGTGACGATGGGCAAGCCGATGGGCAACGGCTTTCCCGTCGCGGCCGTCGCCGTCCGCCCCGACATCATCGCGGGCTTCGGGTGCGACATGCGCTATTTCAATACGTTCGGCGGCAACGCGGTGGCGATCGCGGCCGCCCAGGCCACGCTCGACGTCCTGCGCGACGACGCCCTGTCCGAGAACGCGGAGCGCGTGGGCAACCATATCCGCGCCGGCTTCGCCAGGTTGCGGCACCGTTTTCCCGTCATCGGCGATATTCGCGGCGCCGGCCTATATGTCGGCGTCGAGATGGTCACGGACCCGGCGAGCCGGCAGCCCGACGGCGCGCTGGCGGCGCGCATCGTCAACGGCCTGCGCGACCGGCATATCCTGATCTCCGCGACCGGCTTTCACGCCAACACGCTCAAGATCCGCCCCCCGCTGGTGTTCACGACGGAGAACGCGGACCGGCTGCTGGATCAGACCGAAGCGCTTCTCGACGCTCTGGCCGGATAGGCCGCGCGGCGCCTCACGCGCGCGCGGGCACGACCGGCGCGGTATTGGGCACCCCGGCGCCATCCGCGTCGGGCGCATCCTCCGGCAGGCGTTCGCCCAGCAACGCCAGGCGCGGCCCAAGCCACGCGCCGGCAACCAGATGATCCCGGCGCGGGTGGCGGGTGTTCGGATGGATCAGCACGCTCAGGCCGCCATGATTGAGCATCAGCCACGGCACCAGCGTCGCGAACAGCGCGGTTTCGAACGCGATCTGGTACATCGGCAGCGTATGCGGGCCCACCGGCACCTCATGCCAGCGCCCCAGCCGGACGGCGAAGCGATCGGCGAGGGCGCCGCGCAGGTCCCCGGCCGCCGCGCGCTCCGCCGGGCCGTCGAAATAGACATGAGCATGATAGCTGGCGATCGTCTCGACCTGGCGAACCGGCTCGGGCATCGGGGTCATCCGGCCTTCCATTGCGCTGTCCGTTCCGGCCGGGCGTCGGCCAAGGCCTTTTTCACCCCCGCGAAGTCCAGGTCGGCGGCATAGACCGGCGTGCCGGGCTGCTGCCGCCACGAATCGTCCAGGCCCCCGGCATCGACCGGGTCGAAGCCCAGGTCGTTCACCAGGTCCAGCACGATCGCCTTGGCGACCGGGTCGTCCCCCGCGACCGGCAGGGCGATCCGCCCCGGCGTGCCCTGCGGCCTGCCGTTCTCCAGCAGGTGCAGCGAATAGATGGTGTTGAATGTCTTGACGACCGGATGCGCGATCATCCGCTCCACCCAGCGGCTTTCGGGCAACCCGTCCTCGATCGCCGCGATCCGGCCATCGCGCTGCTGCGGGTAATAATTCCCGGTATCGACCACCGGCAGCGCCCTGGGCACGTCCGCGAACAGTCCATGGGGCAGGGACGGGACGTTCTTCTCCGGGATCGTCAGCACGATCAGATCGACATCCTTCACCGCCTCGCGCGGCGTCACGGCGGTCGCCCCGGTTTCCGCCGCCAGGTCGTCCAATGTTTCCGGTCCCCGGGAATTGGCCACCAGAACGATATGTCCCAACGCCGCCAGCCGGCGCGCCAGCGTGCCGCCGATATGCCCGGCGCCGATAATGCCGATTTTCATAGGTGCCTCCGTTGCAGGTGGCCTGTTAGCTATGAACGGCACCGAAGGCGGGCAAGGGGTGCGCCCAGCGGTTCTTTTTTAAAAAGAGCCCCAGCGCCCGCACAACACCGCGCGTCCGCCAGCGATCTTCCTGCGTCCATGCGCGGTGTCGATGCAGGAATGCACGTACCGCGCCCTTGCGGCGATGCCACGATTATATTGCATTTGTTCCGTATGATATACAAATAACGAATAATCGTTGTAAGAATGGTATTTTCCTGACAGCATGGAACTAAATCCGTTCCAGCCAAGCATGAAAGGCCGATCGCCATGACTGACCTGTCCAGGACCAAAGCCTCCGGGCGCGTGTCCGAAACCCCCGTGGAGCCCCTGATCCTCGACCGCTGGTCGCCCCGGGCCTTCGCCCCGGCCCCGATTGCCGAGGCCGACCTGCTGGCCCTGCTCGATGCCGGCCGCTGGGCGCCGTCCGCCTATAATTCCCAGCCCTGGCGCTTTCTCTACGCCCGCCGGGATACAGCCGACTGGGATCGCTTCCTCTCCTGGCTGATCCCGTTCAATCATGCCTGGGCGCAGCATGCCTCGGCGCTGGTCTATGTCGCGTCGCACACGGTGACCAGCGCGGCGGGACAGGCCGAGCCGGTGCCCGCCCCGACCCACGCCTTCGATGCCGGCGCGGCGGCGGTGCTGGTGCAGGTGCAGGCCGCCCGCGCCGGCTGGGCGACGCACCCGGTCAGCGGCTTCGACCACGAGGTTGCCCGCGCGGGCCTGGAACTGCCGGACGATTATGCGCTGAACGCGGCGATCGTCATCGGCCGGCAAGGCTCGGCCGATACCCTGCCCGAGGGGCTGCGTGCCCGCGAAACGCCCTCCGGCCGCCGGCCGCTGTCCGAACTGGCGTTCGAGGGGCGCTTTCCCGCCCGGGCGGACGCATAGCGCGCAGCCGCGTGGATGTCCCTGTTCATTCTGGTTTCAACATGAGTGTTGCATACCCCCATGGGGGATGATAAGGAGTCGTCAGATACCCTCATATGGTATCGATCCTCTCTTGCTTGCAGACTTCGCGCCTCCCGGGGGCGGATGAAAAAAAGGGAACAGGGCATATGGTTGCCATTGAAAATCTGATCGTCGAAGGCATGTCCTGTGGCGGTTGCTCCGGCAAGCTCAAGCGCGCGCTGGAGGCCCTGGACGGCGTATCCGAAGCCGATGTCGTGCTCGAAGGCGGGAAAGTATCGGTGCAGTACGATCCGGCCGTCGTGCAGGCGTCGAAATTCGCCGAAGTGGTGGAAGAGACCGGTTTCGAACTGGTCTCCTGATCCCGCGATAGAATCCAGGCCGCATCCTTGGGCATAACGAAGAAGCGGCCTGGATGACTGTGACATATGGTTCCGGGTGGCTGCCCGGGGGGCATGCTGCATGCCAATTAGTTTCGATAAAGAAATGATTTGGCGGGGATTTTCATGCGGTACCTGCCCTCGCCAATCATCGGCTATTAAAAACCACTATATAAAACTGTCAAATTGGGCATCAAAACAAGTAGAACAATTATCTTGCGTGATTCGTTTGTTGCTTCTATATACCCATATAGGGTATGGATACTTTCTCTGGCCCGGGCGACTCGATATGTGGTGGGTTGGCTGTCAATCATGGAAGATCGTCTGGATGTCATAACGCCACCGGCGAGTCGTCTTTCCCAGTCGAACAATAGGCTGGTGTCCTGTCTTTTTTATCTGTGTTGCGACGTCAGGCGTCGCATTTTTTAAATGCGTTCTTATCAGTTCAAGAGATGTAATAGTAAAGTGCTTCTGCTCTGCTAAACTGATAGCGTGTTCCGAAATATAAATACAGGCTGTACCGCCGTGGCGCAGGAATCGGTACCACCCTTTTGGATAATACCTGCCATTTCGTTTCTAGTAAGAAACGTTTAGTCGTTTTCATGTCTGCGAAAGGTTCGGTGATGAAGCGATCGGTCGAACATAAGGAAATCCGCCTTTCCGGGGTCTCCCTGCCTGCCCTGCTCTGGGGCGGCGTTTTCATGGGTCTCTGCGCCCCGCCGCCGGCAGGGGCCGCAGATCATCCGGCGGTGCTGTCGCGGTCTTGCAAGACCGCACGGCAGGCTGGCATGCATCGGTGCCATCGCGCGAAGCTCCCCGCGACGGTGTCCCCGACCGCCGCCCCGGTCTCCATGCCGCAGCAGCCCGATTCCGCCGCCGCAAGCAGCGGGCCCGAATCCATCCAGGTTCTCGGCACCGCGGGGTCCTATACCGCCCCCACGGCCGAAGGCTGGGGCAAATCGCCGGTCGCGTTGAAGGATATTCCGCAATCCATTTCGGTCCTCACGCAGGAGCGGATGCAGGATTCCAACATGCTGACGATGACGGACGCCATGCGCGCGATCAGCGGCATCCGCGTCATTCCCGCGTCCACGGCGAACAGCAATTTCTATGCGCGCGGCTACCAGTTGACGACTTCCGTCGACAGCACGCCGAACGTGGCCGGCACCCTGAACAACGCCACCTTCGACCTGTCGATGTATGACCGGATCGAGGTCCTGCGCGGCTCGGCCGGACTGCTGCAAGGCGGTGGCGGGGCAGGCGGCGTGGTCAATGAAGTCACGAAGAAGCCGGGCCGCGCATTCGCGATCAGCGGTGCCGCGACGGTCGGCAGCTTCGACACCTACCGGGCGGACCTGGACATGACCGTGGTCCTGAACAAGGCGAGAACCTTGCGGTTCCGCACCGCCGACCTGTTCGAGGATAATGATTTCTTCTACAAATACGCGCATTCCCGCAAATGGCAGGCCTACGGCGTCCTGGAATGGGACATCACGCCGTCCACGACCTTCACCGTCTCGAACGCTTCCCAGCAGCAGGACATCACGGCTCCTTATTACGGCCTGCCGCTCACCACGGCCAATACCCTGTGGTACGGCGGCCGCGACGCCAATCCGTCTCAGAAATGGGGCTACAGCAATTACATGACGCAGCAGACGATCGCGTCGCTGTCACGGAAACTGTGGGGCGACTGGACGGTCACCGCGCGCGGCACATTCTACGACCAGAGCTACAATACCCTGTATAACGAGCCCTGGAACACGATCGATGCCACGACCGGGCTGCTCCAGTATCGCGACCAGGGCAACGTCGCCTATCGCGGCACCAATTCGTCACGTTCGGCGGACATCTACACGCAAGGCGGCTTCAGGCTTTTCCGTCGGACGCACCACGCCCTTTTCGGCTTCAACTACAATTCCTATGACCAGCTTGTCCGTTATGGCAACGTGACCAGCAACAATATCTATAATGATGTCAGTATCAACGATACGGGGGTGGTGCCGCCGCCGCCGGTCGGCAGCATCAATTATCTGCAAAATTCCGACGGCTACGGGACCGACGATTTCGCCTATCAATGGGGGTTCTACGGCCAGCTTCGCCTCGAACTGCTGAAGAACCTCACCCTGATCCTGGGCGGTCGCGTCTCGCGGTTCTTCGAACATATCCGCAACGTCTCGCCCGCGCCGGCCAGCGGATGGAATCCGGAGGCCAATATCTCGGCGCAACTGACCCCCTATCTTGGCCTGACCTATGACATCACGCTCCATATTACCTGGTATGCCAGCTATTCCAGCATCTTCACGCCTTCTGTCGGCAGGTTGAACTATCACGGCGGGGGCCTGCCGCCACAGACGGGCAATCAGGTCGAGACCGGCTTCAAGGGCGAATATTTCCATGGCCGACTGAATGTCTCATCGGCGCTGTTCCGCCTGGAAAGCGTCAACCAGCCGGCGCAGGACCCGGAACATTCGAATTTCTACGTCACCACCGGCCTGATCCGACGCCAGGGGTGGGAAGCACAGGTCGACGGCCAGATCATCCCGAACCTGGATGTCTCGATCGGCTATACCTACCTTGATACCAGGGTATCGGGCGGCAACCGCATCAACGATTTCGGCGGTATCTACTCTCCCCGCCACATGTTCAAATCCTGGGTTCATTACAACGTGCCGTCGGGCAGGCTGAAGGGCCTGGGCGTCGGACTGGGGCTGGACGCCAATTCGAACCTGCGCGGCAGCTACGCCACCACCCTCCAGGGCGGCTACATGACGCTCGACGGCATGATCGGCTACCATTTTGATAAACATCTGAAGCTTCAGCTCAATGCGACCAACCTGACGAACCGCTATTACTATGAGCGCGCGAGCGGGATATGGCAGTTCAACTTCCCTGCGGCCCCGCGTTCCTTCCTGGCGACACTCCGTGCAACCTACTGACGAAACCCCGCCCCATTCCCTCTCCGATTGGAAAGTCCTGCTACCCTATTGGGTGTCGGAGGAGAAATGGCAGGGCCTGACCCTGCTGGCGGGCATCGTGGCCCTCTCGTTCCTGTCCGTCCAGACGGCGGTCTGGTTCGGGAAGTGGGACCAGCGATTCTTCGATGCCTTCTTCGCCTTCAAGGTCGCGGAGTGCATCGGAATGCTGCCGGTCTACGTGGCGGTCATATTCGTCTCGGTCGGCATTCACGTGACGCAGACCTACATGACGCAGATCCTGTCCATGCGCTGGCGCCTGTGGAACACCCGCGTCTATCTCAGGCAATATCTGTCCCACGAGGCCTATTACCGGCTGGAACACGGGCTGGAAAAAGCCGACAACCCGGACCAGCGGATCGCGGACGACCTGTCCCAGATGACGATCTGGGCGCTCAGGCTCGGTCTCGACGCCATCCAGGCGGTGACGACCCTGCTGTCCTTTTCCGTCGTGCTGTGGGAAATCGGCGGCGCGCTGACGATCCCGTTCCGGGGGCATGACATCCATGTCCCCGGCTACCTCTTCCTGGGTACGGTGGCGGCCACGCTTCTGGCCTCGCTCATACTGGAAAAATTTGGGGCGCCGCTCGTCGACGCCGATTACCGGCAGCAGCATTTCGACGCCGACCTGCGTGCCGGATTGCTCGATATCCGCCGCAATTCGGAACAGATCGCGTTCTATGGCGGCGAGGACGCGGAAAATGCGCGCCTGTCCACCTACCTGTCCCATATCGCGACCAATTGGCGCAGCGTCGTCACCTATACCTGGCGGGCGAACTTCGTCTCCGGTTTCTTCAACGGTACCGCCACCATCATCCTGTGGCTTCTGCTGATGCCGAAACTCATGGCCCACGCCCTGACCTTCGGTCTCTATTCGCGGATCAACGCGGCATTCATGCAGGTGCGCCGCAGCCTGCAATGGTTCATCGACAATTATACCGACCTCGCGACGCTCCGCTCCATCCTCCAACGACTGAGCGAGTTCGAGCGCATCATGGCGCATCCCTTCCAGAAAGGGATCACGCGTCATCAGGTCGATACCAGGGATGTCGAGATCCGCGATCTCGTGCTCAACCGGCCCGACGGCACCCCGATCGCATCGATCGCTTCCCTCGTGATACGCGGCGGCGAACGCTGGATGATCGTCGGTCCGTCCGGCGCGGGCAAGAGCACGCTGCTGCGCGCCATGGCCGGCCTATGGGGCCATGGCAGCGGGGACCTGTTCTTCGACATCCGCCACGCGATGTTCCTGCCGCAGCGCAGCTATATGCCGGCCGGCACCCTGCGGCAGGCCCTCAGCTACCCGCTCGCACCCGGCTGTCATGACGGTCCCGCCTGTGGCACGGCCCTCACGGCGGTCAATCTCGGCCCCTATGTCGCCCGGCTGGATGAAGACGCCGACTGGCCCGCCATCCTGTCCCCCGGCGAGCAACAGCGCCTGGCCGCCGCCCGCGCGTTGCTGCTCCGTCCACGGATCCTGTTCCTCGACGAGGCAACCTCGGCCCTCGACGACGAAAACGAACGCCTGGTCTATGACGCCCTGACCACGCACCTTGCCGGCGCCACGATCATCAGCGTCGCCCATCACGCGGCCCTGCGGCGCTATCACCAGTGCGCGCTCGCGATCGGTCCCGGCTACCCGCGCGCCGAGCGCATCACCACGGCGCGGGAGGCCTGACGCGCAGGGGGGGCGGACAGGGATCTGTCGTGTCGATGTCGTGGCGGGCGCCCCGGCAAGCCTATACAGCGGCTCGGGCAAGGACAGAGGGAGGCGCACGTGCATGGACGGATCAAGGGCGCAAGGCTGCGGGATCTCAGGCAGGCGCGCGGCTGGACCCGGGAAGAACTTGCCGAACGCTGCGATCTGAGCCCGCGTTCCATCCAGCGGTTCGAAGGCGGCTCGCGCATCGCGCGGCAAAGCGCGCAGAGACTGGCGCGGAGATCATCGAAACGGAAACCGACCAATGTGTGGGCATAATATACGCCACGACGGGTTGGATATTCGCGTCAGACCGTCACCTGTCGCTGTTCTTTCAGTCGGACACGGTGCGCGAATTATCCGGCCTGACCGTCCCGTAGTCCTGTACATCTACGTCCGCCAATTCAGCGCCGCCGAATGGGTCGTCGGCGCCGAGGGGCGGCTCTCGATCTACGCGGCGCGCCTGCCAGGCCCGACCGGTCAACTCCCGGATCGCGCCGAGTGATCCTACCCCTGCGCGCCCGAGCGGGCATGCGGCTTCCAGCGGTTCAGCAGCAGGGAATTGCTGACCACCGACACGGAACTCATGGCCATCGCCGCGCCCGCCACGATCGGGTTGAGCATGCCCAGGGCGGCCAGCGGCACGCCCAGGATATTGTAGATAAAGGCAAAGAACAGGTTCTGCCGGATCTTCGAAAGCGTGGCGCGCGACAGCGAAATCGCGTCCAGAACGCTGGTCAGCTCGCTGTTCATCAGCACCACGTCCGCCGTGTCCAGCGCAACGGCCGACCCGCCGCCGATCGCGAAGCCCACATCGGCGGCCGCCAGGGCGGGCGCGTCGTTGATGCCGTCGCCGACCATGCCGACCACGCTGCCCGCGGCGCGGTATGTCTCCACGCCCTCGGCCTTGTGGCCGGGCAGCACGCCGGCCAGGTAATCGTCCACGCCGACCTGCTTCGCCACGGCCGAAGCCGCGCGCTGGTTGTCGCCGGTCAGCATCACGACCCGGATGCCGGCCGCCTTCAGGGCCCTCACGGTCGCAACCGCGTCCGGGCGCAGGCGGTCCGACAGGGCGATATATCCCAGCAGCCGCGTCGCCAGCGCCACGCCGATCACGGTCTTGCCCTCGCTCTCCAGCCGCCCGACCAGCGCATCGTCGACGGCAATCCCGGCATCCGCCAGAAACCGGGGCGATCCCAGGCGGGCGGCGGCGCCGTCAAGCGTCGCCGCGACACCCATCCCGGGTATCGCCTGAAACCCCGCGACCGTTCGCCCGGCCGCGCCGGCCGCCAGGGCATGGTCCACGATCGCGCGGGCCAGCGGATGCTCCGAATCACGCTCCAGGGCCCAGGCGACGCCCAGCAGCTCGGCGTCCGCGCTGCCCGGCGCGGCATGAACGTCGCTGACCGTCGGCCGGCCTTCCGTCAGCGTGCCGGTCTTGTCCATGATGATGGTGGTCAGTTTCTCCGCCTGTTCCAGCGCGTCCGCATTGCGGAACAGAATGCCCGACCGGGCGCCCAGCCCGGTGCCGACCATGATCGCGGTCGGCGTGGCCAGGCCCAGCGAGCAGGGGCAGGCGATCACCAGCACCGAAACCGCCGAGACGAGGCTCCAGGTGGCATTGCCCGTCACCAGCCAGCCGACCAGGAACGTGGCCAGCGCGATCGCCACCACGGCGGGGACGAAGATGTTGGAAACCCTGTCGGCCAGGCGCTGCACGCTGGCCTTCGACCCCTGGGCCTGCTCGACCATCCGGACGATGCGCGCCAGCGCGGTGTCCGCGCCGACGCCGGTCGCCTTGGCCCGCAGCACGCCGTTGGCATTCATGGTGCCGCCGAAGATCTGGTCCTCTGGCGCCTTGAGCACGGGCATGCTTTCGCCGGTCAGCATGGCCTCGTCGACGTCCGACATCCCCTCGATCACCGCGCCGTCGACGGGAATGCTCTCGCCCGGCCGCACGACGAAGATATCGCCGATCCGCACATCGGCCACCGGCCGGTCGACCACGCCGCCCCCGGCCTCGACATGCGCGACCGGCGGCTGGAGCCGAAGCAGGCTCTCGATCCCGGCACTGGTCCGGTTCTTCGCCCGGGTCTCCATCAGCTTCCCGAGCGAAATCAGCGTGATGATGGACGCGCTGGCCTCGAAATAGACAGGTTGGGGCAGATGGAACAGCACCACCACGGCGCTGAAGCCATAGGCGATGCTGGTGCCGAGCACGACCAGCACATCCATGTTGGCCGAACCGCCACGCACCGCGTTCCAGGCGCGCTGGTACAGATGGCGCGCGCAGACCACCTGCACGGGCGTCGCGAACACCCATTGCAGCCAACCCGGCATCATCGCCATGTGCCCGGCCAGCATCCCCGCCATCTGCACGAAGAAGGGCAGGGACAATCCGGCCGTCAGGATAAAGCGGTTGCGTTCGGCCGCCCATATCTGCGCGCGCCTGGCCGTGGCGTCTTCATGCGCGTCGTCATCCAGCCGTTTCGCGCCGAAGCCCGCTTTCTCGATCCGCGCGATGAAGGTCTCGGGCTCCACGATGCCGGGCACGAACACGATATGCGCGCGTTCCGAGGCGAAATTCACGCTCGCCCGCGTCATGGGCAACTTGTTGAGGATCTTTTCGATCCGCGCGGCGCAGGCCGCGCAGGTCATGCCGGACAGGGAGAGGTCGACGCTGCGTTCCTCGACCACGAATCCCGCCTTGCGCACGGCGGCGACGACGGCACCGATCGACGCGGACATGTCGTCCAGAACGACCTGCACGCGTTCCGAGGCGAAGTTCACCGTCGCGGCCACGCCGCCGAGGCGGTTCAGGACTTTCTCGATGCGCGCGGCACAGGCCGCGCAGGTCATGCCCCCAACCGGAAAACTGACCGTGACCGACATTCTTGCTCTCCCCGAGATCTCATCCCTGATCTTATACCCCATACCGGTATTATCAAGGGTCGCGGATTCTTTTTCCGCAGGGCGCCCGCCTCCGGCCGGGCCACGCGCCGGATGGCGGTCGGGGGCACGACCTGCTAGGAACATGCTGCAATGGAAGGTGAGGCAGGCATGGCAACACAGAGTCGAAAGGCGTCTGCCGTCGACAAATGCGCGCATTGCGAGGTCGAGACGGATGATCCGGGCAAGCGTGTCCGCCAGCCGCAGAAAAAGGCCCTGACCAACCGCCTGCGCCGTATCGAGGGCCAGATCGGCGGCGTGCTGAACATGATCGAGAACGATCGGTACTGCGTGGATATCCTGATGCAGATCTCGGCCGTCAAGTCGGCGCTGGACGGCGTCGCCATCCAGATATTGTCGGCGCATGCCAGCGGCTGCGTCCGCAAGGCGGTGAAGGAAGATGGCGGCGACGACGCCATCGAGGAACTGCTCGGCGTCGTCCGGCGGATGATGCGCTAGGCGCCATCGCCGCCCGGCCCGCGCCCGTCAGCCAGCGCGCATCGAGAGCCTGACAAGGCCGTCGCGGCCGGGAACATAGAGGTCCGCTCCCCGCGGAAAGAGCGACCGGATCGGCGGCATCGTCACGTCGAGGCCGCCGGTATAGGCGCCGAAGGCGGGCAGGATCACCCGCCCTCCACCCACCACGAAACAGGGGCGGGCCATCGCGTGCCCACCGGCCCGGATACGGGCTTTCGGGTGGAGGTGCCCTGCCAGTTCACGCACGTTCGCCGCGGAGGACGGCACATGCCGGAAGGTGACCGTCCGGCGCGCGAACGACGGCACGACGGTCCCGGGCAATGTCGAGGGCAGTTCCGGATCATGGTTGCCGACCAGCCAGATCGTCCGCGTGAGGCCGGCAAGGGCCGCGAGGCGTTCGCGCGCATGCGTATCGAGCCGTTCGACGCTCCCGGCGTCATGAAAACTGTCGCCGAGGGCCAGCACGGTCTCCGGGCGCAGGGTGCGCACGAGATCGAGCAGCCGGGCCAGCGTCTCGTGCGTGTCATAGGGCGGCAGCAGGATACCTGCCTCGCGCCGGGCCGTCGCCTTTTCCAGATGCATGTCCGCGACAATCAGCATCCGTTCCGCCGGCCAATATACCGCCTTCTGCGGCAGCAGCACGAGTTCCTCGCGGCCCAGCATAATCGTGGCGCCGTCGCCCCGCCGCGCGTTCATGACAGTCCGGCCTCATGCACCAGCGCCTCGGCCTCCCGCAGCAGCAGTTCCTCCCCTTCGCCGTTCCTGATCCGGTTGCGACCCAGTTCCAGCAGGATCGGCACCGCCAGGGGCGAACCGCGGTCGAGGCGGCGATGATCGATCCGTCCCTGCACCCGCTCGACCAGTGCCCTGATGCGGTCGAAGTTCGTCAGTCCGCGCGCCGCGTCCTGCCAGGTCGCGCGCAGCAGCACATGGTCCGGGTCATAACGGCGCAGAACGTCGTAGAGCAGGTCGGTGCTGGCCGTCATCTGCCGCCCGGTCCTGGACCGTCCGGGCACCTGTCGCTCCGTCAGGCCGGAAATGACGGCGACTTCCCGAAAGGCCCTGCGCACGACCGCACTTTCGGCCAGCCACTCCGTCATGTCGCCCTCAAGAAGGCGCGGGCTGAACAGGGCATGGATATCGGCCGGCTCGCGCATGCACCAGCAGGCCAGCGCGTCGTCGGTGGCGACGAAGCCCAGCGGCGCCGCACCCGTCTCTTCCAGAATACGGGTGGCGAGCAGCCCCAGCGTCTGGTGCGCGTTCCGCCCCTCGAACCCGTAGGCCACCAGGTACCACCGCTTCCGGCGTGGAAAGGTCTCCACCAGCAGCCGGTCCGGCTGCGGCAGGACGGAGCGCCGGGCCTGTGCCGACAGCCAGTCGCGCACGTCAGGCGGGAGCAAGTCCCACCGCGCCCGGTCATGGATCAGGTCGCGCACACGCCCGGCTAGGCCGCGCGACATCGACAGGCGGCTGCCGCCATAGACCGGCACGCGCGGCGTCCGCGCGGCGGAACGCGCGACGGTGGCCGTCGTCTCGCGCAGGGTCAGGAATTCCACCACTTCCCCACCCAGGAAGAACGTATCCCCGGCCACGAGGGTGGAGGCGAAATACTCGTCGATGCTCCCCATGTCCCGGCCCCGACGGGTCCGCACGCGGATGCGCGGCGTCTCGACGATGGTGCCGATATTCATCCGGGCCGTCCGTGCGATCGCCTCCGTCCGCACCTCCATCCGGCCCAGCGCGTCGCGGTGCAGGCGCCTGTGCCTGTCATAGGCGCGCAGGGCGAATCCGCCGGTTTCCACAAAGTCGAGCACGGCGTCGAAACACTCCCGGCCCAGCATGGCATACGGCGCGGCGCGGCCTATCTCCGCGAACAGCCGGTCTGGCAGAAACGGTCCGTGGCAGGCCGTCAGCAGCATGTGCTGGGCCAGCACGTCCAGCGTCCCCGGACCGGGCGGCTCGCCATCGAGGTCCCGCGCCAGCACGGCCTCGCGCGCGGCGACGCTCTCCAGCACCTCGAACCGGTTGGCGGGGACGAGAAACGCGCGGGAGGGCCGGTCCATCCGGTGGTTCGACCGGCCGATCCGCTGCGCCAGCCGCGCCGCCTCGCGCGGGGCGCCGACCTGGATGATCTGCTCCACGTCCCCCCAGTCGATGCCGAGGTCGAGCGAACTGGTCGCGATCACCGCGCGCAGTTCCGCGGCCGCCATCGCGGCCTCGATCCGGCTGCGCCGCGCCGGGTCCAGGCTGCCGTGGTGCAGGCCGATCGGCAGGTTGCGATCGTTGATCTTCCATAGCGCCTGAAACAGCAGCTCCGCCTGCGCCCGCGAATTGACGAACACGATCGTCACCTTCGCCCGCTCGATCTGCCGCAGGATCGCCCCAGCGCTCGCCAGCCCCATATGCCCCGTCCAGGGCATCGGCCCGTCCGGCAGGATCAGTCCGATCTCCGGCGCCATCCCTTCGCCGGCGCGCACGATGCGCGCCCCGCCGGGCGCGCCGCCCGCGACATAGGCTGCCAGCGCAGCGGGATGCGCCGCGGTCGCCGAAAGACCGACCCGGCGCAGCCCGGGCGCGAGCGTCGCGAGCCGCTCGGCACATAGGGCGAGCTGGTCGCCCCGCTTGGTCCCGGCGAGCGCATGGACCTCGTCGATGATCAGTGTTCGCAGCGCCGCGAACAGGGTCGTCGCCTCGGGCCGCGACAGCAGGAGGCTCAGGCTCTCGGGGGTGGTCAGCAGGACCTGCGGCGGCATGCGCGCCTGGCGCCGCCTGCGGGACGAAGGCGTGTCGCCCGTCCGCACGTCGAGGCGGATGCCCAGCCGTGCCTCCCCGACCAGGCGCGCCATCGCGTCGGCAATGTTGGCGGTCAGTGCCTTCAGCGGCGCCACATACACGGTATGCAGCCCGGCCCGGGGCGCATCGGCCAGGGCGACGAACGACGGCAGGAACCCCGCCAGGGTCTTGCCGCCCCCCGTGGGCGCGATCAGCAGCGCGGAATGCCCGGCCCGCGCGGCGTCCAGCATGGCAAGCTGATGTGGATACGGATGCCAACCCCGGGCGGCGAACCACGTTCTGAAGGCAACGGGAAGCGGTTCGGTCATCGTGGGACACAACGCCCGCTCCGACTGCCGGTTGCGGGGAGGGGCAATGGTCGCGTGGCTGGTACCGAAACCCGAAGGGCTGTATTGCGCCCCGGGCGATTTCTACATCGACCCGCTGGTGCCCGTGCCGCGCGCCGTCATCACCCATGGCCACGCCGACCACGCGCGCCCGCATCATGAAGCCGTGCTCGCCACGCCGGAGACGCTCGCGATCATGGCGCTGCGCATGGGGGAGGACCGCGCCGGACGCGCGCGCCAGTCGCTGGGCTACGACACGCCGCTGCGCCTCGGCGACGTGACGCTCCGCCTCGCGCCGGCGGGTCATGTGCTGGGCAGCGCGCAGGTGGTGCTGGAGCATGCCGGCCAGCGCGCCGTGGTCAGCGGCGACTACAAGCGCGTGCCCGATCCGACCTGCGCGCCGTTCGAGCCCGTGCCGTGCGACCTGTTCGTGACGGAAGCCACGTTCGCCCTGCCGGTCTTCCGCCACCCCGATCCCCGGCGCGAGATCGGGCGCCTGCTGCACGACGTCAGGCTGTTTCCCGATCGCACGCATCTGGTCGGATGCTACGCGCTCGGCAAGGCACAGAGGCTGGTCGCGCTGCTGCGGCAGGCCGGCTACGACGCACCGGTCTGGCTGCATGGCGCGTTGCGGCCGATATGCGCCCTGTACGGCCGGTTCGGCATCGATCTCGGCGTGCTCGGCGCGGCGACCGGGGCCGCCAGGGACGCGATGCGCGGCGGGATCGTCCTCGCCCCGCCATCGGCGATCGCCGACCGCTGGGCCCGCCGGCTGCCCGACCCGGTGGTCTGCCTCGCGTCGGGCTGGATGCAGGTCAGGCAGCGCGCCAAGGCACGCGGTGTCGAGCTTCCCCTGGTCATCAGCGACCACGCCGATTGGGATGCGCTGCTGCAAACCTGCGACGACACGGGCGCGCGTGAGGTCTGGGTGACCCACGGGCGCGAGGACGCCTTGATCCATGCGCTGGGCAGGCGCGGCGTGCGCGCCCGCGCGCTCCGCCTGGTCGGCTACGGCGAGGAGGACGAGGCCGGCGACGCAGCGGCGGCCGAGGGAGAGCCCGCGTGATCGCCTTTGCCGCCCTGCTCGAACGGCTGGTGTTCACGCCCTCGCGCAACGCCAAGATCGCGCTGTTGCGCGATTATTTTCTCCATGCGGCAGACCCCGACCGCGGCTACGCCCTGGCGGCGATCGCGGGCACCCTGGCGTTTCCGGCCGCCAGGCCCGGCATGCTGCGCGCGCTGGCCATGGAGCGCGTCGACCCCGAACTGTTCGCCCTGTCCTATGATTATGTCGGGGACCTGGCCGAAACGGTGGCCCTGATCTGGAGGCCCCCCGCCGACCGCCCCGACGCGTCGCCGCCGGGCCTGACGGAGGTGGCGACCGCGCTGGCCGACACGCCCAGGGCCGACCTGCCCGCCCTGCTGGCGCGCTGGCTGGACATCTGCGATACGCCGACGCGCCATGCCCTCCTCAAGCTCGTGACGGGCGCCCTGCGGGTCGGGGCCTCGGCGCGCCTTGCCAAGGTGGCGCTGGCCGAGATCGCGGACGTGACGGCCGACGAGATCGAGGAGGTCTGGCACGGGCTCGCGATTCCCTATGCGCCGCTCTTCGCGTGGATCGACGGCACGGCCCCGCGCCCGGACGCGAGGGACGCACCGGTCTTTCGGCCGCCGATGCTGGCCCACCCGCTGGAAGGGGTGGACCTTGACGCGCTGGCCCCCGCCGACTGGCGCGCGGAATGGAAATGGGACGGCATTCGCGTGCAACTGGTGCGCACCCCGGGCGGGGAGCGGCTGTACACCCGCACCGCCGAGGATATCGGCCGCGCATTTCCCGATATCCTGCGCATCCTGCAGGACATGGCCGGACATGTCGTGCTCGATGGCGAACTGCTGGTCATGCGCGGTGGCGCGCCGGAGCCCTTCGCGCAACTCCAGCGCCGCCTCAACCGCCTCGCACCCTCCGCGGCCATGCTGCGCGACCTGCCGGCGGGCGTGCATCTGTACGACATCCTGTTCGAGGACGGCGAAGACCTGCGCGCGCTGCCATTCGACACGCGCCGCGCGCGGCTCGAATCATGGTTCGCGCGCAACGCGCCGCCGATGCTCGGTCTCTCGCCGCTGATCCCGTTCGGCAGCTTCGCCGAACTGGCCGGGATCCGCGCCGGCACGCGGGCGGAGGGGGTCGAGGGGCTGATGCTCAAGCGCGCCGACAGCCCCTATCTCCCCGGCCGCCCACGCGGACCGTGGTGGAAATGGAAGCGCGATCCGCTGACCGTCGACGCGGTGCTGATGTATGCGCAGCGCGGTCACGGCCGGCGCAGCAGCTTCTATTCGGACTACACTTTCGGTCTCTGGCGCGGCATGGGCGACACGCGCGAGCTGGTGCCCATCGGCAAGGCCTATTCCGGCATAACGGACGAGGAACTGAAGTTCCTCGACCGCTGGGTCCGCCACCACACGATCGCCCGCTTCGGTCCGGTGCGGGAGGTGGAGAAGAGCCTCGTGCTGGAAATCGCCTTCGACGCGGCCCAGCCCTCCACCCGGCACAAGAGCGGCGTGGCACTGCGCTTTCCACGCATCGCGCGTATCAGGGCCGACAAACCCGCCGCCGATGTCGAGGACATTCCGGCTTTTCTCCGGGCGACGCGCTGCGTCGACGGCCCCTGACGCCTCCTCGGGGCAGCCGGCGCACCCTTTCAGGACAGGCTTCCGCCCTCCCCGACGGTGCGCACATATCGCATTGGCGACACGCCGACATGGCGGGCAAAGGCGGTGCTGAACGTGCTCGCCGAGCCATAGCCGACCTGTGCCGCGACATGCTCCATCGCCATCTCGCGCGAGCGCAGCAGGCGTTTGGCGAGCGCCATGCGCCACGCCAGCAGATATTCCATCGGCGGCAGCCCGACGATGCGATTGAAGCGCGCGAAGAACGCCGAGCGCGACATGGCGGCCTCGGCGGCAAGATCGACGACGGTCCAGCGATGCGCGGGCCGCGCATGCATGGCCCGCAGCGCGAAGACCAGGCGCCCGTCCGCCAGCCCGCGAGAAACGCCCGGCATCGACGAGACATCGGCCCCGCACCGCAGCGCCTCGATCAGCAGCACCTCCAGCAGGCGCTCCAGGACCAGTTCCCGGCCCGGCCGGGCATGGCGCGTCTCGTCGCCCACCAGTTGCAGCAGCAGCGCGAGGCGCGGCTCCCCGCTGGCGACGATCATCGCCGGCAGCAGGGAGACGAGCAGGGCGGCATCGGGCGAGGCGAAGCTGCAAAATCCGACCTGCATCCGGAGATTGACCGGTTCGCCGGGGGGCCCGACCCGAAAGCGCCCCGCGCCGATCTCCGTCGGCACCATCGCGGTCCCGTACGCCGGCGCGTCGATGCTTTCGACGGCGTGGTCGTTGGTCGAGGGAGACAGCACGAAATCTCCCTGGCGCACGATGATCGGCGGCCGACCGGACGACACGACCCTGCACGCGCCCTCCAGCACCGCGAAAAAGACAGGCTTGCCTTCGATGTCGCGGCGGATGCGCCATCGCCCGGCATACTCGACAAGCTTGGAGTAACTGGCCGAGGGCTGGAGCAGGGTCACGATCTCGGCCAGCGGATCGATGGGCATGACAGGACGATCGCCAATGAATTAGGGACGGACGACCATAGAGAATCTTCCGCCCCGGCGCCATATTCGGATGACCACACACCAGTTCGGAGCACGCGCATGCCCACCATTCTCATCACCGGCTGTTCCTCGGGCTTCGGCCTCGACACCGCGAGGCTGTTCCTCGAAAAAGGCTGGCGCGTCGTCGCCACGATGCGCCGGCCCATGCCCGACCTCCTGCCCGCGTCCGATCATCTCACCATCCTGCCGCTCGACGTCACCGATCCGCACAGTATCCGGGCCGCGTTCGCGCAGGCCGGCGATATCGACGTGCTGGTCAACAATGCGGGGGTGGGGGCTGCGGTGCCGGTCGAACTGACCGAGCCGGAAACCGCGCGCCTGTTGTTCGAGACCAACACCCTCGGCACGCTGGCGACGATGCAGGCGATCCTCCCCCGGTTCCGCGAACGCCGCGGCGGCACGATCATCAATGTCACGTCGAGCGTGACCCTCAAGCCGCTGCCGCTGATCGGCGTCTATCGGGCGAGCAAGGCGGCCGTGAACGCGCTCACCGAAAGCCTCGCGATCGAAATGGAACCGTTCGGCGTGCGCGTGCATATCGTCCTGCCCGGCCGCTCGCCCGAGACCAGCTTCGGTACGAACGCCATGCCGCATCTGCGCGGCCTGGACAATGCCGACTACAAGCCGATGATCGAAGGCATGATCGCCAGCTTCCGCGATGCGGGCGGCCCGGTCACCCACGCGGGCGACGTGGCGGCGGCGGTCTGGCGCGCGGCCACCGATCCAGGCGCCCCGTTCAGGATCGCGGCCGGCGAGGATGCCGTCCAGTGGATGGCCGAGGCCGAAGGGCACGACTGACAACCGCACCGAGGCCAGGCGAACGGCGCTTCCTTTCGCGACCAGCCGATATCTCGCGGTTTCTACGATGCATGCGTCCCGCCGCGATCACCTCATCACAGCCCCGGCATCGGTATAAAGCCGGCAAGGCTGCGGACGCGGCCGAACCACCGTGCGAGAGCAGGATAGGGGGACAGGTCGATCCCCCCCTCGGGCGCCAGCGCGAGATACGGAAAAAGGGCGCAATCGGCGATGGTGGGGCGGTCCAGCGCGAACCAGTCCCGCGTCGCGACATGGGCGTCGAGCAGCGGCAGAAGCCTGCCGGTCTGGCGCAGGGCGGCATCCATGTCGAGCGCATAGCCGAACTTCCGGATCAGCCGGGCCACGTTCGGGCCGCCGCGGACCTCGCTCGCTGCCACGGACAGCCATTGCATGATGCTGGCCTGGGACCGGCTATCGTCGGGCCACCAGCTTCGGTCCGGCAGCCGGCCGGCAAGGTAGACCAGAATGGCCTGCGAATCCCGAAGGATGAAGTCGCCATCGACCAGCACCGGCACTTCCTCGAACGGGTTCAGTTTCCGGAATGCCGGATCATGATGCTGTCCCGCCGCGAAATTGACGGGAACGAGGTCCAGGCTCGTCCCGGTGAGGGCCGCGAAAAGCCGCACCTTGTAACAGTTTCCGGAAAGATCGAGATCATGAAGAAGCATCGCGTCGTGTCCTGCGGCTCGAAGATGAAGGCGATAGACAGAAGATCCTTGCCGGAGAAAGATCGGTGCCCTACGGTAGGCGAACGATCGTTCGTGAGTCAAAGACGGAATGAGGGAAACGGTTTCCATCCACCGGATCGTTGCCGAAGCGCGCGAGCTGTTTCGCGATCGCGGCTACGAGGGCGCATCCATGCGCGATCTGGCCGATCGCGTGGGCCTGCGTCCGCAGAGTCTCTACACGCGCTTTGCGTCGAAGGAATCGCTGGTGCGCGCGGTACTGGCCATGACGCTCGACGACGCGCTGGCCGATCTTCCGGATCCCGCGACGGACTGGCGTGGAGCCTGGCGAACGCTGATCGGGCGGATTGCAAAGACGTTCGAGACACGAGAGCGCTGCGTGGGGCTGCACCTCGCTTATGGCGTGACGGCGCGGACACCGGACGCGCAGGACGCGGTGCGGGCGTTTTTCGTGCGATTGCGCGATGCGATGGCCGGGATTCTGGATGCCGGGAAGGTTTCCGAACCCGCGTCCGTCGCGGCGGACACCCTCGCGCAACTCGAAGGGGCAACGCTCTGGATCACGACCGAGGGTAACATGGCGCCCCTCCGCCATGCCGTGGAACGCGCCCTGCGTGTTGCCGATCCGGAAGGGAAACCAGCGTGATCGAAACCGAGAGATGGCGTCTCTCGCTCCATCAGCCGACCGATTTCGACGATCTGCGCGCGATGTGGCGCGATCCGGATGTCGTTTTTTCCAGCGCAAGAAGGAAGATCGGTGATGAATGCCTCCGCAACCGCATGCCGCGCCTGGACCTGGCACGCGCCGGGCGAGCCCGAACAGCTTCAACCGGGTAAGCCGCCCATCGTGTCGCCAGGACCGGGCGAGATCGTGGTGCGGAATACCATGATCGCGCTCAACCCCGTTGACTGGAAAGTCATCGCCGCGCCCCCCGACGGCTGGAAGCCGGGGCACGTACCCGGCGTGGATGGCGTCGGCATCGTCACGGCCGTGGGCGACGGCGTGAGCCTTCCCATCGGAACGCGGGTCGCATATCATCAGGCCCTCGGCAAACCGGGCAGCTTCGCGGACTATACGACCGTGGACATCGCGTGCGTCCAGCTCGTGCCCGACGGCGTCGGCGACGAGAGCGCCGCCGGAATCCCCTGTCCGGGGCTGACGGCGTGGCAGGCCCTGGCCAAGGTGCCGGACATTCCGAACCGGGACGTGCTGGTGACGGGGGCAGGCGGCGCGGTGTCGCTGATCCTGGCGCAACTGGCATCCCGCCGGAACTGGCGTGTCTGGGTAACGGCATCGCCCGCCCATCGCGACCGGCTGCTGGCGCTGGGCATCGCCGGAACGTTCGATTATCGCACCGAGGATTGGCGGGACCAGTTGGGCGCGGCGCTCGGGCCGCGTCGCCTTTTCGCGGCGTTCGATACCACGAATGCGGCGTATGCACGCGGCCTGGCGCCTCTCCTGGGGTATAACGGTCATCTGGTCTGCATCCAGGACCGGCTGGACGCATCGCCCATGCCGCCCTTCACGACGGCGCTGTCCCTGCACGAGGTCGCGCTGAACAGCGCCCACGCCCATGCGACGGCCGAAGACTGGCGAGACTGGCGCAGGGCCGGAGCCAACCTGCTCGATGCGGTCCGCACCGGCGCCCTCGATCTCCAGCAGCATATCGTCACCGCCTTCGACGACCTCCCGGCCAGCCTCTCCGCTCTGAAGCACGGACGCATCACAGGCAGGAAGATTCTCGTGCGCACGAGGGAATGAGGTCGTCATGTCGGGGCGTCGTCCGGCCGTTTCGCGACGCGCGCCATGCCGCGATGAAACCGCGCTTCAGGACAGGCGGAGAAGCGCGGTGCCCAGCACGATACAAAGCGTGGCAACGACACGCCGCACGCTCACACGCTCGCCCAGAAAAATCACAGCGATCAGCGTGCCGAACACGATCGAACATTCCCGCGTCGCCGAAACGACGGCGATGGAAACGCGCGTCATGGCCCAGAGCGCGATTCCGTAGGAGCAGACACTCCCCGCGCCGCCTGATACGCCGCGCCATGCATGGTGCGCGAGACGTACCGCGAATGCGTGTCGACCCAGTGCCAGGTTCCAGGCCAACATTGCCGTGCCAGTCAGTAAAAAGACCCACAACACATAGCCCGCCGGTGCCTGGGCGGCACGCACGCCTTGTCCGTCTATGATCGAATATCCCGCGATCGCCAGGGCATTGACCAATGCATAAATCACGCCCTTGCCGCTCCAATTGTGATGACGCGCCAGAACGAGGCTGCCGATGCCACAACTGATGACGGCAATGCCCACCCACGCCATGGTCGGAACGGTCTCGCGCAGCCACAGGACGGCGGCGAAGGCGGTCATCAACGGCGCCGCTCCGCGCATCAACGGATAAACCTGCGTCATATCCGCCTCGTGGTAGGCGCGCGCCGTCAATAAATAGGAAATGATGTGGATAACAGTCGATAAAACGAGAAACGGCCAGCTCGCACGCGCCGGCTGGTCCATGAAAGGCAGCACGACCACCGCGACGAACGCCGCGCCGCCCGCCACCGCGATCGTGGTGGCAACGCGATCCTCCGCCCCGCGAATCAAGGCATTCCAAAACGCATGCAGCGCCGCGGCGCCCATCAGGAGAGCAAACACAGAGGAGGGCATGGGTTGGGCGTGGCTTTCAAGGCAAGCATGGCTCTATGGGCGGCAAGTCTCCTTCATATCCCGGCCAGCACCGGATGTCGTTGCCTTGTGCCATGGGGTACTCATGCAAGCACGGCTTCGATCAGGACGGGGCCACCCGTCCGCATGGCCCGACCGAACGTGTCCCTGAACGCGCCCAGCGTGGCGACACGTTCCGCGGCGACGCCCATTCCTGTCGCAAGGGCGGTCCAATCGAGATCGCCGCCGCCAGTTGCCGGATGACCTCGTCGCCCCGGTAATGCAGTCGCTCGATGACGGGATGATCCCCTCCCCGACGAATCCGGGGCGCGAAGGTATCACAGAACAGCATCGCCCCCGTTCGTGCCGCGATACGCGCCGCCCGCTGGAGACCATGTCCGTGCAGAACATCGCCACGCAGGAGCATCGCCGACCGGCCGGGGCCACGTAGAAGGCTGGCGACGCGTTCGAGCGTGCTTTCGGCGCTCGTCGCGGGCAACGGCTCGGAAACGGGCAGGCCGATCCGCTCGGCCGGAGACCAGGCGGTATCGGCGGGCAAGATCAGCGTGGCGATCTGCCCGGGCGCACGACGCGCACAGGCGACCGCCGCGACCACATCTCCCGGAAGAGCACGGGTCGAGGCCGATCGACGAACCCAGTCGGATACAGGCCGCGCGAAGCCGGCGATGTCCGAGGTGAGAGGCGCATCATACTGGAGATGACAGGTGGCATGGCAAAATGCGTTCAGTGACCGTGCAGCAATCCGCCATCGACAGGGATGAGCGCACCCGTCACGTACGAGGCCAGAGGGCTGGCGAGAAAGGCGGCGACGGCCCCGAATTCCTCGGGCGTCCCATAGCGGCCTGCCGGTATGGTTTCGAGATCCCGTCGCCGAATCTCCTCGGCGGAGCGACCTTCGGCGTCCGCGCGCGACTGGTGGAGCGTCTGGACCCGAGCCGTATCGAAGCGGCCGGGCATCACCGTATTGACCGTGACACCGTCTCGCGCGACCTCCCGCGCCAGGGTACGGCCCCAGTTGGCAAGCGCCGCTCTCAAGGCGTTGGAGAGTACCAGACCCGCGATCGGTTCGACGACGCTGGTGGACGAAACCATGATGATGCGTCCGAAACCGTTCGCGCGCATGGCCGGCAGGAAGGCGTCGGTCATGGTCATCACGGGCAGCAGCATCGCCCGCGCCTGGGCCTCCCAGAGCGCGGCATCGAAGTCGGCGGCCGAACCCGGCGGCGGCCCACCGCCATTGCCGACCAGGATATCGGGCACACCGATCTCGTCTTGTATGGCGCCGATCGCCGCATGAACCGCGTCCTGCGATGCCAGATCGGCTACGATGCACGATATCCGCGTCGACGAAACGTCACGGAGCCTGGCCGCCGCCGTGTCCAGGCGCGACGGGTCGCGCGCGAGCAGGCCGACATGCACGCCTTCCCTGGCGAGGGCACGGGCAATCCCGAATCCGAGGCCGCTGCTGGCGCCCATGACGATGGCCGTGCGGCCTGAAATCTGAAGATCCATTCCATGTCCCTCCTTTCCCGACAGGAAAATTACCTGCCGGCGCACCGAGGGCGCCAATGCTCCTTTGATGGGGTTGATGATGTCAGGTCATCACCTGAGACAGTCGGTCGGTGTGCCACAGAGCGTTTGTGGCGGCTCCCTCGGACGCGAGCCAGGCAATGAAGGCGCCGATCGCGCGTTCATGCTGGCGTCCGGGCCGGGTGACGACATGATAGGCGGTTCCGCAATCCATCCAGGGCGTGCGAACACGCACCAGGCGTCCGTCGTCGAAATGAGACTGGAGCAGGGAGCGTCTGCCGACCATGATCCCCTGGCCCGCCAGGGTCGCGCTGATGACCACGTTATAGTCGTTCAGCGACATGACGGCGGGCCTGGAAGAAACACCGAGCGCGTCGAGCAGTCGATCCCATTCGAAAGGTCGCGCCGCGCCAAATACCGTCCTGCCCGCAAATATCCACTCCCCCTCCGCGCTGTCTTGCCACGCGGCCGGAGCCGCGACGGGGGCCAGTTCCTCACGCATGAACATGCGGGACCACGTTCCCCGCCACGGCCCTGTCCCGTAACGCAGGGCCAGGTCGGTCGATCCGGCATCGAGGTCGGCGAGGTGGTAGTCCGGCACGAGTTCGACGGCGATATCCCGATGCGCCGTCATGAAGCCAGGCAGACGAGGCGCAAGCCATGACGCGGCCAGCGAAGGCAGGACGCTGACACGCAGTGGGGCCGCCGCGCGTTCCGCGACCTGGGAAAGACCCTCGTGCAGCCATTGGAAAGCCTGCTCTGCTTTCGCAAAAAGCAGGCGCCCCTTTTCCGTCAGCGCGATGGTGTTCCCGCGTCGCGCGAACAGAGGCACGCCCAGATCCCGTTCAAGATTCTGGACATGGCGGGAAAGCGCGCTTTGAGAAACGCCGATAGCCTCGGCGGCGCCGCGAAAGCTGAGATGCCGCGCGACCGCGCAGAATGCTTCCATGGCCGTCAGGGGCAGGCGTTGGCGCATGATGTCTTTCCTGTAAATGGGCCGCCACGGTCGGCGAGCCAAACGCTCTGGCCGCCGCCTGTCTGTTCCTGATGCAGCAGCGTTTCGCCACGGGACAGAGCGTCGTGATCGATCGGGGACGGTATGCCGGTAAAGAAATCGTCAGGCGCAGGCAGGCTACGAGGAGCCCGCCCTGATAGTCGTCGCAATGTGCCTTGTTCTCAAAAGGCGGCATGTGCGATCGGGAATCAGCCCCGCCCTGCCGCAATCATGCGGATCGGGCTCCGCGGACGCGATTTCAGAGCCGATCTCGCCCGGTCATCCTTCATCGGGAAAGGTTTGCCCCAGACTCATCGTCACGGCCGCCTCGGCATGGAGCGCGATGGTGTCATAGAGCGGCACCGGGCTGTCATCCGGGCCGATCAGCAGCATGATTTCCGTGCAGCCCAGAATGATCGCCCGCGCCCCACGGCGCCGCAGCCATTCGATGACGGTGCGATAGGCGCGGCGCGAGTCCGGCAGGACACGTCCCCGCACCAGTTCCTCATAGATCACCCGATGGACGGTCCGCCGATCGTCCGCGTCCGGAACAAGCACGTCCAGGCCGTGCCGCTCCGTCAGGCGCCCCCTGTAGAAATCCTGCTCCATCGTAAAGGCGGTGCCCAGCAGCGCCACCCGGCGCAGCCCGTCCGCCCGGATGCGCGCGGCGGTCGGGTCGGCGATGTGCAGCAGCGGGATATCGATGGCCGCCTGCACGTCGCCTGCCATGCGGTGCATGGTGTTGGTGGACTTGCGCTGAAAAAGTGGAGAGCTCCTGATACACTGAGAGAGGAGTTTTCTGGGCATGCCACAGAAGCGGTTCACGAAGGAATTTGAGGATGAGGCCGTTCGCCTAT
>NZ_JABEQJ010000036.1 GCF_014174255.1 Gluconacetobacter sacchari
GATCTGCTCAAAACGCAGATCGAAAACGAACCCAAAAGTAGTCAATCAAATCGCCAAAAACCTGAAATCACCAGCCAAGCGTATCAATCAAGGGTTCTTCGATCCCTCCAGATTCGAATGGAACATACTGCGGATAGCGGCGCTATGGGCAGGACCGCGGGAAGACTTGGACGCAGGCTGAGCGCGGGCCGGACGGCAAGGCCCATCGCGCCAGCATCAAGCGCGGACGCGCCCTGCCGCACGATAAGACGGGCTAGTCCTCGCCCGCTGCGCGATAGGGCGACTGCGCATCCAGTTCCGCCATTTCGTGCAGCATGGCCTCGCGTTCGTGGACCACGAAATCGGCTACTGCGCGACGCAGGCCTGGGTGGGCGATCCAGTGGGCGGAATAGGTGGGGGTGGGGCGATAGCCGCGCTGGATCTTGTGCTGGCCCTGGGCGCCGGCCTCGACCCGGCGGAGGCCGTGGGCGATGGCGAAATCGATGGCGCGGTAATAGCACAGCTCGAAATGCAGGAACGGGTAGTCGCCGTCGCTGCCCCAGTTGCGGCCGTAGAGCGTGTCCGTGCCCATCAGGTTCAGCGCGCCGGCGACCGGCGTGCCGTCGCGTTCGGCCAGCATCAAGACCACGCGGTCGCCCAGCCGTTCCGACAGCAGGGGGAAGAATTCGGGCGTGAGATAGGCGCTGCCCCATTTGCGATCGACGGTGGCGGTGTAGAACCGGTAGAAATGCGCCCAGAGATCGGCGGTGATCGCGCGGCCCTGCACGGTGCGGAAGGTCAGGCCGCACTGGTTGGCGTCCCGTCGCTCGCGCTTCAGGACCTTGCGCTTGCGCGAGGCGAGGGTGGCCAGGAAATCGTCGAAGCTGGCATAGCCGCGATTGTCCCAGTGGAACTGGACACCCAGCCGTTGCAGCCAGCCGGCCTCGCCCAGCAGGGTATACTCGTCCTCGGTGCAGAAGGTGACGTGGACCGAGGACACGCCCAGCTCGTCGCCGGCCTGGCGCAGGGCGCCGGCCAGCGCCTGGCGCAGGCCGGACCGGTCGGCCACGTCGTCGCGCACCAGCAGCCGGGGGCCGGGCACCGGCGAGAACGGCACCGCGACCTGCAATTTGGGATAGTAATCGCCGCCGGCCTGTTCGAAGGCGCGTGCCCAGCCATGGTCGAAGACATATTCGCCATAGGAATGCGACTTGGCGTACATCGGCGCCGCCGCCAGCAGGCGGCCGGCGGCGTCGCGGATCGCGGCGTGCTGCGGCAGCCAGCCGGTGCGCCGGCCGGTCGATCCGCTGTCTTCCAGCGCCGAGAGAAAGGCGTGGCTGACGAACGGATTGTCGGAACCGGCGCAGGCATCCCACTCCGTCGCCGGGATGTCGGCGATGGCGGCGTGCAGGCTCAGGGTCAGGGCGGTCATGTCCGCGCCGTCCCGGGTCAGGCGATCTCGAACAGGCCTTCGACCTCGACCGCGGCGTCCAGCGGCAGGGACGGCACGCCGATGGTCGAGCGCGCGTGGCGCCCGGCCTCGCCGAAGATCGCGACCGCGAGGTCCGAGGCCCCGTTCATGACCGTGGCATGCTGGGTGAAGTCGGGCACGCAGGCGATGAAGCCGCCCAGGCGCACCACGCGGCGCACCCGCGACAGGTCGCCGATCGCGGCGCGGACCTGCGCGATCACGTTGATCATGCTGTAGCGGGCGGCTTCGACCCCGACCTCGACCGCGACATGCGCGCCGAGCTTGCCGGTGGCGAACAGCTTGCCGTCGACCAGCGGCAACTGGCCGGAGACGACCAGCAGGTCGCCGCTGCGTACGGTGCCGACATAGGTGGCGACGGGGGCGGAAGGGACGGGCAGGACGATGCCGTGCCGGTCCAGGCGGGTTTCCGGGGTCTCGGTCATGACGGAAGGCTCCTTGTCCTTAGCCGACCAGGCGAAGTCTGCCGCGCCGGCTGGGGGTGTTCCCCCTGGTCTCGGGGAAATCCAGCGGCAGCATCGGCGACGGGATGTCGGTCAGGTCGTCCTGATGCGGCGCGTCGGGCAGCTTGTGGCCCAGATACGCATCCGACAAGGCCCGGAACGCATAATCCAGCATCGACGTCGCATAGGAGGCCACCGGATCGCCCTCCACGGTGCCGGCGGGGCCGAAGCGGGTATAGGCGAACGCATCCACATACGCGCCCAGCGGCGCGCCGTATTGCAGGCCGATGCTGACGGCCTGGCCCAGCGCGTCCAGCAGGCCGCGCGTCATCGGCCCCTCGCGCGCCGGGGTGATGGCGACCTCGCCCAGCGATCCGTCCTCGTACTCCCCGGTGCGCACGAACAGGCGGTGGCCGCCGACGCTGGCCTTCTGCGTGAAGCCGCCGTGGCGGGCCGGCAGGTGCCGGCGCACGCCGCGATCCAGCGCCAGCCGGGCGCGCAGCGGCAGGGCGGTCGGGTCCGGCCGGGCGGGCATGCGGTCGACGAAGCCCGCCAGCGCGCGGTGCATCGCCCCGTGGGCCGCGGCATCGGGCAGGGGCAGCACGCTTTCGCCCGCCAGGGCGGCGGCGAAGGCGGCCTCGGGCGTCAGGCCGCGCGCGGTCAGGCGCGCCAGCGTGCTGGCGGCCAGCCGGCCGTCGGGCCGCAGCGGCGAGAAGACGGGGGCCAGGCCGCATGCCTCCGCCCCCAGCAGCGCGTCGATCGGGCCCGGCGCGGAAAAGCCGGTCTCGATCCGGGGCAGGGGGGTGTCGGTCTCGACCGCCGCGTCGCGCCAGACGGTGCGCGCGGTTTCCGCCAGGCCGGGCACCGCGCTGCCGGGCGCGGCGCTGCGCGCGGGCGGCAGCAGCAGGGTCTCGGCCCCGCATCCGGCATGCGCGACCGAGGTGGCCAGCGACGCCAGGCTGCAGGCCACGTCGCGGGCGGCGTCGCTGTCGTAATCCAGCCCCAGCGCCGCCAGGCAGGCATCGAGATTGCTCAGCAGCAGGTCGCCCGCCACCGGCGCCGGCTCGGCCAGGTGCAGTTCGGGCGGGGTGGCCACCGCCTTGCGCCCCTGCCGTGGCGGCGGGGGGGCGAGGTCGGGGAACGGGAGTTCGCCATTGCGCAGCGCGGCCTTGCGTTCGGCCACGTCGCGCAGCACCTGGCAGAGCAGGCGCAGCGCGGCGACGAAATCCTCGGCCAGGAAGCCGCTGCCGGGCTGTACGAAGCCCGCCAGATTGACGACGAAGCCGGGCCGCCGGTCGTGCTGGCCGGTCCACAGCGACTCGGTCGGCGCCGCCTGGCGGAGCATGAGCAGGCAGGACAGCGAGCGGGCCTGCGGGGCCAGGGGCCCCACGGCCAGATCGTCCACCCAGCGCCCGGCCTCGGCCGCCAGGCGCGCGGGCCCGCGGCCGGGAGCCAGGCGCGCCAGGGCCGCCGCCGCCTCGTCGTCCCAATCGGCGGGCAGGGTGACGGCGCGGGGGGCGTCGTCCGGGTCGGCGGCGGCCTGCGTGGTACGCATGCGGACGCCGTTCCAATGGCTTCGGGCTGTCATGGCCACTACTCTAGGCCCGCTTCGGGAGGGGGCGGAAGCCGTATATGGTAGGTGCGGGATGATACACACCACTGTATATTGTGGATATGGGGGATAAGTCGGAGGGACTGCGTTCCCGGTTTTGTGAAGAGGCGAGTCGCCGGGCGGCGGGTGGACCGGCCGCCGGAAAGCGGTCTATCCTGCGGCCATGGCAAATCTCGGCACCCGCATCTACACCAGGTTCAAGGGTCGGCTGGTCGGCAAGGATGCCGATGGCCGCAGCTATTACGAGGCGCGCACCGCGAATCGGACCGGCGGCGGGCTGAAGCGGCATGAGCGCTGGGTCATCTATCACAAGGGTGAGGACGCATCGGTCGTGCCGCCCGAATGGTGGGGCTGGCTGCATCATGTCGACGAGGCGCCGTTGCCCGAGAGCGCGCGCCAGCCGTGGCAGATTCCCTATACGGGAAACCTGACCGGCACGGTCGATGCCTATCGGCCGCCCGGCAGCGATTATCGCGGCGGTCGCCGCGCCCCCTCGACCAGCGATTACGAGGCCTGGCTTCCCGAAGGGTGAAACGGCGGGCGGAACCTGTTAAGGTCCCGCCGGGAGGTTGCCCGGGACACGCGATCCCGGGACACGCGATCTCGCCGCTGTGAATTTGGGGACAGAGTCAGATATGGTCAGTGCGGTCGCAGGCCGGAATTCGGCCGAACTTGCCGCAGGGTGCGGGGTTCTTGTGCTGCTGTGCGGCCTTCTGGCCCTTGCGGTGGTCGACAAGGGCCGCCGGCACGAAACCGGTTATCGGCTGCATGCCGCCTTCGACCATATCGACGGGTTGTCGGTGGGGTCGGACGTACGTCTGGCCGGAGTCACGGTGGGGCAGGTCGTCGACGAGCGGGTCGATCCCTCCGATTTCAAGGCGGAGGTCACCTTTACCGTCCGCCCCGATGTGCGCCTGCCGGTCGACAGCGCGGCCATCGTCACCAGCGACAGTCTGCTGGGCGGCAAATATATCGCCCTGTCGCCCGGGGGCAGCGACACGATGCTGCGGGCCGGCGGCGAGATGACCCAGACCCAGGGGGCGATCAGCCTGGAGCAACTGCTCAGCCGCTTCATCTTCTCGGTGACCGACACGATGACCAAGGCCAACCAGTCGCGCGCGAACCAGGGGGCCGCCGCCTCCCCGGGAGGCCACGCCGGAGGAAGCGACCTGCCATGAGCGATGCCGCCCTTCCGCCGCCGCCGGCCGTGTGGCGCCAGCCTGACGGCAGCCCGGTCTCGTGCCAGGACAAGATCCGGGTGCTGAGGGAGAATTATGCCGAACTGTGCGAGGTCATGCGCGATACGTTCGAGGATGCGGTGCTGATCGGTGTCGACGAGGACAGCATGCGGGGGCTGATCATGGAGGTCGCGGCGGCGCTGCGGAGCCCGCGATCGTGAGGCGGGACGACCGGAGCCTGCGTCGTCCGGCATCGCGCCGGGCCGGGGCCTTTCATGTGCCGCTGGCCGCCATGCTGGTCCTTGCGGCGTGGGCGGGGGGCGCGCGGGCGCAGCAGATCGTGGTTCCGCCCCCGATCTATCCCGCCGATACCTGGCAGGGGCGCAGCATCGCCACCGTGCGGGTGCTGGACACGCTGGATTCCAGCGTCCAGGTGCTGACGATTCCGGTCGGGCAGGATGCGGCCTTCCGGGCGTTGACGATCCATGTCGGGGCCTGCCGCGACCGGCCGCCGACGCTGGCCCCGGATGCCGCGGGGTGGCTGACGGTGCGCGACACGCGCCAGGACGGGCCCGGTTTCGACGGCTGGATGCTGGCGGGCGAGCCGTTTCTGGGCGTCTTCCAGGACCCGGTCTATGCCGTGCGCCTGATCGGGTGCGCGGGCGACCCGGTGGCGCCGGTTCCGCCGCCGCTGGCGGTTCTGGCGGCGGCCACCGCCGTGCCGGGCGACCAGGCGGCGGGAGCGCAGGGGGGTGGCGCGCCGGTGTCTGGGCCGTCGCCGCTGGCGGCGCCCGGGTCATCATCGCCGGCGGCGCCCGGGTCATCATCGCCGGCGGCGTCTGGACCGGCCTTGCCGGCGGCTCCCGCCGCGTCGCCGGCCGGCCAGCCCGTTATCGTGCCGGCCGCTCCCGTGCGTGCGCCGGCGCTGAGGGGTGCGCCGCTTTCGCTGTCGCCGCCCGACGATTCGGCCTCCGTCGCGCCGCCGGCGCAGTCGCGGCCCCAGCCCCTGTCGCAGCCTCAGCCGGGGCAGCCGCAATCTCTCCTGCCCCCCTGATGGGGGCGGGTGCTCGCCTGTCCCGCCGCGATCGGTGCGGGATGACAGTCCAGCCTTCGGCCCCAAGGAGTCCAGAATGCCCATGAGCCCGACGGATTATGCCGGCCCGGCCGGCCGATTCATGCCGCCTCCCGCCGAGGCCGCCCTGCTGCTGGATTTCGACGGTACGCTGGTCGATATCGCGCCGACCCCGGAATCGGTGGTGGTGCCGCCCGGCCTGCCGGATGTCCTGCGGCGGCTGCGCGAGAAATGCGGCGGCGCGCTGGCGGTGATTTCGGGCCGCGCGGTGGATCAGATCGATCATTTCCTGGGCGACGCGCCCTTCGCCGTGGCCGGCGAGCACGGGCTGGCGGTGCGGCACCGCCCGGATGGGCCGATCGTGCGGACCGAGCAGCCGGCCATGCCCTCGACCTGGCTGCCGGCCGCCGAGGCGCTGGCCGCCCGGCACCCCGGCGTGCGGATCGAGCGCAAGCCGGCGGGCTTCGTCCTGCATTTCCGCGCGGCGCCGGAAGTGGCGGACCTGCTGCGCGAGGCCGCGGAGTCGTGGGTGGCGAGCACCCATGGGCGCTTTCATGTCCAGGCGGCCAAGATGGCGTGGGAGATCCGCCCCCACGGGGTGGACAAGGGCCATGCGGTGGCGGCGCTGATGCAGTCGCCGCCCTTTGCCGGGCGCCATCCGGTGTTCGTCGGCGACGATGTGACGGATGAGGACGGCATCCGCGCGGCCGAGGCGCTGGGTGGAGCGGGCTTCCGCATTCCCCGCGATTTTCCCGATCCGGCCGCCTTTCGCGCGTGGCTGGCGGCGCTGTCGGCGGGAGGGATGGCGTCATGGGGCGGCTGATCATCGTATCCAACCGGGTGCCGTCGCCGCGCGAGCGCCTACAGCCGGCCGGCGGCCTGACGGTGGGGTTGAAGGACGCGCTGCGCGGCGGCTCGTCGCTGTGGTTCGGCTGGTCGGGCAACCAGTCCGAATGCGAGGGCGATCCGGTGGCGGGCATCGACGAGGTCGATGGCGTGACCTATGCCACGATCGACCTGACGGCGCGGCAGCATGAGGGATTCTACCAGAATTTCTCCAACGGCATCCTGTGGCCCCTGTTTCATTACCGTGTCGGGCTGATGAGCTATTCCCGCCGCGACTGGCAGACCTATCTGGAGGTCAATGCCATGTTCGCGCGCTGCCTGCGGCCGCTGCTGCGGCCCGACGACGTGATCTGGGTCCATGATTACCACCTCTTTCCGCTGGGCCAGGCGCTGCGCGACCTGGGTGTGACGGGGCGGATCGGCTTCTTCCTGCATATTCCCGTCCCGCCCTGGAGCCTGGTGCGCTCGATGCCCGGGGCGGAGCTGCTGCTGGAGGACATGCAGGCCTACGACCTGATCGGGGTGCAGACCGAGGAGGACGCGGACAATCTGAACCATGCCTTCCGTGTGAACGGGCTGACCGAGCGGGCGGGGGCCTTTCCGATCGGGATCGACCCGCACGAATTCCGCGAACAGGCCGAAGCCGGGGTCCGGCGCGAGGAGGCCGAGCGCCTGCGCGCCAGCCTGCGGGGGGCGGCGCTGATCCTGGGGGTCGACCGGCTGGATTATTCCAAGGGCCTGCCCGAGCGCTTCAGGGGCTATGAAGCGTTCATGGCCCGTTACCCCGAGCATCGGGGCAAGGTGACCTTTCTCCAGGTCGCGCCGGTATCGCGCGGTGACGTGGAGGAATATCAGCAGCTCCGCCGCCAACTGGACGAACTGACGGGGCGGATCAACGGGGCCTATGCCGAGTTCGACTGGACGCCGATCCGCTACCTGACGCGGCCGGTGGCGCGGGACATCCTTGCCGGGTTCTATCGCATGGCCGATGTGGCGCTGATCACGCCGCTGCGCGACGGGATGAACCTGGTGGCGAAGGAATATGTCGCGGCGCAGGACGCGGCCGATCCCGGCGTGCTGGTGCTGTCGCATTTCGCGGGCGCGGCCCCGGAAATGGACGAGGCGGTGCTGGTGAACCCGTACGATGCCGACGAGATCGCCGATGCGCTGCACCAGGCGCTGACCATGGGGCTGGAGGAGCGCCAGCGGCGCTGGACCCGCCTGGACGAGGATGTGCGCCGGACCACGGCGGGATTCTGGGCGCGGGATTTCCTGCATGCGCTCGACGAGGCGGCGCCGGTGGCGACCCCATGATGCGGCGTGGGTATGGCATGGGGCGGGGCGGCATGGGACGGGGGCCAGGCGTGGTGCTGGCGCTGGCGGGGCTGGCCGCCCTGGGAGTGGCCGCGTGGGCCGAGCATGGGCTGGGCGAGGTGCCGTGCGGGCTGTGCCTGTGGGAACGCTGGCCGTGGCGCGTGCTGGTGGTGCTGGGCCTGTTCGCCGCCCTGGCGCGCGGCCAGGGGGCGCGGGCCATGCTGTGGCTGGCCGTTCCGGTGATGCTGGCGGCCTGCGGCCTGTCGGCGGTTCATGTCGGGGTGGAGCAGGGGTGGTGGCCCAGCCCGCTGCCGGAATGCCGCGCCCCGGTGTTTCACCCCGGCAGTTTCGCCGAACGGCTGGCGGCGATGCCGCTGCGCCCGGCGAAACCCTGCGACGCGCCGAACTATCTGATCGGCGGGCTGCCCCTGTCCATGACCGCGATGGACGGGGTATACGCGGCCTGCGTGCTGCTGGTCATAGCGTTCTGCCTCTTCCGCGGCCGAAGATCAGGCCGACGATGAACAGGACGAGGAAGATGAAGAACAGGATCTTGCCGATATAGGCGAAGTCGGCCGCGAAGCCGCCGAAGCCGAGGGCGGCCGACACCAGGGCCAGGACCAGGAAAATCAGCGTCCAGCGTAGAAAATCCATCCGGATATCCTCCGATTCATGTGTCTGGACCGGGCGGTCCGTCAGGGCTTCAATAGCGCGCCGTCGCCAGGGTTGCGTTTCCCCCCGGGCGATTCCTGCGCTACGACCCGTTATGGCGTGGTTGTGATGGGTTTTCGGGCCTGTCGGGCGCGGTTCGGGTATTTCAACAGGCGGGTGACAGATCGTGCCGGATTTCCGCTCTCTCTACCGTCAGGGGTTCGCGCGGGTGGCGGGGTGTACGCTGCCCGTGGCGCTGGCGGACCCGGCGGCCAATGTTGCGCGGATGGCCGACATGGTGCGCGCGTGCGACGCCCAGGGCGTGGCGCTGGCCGTCTTTCCCGAACTGGGCGTGTCGGGCTATGCGATCGACGATCTGCGCCAGCAGGACGTGCTGCTGGACGCGGTCGGCGGCGCGCTGGCGGCGCTGGCGGCGGCGACCGCCGGCCTGATGCCGGTGGTGGTGGCCGGGGCGCCGCTGCGGTGGGGCGACGCGCTGTATAATTGCGCGGTGGTGCTGCATCGCGGCACCATCCTGGGGGTGGTGCCCAAGAGCTATCTGCCGAACTACCGCGAATTCTACGAGGCCCGGCATTTCGTCGCCGGGGCCGGGCTGCGCGGCCAGACGATCCATGTCGCTGGCCAGACCGCCCCGTTCGGCACCGACCTGCTGTTCGAGGCCGAGGACCTGCCCGGCTTCGTGATCGGTGTCGAGATCTGCGAGGATGTGTGGGTGCCCGTGCCCCCCAGCACGGACGCGGCGCTGGCGGGAGCGACGGTGATCGCCAACCTGTCGGCCAGCGACATCACGGTGGGCAAGGCCGAACAGCGCGACCTGCTGTGTCGTTCGCAATCGATGCGGGCAATGTGCGCCTATGTCTATGCCGCGGCGGGCGAGGGGGAATCGACCACCGACCTGGCGTGGGACGGGCAGGTCTCGATCTATGAAAATGGCGGGCTGCTGGCTGAGACGGAGCGTTTTCCGCAGGGGCCGCACCGCGCGGTGGCCGATGTCGACCTCGACCTGCTGAGGCAGGAGCGCGCGCGCATGGGGACGTTTGCCGATTGCCGGACGGCGCGGCATGGCGACGCGTGGCGGCGGATCGGCTTCGCGCTGGCGCCGCCGGCGGGGGATCTGAGGCTGTTGCGCCGGATCGAGCGTTTTCCGTTCGTGCCCAGCGACCCGGCGCGGCTGGAGCAGGATTGCTTCGAGGCCTGGACGATCCAGGTCTCGGCGCTGAAGCAGCGGCTGGTGGCCACCGGCGCGCGGCGCATGGTGATCGGGGTGTCGGGGGGACTGGATTCGACCCAGGCGCTGCTGGTGGCGATCCGGGTCGCCGACGAGCTGTGCCTGGGGCGCGACGCGGTGCTGGCCTATACCATGCCCGGGTTCGGGACCAGCCCCGGCACGCAAGCCAACGCCATGGCGCTGATGCAGGCGCTGGGGGTGGCGGCGGCCGAACTGGATATCCGCCCGACCGCGCGGATGATGCTGGAGGAGATGGGCCACCCCTTCGCCCGGGGCGTGCCGCAGTACGACGTGACGTTCGAGAACGTGCAGGCCGGGCTGCGCACCGATTTCCTGTTCCGCCTGGCCAACCAGCATGGCGGCATCGTGATCGGCACCGGTGACCTGTCGGAACTGGCGCTGGGCTGGTGTACCTATGGCGTCGGCGACCAGATGTCGCACTACAACGTCAATGCCGGCCTGCCCAAGACGCTGATCCAGCATCTGATCCGCTGGGTCGTGGCCTCGCGCCGGGTCGAGGACGGGGCGGCGCGGGTGCTGGAGGCGATCCTGGACACCGAGATTTCGCCCGAACTGGTCCCTGCCGGCGCCGGCGAGGCGCTGCAAAGCACCGAGGCGACGATCGGGCCCTATGCGTTGCAGGATTTCACGCTGTACCATGTGCTGCGTCATGGGTTCCGGCCCTCGCGCATCGCCTACATGGCCGAGATCGCCTGGCGCGATCCGGCGGAGGGGGCGTGGCCGCCGGGCTTTCCCGCCGATCGGCGCGTGGCCTACGACCTGCCTGCCATCCGGCACTGGCTGTCGGTGTTCCTGAACCGCTTTTTCGGGTTCAGCCAGTTCAAGCGCTCGGCGATGCCCAACGGGCCGAAAGTGGTGGCCGGTGGCGCGCTGTCGCCGCGTGGCGACTGGCGCGCGCCGTCGGACGGGAATGCGCGGCTGTGGCTGGAGGAACTGGAGCGCAACGTGCCCCGGGCCGAGAGCGTGTGAAGGGCTCTTCCTGCTCCGGTGAAAGAGAAGGAAGAGGATTTCATTCTCTCGTTCGTCGGTCATGAAGCCGATGGCATGGCGCATCACCGCGGGAATTTGCCAGGACCCGCATCGTCGCAACCATGTCCATCATAAATCGCTCTTAAGATCAGAAATCACCATTCATCTCAGCAAGGCGGCCTTCACCGGACGGATACGGTCTCCCGCCTCCCGGTTTTTTGAGACACTCGATAAGCACATGAGGAACGTGCGGAGGTGTTGCGATGACGAACGACCTGAAGAACGAGCCGAAACGGCCGGGACATGGCGGACGGATGTCGCGATCATGCGCGGCGCAAATCCGCACGAAGCTGGCACGACGAGGGCATCGCCCGGGCCGAAGGCGGTTATCTCAAACTTCTCCTTGAAAGGGTGAGAATAGAGGGGGAGTTCTGCTGCAAAAAATCCTACTGTGCAGGCTGGAAGGGCAGAAAACCGCTCTCAAACTGAAAAGCCTGCACACGACCGACCCGGCCCGCACACAGAAAGACAGGGCGCGACCGCGCTTTGTCGCCCGACGTGGCCGGCTGTTTTGTCTTGCCATCCTCTTTTTATTCTTTCTGATGTCGGTCGAATACCTGAATCTCTGCTGAAAAATCCGTGCTGAGGTAGTGGAAACCCACAGTGATGGCCAATGGACCGCGCTGCGTTACTCTTGATTCCCCAAGCATCGGATTGCGAACCAGAAATATGCACTCCTCTTGCTGCCGATCTGCGCGGATTTCGTCATTCGGCCGCCGTGTCTGCATCATTGGACGTGGACCGAAAATGACCGGTCAGCGGCGCGTGATTGCTTACGTTCTGTCCGAGGCGGATGACCATCCCGACGTTGAGGAACTGTAGCGCCGCGCCTGTCTATCGGACCGTCCGGATTTTTGAGGAACAGGGCATTCTCCAGCGTCGGAATTGTGGCAGCGGTCGCGCCCGCGGAACTGGACGCGCTTTCGCAGACAATCGCGGAGCGGATTGGGTATGATCTGGTCACGACACGACTGGAAATGTACGGACAAACGGGAAAAGCATGCGCCTGATGATGCGCGGGGGAACCGTCTTGCTCCTTGCGTCCTGAGCCATACAGGCATGCCCGGTTTTGCTGGCCTTGCTGCCTCCGGGGCGAGCGCGCAGCGCGGGAGCGCCGTAGGCCGTCCGTAGGACGGCGGAGTGTGTCGCGAAGGACCAGCCGGAAAGGACAGGGCAGGGCGGCGGGGGTGATCGTGGTTGTCAGATCTGGTCCTGCCAGCCCGCAGGCCCGCAGGCCAGCAGGACCAGCTAAAATCAGCCGTGACAGGCGCATCCGGCGTGATGGCATCCGGCTCCATCCTTGTGATGCGTCGCACAAGCGTCGTCACAATAGATGCGGCCATCTTTCTTGATGCCATTGCTGACGCTGACCACGCACACGCAGTCAGGGCAGGCACATTTTACGGATTCAATGGTAACGCTCATGAGTCTTCTCCTTCGGTGATGGCTTCATCCACGTCATGCGGTTCGGTGACGTGTTCGATCATGTTGGTCAGCATTTGCCGGACATGACAGTCCGGCAGGTCATAGAACACCTGTTTGCCGCGCCGCGTTCCCTTGAGCAGGCGCGCGCTGCGGAGCAGACGGAGATGATGCGAAGTCAGTGAGGGACTGAGGTCCAGTGTTTCCGCGATGTCTCCGACGCTCATGGGCTGGGAGAGGCACGATGCGACAATGCGCAGCCGGTTCGGATCGCCAAGCAGGCGGAACATTTCTCCGAGTTCGGTGGCATGATCCGGTGTCAGCATCTTCTTTCCAAACAAGTGAACAGGTATTCATTTATAGACATGAAGGCAGGAGAGCAAGCTTTTTTCCGGAGGAATGGGACGGTGAGAGGCTGGGAGGGGGAAGAATTGAGCGGGCAAGCCATACGAATGGGCCCGGTTTCGCCGGCCTTGCTGGCTCCGGGCGAGCGCGGCGCGGGAGCGCCATAGGCCGTCCATGGGACGCCGGACCAGGCCGCGAAGGCGCGGTGCGATGGACTGGTGTTTGCCCTGGCGGGTGCGTTGGACCGTCAGATTGCCCGTGAAGAGTGCCCCCAGCGGAAACTCGGACGGGCCGCCAACGACAATCGTCCTCTTCCCGACCTTCGTCCGGCGGGAAGGACAGGCCGGAAAGAGAAGAGGTCACTTGCCGCCGGACGCGCTTTTCCGTTGCGGCACGCCGGTCTAATAACTATTATCAAAGCCCGATCGATCTTCAGGGAGACGGATCATGATCAGCGCCGATCTGGGTGAGCAGCTTGAGCGCTTCGTCACGGACATGGTGTCCTCCGGGCGCTACAACTCCAAGAGTGAGGTTTTGCGCGAAGGCGTCCGCCTGATCCAGGATCGCGAAACCCGTCTGGCGGCGCTGGATGCCTCAGTGATGCGCGGGCTGGCCGAAATCAACAGCGGCACCGCCAAACCGGGTGACGCTGTATTCGACCGACTGGAAGCGAAGTATCGCGCGATGGCTGAACACGGGCAATGATCGTCCGCTTCACGTCGGACGCCGAGGACGATCTGGAAGCCATCGGCGATTACATTGCGCGCGACAACCCGATGCGGGCTGTCGGTTTCCTACGGGAACTGAAAGCCTGCTGTTTGGAACTGGTTTCTCTGCCGCATGCTTGGCCGCTTGTTACCCGTTACGCTTCGAAGGGCATTCGACGACGGATTTATGGAGATTATGTGGTATTCTACCATCCCGGCCCGGCGGCGCTGACGATCCTTCGCGTGCTGCATGGAGCCAGGGATTATGCGGAGATCATCCTGGATCAATAACCTGCCGGTCTGCGCGGTCCGACCGGACAAGGAGGAAACCGCCATGACCCGTGTAGTTCTTTATGTCCGCTATTCGTCCGGCAATCGGAGGGCGGCCTCCATCGAGGACCAGTAGCGGCTTTGCGATGAAATGGCCGTCCACGCGGGCTGGCCCATTGTGCAGGACCTACCGGGACGCAGCCATCTCCGGGACCAGCATGATCCTGAGCCCCGGCAGCGGCGCAAAGGCGGAACATTCCGCCCTTATGATAAAGGCCATCGCCTGTCGCCGATGCCTGCACCTGGACGGATTTGCAGGCCCCGCTCGACCATCTGGACACGCTGCCGCTCGGCCCCGACATCGTGCCGATGATCCCGCATTCCATGGCGCGCGACGCATCGCCCAGGTGGATGCCGGCGCGGTCGCGCGAATCGCGGCCGTCGGTTCCGTCATCCGTCAGACCATATTCTTTCGTGATCCTTTCGTGGGGGAGCGTCAGTATCCGCGCGCGGTGTCGTATAGAAGGGCTGGGCGCTGGCCTCGCTCGCACTGCGCGATGACGTCGGCGATATAACGGGCGTGGTCCTCGCGCGAGGCTTCCGACGCCGCGTGGGGTGTGATGGTGATTCGGGGATGGTCCCACAGGGGCGAGCGGGTATCCAGCGGTTCGTGACGGAAGACGTCCAGCACCGCGCCGCCCAGATGGCCGGAATCGAGGGCGGCGGCCTGCCCGAGATGGCCGAAACCCATGATTCCGACGGGGGTTTCGGCGGCGACCCGGGTAATCAGGTCCCGTCGGAAGATATGGCGTTCCTGCGGACATGTTGTCCGAGGATTTCGTGACCTATGATGCCGACCAGGTCGGCGCGCCCCTGTCGTTCCTGACATGGTTTCGCGAGACGGAGGGATTCAACGGCCGGCCGGTCGCGTCATCGGCTGCCTGCCGGAGCATATCGCGCAGCCCGATGTGGAGAACGGCCAGCTCTGGCGGCTACCGCCCAAGGCCGGGGTCGCCGATGCCGATATCCGCCTGATATGGAATGAGGCTGCGCAATATTCCAGGGCCGAGCAGACCTTCATCGACGAAATGAACAAGTTCTTTTCCTGACGGGGGCATGTGCCAGGCGCGGTCAGGCGGGCCCCGGTGTGAGGGGCGCGCACCCAGCCTGCCGGCCAACGATACCGATCGGTCCTGTGGCCCCCGGTCCTACTGGAGTTCCAGGCGAATGCCGCCGCGGAAGGTCCGTCCGAGCAGGCTGCTGTAGGTGCTGTCGGCGGCGAGGCCGCTTTCGGGCACGATGACCGGACCCGCATTGGCCAGGTTGGTGACATTCAGGAAGACCTGCATGTTGCCGAAATTACTGTATTTGAGCTTGTAGGTGAAGTTCATGTCGAAATAGAAGTTTCCCTTGACATGATTGTAGTCGATCGTTGGGAAGTAGGCGTTGTAGGCGGGGCAGTTGGTGGTGCATTGCACGTAGCTGTTCGAATAGTTGCCGGCGCTGATGCCGCGGGCGACGGCGGTCACGTTGAAGCGGGACGTGTCGTAGGACGCCGAGAAGCGATAGATCCATTTCGGCGGCCCGGTGGTGATGTCGCCCGCCGTGTCGATCGCGGGGCTGAGGCCGGAATCGGCGACATAGCTGAGATAGTTGCTGGCCTGACCGTGCAGCGTGAAGAACCCGTCCGCCTTGGGCAAAATACGACGGACCGGGAACTGGTATGTCGCGTCGATGTCGATGCCGCTGGTCGTGATCTGGCTGAAATTGAAGGGGCTGGCGCTGAAGAGCAGGTCGCGCTGGCCCGAGGGGTCGGGGCGGAACGCGGAGCAGAAGCTCTGATTGCCCTGGTAGCACTGATCGATGATATCCTGCGAGTAGAACTGCTGGATGGCGTTTTTCAGCCTGGTATGGAACCAGTCCACCGAGATGGAAAGACCGGGCGCGAAGCGCGGCGTGATGACCGAGCCGACCACCGTGGTATCGGCTTTTTCAGGCTTGAGCTGGCTATTGCCCGTCGTCGTTTCCAGGACGGTGTCGGTGTTTCCGGTCCAGGGGTCCAGGACGGTGGTCGTGCGCGATGTTCCGGCCTGGTACAGCTCGTTGATGTTCGGGGCGCGGATGTCACGCGATCGGGTGGCACGGAACAGGATGTCCGGGACGGGCTGCCAGACGGCGCCGATTTTCCATGTCGTGACGTAGCCGGACGTGGAATAGTCGGTGCCGCGCACCGCGCCGTTGAAGGAAAGCCCCCTGGCGAGGGGAACGTTCGTTTCGAGATAGGCTTCCTTGACATCGTAGCTGCCGAAGGTCGGCAGGAAGTTGCCGACCGACCAGCCCGACTGATATTGCGCCGGCACGTAGCCGGAGACCCTTTCGTCCCGGTATTCGCCGCCCACGGCGACGTTCACGTCGCCGGCCCAGGTGGCGAAGGGCGTCATGGACAGGTTGACGCCTGAAACGATTTCCTCGAATTTTTCGTCGCGCCAGGGATTGCCCAGCGCATAGTCGATGGACGATGCCGACATCACGCCGGTGCCCAGCCAGTCGATCGGCGAGCAGCCATTGCCCGGGCTGGTCAGCGTCGAACGGCATACGATCGTGCTGGCCGGGATGCCGGCGGCGTTGCCCGCGGGCGCGCGCACGGCGTCGGTCGCGTTCGCGATCCTGGACGTGTTCATGACGTTGTAGATCTGTTCGTGCGTGCGTGTGGCGCTGTACTGGGCGTAGGCGCTCCAGGAGGCGCGCTTGCCGAACATGGTGAAATTGCCCTCGCCTCCGAACGTGTAGCGCTGCACGTTCCGCCGGTTGTCGGTCCTGCGATAGGGCATGTCATGGGCCGTCGTGCCCAGTGTCGCGGACGAGACCCCCTGGAGCGCGTCCGGGCCCAGCGCATCCATCAGATAGGCATTGTCGCCCTTCAGCTTGATGGTGGTGAGATATTGCGGGCCGGCGTTATAGATATACTCGCTCTCGTTATAGGCGCCTTCCGCATACAATGTCATCCACGGGGCCACGTCGTAGCTGACGCGGCCGTAGAGGTTCTTCCGGTCGCTGCCGGGGGACAGGCCGATATTGCGGCCATTGTCCGCCAGGGCATAATCGCCGCCGAGCGACGTGGTGGATGTCGAGTACGAGCCGTAATTATAGTGGTTAACGCTGCCGCCCGGTCCGAAATAGAGCCCCCTCAGCGAATTGGCGACCGGCCCGACCGACGCGTTGATGATGCCGCCCGGCAGGGCATTGTTGGTTCCGGCAGGGCCCCGCACGATATAGTAGGGCTGGCCGTTGCCCGCCGCATAGGCGGGGTTGGCGATGATCCGGCTGTCGTTCTCGTTCCATGAGCGGGTCACGCTGTAGATGCCGTCCTGGTGCGCATAGTCGCCGCTCAGCAGCACATGGCCCTTGTCGTGGGCGAAGCCGAAGCCACCCGCGACCGAGGTCGAGTAGTTGGTGCCGTCGCCGTAGGTCGAGACGCCCGAATCGGCATTGACCTTCAGGCCGGTATAGGTCTTGTCGAGTATGAAGTTGGTCACGCCCGCGACGGCGTCCGAGCCATATTGCGCGGATGCGCCGCCCGTCACGACGTCCACCCTCTTCACGAGCTGTTGCGGCAGCGTGTTGATATCGACGATGCCCGTGATGGCGGACGGCGCGGTACGCCGGCCGTCGAGCAGCACGAGCGAACGGACCGCGCCGAGATTGCGCAGGTTGAGGGCATTGATGCCCGCCGTCCCGCCACTGAGCGCCAGGCGGGAGTTCTGCGGCGTCGTGCTGCCCGCGAACTGGGGCAGCTCGTTGACGAGATCCGCGAGATTGTTGGTCGGCGACTGGTTCTGGATGTCGCTCAGCGTCAGGGTGCTGACGGGTGTCGGCGTCTTGGCATGGGCGTTGGCGATCCGGCTTCCGGTCACCGTGATCACTTCGTCGTTCGTCGATTTGCCCGCTATGGGCGCGCCGGGTGACGTGTTCGCGTTTCCGCTTTTCCTGGCCTTGGCGTCTTTGGTCTCTGTATCCGACACGGGCGCGGCGGATGCCGTGTTGAGGGAAATAACGGCTGCTCCGACGAGAAGTGATAGTTTACTCAGACGCCGAACGACGAACATAAAAATATCTCCCACACGCGCAAAGCGACCGCGTATCACTTCATTATGATTTCATATCAAATGTAAATTCGGGGATAGCTTATGTCGATATCGAAATTACATGCACTCAATAACTCTGGGTTAAGGTCTGTGGATCGAATCCGGAGCGGCCTCGATGGCCGGTGCATGGTGCTGACGCGCGGCGCGGGCGCCCGTCAGGCCCGGCTTCTCGCCTCCGGCGCGGTCAGGCGGACCCAGGGGTGGCGGGCGCGCAGCAGGGCGACCACGCGTGCCTTGTGGGCCGCGCGCTCGGTGACGGTGTCGGTCATCGCAGCGTCGTGGACGCGGTATTCGGCCAGGATCTCGGGCACCTGCACGCCGGCGATGCCCAGTTCGGCCAGCGAACACCACAGATCGTAATCCTCCCACCCCATCGCGTCGCGCGATACGTAGTAGCCGCCGGCCGCCGCCCAGGCCCATTTCGCCACCAGCGCCATCGCATCGACGACATTGCCGCCGACCAGCCGGCCCGGATGCCAGGGTTGCTCGCCCATTACCCCGTCGGCCCGGCCGAAACGGCGGATGATCGGGTGGGCGAAACCCGCCTCCTGCGCCCGGGCGGCCTCCAGCAGGCGGCCGCAGGCGTCGGGCAGCAGGCGGTTGTCGGCATCCAGTTGCAGGACATACTCGGTCTCGGCGGCGGCCATGCCGATGTTGCGCGCGCCGCCCAGCCCCGCATTGGCGCGCGCGCGCAGGAATTGCAGCCGGTTGAAGCGCATGCCGTGGCGGGCCATCCAGCCGCTGACCAGGGTTGGCGTGTCGTCGGTCGAGCCGTCATCCACCACGATCAGGTCCAGCGGTTCCAGCGTCTGGCGGCGGACGGACTCCAGGGCCTCGATGACGTGGTCGGCATATTGATAGGCGGTGATGACGACGCTGACGGCCGCCTGCCGCAACTGGTCGTGGTGCAGCAGGGTCTCGCTGTCGGGGATGGATGGCAGGGCGCGGACCCGGCCGGCGCCGCGTGCCAGCGCCAGCGCCCCGGACCGCGCGGCGGCCTGACCGCCCGTCAGGCCGCCGATCGCGTTTTCCAGCAGCGCGGCCTGGCGCTGCGGGCCGTATTCCCACAGCACGGTGTGCAGCGCGTCGCGCGCCATGCGGGCGCGCAGGGCGGGGCGGTCCACCAGCCCGAGCAGCGCGTACTCCCATTCCGCGTCGCTGTCGGCCAGCAGGCCGGTGACGCCGTCGCGGATCGCGGCGCGGAAAGGCGGCGTGGGCGAGGCGACGGTGCAGGCGCCGGCCAGGGCGGCTTCGAAGAATTTCAGCTCGCTCTTGGCCTCGCAGAATGGATTGCCGGTCTCCAGCGGCGCGATGGAGATGTCCAGCCGCGCCAGTTCGTCGGGCAGGGCGTCCAGCGTGACCATGTCCCGCCATTCGATCTGGGCGGCGCGGGCGTGCAGGGCGGGGAATTCCTCGGTCAGCAGCAGCGGGCGACCGCCCCCGGGCTCGCGGAACAGGACCAGCCGGACCTCCGGCCGCTGGTCCATGACCGCCAGCACGCCCGGCAGGGCGCGGGCGAAATCGCGCTGGTGGGTACGCGATCCGGTGGCGTAGCCGATCCGCACCAGCCCGTCGGGCAGCGTGGCGGCGCGGCGGCGGGCGGCCAGGCGCGACCTGGCCAGCGTCGGCTGGTCATGGATGTTGGGCACCACCATCGTCAGGCTGGTGTAGGGGCGCATCCGGTCGGCCAGGCTGTCGGTGGTGGCGATGCCGAAATCGCAGAGCCGCAGGGTCCGCTGCATGTCGTCATACATGCGCTCGATCCGCGCCACCGGGGCGTCGCTGAGGCGGATGCCGTCGATCACGTCGCCACGGGCCAGCGCGGGTTCGAACACCAGGTCGTCGGCATCGAAGGCCAGCAGCGCGCCGCGCGCGCGCGCCAGGCCGATCAGCGTATCGACATGGCCGCTATATTCCACGCGCCACAGCACGATCAGGTCGGCCCATGCGATGTCCTCGGGGCCGACGGCGGCGCAGTCGCGACAGCGGGTGTCGTAGCCGGCCGCGCGGCAGGCGGCGGCGTTGCGATCGACACGATAGGTCGTGCCCGGCGTCGCCGGCTCGCCGGAGACGAACAGGACCGTGCGGATCGGCCGGCGGGCGGGCTGGGGCGCGGGCGTTTGCGGGGCGGCGGGGCGCGGGCGGGCCAGGCGCGCCCACAGGGTCGGCGCGGGCGGCGGGGCGGGTGCCGGGGTGGGGGCCGGTGCCGGGGCGGGCGGGAGGTCGAGGGCGGACGCGTGGCGGTCGCGCTCCAGCCGCAATTCCATGAGGTCCAGCCGGGTTCGGCTGAGGGCGGCCCGGGTCCGGGCCAGTTCCGCCCGGCTGTCGGCCAGGGCGCGGCGGGTGGCCCAATGCGCGCCGATGGCGGCGAAGCGGCTGGCCAGGTTGGCGGCCACGCCGTCGCCATGCGTCCGGTTCAGCGCGCCGCACAGGGATGCCAGCGGATCGGCGCGGCCCTTTCCGGGGACGGCCAGGACCAGGCCCCCGCCCAGCGGCAGGGTGGCGGCCGGGATGTCGGCCAGCCAGCCCAGCCACGCGGCATGCCGGTCGCTCGCGCGATCCAGCCCGTGCAGCAGCAGCGCGCCGCGCGCCGATAGCAGCGGGGCCAGCAGATGCGGCGCCGGCTCGCCGGCTTCCATCGGCGGCAGGGAAACCCACAGCAGGTCGCAGGCGCCGGCGGCGATCCGCTCGGGCGCGGCATGGCAGGCCATCGGCAGGCGCAGCCGGCGCGCCCGTTCGTCGAGCAGCGCGCGCAGGGCCGGTCGCTCCGGGACCAGGCCGACGAGGTGGGGCCGGGCGAGGGTGACGACCCAGCCCAGGAACGGCAGCACCGCATTGATGGCGGGGTCGGGGTCCAGGTCCGGGGGCGTCATGAAATAGGGATCGAGCGCGTCGCATCCCAGCAATTCAGGGCCGCCCGCCAGAGGTTGGACGAGGGGGTGCCAGTCGTCTGCGTCCATGGAAATCCCGCGTGCCCCTTATTTTTCGGTCGTGGCTGATTTTTCGATTTTGTACGACAGGATGTTAATATTTTGGGAAGGTATCCACGTTTACATGATCCCGTCATTCCGGATGGGCCGCGTCGCACGATGCGCGCCTGATCCGGTCAAGCCAGGGAGCGGGTTGTGGCGATTGTAACCGTGATGGGTGCCGCGGGCACGAATGTGAACGTGACGGTCGACGGCGGCGATACGCTCGCCCTGGCCAACATGTATGCGAAGACGCTGCAATCCACTGCGGCGGGCAAGAGCTTTTCGAATCTGCAAAACGGGTTCAATACCGCCGGAGGCGCCAATTCGGTGGGCGTGGTCACCGTCGGCGGCGCGTATGCGCTGGACGGGGCCTATGTCAACATCGTGGCCGGCGCCCTGTCGTCCGGCGAGTCGGACGACTCCGTGCTGAAGGCGCCGGTCGCCATCGACGCGCGGCAGGTCACGACCCCGGTGGATGTCATTGCCGGCTCGCTGGGCGGGACGACCTTCCTGGGCGGCGCGGCGGGCGGCAGCTTCCTGGCGACGGCCGGGGACAATGTCTTTATCGGCGGCACCGGCAATTTTACCATCGACATGGGTGCTGGCAACGATCTGATCGTGTCCGGAAACGGCAACAACACCATTAACGCCGGAAGCGGCGAAAACCAGATTTTCCTGGGGAGCGGCGCCAACTCCGTCGATTCGATGGGGTCGGACACCATCGTCGGCACCCTCGGCACCCAGTCGGTCACCATCGGTGCCGGCAGTTCGCTGGTGCAACTGGGCGCGAATGCGACAATCGTCGACACCGCCTCCAAGAGTGTCGTTTCGGTGGGAGGTGGCAGCACCGTGTCCGGCGGCGCGCAGGACCAGGTTTCGTTCACCGGGGCGTCGGGCACGATCAGCGGCGCGGTTTCCGATACGATTTCCGCGGCCGGGAATCTCCAGGTCGTCCAGGGGGTCGGCAACACGATCAGCGTCAGCGGCAGCCTGACCTTCCTGAACGGCACCGGCATGACCAGCGTGGTGGCGGGCCAGTCCACCATCTTCGGCGCGGCCGGCCTGAGCATGACGCTGGGGACGTCGGGGCCGACCCTGTTCGTGGCCAACGCGGGCAACCAGACCATCGACGGCGCGCAGGCCAGCACGCCGCTTCATGCCTTCGCGGATGATGGCGACGTGAACTTTGTCGGCGGGTCGGGCAACGATACGCTGGTGGGCGGCACCGGCAGCGCGACGATGACGGGTGGCGCGGGCAACAATCTGTTCGCCTTCACCAACGGGCCCAGCAGCGGGGGTGACAACGTCATCACCGATTTCGGCAGCTCCGCGGGCAACCTGGTCGCGCTGTACCAGTATGGCTACCAGAACAATAACGGATTGCAGGCCATCCTGTCCGCCGCGACCGTTTCGGGCGGCAACAGCACGATCCAGTTGAGCGACCACACGCAGATCACCTTCGTCGGCGTGACCGACCTGAAGGCCAGCGACTTCACCCTGAGCTGATCGCGGGCCGTGGACGGTTCCGCCCCCGGCCTGCCGCTTTCCGACGATGGCGGCGTCGGCCAGGCCGCCATGCGGTTGCAGGCCGAGCGGGTCGCGGCGTTGCGGGCGGAAGTCGACCAGTTGCGTCATCAGATGGCGGTGCAGGACCGGGCCCTGTCCGGCCGCCTGCTGCGCGTGGCGCGGATCGTCCGGGCGTTGACGCGCGGACGCGATCCGTTCGGCCGGCCACTGGGCGAGGCGATGGCCCGGCTGATGGCCCGGATCCGGCGGCATGGCGTCCGCCCGGCCCTGGGATATGTCGGGCGCGCGCTTTTCCCCCGTGCGCGCGAGGCCCTGCCCCGCGCGGTGCCGGGCGCGGGCCCGCCGGCGGATCCGGTCGCCTGGACGCCGCTGATCCTGATCGTCGCGGAACTGGGCCTGAGCCAATGCGCGAAATATCGCGTCTGGCAGCGCGTCGAGCAGATGCGCCTGCTGGGCTGGCCGTGCCGGGTGGTGGATTGGCGCCATACCGCCGAGGCGCTGGGGGCCCTGCAATTCTGCTCGGGCGTGGTGTTCTATCGCGTGCCGGCCTTCGCATCGGTGCGGGGGATGCTGGACGAGGCGCGCCGCCTGGCCCTGCCCTCCTGGTGGGAGGTCGATGACCTGATCTTCGACCAGGATCTCTACGGGCTGAACGGCAACCTGGCGACGCTGTCGAAACGGGAGCGCGCGGAGCTGATGTCCGGGGCCGGCCTGTTCCGCGCCTGCATGCTGGGCTGCGGGGGCGGCATCGCCTCCACCCCCGTCCTGGCGCAGGTGATGCGCGATGCCGGGATGGCCGAGGTGTCGGTGATCGACAACGCGCTCGACAGGGAAACGCTGGATGCGGCGCAGGCCGCGCTGGCCGCGCTGCCGGCGCGCGCGGATGACGACGGCGCGCCGGTCGTCGTCATCTACGGGTCGGGCACGCGCACGCATGACGCCGATTTTCTGGCGGCGGCGCCGGGACTGGCGGCGGCGATGGCGGAGGATGCGCGGCTGGTCCTGTGGATCGTGGGCGACCTGGCCCTGCCGGCGTGCATCCGCGCGCTGGGCGGACGGGTGGTGGCATTGCCCGGCCGGTCCTATGCCGACTATCTGGCGCTGCTGGCGCGGGCGGATATCGCGATCGCGCCGCTGGAAGACAGCGTCTTCAACGATGCCAAGAGCAACATCAAGTATCTGGAGGCCGCCAGTGTCGGCGTGCCGCTGGTCTGCTCGCCCCGGCGGGCCTTCGCCGATGTCATCGTCGACGGGTGGACCGGCCGGCTGGCCGCGACCGACGCGGACTGGCGGCGGGCGCTGATGGACCTGGCGGGGGACGCGGCGCTGCGGCGCGGCATGGGGCGGCGGGCGGGGGCCGACATCGCCGTCCGCTATGCCCCCGCGCGGGTGGCCGAAACCCAACTGCGTGCCGTGTTCGGCGCGCCGCCCCCGACCGCGCGGGACGGGCGGCTGCGGGTGCTGTGCGTGAATGTCTATTACCCGCCGCAGAATTTCGGCGGTGCCACGCATGTCGCCGTGGAAATGGTGCAGCGGCTGCGCGATAGCGGCCGGGCCGATCTGTCGGTGTTCACCACCCGCCCGGGTGCCGCGTACGACCCGGACCGGCCGGCGGCGGCGATGCGCTACAGCCATGGCGGCGTGCCGGTGGTGGCGGTCGACCTGCCGCCCACCGCCGATCCGATCATGATGTTTCACCATCCGGCCGCCATCGCGCTGTTCGACCAGCATGTCGCGGCCTTTCGCCCGGACGTGGTGCATTTCCATGCCATCCAGGGGCTGGGGGTCGGGCTGGTGGATGTGTGCCGGGCGCGCGGTGTCCCTTATGTCATCACGCTGCACGATGCCTGGTGGCTGTGCGACCGGCAGTTCATGGTGCGTGCGGACGGGCGGTTCTGCGGGCAGAAGCGGATCGACCCGCGCGCCTGCCAGCGCTGCCGGCCGGAGGCGCGGCATCTGGATGATCGGGCGCTGCTGGCGGGGGCGGCGTTGCGCGACGCGGCGCTGCTGCTGAGCCCCAGCGCCAGCCACCGCGACCTGCATCTGGCCAACGGCGTCGATCCGGCGCGGATCGTGGTGCATCGCAACGGATTCCGCTGGCCGGTCGCCCCGCGGTCGCGGCGGGCCGCCGGCAGCCCGCTGCGGTTCGGCTATGTCGGGGGGGTGGAGACGGTCAAGGGCTATCCGCTGGTGCGCGCGGCGTTCGAGGCGCTGGAGCGGGACGACTGGGTGCTGCGCCTGGTCGATGCCAAGACGGTGCTGGGCATGAACGCGATCGATGTCGCCGACTGGCGGGCACGCGGCGCGGTGGAGGTGTTGCCGGCCTATGACGGCGCGACGATCGACGCTTTTTTCGATTCCATCGACGTGCTGCTGTTTCCCTCAAGCTGGCCCGAGAGCTACGGCCTGACGGTGCGCGAGGCGCTGGCCCGCGATGTCTGGGTCATCGCCTCGGCGCCCGGCGGCCAGGCCGAGGACATCGTGGCGGGCGTGAACGGCACGTTGATCGGCCTGTCGGCCGAGCCGGACGAGCTGGTGGCGGCGGTGACGGCGTTGCTGGACCGGCCGGACCGCCTGGCGGGCCATGTCAATCCATGCAAGAGCGCGTTGGTCACCTGGCAGCAACAGGCGGTCACGTTGCTGGAACTGCTGCGGGCCGCCGCCGGGTCATGGCCCGCGGGATTGCCGGCCGGGCGCGGCTGATCTACAGCAACGGCGCGGGATCGTCCTTGGGGCCGCGCGGCCGCCGGACGGCAAGCGGTTCGCTTCCGTCATGTTCCGTCGTCTCTTGTCCAGTTTTGCGCGAAATCGGGCGGTTTCGCGAAGGGGTGGCTATTTTGCTGTTCGTGTCAGCAAGATTCTCCATGCATCGAAGAATTTTGTGGCATAAGCTTTAACAGCGCGCTAAAAGCCGCGTCCGATATTGCCGGGCGTCGCGGGGGACCTTGTCCGTTGCGGCTGTATTTGCAAACGCTGGCAGGAGAAGAGAGAACAGATGAGCAAAGCCTTCATTGCGGCCGTTATCCAGGATTCGATCGATTGCACGGGGGTTGCCGCCAATCAGGCCGCGTCCGACCTGATTTCCGCGATCGTCAAGGAACTGAAGAAGGAAGGCGGGTTCACCCTGCCGTCGTTCGGAACGTTCACGGTCAAGAAGACCAAGGCGCGCAAGGCGCTCAATCCGCGCACCGGCGAGCCCGTGAAGGTCAAGGCCGGCAAGACCGTTCGTTTCAAGGCCAGTCCGAACCTGAAAAAGGCGGTCTGAGCCCGCCGCCACGGCCGCCGCGCGGCCGTGGCACGCCGAGCGGCGCGCGCCGTCGCGCGTGGTGTCGGAAATCCCGTGTGCGTGTCTTCCGGAATGTGGATGACGGGCGGCTTCGCCGGCTCGCGCGCCTGGCTGGGGCGGGAGGACTCGAACCTCCGAATGGCGGAATCAAAATCCGCTGCCTTACCACTTGGCTACGCCCCACTGGACCGGATCGTGTCGGCCACGCGTCCTTCTAGAGGGAAGGACGGGGCCACGTAAAGAGGGTTCTGCGTCGCGGGATCACCGGGGCTCGGCCTGCGGGTCCAGCGGCAGGTCGATCGCGGGGTCGATCGGCTCCATGGCCGGGCCGGCCGCCGGGGTGGCGGCGCCGCGCCGCGCCAGCAGGCTGCCCAGCCGGCCGGCGCGGTCCAGCGCCTGGTCCAGCGCCGCCATGGTGCGGGACATGTCCTCGGTATCGTCGCGTTCCCAGGCCCGCATCGTGTAGGTCCAGACGCCGATCAGGCCTTGCAGGCGCAGCGCGCCGAGCGGCCCGGAGGTGTCGAGGCCCGCCGCCCCGGCCATCCAGCGCATGCTCTGGGCCGTCGTCGCGGCCAGGAACAGCGCCAGCGCCGGGTCGAACGGCAGGGCGCGCATCACCGCGCGCACGCCCTCGCGATATTGTTGCAGGACGTCGAAGCGACGCATCAGCGCGTCGAACAATTGTTCGCGCACCGTGCCGGTGCTGCCGTCATCGACCAGGGCCGATTCGTCGGCCAGCCGACCCAGCTTCAGCAGGATGGCGGTCTTGGCCGGAAAGCGGCGCCGTGCCTCCTCCAGCGGCATGCCGGCATCGCGCGCGGCATCGACGACGCTCAACCGCGCCCATCCGTAGAGTGCCGCGCGTTCCATGGCGGCGCGAAGCAGGGCATCGTCGAACTGATCGTTATCCATAAGCTTTCTGACGGTCACCTGGTCTGTGGCCCGATCCGGCCGATCCGGAAGGCTTGGTTTTGCATTGCGGTTAAATTACGGCGCAGCCGCGCGCAAGTTCACCGCTCAGGACGCCAGTTCTCGCGCGCGCCGCGCGGCGGCGGCGATGGCGGCCTCCATCGTCGCCGGCCAGGCCGTGGGGGCCATCAGGATGTCCAGCGCCGCCTGGGTCGTGCCGCCGGGGCTGGTGACGCGGCGGCGCAGGTCCGCCGCGTCGGATTCCGACTGCGCCAGCAGCGCGCCCGCGCCCGATACGGTGCGCCGGGCGATCCGGCGCGCCAGGCCGGCGGGCAGGCCCTGGGCGATGCCGGCCTGTTCCATCAACTCCGCCAGCAGGAAGACATAGGCCGGGCCGCTGCCCGAGACGGCGGTGACGGCGTCCATCTGCGCTTCCTCGGCCACCCACGCCACGTCGCCGACCGCCGAGAGCAGGCGGGTGCAGAGCGCGCGCTGGGCCTCGGTCGCGGCGGGGGGGGCGTAGCAGACGGTCATGCCCTGGCCGATGGCGCTGGGCGTGTTGGGCATGGCGCGGATGACGACGGCCGCTTCGGTGCCGACCGATTCCAGAGAGGCGGTCAGGCCGCCGACCGTCTTGCCGGCCATGACCGACAGGACCGGCGCATGACGGGCGAAACGCGCGATCGCGGGCAGGATCTCGGCCGCCTTCTGCGGTTTCGTCGCCAGGACGATCAGGGCGGGGGCGAAGTCGTCCGGCAGGTCGGATGCCTGCCGCGCGACCTTGTGCGGAGCGGGGATGTCGTCGCGGTGCCGGTCGAGAATGACGGACGGGGCCAGCCCGTCCGCCAGCCAGCCGGCCAGCATCGCCCCGCCCATCTGCCCGCAGCCGACCAGCAGCAGCGGCGGCAGGGGGCCGGCCGGTCCGTCGGTCATGCCTCGCCCGCGCAGTCGAGCATGGCGGCTTCCAGCGCCTCGGCCGGGGTCTTGCCGCCCCACAGCACGAACTGGAAGGCGGGGTAGAAGCGCTCGCACTCGGTGATGGCGATGTCGATCATGTCTTCCAGGCTTTCCATCGACGCGCCCGGCGCGCCGCGCAGCAGAACGGCGTGACGAAACAGCGGCATGCCGCTTTCCAGATCCATGCCGAAATGACCGATCCACAGCCGCTCGTTGGCCAGCGCCACCAGTTCGAACAGCGCCCGGCGCTGCTGGGACGGGACCTTGAGGTCGAACGTGCAGGTGAAATGCATCGCGCTGACCTCGCGCGACCAGGAGAAATAGAGACCGTAGTCGCACCATTTCCCGGGGGCCTCGGCGGCCATTTCCGAATCGTTGCGGCGATCGAACGCCCATTCATAGCCGCCGACGATCTGTTCCATCAGGTCGAGCGGGTTGGCGTCATGCTTGGGCGTGGAGGTGGAGAGGGCAGGCATGTGGGACTCCCCTAGGCCGTGGAGGGAGGGGGCCGGCGTCGCGCGTCGGACCCCGAACGTCTGCAAAACGGACCGTCTGTCGTTCCCGCCACGGGAGGGAGCGCGGTCGCGCCCCCAACCCTATGGGCGGTCCTGCCGTGCTGGCAAGCACGGGCGCGGGCGCGCGGACCGTCGGGACGAAAAATTTATCGTTCAGGCGTAGTTGCCGAAGGCGCCGCCCGGTGGTTCCGGGGCCGGAAAGGGCTGGTCCGGGGCGATCACGGCTTCCAGCGTCGCGACTCGTGCCTCCAGCGCCGCCAGGCGGGCGTCGGAATCCTCCTGGGCGGCGCGGGCGCGGCTGGCCAGTTCGCGCACGACCTCGAATTCCTCGCGCCGGACCAGGTTCAGCGTCGACAGGATTTCGTCGACCCGCGCGCGGACGATGGCGCCGACCTCCTCCCGCGCGCCGGCCAGGGCGGACAGCGCGCCGCCGGCGACACCGGCGAGATCGTCGAAAAAGCGTGGCTTGTCGGCCATGGCGGGGTCTCCTGTCTTCGCTGCCGCATCCGAGCATATAGACAGTCCGGCGCCGCAAGGCCATCCGCCAATGCGGCTGGCCGCCCCGCCCGGAAGGGAGGCTCTTCGAACCGGGGGCGATCTGGATTATAAGCGGGGCATGATCATCATTACCGGTGGGGCCGGTTTCATCGGCTCGTGTCTACAGGCGGCGCTGCGGGCGCGGGGCGAGGAGACGGTGGTCGTCGACTGGCTGGGGAGCGGCGACAAATGGCGCAACGTGGCGCGCCATGCCCCCGACCGGCTGGTGGCCCCCGAGGCGCTGGACGCCTTCCTGGACAGCCGGCCGGACGTGTCGGCCGTGCTGCACATGGGGGCGATCAGCGAGACCACCGCCCGCGACGGCGACCTGGTCTGGCGCACCAATGTCGATCTGTCGACGCGCCTGTGGCACTGGTGCGCGCGGGAGGGGGCGCGGTTCATCTATGCGTCCTCGGCCGCGACCTATGGCGGCGCCGACCGGCCCGAGCAGTTTTCCGACGATCCGGCGGGGCTGGAGGCGCTGCGGCCGCTGAACCTGTACGGCTGGTCGAAACATGTGTTCGACCGCCATGTGACGGGCTGGGTCGCCGGAGGCGCGCCCGCCCCCGCGCAATGGGCCGGGCTGAAATTCTTCAACGTCTACGGCCCCAACGAATACCACAAGGGCGGCATGATCTCGGTCGTCAAGGTCAAGTACGACGAAGTGACGCGCGGCCAGCCGGCCACGCTGTTCCGCGCCACCGTGCCGGGCATGGCCGACGGGGCGCAGGCGCGCGATTTCATCTGGGTGGGGGATGTGGTCAACGTCATGCTGTGGCTGCTGGACAATCCGCAGGTCAGCGGCCTGTTCAATTGCGGCACCGGCGTCGCGCGGACCTATCTGGACCTGGCGCATGCGGTCTGCGACGCCGCCGGCCGGCCGCGGCGGGTCGCCTTCGTCGATATGCCCGAGGCGCTGCGCGGGCAGTATCAATCCTATACCCGCGCCGACATGACGCGGCTGCGCGCGGCGGGATACACTAGGCCCTTCACGTCGCTGGAGGATGGGGTGCGCCGCTACGTCCACGACTATCTCGCCACCGCCGACGCGTATCTGTGACGCGCGACCGGTCCCCCCTTTCTCCGCCGTCGAGGGACGCCGCATGCTGCCTGTACTGATCTTTCCGCAATTCGATCCGGTCATGGTGCATGTCGGGCCGCTGGCGATCCGCTGGTACGCCATGGCCTATATCACCGCGCTGCTGGTCGGCTGGCGGCTGGTGCGTCGGCTGGTCACCCTCGCGCCCCGCGCCGCGACGCCCGAGCAGGTGGACGACTTCCTGACCTGGGCCACGCTCGGCGTCGTGCTGGGGGGGCGGCTGGGTTATATCCTGTTCTATCAGCCGCGAACCTATCTGGCGCACCCGCTGGCCGCCTTGCAGGTGTGGCATGGCGGGATGTCCTTCCATGGCGGCGCGCTGGGGGTGGTGCTGGCGCTGGCGCTGTTTTCCTGGCGCAACGGGTTGAGCTTCCTGGCCTTTTCCGACCGGGTGACCGTGGTGGTGCCGATGGGGCTGGGGCTGGGCCGGGTGGCGAACTTCATCAACGGCGAATTATGGGGCCGTGTCGCGCCGGCCGACCTGCCGTGGGCGATGATCTTTCCGCAGGCCGGCCCGGAGCCGCGCCATCCTTCGGAACTGTACGAGGCGCTGCTGGAGGGCGCGGTGCTGTTCGCCGTGATGTGGCTGGTGGCGCGGAATCGGCGGATTCGCGAGCGGCCGGGCTTCCTCGCCGGGCTGTTCCTGTTCGGCTATGCCGTGGCGCGCAGTTTCTGCGAATTCTTCCGCGAGCCCGATGCGTTCATCGGCTTCCTGCCCTTCGGCACCACCATGGGGCAGATCCTGTGCGTTCCCATGGCGATCGCGGGCGCCGGGCTGATGGCGCAGGCGATGGTCAGGCCGCCGCGCCCGGTGCTGATGCGGATCGACGCGGAAGCCGAGGCCGATCGCGCATGAGCGGCGTCGCGCCGGAACGGCTGGACCGGTTCATGGCGCGGGCCAACGCGGCCTATTACGCCCGGCGCGACCCGTTCGCCGATTTCGTCACCGCGCCCGAGATTTCGCAGATGTTCGGCGAGATCCTGGGCGCCTGGGTGGCCGTGACCTGGCAGGGGATGGGCCGGCCGGACCCGTTCCTCCTGGCCGAGGCCGGGCCGGGGCGCGGCACGCTGATGGCCGACATGACGCGGCTGCTGGCGCGGGTGGCCCCCGATTGCCATGCCGCGGCCCGGGTGCATCTGGTCGAGACCTCGCCGCGCCTGCGCGACGCGCAGCGCGCGGCGCTGGCGGAGCGCACGGCCCATCCCGTGGCCTGGCACGACCGGATCGCGGACCTGCCCGACGGGCCGATGATCCTGCTGGCCAACGAATTTCTCGATGCCCTGCCGATCCGCCAGTTCGTCCGCGCCGGGGCGGGGTGGAACGAGCGTTTCGTGCAGGGGGTGGGGTTCGTCGACCAGCCGGCGGCGGACCTGCCGGAGGGGCCGTTCGACCGGCCGGTGCCCGAGGGCGAGATCCTGGAATGCTGCCCGGAGGCGTTGGAGATCGCGCGCGGGCTGGCGGCGCGGTTCGCGCGGGCGCCGGGCACGGCGCTGGTCATCGATTACGGTTATGACGGCGCGCTGTGGGGCGACAGTCTGCAGGCCCTGCGCGACGGCCAGCCGGACTGGCCGCTGGCCGATCCCGGACAGGCCGACCTGACGGCGCATGTCGATTTCGCGGCGTTCGCAGGCGCGGCGGCGGGGGCGGCCTGCCATGGCAGCGTGACGCAGGGGGCGCTGCTGACTGCGCTGGGCCTGTTCGCGCGGGCCGGGCAACTGGCGCGCGGCCGCTCGCCGGTCGAAGCCCATGCGATTCACGATGCCGCCCAGCGGCTGGCGGCGCCGGACCGGATGGGCAGGCTGTTCAGGGCGCTGGCGATCACGTCGCCGGGCCTGCCCGCGCCGCCCGGCTTCGCGGTCGGGCCCGGCGCGTGACCAGTGAGGACGCCATGAACCAAGAGAATGCCGAGGGGACGATTCCGTCCGACGCGATCCTGCGTCACGCGCTGCTGGGCGACGTGCCGCATGGGTTCTTCACCCGGATAGGCGGGGTGTCGCAGGGACCGTATGCCAGCCTCAACTGCTCCACCCGTTCCGGCGACGATCCGGCGGCGCTGGCGGAGAACCGGCGGCGGGTCGCGCGGGCCGTCGGCATGGAGCCGGCGCATCTGCTGGGTGTGACGCAGGTGCATGGCGACGGGGTGGCGACGGTGACGGCGCCCTGGCCGGTGGGGCAGGGGCCCGCGGCCGACGCCATGGTGACCGCCGTGCCCGGTCTGGCGCTGGGGGTGATTACCGCCGATTGCGGGCCGGTGCTGTTCGCTTCGGCGGATGGCGCGGTGGTGGGGGCGGCCCATGCCGGCTGGCGCGGGGCCGTGGGCGGCGTGCTGGAAGCGACGCTGGCGGCGATGGCGGCGCTGGGGGCGCCGGCGTCCACGGTGCGGGCGGTGGTCGGACCCTGCATCGGGCGGGACAGCTACGAGGTGGGGGCCGACATGCGCGCCCAGGCGCTGGCGGCCGATCCGGCGGCGGGCGCGTTCTTTCACGCCGGGCGGCGGGTGGATCATTTCCAGTTCGATCTGGCGGCCTATTGCGTGGCGCGCCTGCGCCGCGCGGGAATCGGCCCGGTTGCTGCCCTGGGCGTCGATACGCTGGGCGACGCGGCGCGTTTTTTCAGCCATCGGCGCCGGACCCTGGCCGGGGGCGGGCCGATCGGGCACCAGATTTCGGTCATCGCGCCGGCGGGTGCTACAGGGACGGCATGATGCGCGTGTTCATTCTGCCTGGCTTCCGCCAGACCGACCTGCCGGATGTCGGCGGCCGCCTCCCTGACCTGATGCGTCGTCTTGCCGGCGCGACGGCCGCCGCCAGCCTGCTGCTGCTGTCCGGGTGCCTGGACGTGCCGCATCCGTTTCGCGATCCCGGCCGGGTCGGGCGGTCGCTGGCCCGCAACGCGCCGCCCGCGCGGCTGGCGGTTCCCGTGCCGCCGGCGGCGCTGCTGGGGGATGCCGCCGCGCGGGAGTGGAGTCGCGACCTGGCCGCCGCCCTGCTGGAGCAGACGGTGCCGGCCATGGCCCAGCCGGTGCGGCCGGGCGACTGGTGGCTGCGGCTGGGCGCGGTGACGCGCGGTGGGCAGGTGGTCCCGACCTGGAGCGTCATGACGCCGGCCGGCGTGGTGCGCGGGTCCGGGGAGGGGGCCGGGATTGCCGCCGATGCCTGGGCCGCCGGCGATGCCGACACGCTGCGCCAGTCCGCGCGCCAGATCGCGCTGCCGATCGCGGGCGCGCTGACGGGCATCCAGGCCGACCAGATGGCGCAGGACCCGCACAGCCTGAAACATCGGGCGGCGCGGATCTATTTCGCCGGGGTGAAGGGGGCGCCGGGCGACGGGAACGTGTCGTTGGCCCAGGCCTTCGTCGCGTCCCTGCGCGACGCCGAGGACGCGGTGCAGGATATCCCGCGCGATGCCGATTTCACCGTCTCGTGCGTCGTGACGGTCAGCGAGGTCATTCCCGGCGGGACCGGGCACCCGCAGCAGCATCTGCAACTGGTGTGGCGGGTGGTCGATGCCCAGGGCAAGGAATCGGGGGCCGCGACGCAACTGCACGATATCGACGCCCATTCGCTGGACGGCCATTGGGGCGAGGTCGCCATCGCCGCGGCGCAGGAGGCGGCGGCGGGCGTGCGGCAGGTGATTTCGCGCTATTCCGGGCGGGACAACACGCCGCTGCCCCCGCCGGCGGGAACTGGCTCTGTGGCGAACGCGCCACGGTAGGGGCCGCTCGGCGTTGGCCGCGCGGCCGGAATGCGCGGTCGATACGCGAGACGGATGACAGGACGGGGCGCGGTTGCTAGAACCCGCGCGCCAGCCATGAGTGCGTCGCCCGGGAGCGTTGCCAGATGAAGATCGTCGCCTGTAACAGCAATCTGCCCCTGGCCGAGAAGGTGGCGGCGGAATTGCGGATGCCGCTGTGCAACGTCTCGGTCCGGCGTTTCGCGGACATGGAAGTGTTCGTGGAAATCCACGAGAACGTGCGCGGCGAAGACGTCTTCATCATTCAGAGCACCTGTTCGCCGACCAACGACAACCTGATGGAACTGCTGATCATGCTCGACGCCCTGCGTCGCGCGTCGGTCCGTCGGGCCACGGCGGTGATGCCCTATTTCGGCTATGCGCGGCAGGATCGTAAATCCGGTTCGCGCACGCCCATCAGCGCCAAGCTGGTGGCGAACCTGCTGGTCGAGGCCGGGGCGCATCGCATTCTGACGATGGACCTGCATGCGATGCAGATCCAGGGCTTCTTCGACATTCCGGTGGACAATCTCTATGCCGCGCCGCTGTTCACGCGCGATATCAAGGGGCGGATCGAGCCTAGTTCGCTGCCCTACGAGGCGCCGCCGCTGGAGATCCCGGGCGGGTTCGGGAACCTGATGATCGTCTCGCCCGATGTCGGCGGCGTGGTGCGGGCCCGGCAACTGGCGCAGCGGCTGAATGTGGACCTGGCGATCATCGACAAGCGGCGCGAGCGGGCCGGCGTGTCCGAGGTGATGAACGTGATCGGCGACGTGCGCGGCCGCTCCTGCATCCTGATCGACGATATCGTCGATAGCGGCGGATCGCTGTGCAATGCCGCCGTGGCCCTGATGAAGGAAGGCGCGGTGGCGGTCGAGGCCTATGTGACCCATGGCGTGCTGACCGGCAGCGCGGTGTCGCGAATCGGGCAGTCGCCGATCCGCATGCTGACGCTGACCGACAGCATCGCCGAGACCGAGGCCGTGGCGAACGCCGCGAATATCCGCCAGATCAGCACCGCCAACCTGCTGTCGCGCGCCATGCGGGCGGTGTCGGACGAAAGCTCGGTCTCCTCGCTGTTCGATTGAGGGCGGCGCCGTCGCGGATTGACCGGGGGCACGCGGACGACCTATCGGGGAGGGGACGAACCGACAGGAGTGCCCGGAATGACCCATCTGATCGCCCGGCCGTACTGGTATCTGCGTCATGGCGAGACGGACTGGAATGCCGAGGGGCGTTCGCAGGGCCGGTCGGACATTCCGCTGAACGCGCGCGGCATCGCCCAGGCCGAGGCGGCCGGCGCGCTGCTGGCGCGCGACGAGTCGGATTATGCCCCGATCGCGCGCATCGTGTCCTCGCCGCTGGTCCGCGCCCTGCGCACCGCGCAGATCGTGGCGCGGGCGATGGCGGCGCCGGGGGCGGATGCCCTGCCGGTCGCGGTGGATGACGGGTTGCAGGAAGTCTGTTTCGGCGACCAGGAAGGCCTGCCGATGGGCGATTGGTACGATAGCTGGATCGCCGGCGCCTTCACGCCCCCCGGCGCCGAACCCTTTGCCGCGTTGCGCGCGCGGGCGGTGGCTGCCGTCAATCGCGCGCTGGATGGCGAGGGGACGGTGCTGATCGTCTGCCATGGGGCGATGTTCCGCGCCCTGCGCTCGGCCATGGGCCTGCCGGCCAATGTGCGCCTGCCCAATGCCACCCCGCTGTGGATTCGGCCGCCGGAGCGCGGCGCGGCGGCGTGGAGCCTGGATATCATGGGCTGATCGCGGCTTTCTGCTGCCGAAATATTTGCCTCGGTCCGGCTTTTCCGTTACACGCCCCCACGCGCGGGCACCCCTGGAGGCCTGCGTGACAGGTTTTCAGGAGCAGTACAGTGACCCAATTTACGAAACTCGAGGCTTCTTCGCGCGCGAAGGCTGGTAAGGGGGCAGCGCGCGCGACGAGGCGGGCCGGTCAGGTGCCGGCCGTGATCTATGGCGCGAAGCAGGAACCCACGCTGATCGCGCTGGACCCCCGCCTGGTGGCGCGCGAGATGCACAAGGGCGGCTGGCGTTCGCGCGTGTACGACATCGCCGTCGATGGCGTGTCGTCCACCGCGCTGATGCGCGAAATCCAGCTCCATCCGGTGACCGACAACCCGGTCCATGTCGATTTCCAGCGTCTGGCGGCCGGCGAGCGCGTGCATGTCGAGGTGCGCATCCTCTTCACCGGTGAAGACAAGTCCCCGGGCATCAAGCGCGGCGGCGTGCTGAACATCGTCCGCCACAGCGTGGAAGTCAGCGTCGATCCGGCGAACATCCCCTCGTCGTTCACCGTCGATCTGTCGCAGCTCGACATCCACGACAACGTGCGCTGGGACGATCTCCAGGGTACGGCGGACGTGACGCCGGTCCTGCAGATCCCGAACTTCGTCATCGCCACCGTCGCGGCGCCCAGCGTCGACGACACCGCCCCGGCGGAAGCCGCGGCTCCGGCCGCCAAGGCGGCTCCGGGCAAGGCCGCGGCGAAGAAGTAAGACCGGTCGCCACGGCCGGACGACGGGGAAGACGCCATGCTGCTCTGGACCGGGCTCGGTAATCCTGAGCCGGGCATGAGCCGGCATCGGCATAATGTCGGCTTCATGGCCGTCGACCGCATCGCGTCCCGCCATGGCTTCGCGCCATGGCGGAAACGCTTTCGCGGCGAAATCGCCGAAGGGCGGGTGGGCACGCACAAGGTGCTGCTGCTCAAGCCCATGACCTACATGAATCTTTCGGGCGAAAGCGTTCAGCAGGCGGCTTCGTTCTACAAGATTCCCATCGGCTCCATCACCGCCTTCCACGACGAGCTGGACCTGGCGCCCGGCAAGGTGCGGGTCAAGCGCGGTGGCGGGGCGGCGGGGCATAACGGCCTGCGGTCGATGGACAGGATGCTGGGCGGCCAGGATTACTGGCGGGTGCGCCTGGGTATCGGCCATCCCGGCGTGCGCGAGCGCGTGACGGGCCATGTGCTGGGTGATTTCTCGAAAAGCGACCTGGACTGGCTGGAGCCGATGCTCGACGGCCTGTCCGACACGGCGCCCGCCCTTGCGGACGGGCAGCCCGAACTGTTCATGACCAGGATGGCCATGCTGGCCGGGGAGAAGGGCTGATGGGCTTCAATTGCGGTATCGTGGGCCTGCCGAATGTCGGCAAGTCCACCCTGTTCAACGCCCTGACCGAGACGGCTTCGGCCCAGGCCGCGAATTATCCCTTCTGCACCATCGAGCCGAATGTCGGCCGGGTGGCGGTGCCCGATCCGCGCCTGGAGGCGCTGGCGGCGATCGGCAAGTCGCAGAAGATCCTGCCGACCAGCCTGGAATTCGTCGATATCGCCGGCCTGGTGCGCGGGGCCTCGCGCGGCGAGGGGCTGGGCAACCAGTTCCTGGCCAATATCCGCGAGGTCGATGCCATCATCCATGTGCTGCGCTGTTTCGAGGATGACGACATCACGCATGTCGAAGGCGCCGTCGATCCGATCCGCGATGCCGAGATCATCGAGACCGAGCTGATGCTGGCCGACCTGGACTCGCTGGAAAAGCGGATCGTCGCCCTCCAGAAGAAGGCCAAGGGCAATGACCGCGAGGCCGCCGCCCAGGTCGCGCTGATGGAGCCGCTGATCGCCGCCCTGCGCGAGGGGCAGCCGGCGCGCACCGCGATTCCGGCCGGGCAGGAAGAGGCCGTGCGCCGCCTGCAACTGATGACCAGCAAGCCGGTCCTGTATGTCTGCAATGTCGAGGAGGCCTCGGCCGCCACCGGCAATGATTTCTCCGAGCGCGTGCGAGCCCGCGCCGAGGCCGAGGGTGCGGCCTCCGTCGTCGTCTCGGCGGCGATCGAGGCCGAGGTCAGCCAGTTGGGTGCCGAGGACCGCAAGGAGTTCCTGGAAGGGCTGGGGCTGGCCGATAGCGGGCTGGACCGGGTGATCGCCGCCGGCTACCGGCTGCTGGGGCTGCGGACCTATTTCACCGTCGGCCCGAAGGAAACCCGTGCCTGGACGATCACGGCCGGCACGCGCGCGCCGCAGGCCGCCGCCGTGATCCATAATGATTTCGAGCGCGGGTTCATTGCCTGCGAGACCGTGGCTTATGAGGATTACGTCCGCTACCAGGGCGAGGCCGGGGCCAAGGAGGCGGGCAAGCTGCGGATCGAAGGCCGCGACTATGTCGTGCAGGATGGGGATGTCCTGCTGTTCCGCTTCAACGTGTAGGGGCGTCTGCTTCTTTTTCTGAAGAAAAAGAAGCAAAAAGACTTTGATCCGGTCGGGGGCGTCTTATGTGCCGCGCACAAGGCTCCTGACCGAATTAAAGTTTTTTGGTTCTTTTTTTCAAAAAAGAACGGAAAATCGGTTCGCATATCGAGGCAGGGAGGCCGGCTATGAACGCAGTCACGTCCGTCATGGAAGCAGAGGGCCAGTGGGTCCCGGCCATGCCGGAACTGGCCGCGCGGGCCCGTGCCGCCGCCCGGGTCCTGGCGCAGAGTTCGTCCGAGACCCGCAATGCCGCCCTGTGCCATGCGGCGCGGGCCCTGCGGGACCGGCAGGATGCGATCCTGGCGGCGAATGCGCTTGATCTTGCCGCCTCCACCGCGACGGCGTCGTTCCGCGATCGGCTGACCCTGACCCCGGCGCGGGTCGAGGCGATGGCGGCGGGTCTGGAAGATGTGGCGAAGCTGCCCGATCCGGTCGGGCGGGTGCTGGCGGAATGGACCCGGCCCAACGGGCTGCGGATCAGCCGGGTGGCAACGCCGGTGGGCGTGATCGGCATGATCTATGAAAGCCGCCCCAATGTCGGGGCCGATGCGGCGGGCCTGTGCATCAAGTCGGGCAATGCGGTGATCCTGCGCGGCGGGTCGGAGAGCCTGCGCAGCGCGCGGGCGATCCATGGCGCGATGGCGGCCGGGCTGCGCGCCGCCGGCCTGCCGGAGGCGGCGGTGCAGATCGCGCCGGATGCCGACCGGCGCCATGTGGCGGATATGCTGGGGGCGGCGGGGCTGATCGACCTGATCATTCCCCGTGGCGGCAAGTCGCTGGTCGAGCGTGTGCAGCGCGAGGCGCGCGTGCCTGTTCTCTCGCATGCCGAGGGGTTGTGCCACACCTATGTTCATGAGGCCGCCGATCCCGACATGGCGCGGGCGCTGGTGGCCAATGCCAAGATGCGCCGGACCGGGATCTGCGGCGCGACGGAGACGCTGCTGATCGACGCCGCGGTGGCGCCCGCCCTGCTGCCGGGCATCGTCGCCGACCTGGCGGCGAAGGGCTGCGCCTTTCGGGCGGATGCGCGGGCCCGGGCGATCCTGCCGGACCTGCCGCCGGCCAGCGAGGCCGATTTCGCCACCGAATGGCTGGATGCGGTCCTGTCGATCGCCGTCGTTGACGGCGTGGAGGACGCGCTGGCCCATATCGCGCGGTTCGGCAGCGCGCATACCGAGGCGATCGTGACCGAGGATGCACAGGTTGCCGCGCGGTTCCTGAACGGTACCGACAGTGCGGTGGTGATGTGGAATGCCTCGACCCAGTTCTGCGATGGCGGGGAATTCGGCTTCGGGGCGGAAATCGGCATCGCTACCGGGCGTTTCCATGCCCGGGGGCCGGTCGGGCTGGAGCAGTTGACGACCTTTCGCTACGAAGTCGTGGGGACGGGGCAGATTCGCCCCTGACCATGACAGCGCTTCCGGTCTGGGGAGATGGCCGCCGTATCCGGGTCGGCCTGCTGGGGGGATCGTTCAATCCGGTTCATGCCGGGCATCTGCATCTGGCGCGGCGGGCGTTGCGGCTGCTGCGGCTGGATCAGGTCTGGCTGATGGTCTCGCCGGGCAATCCGCTGAAACCGGCCCGGGGGATGGCGCCGCTCGCGGAGCGGCTGGCGGCGGTGGCGGCCCGGGTCGACGGGCGGCGCATCATCGCCACCGATATCGAGCGTCATCTGGGCACACGCTATACGGTCGATACGCTGGCGCTGCTGCGGCGGCGGTTTCCCAATGTGGAATTCGTCTGGTTGATGGGGGCGGACGGGCTGGCGGAACTGACGCGCTGGCGGCGCTGGCGGCATCTGGTCTCGATGGTGCCGTTCGCGGTGCTGCCCCGGCCGCCGTACAATCCGGCGGCGCTGCGGGGGCAGGCGGCGCTGGCGCTCGCCCGCTGGCGGCGTCCGGCGCGGCAGGCGTCGATCCTGGCCGATCGCGCGCCGTGCGCCTGGGCCTTTCTTCCTGCTCCGCAGACCGGTATATCAGCAACGGAATTGCGTGCCACCGCGTTGAAACGTGCGATGGCGCGGCAAGGTGATCCCGCACAGGATGAAGCAGGAGTAACAGTCATCGCCAGGAAGCCTCCGGCCGATACGGGTACCACTCGTCGCACGGCACCCAAGAAGACAGCCGGCACGACCGGCAGAAAGACGCCGGCCGGACTGGCCGTGGTGCCGGGTGCCGCGCGGGCACCGGGCACGCCCCGCAAGAAGGCCGCCGTCGCCGGCCCCGGCAAGGCCGTGAACCGTGAACCGGCCGAAATCAGCAAGCTGGAAAAATATCTGACCGTCATCACCGAGAGCCTGGCCGACGACAAGGGCGAGGATATCGTGGTGCTGGACCTGACGGGGCGCGCCTCGTTCGCCGACCGGATGGTGATCGCCACCGGTATCGCCGACCGGCAGATCTCGGCCATGGCCTCTCATCTGGAGCGCAAGCTGGGCGAAGCGGGGCTGAAGCGGGTGCTGATCGAGGGGGCGAACGGCTCCGACTGGGTGCTGATCGATGCCGGCGATATCGTCGTTCATCTGTTCAAGACCGATGCCCGGGCCCAGTACGGCCTGGAACGCATGTGGGGGGCCGATCTGGACGTGCCGCCCGGCGGGGCGCGGGAAGCCGAGTAGGAACGCGGTCCGGTGATGCGGCTGATCGCGGTCGGGCGCATGAAGGACCGGGTGGAGCGCGACCTGTTCCAGCGTTATGCCGACCGGCTGACGCCCCGGCTGGAGATGGTCGAGGTGGCCGAGGGCAGGGGGGCGGCGGCGGAAATCAAGCGTCGCGAGGGGCAGGCCCTGCTGTCCGCCCTGCCTGAACGGGCGTTCGTCGTGGCCATGGACGAAGGGGGGCGCGCCCATGCCAGCCTGGATTTCGCCCGGCATGTCGAGCGCTGGCTGGGCCTGTCGCGGCCGGTCTGTTTCCTGATCGGCGGAGCGGAGGGGCTGGATGGGCCGGTTCTGGCCCGGGCCGACGATACATTGTCGCTGGGGCCCATGACCTGGCCCCACATGCTGGTGCGGGGGCTGCTGGCGGAGCAATTATACCGTGCGCGGGCGATCGCCTCGGGGCATCCCTATCACCGCGCCGGACGCCCCTGAAAAAGCCTGCTTGTGAATGCGGGCTGGCGGCGATCCGACGCGCGTTTCCTGCGCTCCGATGCTCACGGCCATTGAGGCCGTTCCGCTTCGGTGCTCGGAAACACACGACGGGTGTGCCGCTGCGCGGCACTCTTGCTCACCAGCCCGCATTTTCAAGCAGGCTTTTCGCATGTGAGGTTTGAAGCCAGGCGCCGGTCGGGCTGTCGCCACGCGGAACGGCTGCACATCAGCCCACCTTCTAAGGCAGGCTTTTGGTGCGGAGCGGCTTAGCGGATGGCGCGGTTCGGAGCGTCTTCGCGGAAGGCGTGGCCGTAGATGACGCGGGGCAGGCTCTCGGGGGCCTCGGCGACCTCGGTCGTATGCATCGGGTGGCGCAGGTCGCTCGGCGCGTCGTTGATGGTCCGCGGGATCGAACGCTCGCTGCTGGCGGTCATGATCTGCCCGCTGCCGTCCGGACGGGCATAGATGAACCCGTAGGTCGGATAGATGCTGCCATAGGCGCCGCTCTTGTTCAGCGCGACGCGCACCGCCGTCCAGTCATTGTTGGGCGAGACGTCGATCACGGCGACATTGCGGCTGATGCCCCGCTGGGCCCAGTGCGACTGGTCGATGACGATGGTGCGGCTGTCGACAACCTGGCGGACGACCGCGACATGACCCAGCGGCATGCGCCGGTTGGCGCGGAAATTCAGGATGCTGCCGGATTCGGGCGCCGCGCCGCGGGCATAGACGCCGGCGGCATTGTACCACCAGTTGGCGGCGTTGCCGCGCAGCATCACGTTGGAGGCCGACTTGGCGAACGCCACGCACTGGATCACATGGCCGCCCTCGTAATGCCGGCCGTGGCGGAAGGCGACGTGGTGGCCATGGCGCACGGCCGAAACGGGATGGACCGCATAGGCGGCGTGGACGATAGGGGCCTGATGCGCGGTGTGACGCACCGTCCGGCGGGCATCCGCATGTGAGGAGAAGACGAGGCCCAAGGACGCCGCTGCTACGGAAAAGAGGAACGCACGTCCCAAGCCACCAGCCCTCATACGCCCAGACCTCATACGCACTGTCGTTGCCCGGACAGGGGTAGCAACCAGGCTGCAACCCTGACAAGCCGCTGCCGCATTTCTCCGGCTCGTTCGATGACATTTTCAAAAAACTGCCTGCCTGAATCTCGAAAATAGGAATATATTCCTTATCGAAATGGCCAGGTCACGGTTTTTCAATGAAAAATGAGAATTGGGCGGATTGGGGTGGACGGAAGGTCCGGGGCGATCGGGGGAGGAAGGGGAATCGGGACCCGTTGCAGAAAAGCGACATCCGGCATGGCCGGCGGGTCCCGTTCCCGTGAGGCGGTCGCGGACTTACTTGGTGCAGATCAGCATGATCTCGACCAGCACCTGCGGGCTGGCCATCGTGGCCTGGACGCAGGCGCGGGCCGGCGCGCCGTCCTTCGGCAGCCACGCGGACCACAGGACGTTCAGGGCGTCGCGGTCGGCGATGTCCTTCAGCCAGATCTGCGCCTGCAACAGGCGGGTCTTGTCGGTGCCGTGCAGTTCCAGCGCTTCGTCGATCTGCTCCAGGATGTCGCGCGTCTGGGCGGAGACGTCGCCCGTCAGGTCGCGCGCGACGAAGCCCTGGGTAAACAGGAAACCGTGATATTCCACGACCTTGGACAGGATCGCATTCGGTTCCGTGCGGATGATCTTGCTCATTGGGGCCAGTCCTTCATGTTGGCGGCCACCGGGCCGCGCCTGCCCTTCTCCGACACCCGGCCCGGGGCGGTCAACCGCCCTCGGCGGGGGACGAGGCGGCAAACCTGTCCAGCCGGTCGGGCGTGTCGAAATCCTCGTGGATCGTCTCGTCGGCCGCCACGATCGCCGCGCGCGGGCCCAGCGCGCGAATCAGCGCGCCGCCGCCCCGGTCGCCCTCCAGGGCCATCAGGTGCGGGATCATCGTCCGGTCCCACAGGACCGGGTGGCCCTGGCGGCCGCCGTGGCAGGGAATCGTGGCCGGTGGATTGTCCTGCCGATGGCGGGCGATCAGCCGGGCGACCAGCAGGGGGTTCAGGGTCGGCATGTCGCCCAGGCAGACCAGCACGCCGCCGGGCGCCGGGTCGCCGATCGCGCGCAGGCCCGCGCGCAGGCTGGCCGACAGGCCCGCCGCATGGTCGGCCGCGATCGTCACCTCGATCGGCCGGGCATAGGGTGCATGGGCGTCGATCGCGGCCCGCAGGTCGGCCGCGCGATGACCCAGCACGACCACGACGCGTTCGACCGTGCTGGCGCACAGCGCGCGCAGGGTGCGCGCGACCATCGGCGTGCCGGTTGCGTCGGCGGCCAGCAGCTTGTGGCGCGGGGCCGACCGCGACGACCGGCCGGCCGCCAGTACCAGGGCGGCGATGGCGGCCGTCATCCGGTTCAGGTCCAGCCGGGGTGGCGGCCCAGCGGCGCGTCGCGGCGGACCGCCACGATTTCGGCCAGGATCGACAGGGCGATCTCGGGCGCGCCGACCGCGCCGATCGCCAGCCCGACCGGCCCGTGGATCCGAGCCGTCCTGTCGGGGCCGAAGCCGGCCGCCGCCAGCCGGTCCAGCCGCGATGCCTGCGTTCTGCGTGACCCCAGCGCCCCGATATAAAAGGCCGGGCTGCCCAGCGCCGTCCGCAGGGTCGGATCGTCCAGCTTGGCGTCGTGCGTCAGGGTGACGATCGCGGTATGGGTGTCGATGGCCAGGGTTTCCAGCGCCTCGTCCGGCCATTCGGTGACCAGCGTGATGCCGGGAAAGCGGTCCGGCGTGGCCAGTTGCGTTCGCGGGTCGATCACGGTGACCGCGAAGCCCATCGTCGCCGCCAGCGGCGCCAGCACCTGCGCGATATGCACCGCGCCGACGATCAGCAGCCGATGGGGCGCCGTCAGCAGGTGCAGGAACCAGGCTTCGTCATCCGGGCCCGTGACGCGGCGGCTCCGCCCGTCGCGCAGCGCCTGCTCCAGGAGCGGAGCCAGGCGCGGATCGATCGGGCCGCCGGCCTGGTCCGCCAGATCGTTCCCGTCGGTGCGCGCGACCAGGACATGGTGCATGTCGGACAGGCGTGTCGCCAGCAGCGCCGGCTTCCGCCGCCGCCGCAGGTCCGTCGCCGCGCGCAGGGTGGCCAGCGGCAGGGTGCCGCCTGGTCCGACCGATTGCACCAGCACGTCCAACTCGCCACCGCAGGCCAGGCCGACCGACCAGGCCAGGTCCGACGTCACGCCATAGGACAGCAGCCTGTGCCGGCCGTCCTGCATCGCGGTCATCGCGGCATCGAAGACCGACGCCTCGACGCATCCGCCGCTGACCGATCCTTCGATCCGTCCGCCGCCACCGACCGCCATCATGCTGCCCGCCGGCCGGGGGGAACTGCCCCAGGTGGCGATGACGGTCGCCAGGGCCGCCGGCTGCCCGTCCCCGGCCCAGGAAAGGGCCAGGTCCAGCGGATCATGAAGGAGGGGCTGCGACATCATCCCGGCACTCTATCAGTGCGGATATAGACAGGCCAGCGGCGCCTGCCGCAGGGCAGGGTGGTCTTGCTCCGCCGGCTGCCGGCTCGTACACAGCGGAACCCTGTCCGGACCGCCGGCGGAAAAGCCGGTCGCGGACCCGCCTTCGTGGCGCGTGAGCCGAGGAGTCGTCATTATGTCGTTGCCATCCGTTCCGGATCTGGCCGGCCTGGAACTGGCCATCGTGCCGGTGACCGCTTTCGGGCAGAATTGTTCGATCCTGTGGGACCCGGCCACGCGCCACGCGGTGGTGGTCGATCCGGGTGGCGACGTGCCCGTCTTGCTGCACGCGCTCGCGGCGCGCGACCTGACGGTGGAGTGCATCCTGCTGACGCATGGCCATCTGGATCACGCGGGCGGGGCGGATGCGCTGCGCGCCGAGCTGGTGCGTCTTCAGGGCGGGACGGTGCCGATCATCGGGCCCGATGCGCGCGATGCGTTCCTGCTGTCCGATATCGCGGCGCAGGCCGCGCGCTACGGGCTGACGGGCATGGGCGACGTGACGGTGGACCGCTACGTGACCGATGGCGACGTCCTGCCGCTCCTGGGCCGGTCGCTCGCGGTGCTGCATGTTCCCGGCCATACGCCCGGTCATGTGGTGTTCCACGACCCCAAGGCACGCTTTGCCTTCGTGGGCGATACGTTGTTTCGCGGCTCGGTCGGGCGCACCGATTTTCCTTATGGCAATGGCCCGCAGCTCCTTCAGGCGATCACCGATCGTCTCCTGCCGCTGGGTGACGACGTGACGATCCTGCCTGGTCATGGCGATATGACCACGATCGGCGCCGAGCGTCGTTCCAACCCGTTCCTGCGCTGACACCGTCGGCGAATTGAAGAAAGAACACTGGATGATGTGGGATATGCGCAAATGCGCCGCCGCGTGCGGCCTGGTCCTGATGCTGGCCGGGGGGCACATGGCGGCCGCGGCCCGGGCGGAAGACGATACCCCGACCAAGGCGCAGGCCGAACTGCCGCGCGAGGCTTTGACGATCGAGAGCGCGAAAGGGGTGAAGCACGTCTTCTCCGTCGAGCTGGCCACCACCCCGCGCCAGCAGCGCGTGGGCGAGATGTTCCGTACCTCGGTACCCGCCGATCGCGGCATGCTGTTCGTCTGGCCCTATCCGCAGCAGAGCGACATGTGGATGGAAAATACGCTGGTATCGCTGGACATCGTCTTTATCGGCGAGGATGGCCGGATTACCGCGATTGCCGAAAATGCCGTGCCGCAGAGCCTGGCGCGGATCAGCAGCCATGGCCCGGCGCGCGCGACGCTGGAATTGCAGGGCGGCATAACCGAAAAGCTGGGCATCGTCGTCGGCGACAAGGTGGAGAGCAAGGCACTCGCCGCCCCGGCGGGGTAGATCATCGCGGCGGACGGTGTGTGTCCGCCCGTGACTGCGATGACGTCAGCGACGCTTCTTCGCAGTCACCCAGGGCCTGCATGTCTTTCCCTTTACGGCCGGCCCTTTATGGTCGGAGAGGAATGGCGACCTGCGCCTCACCCGGCGTCGTCAGCGTAAAATGCAGCGCATGGGCGGTCGGGTCATAACGAAGGTAGATACCTGCCGGAGGTCGCCCGCAGGGGCCCGGTCGATCCTTGCGGGCGCTCCAGTAATCGTACCACGCTCCGGGCGGCAGCATGACGGCGTCATTGTCCGTCTGTTCCAGGAATTGCGGCGGCGCGACCAGCAGGTCAGGGCCCCACATGAATTCGCCCGGCGCCTGTAGGTCCAGCGCGAACCCGTTTGCGGCATTCGGGAATTCCAGGAATAATGGCCGCATCATCGGTATTCCGGCGCGCGACTGCGTTTCGGCCACCGTGTAGATATAGGGCGTAGATTAGGGCAGCATTCGGTAGCGCGCTTCGATATATCGCCGTCTGATGGCTTCCTGGGCCGAACCGTCCACCCATGGTTCCTGCATGCGCGTTACCGAAGGACATTTGCCGTGCGTCATCAACCCCGAAATCGAAGGTCGAGCGCCAGGTATTGTCCATGAACACGCCCGACGCGTGACCGGAATCATAAATCAGAAAGAACGGAATATCCTTGTAGAGCGGATCCTGGCGTTCCTGGAAGGTATAGGAATCGGTGTTCCAGTTCTGGTAGGTTGCGCCGCGGCGGTCCAGTGGGCCCGGCTTGTCGCCCAGGTCGAAGATATGCGCGGTGGGTGACAGCGATTTGACCAGACCCCGCCGTGCTGGCGGTGCTTCAGGGTGTGGCCGTGGCATGCGAACAGCGCGGCGTCGCCCTTCTGATCCTGTCGGCCAAGGTGAATGGCGAGGGCGCCGGGCCGCAGCAGCCGGTCATGAATGTGTTGTCTCATGCCGCGGTGGACGGGATCATCCTGCATGCGCTTTCGGGTTGCGATGATGTCGTCACCATCGCGCGGCAACGTCAGGTTCCGCTTGTCATCATAGATCAGCCGCAGCCTCGGGATGTGGCGCTGGTGTGTATTGATGACCGCCGCGCGGCGTATGAAATTGCGCGGGAAATCGTGCAGCGCGGCCACAGGAGGGTTGCCGTCATCGCTTTGCGTGGCGATCGGAGCGGCAGGTGCGGGTTCATGACTCAGGAGCGGATCGCTGGCATGCAGTCGAGCACGTCGCGCCTGAGACCGGCCGGTTTCATGGCGGCGTTCGCAGAGGTCGGGATTGCGCCAGAGGCCGTTCCGGTCTGGGAGGCGAGCGAAAGTTCGGAAGCCGCCGGGAGGGCGGCTGCCGAAGCGATTCTGGCGCGCAGTGGGGAACGGCCCACAGCCATCGCGGCAATGAGCGATCGCCTCGCGATCGGTGCGCTGTCGCTGTTGAAGGAGCGGGCGATCCGTCTTGGAACGGATATCGTGATGACGGGATTCGACGATATTCCGGAGGCCGCGATCCATGGATTGGCAACGGTTCGCCAGCCTTTCATGCAGAAAGGAGAGGCCGCCGTGAAAGCGATCCTGGATGGGCTGGATCCATGTGTCGTGCCGTTGGACTTTACGATCGTCCGTCGATCATCGCTGGGCGAGCCCGGCGGATCGTCTGTCCACGGCCCCACTGTTTGGTGCGACCAACGGGATTGCGAGCTTGTATACGCGCGACGGCTCTCCCTTTCGTGCGGTTCGTCGTGCTGGTTTGCGTGCGGCGGAT
>NZ_JABEQJ010000037.1 GCF_014174255.1 Gluconacetobacter sacchari
CGTGCGGGCGCGGGCAGGGGCAGGGGCAGGGGCACGGGCACGGGCGCCGGATATCGTCGCCGGCGCGGATGCCGGGCTGGCGCGGGCCGAGGTGCGGGCGCTGGCCGATCGTGGCGCGCTGGCGGACGCGCGGGCCTGCTGCCGCGCGGCGCTGGCCGTGCATCCGCTGGATGCCGGGCTGCATTTCCTCTCGGCCGTGCTGGCGGAGGATATCGGCACCGCCGAGGATGAATTCCGGCGCACCCTCTATCTGGATCGCGACCATGTCATGGCGCATGTCCATCTGGCCCGGCTGCTGCGCGACGGCGGCGCGGCGGAGGATGCCGGGCGGATGCTGCGGCAGGCCCGCGCCCTGCTGTGCCGCCTGCCGCCGGACGCGCCGGTGGCCGACGGGAACGGGCTGACCGTCGCCGGGCTGTCGCGGCTGGTCGGCGGGGACGGGGTGGCGGAGGATGGCGGCGTGCCGGGCGACCGGCTGCCGACGCTGGCGCGGGGCGTGTCCTGAGCGGCCGGGAGGGCGGGCCGGACCCGGAGGGGCGCGCCGCGCTCTATGCCCGGCGGGTGATGGCGGAGCGCGCGCGGCTGCTGGCCGGGCGGGGGCGGGCGCCCGCCCCCGAGGCCGGACGGCGGGCGGCGGTGATCCTGGAGGTCGGCGGGCAGGTCCATGCCATCGACCTGCATCACGTGCTGCGCATGGCCGAGCCGGCCTGGAGCGCCATGCCGCGGCGGCCCGACTGCCCGGCGTCGGTGCGGGGGGTCTATGGCTATGTCGGCCTTCTCTATACAGTGATCGACCTGTCGGTTCTGCTGGGCGGGGCGCCGATGGAGCATGCCGGGGCCATGGCGCTGATGCGCCCGGTGGCCGGCCTGCCGGTGGCGCGGATCGCGCTGCTGGCCGGGCGGACGCTGGGGGTGGAGGATGTCGTGGATGCGCCGGCCGCCGCGCCCGCCCACCCGGTGGCGACCCACCCGGTGGCCGCCCTGGGGGACGGGCGGCTGGTCACGGTGCTGGATCCCGCCCGCCTGTTCGCGCGTCCTTTCGGAGTCTGACCTGTCGTGACAATTGCCAATCGTCTTCTGTTCGGGTTCGGGGTCGGCGTTCTGCTGATGGTCTCGATCGGGGTCTACGCGCTGGGGCAGATCCGCAATGTCCGCGACGAGATGACGGTGATCGTGACCCGCGACCTGCTGGTCTATCGCCATCTGAACCATCTGCGGGTGCTGGAGAACGACCAGGTGGCGCGGCGGCTGTCGATGCTGTCGCACTATTATGCGCGCGACTACCAGAAGGACCCGGCGATGCTGGATGCCGCGATCGCCGACTGGACCGGAATCGACCGGCAGGCGGAGGATACGCTGGTGCAGGCGATGGCCGCCGCCGGCCAGGCCGACGACGAGGCGCGGATCGACGCGCGGCGCGCCATGTTCGCCACCATCTCGGCCCGGCTGCATGAGGCGCTGGACCAGGCGCGGCGGAACGCCGAGGCGTCGGCGGACCTGTTCGCGGCGTTTCGCCAGAACGACGACGCGGCGGTGCGCCAGCAATCGGCGCGGCTGGATACGCGCGACCAGGCGATCGACCGGCTGATCTCGGATGCCGGGACCACGCTGGATGGCGGGGTGCAGGCCGGGGAGACCCAGAGCAGCGCGCTGTACGAATTCAGCCGCCGGTCGCTGATCCTGGGGCTGGGGGTGGCGGTGATCGTCGCGCTGATCGTCACCTTCTGGACCCGGCGATCGATCCTGGCGCCGCTGGCCGCGCTGATGCGGGTGATGGAGCTGGTGGGGCAGGGCGACCTGTCGACCCGCGTGAGCGTCGGCGGGTCGCGCGGCGGACGCGACGAGTTCGAGCGCCTGGCCGCCGGGCTGAACCGGATGATGGACGGGTTGCGCGAGATCGCGCAGCAGAGCCGCGAGGCCACGCGCAACCTGGATGCGGCGGTGGCCGATATCCGGGCCTCCGCCCAGCAGCAGGCGGCGAGCGTGGAGGAGCAGTTCGCCGCCGTGCAGGAGACGGCGGCGACGGTGGACCAGATCACCCATTCCGGCGCCCAGATCAGCAAGCGCGCGCGGGAGGTGATCTCCTCGGCCGAGACCATCGTGCATAGTTCGGCCAGCGGGCTGGAGGCGGTGGAGGAGACCGCGCGGGCCATGGAGCGCACCCAGGAGGGCGCCGAGGCCGTGGCCTCGAACATCGTGGCGCTTTCGGAACGCACGGATGCGATCAGCGAGATCATCACCGCCGTCAACGACCTGTCGGAGCGCTCGCACCTGCTGGCGCTGAATGCCGCCATCGAGGCCGCCGCCGCCGGCGAGCACGGGCGGTCGTTCGCCGTGGTCGCGGCCGAGATGAAGATCCTGGCCGACCAGTCGCGCGACGCCACCCAGCATGTGCGCGCGATCCTGGGCGACATCCAGCGCGGCATCAACACCTCGGTCATGCTGACCGAGGAGGCGGTCAAGCGGGTGTCGGCCGGCAAGGAACGGACCGATATCGCCTATCGCACCATCGAGCGCATGACCGGCGGGATCGAGGAGGGGGTGCATGCCTTCCAGCAGATCGTCGCCTCGACCAACCAGCAGCAGATCGGCATCGAGCAGGTGATGACCGCGTTGCAGAGCATCCGCCAGGCCAGCCAGCAGACGGCGGCGGGGACGCGCAACCTGGAGGCGTCCGCCAGCAACCTGGGCAGCCTGTCGCACCAGCTCCTGGCCATTTCCGCGCGCTACCGGACCTGACGGCCAGCCCGTGGAGGCCCTGCGACAGGAACTTCTGGCGGTCTTCGATGCCGAATATCGCGACCATCTGCGGGTCGTGCGCGATATCCTGGCCGGCGGGGCGGTCGAGGGGCGTGCGGTCAGCGAGATCTTCCGGCGGGTCCATTCGCTGAAGGGGGCCGCGCGCGTGGTCGAGCGCGCCGATATCGAGACCATCGCCCACGCGCTGGAGGGGCGGCTGTTCCGCCTGCTGGAGGAGCACCGGCCGGCGGGGGCGGACGATCTTGCGGCGATCGGCGCCGCGATGGACCAGATCGACGCCCGGATGCAGGACGCGCCGGAGGCGGCGGAGCCCGGCGGGGCCGCGCGCGACGAGGGGGGCGCGGGAGCCGTGGCCGATGGCTCCGGGGCCGACAGCTACGTGCAGGTGCCGGCGTCGCGGCTGGATGCGCTGGTCGGCGTGGTGCAGGACATGATGGGCATCGCCGAGCGGCAGGACCGGCTGTGGGCGGACCTGGAGGACCTGGCCGCCGCTGCCCGGCGGACCGGGCCGGCCGGCGACCCGGCGGCGGAGCTGGCGCGGCTGACCCGCGCGCTGTCGGCCCTGTCGCACGAGCGGGGGCGGATCGCGGGGCAGGCCGACCGCGCCATGATGCGCCTGGACGAGGAGGTGCGGGCGGTGACGCTGGTGCCCGCCGGTACCGTCTTCGGCTCGCTGTCCGGCATGGTCCGGCAGATCGCGCGCGAGCATGGCGGCGGCGAGGTGACGGTGCGGCTGCTGGGCATGGATGTGCGGGCCGACCGGCGGGTGATGCAGGCGCTGCGCGACCCGGTGATCCATCTGCTGCGCAATGCCATCGTGCATGGGCTGGAAAGTGCCGATCGGCGCGAAGCGGAGGGCAAGCCGGCGCGGCCGGTCCTGACCCTGTCGGTGCGGATGCTGGGCGTGCGGCTGCTGGTGTCGGTCTGCGACGACGGGCGGGGGCCGGACCTGGAGGCGATCGCCGCGCGCGCCATCCGGCAGGGGCTGATGCAGCCGGACGATCCGCGCCTGCCCGAGACGCTGCTGGCCCTGGTGTTCGCGCCCGGTTTTTCCACCCGGGCGGCGGCGGACCGGCTGGCCGGGCGGGGCATGGGGCTGTCGGTGGTGGCCGAGGCGGCGCGGGCGCTGCACGGGACGGCGCGCATGGAGGCCGGCCAGCCCTGGGGGACGGTGGTGACGATGGCCGTCCCGGTCTCGCGCCGGCAGCGCACGACGCTGGTGGTCGAGGCCGGCGGCATGACCATCGGGCTGCCGGGGCGGGTGATCGAGCGGCTGGCGCGGGTGCGGCAGGCCGATATCCGCATGGCCGACGGCCGCGCCTATTTCACCCTCGACCGGCGGCGCGCCCCGGCGGGGGAGGCCGGGGGCGACGCGGCGCTGGTGCCGGTGGTACCGCTGGCGGCCTTTCTGGGCCGGCCGGAGGCGGCGCTGCCGGTGCATGGCGGGGCGCTGTCGGTCGTGGTGCTGGGCATGGCGGATGGCGGGTGCTGCGCGTTCGCCGTCGACCGGATGCTCGAGGTGCGGATCCTGCATGTGTCCGACGCCGGGGCGGTGGGGCTGGACAGCGCGCTGATCCCCGGGGTCGGCTGGCCGCGCGGCGACCGGCCGGTCTTCGTCCTCAACCCCGACACGCTGCTGGAGCGGTGGCGGAAGGCGGGGGCCACCGGCGGGCATTTCGACGGTGCGGCGGACGCGGCGCGGGAGGCGCGCGCGCCGGCCCGGCGGGTGGCCACCGTCCTGGTCGTTGACGATTCGATTACCACACGGACTCTCCAGAAGACGATCCTGCAGACCCACGGTTATGATGTCCTGCTGGCGACGGACGGGGTGGAAGCCCTGTCGCTGCTGCATCGGTCGCCGCGCCGGATCGATGTGATCGTGACGGATGTGGAGATGCCGCGCATGGATGGGTTCGCATTGCTCGACGCGGTCAGGTCGGACCCCGGACTGTCGCGGATTCCGGTGGTGCTGATGACCTCGCGCAACGAGGAGGCCGATATCCGGCGCGGGCTCGATGGCGGGGCGCGGGCCTACGTCACCAAGCAGGGATTCGAGCAGGGCGAATTGCTGGACATCATCCGGGGCGTGCTGTGACCGGCCGGGCCGGGCCGGGGGTGCGGGTGCTGGTGGTCGAGGATTCGGCGGTGGTCCGGCATGTGCTGGCCCGGCTGATCCGCGACGATCCGCGGCTGGAGCTGGTGGAGGCGGTGGAAACCGCCGAGGAGGCGCTGCGCCTGGTGCCGCTGCTGCGGCCCGACGTGATCTCGATGGATGTGCGGCTGCCGGGCATGGACGGGCTGGAAGCCACGCGGCGGATCATGGCCGAGTGCCCGACGCCGATCGTGATCGTCAGCGATTCCTCGACCGATCCGGCGCTGCGGATCTCGATGAACGCGCTGCGGTCCGGCGCGCTGTCGGTGGTGCAGAAGCCGGCCGGGTGGCCGGTGGATGCCGCCGGGGGGCGCGCGATCGCGACCCAGCTTTACATCATGAGCCAGGTGCCGGTGATCCGCCATCGGCTGCACTATGGCGCGGTGGGGCCGGCGGTCGAGGCGCCGCCGCCGCCGCGCCTGCGTCCGCGCCTGATCGGCATGGCGGCGTCGACCGGCGGGCCGCAGGCTTTCTCGCACGTCATGGGGGCGCTGCCGGCCGGCTTTCCGTGGCCGATCCTGCTGGTGCAGCATATGGGCGCCGGCTTCATGGAAGGATTCGCCGCCTGGCTGGACACCCAGACCCGGCTGTCGGTCGGGCTGGCCCGGCAGGGGGATGTCATGCGGCCGGGCCATGTCTATGTCGCGCCGGCCGAGGCGCATCTGACGCTGGGGGCGGGCGACGAGATCCGGCTGAACCATGCCCCGCCCGTGGGGGGGCAGCGGCCGTCGGCCAATGCGCTGTTCGCGTCGATGGCGCGGGTGGGGGCGGGGGCGATCGGCGTGCTGCTGACCGGCATGGGCGAGGACGGGGCCGTGGGGCTGCGCGACATGCGCCGGGCGGGCGGATATACGATCGCCGAGGACCGGAGCACCGCCATCGTGCATGGGATGCCCGGCGCCGCCGAGCGGATCGGCGCCGTGTCGATCAGCCTGCCGCTGGAGCAGATCGCGCCGCATCTGGTGGCCATCGCCTCGGCCGTGCCGCGGCTGCCGCTGGCCGCGGGGATGGAGGGGAGGCGGCCGTGACCCATGCGCTGTCCGACGCGGCGCCGCCGACGCTGCTGCTGGTCGAGGATTCCGATACCCAGGCCTTGCGGATCCGCCGGATGCTGGAGGGCCATGGTTTCGCGGTGACGCGGGTGGCCAGCGGCGAGGCCGCGCTGGATACGCTGGATGCGCGCATCCCCGACCTGGTGGTCGCCGACTACCATCTGCCGGGGATGAATGGCGGGCAGATGGCCCGCCAGCTCCGCATGAGCGCCGCCACCCGCATGATCCCGGTGCTGATGCTGACCGAGGGGGGGGAGCCGGGCCTGGAGCGCGAGGGGCTGGAAAGCGGCGCCGACGCCTATGTGCCCAAATCCGCCGAGCCGGACCTGATCGTCTTTCGCATCCGCGCGCTGCTGCGCGAGGGCGCGGGAACGGGGGGCGGGCAACGGGATGCCAGCCCGCTGTTTCGCCGCGCGCGGATTCTGATCGTCGGCGGGGAGGGCGCGCGCGAGCGCACGGTGGCGGGCCTGGCCGCCCTGATGCGCAGCGACGGCCACGAGGTCACGGTGATCGGCCATCCGGGCGCGATGGAGCGGGGCGACTGGTTCGACGCGGCGCGCGCGCCCGACTGCGTGGTGGTGGACCTGGTTTCCGACCGGTTCGACGGCATCGCCTTCTGCCAGGAACTGGACGACCTGCGGCAGGATGTGGTGGTGGCCGGCGGCGGGGCGCCGCGGATCCTGGGGCTGAGCGGCGCGCGCGCGGCGCGGGGCGTCTTTCCCGCCCGGGCGTTCGAGGCCGGGGTGGACGACATGGTGTCGGACGAGATCGAGCCCGACGTGCTGGCGCTGCGCATCCGCGCCCTGGTGCGGCGCAAGCTGCTCCAGGACGATGCGCGGCGCATCGACCTGGACCGCCAGGCGCGCGAGATCGCGGTCGAGGCGGCGCGGGCCGAGGCGGCGGCGATCGCGTCCAAGGCCTCGCTGGCCGAGGCGCTGGAGCAGGCGAACGCCGAACTGGCCGATGCCAACCGGCGGCTGATCGAGACCCAGGGCAAGCTGGTCCAGACCGCCAAGATGGCGTCGCTGGGCGAGCTGGTGGCCGGCATCGCCCACGAGATCAACAACCCGCTCGCCTTTATCCTGGCCCACAAGGAGACGGTGGCCCGCCTGCTGGCGCAGGTGATCGCCGGGGAGGACCCGCATGACGGCGGGCCGCGGCATGCCGCGCTGATGAAATGCCGCGATCGGGTCGAATCGATGAGCCTGGGGCTGCGGCGGATCCAGAACCTGGTGCTGAACCTGCGGAAATTCTCGCGCCTGGACGAGGGGCTGTTCCAGTTGATCGACGTGCCCGAGGCGCTGGAGACGGTGCTGGCGCTGCTGACGCAGAAATTCGGCAACCTGATCGTGGTGGAGCGGGATTATCGCGCGCCCGAGCGGCTGTACTGCCAGTCCGCCCTGCTGAACCAGGTGATGATGAACATCATCAGCAATGCCGCCGATGCCATCCAGTCCATGCTGGAGGAGGCGGGGCACGAGGACGGGCCGGCGGGCCCGGCGCGCGGGCTGATCCGGATCGGCACCGCGCTGAGGGTCACCCCGGCGACGGGCGAGCAATGCTATGTCTTTACCGTGACGGATAACGGGCCGGGGATTCCGCCGGAGGTGAAGGAGCGGATCTTCGAGCCGTTCTTTACCACCAAGCCGGTCGGGGCGGGGACCGGGCTGGGGCTGGCGATCGCCTATAGTGTCGTGCAGGCGCATCATGGCACCATCACGATCGCCGACCCGGTGCCGGGCGGCGAGGGAGGACGGGGAAGCGTGTTTACCGTTTCGGTGCCCTGGCAGCCGCATCTCGAAGCGATGGCCGAGCCCGCGAGCCTGGAGGCGCGGGCATGAGCGGCCGGCCCGTCGTGCTGCTGGTCGATGACGAGCCCGAGATCCTGGTCGCGCTGAGCGACCTGCTGGAGGACGGCTTTACCATCCTGTCCACCACCTCGCCGGTCGAGGCGCTGGAGATCCTGGCGCGGCGCCGCGATGTCGACGTCATCGTCTCGGACCAGCGCATGCCCGAGATGGGCGGCGACGTGATGCTGGCCCGCGCGCGGGGCATGAGCGACGCGCAGGCGATCCTGCTGACCGGCTATGCCGATATCGGCGCGGTGGCGGCGGCGCTGAACCAGGGGCGGATCTCGTTCTATTCGCACAAGCCATGGGATGGCGATGCGCTGCGCGCGATGGTGCTTCAGGCGGCGCATCGGCACATGCTGGAAGGCGAATTGCAGACCGAGCGGATGCTGCTGCGCGGGTTGCTGGCGAATCTGCGTGCCGGGCTGGCCTTCAAGGACCCGGAGGGGCGGTTCATCCGGATCAACGGCAATGCCGCCGCCTTCTATGGCCGCGACGAGGCCGATTGCCTGGGCCGGCGGGAGGAGGATCTGTGCGACCCCGCCCTGTTGCCGGCGCTGCGCGCGGCCGAGGGCCGGCTGGATGCCGAGGGCCGGGACGAGGAGGTGATCCCCGTGCCCGGCCCCGGCGGCAGCGTGGCGTGGCGGGAGTTCACCCGCGTGCGCCTGGGCCTGAATGCGCGGGGCGAGGCCTATTCGGTGCTGATCAATCGCGACATCACCCGCCAGCGCGAGATGGAGGCCCGCCTGCGCCAGGCGGAAAAGATGCAGGCGCTGGGCACCATGGCCGGCGGGATCGCGCATGATTTCAACAATCTGCTGACGGCGGTGATGGGGTCTCTGGAACTGGCCGTCGATATGGGCGACGGGCTGGACGAGCGCACCACGCATCTGCTGGGCAATGCGATGGGGGCCGCGCGACGGGGGGCCGACCTGACGCGCCGGTTGCTGAATTTCAGCCGGCCACGGGACCTGAGCCTGAATCCGGTCGATGTGAATGCCCTGTTGCTTGGCATGCGCGACCTGCTGGTCCAGGGCGTGACCGCGCGGCGGCGCGAGGGTGGGGCGTCGCGGCCGCCGGTCGAGATCGTGATCGCGGAGGTGGACCCCGCCGGCGAGGTGCCGATGGTGCGGACCGATGCCGGGCAACTGGAACTGGCGCTGCTGAATCTGTGCCTGAATGCCAGCGACGCCATGCCGGATGGCGGCATGATCGGGCTGTCGACGCGTGTGGCGCGGCTGGAGGCGCCGGCGGCCGAGGACGGGGACCTGCCGCAGGGCGAGTATGTGGTGGTGTCGGTGGCCGACCAGGGCACCGGCATGGCGCCGGAGACGCTGGCGCGGATCTTCGAGCCGTTCTTCACCACCAAGGATGTGGGGCGGGGGACGGGGCTGGGCCTGTCGATGATCTATGGTTTCGTGCGGCATGCGGGCGGGGACGTGCGGGTGGCCAGCGCGCCGGGGGAGGGAACGCGGGTGGATCTGTACCTGCCGGTGCATCGCTGCCCGGCGGCCGACTTCGATCGGCCCGAGGCGGCGGGGCCGCCGCCCGTCCGCCGGGGGCTGCGCGTCATGGTGGTGGATGACGAGGACACGGTCAGGACCGTGACGGCCGGTTTCCTGCGCGGCATGGGGCACGAGACGATCGAGGCGGACGGCGGCGAGGAGGCCCTGGCGCGGATCGCCGCGCTGGCGCCCGGCCAGCCCGACCTGGTGGTGCTGGACGTCATGATGCCGAAAATGGGCGGCGAGGAGGTGGCGCGACGGATCGGCGCGCTGCGCCCGGGCACCCGGATCCTGTTCCTGACCGGCTATGCCGACAATGCCGTGCTGCCCGAGGATGCGCTGGTGCTGCGCAAGCCGTTCACCCAGGCCGAATTGTCGGGGCATGTCGCCCGCGCCATGGGGGCGTGAAGGGCGGGGCTGCCGCCCGGGCCTTGTCCTGCGGCGCGAACGGCCTATTTCTGTCAGCTATGCAGAACGTACACACAACCCCCCATGATCCCGTCGGCTGGCACGGAACGACGATCCTGTGCGTGCGCCGTGGCGCGCAGGTGGCGATGGCCGGCGACGGACAGGTGACGCTGGGCGCCACCGTCATCAAGGGCAATGCCCGCAAGGTGCGGCGGATCGGCCCGGCCGGGACCATCCTGGCCGGTTTCGCCGGTGCCACGGCCGACGCCTTTACCCTGCTGGAACGGCTGGAGGCCAAGCTGGAACGCTTTCCCGACCAGCTCGAGCGCGCCTGCGTCGAACTGGCCAAGGACTGGCGCACCGACCGCTACCTGCGCCGGCTGGAGGCGATGATGGCGGTGGCCGACCTGGACCGCTCCTTCACCCTGACCGGCAACGGCGACGTGCTGGAGCCGGAGGATGGCATCATCGCCATCGGCTCGGGCGGCAATTATGCCCTGTCGGCCGCCCGCGCGCTGGCGGAGGTCGACGGGCTGTCGGCCGCCGAGATCGCGCGGCGGGCGATGCGGATCGCCGGCGAGATCTGCGTCTATACCAACCATTCGGTGATCCTCGAGACGCTGGGCGAGCGGGGCGGGGAGGAATCGTGATGGATATTCCCAACCATTCCCCGCGCGAGATCGTCTCGGAACTCGATCGCTTCATCATCGGCCAGGGCGACGCGAAGCGGGCGGTGGCCATCGCGCTGCGCAATCGCTGGCGGCGGGCGCAACTGGCCGAGGGCATGCGCGACGAGGTGGTGCCCAAGAACATCCTGATGATCGGGCCGACCGGCTGCGGCAAGACCGAGATCGCCCGCCGGCTGGCGCGGCTGGCGCAGGCGCCGTTCCTGAAGGTCGAGGCCACGAAATTCACCGAGGTCGGCTATGTGGGCCGCGATGTCGAGAGCATCGTGCGCGATCTGGTCGAGGTGTCGCTGAACATGCTGCGCGACCTGCGCCGCCGCGACGTGCAGGCGCGCGCCGAGCAGGAAGCCGAGAACCGGCTGGTCGACGCGCTGGTGGGCGAGGGGGCCTCGGCCGATACCAAGGGCAAGTTCCGCCGCATGCTGCGGGCCGGCGAACTGGAGCAGAAGGAGGTCGAGATTTCGGTCGCCGATGCCCAGGGCGCCCCGGGCATGGGCGAGATGCCCAACATGCAGCCCGGCACCGTCATCAATTTCACCGACATGATGAAGGGGCTGATGAACCGCGTGCCCCAGCGCCGTCGCATGACCGTGGCGGCGGCGCGCGAGGCGCTGACCCGCGAGGAAGCGGACAAGATGCTGGACAACGACGCCCTGGTCGGCGAGGCCGTGGCGCATGCCCAGGATCATGGCATCGTGTTCCTCGACGAGATCGACAAGGTCTGCGCGCGGTCGTCGGAAAGCGGGTTCCGGGGCGGCGACGTGTCGCGCGAGGGCGTGCAGCGCGACCTGCTGCCGCTGATCGAGGGGACCACGGTTTCGACCAAATATGGGCCGGTGAAGACGGACCATATCCTGTTCATCGCCTCGGGCGCGTTCCATATCGCCAAGCCGTCGGACCTGCTGCCGGAATTGCAGGGGCGGCTGCCGATCCGCGTGGAACTGTCGCCGCTGACGCGCGAGGACCTGCGCCGCATCCTGACCGAGCCGGAACATTCGCTGCTGAAGCAATATACCGCGTTGCTGGGGACCGAGGGGCTGGACCTGGGATTCTCGGACGACGCGGTGGATGCGCTGGCGGAACTGGCGGCCGACATCAACGAACGGGTCGAGAATATCGGCGCCCGGCGGCTGGCGACGGTGCTGGAGAAGCTGCTGGAGGACGTGTCCTTCACCGCGGCGGACCGTTCGGGCCAGGAGGTGCGGATCACCGCCGCCGACGTGCGCGAGCGGGTGGCGCCGCTGGCCAGGAAGGGCGACCTGAGCCGCTTCATCCTCTGAAAATGCGCGGCCGGGTGGGCTTCAAGCCGGCGGGGATGTGGCTTAGTCTCCGCCGGATGTTTGTCTGTTGCGTCAGGTAGCCTTGATGACCGATCCCTTCGTCACGCCCCGGGACGATACCGCCGCCGCCGCCATCGCCGCCATCGGCGAGGAGCTGGACCTGTTCGATGACTGGATGCAGCGCTACCAGTACATCATCGAGATGGGCCGCGCGATGCCGCCCTTTCCCGACGCATGGCGGGACGACGGCCATCGCGTGCCCGGCTGCCAGAGCCAGGTGTGGCTGGAGATGACCGAGCGGGACGGCGTGCTGTTCTTTGCCGGCGCGTCGGACGCCGCCATCGTGTCGGGCCTGGTGGCGCTGCTGCTGCGGGTCTATTCGGGGCGGCCGGCCGAGGAGATCCTGGCGACCGATCCGGGATTCCTGCGCGAGCTGGGGCTGGTGCAGGCCCTGTCGACCAATCGCGGCAACGGGGTGGAGGCGATGGCGCGCGCCATCCGGCACGCCGCCGCGCAGGTCGGGGCGTAGGCGCGCGCCGGCTTCCGCCTTATTGGTCGGTCGCGGGTTCGGCGTCGGCGTCGTACAGCACCTGCAGGACCACGCACCAGGGATAGCGCGGATCGTAGCTGTGGCCGGCGGCATCGGCCAGCCGGCCGTCCGGCCCGACCGGCACGTGGGTCAGCGCCACCGCGTCGTCGACATTGCCGCCGATGATGCTGATCTGGCGGCCGAAGGGCTGGCCGTTCTGGCCGGTGGCGACCACGATGCCGCAATGGGCCGGAAAGCCGTAGCGGGTCGGCAGGTCGGCGAAGCGGACCGATTTGCTGGCGGCGCGCCCGACGCAGATCAGGTCGCCCAGCGCCGGGGCGTAGGTGGCCGGGTCGTGGGCGCGGACGCCGCTTTCGGTGCCGGAGGCGGCGGCGTTGATATAGGTCGAATGGTTGGGTGAGTAGGCGAACCGATCGTTCGCGCCGGCCACCCGCATGACGTAGGAAATGAAGGCCGCCGACCAGGCGAAGGTCGCGTCATGGACGTAGTCGGTGACCGCGCCGGTGGTGTCGTGCTTGCCTGTCCAGGCGACCTCGCTCTCGCCCGGGTCCTGGCCGATCCACCAATATTCGCCGATCCGCTGCCACAGGCCGGGCATGCGTTCCGGCTTGACGGATGCGCTCTGGGCCTCGGGGCGCAGTTCGGGGTCGTCGTCATCGACCGGCTGGCCGAACAGCCGCCATTCCCGCATCGCGATCGCCGCCGCGTCCTGGCGGTTGAAGGGCTCGAAATTGCGGCTGGCGAAGTCGGGAACATGCTCGTCCACCACCAGGCCGCCCTGGCCGGCCGCGTATTGCGCCGACGGCGTGCGGGCCGCGTGGGGGGACGGATAGCGGGGGGCGCAGGCGACGAGGAACGCCAGGGGCGCCATCATGGTCAGGGTGCGTGAGGCCGTCAGGGCAACCTTGCGCGACATTGCTTCGCTTCTCCATCCAGCGCTGGCCGGCGGGTGTCACGCGCGTGGCGCCGGCTGTCCCATCCATAGGACGCGACGGGCGGCGGGAAAAGAGCCGCCGGTGGAGGGCGGGGCCGCGCGGGAGCCCTCGCTCACGGGAACGGCACCAAATATGAAATGCTTTTTCATTGTCGCGCGGTGGGTTCGGGCGCCCCATGTCGCATGACGGCTCGTCCGTCGCTTGCATACGAGGGAAAACTTGGCCGGGGCGGCTTGCCGCTCCGGTCCTTTTTTGCGTCTTGTCCCGATCGCAGGAAGGAGCATGTCATGCCGATGGAAACCATTGCCGTTGCGGGTATTCCTTTTCCAGTCTCGCGCATTGCGCTGGGCACATGGGCGATCGGCGGCTGGATGTGGGGCGGTGCCGACGACCGCCAGGCCATCGCCACGATCCACGAGGCGCTGGAACTGGGCATCAGCCTGATCGATACCGCGCCGGTCTATGGCTTCGGCCATTCCGAGGAGGTGGTGGGCCAGGCGCTGGCGGGGCGGCGCGACAAGGTGGCCATCGCCACCAAGGTCGGGCTGGACTGGAAGGACGGCAAGCCGTTCCGCAACAGTTCCGCCGCGCGCATCCGCCGGGAAATCGAGGATTCGCTGCGCCGGCTGCGCACCGACCGGATCGACCTCTACCAGGTTCACTGGCCCGACCCGGCCGTGCCGCTGGACGAGACGGCGCGGGTGCTGGAGGACCTGCACCGCGAGGGCAAGGTGCTGGCGCTGGGGGTGAGCAATTTCTCCGTCGCGCAGATGGAGCAGTTCGGTGCCGTGGCGCCGCTGGCCGCCGTGCAGCCGCCCTATAACCTGTTCGAGCGCGCGATCGAGGCCGATATCCTGCCCTGGTCGGCCGCGCATGGCCTGGCCGTGCTGGCCTACGGGCCGCTGTGCCGGGGGCTGCTGTCGGGCAGGATGAACGCCGCCAGCCAGTTCGGGCGGGACGACCTGCGGAGTGCCGACCCGAAATTCCAGCCGCCGCGCTTTGCCCAGTATCTGGCGGCGGTGGCGGCGCTGGAGGCCTTCGCGACGGAACGGTTCGGGCGGTCGGTGCTGGCGCTGGCGATCCGCTGGGTGCTGGACCAGGGGCCGACCGTCGCGCTGTGGGGCGCGCGCAAGCCAGAGCAGATCGCGGGGATCGACCAGGCATGCGGCTGGACGCTGTCGAAGGCGGACAAGGCGGAGATCGACCGCATCCTGGCGGCCCATGTCACCGACCCGGTGGGGCCGGAATTCATGGCACCGCCGGGCGGCTGAGGGGCCTTGCGGGCGGCAGACGTTCAGGCGGTTCCGCCTGACCGGGTGCCGCCTAGCCCCGCGAGAAAAACTCCTGATAGGATTTGGACTTTCCTTCGGGCGACTTGCCGATGCCCCAGCGCATCAGCGTCTTGCCGTTATCCTTCAACTGCCAGATCGCGCCGACGATGACGTCGCCGCCCTTCAGTTCCAGCAGTTCGATCTGGTCGTCGCCCAGCCGCCGGACCCGCACCGTGTCGTAGCGCGCGCTGCCCGTCAGCGGATACGGCTTGCCATCCATCACGGCATCGAAATCGATGACCATCGGTGGCTTGCCCTTCGCCGTGTCGTTCACCGAATGATAGATCATGTGATCCTGACTGAACGTTACCTGAATGCGCAGGCTCATCTTCCCCGTGGGGAAATTGCCGTCGCTCCATGACGAGCGGATATTGTCGTTCACCCAGCTACCCGCGAAGCCGCCGGGAGGTGCCGCAAGCGCATGCGACGCCATGCCGAGCAAGCCGATGGCGCATAATGTCCTGATGGCCTTCATTGTCGTCATCTTTCCGTGCATCAATGGAGTTGGTCGATATATTCGACGTGCTTTTCCACCTCGTGGCGCGTCAGCCACAAATCGCGCAGGGTCTTGCTGCTGAGGTAGGAAAGCTGGTCGCTGCGGTGGGGCGATCCCGGCTGGCTGGAATTGCCGTAGCTCAACAGGCCCTTTGCCTTCATAGGGGTCGAGAAGCTGACCAGCGAAACCCAGGTTTCGCCATGGAACGGTGTCCGCTCGCCGTCTTTCATCGGCCCCCAGGTGATGGTCCGGAAAATGCCGGTATTGCCGAAGCCGCCATTGCCGGGCAGGTTCACGTCGTTCAGGTGAAAGCGTGACACCTCGCCGAAGGGCCGATCGATCGCGCCATAGAGCCGCCTGGTCTCCACGGCGGCCCGTGCCAGCAGGTCGACCGCCTGTGCCGGCGACTTCAGGCCCGCCGGGGTATGAATCGGGTCGTCGAGAGACCAGGGCGTGGCGAAATTGCCGAAATCGGCGAATTTCGGCCCCATGAACAGCCGGGCCCAGGTCTCGAACAGCAGGGCGCCCCGGCTGTCGGCGTTGTCCGCCCCGTCCCACGCACGCAGTACCCGCACCGCGTCCTTCACGTCGCGGCGCTGGTCGGACGCGGCGGCGGCCAGCAGATCGGGCAGCACGCGCTGCGCCAGCAGGGCATGCGTATTGAGCTTCCTGGACACGATCTCGTCGAACGACATCCTGTCCGTGCCCGCCAGCATCGTCGTCGACATCTGGGCGCGGAACGACATCGGCCCGGTCACGGCGACATAGGCCGGATATGCCTCGGGGTACAGGACGCGCGGATAGGTCGACACCCATGGCGGGTCGTTGGCGTTCTGCACGAAACCGCTGGGCGGATCGATGACCTTCGGAAGGTCCTCGTAGGCGACGATGTTCCGGGGGATGGTGCTGGATCGGTCTCCGGGAACGAAGCCGTTCCAGTAAGTGAAGTCGCCTTCGTCATGTTTCGGCAGGATGCCGTTGTCGAGATACATGATGTGGCCGTCATGGTCGGCATAGACGATGTTGAACATCGGAATCTGCAGCCTTTTCAGCGCCGCCTGGAACTGGTCGAAATTATGCGCCAGCGCCATGTCCCAATATTGCCGGATCATGCCCGGGCGATCCAGCCCCGCGACATACAGGGCGAACGGACGCCCGTCGGCCTGCCTGAAGACCGGCCCCTGGACGGCATATTCCTGCACGAAGCTCTTCGTCGCCATCGTGCCGTCCGGCTGCCGGACCTTGTAGGACAGGGTCTTCGTCGTGAAGGCGTGTTTCCGGCCGTCGAGCCGGTAGCCGTCGCCGTCGGGCGTCAGCGTATAGCGGACCGCGCCCAGGATCGTGTTGACGGTGTTGGTAAAGGCGACATCCCTGGTGAAGGCGAAGCGCAGGACGGGCAGCCCGACCTGCGTCGCGCCGTAAATGCTGAATCCCGGCCCGTTGAGCTGGGCTTCGTAATAGGTGAAGAAGGCCGTGCCCCACGGCAGGTGCGGGTTGGCCAGCAGGACGGCGTGGCCGTCGGTCGTCCGCGAGGGGGCGATCGCCCAGGCATTCGACCCGCCGGCCTTGCGCGCGGGCGGGTCGCCCAGCATCTTCTGCTCGGCGGCGATATAGACATAGTTCATCAGCCGCAGGGCATGCGCGATGACATCGACGCCGCTGACCGGCAGAACGGGCTTGACGTCGCTGGCGATCTCGTCCGGATGGCGCGCGGCGTAATCGTTGATTCCCCGCGCGAATTCATCCATGTCCTTGCGGAAATCGGGCGTCTGCCACGCATACCATTGCCTGGCGCGGTCATAGACGCCGTTGGCCAGAAGCCAGCGGTCGGAATCTTCCTCCTTCGCGCCCCAATATTCCGCCGCGCGTCCCCGGGCGGTTCCATACAGGCGCAGCACGATGTTGGCGTGGCTATGTGCCTGCGCCCATCCGAAACCATAGAACGCGCCGGCTTCGGTCCTGGCATAGACATGCGGCACGCCGAACGTGTCCCACAGGATCTCGCCCTGGTCCGCCCTTTCGGTCGCCGGGGCGGCCCATCCCTGGCTGCCGACAGCCAGGGAGGACAGGGCGGCGCCCAGATAGAGGGCGATTTTCAGTCTTCTGGGAAAGCAACGCACGCATATTCTCCTGAACGCTCACTCTGCTCATTCTGTTCACGGTGCCCCGTGCCTGGCACGTCAGAAATTCACGCCGACGCGGCCGTAGTAATATCCGCCGGTAAAGCCGAAGGGCGATGTGCCGGGATACTGACCCTGGCCCAGCGACGCATTGTAGAGTCCGTTGGCGGTCGGATACTGGTTGAACAGGTTGTTCGCGCCGAACCCGACATTGACGAATCTGTTGATGTTCCAGGTAATGTCCATGTCCACGATCAGCCGCGGCCCGAAACGGCGGTCCTGCGACGCGCTGTTCTGCAAGATCGTATAGCCGCCATAGCGCGTCACCCGCGTGTTGAGCACCACGGGCCCCCACGTCCACACATTCATCAGCGACAGTTTCGTCCGGGGGATGGCCTTGGTCAGGTAGCCCTGCGACAGGCGGTCGAACAGCACGTAGCCCGAACCGAGGGAGGCAAGCTGCGCGGGATTGGCCTTGATGTTGGAAATGACCGTCTGGTTGTAGTTCCAGCCCAGATTCCACTGCATCTGGCCGGCCGGCCCCACATCGTGGTGATAGGTCGCGACGACATCGATGCCGCGTGTGCGGGTATTGATCGCGTTGGTGTAATATTGCGCGCTGATATCCGAAGCCAGGCCGTTCGCCACCAGGATCCGCGAGACCGCCGGCCCGGTCAGCGTGCTGGTCAGGGCGATGCGGTTGTTGACCTCGATCTGGTAGGCATCGAGGGTGATCGCCAGCGGGCGGAAGGGCTGGAGCACGAAGCCGGCGCTCATGTTCTTCGAGGTTTCGGGGTGCAGGGGCGTGGCGCCCAGCGCCCGGGCGGCGGGCGAATTCACGGGGAGCGTCTTGATCTGCAACAGGGTCAGGTCTTCATTGACCAGACGGAACTGGCCCGTCGTCGAGGCATAGAGCTGCTGCGCCAGCGACGGGGCGCGAAAACCGTTGCTGAGCGTCCCGCGGATCGCGAGCCATTTGGTGACGGCGTAGCGCATGGTGGCCTTGCCGATTCCCGAATTGCCGCTGGCATCGTCATAATGTTCGAACCGCCCGGCCAGGCCGATCGTCAGGGATTTCACCGGGTCCCACGCCAGGTCGGTATAGGCGGCCATGTTGTTGCGCTGCATGAAGCCCGCGTCGGACGGCGTGAAGCCGGGGGCGCCGTTCGCGCCGGGGGCGACCAGCGCGCCGTGATTGCGATACGTACCGGCGGCATAGCTGGCCGGATCGCCCGCCTCCACCCGGTAGGTTTCCAGACGGTGCATGATGCCGAGCGAGGTTTGCAGGTTGCCCAGGATCTTCCACCCCCGCGTCACGTCGAACGTATTGACCCATTCGGTGGATTGCAGCGTGCCGACATAGAAGGACAGGGGCGATGCCGGGCCCAGGCTGGCATTCAGGGTCTGGTCGGCCGTCTGCCGGGCGCGGTCTTCGCCGAAGCTGGAACTGAGGTCCCAGTTCCAGCCCAGTTGCCTGCCCCTGAGCCCGGCCGCGAACTGGTAATCCTGTTCATGGACGACGACGCGGGGACGGAAGCCGTCGGGGAAGAATTGCGGCAGGGAATTGACGTTGTTGGGCGCGCGATAGCTGTAATTCAGGTCGGAATCGCGCAGCCCGTAGCTGCCGAACGTATAGAACGTCACCGGGCCGAAATCATATTCGCTGTTATAGCCGACCAGCACGCCGCGCTGCGGCATCAGGCCGTAATTGGTGGTCACCAGGCGGTCGGCCGTTGCCTCGCGCGGGTCGGGCTGGCCGTTGATCTTGTTGTAGAGCTGGACGGATTTCGCGATCGGGTTCGCCCGGTTCGACGCGAGCTGCTTCTTGAGATCGATGGAAACGTTGAGAAAGCCCTGCGAACCCAGCTTGATCCCGCCATTGGTCAGCCATTGATATTGCTGCCCGTCTCCACGGTCCATATTGGCGCCGGTGGTGAAGCTCGACGAGCCGCCATTGGCCTTCTTCTTCAGGATGATGTTGATGACGCCCGCAATGGCGTCCGACCCGTACTGCGCGGCCGCGCCGTCGCGCAGAACCTCGATATGGTCGATTTCCGACGGCGGAATCATGTCGAGGTCGGTGGGCACCGAACCGTTATAGAGCGATGAGACCGCGTTGATCAGCGACGTCTTGTGCCGGCGCTTGCCGTTGACCAGAACCAGCATCTGGTCGGGGTTGAGCCCGCGCAGGCCGCCGGTCGCGATGATGGTCGACGTGCCGCCACCGGCGCGATTGGGCGAATTGAACGACGGGACCAGCGTGTTGAGCTGGGAAATGACGCTGGCCTTGCCGGTTTCCAGAAGCTCCTTGCTCCGGATCACGTCGATCGGGGTCGAAGAGTGCAGGGCCGTTCGCTGCACGCCACGATTGCCGGTTACGACGACGGCTTCTCCGCCATCGGCGGGGGCGGACGGCCCGGGGCGGGCTTTCGCCGAACGGATTGCCGCCGTGGCGCCGCTTTTTTTGTCCATCGTGAGCGTGGGGGAGGGCACGGACTGGCCGTATGCCGCACCATCGAGCCCCATGAGAGCCACTGCCATCGTGAGTCCCAGAGACAGGGGCGCGCGCAAGGTGGGTTCGGTATTCGACACGATGATTATCTTTCCCATTTTGTTATGCAAACGCGGAGTGATCTATTTTTTATAAGAAGATATTATTTCTTTATTTCCGGGACGTTTTCAATTTCTCGTATCATGTTCCTGGTTATTGTTTCCATTATTCTGAAGGAACAGCCAGCAGCATGTATCGGCTGTCACATATTATTATAATATCGAAACAAGTTGGCGGGCGTCAGTGCGGGCATGGATCGGAATCCTGGCGGGATGGCGACTGGGACGGGGGACGGGGGCGGTGATCGTGTGGTGTGTAACAGGATTAAGGCAATGCTCGACGCCGATGACAAATGATATTACGTTATTGTACATTAATTATGGAGTTTAACGAATCTTGGAGTGGAATACGGAGTGGTTCGTGCAGCGGCTGCACGACCGGTCGGTTCGCGGGCTGGTACGGCAGCTCGCCGCGCTCGTTCAGTCGGGCGCGCTGCCGGTCGGCACGCGGCTGCCCGCGATCCGCGATCTGGCCTATGCGCTGGAGATCAGTCCGGCGACGGTGTCCATCGCGTGGGGGCAGTTGCGCCGGCGCAGCATGATCGACGGGCGCGGCCGCTCGGGCATGTTCGTGATCGGGACCTCCATCGCGCCCCGGCCGGTCCGGCGTACGGCGAGTGTCGGGCTGGCGCACATGCCGTTCGACCTGACCTCGTACACGCCCGACGTAACGCTGCTGCCGTCCCTTGCATCGGCTTTCGCCGCGCCCGACCGCACCCCCAACCTGAACGTCAACGACGACGAGGCCATCGTGGAGAGCCTGCGCGCCGTCTCCGCGGACTCCTGGCCGTATGACGCCGAGGATTTCATGGGGTGCGACGGTGGATATAGCGGCCTGTACGACACGCTGCATGCGCTGGTGCCGCCGGGATCCATTGTGGCCGTCGAAGACCCCACGCCGATGCGCGTTCTCGATATCCTCGACCATCTCGGCGCCTCCATTCTGCCGGTGCGCAGTGACCTCCATGGTCCCATGCCCGACTCCCTGGAGCGCGTGGTGGCGCGGGGGGCCGTGGCGGTCTATCTGCATCCCGGACTGAACGCGGTGACGGGCCGGACCGTGCCGCGATCGCGGCTGGAAAGCCTGGCCGCGATCATGACCGCCGCGCCGTCGGCCTGGATCATCGAGGACGATCCGCTGTCGCGCTTCAATCCCTTTCCGTCGGGCAGCCTCGGGGCGTGGTGCCCCGATCGCGTCGTGCATATCCGATCGCTGTCGGCCTTTTTCGGGCCGGACCTGCGTGTCGGGATCATTTCGGCGACGGCCCGGATCATTCGCGAGATCTGCGCGTTCCGCAGTTTCGGCCCCGGTTGCCCCAGCCGCCTGTTGCAGTCCGCCGCTGCCTGGATGGCCGGCGATGCGGAAACCACCCGTATCGTCGCGCATGCGCGGCAGGTCTATGCCCAACGCCGCGCCTGTCTGGCCGAGGCGCTGGCGCGACTGGGCCATGATGCTGGTCCCGGCTGCGGTTTCAGCCTGTGGCTGCCGGTCCGCGAGCAGAAGGCGGCGCTCGCCTGCCTGGCCCATAACGGCATCCGGGTGACGGAAGGCAGCAAATGCTCGCCCTCCGGCCAGCCGCATATCCGCCTGTCCTTTTCGCATCTGGTTTCGGACCAGGAGTGGCTGGCCGGCCATCTGGTCGCCGCCGGCCTGCTGACGAAGGAAGCGTGAGGCGGGGGTGGCGGCTTTCGCCTACAGGTCGTCCAGCAACGGCTTCTGTCCTTCCCGGCCCGCAATCAGGCAGAACCCCGCGCCCAGAAGCCCGAGCGCGCAGGGCACGGCAAGGGCCGCGCCCCAGCTCGCGCCATGGCCGAGCATGCGCGAAATGAGGATCGGCATGCTGCCGGCCGCGACATTGCCCCAGAACCCGGTCCAGCCCACGACGACGCCGCTGAAACGGCGCGTCAGTCCCTGGGCGAGCGACCAGATCGCGACCTGGCACATGCCCAGGGCCGCAAGCGCCACGCACAGCAGGGTGATGGCGGCCAGGTTGCTGTCGCAATAGGCGGCGGCCTCCAGCGACAGGGCGCTGAGCGCCGCCCCCGCCGCCCCGAAGACGGCGCGTGCCTTGAAGGGCGAGCCGCTGCGGCGCAGGATCGCATCGCTGGCGAAGCCGCTGGCCACGACCGACAGGTAGAGACAGAGCCATGGCAACGCGAAGACCCATCCCATGGCGTTGTAGGAAAGATGGCGCGCCGACATCAGATAATGCGGCAGGTTGACATGGTAGAAGGACTGCATGGACAGCGCGCAGAAATAGAAGGCGCCGATCGCCCACAGGCGCGGCGAGCACAGGAGCGTGGCGAACGCGCGGCGTGACAGGCGTGGCGGATCGTCGCGCGGGCCGCGATAGGGGCCGTCGCGATAGACCAGCAGCCAGAGCGTGCTCAAGACAAGGCCGACCACGCCGAACATGTGCAGGCAATGCCGCCAGCCGATCAGCGTGACGGCCTGGGTTGTCAGCGGGCCGGAGAGCGTGGAGCCGAAATACAGACAGCCCAGCAGCACGGCGTTGCCGCGCGAGCGTTTCGCCGGGGCGAACCAGTCATGCACCGCCGTGACGCTGGCGCTCCAGTCCGCGGCCTGGAACGTGCCCATGGCGATGCGAAAGACGAGAAAGCTGACGAAGCCGGAGGCCCACGGCATGCCGATCGTGACCGCCGACCACGCCATGCAGGCCCACCCCAGGGTCCGGTGCGGCCCCAGGTGGCTGACCAGCCAGCCACTGGGCAACTGCATGATCGCGTAGCTCCAGGTCAGCGCGGCGATCACGGTCGAAACCTGGACGTAGTCCAGCTTCAGGGCATTGCCGATCATGGGCGCGGCCAGCGCGAAGCTGTTCTTGTCGAGCGCCATCATGATGTTGATGGGAACGACCAGTCCCGCCATCACCAGCCACGGGCGCGTGGCGGCGCCGGCCGGATCGCCCCCCGCCATCCTGCCGCGCGCGGCGGCGCCGGGGTCCGCGGGGCAGTCCTCGGCCATCGTCATCGCATCGATATCCCTCTTCAGCCGGCCCCGTTGCAGCCCCGTTCCATTCTTGCCGGTCGAGAGCGGTTTGAAAATGGGCTTCGGTGCTGTCGGCTGCATTCCGCTCACCGCGCGCAGGCGCCGAGGCGGCCGGCCGGTTCCGGCATGGAGGGCTCTGCCGGGCGATATGCGGCGCGCGCCTGATATCGACGCGCGGGCGGGTCAGGCCACGTGTCAGGCCACGACGGGAAGCGCGCGGACGGTATAGGAATGGGAGATCGTGCGGCCCAGGACCGGGTCGTGCAGTTCCATCGCGAAATATCCCGACGGCCGGATGCCGCCGCGGACGGGGACCGTGCCGCAGAGCATGGCGGAGCCCGGAGCGAAATCCAGCGTCGCGGGCAGGCCGGACAGGAGGTCCGTCGGCCGCTTCAGCAGGGCGACGCTGCCTTCCTGATACAGGACGCGCTGCCCACCCTCGTCAATCCACGCGCGCAGTACGAGCTTGTCCCAATGGTCTCGCACATCCTCCCAATGCCACAAGCACGTGGCCAACGGCTTGGCGCAAAGCTGCTTCGACAGCGCGATGCCCACGGTTTCGGCCTTTCGGTCGGTATGGTCGGATGCCAGGCCAATCCATAACCCGTCCGCCATCGCCACCAGAAGCGGTTCCACTTCGCCCGACGTGTCCGGCCCGAGGACGTCGACATGGTCGTCCTGACTCAGCAATGCGTTCGCCACCCGATAATAGACGGGCACCGACGACGGGCGCGGAACGCCGATCGCCTCGAGCTCCTGGATATGGTGCTCGATGGCGGCGGCGTCGCGCCCCGCCCAGCCGGCGACCACAAGGCGTTCGATATCCATCCCGACCACGTCCGATCGGCCGTTCCGCGCGCGCGTGAATTTCAACATGCCATATTCCTGATTACTGTATGGAAATATTTCTATGCCGGGTCGTAATAGTGAATTTCCAGAAGAAGGCACCCTCGTTCCGACTTGAAGGGACCATGGACGGCGCCGGGCGGGCGGCAGGCATATGTGTTTGGCGGGAAAGGTTCGCCCCCGTGCCCGTTTTCGTCGTTGCCGACCGTCAGGTCCCCGGAGATCAGATAGACTTCCTCCCAATAATCATGCACGAACGGCCGCTTGGTATAGACGCCCGGGGCGAAACGCAGCAGCCTTGTCCGGCTGCCCGTCCTGGCGACTTCGTCCAAGCTGCCGGACAGGATCTTTTCCTGTACATCTTCCTTGTACGCCGCCGGCTGTACCCAGCCTGCGTCCATATCCAGCGTATGGAATTCCTTGTGTTCCTTGGTGACGGCCATAGCGTATCGTCCTTTCTTGATAGGGGGTCAGTAGGAGGCCAGCATGCGATCGACGACGCCGGTCGCCCGATCCCAGTCGAACGTCCTGAACGAGTGGTTTTTGGGAACGAAGCTGGCGCCGGCGTAGAACATCTCGTACTGGGTGTGGCGCGACGCGAATTCCGATCCGATGCAGTCCCATGCCAGTTTGAAGAATTTGACGCGATCGGCGGCGTCCATGACGGGCGATGCCTGACTTCTGGAAATCCATTTCATTATTTCAGGATTTTCCATATCCTCCACCGACGACGGCAGCATGATGACGCCGCCGCCGGACAGCGTGCGCAACTGTTCGATGAAGCGCGGGTACAGCGTCTGCGTAATGGCCTGCGCGGCGTAGAGGCTGTGTCGATCCGGGATGAAATAGGGCCCGTAATGGCTGCCCTTCACCTCCATTCCCGCGACCATGGCATCCAACATGCCGACATCAGCCGCGAGCTGACCGAGAATTTCCCGGACCTGCGGGAAGCGCTCGGTCCCGTTAACCTGCGCGATCTTGCGTCCGAGGCCGACGAGGAAGGTCAGCTTCGTCTTGAGGCGGATCATCGCCTGATAATTCTGATAAACATGGGCCGGCGTCGCAAAGAACTGCTTCGCACAGAGCGCCCTGTCATTGTGAACGAATACGCGCTCCCACGGCACGGTCACGTTTTCAAAAACCAGGACGGCGTCGTTCTCGTCGAACCGGCTGGCCATCGGGCTGTCGAACACGCAACCGGCATGCTCCTCGTAGGACTTCCGCGACAGGATACGCAATCCGGTCGCGTTCATCGGCAGAACCGCGGAGAACGCCAGCGCTTCCTCGCCCGGTGCCAGCGGCTGGATACAGGTCACCAGGACCTCGTTGGCCATGACGCCTCCGCTGGCCAGCATCTTCGCGCCGTCGATGACGATGCCGGACGGACCCTGATCGACCACCGACGCCGCGATCCGCCGGGGCGACGGGCTGTCCGGATCGGCCAGCTCGCCCTGCGGATTGATGATGACATAGGTCAGGAACAGATCCGCCTCGCTGGCGTGGCGATAGTAATCGGCCAACGCCCCGGCGCGGGCCGTATCGGCCTCGGCGAAGACATCCAGCCCCATATACATGCCGGCAATGCACGACGCCACATGATCCGGCGAGCGGCCGAAAAAGCCGGCATGCTGCATACCCCAGAATTCGAGCGCCTTGCGTCGCTCGACCAGGTCCGCATGGCTGCGCGGCAACTGCCAGATGCGATTGATCGGTACGCCGCCCTCGTTCAGGCATGTCATCAGGTCGCGGTTCCGCTCGTCCCACGCGGTATCGTACAGGGTACAAACCGTATCGATCGAGCGGCGGAACGCCTGATGTTCCGTCACGTCGGAGACGAGGCCACCGTTGATATAGACCGAACGCCCATCGCGGAGGCTCTCCCTATGTTGCCGGCCAGTCTTCATGATTTCCCTCTCCCCTGGTACAGACCGCGACCGGGCGGAGCCCGATCGGCTATGCATAACGTGCTGAAAAACAGATTGCAGTGAAACGCGGGCAGGATTCTATTCGAGAAGTTTCCTGTATTCGCTTGAAAAAAATAGAAGAGGCTTTCGTCCCTCATTGAAGGCCGCATCGGTGACGCGCACGACGAACAGGGCATGGTCACCCACTTCCTGCGTCATGAAGGGTTCGCAATGCAGAGCGGCCAGCGCGCCGGCCAGGCGCGCGACGCCGCTCTCCATCATGGAGTCCAGGGCGGCCTGCCGCACCGAGGCGTCGGACGGACGCCCGAACAGGTCGGACAGTTCCCGATGATCCTCGGCCAGGACGTTGATCACGAACACGCGGCATTCACGAAATTTGACTCCTGCATAACCATTTTTTTTCACGCTGAAGACAACGAGGGGTGGATCGAGCGACACGGTGTTGAACGATGTGGCCGTGAGCGCGGTCCGCTCTCCCTGATCGTCGGTCCCGACAATGACGGTGACTCCCGTCGCGAACTGCCCGAACACCTTCCTGAAATGCTTCGAATCCATGGCCGTGTCGCGTGTCCATTATGTTGATAGCTTTCTTTAAAAGCTAAATTGGCGACGTGTCAACGAAAATGTGGCGGTACTGGAACGAATGGACTGAAGCCGGTTTCCTTGAATCATATTGTACAAAAACATTATTTTTTTCATTCCTTATCCGTATTATTTCAGTTGACAAACGCACGGCGCTGCGCCTCATAATGCCGACCATGGTAGCTTTCTTTGAAAGGTATTTTATGGGCGCCCAGGGCTTGTCCATCAGCCGTCTTGCAGGGCGGAGGCTCGTGCTTTCCACGGCTTTCGTCATCGATGGCGGTCGCCCGGCCCGCATTCGTATCGATGTCGCGACCGCGCGGGCATGGACGTCCGTCAGAGGCGGTATCTTGAACGATTGCCGCCACCGCCAAGCCGAATACGCTTCGATCAAGGCCCCGCGAGCAATTCGAAACCTCTCCATGCGCCATCGGCGCGCGGGAGGGAGATTCCGGCCCTTCGGAAAAACGATGCGGACAGAAAAATTATTACAAACAAAAGAGAAAACTACGTCACGTAATCATACGAATAAAACGACCAAATATGTAATATATGAAAAATCGAACGAGTGATTCGGCCGAGAATATCATCGACCATTTAGAATGATCCGAGTTGATTCAATAATGAATGCCAGGCGCGATCCTCTCGACACCGGAAGGGCCCACAATAATGTCCTACTACTCTCGACGTATCAGCAAGCTGTGTCTTCTCTCGACGTCGGCACTTTTCCTGCTGAATCCTTATGCGGGGAATGCGCGTCCCGTCGACAAGGCCGTGGCGTCCGGTCACAAGGTCGGACAGAAGACCGTACCGTCATCCACGCGCAGGAACCCGGTGCCGGACGCGGAGGAAGTGACCGTCTCCGGATTTTCCCGCACCGTCAAGGGCGGGGGTGGTGTGCTCATTACGAATGCGCCCAAGAATATCGAGGGCGTATCCCGGGACTATATTTCCCGACAAAGCGGGGCGTCCACCGCGGTTGATCTGATCAAGTACCAGCCCAGCCTCAACAGTTCGACGACCGATTCATCGGGCATGATTGGCGGGCAGTTGATCAGCCGGGGGCTTTCGGACGCCGACATGGCCATCACGGTCGATGGGGTCGCACCCAATTCCGGGGCCGGGCATGCCACGCAGAATTTCGAAACCGAGGATACACAGAGCGTTCAATACACGCCCGGTCCCGTCGACCTGGCCCTGCCGATTACCAGCGCGGCGATCGGCGGCCTGGAGCAGTCGCCGATCATGCCGGCGTCGAAAGCCGGCGGTTTTACGGACTTTTCATATGGGACGAACAATTTGAGCCGCGAGTATATCCGGCTCGAATCCGGGGAGATCGGCAACTCCGGCATCAAGGCCTTCTATTCCATGTCGCATTCCCACGCGCGCAACTGGCAGGGCGCCGGCACGGGGAATCGCATCCATATGGATTTCGGCGCCTATATCCCCGTTGGGCGTTCTTCATTCCTGCGTCCCCTGGTGTCATGGAACTACCAGAGCCCGGTGGCCGTTCCAAAGCAGCCCACCGCAACCCAGTTCCATGACGACAAGAACGGCAGGGCGGGCGGCGACAGCTACCATCTTACGTCGTTCTACGATCCGTCCAACCCGGGCCTGTATTATGCCACCAATCAATATCGGTATAATCAGATCCAGGCCGATATGCCCGTTCATCTGAACATCACGTCGCTGCTTGATATCGATATCAAACCCTATCTGGCGTATCAGAGCGGGCATTGGAACATGGGCGGGGGGGCGTTCATCGGACCGACCGGCACGGTCGGCGGCCAGTCCGTTCCGCTGAGTGTCGGACCGGCCGGGCCGATCCTGACCTCGCCCGTTCCTGGAAGCAGTACCTGGAATAACAGCGGCCCCAAGGGCGGCGTCGTTGCCGAGACGACCTGGCATGTCGCGCGCAATGCACATGTCAATGTCGGGTACTGGTATGAGCAGTACCACGATAATCAGCGCTGGGTGGATTCCGTGCTCAACGCGGACGGCTCGGTCCCCAATCCCGACAATCTGGCGCGGGCCCTGTTTGTACGGACCGGCGACGTATCCTATAAATATACATTCAATATCACGCATGCGGCGAGCGTCATCAATGCGTTCTTCGTGCAGGGCCGATGGTCCGGCCTGGAAAACAGGCTGAACATCGAAGGCGGCGTGAAGGTCGTCCATGAAACACTCGGCAACGACCAGGTTTCGAACGGAACGTCCACGACGCAAAGCATCACGTCGCCGATCCCGCAGATTCTCATGTCCTACAAGATCGATCGGAACGATCAGGTCTATGTGAATGGTTCTGGAAACTTTCGACTTCCGGACCCCGGCAGCCTGGCGAAATTCTATGACGCCAGTACGGGCACCTATGTCGGGACGCAGTCCAATCTGAAACCGGAATATGTTATCTCCGAGGCGGTCGGATTCAGGCATAACGGGAAATATATCTATGCGAACGTTGAATTTTTCAATTACTCCATAACGAATCGTTTGATTTCCACCAATGTGAGCATTGGCGGGACGGCTGTGCCCGCGACCATCAACGGCGGCAACCAGACATCTCGCGGCGTGGATGTGACCCTGTCCGGGCGACGGGTATATGGCTTTACGCCCTATGTGAGTTTCGAATATCTGCATGCTACGGAGGATTCAAACATCCAGACGACCGCCATTGACGGTTCCCCGGACTATCTGCGGACCAAGGGCAAGCGTGCTGTTCAGGCGCCGCGTTATACGGCCAATTTCGGCTTGAACTATGACGATGGCGTCTTCTTTGGCGATCTCGGGCTTCATTATAACAGCTCCCAGTATGCCTCGTTCATGAATGACGAGAAAATGCCGGGTTACTTTACCGACTCGCTGGGAATTGGCGTCAGGTTCAAGAATTTTCAATATTTCAAGGCGCCCGTGTTTAAGTTGAACCTGAATAATATCACCGGATCTTTTCTGAGGACCGGCGTTGCCAGTGTCATTAACAATGCCCGCCAGACGGTGGGGGTGAATGGAAATTTGATAGCGTCGTCCGGTGCCGCGACTTACTATCTTTACCCGAGATTCAATATTACGGGCACCATCTCGACCGCTTTCTGAAAAACTTCTGGAGAGGCATCGATAATGCTGAGGTATTTTTTCATACTGTCTCTGACCGTTTCGGTATCGGGGTATGCGTTCGCGGGTGAGACCGCAGGAAAAACCCCGTCGTTCCAAGGCAGGTGCTCGGCATTCGTTGGCCGGCATGCGGCGGGTGGTTTCGATTACACCGTCACAAAGGCGTATTTCGGCGGCAGGAACGCGGCAATCAATGTGCGTCCCGCCACGGATGTCGGCGCGACCGGAACGGCCGCGGCGATTCCGGTCACGCGCGATATGTGCCTGCTTAAAATAACGATCGGTCCCGGCGCGAACAATGGTCCGAACGAGCCGTCCACCTCTCGGGGAATCGGCCTGGAGGTGTGGGTGCCGTCGCCGGCCGACTGGAACCAGCGTTACCTTGGGGTGGGGGAAGGTGGCTATGCCGGCCTGCCGGACGTTCAGGATACGAACGCTCTGAGTGTCATCGGTCAATCGGCGCTGCGCGCCGGCGAAGACGGCTTCCTGACCGTCAACTCGGATGACGGGCACTCGGCCGGCGGTGGCAGTGACGGGAGTTTCGCGTTTCGCCCGAACGGAAAGCTGAACTGGCCGCTTCTCGAGGACTGGGCGTATCGCAGCCTCCATATGATGGTGCTGGCCGCGCACGATATCGCGCGGAACTTTTACGGACGTGAACCGAAATTTTCCTACTGGAGCGGAGGGTCGACCGGTGGCCGCGAGGGCCTTATGCTCGCGCAACGTTATCCCCATGACTATAACGGTATCATTAGCGCCTATCCGGCGATAAACTGGCCCAGCTTCGTGCCGTCCATTATGTGGCCACAGGTGGTCATGAACCGTGATCTCGGGCATCCGATATCGCCGGGGAAGCTCGAACTGGTAACACAGCGCGCGATTGCGGCGTGCGATACCTTCATTGCCGGCAGGCATGATGGTTACATCAGTGATTTGGCGTCCTGCCACTATGATCCGGTAGGCGACACCGGACTTCTCTGCCCGGAATCGAAGGGTGGCAGCGATTCATGTCTGACGAAGGGCGAGGCCGTCGCCGTCGACAAGATCTGGTATGGACCGACGATCGACGGGAAGGCGATTTCTCCCGGGTCGGATAACGGGTTCGAGCCTTCGCTCAGTCTCGGTCATCTATGGTACGGATATAACCGGGGCGTGGTCCTGTATAATTCGCCGCTGACCTATGGAGTCGGACCCGCCGGCGTCACGCCCTTCACCATCGGCGCGCATTGGCTGGCGATTGCCGCCGGCGATCCGGCATTGGCCGACAGATCGCTGAAAAGCGGCTCCGTCCTGGCGCGCGATGGCTGGAAGACTCTGGGCTATTCGGGCGATAAATCGTTTTCGAGCGTCTTTATCCGGTCGTTGCAGCAATTCGGGTCGATGAACGGAACGGATAGCGTCGACCTGAGGGAGTTCTACAAGGCGGGTGGCAAGATCATTCATTGGCACGGCCTGGCCGACAATCAGATTCCGGTGGGCGGATCGGTTAATTATTACGAGCGTGTCGCGGACGCCTTTGGCGGATTCGACAATATCCAAGGCTGGTATCGCTTTTTCCTGGCGCCGGGCCTGGGGCATGGGCGCACCGGGGCTGCCGGGCTGCATCCTCCGGTGCCGGGCGGGAATGCGAATGACGGGTTTGGCATCAACTATGCCATTCTTCCGGCTCTTGAGCGGTGGACCGAGGCTGGTGTCGCGCCTGCCGTGATCCATGTCTCGAGAAAAGACGATGCCGAAGGGGAACGTTTCTGGTGTCCTTACCCCGCGCAACTGACGGTTGGCGGCGCGAAAACGGCCTTCACCTGCTCAGTCGGCCGGTGAGACACCATATCGTCTGCCATGACGGCAATCATGACGGCGATCGTTGCCCCGCCGCGGCGCGGCGGGCAGGGGAGATCGGATGAAATCGTGCCTGGGGCAGCCCTGGGGCGCTCCTGGCGCATCCGAAGCGGAAACAGGATGGAGGACAATCGAGCCGTGACGCAAATGCCCCCGCAGACGATTCATTCCGCTGCCCAGGCGCTGGCGGAAGGGCGGACGACCAGCCGCGCACTGGTCGAGGACGCGCTGGCCCGTATTGCCGATCCGGACGGCGAAGGCGCGCGAACGTTCATGGGCGTGCATGCGCGCACCGCGCGCGCCCGGGCCGATCATATGGATGCCTTGCGGAAAAACGGCCATGCGCCGTCCGCGTTCGCCGGGCTGCCGATGTCGGTCAAGGACCTGTTCGACGAGGCTGGAGCCGTCACGCGCGCGGGTTCGCGCGTGCTGGATGGCGCGGCGCCCGCCGTCAGCGACGCACCCGCTCTCGCGCGGCTGAATGCGGCGGGCATGATCTCCATCGGCCGGACCACGATGACGGAGTTCGCGTTTTCCGGCGTGGGGATCAACCCCCATTATGGGACCCCCGCCAATCCTTGGCGACGGTCCGAGAGGCGCGTGCCCGGTGGTTCCTCATCCGGGGCGGCCATATCGGTCACCGATGGAATGGCCTTCGTCGGTATCGGCACCGATACGGGAGGATCGTGTCGTATTCCCGCCGCCCTGACCGGGCTGGTCGGCTTCAAGCCGACCGCATCGCGTATTCCCCGCACCGGCATGGTCCCGCTGTCGTCAACGCTCGATTCGGTCGGCAGCATAGCGCGCAGCGTCGCCTGTTGCTGGACGGTCGACAGCCTGATGGCCGGTGGCGGCGCGCGTCTCCAGGATGCGCCGAGTGGTATGCTCGGGGCGTCGCCGAGGCTGGGTGTGCTGAGTACGTACGTTCTGGATGGGATGGACGAGACGGTCGGGCGTACATGGGAGGCATGTCTGAGCCGTCTCGCGGCTGGAGGGGTGTCTCTTGCCGATGTCGCCTGCCCTGCGTTGAACGATCTCGCGGAGGCCAACAGCAAGGGCGGCTTTCCTGCGCCCGAGGCGCTGGCCTGGCATTCGCCACTCTTACGGACCCGTCACGCTGAATACGATCCGTTCGTCCTGCGTCGAATATTGCGCGGCCAGGAACAGAGTGCCGTCGACTACATCACTCTCATGGAGACGCGGGCGCGTATCATGCGGCGGGCCGGGGACTGCCTGGATCAGTATGATGCAGTCATCATGCCGACGGTTCCGATCGTGGCGCCTCGCCAGGACGCATTGACCGATGACGGTGTCTATGCGGCGACCAATTTGAAGTTGCTGCGCAATTCGACGGTTGTCAATTTCCTCGACCGCTGCGCCATCACGATTCCGTGTCATAGCCCGGGCGAAGCGCCCGTCGGCCTCATGCTGATGGGGCGCCATCATGAAGACGCGGCCCTTCTGCAGATCGCAGCGCAAGTCGAACGTGCCCTTGCATCCTGAACCTTGTCGCGGCGGGGGCAGCGCCCGCCGTCTTATGACGGGCTGGTGCCCGCGCCATGCCCTTTATTCGCTCAAAAAATCCATGAGCGTCAGTGATGCCTGTGCCCCCGATATCAACTGCGACATGGTACGGGCCAGTTCGATCATCTGGTCGCGGGAGATATCGCGGAATATCGTATCGTTTACCGGCACCTGTACCTCCGCCAGGCGGGCGAGCAATTCCCTGGCCTTGGGAGTCACCGACAGGATCACGCGCCGACGGTCCTTTGCGTTGGGGACCTTCATGACCAGACCCGATGCGGTCAACTTGTTGACCGCGATCGTTACAAACGCGCCGCTGAGGTTGAGATGCTCGGCGAGTTGCGCGATGCCGATGCCATCACTTTCCATGTGAGCGATCGAGATCAGTGCCGTGTATTGCGTGCCGCTCAGGCCGATATGACGGCCCAGTCGCTCCCGGTTCGCCTGAATCAGGGTTGAAAATGCCAGCAATCGATGCAGCATCTCACGAAAAAGGCGATCGGAGCCGTTCACCGTGAGTTCAGAACGCGACACCGTCAGCGGCGATGTGGGACGATCGGACTTCATCTCGATAATATCGCTGACAGCATTCAGTGTTTGATTTCTGATTTTCTTCATCGCCCTGCTTCAAAACTCATGGTCTACACCGCGCACAATTCGGAATAAATTTCTTGACGCCCTTATGGATTACGCTTTTGATTTTCATAATCATGCCGTATCCTGAAGCTCGCCTTATGTTGATCTGTCCACGATGACTGGCCTGTTGTAGTAGTTGATTCGTGCCTCCGATGCCAGCCTGAGCAAGACGAGAGTTCCTCATCCATCGTGCGCGCCAGGCGCCACGACAGCGCCCTGCGCGTCGCCCAGTCCATGATCGCCACGAGGTAGAGAAAGCCCCGCCTCGTGGGAAGATGCGCGATGTCGGCACACCAGACCTGGTTGGGCCGGTCGATGACCAGATCCCGCAGCAGATACAGATATTGCCGATGCTTCGGACGGGGCGCACTCTTGCACGGCTTCTGGTAGATCGCCCGCAGCCCCATCATCGCCATGAGTCGGTGAACCCGCTTGCGGCCAGGCACAGTTCGCCATTCTCTTCGGTGACCGCTTCGCACGCACCACCGTCTGATCAACAACGTGAGCAACGCATCGCACACGAAATTCCTGACAGTCCCCTGCTCCGTGCTATTGAGCACGCATGTGAGATTTGGACCTGACCCGCAGATCACCATATCGGCTGGCGGCTTCCGGAAAGCGCCGCGTTCAAAGGCCTGACAGAAGACCGCATTCGATCACACGCTCAACGGGTCAGAAACTTCTTGCACTACGGACGGCAACCACAGAAGCAGCTACGATCCTTATTCCCTTTTTGATTCGAACATTCGATGGGTCCGGTCTCCGCATGGTGTATTTGGATATTTTTCTTTTTCTCTTATTGATTTTTTATCCAACGGCATGGCTGAGACGTACTTTGGCGTCGAGTGGAATGGTATTTCCTTTTGCAAAACGATTTATTTTTGTTTCTATTGCCATGTTAATTATTTCCGGAAGGTCGGAGGGCTATTTCCAGAAAATTATCGTTGATTATGATGATAGTTTAATTTTTTTATATTACTGTATGGTTGGCTTTGTGGAAGAACTCGCGAAGACGGCTGGGGCTATTTTTTTATTGCGTAGCGTAAATTTTAGAGAAATCTGTTCCCAACAGTTTCAATGTTTCCTGGGGGTCGGGTATTTTTTTTGGATTATTCGAAGGAGTTATACGCATTGTGGCAGTGGCGAGTATGTCTGGTAGTGGCAAAGCATTTATCCTATCGCAAAGCATACCTTTTGGCATAGACATTCATATGTCCTTAATCATTCAGGATGCTCTTGGTGTCTATATTGCCTTCTGTAAACCTCATATGTGGAAATATGCCGTATCAATCATCATTAAGGCATGCCTTGAGCATGCGGGGTTCGATTCTTTTTATTGCGAGGACCCGCTAAAAATATATGATACTATTTTTTATTATATTCCTGTTCTGTTAATTTTTACCGTGTCCTCATCTATATTTTATTTTGCATGCGGTTAAATCTTCCTTTTTGATGGCGTCCATCGGGTCTTTTATATCAATATCTTGTATTGTTATATCTATTATTTTCGCGGGGCATATAAATTTGCCGCGGATCGGCAAGAGACTGGGAGCAGATGAACGGGAATGCATGCACGTTCCTCGGCTGGGCCTCAGTCAGGGCTGATGATACCAAAGCTCCGTCAGATCACACCATGATCGTGGATGGACTCCTCAGAAAGGCAGGTCTTTCACGTAGGGGCAGAGCCACCCCGATCTTCCTGCTGGGGTACGAAGCAGACGGCCAGGCTTCTGACGCCCTGGGCGCCGCGGATCAGGACGCCCTGGATGTCGGCGGTGGCGGAGGGGCCGCTCATCAGCACGCCGTAGCGGGCGGTGTGGAATTCGGGGCGCAGATAGGCCGTGTGCATGTTGGCCGTGATCTGCGTCGGGTCGAGCAGGACCACCATGTGCTGGGTCAGGTGGGCGAGGGCGTTGAGGCGGAGTTGGGCCTCGCTGAGGAAGATCGAGCCGGTTTCGGCGATGCCGAAGGCGGCGCGGACGATGGTGAGGTCGACCGGCTCGGCGGAGCGGGGGGTGGGCAGGTCTTCGATCCGCACCGTGCCGGTGGCTTCGGGCACCAGCGAGCAGATCATCAGGCCGGGTTGGGGGAAGCGGCGGGCGATGGCCTGGTCCAGCGTCTCGCCGGGCTGGCGGTCGAGCAGGGTGCCGCCCATCTGGGCCAGGCTGGCGGCGAAACGTTCCGGGCTGGCGTCGGCGTCGCCCAGTCGGGCCGGGTCCGGCAGGGGGTGCGCGGACGGGTCGGGGCCGTTGCGGCGCAGGGTGGCCAGGATGGTGTCGCGGGCGCTCATCGTCTCATGTTTCCGCGTTGTCGAAGGGGGCGGGTTTTGCCGCCGGGCGGTTGCGGCGGTACCAGGTGTGGAAAGTTTCCTTGACCGGCTGAGGAAGTTCGCGATTCCTTCCCCAGGGGTTGAGCCAATTGTACAGCGCGAAGCGGGGCAGGGTGGACAGCGCGCTCTCGGCGCCGGCGATGGCGGCGCGGTAGAGCCCGGGCTGGCCCATCAGCTTGCCGGCCATGTGCATGATCTCGCGTTTCACGAACGGCATCTGGTGGTGGTCGACCAGGACCTGGCGCCATTTGAAAAGCTGTTCGTGGATGTTGATCTTGACCGGGCAGACATTGGTGCAACTGCCGTTGAGCGTCGAGGCGTAGGGCAGGGTGCTGTATTTCCGTTCGTTGAAGGTAGGGTCGATGATCGCGCCGATCGGGCCGGAATAGACCGCGCCATAGGACAGGCCGCCCGAGCGGCGATAGACCGGGCAGGTGTTCATGCACGCGCCGCAGCGGATGCATTTCAGCGAGGTCCAGAAATCCGCCATGCCCAGCCGGGCGGAGCGGCCGTTGTCGACCAGGATCACATGCATCTCGCCGCCATCCTGCGGGCCGCGGAAATGGCTGGTATATTGGGTGATGGGCGAGCCCAGCGCGCTGCGCGACAGCAGGCGGATGAACACGCCGAGGTCGGCCATGCGGGGGACCACGCGCTCGATGCCGATGGTGGCGATATGCACGCGGGGGACGGTGGCGCTGAGGTCGGCATTGCCCTCGTTGGTGCAGACGACGAAGGTGCCGGTTTCGGCGACGAAGAAATTGCCGCCGGTCATGCCCGCGTCGGCATGCAGGATCACCGGCCGGGCGGCCAGGCGCTGGGCCTCGGCAAGCTGGTGCGGGTCGTCGGCGTCGGGGTCGGTGCCGTAGGCGCGGGCGAAGATGCGCGCCACGTCGCCGGTCAGTTTATGCACCGACGGCACGACGATGTGGCTGGGCATCTGGTCGTCGAGCTGCTGGATGCGTTCGCCGAGGTCGGTCTCGGTGACGGTGACGCCGCGGGCCGCCAGATAGGGGCGCAGGTCGCATTCCTCGGTCACCATCGACTTGCTCTTGATGAGCGTCGTGGCACCGCGCGCGTCCAGGATTTCGGCGACGATGCGGTTATGCTCGGCGCCGTCGGCGGCCCAGTGTACGTGGATGCCGTTGCGACGGGCGTTGCGCTCGAATTGTTCGAGATAATCGGCGAGGTTCGCCAGCACGTGTTCCTTGATGGCCGAGGCGCGGGCCCGCAGGTCCTGCCATTCGGGCAGCAGGCGCATCTGGGCGTCGCGCTTCTGGCGCATGTCCCACAGCCGGGCATCGTGGAAGTCCAGATGCGGCGCGTCGGCGATGAAGGCGGTGGCGGCGGCGGCGTGGTCGACGGGCTTCCGCTTCATTGCCGGGCTCCGTTCAGGATCTCGGCGATGTGAATGAAGCGGATGTCCACCCGGTTGCGCTCGGCGCAGCCCTGCTGGTGCATCATGCACGAGGAATCGGCCGAGACGATGTAGTCGGCGCCCGCCTGCCGGTGGTCGCGGACCTTGTCCAGGCCCATGCGGGCCGACACCGCTTCCTCGGACACCGAGAAGGTGCCGCCGAAGCCGCAGCATTCGTCGGGCCGCGCCGGGGTGGCGAAACGGATGCCCCTGATGCCGGACAGCAGGGCCATCGGCTTGGAAAAGGCGGGCTCGCCCAGTTCGGACATGCTGGCGGTGCGCAGCGCGCGCAGGGTCGAGCAACTATTGTGCAGCCCGACCGTGTGCGGAAATTCCGCCCACGGGAAATCGCGCACCTTCAGCACGTCGTGCAGGAATTCGACCAGTTCGTAGGTGTTGGCGCGGACATGGCGTACGGCGTCGGTCTGCGCGATGGCGTCGAAATGCGCGCGGACGTGATGGGCGCAGCTTCCGGACGGCATCACGATCGCGTCGAAGCCGGCGAAAAGCCGCACGAACAGGGCCTCGGCCGCCGCGGAGTCCGAGACGCAGCCGGCATTGGTCATCGGCTGTCCGCAGCAGGTCTGCTCCTGCGGGTAGGTGACGTCCTGGCCCAGCCGTTCCAGCAGTTCGAGCGTCGCGATGCCGACGGCGGGATAGAAGGCGTCGATATAACACGGCACGAACAGGCCAATCTTCATTCGCATCGGTCTCTCCCCCTTCGGCGCCGGCCGTCATGATGGACCGTTTCCCGGTCCGCGGACAGGGGAGTGTTATAACAAGATGCGGCGCCCGCTCAACCGGCGGGTCCGACCGGGTGTCACTCGCTGTCGGGGCGGTCGCCGGGCTTGTTGCCGGTGATCTGGATCCAGGCCCCCCTGACGACCATGCAGTTGGCGTACGCGCTCTTCATGCGTCGGAACTGGTTGCCGCCGCCGCCGCTGTTCGTCATCGCCGGCGAGGTGTTTATCGCCATGTTGGCCGAGGCGTCGGTCTGGCAGAACGCGTCGGCCGAGCGGTATTCGTCGCTCTCGCGGTCCATGATCGCCTGGTACCCGGAAATGGAGCCGTAGATCGAATGTTCCCTGTGGGTACGGGCATGGCCGGTGCCGGCGATGGCCAGCGCCCCGGCCAGCGCCCCGGCCAACGGCGGAAGCAGGCGGCTTGTGTCGATGCGGATGCTCATGGTCGTGGTCCCTGTCTGGTGCCGCATCCTATCGCGCCGCGTGCGGGATGGCAGCCCCGCGCGCCGGCTTACATTGACCGTCCGGCGGTGGCTCCCCATTATTTCAGGCAAGAGCGTTTGCCCGATCGGGTATATGTCGCGTCCAGCCAGGGAGAAGACGCAGAACCGTGAGTACCGACCCGTACGAGATCCTGGGGCTGTCGCGCAGCGCCAGCCAGGACGACATCCGCAAGGCTTATCGCAAGCTGGCCAAGAAATTTCATCCGGACCTCAATCCGGGCGACAAGGTGGCCGAGGAGAAATTCAAGGCGATCGGCTCGGCCCACGCGCTGTTGTCGGATGCCGAGCAGCGGGCGCGATTCGACCGGGGAGAGATCGACGCGGCGGGCCAGGAGCGCGGTTTCGCGCCCGGGGGCGGCGGCTATCGCGACCATGCGGAGGGGCCGCAGGGGTTCCGCTATTCCGCCGGCGGGTTTTCCGAGGACGATCTGGGCGACATGTTCGGCTCGATGTTCGGCCAGCAGCGCGGGTTCCGCCGCCGGCCGCAGGGGCCGGCGCGCGGCGATGACCGGAATTTTTCGCTGACCGTCAGTTTCGAGGATGCGGTCAATGGCGGCACGTCGCGCGTCACCCTGCCGGGCGGCGGCACGCTGGATGTGAAGATCCCGCCCGGGATCGAGGACGGGCAGGTGATGCGCCTGCGCGGCAAGGGCGGCGAAGGGCATCAGGGCGGACCCGCCGGCGATGCGCTGATTACCATCAGCATCGCCCCCAGCGCGCTCTTTACCCGGGATGGCGACGACCTGCGCATGACCCTGCCCGTGGGCTTGAAGACCGCCGTGACGGGCGGCCCGATCAAGGTGCCGACGCCGGGCGGATCGGTGTCGATGAACGTTCCGGCCCGGTCCGATACCGGCAGCGTGCTGCGCCTGCGCGGCAAGGGCGTGAAGGCCCATGGCGGACGGGAGGCGGGCAGCCTCTACGTGACCTTGCAGGTGAAAATCGGCCCGGTGGACGCGGCGCTGGAGACTTTCCTGAAATCCTGGACCCCACCGGGCGAGGCGTCGGGGGGAGGGGCCGCATGATCACGATCGAAGCCCTGTGCGTGCGGGTGGGCAATGTCAGCACCGTCGAGATCCAGCACTGGATCGACAGCGCGTGGCTGCGGCCCGCGGGCGAGCCGGGGGCCTATGTCTTCGATGACATCGACGTGGCGCGGGCGCGGCTGATCGCCGAGCTGACGGGCGAGCTGGGGATCGGGGAGGACGGCATGCCGGTGGTGCTGTCCCTGCTGGACCAGCTCTACGATGCGCGGCGGCAGATGCTGCGCCTGCGCGCGGCGCTGGACCGGCCCCAGGCCGCCGACCTGCGCGCGCGCCTGTCCATGCTGCTGGGCGTGTCGGACGACGCGCGGGGGTAGAGGGGCCGGCGGTGTTGGGCGCGGCGCTCAGTCGTCGCGGCTGAGGGGGAGCGTGACGGTCTGGCCGGGTCTGGTGCCCTTGATCGTCAGGTCGGCGCTGTTGGCCGAGACCAGGTGCAGCGTGACCAGCGGGTCGTGGCCCGGGGATTGCAGCGCGTCCTTGCCGTGCGGGGCGAGCGTGACCTGGTGGGGGGCGTAGCTGCGCAGTTCGTCGGGCAGGGTGACCGGCACCTGGCCGTGCGCGTCGGGGGCGCCGACCACCACCGGCGAGAGGCCCATGGCCGCCCATTGGCCGGTAAAGGGGCTGGCGGCATGAGCCCGCGTGGCGGACAGGGCCAGCAGGGCCGCGGCAAGGGCATAGAAGCGTGGCATGAATGGACTCTCCGGGTCGGTCGCGTTCCTGGGCGGGACCTTACTGCGTCCGGCCCGTGTCCGACAGGGGGGCGGCCGGGATGCCGTGCCGCGCGGCGTTGGGCGGCCTGGGGCGGGGCAGGAACGGGTTCAGCCCGTCGAACAGCGCGTGCCATGACAGTGGCGGGCGGTGGCCGTCGGGCAGCACCATCGACACGCCGGCCGTCATGCCGGCGGCCAGGGTCAGCCCGGCGGGCATGGTGTCGATATGGATGCGCACCGGAATGCGCTGGGCCAGCCTGACCCAGGTATAGACCGGGTTGACCGACGGCAGGCCCTGGGTCGCGCGTTCGGCGTTGGTCGAGGAAATTCCGCGCGTGATGCTTTCCACATGGCCCCACAAGGGGGTCGGCGCGCCCATCAGGTCGATGCGCATCAGGGCGCCGCGATAGAGGCCGCGCAGCCGCGTTTCCTCGAAATAGCCGTCGACCCAGTAGGAATCGGCATCGATCACCTGGATGTCGGACACGCCGGCGGTCGCATAGTCGCCGACCCGCATCGTCAGGTTGGTGACATAGCCGTTGACGGTGCTGCGGATGCGGGTGCGGTCCAGGTTGATGCGGGCCTGCGACAGGGCGGCCAGGGCCTCGGCATACTGGGCCTTGGCCTGTTCGGCCACGGCTTCGAACTGCTGCTTTTCCTCGGCCGAGGCCGAGGCGGAGGAGAGTTGCTGCCGGCGCTGGTGCTGGGCCAGGCGCAGGGTCATGTCGGCCCGGCGCTCGTTGACGCGGGCCGTGGCCTGGGCCACCGCGACGCGGAAATCGAACGGATCGATGCTGTACAGCACGTCGCCGCGACGGACGTACTGGTTGTCGGCGACCTGGATCTCCATGATCTGGCCCGATACGCGGGGGGCGATATTGGCTACCTGCACGCGCACCTGGCCGTTCCGGGTCCAGGGGGCGGCGGTGTAATAGTGCCAGAGTGCCAGCAGGACGACCGTGGCGAGGGCGAGGATGGCCAGGGTGGTGGCTATCCGCATGACCGTGCGGGCGCGCTGGAACACCGTCAGACCCTTCTACAGCAGGAAGACATAGAGCCCGACCAGGCAGATCAGGATGCCGAATTCGGCCAGCGGCACGTTCCACAGCCGCTTCTGCACCATCCGGCTGGCCAGCAGCGGGCGCAGCGCCATCAGGGTGAGGACCGCCAGCACGGCATCGACCAGGAAGGAGGCGATCTCGACCCCCGCGATCGTGACGGTCGGCGTCATGGCGCGGCCTCCGGCGGGGGCAGGATGCCGTAATGGCGCAGCGCCCGCGCGTTGCGGTCCAGCAGCCGCGCCGCGCCGAACAGGCCCGAGACGGCACCGAGCAGCGTTTCGCGATCGGCGGGAGGCAGGTGGCCGGCCGCCGCCAGCAGGTGGGCGGCCTGGTCCAGCAGGCGGCCGGCGGCATCGGGGCCATGCAGCGCGCGCAGCATGGCCTGGGTGCGGGCCACCTGTCCGGCCACCGCCGGGATGGCGGCGGCGCGCGCCAGGTGCCGGCGGGCCCGCGCGAGCGCGCCGTTGAGGTCGCCGAGCGACACGATGCGGTCGAACACGCGCAGCGTGGCGGGTTTCCGCGGCAGGTGGCCCGTCCAGGTGCGGGCCTGGAGCAGGCGGTCATATTGCCGGCTGATCAGCGCCGGACTGGCGATGTCGCCCCGGCCGATGAATTGCCGCCGCAGGGTCGTCGCGACCGCCGACGCGATCCGGAACCGCCGCCGCCGGGCGGAGGGCGGCGCCAGCGTCAGCGCGAAGAACAGGATGACCGCCGAGAGCATGTAATGGAGGTTGCGGTCGACGAACTGCGTCGGGTCGTAATTATGGACATTGTCCAGCCCCAGCACGATGAAGAAGAAGACGCCGAAATTCAGTCCGACCGGCATCAGGCGCGGGTGGATCAGCAGCAGGCAACCGGCGAAGATGACGGGCGCCAGCATCAGCGCGAGGAACGGCAGGCCCGAGCCGTAGGGCAGGATGCGCGTGTCGAGCACCATGGCGCAGACCGTGGAGAGCGGAACGCCGACCAGCGCCCCGATGCCGAAGGCGCGGGTGTCGAACGTGGTGATCGACAGGGTGAGGATGGTGGCGACCTGCAACAGCGTGGTCGTCGTCCCCGGCAGGCCGCCGAGCACGCAGATAAGCGCGGCGGCGGCGAAGCCCGTCATGACCGGTGCGCCGTTCAGCAGCGCCAGCACCGGGTCCTGCTGCCGGGCGATGCGCACGTCCCGCGCGACGCGGGGCGCCGCGCGGCCTTCCTCCAGCGTGCGGATGCCGTCGCGGACCCAGCGCCCGTAGGACAGCAGCGCCATCGTGCGTTCGATCAGATAGGCCTCGGCCGGCGTCGGCGGGGCGTCGGCGGGCGCGGCGTGCAGCAGGTCGTTCAGGGCCTGGCGGGCCGCGTCCTCGTCGGCGAAGGGCGTGCCGTCGCCGAAGCGGCGGCGCACGGCGGCCAGGATGGCGGGCCGGACCGCGCCGGCCGGCAGCACCCCGCCGATCGCGCGGCTGCACGAGATCATGTCCAGCATCGCGACCATCGCCGAGCGCGCGCCCGTCATCCGCAGGGCGCTGTCGGCCAGTTCGGTGCGGGCGAAGGACACCTGGCTGGTCAGCGCCATGATCCGGGCCGCCAGGTCCAGCCAGGCGCCGTCGTCGGGCGTGGCCCGCCCGTTGACGGCGTCGTGGGCGATCTGCCCGACCTCGGCCGCGCCGCGGCGCAGTCCGGCGGCCAGCCGGTGCCAGGCGGTGGGCGAGCCGGTCACGTCATTGACGATCGCGATCGAGACGATGCCGATCATGATGGCGGAGACGCGAAAGATCGCGACGGTGAAGACGTCTTCCGGCCGGTCGATGCAGCCGATGCCGATGATCGCGACCGTGTATCCCGCCAGCAGCGCGCCATAGGCGCGGAAATCGCGCGCCAGCGTGCCGAGGACCACGCACAGCCCCAGCCACAGCGCCACGCCGCCCAGGAACATGATCCGATCCTGCCCGAAGGCGGCGACCAGCCCGATGGCCACCACCGCCCCCGCCAGGGTGCCCGCCATGCGGTACAGCGCCTTGGAGAGGATCTGCCCGCGCAGGGGCTGGCTCAGGATCATGACCGTGACGCCGGCGCTGGCGGGGGAGTCGATCTGCAACCAGAAGGCCGCGCCCAGGGCGAGCATGACGGCGGCCCAACTGCGCAGGCAGAAGGCGATGCTGCCCGGCGGCAGCCATGTCGGCCGGGCCGCCGGTTGCCGGAGCCGGCGCGCGCCCGCCATGCCCGTGCCACCCTGTTCCATCGCCGTCATGGGTCTCCGTCCCGTTTGCGGATGGCGGACTATGGCGGGTGGCGGCGCGCCGGATATGTCCCGGCCGCGACAAACCGTATCAGGCGGCATGGGGCCGGAGGCGCGGAAACGGCGAGGTCGCGGAAGATGCCGGCTGGAAAAGGAAAGTTCTTTCCGGCGCGTGCCGGCCGGCCGCCGCCGGGCGGCGACGATGGCTGATATGCGCCTGCCTCATGTCCCTCTGGCCGCCCGGGCCGGATCGGGCGATAAGGGGGCATGCGCCTGCTTCACACCTCCGACTGGCAGATCGGCAAGGTCTTCCGCTTCGCCGACGACGAGATCCTGCCCGTTCTGCAACAGGAGCGGCTGGAGGCGATCGGCCGGATCGGCCGGCTGGCCCGTGCCCAGGGGGCGGAATGCGTCCTGGTGGCGGGCGACCTCTACGACCATCTGCGCCCGTCGGAACGCACCTTGCGCCAGCCGGTGGAGCGGATGCGGCAATTTCCCGACCTGCGCTGGCATCTGATCCCCGGCAATCACGATTTCAACGAACGGGACGGGGTGTGGGACCGGCTGGTCCGCACCGGCCTGCCGGACCATATCGTGCCGCACCTGGCCCATGCGCCGGCCCCGCTGGACGCGGCGGGCACGGCATGGGTGCTGCCGGCCGGGCTGGGGCATCGGCATGTCATCGGCGATCCGACCGGCTGGATGGACGGGGCGGCCACGCCGGAGGGCGCGATTCGCGTGGGGCTGGCGCACGGGTCGGTGCGCAGTTTCGGCGAGGAGGCGCCGGGCCATAACCTGCTGGCCATCGATCGGGCGCGGCGGGCCGGCCTGTCCTACCTGGCGCTGGGCGACTGGCATGGCGCCATGCGGATCGATGCCCGCACCTGGTATTCCGGCACGCCGGAAGTGGACGGGTTCGATGTGGGCGGGGCGGGCGGCGGCCAGGCGCTGCTGGTGACGCTGGACGGGCCGCGCGCCGAGCCGGTGGTCGAGGCCCATGCGGTCGGGCGGTTTCGCTGGGCGCGGGAGCAGGCAACGCTGACCTGTGCCGAGGATATCGCGGCGCTGGAGGGGCGGCTGCGCGCGATCGATCCCGACGATCCCAGCCGGGTGCTGGTCTGGCTGGCCGTGAGCGGGGCGCTGGGGCTGGCGGACCTGGAGGCCTGGCAGGCGCGGATCGTGGACGGGCTGGGTTCGGCGCTGCGGCTGCTGCGGGTCGACGGCGCGCCGGGACTGGCGCCGTCATCGGACGATCTGGAGGCGTTCGGGCCGGGCGGCGCGGTGCGGGCCGCCGCCGAGACCCTGGCGCGCCAGGCCGGCGAGGGAGAGGAGCCCGCGCGGGCGATCGCGGCGGCCGCGCTGCAACGGCTGTATCTGCTGGCGCGCGACGGAGGGGCGGCATGATCCTGCGGGGGCTGGAAGTCGAGCAGGTCCGCCGGTTCGGCGATGCGGTGCGGCTGACGGGCCTGGGGCCCGGGATCAATCTGCTGGGGGCGCCGAACGAATTCGGCAAATCGACCCTGCTGGCGGCGCTGCGCGCGGTGTTCCTGCTGCCGCACGGCTCCAGGGCGGGGCCGGTTGCCGCCCTGCAACCCTATGGCGGAGGGGCGCCGCGGATCGCGGTCGATTTCACGCTCGACGGGTGTGACTGGCGGCTGGAAAAGCGCTTCCTGCACCGGGCGTTCGCCCGGATGGAGGGCGGGGGCGCGCGCCTGGACGGCGACGCCGCGGAGGCCCGGCTGCACGCGCTGCTGGGGGTGGAGGGCAGGCGTGGCGCCGAGGCGGTCGGCCTGCTGAATGCGCTGTGGGTGACGCAGGGGCACAGCCTGGTGCAGCCCGATCTGTCGGACCCGGCGCGGGCCACCATCCGGTCCTGTCTGGAGGCCGATCTCGAGGCCATGACCGGCGGGGATGCCGCCGGCCGCGTGCTGTCGCGCGTGTCGGCCGACCTGGCGGTGCTGCTGGATGGGCGCGGCAACCCGCGCGGCCGCTTTCGCGCGGCGATCGAGGCTGGGCAGGCGGCGGCGGCCGAACTGGCGCGGCTGGACGGCCGCCGGCAGGCGCTGGAGGACGATCTGGGCGCGATGGCCGACCTGCGGCGCCGTCTGGCGCATGAGGACGATGCCGACCGGCGGGAGAAGGAGCGCGCCGACCTGGCCGAGGCGGGCCGGGTGCGCGACCGGCTGCGCGATTACGATGCCCGCGACCGGGCCGCGCGGGCGGAGCGCGACCATGCCGTCGCCCGGCTGGGGGTCGCGCGGCAGGATGTGGGCCGCCGCGCGGCGTGGGAGCGCGATCTGGCGGCCGGAACGGCGCGGGCGTCGGCCCTGGAATCCGCGTTCGGGGAAGCGCGGGAGGCGCATGCGGTGGCCGGCGCGGCGCATGCCGCGCGGCTGGAGGCGGTGCGGGCGGCGGACGAGGCACGCCAGGCGGCGCGCCGGGCGCTGGACC
>NZ_JABEQJ010000038.1 GCF_014174255.1 Gluconacetobacter sacchari
GGTCAGGCGGCAGAAGATATGGCTGGGATCGGTCAAACGGGATGAAACGGCTCATCCCAGCATACTATACCCTCGCCACTTCAAAGGGTACCCCAACCCGACAGGCTGCTAGAGCGGATCAGAAGGGCAGGACGCTATCGAGGATCTGCTGTCCGTAGCGCGGGGTCTGGAGCTTGCTCAACTGTCCGCGGCCGCCGTAGGAAATCCGTGCCTCGGCGATCTTGTCGTGGGTGATGATATTGTCTTCGGTGATGTCCTGCGGGCGGACGACGCCGCTGACCATCAACTGGCGCAATTCGCCGTTCACGCGGACTTCCTGGCGGGCGACGACGACGAAATTGCCGTTGGGCAGGACCTGGGTGATCGTGCCGGCCAGGGCGAGCGTGACGGATTCGTTGCGCGTGATCCTGCCGGCGGCCGTGTTGGCGCTGGCGCTGCTGGTGTCGAGTGCCGACGAACTGGACAAGGTCTTGCCCTGGGCACCGAAGAAGCTGGGAATGCCGAATGTCTGCGAGCCGCTGCCCGCGGCATTCGTGTTGTCGGTCAGGGCCGCGTTGTCGGCGATGTTGACGTTGATGGTGATCAGGTCTCCGACCTGCGACGCCCGCTGGTCCTTGAAGAAGGCCCGGCTGCCCGGGCGCCACAGGCTGCCGACTTCCGTCGGCGGCGGCTGAAGCGGCGGCATGGGCATGGTGACCGGGCGATAATCGGGGGTCTGCGTCGGGTCCGACGTCTTGGTCATGCGCGGCGGGTGACCGATTTCGCTGAGATCGGCTACGCCGGTGCAGCCGGACAGGCAGAGCAATCCGGCCAGGGCTACCCGGGGCAGGGGCTGTTTCATCGCGGGCAGGCTCCAGCGCATAGGCGGCGGCTATCGAAGGGAAAGGTCCGCGCGCGACCGGCCGCGCGCGGATGTCAGGCGCCGCAGCGCGTTCGAATCGGAGGGAACGGGGTTGCTGCCGGCCGCGACCTCGATTTCCGATGCGCTGATGACCCTGCCCGTCACGATCATGTTGCTCGACAGGTTGAGGATATGCACATACTGGCCGGCGCCGCCATCCTCCAGCGCGCGGCCGGTCGCCGTCAGGTGGACGCCCGGCGCGGTGAAGGTGATCACCGCCGGGTCGCCCTTGTGCATCAGCACGGTCCGTTGCAGGTCCTGGTCGAGGATCGGCGCGCCGGCGACCACACCGCGGGTCAGGGTCATGCCGTCGATGTCGGCTTCGTTGGTGAACGCCTTGGAGGTGATGTGTCCGGCATAGGAATCGTCCATCTGGGCATCCGAGGCCGAGAGTACGCTGCCGGCGGGAAGGGCATGCGCGTAGACGAGCAGGCGGCGGGTCGCGTGGATGACGCCCGTCAGCAGGAAGGAATCCCGCGTGATGTCGCCCGTGGGCTGGCCACGATAGGCCGTCGCGGAAAACCACCCGCTGCGCTGGTCCCATTTGATGTCGGACAGCACGATCGGCTTCTTGTCGTCGGGGGCGACGATGATCGGGTGGAAATCGCGGAGTTCGATGGAGACGGGGCCGTCTCCGAGATCGGGCAGGTTCTGCCGGACGAGCCCGGCAAAATAATCCTGGTCCAGCACGCGGCCGGCGCGGGTGATCGTCGCCGTGGCCGATGGCGATTGGTCGAGCCAGTCGACGCCATATTCGTCGGCGATGGCAAGCAGTTGCCTGCCGCCCACCTGGATGCTCGCGCCCGGGGCGGGGCCGGGGCCGAGGGGGCGATCCTGCCCAGGTTCCAGATCGGCGAAGAGGTCGGACAGCCTGACCGTGCCCGAGGCGATGACCGTGGCGCCGCGCAATGTCGCGGCATGCGCGTGCGCGGCGCCGCCGGCCGCGAGGCCGATCGCGAACATGCTCGCAATGGCCACGCGCATCGGCATGTTACCGCAGGTTCGTCAGCGTCTGCAGCATCTCGTCGGAGGCGGTGATGACCTTGCTGTTCATTTCATAGGCGCGCTGCGCCGTGATCAGGTCGGTGATTTCGGTGACCACGTTGACCGACGATTCCTCCACGAACCCCTGCCTGACCGTTCCATATCCCTCGCTCTCGGGCGTGCTGAGATTGGCGGTACCGGATGAGGTGGTTTCGGTGAACAGGTTCTGGCCCATCGCCGCCAGGCCGTTTTCGTTCTGGAAGGTCGCCAGCTGGATCTGGCCCGCGATCTGGGCCGTCGTCTGGCCGGACAGGGTGTACTGCACCTGGCCGGACTGGTCGATGGTGATGTTTTCGGCGTTGTTCGGCAGGGCGATGTTGGGCGACAGCGGGTAGCCGTCCGCCGAGACGATCGTGCCGTCCTGGGAGAGCGAGAAGGTGCCGTCGCGGGTATAGGCGTATTCGCCCGATGGCAGCGTCACCCGGAAATAGCCGCGTCCCTCGATGGCGAGGTCGAGGGAGTTGCCGGTCTGTTCCAGCGTGCCCTGTTCGTTGATGCGGTAGATGCCGGCGGTGCGGACGCCGAGCCCGACCTGCGCGCCGGCGGGAACGAGGTCGCCGGTGTCGGAACTCATGGTGCCGGCGCGGCGCAGATCCTGGTAGATCAGGTCCTGGAATTCGGCACGGCGGCGCTTGTAGCCCGTCGTGGTCATGTTGGCGATGTTGTTGGAGATCGTCTCGACATTCGTCGTCTGGGCCTGCATGCCCGTGTTGGCGATATCAAGCGAACGCATCATGGGATGAGAGTCCTCCGGGGCTGCCGCGCTGCACGGCCACCCACCCTGACCGATAGGGGTGACGGATGCAGGTCCACATTATTCGCACATGCCGTGGGCCGACCGATCGCATCCATCCCCGCATTGCCTTCGACACAGCTACGATCATGTCGCGCCCATGGCAAGGTCTTTCCCCCGTATACGATCGGTTAATTTTTTCTATCCGTGCCCGTCTTCCGCTGGCCAGGCTTCGGGAAGGTCCATCAGGTCGCGCATGTAGGCGGCGTACAGATCCTGGAAGACGGGACCCGGCTCGCGGTCGCCGATGGGGTGTCCGTCGATGGTGGCGACCGGGATCGCGATGGTCGATGCGCTGGTATAGAATGCTTCCGTCGCCGCCAGCGCCTCGGCGCGGGTGAAGGGCCGCTCGACGATGGTCAGGCCGCGTGCCCGCGCGATCTTGAGGATCGTCTGGCGGGTGATGCCCGGCAGGACCGCGGGCGACAGGTCGCGGGTTATCACGTCGCCGCCGGCGGTCACGATATAGGCGGTCGAAGACGCGCCTTCGGTGATCTGGTCGCCGCGCGTCATCCAAGCCTCGTGGGCGCCGGCCTGCGAGACGGCATGCTTGGCCATGACCTGGGCCAGCAGCGAGGTCGATTTGATGTCGCAGCGCGTCCAGCGCTGATCGGGAAGAGTGATGATCCTGGCGCCTGTCTTCGTCAGGGGGCTGTACTGGACGGGCTGGAATTGCGGGAACAGGACCACTGTCGGCGCCAGCCCGTCCGCGTAGGCGAACGCCCGTTCCGCGACGCCGCGCGTGACCTGGATATAGATCAGGCCGTTGCGCAGGCCGTTGCGCCGCATCAGTTCCTTTTCGATCGCGGTCCATTCGGGGGCGGCGAAGGGATTGGGGATGTCGATTTCAGCCAGCGAGCGGGCGAGGCGGGCCAGATGGGGCGTGTCGTCCACCAGGCGTCCCTCGATGACCGCCGTGACTTCGTAGACGCCGTCGCCGAAGAGAAATCCCCTGTCCATGACGGGAATGACCGCTTCGGCCAGCGGAACGAACTGTCCGCGTATGAATGCGATCCGGGTGTCTGTCGTCGTCACGATGCCTCCGCTGGCCGGTCCTGTGTCCGAGGGGCGCACCATAGAAGAGAAACGTGCATGCCGCTTATTCGGATATCGGCGTTGCCTATTCGGGCGGGTGATAGGCCTGGGCATATTCGGATAGGTCGCGGGTTGGACGGTGGCGGCGGTGAATGAGGGCGGTGTACACTGTATCGGATCGGACCACGCCTCGCATGCCCGCGACGCCGAGGAGCGCCCGTGGCCGCAGACCGTGGCCGGACTGACGGGCGTGCAGACGCCGGTGCCGGTCATGCTCGACCATGTCGGCGCCGGGCGGCTGTCGCTGGAGCGGATGGTGCAATTGATGTCCGCCGGGCCGGCCCGGATATGGATATACGGTGCCGTGGGCAAGGGGCGCATTGCCGTGGGCTATGATGCCGACTTCACGATCGCCGACCTGGCGCGGCGGCGGACGATCGAGGAAAGCTGGATTGCCAGCCCGTGCGGCTGGACGCCGTTCGCCGGCGGGCGCGCTCGTGTCGTTCCGCTAGCCGGCGGTCAGTGGGCGGCGGGGATCTCTTTCACGATCTCCCCCAGCCGGTCGAGGAAGAAGCGTGCCAGGCGCGAGAGGGAGCGGTTTTCCGACCAGATGGCGTGGGCCGCGACGGGAATGGCCGGTACGAACGGGCGGCTGGCCAGGCGGAAGCGGCCCGACGTCGCGGTCAGTGGATCGACGATGGCGATCCCGGCATTCGCCTCGGCCAGGACGCAGGCACCGGACTTCGGCGGAGAAATTGAATGCCGCTCCCTCGTGGTCGAAGGCGGTGCGCGTGGCCTCGCCCATCTGGAGAGATCGAAGAACCATTGATTGATGCGTCCGGCTTCTGATTTCAGAGTTGTGGCGTGTTGATTGATGGTTTCTGGGCCTGATTTTCGCACTGCGTCTGTCGCAGTGTGGAGGGAATTGGCTCTGGATTGCTACGCGGCGGCGTTCATCCTCTCGAGGAAGAGGAGGCGGCGCATGTCGTAGACGATATTTGCCGGCCCGATCCGCGTTGTGGCCTGGGTGATGCCGACGGTCCGGACGAACAGTCCCGTCTGCGATTTCTGATCGGCAAGACATGCTCGATGCGAGAGCGGATCACCGACTTCTTGGCGGTGGACCGATGGATATGCCGGGGCATGGGCTTGAGATGCGGCTTTTTCCTATGGACCTTCGAGACGAAGCCCTTCTTTTCCATGAAGGCTTCGTTGGCTTTCGAGCGGTAGGTCGTGTCGGCCCAGACGCTTGAGGCGGTATTGGTTTATCCAGCAGGCCCGCGCGCAGCCTGGCGCCATCACTGGCGGCGGCATCCGTCACTTTCCATTTTCGGATCAGCCGAAACTTCCGGTCGATGGCAATATGCGACTTGTAGCCAAAGAACGGGATGGTGAGATCCGTGGACGGGATCGTCCCGTCCTCCCGCCGTTTTGCCTTGGTAAACTTCAGCGTCCAGCGGGCGTGCCTGTCCTTATGCGACGCTTTGCCGGTTTGTCCTAGCAGTCTTGTGGGATCCGTCCTTCCCGAAGATCGGCTTTCTCCCCATTGGTATTGCGCTTTTTTGGAACTGCCACCAGTGTCGCATCCGGGATCCGGCCTGACATAGGCAGATAGCCGGCGTTCCGCAGGGTCGCGTCAAACCGGTCAAACAGCACGTAAATGGCGCCAGCCTGGGTCAGACGCTCACGAAACAGCCAGACCGTTTTGGCATCAGGCACGCGATCCGATAACGCAAGGCCGAGGAAGCGCATGAAGGACAGACGATCGTTGATCAGATACTCGTTCGTTCATCGGAGAGATTGTTCAGCGTTTGGAAGGCCAGAATTTTGAACATCAGCACCGGATCGAACGGGAGACGGCGGCCTTTGCTGCGATCGGAATAAGCCAGAGCCTTCTCCAGATCAGAATGGAATGCCTCAAAATCCACAGCCCGGGAAAACGCTTCGAACTGGTCACCAAGCCCGCTCAACCGTACCAGGCGCTCTTCAACATCAAAGAAACCCGGTTGCTTCATGAGCCATCCCCCAATTACCACACGAGGAATGGAATCACAGAGAGGGGGCCAAAATCAGGAGGTTTTTCGAACCTCTACCTATCAGTTTTATCGACCGACAATCACTCCGGTTTATAGGCGCCGCGTCATTTTCCCGCGGTGGAAAAGAGCGGCGAAGGGGTGGGCCGGCCACGGATAACCGGCAGCCGGCCGGACGTCGCCCTTTTCGTTTGGAAATCGTCCTGTCCGGAGCGGCGGAGATTCGATCCGGCGCTCCGGGAGAATGCGGGACAGGGAGCGTTGCGGGTTTGCCGGTGGGCGAGTTCAGCCGCGTAGGGTCTTTTTGATCTTCCGGTCGGTCTCGTATTGGCTGAGGGCGTAGACCGACCAGATGGCCGCGGGGATCCAGCCGATGATCGTGATCTGGAGCACCAGGCAGACGATGCCGGCGATGGGCCGGCCGATGGTGAAGAACTGGAGCCAGGGGAGAAGGAGCGCGAGGAGCAGGCGCATTTGGAAAACCTCTTTATTGGATTGTTAAGGGGATGGATCCTACACAATGCGGGTGCGGCCGTTAAGGGGCCGTCTGGCGGCCCGGCCACGACGACGCCCCGAAGACGCGCGCCGGGTTGGCGCCGGGATGACTTTGCCGGACGCCTCGTCAGTATTTTGTTTTGCGGCGATTGTTTCAGGACTGCATAGAACTGCCGGTGCATGGGGACGTTTCGTCTTCGTCTGTACGGCCCGATGTGACGGGATGTCGCGGGCTGTTGCTTATCCGAGTTGCTGAAAGGTTCGGTCATGTTGAAGGGTCGTTTTGTTGCTTTTGCTGTCTCCTGTGGCCTGGTGGTTTCCGGTGCCGCGCACGCGCAGAGCGCGGCGGCGCAACTGCCGGCTGGAACGACGCTGTCTACCCCGCCGGCGGGCAGCGTGCCCGTGGCGTCGCCGGCCGATCCGGCCTCCAACCCGGCTACGCGCGGCACGCAGATCGTCAAGGGCGTGACCGGGACGACGACGGCGGCGACGCCGGGCGTGTTGGGCGAGAACGGGTTGCCGTCGCTGGCGTCGGCCAATGCGGGGAATGTCGCCGGCTTGCTAAGCTATTGCATCCACAAGAAACTGGTTTACGGCACCACGTCGCGCAGCACCGCCCGCGCGCTGGCCAAGCGCGACGATGTGAAGAACGACCAGTTCTATTCGGTGGGTGGCCAGGGGCTGCTGGAGACCGGAACCAGCACGCCGTTCGATATCTCGACGCTCGACAGGTCGAAGCGTGTCGAACTGTGCAGCGACCTCGTCAAGAAGGGCCAGTCGCTGTCCAACTGAGGACGGGCCAGGAACGCCGGCTCGGGCTGCTACAGTCTCGCCATCACGTCGGCGAGCGGTGTGACCAGGTGGTGGTGCAGCCATCGGTGCAGGCGCGCGAAGGGCCGTGCATAGGGATCCATCGCGGCCGACCGGAAATCGGGCGCGGCGCAGTGCCGTCCGAAATCTTTCGCGAAGGGAACGGACGGGCCCTGGCGGACATAGCGGTGATAAAGCTCCGCCCGGGCGCCGGTGCCCCAGCCGGCGGCCTGGCACAGCACGGCGGCGAAAGCCTGGGAGCGCGGGGGCAGCAGGTCCGCCGCGTTTTCCGCCTGATCGACGGCGATCGCGCGGTAATGGAAGCGCCGGTAGGGCGTGGCCTCGCTGGCGGCGAAGCGGGCGCGTTCGCCCTCGGTCACCAGCGGGCCGGGCAGGGCGATCGCGGCGCGGGCCGCCCTGGTTGTGGGGAGTGGCGCCTGGCCGTCGGCGAGGGTGCGGCCCGCGCCCATGGCGAAGCCGCCGTCGAAGACCGCATAGTCCGGGTCCTGCTCGGTGCCCATGATGTCCATGCCGTGGGCGTGGGCAAGGTTGGCGGCGGTGAACCAGGCCTGGGCACGGCCGACGGCGGTCCAGCGGTGCGCGGCGTCGTGCAGCGCCTGGCCGTAGGTTCTGGCCCAGGCGCGGATCGGGGCACGCTGGTCGCGATCGTCGGGGAAATAGGGCAGGGCGTCCGCGACGCGGCCGGCGCGGACCAGGCGCCGGGCCAGGATCGACCGGATTTTGTCGGATTCGGCCGTGCGCGCGGCCGGGATATGGGTATCAACGTCGCGGCGCAATTCGTCGATCGTCAGGACGCGTTCGGCCAGGTAGGCGGCATCGAAGGCGATGCCGCCGTGGCTGTCCGCGTCGGCGGCGGCGTAGAGGCAGTCGAAGGCCGCGACATACTGGCCACGAGAGAGGGTCAGGACGCCCTGTTCGGCGCGGAGCCGGCTGATCTCCCGCGGTGCCAGCCCGTCTCCGATGGTGGGAAATCCCTTGACGGCTTCGGCGTATTGGCGTGCCGCGGCGGTGAGGTCGCCCTGCTGGATGGCCAGCTTGGCCAGGACCCAGTGCGACAGCGGGGTGGGCTGCATGGACGCGAATGTCCGGGCAAGGTCGGCGCGGCCGCCGCGATAGGCCAGGGCGGCCAGGCGGTCGGCATGGGCGATGCGCGCGACCCCGCGCGCGCGAATGGCATCGACCAGGGTGACGATGGCGGGATTGGGGCGGATGGTCCGGATTGCGGTGCAATAGGGGCAGCTATTGCCGGAAATGCCGCGCGCGGCATCGTAATAGCCCTGGCCGCCCCGGTCGGGGGCGGCGTAGACGGACGCTGTCCGGGGATCGTCATTGACGATGTCGCCGGTGCGGGCCAGCGCGTAGGCCACCAGGAGCTGCTGGCCGAGCGGATCGTCGATCAGGCGCCGGGCGCGCCGCGAGTCTTTCATCGCCCAGGAGGCGATGAGTTGCAGCGACGTGACGCCGCTGTTCGAGCCGCGTGCGGCCTGTTGGGCATAGAGCGCGATGGCCTGGTCGAGGTTCGCGGGGGCGATGCGATCGGCGCACGGGGCATCGGTCAGGAAGGCTTTCCAGCCGCAGGCGGTGCCGCCGTCCATCAGGTAGGACCTGGCCTGCTCGCCATAGCTGGCGACGGCCAGGGAGAGTGGATCGGGGGCGCCCTGCCGGGCGAGGGCGCGGGCCTGTGCGAAGGCGCGGGATGCGTCGTCGCGCGCCTTGCCGTCGCCGGAGGCGAACAGCCTGTCCAGGTCCAGGCGGCCGAGCATGGCGGCCGCCCAGACCGCCCGGTCCCGTCCCTGGCCGTCCGGCAGGTCCAGAACCGCCTGGAAGCGCCTGCGCGCGCGCTCGGCGGCGTCGGGGGCGCCGGTCCGGCGGGCGAGATCGGTATCGACCGCGGCGGCGGTGTAGAGGCGGATCGCGGCGGGCAGGCCGTCCGCACGGGCGTAGGCGGCATCGCCGTCGATCGCGTCGCGCATCGTCGCGACGCGGTTCTGTTGCAGGGGGGAGAGTGCCTCCATCCCGGGTTCCGGCGGGGTGGCATCGTCCTCCGGGGAGCGGAGGGGAGCGGGTGCCGACCGGGTCGCGCGGAGGGAATCGCCGGGGACGACGAGGTGGCTGGCCGCGTAGGCGAAGGAGGTGGGGGGCGTGGCCTTCAGCGTGCCTTCGCGGTCGTCGAGCAACTGGGTGGGAAAATCCATGCCGCAGGCGAGGACGATCGAGATGCCCGCGAGGCTGAACAGCGCGAAGGCGAGCCCGTGGCGCGGCAGGGCGTTGCGGATCGGCCGCGGCGGATCAGGTCTGTCGTTCATCTCTGTCGTTCATCGGTTTCGGCATAGGCTTTGACCGTTCCCCTGTCACACCGTACCCATCCGACGACGGATTGTCGCCCCGCCCGCAGCAATCCGGGCTGGTCGCGCCGCAGCCGCATGCCCCCGGCATCATAGTCCAGGATGTAGCCGTTCATGCCGTCGGCGGCCGCCGGGCAGGGGCTTTCGATCCGGATGGCCGGCGGGCCCGGGGCATCCGCGTTGCCGTCATTGGCGAGGAGGATATCGTAAGGGGACGTGGCCGAGGGCCGGTGCAAGCGGACCGACAGTGCGGCGCGCAGGGGCTGGCGGGTGACGACCGCGCGCCATGCCGGCAGGCTCCAGGCCCGTCGGTCGTCGGCTGTCGGCAGGCGGAACCATACCCAGCCGGCCAGCCCCCGTGGCGGGGCGTGGTCGATGCGTTTCATGAAGGCGGCGATGTCGGCGGGAGCGGCCACCAGTTCGCGGCCGCCGTCGGTGCCCATGAAACGGTCCAGTTCGCTCTCGACGCCCGCGATCCGTCCGTCTGTGCCCCATGTGACGCGGGCGCCGTAGGCGGGCAGCGCGACGTGCCAGGGGCCGTGGCGGCGCTGCGCGAAAAGCCGGACCCATTCGTGGGATCTTTCCGGATCGAACAGGCCGGATTGCGGGTTCTGGACCGCATGGATCTGCAGGACCGCGTCATCGGCCCGCGCCAGCACGTCGTTCAGCGCGGGAGAGGCCAGCCAGGCCGGCAGGACGGTGACGGAAACGGGCGTGCCCGGCCCCAGGCGGCCGCGCAGCAGCGCCAGGAACCGCGCATAGGCCCGCAGGCGGGCGGTCGCGCAATCATGGTCGATTTCGATGCCGGAAAGCGGAATGCCGCTTTGGCGCCATCGGGTCTTCAGATCGAGAATGCGGGTTGCCAGCAGGCCTTCGTCCCAATCGGCGAGTTGGCCCTCGACGCGGATCACGGCGATGACCGGCCGGCGCGATCGCGCGAGGAGAGCGGCGTCGGGGTGGGTGGCCGTCCAGGTGCCATGCCCGTCCAGCTCGGCCGCGAGGATGCGCCATGCATGGATCATGTCCTGGCTGGCGGTGAGCGCCGCGCCGACGGCGGGTGTCCATTGGCGTTGCCAGATATAGGCGTCGCTGGGCAGCCGGGTGGCGCGCCGCGTGGTGAGGGCCGCGTGGATGCCGATGAGGCAGAATAAAATGGCGACGAGGATGAAGGGTCTTCGGAGAAAATCGGTCATCGCGTTGCGTCAGGCCTGCCGACCATCCCGTTCCTTCCGGCTGCCGGACATGGCGTGAGGATAGCCCCGCGGCGTGGGGGACAGAAGCCGCTTTCGGGCGGTTTCCTCGATGGGGGGGGAGATCCGCTTTCCGCGCGGGTCGGGGCCGTTCATCGGCCTTCTTGCCGAACCGCCGCGAAACGGGCACGGCATTCCCTCTATCCGGCCCCCTGCATCCTTCCCGATTGTCCGAGAACAGACCCCGTGACCCATCCCGCTCCTGCTTCCTCGTCCCATGGCGGTGCCGATGCGCTGCGCGGTATCCTGCTGGCGTTCGGCGCCTTTGCCGCGTTCTCGTGCAGCGATGCCAGCGTCAAGCTGATCCGGGACGGGTTGCCGCCCTATGAATGCGCGTTTTTCGGCTCGCTCTCCGCGCTGGTGGTGTTTCCGTTCCTGCTCGGGGGGAAGGACCGGCTGACCGATGTGTTCGCGACCCGGAACCGCAGGCTGTGGATGGTCCGCTTCATCGCCTATCCGCTGGGGATCATCGGCAGTGTGACCGCGTTCAGCCATCTGTCGATGGCGGAGGCGTTTACGCTGATCTTTCTCCAGCCCTCGTTCGTGACGCTGATGTCGATCGTCTTCCTCCGGGAGCGGATCGGCCTGCCGCGCTGGGTGGCGATCGGACTGGGCTTCGTCGGCGTGCTGATCGTGCTGCGGCCCGGGCTGCGGCCCCTGTCGATCGGGCATCTGGGCGCCGTCGTCGCCGGGATGGCGGGGGCGGTCTCGGTCGTGACCTTTCGGGCGTCCGGCACCCATGAAAAGCAGATTTCGCTGTTCGGGGCCGGCATCCTGGGCGGCATCACCATTTGCGGGCTGGTCAGCATCCCGGGCTTTGCGCTGCCCACGCCGCATCAGGCCGGCCTGCTGGCCGGTTACGGGCTGCTGGCGGCCGTGGCGAACGTGCTGCTGATGCATGCCGCGTTCCATGCCCCGGCGGGGGCGATCGCGCCGACCCAGTACAGCCAGATGATCTGGGCGCTGGCGATCGGGCATCTGGTGTTCGGCGATTCGGCGGACATGGTGACATTGAGCGGAATCGGGCTGATCATCTGTTCCGGCCTGATCACGCTGGTTCGCGAGCAGGAAAAACATGTGCCCGGACCGCCGCCGATCGCGGTCAGCCGAGGGCATGCGGCGTCGATGCTGGTGAGCGAGGAGCAGGACGCCGCCCTCTGACCGCGCGGGGGCGCCAGCATCGGGGCGCCACCAGTATCAGCCGATCTCGGGAGGCAGGTTTGCCATCCCCTCGGCGAGCATGCCGACGAGGCGCACGAGCTGGTCGAAATCGCTCTCGCTCCAGTCCCGGAACAGGGAGACGGCCATGGCGGCGCGGGCGCGGTCCACGGCGTCCGTCGCGTTCCTGCCCTGCGGGGTGATCGTCGCCTCGCGCACCCGGCGGTCGGCCGCGCTGCCGTGGCGGGTCACCAGACCCAGTTCCGCCAGCCGCGCGATCTGCCGGCTGACCGTCGTGTGATCGCGGCCGACGCGGCCGGCGAGATCGACCACGCCGATCGGGCCCAGCCGCTCGACCAAAACCAGCAGCGGAAACAGCGCGCGCTCCAGCGTGAGGCCGGCGGCCTTCAGCATCGCCTCGTCCCGCTCCGGCCGGTTCATGACGCCGACGATCTCGATCAGCGACCGATGGAGCGCCGGAAGCTTCATACATATATGTGCATCATGCACATTTTTGGTTGACATTCCGGCGCCCTCCTTAATATGTGCAATATGCATATAATTCCCGGAGGAGGGAAGCGAAATGGATGTTTCACGGGAGACGGATATTCTAATCTGCGGCGCGGGGGCGGCCGGGCTGACGCTTGCGGTCGATCTGGCCCGCCGTGGGGTCTCGTTTCGCCTGATCGATCGGCTGGATGGTCCGTTCGCGGGGTCGCGCGGCAAGGGGATCCAGCCGCGTACCCAGGAAATATTCGAGGATCTGGGCGTGATCGACCGCCTGGCCGCGGAAGGGGGGCCATATCCGCCGCAGCGCGCGTATCGCGACGACGGCGCGCATGACGATACGCAGGGCATCGCGATGTCGCCGCCGACGGTGGACGAGCCCTATCGCGCGCCGTTGCTGGTACCGCAGTCGCGCACCGAAGCGGTCTTGCGCGACCGGCTGGCGGAATGGGGCCATCGGCCGGACTATGCCAGCCGGCTGACCGCGTTCGTCGATGATGGCGAGGGCGTGCGCGCCCATGTCACGGGCGCGGGCGGGGAGCAGGTCGTCCGCTGCCGTTACCTGATCGGCGCGGATGGCGGGCGGTCTTTCGTCCGGCATGCCCTGGAGGTCGGCTTTCCCGGCAAGACGCTCGGCATGCGCGCGATGGTTGCCGATATCGTGCTGGACGGCCTGGAACCGACGGTGTGGCACCGGTTTCACGAGGGTGACATGCAGCGGCAGATTTCGTTCTGTCCTTTGCCGCATTGCGATCTGTTCCAGCTTCAGGCGCCGATCCCGTTCGATGGCGCGGCCGATCTGTCCGTCGATGGCATCCAGGCCTTTATCGACGCCCGCCTGCCGCCGGGGGCGATCCGGGTGCGGGCGGTGCGCTGGGCGTCGGATTATGCGATGAATGCGCGCCTCGCCGATCATTATCGGGTCGGCCGGGTGTTTCTGGTGGGGGATGCCGCGCATATCCATCCGCCGACGGGCGGACAGGGGCTGAATACCAGCGTTCAGGATGCCTATAACCTGGGCTGGAAGCTGGGCGCGGTCCTGGCCGGCGCGCCGGCGGCATTGCTCGACACCTACGAGGAGGAACGCCGGCCGATCGCCGCCGGGATGCTGGGGCTGTCGACCCATCTGCTCGAACGGGCCCGGCAGGGCGAAATGCGCCGGGGGCGGGAGGTTCACCAGCTCGATCTCGGTTATCGCGGTTCGTCGCTCTCGCTGGATCGGGGCGGTGATCCTCATCGCCTGATGGCCGGCGATCGGATGCCCGACGCGGTGCTGCGCGGGGCGGGCGGGCAGGCGCGGCGGCTGTTCGACCTGATGGCCGGGCCGCATTGGACGCTGCTTCTGGGCGCGGGCGCCGCCCCCGTTGCCCCGCGTGACGGGGTGCGCGCCTGGCGTGTCGGGCTTGGGGGGGCATTGCCGGATGGGGGGGATCTATCGGGCCTGGAGGCTGGGGGGTGCGTGCTCGTGCGGCCTGACGGTTATGTCGGGGCGCGTCTGGCCGCGGGGGAGATGGGAGGGCTGGCGGCTTATCTCGCGGCGGTTTCCGTTCCTTTTTGACGAGGAGAACCAACGCCCCCTCTTTGGTCATTTCCTTCCGGGTCGATGGGCCGCCTGATCCCGCGGTGCCGGCGCCCGGGGGCCGTGGGATGACGGGGCGCGTGATGCATCCTGGTGACAGCGGAATTGCGGGGCGGCCTCTTGACGGGCGTGGGCCGGACGGCCGTTATCACACGCGTCGGGCCGGAAAAGGCCTGCTGCAAGGAAAACGACCATGGCGTACGCAACGACCAACCCCTATACCGGCGAAGTGCTGGCCACCTTTCCGGATGCCACGGATGACGAGGTGCGCCAGGCGATCGACGACGCCCATACGGCCTTTCTGGCCTGGCGCGACACGCCGTTTGCCACCCGCGCCGCCGTGATGACGAAGGCGGCCCGGATCCTGCGCGCCGAGACCGATGAATTCGCCCGCCTGCTGACGCTGGAGATGGGCAAGCTGTTCGCCGAGGCCAAGGCCGAGGTGGAATTGTCGGCGGCGATCTTCGATTACTATGCGGAACATGCCGAGCGCCTGCTGGCGCCGGAGCGGCTGCCGGTGTCCGACCCGCGTTCGGGCGAGGCGATGCTGGTGCATCAGCCGCTGGGCGTGCTGCTGGCGATCGAGCCGTGGAATTTCCCGTATTACCAGATCGCGCGGATCATCGCGCCGCAGCTTTCGGCCGGCAACACCGTGCTGCTGAAACATGCGTCGAACGTGCCGCAGAGTGCCGGGATCTTCCAGGTGCTGATGCAGCGCGCCGGGCTGCCGGACGGCGCGTTCCGCAACCTTTACCCCACGCGCGGGCAGGTCGAGATGATCCTGAACGATCCGCGCGTGTGCGGCGCCGCGCTGACCGGATCGGAAGGTGCCGGGGCGGTGATCGCGTCGCAGGCCGGCAAGGCATTGAAGAAGACGACCATGGAGCTGGGCGGTGCCGATGCCTTCGTGGTGCTGGAGGATGCGGACCTGGAGAAGACCGCGCGATGGGCGGTGTTCGGCCGGCACTGGAATGCCGGGCAGGTGTGCGTGTCGTCGAAGCGGGTGATCGTGGTCGATGCGGTCTATGACCGGTTCATGGAACTCTATACCGCCGGCGTCGCGGCGCTGAAGGCCGGCGACCCGATGGACCCGGATACCACGCTGGCGCCGCTGTCGTCGCAGGCGGCGGCCAAGGAGATTCGCGAGAACATCGCCAAGGCGGTGACCCATGGCGCGACGGCGACCGAGGTCGGCCCCCGGGTGCCGGAGACCGGCGCCTTCGTCCAGCCGACGATCCTGACCGGGATGACGGGCGACAACCCCGCGCGCCTGTGGGAGTTCTTCGGCCCGGTGTCGATGATCTTCCGCGCCCGCGACGAGGCCGACGCGATCCGCATCGCCAACGACACGCCGTACGGCCTGGGTGGGTCGGTCTTCACCCGGGACACCGCGCGCGGGGTCGAGGTGGCGAAGAAGATCCATACCGGCATGGTGTTCGTGAACCATCCGACGATGGTCAAGGCCGACCTGCCGTTCGGCGGCGTCGGGCGCTCCGGCTACGGCCGCGAACTGATCGGGCTCGGGATCAAGGAGTTCGTCAACCACAAGCTGATCGACGTCGTCGATATCGACGCGCCGTTCTGACGGCGTGACCGGGGCGCCGGCCGGTCCTGCCGGATCGGCCGGCGATCCTGCCCGGAAGGGGGCTTGCAATGCCCTTTCAGGCCCGTTATACGCTCGCCTCGTTGCCGGTGTAGCTCAGTTGGTAGAGCACGTCATTCGTAATGATGGGGTCGGGAGTTCGAATCTCTTCACCGGCACCACTCGGCCTTTCCTTCTGATCGTGGGCCGGGTGGTCTGGCAGGATAGTGCCGGTTCCGCCTCCGGGCCGGCGGGCCGTGTCGTCGCGCGGCGCTTCCGTTATCCAAATATTCCGGTTTTCCAGAGATGATCGCGTCATCGCCGGCCGGTCATGCGGTGGCCCGGCGGCTCTCGTCATGGCAGCAATATGCTGGATGACTATCGCGGGTCCGATTTTGATCTATAGTACGGCGGGTCATGAGCGAGACGATGTCAGCGCGGACTTCACGCATGCTCCGTCGGGGCCCCTGGCCGCGCCGGACGGCCGATTTGCGGCATGTCCGGACGATCGACGACCTGGTGGAATGTCCCGGATGCGGCCTGTTTCAGCGCCGCCCGCCGTTGGAGGCTGGCGAACTGGCCGCCTGCGCGCGTTGTGGGCAGACGCTGGAATGGCGGCGCCGGACCTCGCCCTTGCAGACGCCGCTGGCCTTCTGCATCAGTTCCTGCGCCCTGTACCTGGCCGCGCTGGCGTCGTCGCTGATGACGCTGGACGTGTATGGGCGCGAGCGCACCGTGGACCTGCTGACCGGGCCGATGGAACTGCTGCATGAGGGGTGGGGGGAGGCCGGGCTGCTGGTCGGGCTGGTCACCATCGCGGCACCGGCGGTGGTGATCGGCATGATGTTCGCCATCCTCTATGCCGCCAGCCGGCGGCACATGCCCGACTGGGCGCCGCATCTGCTGATCTGGTACGAGAAGATGCGGCCGTGGTCGATGGTCGAGGTCTATGTCCTGGGCATCTTCGTGGCCTACACCAAGCTGACCGACCTGGCGCATGTCGATGTGGGGCCCGCGGTCTATCTGATCTCGGCCCTGATGCTGACCATGGCGGCGACGGATTCGACCCTCGATACCGAGCGGATCTGGCGGCACCGGCGGGTGGAGGCCATCACCCGGCAGGAAGACGGCCAGCGGGTGGCGGTCAGCCACGTCCATATCGACCAGATTGCGCTGCCGCCGGTCGATCGTCTGGTGGCCTGCCCGTCATGCGGGCTGGTGGGCGAACTGGGCGCGCCGGTCAGCAACCTGCGCTGCGTCGGCGTCTGCCCGCGCTGCGGCCATCGGGTGTGGCGCCGGGCGCCCGACACGCTGGCGCGGACCAGCGCCTTCCTGCTGTCGGCGGTCATCTTCTATTTCCCGGCCAATCTCTACCCGGTGATGACCTTTTCCAAGCTGGGGGGCGGGGGAGGCCATACGATCATCGAAGGCGCGATCGAGTTGTGGCAGGACGGGATGATTCCGCTGTCGCTGCTGGTGTTCTTCGCCAGCATCCTGGTGCCGATGCTCAAGATCCTCAGCCTGAGCTGGATGGTGATCGGGACCTGGCGCGGATCGTCCTTCGCGCTGGTCCAGCGCACGCGGCTGTTCCGCATCGTCGATGTGATCGGCCGGTGGTCGATGATCGACGTCTTCATGGTCTCGATCCTGGTGGCGGTGGTCCGGTTCAATTCGCTGGCGAGCGTCACGGCCAATGCCGGCATGGTGGCCTTCGCCTCCGTGGTGGTGCTGACGCTGTTCGCGGCATGGAGCTTCGACCCCAGGGTGATGTGGGATGCGGCGGGCCTGAACGGACCGTCGCCCGATGGCGTGGCCTCGGCCGCCGTGCGTCCGCGGCGCGACCGGCGCGGCGCGGAGACTGACAGGATGGAGCCCAGGCAGGCGTGACCGACGACCCCCAAGATCATTCCGGCGATCGCGCCGCCTCCGCCCCCGAAGCCTCGGCGCGCCGGTATCGTTTCTCGATCATCTGGCTGGTGCCGATCGTGGCGGTGGCCATTGCCGGCTATCTGGCCTGGCGGGGGATCATGGGTCGCGGTCCGGACATCACCATCGTCTTCGATACCGCCGACGGCCTGACCAGCGGCCAGACGCAGGTGAAGAACAAGGCCGTGCCGCTGGGAACGGTCCAGGACGTGACGCTGACGCCCGACATGCGCCATGTCGAGGTGCGGGTGCGCATGAGTGCCAAGGCGGCGCCGATGCTGACCGACCATGCGCGCTTCTGGGTGGTGCGGCCGCGCCTGAACGGCGCCAGCGTCACCGGGCTGGAGACCCTGATGACCGGGGCCTATATCGCGATGGACCCGGGCGTGGCGGGCGGCAGCAGCGCGAGCAATTTCAAGGGCCTGGAAGCGCCGCCGGGTATACGGTCGGACCAGCCGGGCAATACCTACACGCTGATCAGCCCCTCGCTGGGGTCGATCGGGCAGGGGGCGCCGGTCTTCTTCCGCGACATCGATGTGGGCGAGGTGCTGGGCTATACCATGCCGCCCGGCGGGGTGGGGCCGATCCTGATCCAGGTCTTCGTCCGCCAGCCCTATGACACCTACCTGCGCACCGATACGCGATTCTGGAACGTGTCGGGCGTGCAGGTGGGGCTGGGGGCCGGGGGCCTGAAGGTGAAGCTGCAATCGATCCAGGCCCTGTTCTCGGGCGGGGTCGCCTTCGGCCTGCCGGACAAGCGGGAGGGCGTGGCCGCGCCGCCGGCGCCCCGGAATTCGGTCTTCCGCCTGTATGACAGCAACGAGGCGGCGGATAATGCCGGCTATCGCGAGCGCGTGTCGCTGGTCACCTACCTGACCAGTTCCGTGTCGGGCCTGACGGCCGGGGCGCAGGTCACGATGTTCGGGATCCAATTGGGGACCGTGACCAGCGTGAAGCTGGTGCTGGACCAGGAGGGCGGAACCGCCCGGGTGCGGGTGGGGATGGAGATCCAGCCCGAGCGCATCCTGCCGCTTGGCGAGATCCGGCGCGGCACTATGGCGGCGACCACCCAGGCGCTGGTGGATAACGGGCTGCGGGCCTCGGTCGACAGTGCCAGCCTGCTGACCGGCGAATCGATGATCAGCCTGAGTTTCGTGAAGAATGCCCCCCCTGCCGTCGTGGGAACCGAAGGGTTGGCGCTCGTCATTCCCAGCAAGGCCGGCGGCATGAGCGGCATCATGGATTCGCTGTCCACGGTCGCCGACAAGATCGCCGCGATGCCGCTGACCCAGGTCGGCGACAATCTGAACAGCCTGCTGGCCCACAGCGACGCGCGGATCAATTCGCCGGAAGTGCGGCAGGCCATCGTGGCGCTGCGCGATTCGCTGCGCAGCATCCAGGCGCTGGCCGGCGATGCCCGTACCGGCATGCATCCGCTGCTCCAGCGCCTGCCGCAGATGAGCCAGCAACTGGACGGCACGTTGAAGAACGCCAACAAGCTGATGGCGAGCTACGGCGGAGACACCGACTTTCATCGCGATCTGCAACAGATGCTGGTGCAGTTGAACGAGGCGGCGCGATCGTTGCGCTTCCTGACCGATTTCCTCAACCGCCATCCATCGGCGCTGATTACGGGACGCTAGCCCATGAGACCGCCAGGGCCCCTTTCCCCCTTGCATTCATCCCGCCGGCCTGTCTCGCGCCGGACGGTTCTGCGGGGAGCTGGCGGATTGCTTGCCGCCGCCGCGAGCCCGCTGGCCGCGTGTTCGGCGGACCCGGATTTCTACACCCTCGTGCCGTGGCCCGGCGCGGCGCAGGCGGGCGGGCCGGCGGTGGTCGAGGTTCGCACGCCCTCGGTCGCGGTATCGCTCGATCGCGAGCGGATCGTGAGCAGCGAGGGCGATTATCGCCTGCGGACGGCCGGTGGCGATGCCTGGAGCGAGGCGCTGCCCGGCATGCTGGGCCATGTGCTGACGACGGACCTGCAACAGCGTCTGCCCGGATCCGTCGTCTTCGCGCAGAACGATGCCGTGGCGACGACGGCGCTGGCGGTGGTGGAACTGACGGTGACGCGCGCCTCGCGCGATGCCGGCGGCCGGGCGGTGCTGGCGGGCAGTCTGGCGGTGCATTGGCTGGGGCATGATGGCGGCGCGTCGGACGTGCTGGCGCTGAGCCTGCCGGTCGGCGGGTCCGCGACGGGGGACCTGGTCGCGGCGCTGAGCCGGCTGCTGGGGCAGGTGGCCGATCGCGCGGCGGCGCATCTGCGGGCGATGGGCGCGGTCGTTCCGTCCGAATGAGCGGTCTGGCGGGGTTCTGAAACGAGAACGGGGCGCCGTGAGGCGCCCCGTTCCGTATCTGAATGGCCAGCCCGGCCTAGAGTTTCTCGACCTGGCTGTATTCCAGGTCGACCGGGGTCGAGCGGCCGAAGATCGAGACGCTGACCTTGAGGCGGGCCTTTTCCTCGTCCACGTCCTCGACCGTGCCGTTGAACGAGGTGAACGGCCCGTCGGACACGCGGACCTGCTCGCCGATCTCGAAGGTGACGGAGGGGCGGGGACGTTCCACGCCCTCCTGCGCCTGCTTCATGATCCGCTCGGCCTCGGCCGCGGTGATCGGCGAGGGACGGGTCTTGGTGCCCAGGAAGCCCGTGACCTTGGGCGTGTCCTTGACCAGGTGCCAGGCCTCGTCGGTCAGTTCCATGTTGACCAGGACGTAGCCGGGGAAGAATTTCCGCTCGGCGTTGACCTTCTGGCCGCGACGGACCTCGACCACCTCCTCGGAGGGGACCAGGATGTCGCCGAAATGGTCCGACAGGCCTTTCTGCGCCGCCTGCTCCTTGATGTGCTGGGCGATCTTCTTCTCGAAGCCTGAATAGACGTGAACGACGTACCAACGTTTCGCCATGGTCCGTTCCTCAGCCTCCAAGCCCAAAAAGTTCACGTACGCCCAGGCCGATGATCTGGTCGACGACAAAGAAGAAAACCGATGTCATGGTGGCCATCGCCAGCACGGCCCCGGTCGTCACCAGCGTGGCGCGACGCGTGGGCCATGTGACCTTGGCCGCCTCGGCGCGGACATCTTGCACAAATTTCGCGGGACTGACCGACACGAAACACCCTTCTCGAACCGCCACGCCACCGTCCGGACCGGAGCGGCGGACAGGGCCGGACACCAACCAATACTGCATGTCGGGGGCGCCGTCACGGTCCGGGCGGGAGACCTCCCGACCGGAGCGAGTGGCAGGGGCGGAGGGTCTCGAACCCACAACCTCCGGTTTTGGAGACCGGCGCTCTAGCCAATTGAGCTACACCCCTGCAAACCGCCTACGGCGCCGACCAAATGGAATAGCGGAACGCTGTCCCCCTGGCCACCCGTGCGAACCCGGCGCAGGCAGCGGAAAAAAGTATGCCCGGCGGGCAAAGTCAAGAGGGGGGAGGCGATTCGTTCGTCCGTCGGGGGCGGGAGGTCCGTTCCGATCGCCGAGAGGGCTTGCCGCGCGGGCGGGTTCGGCGGTAAGGAAGGGGCGCTGAGCGGGCGTAGCATAGTGGTAATGCAGTAGCCTTCCAAGCTTCTGAGGAGGGTTCGATTCCCTTCGCCCGCTCCAAATTGTATTCCATGGATGTCCACTGAGTTCCACAAGGGCTTGAAAGCGAAGGGAAATCCCTCGGGTCTTGTTCCACCGAAGTCCATGGAAAGCTCCCCAGAGCGCCGCGATTTAAGGCCAAGATTGAGGCCATCTTTGCGGTTCCGGTGAAAGCCGGTTTGTTGGTGGAGAAGCGAGAGAGCGCAAGGAAACCATCCGTCCTGATCCGCGCATCAGGAAGGACACGAACGCATGGCACTCTCCGATTTCGCCGTCAGGCAGGCAAAGCCCGCGGCGACTGCGTATTCGCTTGCCGATGGCGATGGCTTGGCCCTCTACGTGGCTCCACCTGGGGGCAAGTCGTGGCATTTTCGCTACTACTGGCAGGAAAAGCAGAAACGGATATCTTTTGGTAGCTATCCCGAGATCGGTCTTCGAGAGGCCCGCGCCCGGCGGGACGAAGCCCGGTCGCTGCTGGCACGGGGCATTAATCCGCTCATCGAGCGCAAGCGCCAGCGACTCGCGGTCCAGCAGGCGGCGGAGCATAGCTTCGAGTCGGTCTTCGCCCTATGGCATGCTCACCGTAGCCTGTCTCTGCGTCATGGTCGCCAGACTGCGCTGTCTCAGGTGGAGCGGATGTTTGCGAAGGACGTGCTGCCTATCCTGGGCAAGCTGTCGATCTACGATATCCGACGTGATCACCTGCTCGACGTCCTCAGCAAGATCGAGCGACGTGGTGCCCTCAGTGTAGCGAAAAAGATTCGCATCTGGTTCAACCAGATGTTCCGATTCGCGTTGGTCAAGGTGCCGGCTCTGGAGAGCAACCCGGCCGCAGACCTCGACGTGGTTGCCCGACCGCTGCCGCCAGTGCGCAACAATCCGTTCCTGAGACTGGAAGAACTGCCTGCTTTCCTACAAAGGCTACGCCGCTACCGTGGCCGCCTGCAGACCCAGCTCGGGCTGCGCTTTCTATTCCTGACGGGCGTACGCACGGGCGAGCTGCGAGCGGCGACATCCGACCAGTTCCATCTCGACGAGGGGTTGTGGGTTATCCCGCCCGAGTCGGTGAAGCAGTTGCAGCTCACGATGCGCAAGCAGCGCAAGCGTCCACAGGACATCCCGCCCTACGTCGTGCCGCTGTCCGCACAGGCGCTCGAAATCGTGCGCTACCTGCTGGCGCGGATGGCGCCGGGTCAGCGGTACCTCTTTCACCAACGACTCCAATCCCAGGAAGCGCATCAGCGAGAACACGCTGAACGCGGCGCTGAAGCGGATGGGCTATGAGGATCGACTGACGGGCCACGGTATCCGGGGCACGATTTCCACCGCCCTCAACGAGGTTGGCTACCCCCTGAGCTGGGTGGACGCGCAGTTGTCACACGCCGATCCTCATCGAACGAGCGCGGCCTACAATCACGCGCGCTACGTTGAGCCGCGCCGGCGCATGATGCAGGACTGGGCTGACCGCCTGGCTATGCTCGAGCAAGGTCAGGTGGAGGCTGCCGGTGCCCATTTAGTCGTTCGAATCGAAGAAAGTGAAGGAGCGTCGTCGATCCCGGCTCAAGTGAGTCAGCCAGCGCATCGCTTGTCAGCCGTTAGTTGGCCTCACCCGGTGGAGAGTGCGGCGCTCTCATCGCTCCAGCGGGAACGGATGCTGCTCATGGACACGCTGGAGGCACCACACAACCTGCCTGTGGTCCAGTTCGCCAAATTGGCGGGCAAGTCCCGTCAGTGGATCAGCCAAGAAATTCAGAGGGGCAACCTGCTGGCGATTGCCGTGGGCAACCGAGGTCAACGTGTGCCTGACTGGCATCTCGATCCCATTAAGCACAAGCTGATCCAGGCAGTACTCAGGCAGCCCAAGGACGGAGATTCGTGGCAGATTTACCACGCCTTGTCCCGTCGGAACGCGATGCTGGACGGGCGTGTGCCCGTGGAGATTGTGACGCAGGACAATCTTTCGGAAATGGTCCGCGTCGTGCGCTTCAGTCTGAAATCAGTGGCCTCGTCATTCCGCCAGTCTGCCTAATGCGTATCCAAATGCTCACGACCCGTTATGCGACCGCGCGGCTCGTGCCGTCGTCTACGGCCTCGGTTACGGAACAGTCCGGCATGGTGATTGGCTGAGTACCGCGGGCCGTGATCAGTGATTCCGCTTGAGGGCGATCGGCCATTCCCGTGATCGCGATCACGGTGCTGGGAAGGCATTGTGAGGCCGCCGGCACCGTGGACGGTCAGCCCTGACCATCCCGCCCGCTCCGCTTGCGCAGGCTCGCCCCTTTCAGGCATAGGCGATGCGCCCGACGCACGGTGCGACCGATGATGGCGTCCAGACTGCATTGGCGATATAGGACACGGCTATATCGACATCGGCGCCCTGGCGATCCCCCTTGGAACGCGGCAGGTGGCGCGTGAGCCTGCGCGCCTCGTGCGTCACACGTTTAATGCAAATCTCGGCCAGTTCCGAGCGGCGCATGGCGCCCACGAAGTCGACCAGCACCACGGGACTGTCGCGAACCTCGGAGAGGGCAGAAAAATCGATCGGTGCTAGTAGCACGGTATAGCCTTGGGCGGTGGCATCGCGATGGATTCCGGCGTGGTTTGCGGCAACCACGCCGCCGCCGGTCTGCTCCGCGCAATCTGCGAGGCGGTCAGACGAGGAGAAGGTGCCGCGGCGTGGATCGAGTGCGGGTGGGATCACGCCACAGCCGGGCTTGGCGGCGACGAAGGCGATAACGTCGGCGCTAACCGGCTCCGGACCGGCGGAAACGATGGTCGCGTTTCGTCCCGCCGCGCGTGGGCCCGGCCTCGCCCGCTGGCTGGTCGAATGGGAATGAGGAGGCCGGTGGCTGGTGCCAACGGCGGACGAAGGGGCGGTGGCGTACAACCTGGCCTGGCTGCGGCGCGTAGCCGCGGAAGCTTGGGCGAAGCGGGCGCGGCAGCCGGCACAGGCTGAACGAACGTTGGGGCACCACCTAGCCGTTGCGCAAGGTCGCGCTGACTGAGGCCGGTGATTGGGAGCGTTGTCGTTCGTATCGGGCGACCGGACGCCCAGGGCGGCGCTGCGCACAGTCCCGACCGCCTGGCCGAGGCTCTCTCTGTTTGCCCGGTGGCCGATGCCGAACGACGCGGAAGCAGGCTGCAGATGCCGGCGCGCCGGCCGGGCGTCCCGGAACTGCATTTGGAGGTTACGATGGGCCGCTTGACCTGGCGGAGCGGCGGGGAATCAATCTTGCGTGATGTCGGTCGCCAAGCCGGATGCCACCGTGGAGGACTGACGTTTCGCAAGCGACAGGTTCGATGCGACCGGTATCCCCTGAACTGGATCGACGCCCAGCTGTCGCATGCCGACTCTCATCGCGTCAGCGCCACCGACAACCACGCCCGTTAGGTAGCGCCGCGCCGGCGCATGATGCAGGATTGGGCGGATCGTCTGGATTTGCTCGAGTAGAACGAGGTGGAGGCGGTCAGCGCTCGCCTGATCGTACGGATCGGCGAGAGCGACGCGGCCGAGGAGCGCTTCGCTTTCGAGCGTCGTCTTCCATCGCAGTCGGCGTTGCGGCTTTTCACTCCTGAGAGCACGGCGCCATCGGTCGCAGGGCCCACCCATCGTCTGTCCGCAGTTCGTCGACCCGCTCCCGAAGAAAATCCGGCGCTGTAATCGCTTCAGCGCGAGCGCATGCTGCTCATGGACAAGCTGGAGGTGCCGCACAACCTGCCGGTGGCCGAGTTTGCAAAGCTTGCCGGAAAGTCCCGCCGTTGGATCGGCGACGAAATCCAGGCGAGGAATCTATTGGCGATTGTCGTCGGCAACCGGGGACAGCGTGTGCCTGACTGGCATCTCGATTCGGTCAAGCATCGGCTGATCAAGGCGGTGCTCAAACACACCTGGGATGCCGACGCCTGGCAGATCTATCACGCGCTGTCCCGTCCAAATGCGATGCTCGATGGGCGTGTGCCGGTGGATATGGTTACGCAGGAAAATCTCGCGGAAGCGGTCCGTGCCACGTGCCTCGGCCTTGAGGCGGCGTATAACCGCTTCCGCCGGTCCGCCTAACACACATCCAAGTGCCCAGCGGCGAGTGGCGACGTAGCGGAGCATATGGGGGAGCTTGGCTCGCAGGGCTATCCGCAACTGTCGAGACCGTAGCGAGAGTCCTAGCTCGGTTGAATCAAAAGGCCTCGGAACGTGTTTTCGACCAAAGCATCAATGTAAGATTCGTCAATGTCGCGATATGGAATCGTAAATCGATAATATACCGCCCCAAATAGCATATCCAATACTAGATCAACATCACAGTCTAATCCTATTTCCCCTCGCTGGCATGCCAATTTAAGAAATTGAATCCCTTCATTACGCCTGGGTTGGATCCAGCGCTCCCAAAAGGCACCAGAGAGTTCTTCGTCCATCTGTGCCATGCCAAGCAAATTGCGGAGGAGCTGGCGTCGCTTGCCCGAGAGTGCAGTCACCAGTTGAAACAGGGCGTGGCGGAACGTTGCCGTCACAGAACCGAGGTCCTTGTATGAGATTTCTTGCGAAATGTCCGATAGGAAAGCGTCCATCAAAACAGACGCGGAATTGGGCCAACGGCGATATATCGTCGATTTTGCCGCACCAGAGCGTTGGGCGATGTTTTCAATCGTGGCATGACCGATGCCATGCTCATAGGCCAATTCAAGCGCAGCTTGCCGAACTAGAACAGAGACCTCAGTCCGACGAGGACGCCCAGATACGCGACTGGCCACTATGTCCACAACCTCCTCCTGACGGGATGAAATCCCGTGAATGACCAAAATCAGTAGTTTCCAATCTTATGACAAACGGACGTTGCAACCAAGTCCGTGGTCGGGGTTGCCTAGAAACGATACGTCGCGTATCTATTCTAAATCAGATCTCTTGGGCAGCGGGCTGACGATGCAGCATTTCGATTTCGTGATTATTGGGGCGGGCCCCGCCGGTCTTGCAGCACGACAGCGCTTGGAAGACGAAGGGTGCTCCGTTGCTCTTATCGACGCCGGTAAGCCTCTCAGTCAACGGAGTCGAGGCAATGAGAAGGAACTCGCAACCGGATATGGGGGAGCTGGGCTGTTCTCAGATGGAAAATTCTCCTTTTTCCCGTCAGCGACACGCCTCTGGCAACTTGGTCACCAGGACGCACTGCGCGCCTCCTACGATTGGGTCCAGGCGCTGCTCAAACAGCATGGCCTCGATAGCCCGCCTTATCCTGAGATCGGCCTAAGTGACGCTGCTGCTCAAGGTCGGTGGGCATTAAAAGAATATCCGTCGAGTTATCTTCCGCTGAGCAGTCGGTTTGAACTAATAACGTCTCTGTTGGCTGGCAGTCAGTCGGTTTCCTTCGACGAAACAATCGTGGAAGATTTGAATTTTTCGCGTGAATCACAGTTGTTCGGCGTAAGGCTTGTCCAAACGCATGGAATTCGTTCGGTGATTACAGCTCGATACGTGATAGTGGCCACAGGAAGGTTTGGTCCCCTGAGCTTTCCAGGCTTGTTCCTCAATAAACATTTCCAAAGACTGGAAGTCGGATTTCGGATCGAGCAACCTTCTGACCGTGCGTTCTTTGCGAACGTCAAGCAGCTGGATCCGAAGTTCTGCTTCCGCGACGATGCGAAGGCACTCGAGTGGCGAACATTCTGCGTATGCCGTGAGGGCACGACTGCCCTCGCTCACGTAAATGGCTTGTGGGCTGTATCCGGCCACTCGGATTGTGCACCCACCTGTAATTCCAACGTGGGATTCAACACGCGGATATTGGATGAGGCTGTCGCATCGAGGAATCTGCCGCATTTGACGGGAGCAATGAAGGACAAGGGTTGCCATTTCAAGGTCCCTCTCCGCGACGTCTTAGCCCATAAAAAGTCGACGCTAGACATATTCCACCGTGTTTACGGTCCTGAGTTGAGTGAAAGCATGATCGTTGGGCTGCGTCATCTGATAGCTCAATTCCCTTCCATTGATCACGAAACGACGAACTTGATCGGACCTACGCTTGAAGGCGTCGGGTGGTACCCAGTCCTTGATGACTACCTAAGTCTTCGCGATGTTCCTGCTTGGGTTGCAGGTGATGCGTGCGGTCTGTTTCGTGGAATCGTCGCTGCCCTTATCAGCGGACATTACTCTGCGTCGGAGGCCCTCCGTAAGTTCAAGTTAGAAGAAACTATTGCAGCATGAGCGTCGAGTTATATCAACGCACCTCAGTTATTGGAGTGGGTGCTATAATCCGCAACAATAGAGGTGAGGTATTGCTCGGGCATCGGGTGAAGAGAGGAGAACACGAGACATGGTGCCTTCCTGGCGGTCACGTCGAACCTCACGAAACCTTTGAACAGACTGCACGCCGCGAAATAGCGGAAGAAACCGGGATAGCCGTCTATTCGGATCTAGACCCTATTATCCTCACAGTGGATACTACGGCCTCTATTCCGTCTGTTACTTGTGGCGTGGTCGTCACAGTGAGAGACGGCACGAAACCCGTTGTCCGCGAGCCATGCGTATTTGCTTGCTGGCAGTGGATACACCCCAGCCTATTCCCTCGCCCGTTTTTTCCGGCCTCCGAGGCTCTGTTGAATGCTTGGATGGGAAAGCCACCCTTAGTAGGGTGGCACACCTATTTCATCAACTTAGAAAAAAGATAGCCGATATTCGGGCTATATACCATGTCAGGAACTGAGATGGATGGTTAATTTTGTTTAAATTGAAATCGCTCCATTTGTGAGTGGAGAGCTCGATTCGAAAGCGTACTATGAGAAGTCAGCGCGGTATTTTGTAGCTGCGATGGCATCCGAAATCAGCGAGAGAAATCAATGTTAGTTAATGGCATGTCGCCAATGGCATATGATGTTCCTATTACGGGCACGAGCGTTCTCTCACTCATCTTAGATTGCGCGGCGACAAACCGTGATTCTATCGCGGTAATCCATGGGCGTAATTCGTTAACATATTCCGAGCTCGTGGCTTGCGCCTATTACAATGCAACGAGACTAAAGGAGGTCGGAGTCGCCAAAGGAACCACGCTGCTTTGCGCGGCTCCTACCGGTGTTCAACTACCCATCTCCTGGCTTAGTTCGATGATGCTTGGGGCAATTTTTATACCCGTGGACCCGGGATGGCCACAGCATCGCGTAGAAGAAATCATTTCCACATCAACACCAGCAGCCATCCTAACGACTGGTTCTGAAGAAAGAATCCTGAATTATCTCCATGACGCCAATTTTATAAAAATCGAGACTAAGCTCAACGGTGACTCTTCTGAATGGGAGATGGCCGATCTATCAACCGGAGACATCATGTATGGATTTTTTACGTCAGGAACAACAGGATCTGCAAAGTGCGCGCTGAATATTCACGGGGGCGTCCAGAACAGATTTCAGTATATGACCCGTCGCTTCGGGCACGGACATGTAGCATTCCAAAATAGCTCTCCATGCTTCGACTCCTCAATATGGCAGCTTCTATGGCCGCTAGCCAGCGGCGGGTCAGTAGTGCTTCCGGACGAGCGACGTGCCGTAGACGTCATATCGACAGTCGCGCTCATAGAAAAACATCGCGCTACCATAACAGATTTCGTTCCGTCTCTCTTTCGGTTGCTCGTAAAATCCCTGAACGTCGGCACAGTCAAACCCGAGCAATTAACGAGCCTTCGACACATCTTGATCGGTGGCGAGGCTGCAGACGGCACTTCTATACGCGACTTTATGAGGCACGTTCCGAATTGCGCGCTCGTAAACACCTACGGTCATACTGAGGCTTCGATCGGCATGGTCTTTCACGACATTACCAGGGAAGATCTTGCTAGGATTCCGCTCGGAAGTCCGATAGACAACACTTTCGTTTTGGTCGTCGACAAGACGATGGCTCCGGTTCCTGATGGAGAAGTCGGAGAAATCGTGGTTGGTGGCGCATGCGTAGGTCGAGGGTACTTGGGTCAACCCGAACTCACGTCGCGATGTTTTCTTCCGAATCCCTATGAGGGTACAAAAGGGGAAACAGTGTACCGGACCGGCGACTATGGACGAATGAACGGAAAAGGATTGCTCGAATATGTCGGACGTTCCGGTGATCAAATAAAGGTGTTCGGGGTCCGCGTCGAGCTAGAAGATGTGGCTAGCGCGGCCAAAAGAACGCTTCCGGAGATAGAGCAGGCAATCCCTCTGGTGATTTCTGCGAGCGAAGGAAATGACATCCTGTGCCTCGCATACGTGGGGGAAAAGGAATATGAGCCCAGCCTTATGCGTCAAAATCTGTCGTCCTGTCTTCCCCTGACCCACGTGCCGAAGTACTTCCTGCGTCTCGGAGATCTTCCCCTCAGCGATAATGGCAAGATAGATAAGAAAGTAATCCACGCTATATTCGAATCAAAGCTGAATGCTGTTCGTCAAGATATCGGACACCCGCAGGAGACTTCGGTCCCCGGCAGAGTCTATAGCTCATTTGCGAGAGTGCTTGGGCGAAGGAAATTTCCAACTGATGCAAACTTTTTCGATATTGGAGGGTCGTCGCTTGACGCGATAAATCTCGCGATCGACCTTGAACAGTCGACGGGATTTCACCTGGATGTCTCAACAGTATATCGTTACCCCAGCGTGCGGGCACTCGCCGATTACCTCCAAAGAGGGGGCACTCCGGAAGCACCCGATAATGAAATCACTTTACCTATTTTGGATCATTTCCGAGTCGCCGAGCCCGTGGAGCCAAGGGGGCGACCAAAGACAATCCTGATAACGGGGGCAACTGGTTTCGTGGGCGCGTCCTGCCTTGCCAACATCCTCCGCGAAACGTCGTATGATGTTTATACTATAGCCCGCGCTGATGATTCTCTTCACGCCAATGCCCGTGTATGGAAAGAGCTACACCAATTCGAGGTGAATGAGAAATCTGTGGCTTCACGGTTGACGGTAATAAAAGGCGATCTCGCTGCCGAAAGGTTCGGTTTGGATCATCAAACATTTGAGCAGCTTCTGTCCAATATTGATGAGGTGATCCATTGTGCTTCAGAGGTGAATTTCCTGAAAGAGCCTGACCTGCTATATCGATCGAACGTTACCGCGACAGAAAAGGTTCTACGATTTTGCGGGATGGTTCAGGCCAAACGCCTCCATCACATATCTTCGCTTGCCGTAGTTCCATTTCACCCACAGTCGGGCGACTCCCAAATCAAGTACAGCGCGGGTGTCGGCTCCGGCTATGGAGTAACCAAGTACCTCGCAGAGGTCATCGTCAAGAAAGCAAAAGCACTAGGACTCGAGGCCGAGATCTACCGCCTCGACGATGTCCTTCCCTCCGCGGTCTTTGGCTATCGGAACAAGCGATCGATTTTCGATATATTCGTGCGCACTTGTCTTAGGGAGGGGGTATACCCCGCTGAAGCAGGGGAAATAAGGTATCTTTCGACGGATCAGGTGTCCGAAATGATCGTGAATCGCATCGGTCTGACGGACTGGGGCGCGCCGGAAGGCTCTACAATACAGGTAGTATCTCCTATTGCAATAAGTATTGAGCAAATGTTGCTTCACGCCGCGCAGCGAAGAGGACTACTGCTACGACAGCTACCATATCAAGAGTTTCTCCATGCTCTCGAGGTTTCGTCGCATAGCGACTCGAAGCTACTGAAAACCGTAATTCCGGAGTACTCGACTGTGGTACGGGGCCGGCGGGTATTTGAAATCACCATGGTGGCCGATCAGCCTGGGAGCAGTGGCAAATGCGCTTTGCCGGTTGCAGACGGAGAAGCAATCCGAACTGGTTGCTTCGATCGATTTATTGACGCGGTTGTCAACGACATCACCGCGGTATCTTCTCAGGAGTAATATGTATGTTTAATGATAGATATCGTAAATCGAGAGAACAATTCAAGCGCGGCCTTCGCACTCTTCCTGGGGGGGTCAGTTCGCCTGGAAGAGCTTTTAGCGATGTCGTGACCCCTCCGATTTTTGTAAGTTCCGCCCGGGGGAGTCGCTTCACCGATGAAGACGGCAACAGTTACGTGGATTTTGTGCTCGGTCTCGGCCCTGTGATCCTCGGGCACGGGCATCCAGAAGTGGTAAGAGCAATCTCGGATCAGGCTAGCAAGGGTACGGTCTATGGTATGCCGACTACAATAGAGTACGATCTTGCTGATGAAATTATTGCGGCGTCGGAAGTGATCGACCTCGTTCGCTTTATGTGCAGCGGGACCGAGGCAGTGATGACCGCCTTTCGTTTAGCGCGTGCTGCAACCGGACGGGAGCGTATCGTAAAGTTCCGTGGAGGGTACCATGGTCACTCGGACGTTGCCATTGCACAGGCAACGAAGCCACACATGCTTTCCATCGACGGCGAAAATATCCGGAGCGGGCTGGCGACAAGTGAGAAGCAAGACGTAATTATATCAGAATACAATGACAGCGACGCAATTAAGACGCTAGTCGATGCTCATGGTGACGAGATTGCTGCGATAATTGTTGAGCCGGTGGCGACGAATATGGGGTTGGTGCCGGGGACAGGTGAGTTCCTTAGAACTCTGCGCAGTCTAACCTCTGATCGCGGAATCGTGTTGATCTTCGACGAAGTTGTCTCGGGATTTCGCTTTAGATACGGGCCTGTGGCCGATCAAATCGGCATTCTACCGGACTTGATAACGTTCGGTAAGATCGTGGGCGGCGGCCTGCCAATCGGTGCTCTCGGGGGAAAGGCCGAAATCATGGAGTTGTTGGTCCGCCGAGGGAGTGTCTTTCAGGGAGGCACGTTTGCTGGTAGTCCACTGGCTATGGCTGCAGGGCTGGCGCAGCTTAGAGTCTTGCGGGATACGGACGCCTATGCTCATCTCGACCATCTTGGAAAGATCCTTTGTCATTCGTTAATAAATGAGTTCCGTGAACGGAATCTTCCGTTTGGGGCTCAACGCTATGGATCTTTGGTTAGTCCTATATTGCAGGTTGCCAAGGAATCCCTTCGTGATTATTCAGACGTTGGCGGTCAAGACGCAAAGTTATTTGGTCGAGTACATAAGGAGCTAATGGACCGTGGCTTTGCGATCCCTCCTTCGATTGAGGAACCGCTTTTTCTTTCGGTGGTCCACGAAGAACATCAGGTTAAGGGACTGGCTTCAGCTTACGCCGATGCGGCGTTTTCTTATTCTCGTTAAGGAAGGACGAAAAATAATGAATTCATCGGAAACGAACGACTTTCTCGCTATCTCGAGAGGCGAGGCTGCGGTCCTAATGGGTGGGGCTTGGCAGGAAAACTCCTGGTTCCGTCATCTCAGCAAGTTGGTAAAGAAAGGATTCTACGAGGGCGATAACGAGAGCCAACTGCAGCTTCATAGAATCCTAAATTCGATCTACCGAGTTCTCACCGTTGTCCCTGACCCGGGAGCTGAGACACTTGAGGGGACTCCATATATAGAGAGCATTAGGTCAACCATTGAGAAGGGTTTCATTGATTGGCTGAACGACACGTGTGTTTTAAATGGCATAGTGGTTCCGGGCGAGACGAGCTTTGCGAACTGGTTATGGCAGTTTGTAGAGACTCATCCCGCTGCTACTCATCAGGCGTATTTTGAGTTCTTGGCTAACCGGGCGACGATCGAGGATCTCCGGTTCTATTTGGTGCAAGAGTCGGCCATTGATGCAAGCACCGACGACTTTCTCGCGTCTTTGCAAATCGGGGCTCCAGGTGAAGCAAAAATGGAGATCGCACGGAATTATTGGGATGAGATGGGTGAGGGAGACCCAAATTTTCTGCATTCCACTTTGTTTTCCGATGCTCTCGGGGCATTTTCAATCAGCAACATGGAAGCCGAGAACGCGCTTACTCTTGAAGCATTGATCTGCGGGAACCTTCAGCAAATGGTTGGCCTGCGTAGGAACCTATTTCATATAGGCGTGGGATACTTCGGAGCTACAGAGCAACTCGTGCCAAAGCGCTTCGAAGCGCTGAAGCGCGGCTGGGAGAGGGTTGGGTTGAATCCGAGCGCGGCAAAGTATCATATGCTGCATATTGAAGTCGACGGCGGCCATTCGGAAGGTTGGTACCAAAATGTGGTTGCGCCGCTGTCGAAGCGATCTGAACAAGTTCGGAGGGAAATAACGACGGGCGCATTATACCGCCTTGTCACGTCGCACATTTATCTCGACAAACTCCTCCGGGATTTTCCGAGTCAGAATTAAGGTATTGCTCTGTCGGTTGACCACTTGAGGGGAGGCTTCGGGTTTTCCCTCTTGCGGTATTGAGCGGGCGGTCGGCGCGGCGTTCGATCGAGGAGCTCGTGGAAATGTTGAACCGGTTATAGGTCGAGGCCTCCTCGGCGATGATCTCTGGCGCTCGGGAAGGGCTTTGAAGCCTCGCGATTGGAGTCGCTTCGTGAAAAAAAAGTATGCGATCATTGTTGACCCTTATTCTAGCGGTAGCCTTCTAGCGCCGGAGTTCGTTCGGCGAGGTTTTGATTGCGTTGCCGTTCATTCGCAACCTTTGCGGATTCCGGACAATGGGGGGCGGCCCAATGGCTCCTTTTTTTTCGCGGAGCAGTATCTAGGAGCTCAGGGAGTTGAGGCACTTGGTGCGGAACTCCTACGCCTAGGCCAGCCGGTTGCTGTGGTTGCGGGGACGGAGAGCGGCGTAATTCTGTCCGACCAACTCTCCGAGTATCTAAATCTACCTGGGAACGACAGGATGTCGTCGCTAGCGCGGCGTGATAAGTTCTTAATGCACGAAGCTGTAAAGATGTCCGGCCTGGCAAGTGTCGATCAATGCGTCGTACGTACCACCTCCGAAGCTCTCAAGTGGCTCGGAATGACGGGGCACGATCAGGTGGTGTCTAAGCCTCGCTCTTCGGCGGGGTCAGACAATGTGAGGCTTTGTCGTTCTCCCGGGGAATTGGAAGCCAGCGTCGATACAATATTGAGGAGCATGAATTACGTCGGAGAAAAAAATCACGACGCTCTTTTGCAAGAATATATTCCTGGAACGGAATATGTCGTGGATACGATAAGCAGCAACGGTCGCCATCTTACGATTAATTTGTGCTGCTACACAAAGAGCATAGTCAATGGCGCTTTCTTATATCGAGAGACGCGCTTTCTTCCTCCGACGGGGGAGCTAGCGGAGAAGCTCATCAGGTATAATGATGCTGTTCTTGATGTTCTTGGAATTGTAACGGGTCCGGCTCATAGCGAGATTATATTGTCGGGTGAGGGCTCTCCTATTCTGGTGGAGGTTGGTGCCCGCTTGCATGGCGGCGTTACCGGTCCACAGGTGGTGCGTCGCTGCAGTTCACTCGACCCGTTTGACGTGCTCGTCGACGCCTACGTAGATAACGATGGGTTTCGAGCTGCGGCTAATGAAGGCAATCGCTTTATCAGGCATGCGACTGCCTATTGCTTTGCAAACCAAACAGAAGGGATCGTTACCGGCTTTCCCTCCAGGAACAGGTTGATGTGTCTTGCGTCATTCTTCGACTTTAAGGCTAATGTATCGGTTGGCGACAAAATCTCAAAGACAGTCGACCTCTATAGTTCTCCCGGTTGGATCGTGCTCTGTCATCATGATGCTAAGCAACTGGCGTCAGACTTAGAGGAGGTCAAGAGGCTCGAGGCGGAAGGTTCAATCGTGGGCGTCCTCAGGGAGCCATAGAATGAGGCGGGCACTATACCGAGTGCCCGATAGGTGAGCGACCACCTGTCCCACGTCGGGCTTCACGTGTGCGCTAAATAGATTTGCAGAGTCTCCGGTTGAATTAAGCATGAGGCAACAAGTTGGGCTTGGAGAACGAGTTGATCGAGCGCGCAGGTCCAGTTGAACGTGGCATGTCGCTAGAACAAAGGAAAAACGAACGCATTTTGTTGACGTCGACAATTGTGTCCTGCATTGGTAGCGGCGCGAGTTCGATCCTGATCGGAAAATTGCTTTACGAATTGACTGGATCTGTCGGTGCATTTGGTACCCTGATCTTTGTCGATTTCGTTCTAGCGATGGTCGTGAATTTGGTGGGCGGAGGGTGGATAGATCGAGCAAATGCAAAAGCCATTCTTTGCGGAAATGAGTTAGCCCGCGGTTGTGTTCTACTGATTATAGGGTGGCTTCTATGGCTTAACGTGAAATATTGGATGCTTGTGATGTTGCTGTTGTACACCCTGCGTGTCGGGCAACACTTGAGTAAGCTATCTATGTTTTCGCTGCTGCCACGCTGTATACCTCCATCGTCGCTTGCTAGCTTTACTGCTCGAAACTCAGGTGCCATGCAAGGCGCACTTTTAGTGGGGGCCACTTTCGTCGGTTTTGCATTGGTAGGGATGTCATATGCTCCGGTGATCGTGTTCGACGCTCTCACGTTCTTTGTTTCAGCTTTCCTACTGGCAAGGCTGACGGGCATTGATGTCAAGCCACGGTTGCCGAGAGTCGCGTTCCGGTCCATAATTGAGGATTGGATGCGATTCCGCCGCGAGTTTTTCCGCGACCCACGTTTGGCGGTATTTCTAGTACTTGCCGCGGAAGTTCCGATTTGTGTTGCCCTGAGTAATCTCTGGTTAGCGCCGCTCGTATTCGTTAGATTTAACGATAATCCAATATATTTGTCGGTCTTCGAAGGTTCTTTCTCTGTGGGCGCAATTACAGTTTTTTTCTTTAGAAACTATTTGGGTAGAGACGAGGCGGGGTATGTATTCATGTTATTGCAAGCAATTTCAATAATATTGTTGGGATTCTGTTGGTCTCCTGCGTTTGCAATTTTAGGTTTTGTCGCGCTGGGAGTCGGTCTTGCTTCCTCGAATGTATATTTCTCAGTTCGCCTGCAGAGTTGGAACCATAAGGGTGATTATGGAAAAATAATGGGATACTCATCGGTTATGAATCTTGCGGTCGCACTGGCGATTTTGCCGGTATTCTCGTTTGTGACGGACCAATCTCTCGGGGTTTCGATTGTAATGTTCGGAGTGTTGGTATTGTCCGTAACTGCAATGCTGTTCTTAAAGGGCGGTACTAATGGGAAAGGGACCATAACGACGTGAGAACTTTCATTCAATCGTCGGAACATCTCTTTACTAGGGTTCACTCGCTGCATGTGCGAGCCCTTCGCTTGCTGGATCAGGGATTCGATAATAAGGAAGTTACATTGTGACTGAGCGAAATGCCGATTCCAACACCATTGTGATTTTTGGTGGACGTGGCCACCTGCTTGAGCGCGCGGCAGGGCTAGGCTTGAAGACCATTCTCGTAGAGGAGCCCTCGGAGATGCAATCCGAATGGTTTGGTCTTGCATCTAAAACATTGCTGCTACCCTATAAACGGTCCGACGATTATATCGGTTGTCTGGCGGCTCTCCATGAGCGAGACCCCCTTCTCGCGATGATTTCCGTGAACGAAATCGGCCTTTCGGCCGCTGCTGCTGCGTCTGAAGCGCTGGATCTGCCACACCTCTCGATGGAAGGCATTAGATGCATAAGGGATAAGCACCTTTTTCGGCAAGCATTGCAGGGCGACCTGGGGGTCCGCGCTGCTGCAGTGTCTAACCCCGATGACGTTGTCGAGTTCGGCGAACAAAACGGCTGGCCTCTAGTGCTGAAGCCCCGGCAGGGTACCGGAAGCACAGGCGTAAGAAGAATTGCCAGCAGTGAAGATTGCGTTCAATTGGAACTAGCGGACGAATCAGGATATTTAGTGGAAGAATTTTTGTTTGGTCGAGAACTATCTGTCGAATCATTTAGCTTTGGTGGGCGACACTTAATCGTTGCGATAAATGAAGAGACGAATGGAGGGGGGAGTATACAGAACGAGTTTCTGGAAATTGCACATCAACTTCCGGCGTGTCTAACCGAGCGTGAAGTATCTGCGGTTCATGATGTCGTAATAAAGATGCTTGATAAGGTGAATATATCTGACGGTGCGTCGCACACGGAAGTTATACTTACGCACGGAGGGCCTCGAATTGTAGAAACCCACGCTCGCATCGGTGGAGACCATATAACAGATATGATCTATGCGCTGTCAGGCTTGGACCTCGTGCGTCTCTCTGTTGGGTGGGCCGCGAAAAAAATAGCACCGCTTGAGGTCCCTCCGCAGATGCACGGTGGCGCCGCAATTCGATACTTTACTGCGGCTCCTGGGAAAGTGGTATCTGTTGGGATGTCCGCTCCCTGGCGTTATTATCCAGGGGTGATTGACCTGCAACTCACGGCGACTCCTGGCAGCGTAGTTGGTCCGACTGCGAAGTCTAGTGACAGGCTAGGTTATGTCATGGCTGTGGGACAGAACTCATCCGTCGCAGCGGAGACATGCAAACGTGTTGTCGAGGCCATAGAAATCAAAACTATTCCTCTATCTTAATGGCTCAGTGTGCTAATTGTTTCTGGCGATCGTCTTGAGCGCTGGCGGGTTGACGTGATGCGCGTGGTTGACATGCCAATCTGGTGCCGGATGGCCCTTCAATGGAACCATCCGACTTGAGCCGCCCGACTATGAGCGCGTCCGTCTCTCGCCGGACGGTTGTGGCAATGTCCTTGCATGACATATTGCCTCCTTTAGCGGGAGTTTTTGCTACTGGAGCCGGGCACTCTGGAAATTCCGGCCAAATGGATCCGAAGAGGGGCGCGCGTCACATGCTCTCGACATTTTCGATGGCTCGGCCGGATGAAGAAAGTTTGTCTAATCAGTTCGGATCGGCAAAATTGTCAGTATCGAGTTAAAGTGCTATAAGGCGCTGTCACGTTGCGTGACAATCTGACGACACCGCACTGGAGACGAACTACAATAAAACGATTTGACTAGAGCAACTCCTGTCCGGCAAGGCGGTATGGAAGATAATTGGCCACTCGGCGCCAATTGCGGAGTAGGGACGACGGTGGTGCCGTGCACGGTTTCCACTCGATTGGTAAAGCACTTAAGAAACCGTCCGTAGGACGCCCGAATGGACATGATATGGAAGCCTTTAATTATCATCAGGGTGAATTATACTGCGAAGAATGTCGTGTTGATGACATTTTGAAGGAAGTTGGGTCTCCTGTATTCATCTATTCAAAAAAATCATATGTGGAGCGTCTGGCCGCAATTCGTGAAGCGTTCGACGTGGTCGACCCGCTGATTTGCTTTTCAGTAAAGAGCTGCCCGAATCTCCATTTGCTTCGTGTTCTACATGAGCAGGGGGCTGGTATGGACGTCGTCAGTGGTGGTGAGTTGTATCGTGCTCTTAGTGCTGGTTCACCGGCGTCAAATATCGTATTTGCTGGTGTTGGCAAGTCACGGCTCGAACTCGAGATGGCAATTGAAGCCAAGCCTTTTTTGATTAACGTTGAGTCCGAACAGGAATTAGAACGGCTATACGAGATTTGTCTGGCACGTGAAGAGAGTATTTCTGTAGGAATTCGTGTGAACCTCGATGTTGCGGATCCTAATACTCCGGAAAAGACGGCGACTGGTGGCCGGACTAGTAAATTTGGCGTTCCGCTCTTCGGGGTGGTTGAGCTTTTTAAGAAATATCGCGATAGAAAATTTATAAATTTAACTGCATTACATGTTCACCTTGGCTCACCGATTACGTCGGCATTGCCTTATCTTCAAGCTATAGGTAAGCTCGACTCTCTTGTCGGTGAGATCCGATCCCAGGGGTGTTCGATACAAGTATTGGATATTGGAGGCGGGTTCCCAACGGAGCCAGATTCCTCGGCAAATCGCAAGAATTTGGCTGTCCTGGCTAAGGAAATCTGTAGTCGGATCAAGCCATTAACAGAGTCCGGAATTAGAATCGTTATTGAACCAGGGCGATCCGTGAGTGCAGATAGCGGCATTCTGGTTAGCCGGGTAGAGTATATCAAGCAAGGATGGGATAAAAAGATCATTGTTCTCGATGCGGGAATGAATGTGCTGATTAGACCAACGCTCTATGGATCCAAGCATTTTATTTGGCCATCAATTTTTCAAGACTTTTCAGGTCCGTGGACTGAGGTTGCGAAGTTAAATGGCGATACCAATAGTGAGCAACCTGATCCAGTCGATATTGTTGGTCCGATCTGTGAGTCCGGAGACTTTCTCGCGCTCAATTACCGGTGCGAGTTGCCACCTGAAGGCGGCTATATGGCCGTATTTTCGTCAGGTGCTTATGGGATGTCGATGGCTAGCCAATATAACTCGCGCCCCAGACCGGCGGAAGTACTCGTAGACGGGGGTACGTTTAAAGTGATCCGCCGCCGGGAGGCGTATGAAGACCTTGTGAAACATGAAATCGACGACACCGATATACCATGAAACGAACTACATAGGTCCGAGAGACTTGTCCTCGAATCTACATTATGACGCGTCCTAGGTTTGCTTTTGTGAAGCAGTCGTCCAAAGAGAGCGCGGCATCGCAAACATGCCTTCGGCCGCGCTGCATTGGGTGAGAGGCGGAGAGGTCTCCTGGGCTAAAGGCTTTGTTCACTGCGTCTGGGATTTCACGCGGGGCATTTCGGAGATGTACGAGGATTCAATGGTCCGGGCTCGAGGGGGCGAGTGTCTAGATGATCCGTTCGCCGTGATTGTTACGTTAGGGGCGTAGTCTTGGCGAAAGGATTCGGGATTGCGAGGTGGCATCCGCGCTGAGCCGATTGCCTTCTTCGCCAGTTCCATCGGCGTCGAAGGCGGTTAATGAACCTACACCACGGTGCGAGTGGTCCTTGGCAAAAAGCATCGTGAGCGGTAGGCGGATTATTCCGTCAGGTTTGACGTTTCTGACGTAAGTGCCGGTTGACGGTCGAATTTCGGCTGGGGGGCCGCAAGCTCGTTACGGGCCGCAGGTAGATGGCACATCCGTCGACGCGGTCGGAGGTTGCGATCCCAGAAGCGAGAGTGTGAGTCAATGGTGCAAGAGAGTTTGCGATAAGTGCTGCAATCAGGAGGGTGGCATCACGATTCGCTGGGGAAGGTCGCGGGGAAGAGCGGCTGAATGTTCGTCGTTTTCGGCAAGCAGCGGAAATGGAAAGCGATGGCTCGACCACGGTGTTGCGGCAGCTTCCGTTGCGTCTGCATATGGATAATATCTAGAGAATCTTTAATTTTTTGGCGTGAATCGTTGAGGACCGATGGGGCATGGTCGCGTTGTGTGGGATGATGGCACGTTTGTGGATTGCGGTCGTGCTCCTGCCTGTCGGGAATTTGTCGGTCAATAATGCAGAGAGTGCCGAAACACGCGTCAGCGATCATCCATCTGTCGTCATCTCCTCTCGTTTGCTAACGACCATAGTGTTCAATGAGTGCGGCTCGCATGTAACCCCTGATGCTTTCGAGGCACCCTCCCATGCCAACGAGATTGTGGGGCGCCAAACAGGTGCCCGCGCACAACAGACCAAAAGCGAGCTCTAATGAGCGAATCGCAAGAGAGATGCTGGCGATCAAGGCACACATTTATTCGCGAAGATCTTGAAACACGGCGGAATGGTTCGAGCTACGCCTACATGTGGGGTGCGTTGTAGGCGCCTTGCGATGTGCCACGAGGCTGGGCGGGCGATTGAAGGGATATCGTGTGCCCGAAGTTGACGATTTCCGCGGAAGTGCATGAAGCGGGTTCTGGAGACCGCTGATTGCGCCGCGACCTATTTAGGGGTCTTACAACCTGAAAGTTGGAGTTCACCGGTGATTCGATATTGGGAGTCGCCTGATCGGCGGATTTCATTGAAACCCGAGGTGTCGATATTTTTTATTCTGGAGAAGCCTCAAGTTGCTGGTTCCGTTGGCTATGTGCGGCGCTCGGTTCCGTACACGGGAGACTGCGGCCGATATGCACGGGTGCGGAAGGATTGTGAACGTTGATTGGTGCGACGCGGGGTAGCGAAGGCCGGCAACGCTTTATGAAAGCGTTATTATTTCAAATTGCAGTTTTGATGTATGGAGGGCTCGATGGGTGCGCGGTCGGTCCTACTTACCGGCCTTCCAATCAACCAATTCCAGATAGTTTTGGCATATCGCGTGATTTTACCCCTTCAAGCACCAAGAACGCTCAGATACTCTTTGCGGGCAAAGATCTACCCGGTGAATGGTGGAGGTGCTTTGAAAATTCCGCTTTAAGTGGGCTTGTGGATCGAGGCCTCGCACACAGTCCAACGCTTATCGCTGCACGCGATACGCTCCTCGCTGCACAGGAAAGCGTTCTAGCTCAATATGCTGGCCTTCTGCCTGGTATCGACGGTCAGGCAAGGGGGATTCAGCAAAAATATCCCTATGCAGAGAGCGGGATTCCTAATTCGAACGGAACTTGGACGTATTACGATCTTCATCTTGCGTTCAGCTACAATATTGACCTCTGGGGCGGGGTCAGGCGTGGCATAGAGCGTGAGACTGCGGTCCGGGATGCAGTAGAGGCACGGCTACAGGCCGCTTATGTTGTTTTGACGGGGAATATCGTTGCTACGGTAATTAACACTGCCATGCTCGCGCGTGAGTTGGCGGAGCAGAAACGTTTGGTCAGCCTCGAAACGGAATATCTTAGAACTATCGAGGCGCAATACGCGGTGGGAGCCGCATCGGAGACTGATCTGGCTCTTCAACATGCGCAGCTCGCGGAACAGTCTGCGCTTGTGCCAAGGTTCAGGGTCCGATTTCTTAATGCTCGACATGCATTAGCTGATCTTGTCGGCGGGTTACCGGATGACAAGGCAATGCCGGCTATTGACCTGGACGATCTCACACTGCCTGCAGTGCTGCCACTTGGTGTCCCTTCAAGAGTCCTAGAGCATAGGCCAGATATTCGGGAGGCCGCAGCAGAGCTGCATGCGGCGACGGCTGCGGTAGGCATTGCGGAGGCGGCACGCCTACCGTCCCTGGTAGTTTCCGGTGCCTGGGGAGACATTGCGGCGCGAGTTGCACAATTTGCCGTCCCGGGAAATGGCATGGCGGTATTGGCTGGTCAGATTACGCAGCCAATCTTTCAGGGCGGACGGCTGCTGCACGGTCAGCGTCAAGCGGAAGCAAACCTTTTGGCTGGCGCCGAGCACTGGCGTGCCGTCGTGTACTCCGCATTCCACAACGTAGCGGACGTCCTGACTCAGATTGCCGCAGATAAAGATGTATTTGATGCGGAGGTCGAAGCAGAGCGAGCTGCGTCTCAGGCGATGTTTCTGGCACAAAAGCAGTACAGTTTGGGGGGAAGCTCTTACATTGCGGTTCTTATCGCGGAAATGGCCTATCAGCGAGCCTTGATCGAACTGATCGAGGCCCGAGCAGCAAGGCTATCCGATAGTGCCGCGTTATTCGTTAGTCTCGGTGGTGGGTGGTGGAGCCGCCCCGAGGATCACGCTCTTATGCCTGAGCGAGTTTTGCCATTTAACAGGGGGATTCTCCAATGACGAGCCGAATCCTCGCGATCTGCGGCCTTACTATCTTTCTGTTCGCCGTAATCATCTTTGGCGTCCCCACGTGGCGTGCTGCTGGCCCGCTCGTTCAAGATACCCCTATAACAGTTACGGCGACGGTTGCACGGCTGGTGTCATGGCGCCCGCATCTGCATTTCGTCGGAACATTACGCGCACATTGGGGTACGGCGCTTTCTTTTCAGACGGAGGGCCTCGTTTCACAGATCGGTTTTCATTCTGGGCAGCGTGTGGAAGCTGGCACAATCCTCGCGCAACTGCAGCTTAACGACGAAACTGCGCTTTTCGCAAAGTATGCAGCACAGGCTGACCTCGACCTAATCAACTTGAAGCGTGACACGGCTCAGCTTATGGCGCATGCTGTAAGTAGAGCACTTGTTGATCATGACCGTCTTACATTGGCTGCCGACCGAGCTCAACGCGACGCGGAACAAGCCCTTATTGCCACGAAGACCCTAAGAGCGCCATTTTCTGGTCGCCTTGGCATTCGGCGTATAGATCCTGGGCAATATCTCACAGCCGGGTCCGAAGTCGTCACTCTGCAATCTATCGATCCGATCTACGTCGATTTCTTCGTCCCGCAACGCTATGCGGAACGTATTCATACCGGCGCGGATGTTGCTGTGTCGTTGGATTCCTCACCGGAGGATCTGGTCCGAGCGCACGTAACTGCGACGACACCTGCGCTCGATATTGCCAGTCGCACCTTGATGGTCCGCGCTGCAATGTCAAATCCCGACGAACGCCTCTTGCCTGGAGCGTTTGCGAATGTGGATCTCGCATATGCCGAGCCTATACCGCTCGTTGTGATTCCTCAAGCAGCGGTCCTCTATCATCCTTACGGTAAGCACCCGGCGAGTGACGCCTTGCTGAATTTTTCTGGTCTGGGTCAGCTATGAGGCATGAGCGACACAAGAGATCAGAATGGTACACTACCTGCGAGCCTCGCAGGTAGTGTTGCAGACAGGCTCCAAAGGAGCGGTGGA
>NZ_JABEQJ010000039.1 GCF_014174255.1 Gluconacetobacter sacchari
TTCAATCAGTCGTTCCCAGATCGCCCATGTTTCGTCCGTGAAAGTGCCTGTTCCGTTTCCTTCTTTCATCCCTACAATATGGGAAGAATTTCAAGCGCTAACAGGGCCTAGCTAAATAGCCTCCGGGAGACTTGGTTCGGTTCAAATCAAACCACAAGAGAGGAAGGCACATGATTATCTCGACCAAAACCATCTCCGAAATGGTAAAGAGCAACTACGGAATGAAATCTGTAGAAATCGAACGATCCAACGCTCGTGTGGTGGTTTCTGTCTCCGCCCGCGATCTGGACACGGCGCGAATGAATACAGCGCCCATTCCGGCTTCCAAGTTCGGCCTTGAAGTTCTGTGCGGCGCGAGCTGCGCAGTGGGCGCGATGTAAATTGCGACCAGAAATACCGAAGCGGACCGTAAGGTCCGCTTCACAAAACGACTGGATGCAAAGTAGACGAAATGAAGATCGAATCTCGGATGATCGAAATCGTTAACGGAATCAGCAATTCAGATCGAACGCAGGCCAGTAACGCCACTAGGATGACCTGTCAGAATTTGATGGATTACGTTAAGTCATTTCTTCCTTCTGCCTCCTGTCATATTCATGACTTTGCCGCTTCCCCCGAGGCTCGTCCGCTAGGGTTCGCTGCTCCGGCCTCTTGGGAGCTGATCACAGGCACCGTGTCTTTTTCTAGACCCGATGCAACACCGGTCCGTTTGGACCACGCCGCCCATCCGATGTTGGTTGCAACCAATTCCTGTGCATCCACTGGAGTTTTGCCGGTATGCGCTCCGACCGACACCTCGCCGGCCGGAAAATTAGTTCTCCTGAGCGGCCCCAAGGAGCAGTTCCCGGCTCAGCTTGCCGCCGCCGCCCGAGGAAACGCTGCCGGCGTGGCGTCCGCCGCCTTCTCAAAGCGAATCTGCCAAAAGGAAGCGCGCGGTCGTATCGAACTGTCGTCGTACTCCGACTTGTTCGCGCTCAGCCTCACTCCGTCGGAGCACCACTATCTGGCCGCAGCCCTTGAGGCCGGACCGGTTGCCGCCGAAGTGGCCATAGCGATCGACCAATTAGGCTGCGTGCCAGTATTGGAAATTCGCACCGATCCCGCAGCCTGCAAAGAAATTCTACTGTGCGCTCATATCTGCCACTTGCGTCCTGGCGCCAACGACAATGCATCCGGTGTGGCGCTGCTGTGTGAGCTATTGCGCACCGCCGCTGAATCACTGCCGGCGGTTCGGCTAGTTTTCGCACCCGAATTCACCGGAATGTCCGCTTATTTGGCCGCCACCGCCGTCAAACCCGTCTTTGTTGTCAATGTGGACATGGTGGGTGGCGATCCGGCCATCACCGGCGCGCAGTTGGAGCTCGAATGTTCACCGCCCTATCTGCACCACCCGCTGCAAGATCGCCTCGCCGAGCTATTCAGCTCCTCACCAGAACTCGGCTGCCGGGTGACCGCGTTCAAGGGTTATTCCGACCACGCCTTGTTCGCGTCGAAAGCAGTCGCTGTGCCTGCGGTCCTCATCGGACAAACCGGTGATGTCTACAACCATACCGATTTGGATCGGGTGGAGAATCTGTGCCCAGATCAGATGGCAAGCCTCTGCAAGCTACTCACCCGTTTCTTGGTCGAGGCCGCACCTTATTACGACGTCCCCGGCTTCCCAGTCACTTCGGCACAGTCGAAGGACGCTTGGCCCTTCAATATTTACGCTTTGTTCGATGCCTGCGACGAAGCTATGGCCCAAGACATCCGTACCCGCCTTACCGACAACAAAGAAACATACGCGCGGTTGCAACGAGCCTATCTTGCCGCGCAGTGGCATCAAGAGTCCCTTGGCGATTCCTGGGCCGAAAATGTGATTGCCAACTTTCGACAAGCGGGCCGACACAGCCACGGAAGACATCATGCTGGACAACGTTGATGGCGCATTTCATGATCCGGTATTCCTGACAGCCATGTTTGGCGGAAGGTGGCGTCGATACCGGTCCGCATCGCCGCATGGCTCCTTCCACCACACGCCGGTGCTGCAACCCATAGGTAGCACGGGATACTACTGTGCCGAGGCCTGGCGAGGGTATGCTGAACCGGCGGTTCCAACCGACCGGGCGCGAGTCCGAGAAGCATTCATCTCCTACTCCTCGTGGTGTAGTCAGCAATCCCTGGTGTGTGAGTTGCTCAGACTTGATCCGCTTGGGAAACTACGCGCGCTCGCGGACGACATCCCCAATGGCCGGATCGTCGACGGCCAGCCGGTCGCGGTGCTCGACACGCCCAGCGACATGGACCACTATCGAGCGCAATTACCTGCGGCATGTCGGCGGAGCCTGCGGTCCGCCGAGAGGCGTCTGGAAGCCCGGATCATTGCGCCAAGCGAGCTCAGCAGCCTGACAGCCGCCGCCACTCTGCACGCGGAAACCTTGCGGCGGGTGCGAGCGGCGGACAAATGGTTCGTCCAGGCCACCGACCTGCAATCACTCAGCACGTTGCCAGGGTTTATGAATATCGGCGTCTTCAACCGTTCGACCGGCAAGATAGCGAGCTTCGCCGGATGCCTGATTGAAAGCGGTCGGTTGCACATTCTGTTGGTTGGCAATGACCTACTGACGGACAGCAAAGGGGCATCGGACTTGCTCTATGAGGCAATCGTTGCATGCGCCGTGGAAAGCGGCACTACGGCACGCCCTATACACAGAATCTATTTCGGCGGCGGGCGAAGCCTAGGCGGGGGCGATTCATTGATGCGGTTCAAGTTGAAATTCAGCCTCGGCAGAGCGGTACCTTGCACCTATCTGGCACTGGTCCACGATCCCGCCGCCGCCGCTAGGCTGTCGGTCTCGTTCGAACGGGGGCCCTCGTCCGAACCGCTGTCGGAAGTTCAGCGGACCTGCTTTCCATTTTTGAGTTAGGAGTCTCTCCATGAAAGTCACTTCGCTTAACCGGCTTCCGAGCGTCACTCTGGTCACCACCCATGGTCGGATGACTATCGAACCATTGAACCAACGTGAAACCTTGTTTGAACTCATCGCCAGGGTGGGGATTCCTTGGAGCGCAATTTCCGCGTTTTCGTCCCGACCGGATGGCGAACTGGTTTTGTTGCCCAGCCTAGACGCACCCTTTTCCAGCATGCGAGACAGCTCGGAAATCCTATTGCATTTCAACAGAAACGTGAACCCGGACCTGTTCAACATCCAGAAATACGATATCGCCAAAGCCGAAGACGGTCCCGAGGTGAGCAGTTACCTGTACCAGCAGATCGATAATGACGCCGGCACGGTCCAGCATATTCTCAAAGGCCTATCGCAGACCGAGTGTCAGGAGTTGGTCCGCCAGCATGTTCATAATTTCATCACGGAGAACTTCTCCGCCGGAACATCGTTCGTTATCGGAATCTCCGGCGGCGGCGATAGCAACGCTATGCTGATGGCCATGACCTCCTTCGACGCATTCGACATCTCCATACAGCCAGTCATCCTCAAAGGCGTCGCCGATTGGGACGCCGGAGTTCCCCGCGCCCAAGAGCTGTGCCGGAATTACGGTCTCGACTTACGCGTGCTGGAAGAGACCGAGGTGCGAGATATTTGCGGCATACGCCACGACCGGGACTTGATCCACACCTATGAAGCGAGTTTTCCCGGAGACGATTTCGAGTTCCTGGGCACCTTCTTGATACGCCGGGCACTGAGCCACATGGCGGCTAAAACAGGATCCATCGTGTGTACAGGGCTTAATTTTGAAGACATTCTTGCGGAGTGCCTCTATCGCGTCTGTTCGGGCAAGCCACCCTTGTCCTTTCCCGTGCGACAGCTTAGGTCGACCCGGTTCGCATACCCGCTGTGGATGACGCCGAAGAAAATCATCGACGGATGTTTCCCTAAACTCTCATTAGACAATTACGAGATGCGCTACCCGTGCTTCTCCGCTGGCCGGAACCTCTATTACATGATGGCTTATACGCTTCAGTCCAAATTCCCAGGTAGCGCCGAGAGACTGGTAAAGGGCATGCGTGAATTGGTCGACAAACGGGGCAACGATATCCAGGAAAGTGATATCTTTGGCGCCATTCTGAACGAGGGCGTATCGTTGGAAGTATCTGAGCGCTTCAACCGTCTCATGGGCTAAATCGCATGAAACGCAACACATGTCTGATCGTCGATCCAGCCTCGACGGGGGTGCATCTCGCCCCTGCTCTGCGCAGGCTCGGCGTCCGCGTAGCGGCAGGGTTTTCCAACACAGGAGCGCCCCTTGATCCAGACATCTACGAGCAGTCGGTGGAAGTCGGCGACGGCAGCATATGGCCGGAGGCATTGGACCCCGCTCGCGTACTGCGAGTGATCGCCGGGTCCGATCCGGGTGTCTTACCGGCCGACCGGCTGACGGAACTCGCCGGGATTCCCGGTCTGAACGATCCGGCCTTATCGAGTGCAAGGCGGGACAAATGGGCAATGGGTGAAGCGCTGCGCAATGCCGGCACCCCTAGTGCCCGTCAGGCTTTGCTGACGAACAGGCAAGAGGTCGAAACGTGGATCACCAAGAATCCTGGGGCGTCGGTCGCGGTGAAGCCACGCAGAGGTATGGCCTCCGACCAGGTCATCCTTTGCCATTCCGACACGGAAACACGCACTGCCGCCGACGCGCTGTTGGGCACGATCGACTTTTTCGGCAACGACAACACTACTGTGCTAGTACAAGAGTTTCTACAGGGCGCGGAATTCATGGTCGATACGGTTTCGCGGGACGGTACCCATTACGTCACAGGGGTCTGGCAAGCTTGGCGTCAGCGCAGCGGGAAGGTACTGCCGCTGCAAGCTGACGCCGCCGATCCGGCATCTTCTGAAGCGCAGCGTGTCGTGGCCTATTGCAGTGATGTGCTGGACGCGTTGGGAGTTGCCAATGGGCCGGCGCACACGGAAATTATGCTGGTTTCCGGGCGGGGCCCGGTTTTAGTAGAATTGAATGCCCGATTCCATGGTTCATTGGACCTAGGCTATGCGCGCCGGGTCTTCGGCATTGATCAGGTCACGGAAACGGCGCGGTCAATTGCAGACACGGACTGGCGCGGCCCGAACCAGATGCTGGAGCTGAAGAGCTTTGGCCGAAAGATCTATTTGCATTCGCCCATATCCGGAATCGCCGCGCGCGCTCCTGATTATTCGGCGTTAGAACGGCTGGGTAGCTTCCACTCTATCCGCAGTCGGATAGTTCCTGGGAAAGAGTTTTTGGCGACCGAAAGCCTGTCAACCTGCCCGGCAACGTTGTTCTTAGTAGCCGAAAGCGAGGCCGAGATCACCGCTGATACGCAAAAGGTGCGGGAACTCGAGGCCGCTATCTACCGCCACATTGTTTCTGACTAAAGGCATGGTGGGGATAGCAATCGTCGGAGCCGGGGCATTGGGAACATATGCCATGGAGCGACTCGCGGCACTCGCGTTGCACGGGATGCTAGACGCCTCGGCCGTGGATGTCCGGATTTTTGAACGAACAGGCCGCTTCGGCGACGGCGAGGTGTATGATGTGGGCCAACCAAAGACTAATCTGCTCAACACTTCTGCCGGGGAGCTCGCGCTCGGCGCCGACAACACGGTGGAACAGGCCAAGTCGCGACTGCTTCCAGGATGGAATAATAGCTTTCTTGACTGGTGCCATAGGCGTTTTCGAGAAACAGGCGACACTATATATGATGTCGAGGCGGGCGACGCTCCGCCCCGCGCGGTGTATGGCGAAGCGTTGAAGGGGGTGTTGGGGTCCCACGTTGATTTGCTTCGTAAGATTGGAGCGACCGTGTCTCTGATCCCGGCAGAGGTCACCGCGATCGAACCTGCCGGACACCGCAGCTTTAACATCTCAGCCGAGCTTGACGGCCGGACCTGCTTGTTCCGTGCCGATGAGATCTTGCTAGTGACCGGTCACGCCCGAAGGCCGGACGCACCTGCCGGAGGCGGAAAAAGTTACGCCGCCAACCCGTACCCGATCAACCTGTCGTGCTCCTGCTCTGTTGTGCCGCCCGGGTCGCATGTTGGCATCCGTGGCATGGGTTTGTCGGCAATAGATCTCATCCTCGCCCTTACCGAAGGGCGGGGCGGCGGGTTTGAACCGGACGAAACATCTTCTCGACGAGGCGCGCTGAGGTACCTTCCTTGCGGACGCGAGCCCGCCAAGATCGTCGCCACCAGTCGAGGAGGCTTGTTTACGCGCGCGCGCAGTTGGCTCGGCGCTGGCAATACGCGCCTGCGCACCCGCGCCTGGTTCTTTACTCCCGAAGCGGTCGACCGGTTGCGCCGGACTGCGGACGGAACCGCAGCAGGGGGAAAGATCGATGCCAATCGAGGCTTGATGCCACTTATCGTGCTCGAGATGGCCGCCTTATTCCATGCCGTTGCCGCCGGAGATATTTCGAAATGCCCTTTTTCGGTTGGTGGTGGTGTCAGCCGTCTGTATGAGGATTTGCTGAACGGGCGGTCCGTTGAAATCGACGCGCTCGTTGACCAAGCGAATGCCGAAGCCGGGAGCCACGCCTCGTTCCGTCCGGAGTTCTTTTTTGACCCGCTGGCTTATTTTGGCGGGACCGCTGCGGATCAGACAGCCGTATTAATTAGACTCATCGAAGTCGACAATGCTCAGGCACTGCTTGGCGCCAACCGATCTCCGCACAAAGCGGCGGCAGAGGGCGTTTGGCGCGATCTTCGCAGCGTTTTCTCCTATGCGGTCGACCAAGGCGGCTTGACTCCGACTAGCCATCGGGACTTTGTCGAAAAATTGTATCGATATCATAATCACCTGTCAAACGGTGCCTCTCTGGCAGTCATGGAAAAAGTACTGGCACTGTTGCGAGCCGGCGTGTTGGACGTGTCGGTCAGCCGGGATCCTACATGGTCGCACGATGCCAAGAGCGGCCAATGGGTGGCGGTGGGCGCTGGGGACGCCATGCGGCGGGTGGACCACTTGATCGAGGCGAGCATCCCCACAATCGGACAGGCACATTGCGCTTCCCAGTTGCACCGGCAAATGTTTCAGAGTGGCATTTTACAACGGTTTAAAAATACGCTCGGCTTGGAGACATATGTTCCTGGCGGTGTGGCAACGGACGGCAGCTTCCATCCGTTGGGCGCTGCAAGCCCGTGGCGGGAAGCCATGACGGTCCTGGGAGCGCAACTCGACGGGGCTGTGTTCTTTCAGCCCAGCGCCGCCAAAGTGAATTGTAACGACGGCAATCTGAATAAAGTTGCTGCATGGACCAATGGCGTTGCCGCGCGCGCTGGCCGAAAAACGGAAGCAGTGTCATGATACCGGATTTGCTTCCCGACCTGACCCGTATCCGTGGCTGGGTGCGCGACTTGATCGCCGCGCAAGACTGCGCGAGAAAGAAATCAATTGTTTTGCTGGCGGTGGATGGGATTCGGTATGCGGATGTCGAACGGCATTGGCGTGCGGCGGACCGATTGCAGCGGATTGCGTCCGTCTTCCCGACAACCTCGTCCTCCTGTTGGCTAAGTGCGATGACCGGTGACGGCGTGGAGCGGCATGGCTGCGTGGGCGTGGTTTTCCGGCCGCACACGACGAGCGAGATGATCAACGTCTTTACTCATCCAGAAGGTTTCGCGCGGGAAGGAGAACAAACCCTGTTCCACGATGCGGCGCAACATGGACTTACGCCAGTGGCTCTGTCGAGCGACCTTGGCGCAATTGATTGCGGCTGGCGAGATCGGTTGCTCAACGGGGCGTACATCACTCCCTCTCCTCTGCATTTCCATGCACCATGCGGCGCGGACACTCCGATGGACGTTGATGGATTCATTGATCGGCTAAACTCCGACCTGGAGCGCATCGTGGCGCGGTCGGAACGAGTGTTCGGATGGATTTTCCTGGATATCGACCGCTACATTCATCGTCACGGCTATGACCGCGCCGTGGGCCGCTACTTGTTGGGCCTGAACCGACTAGCGTGCGAATGGGCAAAAAAAGGTCTAATCATCGCGGCGCATTCTGACCATGGGTTGGTCGAGACCATCCATTCGCCTACCCTGGAACACTACCTAGACCAGATCATCAAGCGCTATGGATTGGAAATGGGCGGTGCCGGACGCACTCGGTGGCTGTATGTGCCGCAATCGGTGAATACACTGGCGATTATGAACGAACTTGCAGCAAACATGCCCGAACACGTAGAGGTAGCCAAGCGGTCCGATTACTTCGCGCCGTCTGAGCAGATCGCCGCCAGAGTGGGAGAAGTGCTCCTGATCGCCCGCTCCAAGCGCTTTCTTGCAGAACCCGGCGTCCTGTTCGATCACGGTTCGCTAACGAAGGATGAATGGGATATCCCCTTTGCTGTTTGGGGAGTGGGCAGATGAACTACGGGCTGGGCATCGACAGCTATGGCGCCAGCTTTTCCGGCGATGACGGGGCTGGCTTGGCGCTGACCTGGACCAGCGACGAGCGAAGCCAACTGGACATCGACCTTGATGGGTTCTTGACATCGCGATTGGCGACCGAAGCCGAGCAAGGCGCTCCGCTGCTGCGAAAATATGCCGTGAACGATCCCTACGGCGCACTCGCCATGCACGCGGCAACGACCGAATTTCTGGAGGTAGCCCTCGCGGCAGATCAAATCACTTGTGCCGCAGGCGTAATCGGCTTGTTGAACGCTCTTGCCAGCTTGGTGGGCGGTGGACTGTGCCATTTGGACGATGTCTATCGGGACCTACCCGCATGGTCATGGAACCGGGGCTTCGCCGTCACATCCGCTCCCAGCTTGCGCGCTGCCATTGGTCGGCAGTGGCAGATGCTGCTGCTTGAATATCCGTCTTTTTTGGAAACCGGTGAGCCCTTAGATATCTTCTTGGCCGACGCCTGCGCTGTCGCGGCGGAGCGGAATGGAATTGTTGTGGTTGATGAATCCAACGCCAATTACCTGCCCCCACGCAGAAGCTTGTCTGCGCGGGTGAACCAACTGAGCAATCTCGTTGTGCTCCGGGGATTTTCCAAGGCGTACGGGCTGGGTTCGCTTCGCTTGGGCGTTGCTATCTGTTCAAGGAACATGACGGCGAGACTGCGTTCCGTGATTGCGCCATTAGCCGTATCGCCTATAAGCCTTGATCTTGGTGCGGCGGTCTGGTCCCAAGGAGACATCATGAGCCGATTGCGCTCCCGGATCGCAGTGGAAAAAACCGCGATGAAGCAACGACTGGTCCAAGTCGGTATAGTTGATCATAGCGCCGAACACCCGCATCTGCCTTACGTCCTGCTTTCCCCCGACACTCGATCGATCCAAGCGCTTTCCGGCGCGGGGATCCGCGGAAAGTTCCACTTCACCGCGGGGACGAGGGGTGAGAATCAGTATTTTCGCTTGAGCGTTCCGCTGCATCCCGAGCGGGTGCAGCGCTTCAATGATCTGATGGCCGCAATCACACCATCCCTTTGAGTAAAGGCCCGCTGGTCAACAGTGCCGTCGCGCAGATTCCTGCCGCCAATAGGAAACCTGCCCCACCGTCTAACGCAGAACTGGCAGTCAGGCTGACGGCGACGAAGGCGCCTGCTCCCTCGCCGATCCCGACGACGACGGAATAGACCGTCAAAGCGGCGACATGACGGCTCGCCGGAACCCCGACGGTGGCTTGGCCGATCAGACTGGGCAGCAGAGAACTCTCTGCTAGAGCCCAGAGCACTACGGCGACAGCGAGCATTACCGGGTGCTTCAGCAGGACCGGTAGCAAAAAGGCGACTAGATACAAGCCGAACCCGAGCTGGATGCGGATCCCCACGCCAAAATGCATCCGTTCCATCCATTGGTTCAACGGATAGGAAGTAGCGATGACAATCACCGCGTTCAGCCCAAGCAGCACTCCGCCCCAATTTTCCAGCCTAAGATGATAAGTGGCATATAAGGCGACTGAATTGTACATGAATGCATAGCTGAAATAACCGATCGACGTGCAAATTAATAAGCGCCGTAGTTCGGGCAATCTGAGACAATAAAATACCCCAGAAACAATGGTCTCTTGAGGATGCAAGTCCGGAATCAGGCTTCGGAAGCCAAACACGGCGGCCGCTGTGGCTGCTAACAATAGAGCAAAGGCGTAAAATGGCGACATGCCGTTTGCGGCGGTCAGCAGATAAAACGCGGCCGGCGGCCCGATCATTGCGGCGAAGTTGGTCGCAGTGGACAGTTTACTATATTTGAGAAACCGGCTTTCCGTTGTCCGTTTCATATTGGCGGTCAAGCTCCGGACCGACACACTGTTCGCCCCGTTGGCGAGATTGAAGATCGTGATGGCAGTGCAGATGGCAGCTGCGTTCTTCAAGTGGGGAAGAATGCACAAGGCGGCGGCGGCGGTCAAACTGCTCAAGACTAACACATTACGCAGTGGCAAACGGTCAATAGCCGACGAGACAAACACCCTGCCCAGCTTCCCCATTACGGATGCCGCAAAAAGCACAGTAGCGATGGTAGAGGTTTTCAACGTTGTGTGACCGATCAGAAAAACCGGCAGGACCGCGAAAACACCGAAATACACCGTTGCCGCAGAAGTGAATTGGCCGAAGACAAGCTGTGTTAATCTGTCGCGATTCTTAAGCACGTTCATTCTCAATTCCTCGGTCAGGACACTAGCCCGTCTTATTTCTTGGGCATGCTAGGGATTCGGCGACGGATGCCGCGTAAACTGCTGATTGTGTTTATGGATCTGGCGTTGAAGCCATCCAGGCACACGATCACGATAAGTCGCACCCTGATTACCGACGATAGGGATAGAGGTGACCCCGTCTGTTCGGACAGCTTTTAGGGATGAATAAGCTATACCCTGTGATTGTCATGCCACCCTTCTGACGGCGTTGCTGTTGCCCATCTGGTCGGGGGTTAACCCCGGACCAGATGGCGTCGGCATCTTATGATACGCCTTATCGGGCCTGCGTCCAGCCAGTGCCGAGTGCGGACGCTGCCCGTTATGATGGGCGATCCATCCGGCAAGCCCGGCTCGCTGTTCCGATCCTGTCTCGCACGCATGAAAACAGACGCATTCGTATTTCAGGGATCGCCACAGGCGTTCAATGATCACGTTGTCCAGCCAGCGAGCTCGCCCGTTCGCAGCTCGTCGAGGCACGCACGCCGGTCCCGTCGTGGCGGCTGGTAACCCCCCGGATACCTTGACCGAACGACAGGCCCTTGACGCGGTTGATGTGCCGGGTCCGCTCGCCCACCAGGACCTTACGTTCCCGACCGTGATGTCGGCGGTCTTCCTCTTCGCGCGACGGAGGACGGACGATGGAGCAGACCCGCGCTGCCCCGCGTTTGAACGCCAGCAGGGTACGGACCAGCATTTCGAAGTCGAAACGATCCGTCTTCGCACGCCGATGCTTGCGGGAAACCACGATCGACGCCGCATCGACGACGTAACTCTCTATCCAGTCCTCCCGCTTCAACGCCCGGTCGATCCAGAAGCCATCCAGGCCGGCTTCCTGGATGACCACCAGCGAGAAGAGCCTTCTCTCGCGGGCGCGGGCCCTCTCGCGCAAAGCAGTGACGCAGGTGAAGAGGCGCGCAATGTCGCTGCCTTGTGACCTGCCAGCTCGATTTTCCGAGTTCCAGGGAGACAACAATCGCGCCAAGATCGACGCGGATAGCGGCCGGAGTCGCGGGATGATCGGATGCCTTGTGCATGGTCTTGCCCTCCAGAGAGTTTCAGCAAGCACACTCTGACACGGCACGGCTCGCTATCCACCTCCTCATGGGATCTGACAATCATAGTTGACGCCGAGGTTGTATTCCCTCTCGGTGACTGAAACGGTGAAAACGGGCATGTCCGCCTTACCCGAGGCGTTACGGCACGCGACCGCAATATGGAAAGTCTCCATTTTGATGACTCCTTGCCTGATGTTCGAGGTTATGGCGACGGAAAAGAGTGATATGCCGGCGATCAAGTGGATCGCCGGCATATATAGGGATCACGCGGCCAGAAGCTGCCTGGCGAGCGCGACTTCGATGGAATCTCCGTCCTGATTGAGGACGTCGAGCCCGGATTCAGGCACGTCGCCCGATGTGCTCTGCGAGACCATGATCTTTCTGGCCATGAGGCCCAGGCACGTCATTTGCGAAGTGCCCGCGTAGCCGAGAAAAATGACCCGGACGGCAAGCTTCTGTCCGATGCGCCATGACCGGCGAGCGGCCTGCTGCAATGAGTAGACGTTGTAACCGCTCTGCATGAACACGATCGTCGGAAATTCCAGAAGGTCGAGACCAGTCTTGACCAGTTCCGGGTTCGTGATGAGGACATCAATCCCCCGGTCCAGCTGCTCGGCGATCCAGTCTTCCCGGCGGGACGCATCCACGCTCGCGCGCAGCACGGCCACCTTGAAGCCCTCCTGTTCCAGCAGCATCTTGAGGCGCGACGTCGTATCGCGGGTGCCGGTGTAGACCGAGTAGACGAGGGTCTTGCGCCCTTCTGCCTTCTCCTGCCGGCAGATCTCGATCAACTCGCGCTCCTTGGGCATGATCTCCAGCTCGTTGAACTGAGCTGGAACGAACGCCAGGGTGTGGCGTGTACGCGGATGAACGACGGTTTCCGCCCGAAAGCAGCAATCCGCCCACGCGAGGAGGACGTTGAGCACCACACCGAGAAGCGTGGTGTCGCGCTTCGCCAGAGCCTGCTTCAGCTCGGCAGTGAGGCGCGAAGCCAGATCCCGATAGGCCGTGGCTTGCTCGGCATCCATGGCGACTTCACGGAATTCCTCGTCGTAGGGCGGCAGCACATTGCCGCCGATATCCTTCAGCTTGAGAAAGACGGTGAATGGCAGGACGCACCGCATCACGCCCTTGGGACCAAACCCCGGGGCTTTGACGGTACGCACCGTGACCTTCGAGCCCCGGGCCGTCTTGTGCGCGGCGCCGGTGCTCTCGGAATAGATGTCCTTCAGGACGCCATGATCGCGCATGAAGGCCATGGCGGCCGAGGTCATGCTGCCGCTCTTGTTCGGCCGGTAGCCGTCCTCGATCATCCTGCCCGGCAGGGCCCGGAACAGCAGGTAGAAGAGATCGTCGCCATAGCCGCCCATCAGCGTGCCGGTGAGCAGCAGCGTTCTGGTCGCCTTTGCGGCGAGCACGCCCATGGCCTGACCCTGTGCGGAGCCGCCGTTCTTGTACTCATGCGCCTCGTCGGCGATGAGCAGGTCGAACGTGCCCTGCGGCAGGTATCTCTTGATGAATTCGGACGGCTGATAGCCGCCTTCGCCAAAGCCGAACTCCATGTTGGCCATCGCACGCTCCATGCGATGGGCCTGACGGTCGGAAAAAACGAGTTCGCCGTGGGCGTCCATCAGGTTGATGAACTCGTGGATATTGTCGCCCAGCATGGAAGCCAGGAAACCGTCTCCAAACGTCTTCATCAGCCGCTGGGCGGTAACCGCCCCGATGGTCGGGATGCGTTTGAGCGCCTTGAGCACGGCCGAGGACTGGTCGCTGGCAGATAGACCTCGTGGCCGGATCAGGGTCCACAGGGGGGCAGCGCAATGGCTGCACTTCCTGCGGTAATCCTCGGCGTCGAGTTCGACCGGCCTGACCGGTTCGCCGTCGAGATCGGTGATGACATGGCCGCAATCGGGGCAGAGGCCGATGTCGCCGTCTGCACTGCGCCGGCGGGTGAAGGCGGGCTTCCAGTGAAACCCCATCCGCATCCGCACGCGGCCGAGGACGAAGAACTCCTGCCCCTGCGCGGGGACGCCGAGTTGCTGCCGCAGCTTGATGAGCTTGACCAGCGTGTCCGGTCCGTTGAGGACCCAGACCCTGGCGCCGGCCACCGTCTCCTGGATCGCACGCCGCCATTTGTAGACCAGATGCGGCGGTGAGAGGATCAGGGTGCGACGATAGCCCTCGGCATGGAGTACGGCGGCCGTCGCGATACCGACGGTCGTCTTGCCGCAGCCCATCTCGCCGTTGACGATCGCGGCGCGCTCGCCCCGGTCGATCAGCAGTTCGGTCACAGCGTGGACCACATCGGCCTGGGCGTCGAACAGGCGACGCTTGAGCCCGGCCAGAACGATCTGGCGGAATGCTTTCGGGCGTCCGGTATAGACCGGTGGATTGGCGCGGTTCAGCGAGTCCAGCAACTCGTCGCCGAATTCGGCGACGAAGTCCGGCAGGCTGACGGTAACAGGAGATGCCGCCGCGTCGAGCAGGTCGTCCTGCATGGAGGCGGTTTCGGCGGGAGAAGAAAGAGTATCGGATTCGAGGGACATGGTGATGCTCCAAAAAAAGGGGCACGCACCTCCCTCGCGGGGCGATAACGTGCCCCGGATTGGGATGAAGCGAACGGCGATGAGCCGCGCGCGGATGTGGAAGAAGAATCGGCCGTTAGAAGCTCAGATCCTCTTCGGGCAGCTGAACGACGGTGACGGTACGGTCAGCGTTGGTGACGACCGCGATCAGCAGACGCGGCGTGATCGCATAATGCGAGATCAGGACGTTATCGGACTGCAATGCGTCGAGATTCGCATGACGCTGATCGTCTCTGACATCGCCCCAGTCGCCCCGGATGTGGCGCTGGACATAATGCAGAGGCTCGATCAGCCCCTTGCGGTCCAGCCATTGGACCTTGTTGCTGAGTCTGAGGCTGCCGAAAGGGAAGAGCGGCGGGGCTGTCTGGGGATAGTCCAGACCGGCGAACAGGTTTTTGAACATGGAAAGGAATCCTTCCTTGATAGTGCGCTTCCACGGGAAGCAGGGATGAACTGGATCAGCGGATCGTGAGCACCTCTCCCCGCGTCGGGGAGGCCGGCGTCATGTCCCAGGCCCGGATGACCGGAACGAACTTGTCAGTGAGGATGCGGGTTTCGGCCACGGAACCGTCCTCGCGTTCCGTGTACTGCGTCTGCGACGTCTTTTCCTTGTGGGTGTCACCCTTGACGACCAGTACGCGCCCGTTTTTGGAACGAACGACACCGGAGATCGCACCCGCCGCGAGAGCCAGGGCGAGATGCCAGTGTGACAAGGCGCGCGCCGGGGGGCGCTGAGATTGCTGCGCGGCCCCGAGATGCGTGTCGAGCATTGGCCAGAGTCCTTGCAGCCGGCCGATCTCGTCGGCGAACTGCTCGGGCTCCATCGTCACGCGGAAGAACTGCTCCGGCTCCGAAGGGCTGGCGGGGACCATGTAGGGCAGGAACGGCCAGTCAGGCGGCAGTTCCTCGGCGTCGACATCAGCTTGCCCGATCTGCAGCAGCAGACCGCGCATGGTCTTGGTCACGTCGGACATCTGGTCGCGCTGACGAACGCGGCGTCCGAAGATGACGACCTGTTTGAACTGCGTTTCCACCGCCCGGTAGATGCGCAGGTCGGTGAAGTGGCGTGTGAGCCAGCCGACCAGTTCGTCGTCGAGCACGTAATGCGGCACGATGAAGATCAGTACGCCGCCATATTGCAGGAAGGGAAGCGAGCGCTGGTAGAACAGCTTTTCCAGACGCGGGCGCCCCTGGCCCTGATAGCCGATATTGCAGTCCATCCCTTTCGACAGATCGCCGTAAGGCGGGTTGAGCCACAACAGGCCAAAAGCCTGCCGCGAGATCAATGTGTCCATCAGATCGCCATGGATACAGCGATCGACCAGTTGCCGTGCGTGACGCGCGCGCTCGGCATCGTATTCGACCGCGAATGCCTGGACCTGTTCGCGCCCGAGGGCATGAGCGGCTTCGGCGATCGCAACGCCTTCGCCGGCGCAGGGATCGAGGATGTTCATCGGGCTGACACCAGGAGCCAGTGCGGAGAGCACGCGCTCGATCGTCGGTTCATCGGTCGGAAAATAGCCGTTCCTGGCGAAATTGCGCGCAAGGCGCGGGAACATGAGAGCCATGGGATGTCTCCACGATGACGGTGAGGAAGGGGGACCGACCCTGATGAGCGGGTCTGCATGAAAGTCGGCTATGCGACACGCAGCAGCGGCGACACCGAAGCCAGTGGACTGTCGTCGGCGCGTAATTCACCGCTACGGATGAGGCCGCCGAGGGCGACGGTCAGAGCCGGGACGTCGATCGCCAGCCGATGGCCTTCCAGCGGCCCGAGGGCGAGCGGGAGATAGCCGAGCATGTCCTGGGCGTAGAGGAGGTCCAGGACGGTTTCGCGCCAGTGATCGAGCAGGGGAAGTGGGCAGGTTTCCTTGACCAGCGTCCACAGCCGGTCGCGGTGGCGGAGAGAGTGACGCGGCAGAAGAGCCAGCGCACTGGCATTGGCTTTGTCCGGACGCACGCAACGGCGGTCGAACAGCCAGAGATGAACGATGGAGCCGAACAGGGTCCGCCGATAGGCCCGCGTGGAGCGCTTTTCGAGCATGTCGACATTGCCGACAAAAATCGGGGTCTTGCTTCCGTCCTCGGCGACGATCTGGAACTGGTCGAGGCCCCGTTCGTCACGCCCGAGGGTCAGGCGTGCCAGGAATTCCTGGATGGCCGTGTCACGGGCCCAGACGGACAGGAAAACGAGGCCGTTGCGCTCGTCGGCGATGCAGGCATCGGCCATGAGATCAGAACATTCGTTGATACGATAGAGCAGTTTGGAAGAAGTGGTTGCGGGCATGGCGAATTTCCCTGGAAAAGGAAGCAGCACCGCCCGGCAGGGACAGTACTGCCCCATTGGGTTGGAAGGATTGGGCCTGCCGATCAGATCGAGGCAGGCGCTGTCGGCGAAGTCGCGGAATGGTGTTCTTCGTGCCAGGTACGAACCCCCGCGCGCCACTCGGCGGATTGTTCGGGCGCCATGTCCAGAAAACGCAACGGGCACGAGTAATAGTAGGGGTGCATGGCCTCTTCGAGCGGCTTGTAGCCCCACATATTTCCGCTCCGTTCCAGGAGGTCGCAGCGGATATAAATGAGGGAATCGCCGGGCTTGAGATGAGGATGTACGCCGTCGACCCGCGCGGTGACCCTGACCAACGACCACAGCACGTTCTCGTGCAGGGCGTGGTCCAGGACCTGGGTGAACGCGCGTTCGGTCGTTTCCGACCAGGTGAGTTCCCGGATCAGTTCTTCCCGGGATTGGAGCGAAAAATACCAGCCCATAAAAGACCTCCATTGAAAATGTCGGAGATCCGCCCCGAGGGGATGAATCCCCGACGGGTGAGAGAGGGCCGTTCGCACGGCATGAGGGTTCAGGTGGCCAGACGCCATTCCTGAGCCAGAGGGGTGAACGTATATCCAAGCACGCCGAGACGATCGCACTGCTGACGCAGGCGCTGGCGATCGACTGTCGGATCGAGTTTCACGGTCTCGCCAAGCGGCCAGAGCGTGTCGAAGAGCGTCTTGTCAGCATCTTCGTCTCGGGCTTTGGTCTCCGCGGGCGGTGCGGCACCGAACGGTGTCGTATCGACCAGGGGATCTCGGCGATCTCGTGTCCTCGCCTTTCTCGAAGGTCTGACGTCAGACGATGCTGGTGTCTGGGTTTCCTCGTCGATCGGGTCGACTTCCTGCGGACTCAGTCGCTGGGCATCGTCAGCGCTCAGGGCGTCGATATTGGAGAGGGTCATGCCGCCAAGCAGCGCACGGATTTCAATGACCATGCGGCCATTGGTCGTATAGGTGGAAGGGCGAATTTCGGCGATGCCGAAATCACCTTCATATTGTCCTTCGGCGTATTGCTCGAGTTCGGCGTTCTTGACGACGAACTCGCCGATGGAGGTTGCAAGGCGGCCGACATTGAAATCGCCGTTGCGACCGTGAATGGTCTTGATGGCCAGGCGGCCGGGGATCGTAATCATGGGGGCGTCCTCGCAGGATGATGCCTCGGTCACACGCTGACGCGGGGCGTCAGGCGCGGGCTGAGGCAGCAAGACCCCGATGATCGGGGTCTTGCCGGAAGATCAGAAGGAATCGGCAAGCGCCGGTACCGGAGTATCGGCGGCGTCTTCCTCGGGCGTATCGGATGCGGGCGCGGAAATTCCGGGCGTGGCAGCGTCCTGGGAGGGGGATGAGGCAGGGGCCTGGGGCACCTGGTCGCTGGTCTCGGTCGGCTTGGGCTCGGCCTTGTAGACGAGCTTGCCGTCGATCTTGATCCAGCTGACGAAGAGCAGGCGGGCCTTGAGGCTGACGCCCTGCTCACCGGCACGCTTCCCCTTGGCGTAGGTGAAGATGTCGGTCCAGAGATCGCCGAGGCGAAAGCCGATCAGGACTTTCTTCTCGCTCTCGACCGCCTGGACGCAACGGCGGATAAGGTGCTGGGCTTCGGAGCCTGAAACGCGCGTATCGAAACGCACGTAGGAGGCATCGTTGGCCGGACCGTTCAGGGCTGCGATGTCGCAGGCCAGAAACGGCGCGCCTTTCTTGGGCTTCACCTCACGGATCCGGTTGAGATAGCCGAGGCCGGTGATGTGCAGGTCAAAAAAACTGGATTCGTTGGACGTGGTCATGGTGGATCTCCAGAAAAGAGAGCGGAGACACACCCGACCCTGACGGGGAGGTGTGAAACCCCCGCGTGGGTTGATGAAACGATGTTCAGGCATCGCCATCGTTGACGATGGCCGTTCGCGCATGGATGCCGGTGCGAACCGGGATGATCTACGTGGTGAGAACCACGTCGCAGTCTCGAGGATCATGACTGCCTGGGCATGCGGCTGAAAACATCAGCGGGCATGCTGGCAGGGTCGCACGCGACTGTAATCCCCCGTGGGCAACAATATGCACCGGGGGTACTTCCTGTTTGCCGTCATGGTGGGGGCAGAGTTGTGGGGCACGCGCCTCTTTGCAAGCCGCCTACTGCAGACCGAGGAGGTGGCCGATGATTGTAACGCAGAGCGGGAAGACGATACCGGTGACAAGGCTCCAGAGAGGTCCGTCGCGAAACCCGTGGGTCAGCTTGTTTTCTGTCTCACGGGCCTGGTTGATCTGATTGATCGTGACATCGCCACCGGCTTGAATGTTGCCGATCGATTGCGAGGAGATGTTGGCGCCGACCAGTTGCTGCAATGTCAGAATATGTTCAGCCTGGGCGATCAATCGAAAATTGCCGAGCGCGCGATCTCTGAGCCAGGCGCCCACTAGGCAGAAGCTGAGAGCGGTGAGCCCGGCCAGATTAAAGAATGGAACCGGCATATCAAAAGACGGCTCCGGTGCCACCATCCACACGCCTCTGAACCAGGCGTAATGAGCATAAAGATATTTTATTTCTTGAATAAATGGGAAGAGAATTGGCCTCAATATCGCAGGGTCCGTAAAATAGGCGTATTTTACATATTCGGAGATTGGTATAAGAAGCCCTATAATGCAGAACGATATTCCAATATATTTGGAACGTGATGCGCGTTTGCGCGCAATTTGCAACATGCGGCCGATTTCTCCTATCGTGGAGTGGTGTCTGGAACACGGTAGCGGTGCGAAGGATGCGCGCCAAGACCTCGTATCAGGCTGCTGTTCAACAGCACTGCCGCGATGTCATGACGCGGAGCTACGGACAGCCGATCGCGGACGTGCGGCGTAAAAAAGCCCCCGCAGATCTGCGGGGGCCGTAAGCATTTGCTGCTCTCAGGGGATAGGCGGCACCGCCAGTAGCGACAATTGCGTCGGGCTGGCGGACAGTTCGAGATCGTCGTCGCTCTCCAGGATGCGGAGGAAGACGCCCTCCTTCGGGTCGAAAAACTCGCCGAAATCGTCTCCGCCAAGTTCCGCGCGAACCAGTTCCCACCAGTCGTCGAACGGGTCGACATCCGGGTTGCAACCGACCGCGTAGGCGAGCAGTTTGTGGCGCCCCGTCTCGGTGCGTTCTCCGCGTTCGGAGAGGAAATAGGTCCCTTGATCCTTGGCGAGGATGACACGGCATTGATTGGCGATCGCTTCGGCCAGCACGGGGCGAAGATCGGCGCCTTTGAATCGTAGTGACATGGATGGATTCTCCGGTTTTGGGAAAAAAAGCTCTCCACCCGAAGGATAGAGAGCCTGCAAGACGTGTTTGCAGGCTGTTTGGAACCGATGATTGGGACAATTGGCATCAACAGCGGTACTTCCGGGTTTCAGGCCCGGATTCGAAGCGCGTATCCTTATGGGTGGTGGTTTCGTTGCGCGAGCAGATGACCAGGCGGTCCTGAACGCTGGAAATCACGCCGCTGGCGCCTGGCGCTGACGGGTTTGCTTTTTGTCGACGACGCAGACCTTGATCTGGCGCCAGCTTCCGTCATCGATCAGGCTTTCCAGAACGGCGCCGAGATCGTCGAAATACACATCGTCGATGCGTTCGATCGTCTCCGTGCCGCGATGCAGTTCGACAACGTAGGTATCTCGGCCGCGATCATAGAGGATCGCGACCTGACCGCAGAATTTCGCGGTGGTGACCGAAAAGCCGATCGTGGGCGGCGTGGCGATAATATTGGCAGGGCTGGGATCGACCACAGTGAAGTCTCGCGCGCCAGCATCGACAAGCATATGCGTGATGCGCCGGAAGCCATCCGGGGCGGGCAATTGTTCAAGCTGGCTGATCAGATCGGCCAGCTCGGGACAATCGGGAGACGGGACCGGGAGTTTGGCCGGCGCCGAACCGAGTATGTATGTCTTTGAGGTACAAGATGTGCCGTCCGACAAATTCCGGGTCTGCACCTCCGGCGTGTCCGCTCGCAGGCCGTCGAAGCGGCGTCTGGCATACGGTTCGACGTGAATTTTAGCCCCATCGTCGGGTGCGACGGTGACGAGCTGACGATCGAGTACGGCGAACTGGGTGCGTCCAGTCTTGACGATGATGGCATCACGGGTCGTGGCGACGACCGTGCCGTCGAACGGGTTCGGGTCGACATAAAAACCCAGCGTCGAGCGCTTGGGCTGACCATCATAGATGGCGAACTGGAATCTGCGGGCGTTGGAGGGCACATGGCCACGAACCAGCGTCGGCATCTGTTCACGAATGGATTGGGTGTCCATGGAAAAGCTCCCTTGAATGCCAGGGGAGCTGCGCCCGCAAGGGAACAGGGTCCCCTTTGAGGCGTGATGGACGCGGGATGCGTCCGGTGAGGCGGGATGACCGTCACGGTGTGCCGTGATGCAGTCTCGAAGGTCTCGACTGCCTGGGATGTTGCCGGCAACGCCGGCGAACATGCGTGCAGGATTGCGCGCGGGCGCCGGGGATGCGGCTGAAAAACGGAAGAGAGCGACCTTCGTCTTGTCACAAACCGCGCGTCGCCCATGAGGCCGGAGAGCCGACGGGATCAGGTCTCAGGCACGAAGCGGTGCGTTCGGAAGGCGGGAAAGAACAGATGCGTCCATCGGTCGCCCGGTGTGTGGCCACCGTCGAAACGCACCAGCGCATAGTGATACAGGCCGTCATCGAGCAGATCGCGGATGGCAACAGACCGAAGACCTGTATCGGTCTTCCGGCGTGCCATGACTCGCGCGTCGCACGTGATGTCCACCTGTGCGAGACTGGCGAGACAGGAGCGGAACTGCTGATCGAAGTCATTCCCGTCGTCAGGCTCTCCGAACACGTCCCTCCAGCCGAGATCCGGCATCATATCGCGGAGGCAGGAAGGATCGTTCTGTTGATCGGCATGGTCGATCATGGGCGTGATGACCTGTGCGGTCGATAGGTCGGTCTGATTGGCGGCCGTGCCATCGTGTGAATGGGAACGTGACATGGGGATACTCCTTCGTCGAGACGCGAGCGCCGCATCACTGTCGGATTGGCGCTCGCGTGTGCTCAGAGATATTGGTTTTTGAAAATGCCGATTATGGCTCGTAGAGTTCGAGCCCTTCGAGGTCTGGAGCATCCTGGTCGAAGATCAGAATGCGGATATCGGCCTCGCCCGCGCGTTGCAGAATGTCGGCAAGAACCACGGGCAAACCACGGTCCAGGTTCTCTTGCCGCAACTCCTGGGGGGTGATGCCGTCGAGACGCAGATTGTCGTCGGTCCACGGCGTGGCGAACAGTTTCACGCCGACGGCCGGGCTGTCGGTGATAGGGAAGACGATGAACGGGAAGCCCGTAGGTGTGTGCTCGGTTGCCAGGCTGGTGAGGTATTCCCACGCTTCGCCGGTGAGATGGGCCGCGCTGATTTCCCAGCTGCGGCTGTAGACTCCGGTCTCGAAACTCAGGCGGCGCACGGTCTCCCGCGCCGCCTCGGGAGAACCGGCATCGCCGATATGAATTGGCTGGCCATCGAAATCGTCGCCGTAAACGGCGTAGAGAATGGCGCGGACGACACCCGCGTTGCCTTTGGTCGGCTCGATCCCGGAAGTGCCGGTGTCCCGGTCGCCGGGAATTACGGCGAAATCAAGCGTTACAATGCAGCGTGAGTGCAGCAAATCGTCGTCGCTGAAATGGACTTGCTCGGTATGAACCGGCCGCCGCAGAAGTGGGTAATCGGCTCCGGTGTCGATGCAGAGCATGCGCACGACGCGCAGGTTCTGATAGCCGCGGGCAAACGGATTGATTTCGTGTGACATGGGAATTCTCCAGAAAATGGTCGCTGGAGGCCCCTGATGCCGGGGTCGGACCCCAGCGGGTGAGAAGGGACGTGGATGGTTACGGGGCGTTTTCCGGCGTCGCGCCGGTAAGGAACTTGTTGACCCGTCAGGCCGTCAGGTCGTCGGACTTCGCCAGAGCCGCGAGAACGACATTGGGGGACAAGGCATCGGCGACCCGTTCGTAAATGACCGGGGCTTCGCTGTAGCAGACGGCTTCGGCGGTGCCGTCACCGATGGGAAAACGCGTGATATCCACGTCATCCGCATCCTGCGTGTCATAGTCGACGACGACGACACGAGGCTCTGGCAGGGTGGCGGGCCATCCCTGAAGAACGACGGCAATGACGAGGCCGCCTTCGAGGGCAACCGCGATGGAAGGTGTTTCAGACATGATCGCTCCTTCGGGAAACAGAGAGGCAGACGACCTCGCATGAGGCGCTGCCAAATCAGGTTGGAGTGGAAGAAATTCGCAGCGGGAGAATGCGAACACTCGGCCGTCGGGGCAGATGCAATCGGCGCCGGAGCGCGGAGAAAGGCCGCATCGACGCCTGACAGGCGCGCGTCCGCAACCTGATGCGAGGCGGACGAGGTGTGGTCCACGCGGAGTCATCCGCGTCGCAGCCCGGGGACCGTGGCTGCTGGCATGTGCCGACGGGTCAGCGCGTGCGGAGATCAGGATCGATGTGGTGCGCCGTGGCGTCGCTTGCCAATGCGCTGTTCCCGCCCTCCCCGTTATGCAGGACGTTCTTCAGGCGGTGCCCGAGCCACCCCATGCACGGCACGGCCATGGAATTGCCGATGGCCTTGTAGCGGGGTGCATCCGCGGCGGGTTTGCCGCGGTAGGGCACCAGCGTGTAGCCGTCGGGCAGGCCTTGCAGGCGCTCGCATTCGACCGGCATCAGACGACGGACCCGCCATGTCGACCAGGGTGGCGTTCCGCGCTCGGGGGTATAGAGAAGCTGCGTGCTGCAGGCGGGCGCTACAATATGTCCCTTGTCGCCGCCGCCGCTGCTGGCGCGCAGAGCCGGGGAGAGCGCCCCGCCCAGTTCGGCGCGGACACCATCCGCGCGTCCGCGAAATGTGACGCTGACCACCATCGGGCGGCCCTGGCCCGGTTTGCCGCCCCCGGTGGACAGCGCCCCCGCGATCTGGCCGTGGCCGGATTCGAAGCGGACTTCGCCGCGCGTGTTCTGCGCGAACGCCGCGATGGGTGGGCAGGCCACGATGGGCACGCCCTTTCCGGTGCCGTCCTCGCCGCTTCCCTTACCGCCGTTGGCCGTGCTCAGCGTGTGGCTGATGGAGCCCGCGACCGATTGTACCATGAAGGTTTCGACGTCGAAGTCGTTCTTCGGGCCGGCCGCCGCGGTCAGGCAGGCCGCGACATCGATCGAGCCCCGCGTATTGCCGCCGCCAAAGGAGAGTGTGATCGGGTCATAAGGACCCTTCACCCGGGCATAGTCACTCGGGACGCGAGAGCTTGGCGCAGCAGCATCGGCAGGTTCTTGCCACGGCGCGAAGCCCTGCGCAGGATCCCGGCGCAGGCCTTCGGACTCAAAAAGTACTGCGGCGGGATCGACGTCGTCTCGACCACTTGCCACAAGAAACACGCGGCGGCGTCGTTGGGCGACTCCGAAATATTGGGCGTCGAGCACACGCCATGCGATGCGGCGGCGGGGACCAGACACGTGACCCGCGTATGTCCACTTTCCCCCTGGCGGCTCGAGCGCGCGGTCTTCTCCGGCCAGGAGGCCCAGAAAGAGGCCGAAGGCGTTGTCGCGGGCGCTGAGGACGCCGGGCACATTTTCCCAGACGAGCGTCGAGCGCGGGCGGCGGGTTTCGGTGCGGACCTGATCGATGGCATTGGCAAGCTCCACATAGGCGAGGGTGAGCGCTCCGCGCGGATCGGCCAGGCCCTGGCGGAATCCCGCGACGCTGAAGGACTGGCAGGGGGTTCCTCCGACCAGGATGTCCGGCGCGACCGTGCTGCCGTCGCGAATTTTCGGGGCGAGAGTGGTCATGTCGCCCAGGTTCGGAACGTCGGGGTAATGGTGTGCGAGCACCGCGCACGGAAAGGGTTCGATCTCGGCGAACCAGGCGGGTCGCAGGCCGGCCGGCTGCCAGGCGAGGGTCACGGCCTCGATGCCGCTGCACACGCTGCCATAAAGCAGGGCGGGCGGCGCACTGTGTCCAGAGTTCATTTTGGGTGTCTCCTGTTCGGGTATCGGGAAAGCAGGAGCAAGGCGCCGCGGCCCGTATGGGACCGCGGCTGTCGAGAACAGGACCACCCGTGGGCTGGTCCGGCATCGGGCTGTCGTCAGGGCCGTTCGCCGGCGCAGCAATCGCACCCGACCCGTTTCGTGGCTGGGGTCGGCATTCGCTGGCGCACATCCGCGCACAAAAGGAGCCCGTTCTTTCCCCGGCGGGCACCGGAACGGAGTACCGTCAACCAGAAGAGGTCTCCCGAACCCTCATGCGCGGGCGACCAGGGATCGGGGGACCCCTTCCGATGAACGGAAGATAGTGAAGGGGGCGGCGAGGGATGCGCCGGAACAGAGAGGCGCCTTCCAGACCCGCGGCGAGGATCACTCGCGCAGGACGCGCGCCTCGTGGTGGAAGGAATGGCGCGCTGGCTCTCCCGCTGGGCTGCGGGATCTGGGCCATGCCGCCGGGTGGGCGCACATGGCTCAATGGGGAACCTGACGATGTCTGGTATCGATCGGGAGCGAGCAGCGCAGGCATCAAATCGTTCCAGGCAGGATCCTGAAATGGATGTGTCGCTCTGGCCGCCCGGTCGTCGTTTCCGCCGCGCTCAGGGATGGCGTTTACGGGCGCTGCCCCGCTTTTGCGTCTGGAGCGTCCCGTCACAGGTCGGATAGGTGCTGCACGACCAGAATGGCCCATTCTTGCCGGTGCGCTGACGGGTGGGCGCGCCGCATTTCGGACACGCGGGCGTGGAGGGCATCGCGATGGTCAGTGTCGCGCCGCGAAATTGCTGGACCAGCTGAGCGATCCATGTGGATTGGCGCGCAATGAAATCATCCAGCGTCATCTGTCCGGACTCGATCATGTCGAGGGCCTGTTCCCAGATGGCTGTCGTGGCGGGGTCGACAATGGCGGCCGGCACCGCGTCGATCAGGGTGAACGCGGCCTCGGATGCGCGGACGGCGCGTCCCTTCTTGACCAGATAGCCACGCCCGACCAGACCATTGATGATCCCGGCCCGCGTCGCTTCCGTGCCGATACCGGTAGTGTCCTTCAGCTTCTGCTTCAGGCGCGGATCGGTGACGAGTTTGGCCACGCCCTTCATCGCCTTGACCAGTTCTCCCTGCGTGTATGGTCTGGGCGGCAGCGTTTTTTGCACTTTGAGATCGACGGCATCGATCCGGCATGAGGCGCCGGATTGCAAGGGGGGCAGGATCTGGCTGCGGGGCGCGTTGTCGTCACCATCGCCTCCGACCGGCGCCGGCTCGACCAGGGCCTGGCGCCAGCCCTGCACGACGACCTGCTTGCCGACAGCCCGCAGGGTTTGATCGGCGCAGGTCAGGTGCGCGGTAGTACGATCATATTCGTGCGGCGGCAGGAACTGGGCCAGGTAATGCGCGCGGATCAGCGCGTAGACGGCGCGCTCCTTCGCACTCATGGCCGACAGGTCGGCGGGTTCCAGCGTCGGGATGATGCCATGGTGGGCGCTGACCTTGCTGTCGTCCCAGGCGCGGGAACGCTGGGCAGGGTCGAGCTGATCGATCAGGGGGCGCAGGCCCGGATCGGTTTTGACGAGGCTGGCGAGGACGGTCGGCACTTCGGCCAGCATGCTCTCGGGCAGGTGGCCGGAATCCGACCGCGGGTAGGTCGTGGCCTTGTGTGTCTCGTAGAGCGCCTGGGCGATATCCAGCGTTTCCTGCACGTCGAGCCCCAGCTGTCGCGAGCAGAGTTCCTGAAGCGTGCCAAGATCGAAGGGCAGCGGCGCGCCTTCGCGCACGCGCTCGGTTTCGACAGACAAGACCCGCGCCGTGCCGGCGGCACGCATGCGTTCCGCCGCCTGCTGTGCGACCGGCTGTTGCAGGCAGCGACCGGCCTCGTCGGTGCTATTTTCCGGGGGCACCCAACCAGCAAGAAAGCACTGGGTGCCGGCGGACAGGGTTGCGTCGATCGTCCAGTAGGGAACCGAGACGAAACGCGTGATCTCGCGGTCACGGTCGACGACGAGCTTGAGTGTTGGCGTCTGGACCCGGCCAACGGACAGCACACCCGTATAGCCCGCCTGACGACCGAGCAGGGTGAACAGCCGGCTGAGATTCATACCAATGAGCCAGTCTGCCCGGGAGCGCGCGAGAGCGGAGTAATAGAGCGGCAGGGTTTCGGCCGAGGGTTTGAGCGCGCCAAGCGCCTTGCGGATGGACACATCGTTGAGCGCCGAGAGCCACAGGCGCTGGATCGGGCCGCGATAGCCGCAGAGATCCAGGATCTCTCGCGCGATCATTTCGCCTTCGCGATCGGCGTCGGTGGCGATGACGATTTCCGTGGCCCGACCTACGCATTGCCGGACGATTTTGAGTTGCGTGGCCGTCGAGGGTTTGGGCTCGACACGCCAGCGCTCGGGGATGATCGGCAGTTGTTCGAGCCTCCAACGCCTGTATCCCTCATCGTAGGCTTCGGGCTGCGCGGCCTCGACCAGATGACCGATGCACCAGGTCACGACAATGCCCGAACCGGTATAGCAACCTGATCCCCGTTGCCGGGCGCCCAGCACGCGGGCGATGTCCTTGCCCTGAGATGGCTTCTCGCACAGATAGACGCGCATGAAACCTCCGGGTTCGGATGAATGGGGCGGTGGCTCACCAGCAACCCGCCACGATCATCCCCGGTGCGCGCGCGGGCGACAGCAAACAACGCGCACGCCGCACTTTCCCGTTGTCGCTGCCCGACGGGGAGGCCGCCGATCCGGCGGGGCGCGGCAATCCTTGCCCCGTGGGTCGGGACGATGATATATTCATTTGCTATATATCAACTCGGTTGCTGGAGTACTCGCCATGGACACCGCCAAGATTTTCTGGTCGGGACGCTCGCAGGCGGTCCGCCTGCCGAAAGAGTTCCGTCTCGACGCCGATGAGGTCCGGATTCGCCGTCATGGGGCGTCGATCATTCTTGAGCCGGTCGCTCAAGACTGGGCTTGGCTGAAGGAGGTCACAGGCCCCGTCGATGAGGAATTCGAGCGGGCTGTGACGGAGCCCGTCGCGCAGCAGGACCGGCCCGAACTGGATTTCTTTCGGTGAAATATCTGCTCGACAGCAACGCCGTGATCGCGTTGCTGAAAGGCCATCCGGGGTTTCTCTCCCGGCTGCACCAGCATACGCCTTCCGATTTCGGCCTGTCCGCGATCGTGACGCATGAGCTTTATTATGGAGCCTATAAGGGGAGTCGACGGGCGGAGAACCTCGCCCGCGTGGACGCCCTGCGCTTCGCGGTGCTGGAGTTCGATCGGGAGGACTCCCTGCGCGCGGGCGAATTGCGCGCGCTTCTGGCGCAGGCCGGGACGCCCATCGGTCCTCTCGACGTGCTGATCGCCGGACAGGCATGGGCACGCGGTCTGATCCTGATTACCCATAATGTCCGCGAATTTCAGCGCGTGGCGCAGATCCAGGTCGAGGATTGGCAGGATTGAGGGTGGCGCGGCGTGACAGGGGCGGCCGTGCGTTGGCGCAGCCACCCCTGTGAACACGCCTACCGTTCCGTCACAGGCTTTGCACCGAGCGTCACGGCCTCAATGCGATAGGGCAGAATGCCGACGCGGCGGGCTTCAACCTTGAAGGTAACCCGTTCATTCTCCTCGGCATCTTCCCATTCATCCCGCACGGTGCGCCCCTCGACCAGCACGCGCATCCCCTTCTGGTAGAGCGTCTGCCAGCGTTCGGCGTCACGATGCCAGAGTTCGACCGGTGCCCAGAAGCCACCGCGATCTTCGTAGGTGCCGTCCTTTTTCGGCACCGGATTGTCGAAATAGACGTTCAGGCGCAGCAGGCGGCGCGGTTCGTCGTTGCCGTTGGCGAATTCGCGATATTCGGGCGCGGAGCCGATATTGCCCTCGCCGCTGAAATGGGTGCTCATGATGCTGTCTCCGTGATGCTGGCGCTGGCCCCTTGGGGGGACTGCTCGTTGTGGAGGTCGAGGAACGACGGGTTCAGCTCACAGCCGATGAACCGTCGTCTGAGCCGGGTTGCAGCAGTGGCCGTGCGTCCGCTGCCCATGAATGGATCGAGAACGATACCGCCGATGCGCGAACCGGCCAGAACGCAGGGCGTGACGAGCGCGTCGGGAAACACCGCGAAATGGTCGCTTGTGGAGGGCTGGGTCGCGATGGTCCAGACGTCGCGCCGGTTGTGGTGTCCGCGCGCACCGATCTGATGCAGGCGACCGCGGATGCTGCCATTCGGGCCGGAGGAGCGTTCGCCCGGAGGCTGGCGCACCGGCCGGAGATTGCCTGGAGCGCGGGGATCGGACGAGGGCTCGCTGATGGCGCCCCGGTCGAAATAATACCGTCGCGATTTACTGAGCAGGAACAGATATTCGTGCGCCCGGGTGCAGCGATCGGTCACGCTCTCCGGCATCGGGTTGGGCTTGGCCCAGATGATGTCCTGACGCAGATACCAGCCGTCGTTGCGGAGCGCGAACGCCAGCATCCATGGTATGCCGATCAGATCCTTGCCTTTGAGCCCGTGTGGCGCGGGGGACCAGTGGCCGCCGCGCGGTCCCGTTGCCGTCGTGCCCATCGCTTGCCACCGCTGGCCCTGCCTGCCGCCGCCCGATTTCCCGGTTCCCGCGTAGCTGTCGCCGATATTGAGCCAGAGGGTGCCGTCGTCGGCCATGAGCCGGCCGACTTCGCGAAAGACGCCTACAAGGCTGGTGATGAAGGCGTCCGGAGTGTTTTCGGTGCCGATTTCGGCGGCCTGGTCCGGATGATCGGGTGGCAGGTAGCGGCGGAGCCCGAAATAGGGCGGACTCGTCACGCACATGTTCACGCGGACACCGTCGTCAGCCATCTGGCGCAGCAACACACGGCAATCACCGACATGGGTGCGGTCGAGCCAAACGGAGGCCGGGGTGCTGGTCATGTTACCGCCCTCGCATCCAGGAGTTCCGCCCGATGCGCCCGAACCGCGTCCGCCTCGGCCAGCTTGTCGGCGCAGTCCCGGGCCTGGCGCGCGAGTGTATGCAGTAGGCTGATCTGCATGTTCAGGGTGATCCGCTGGCTCTCCATCGCATGGAGATCGTCCAGCAGGGAGGCAGGCGTCGTTGGGTCAGCCATAAGGGCCTGCCACAGCGCGACCCCCATCTTCGAACGGTCGCGGTTGCGCCAGCGCAGAAAGGTCGTGCCTGCGCCAGTGGGTTGCTGGGCCAGTTGCACGCCGAGCAGCGCAAACGGGTAACGGTCCGCCTGCGCCAGGATCCGTCGCTGCGCCAGTCCGATGAGGTCGTCCCGAAGGGCTGAGCATTGGCTGGCCCAGGTCTCCAACCCCTTACCTTTAAAAGGTTGTAAAAGGCCTTTTAGGTAGGCCGCGTGTTCCAGACGCTGGAAGTCCGTGTGTTCCAGCGGGGTGAAATGAGGCCGGTCGGTCATTCTGGCGCACCTTCCTCATCGGCGGCCGCGGTCGTGTCGCCTGGCGTCTCGCCGGCCGTATCCAGAGATGCGTCCACCGATTCCACAGGCGTTGGCTCAGTCTCGGAGGTGCTACGCGCAGAAGCCGAGGTCACGGGCGATCGTCGGGAGATGGGCGGTGCGAAACGCGAGCGGCGCGTGCCTTCCAGCACATCCTGCGGCAGTTCGCCGAATTTCTCGATCGCCGCGCGCCCTGCGGCATTCTTCGAGGCGAAATCGTCGCGCGTGCAGCCCGAATAGCGATATTGCTGGGCCAGGCTGAACAGGCTGCGCAGCGCATGCGCGCCCTCGTTGAGCCAGCGCTCCAGGGTGGAGCGGTCGATCAGCGCCGTGTGATGGGCGAGGATCAGTTTCCGGGCCAGCTCATCGTAATCGGCCAGCAGGTAGAGCGCCATGAAACCGAGTTGCGAGGAGATGAAAAGCGGCAGCTTGACCGGCTGGACATTCAGATTCTCGCCGACGCTCAGGGCGGACGGAAGCCCTGCCAGAGCCTGATCGACCTGTTCGCGGAGCGTCTGGAGCTGGTCCCGGGTGGTGTTCAGCTTCTCTTCGATGCGCAGCATCCACCAGTCGCTGTACGGATCGTCCTGTTCGGCGCCACGTTTCATCCGGTTCATGACGGCGACATAGCCGTTGAGGCCGACAATGGCCGCCTTACCATCGGCCGCGGCGCGACCGTGCCAGATCCGCGACGCGTGGTGGGTATGCAATGTCAGCGACATCGTGCTCCGCAGGGAGCCGAGATTCAGTTGCAGGGTTTCCGTGGGACTGGCCATCAGCACCGCCTCGCAATAGGGGGAAGGCGCCACCATCCGGGTGGTCGGGAAGGCCGTCAGTCGCCAAACCGCATCGGCGCCCGGCCGGATAGACCGTCAGCCCGTTGCGGCGTGACGCGCCCGGAAGGCTGCGTGTCGCGCTATACCCGGGGTATAAATGCTGGAGGCGGTAATTCCGCCGGGTGGGGACGGCGCATGGGTTTGCTACGACCGTAGGCGTGAGCCGGTTCTGGAAGGCCGTCGGTTGCATTATACCCAGGGTATAGATGACGCTGCCGGACTTGATGCCGGCCGCTCTGACGGGCCGGTCGGCGTGCAGACCATGACGCGGCGCGACATGCGTGGGGGCCGGAACCGTCGTCGGAAGGCTGTCTGTGACGTTATACCCTGGGTATAATTTGCCCCGGACACGTCATCGTGCCCGTGGGGACGGCGGGACAGAGGCGAGCGGGCAACGGGGTCATTCTCAGGGGTGAGCGGTGGCTCCGGCCCGGTCCGGTTGTCGGACTCTCCTGCCCAGCCCAGGCGCGGAACGCGCCACGCAGGGCTTGCATGATCCCGAACAGATGCCCAGCAGGGTCTTGCAATGGTTCCGCTGTCCTTGAACTGAAATGGAATCATTCATATATGACGTGTTAAGACATCTAACTGGTCATATACGGACAAATACGATGGGATCGCCCAAGGTAAAGCCGGCGCTTGAGCGGCTGGGACGCGATGTGCGGCAGGCGCGTCTGCGGCGCGGGATCGCTGTGGCGGATCTCGCGGCGCGCGCCGGAACCTCGCCGAGTTCCATTGGCCGCCTCGAACGGGGCGATCCGGGCGTCGCCATCGGGACACTGGCCGACGTGCTGGTCGTGCTGGGTCTTCTGGAGCGTCTGGCGGACCTGATCGACATTCGCAAGGACGAGCTGGGGCTGGCGCTGACGACGGAACACGGACCGCGTCGCGGACGTTCGTTTGCGGCGCGGCTCCGCAGGCAGAAGGCGCAACCGGCTGGACAGCAGGATCAGCAGGACGTCGTGGACCCTGAAGGGGCATCGTTCTGATGGCTGAGTTCCTTGCCCAGGTTGCCCTCGGAGAGAGCCTGACGCCGGTTGGTCAGCTACGTTTCACGCATGCCGGGCCGCGGCAGTTTTCGACCTTCGCCTACGATGCCGCCTGGATCGAGAACTCCCGCGCCTTCGCCATGGAGCCGGATCTGTCGCTCGAGGGAGGGCCGTTTCACCGGTCGGGCCAGTCGGGACATATGCGTGACGCTTTGCCCGGTGCTTTTGCTGACGCCGCTCCGGACAGTTGGGGGCGCAGGTTGCTGGAACGCGCCTACGGCAATGGCCTCAACGAGTTCCAGTATCTGACGCTTGCCGACGATGTCTGCCGGCAGGGCGCGATGCGGTTTCTGGACAGCGAGGGCGCGATCATTCGCGGCAAGGCGACGGACTCCGTCCCCCGCCTGGTCGATCTGGAAGCCATCACGGCGATCGCCCGAGCCTATGAGCAAGGCGAGGACATTTCGGCCGAACAGATGCAGGCGCTGGCGGGCGCGGGCGGCTCCGGTGGCGCCCGTCCCAAGGCCAATGTCAGGGATGGCGATGTACTCTGGCTGGCGAAGTTCACCTCGGTTCACGATCAGCAGCCCGTCGAGCGTGTCGAGGTCGCCACGCTTCGTCTGGCGGAAGCCTGCGGCATCCGCACGCCTGCGACGCGACTGGAACTGGCGGACACGCCGTTCCCCGTAGCGTTGATCCAGCGCTTCGATCGGCGCGGGACGAGCCGGATTCCCTACATCTCGGCGCGTACAGCTCTGGGCAAGACCGGAGCGGAGCTGGGCTCCTACACCGAGATCGTCGATTTCATGCGGGCCTCGTCATCGGACCCCATGGCGGACTTCCGCGAACTCTACCGGCGTCTGATCTTCACGATCCTCGTGTCGAACAAGGATGATCACCTGAAAAACCACGGTTTCCTCTATGTGGGGGCCGGCCAATGGCGTCTGTCACCGGTGTTCGATGTGAACCCGGCGCCGGATCGCAACCCGCATCTTGAGACGGCGATCCTTGAGGGTGGCCCTCATGATCGGTCGATCGATCTGGCGCTGGAGGCGTGCGCGTTCTTCGAGATCCCCGAGCCGGAGGCGCGGCAGGCGATCCGTGCGATGGCGCAGCGCATCTCGGACGGGTGGCGGGAAGCCTTCCGTGAGGTTGGTGTCTGGGGCGCACAGGCGCGCCACTATGAGCCGGCTTTCGCGAGTGACCAGATGCAGGCGGCGCTTACAATTTAGGTCATATATGACAAATTGAGTGACTTTTCCTCCCAGATATGACCGATACGTCGCAAGCGGTGTGGGCTTAATCGTTTGAATCCCGCTGTCCGGCCCAGGCGCGAAATTCTCCGCGTAGCGCCTTCTGCACGATCCCGAACAGATACCCGGCAGGATTGCGGATCGGCGTGCTGTCGCAGCGGGCGTCCCATTCGTCGAGGATGGGCTGATGCAGCGCGCTGTCGATCGCCTGCAAGGCCGCCAGGACGCCGGCCTGTTGCTCAGGGGTGAGCGTCATGAAGCGTTCCGGCGGTGTCAGCGCACCGCGCGCGCGATGTACAGGCCGTACAGTATGTATTTTTTTATTGTCTTCTTTACGTACAGTACGGTCCGTCTTCGGATTCCGAAGAGAGCCGTTTTCCGCGGAGTCTGGACCGACTTCGGAATCCGAAGAAGGGCGCCGCCGATTCCGAAGACGGTGCGCTCGACCCTCTTCGGAATCAGGATTACCCACAGCCTGTGGATAACTTGCGGAGAGCAGTCCATCCTGTGCCGACAGCCGTTGCGCGATCGTGCGCAGACGCGTGGGCAGGATCTGATGCCTCAGAGCGTCGTCTTCGGTGATTTCCTTCAGCACCAGCATGCCGATCCGTTGCAGCGACACGCTGGCGTGCGTGAGCGCCCGGCCGACCAGATCCAAATAGTCCATGTCGAGCTGAATCCCCTCGTAAGGGGTGAGAGGTTCGTCGTGCAGGACATAGAGATTGCCGAGGACGCGACCGGACACCGGATCGCGGCGGCGGCGCGCCAGGCTGATCCAGCGGGTCAGGCGCATGGCCGTCAGGGCACGGGCGACAGTTTCGTGGGAGGCGCGCCCGGCGCCAGGCATGGAGGCGAGAAAGGGAGCAAGCTCGTCGTAGCTCGGAAACGCCGTGACGCCATCGTCATTGAGCAGCAGGCGGAAAACCTGCCAGGCATTGCGTTCCAGCGGCGTCAGGCGGCGGTCAAGAATAAGACCGCGCGGCACGGCGTCATGGCGGTTGCCCGAGAAGAGGAGGCCGTCAGTGCGCGCGGTGGCAGGCCGGGCTGTGTCGTGTGCTCGCTCGGCCTGCATGCGGTGCAGGGCGTCGTCGAACAGGGCGCCCAGCATTGCGGGACCGCGTGGCGGTCGTGAACGGGTCATGGTTAGATCTGGCCTTCATCGATCCATCCACGAATGGCGCTCCAGACGACGGATAATGGCAGGCCGGTGCTTTCGGCGAGGTCGGCGGCCAGCGCGAACATCGCCGTCTCGTCCTGCAGCGGGATGTCGCGCGCCTTCACGGCGGCACTCCAGGTTTCCCATAATGTCGCGTCCTGCTCTTCGGTCAGGACGGGATGGCGGCCCTTACGCTTCGGCAATCCGATGACGGCGCGTCGCAGCGCGATTTCCTGATGCGTCAGCCCGTAGAAGCGGGTGATCAGTTCAGTGCTGGCGCCAAGGCGGAGCAGTCGGTCGATCTCCTCGACCTCCCGGGCGACGTTGTCCACCTGCTGCAGCAGACGTCGCAGTTCCTCGCGGTTGATCGTCACCGCGCACCAGCATATCGCGGCGTTGGCGAGAATGCTGGCCATCGCCGGGTTCTTCAGGGCGTCCAGATCCTGGGCATCGAACCCCATCGAGCGCGCCCGCCGCAACTGGCCGTTGCGTAGATCGTGCAATGCCTGGGCGATCACCGCCTGATTGAGGGGATGGGGACCGGACATCGCAGCCTGTCCCTACAATCCGGGCATGGCGGCGTCGCCCGAATTCGGTTGCGCGTCGATGTCCATCAGGCGGCGTCCCAGCCGGATCAGGCGGAAGAGCTTGACCAGTCCGGCGTCGCTCAGCCGCAAGAAGCTTTCTTCGGGCGTGTCCGAGCCGATCAGGAGGGAGCGGAGATCGCCGGGCAGGCCCGCCGGACCCGACGGTGAAACCGGCGAACCGCTCAGCATCCGCAACAGAGCCAGCACAATCTGCGCCATGGCCGGTGCATCGTCGGACGCTACCATTTGTGGGGCGAACGGGCACGCGAAACCGAGGCCCGTGTCGTCTTCGGTTACGCTGTCGTCATCGAGACCCGCTTCATGCGCGATTTCACGGGCGAACTGCGCGATATGCAGACGAAGATGCTCCGGCGTGTCCAGTTCGGGTTCGATGTGCCAGACGTCTGAAATCGGATAGAGGCCACCGGCACGAACGGGAATGGCGTGCAGGACTGCGTCTCCGAAATCATGGAGGGCTTCACCCGTGTGTCCGGCAACCAGACGCTGAATGGCGTCGAGCCGATCACTGCCCGGCACGGTCGAGACCACATGGGCCTCAATCCGTGCGACTGGCGTGGCATCGATGGGCGTGTCGTCCACGATGTACGTCGGTGGAGGCTCCGCTGCATGCATGACGTCGGCGCGCTCGGCAGGGGGCGGCTGCGAAGGTACTTTCGACTGGACCGACTGTTGTTCCGACGGCGCGGATGCCGGTGGCTGGGAAGGCGTCGGCGCTTCGGCCGCGAGCGCCTGCCAGCGCCGGTCGGAATCGACGATCTCAAGGGCGAGCGTGTCGTAATTCTCGCCCAACAGATCCGCCATCTGACCCACCAGCTCGTCCTGCACGTGCTGCGTCGAGAACTGGCCGGGGTCCGCGTCGAAGCCTGCAAGCACGTCCTGGAACAGGGTTGGAAAATCGGCGTTGTCGGGGGTGGTCGTCGTTCGGCTCTCCCATGTCCGGGCGGCGGACCGGCGCAAGGCGGTCAGTTGCTCGATCTGGTGGCGACCCAGCCCGGCATAGAGGACGTTTGGAATAGCGGGCAGAAGGTACTGGATCGCCTCCTGCATGCGGCTGATATGCGGTTGCGGAACAGGATAGCCATCGGCCCGGAGACGCCGCGCGAGATCCGATTGCGTCAGTGTCTTGCCCGTCTCCGTTTCATACAATTCGCGCGCCTTGGCGACGCCGAGCGCCCGTTCGATGAAGGTCAGGCCACCATGCAGCTCGTTTTCCGCGAGGTGGCCGGTCAGGGCGAGGATCTCCCCGCGCTGGGGCCAGGGCCGGAAGAGGCAGGAAATTCGGTAGAATCGCTCGTCGCGAGTCTCGGCCCACAGGTCGCGGAGAATGGCGAGGCGCGTATTTCCGCCATTGCGGATGATGTAATGGTCGGTGCCTGGCCGACGGGTGATCGGTGGCGGCGCATCGAGGCCGCGCTCGCGAATGGAAGCCTTGATGTCGTCGTAGAGCGGATTGCGGGTGATGCGCGGGTCGAGTTCATAGGACCGAAGCTGGTCGAGCGTCACCACCATCGGGGTATCCGCCACGGGGTCGCTCAGGCGCTCGGCGGCTTGCCCGGTATGATGGAAGCCGTCGTTCACCAGGCGCGCGGCCATATCCTGGGGGGAGAGATCAGCCATGACCGCGTGCTCCCTTCCGATCGGCGGTGGCATGGCGTTGCACGCGGCGCAGCATCGCACGCGCGTTCCGGCCGGCACGATGATCGCTGGCGGTCGTGCTGGTGTAGATCGGGGGCAGCCCCTCCTTGACGAATTTCAGGTGTCCCCCGGCCGTGCGATGGACGCTCCAGCCCGCGCTCAGCGCGTATTCGATCAGAGGCAGCAGCCGTTTATGGCCTCGGGCGAGTTCACGCGCGTTCGACATTGACGCTCCCCCCTCGTATCTTGCCGTTGACCTGGGCGAAGCGGTCCCGCCATTGCGGGCACAGCTCCGTTGCGACATCGCGCATGGCCTCCAGCGCGGAAGGGGCAAGCCGCCCGGACGGCCGCCGGTGTTCGACCCGGTGCGCCGGCAAGCCCTGCGTGGCCGCACGGGCGATGGATTCGATGGAAGGCATCTGGGCCTCCATCAGATGGATCGCGGCTTCGGGATCGTCAGGGAAAATGAGCCGTAATCCATCTCCGACGAGACGGGCCGTGGAGGAGATCGCGGGCACGCGGTTGATCAGGAGATGCAGCGGCGGCGGTTCGATCCCGAGACGGCGAAACGGAGCCAGGTCGGAGACCAGTTGCAGCGTGCCGCGGCGCAACTCGCGCGCCGCGAGGATTTCCGGCGTCACCGGGGACATCGCCAGATCGGAAGCCAGCAGCGCCATTTCCAGCACGACGCTGCGTGCGCCCTGGGTGTCGATCAGCAGCAGGTCATAATGCGGCCGAAAAATCGGGAGCAGGTTGCGCAATCTCAGGCGACCGTCGGGCGCATGCAGCAGCAGCGTGCCCAGCTGGTGCTGCGGATCGTTGGAGAGGATCACGTCAAGGCGCGAAATCACCGTGTGGGAAACGAGCGTTGCCAGATCGGACTCGTTGTGGGCCAGCAGTTCATACACACCAGCTGGCGCGCGGTGATCGAGCGCATAGTAAGACGAGAGAGTGGGCTGTGCGTCGAGGTCGAGCAACAGAACGCGCAGGCCGGCATCGGCGGCGAAACCGCCGAGATTGGCCGCCATGGTTGTCTTGCCCACGCCACCTTTGGTCGATACGATGCAGATACTGTACATGACATGCTCCTGATGAAGACGGGGGGAGCAGGGTCAGGATCGTTCCTTGAGGCGTGCGACGATCCAGCGATCGATTTCATCCGAGTCCCAGCCGACGGCACGGATGCCGATGCGGATGGGCCTGGGGAAGGTGCCGGCCTTCATGAGCTTGTAGATATGCGCTCGCTTGAAACCGGTTTTGATTTCGACCTCCGATCGCCTCAGAACACGGCGTTCGGGCGAAGACGTTCCTTCTCGCACGTTACGATCCTTCCCTGACGCTCTATGGAACTTCCGTATGCTCTTCATCAGGCGGCAGCGCCGGCTGCCGCATTTGTCAAAGCGAATAGGGCGCGGACCCTATTGGTTAGCGGCCCGCGCAGACCCAGAGGAAGGTGAGATGCGGGCCAGAATGACTATGGTCCGCAGAGACCTCCAATAAAGTGGTAATTCGATCGGGCGGTCGTGATTTGGTGAATGGGCGAAGAGAAAAAATAAAAAATAGCAGTTCGGTCTGGCTGATTTCCGCATCTCGAACCTGGCCGCTCCAAGGAATGTCTAATACTTTTGGTGCTGAATTTTGCAAAATTGATACGGAATTGTTTCATGTCTAGCCCGGAAATCTCACACGGGAAGGTGCATCGGGCTCTGAAATCGGCGAAAGTTCTTGTTGGAAAAGCAAAATCCGCGAGCGAGGCCAGAGACCCGATGCAGACAGAGT
>NZ_JABEQJ010000040.1 GCF_014174255.1 Gluconacetobacter sacchari
CAACGACCACAAGGTCAACCGTCTCCATGAATTGTTGCCGTGGAATTGGCATCCCATGGCAGAACTTCAAAAACAGGCCGCGTGATCATGCGGTCTTGAGCGGCCGGTTACACGAAATCCCGTTGTCATGGAGCAGCCTGTCCCGATTGTGGGACAGTGTCGCATCGACGTCACAGCCATTATGTTCGCAAGCTTGCTGACATGCCGGCGCATGGACGCCGTGTTTCCCTGTCGATGACGGTGCGACGTTTTCGTTGCACCGACAAAGGATGTCAGCGCCGAACCTTCGTCGAACCATTGGGGGAATTCGCGACTCCCTACGCGCGGCAGACGTGTCGGCTGGCGGACCTCCACACCTACGTAGCCCACGCGCTGGGCGGGAGTGCAGGTGCCCGTATGGCGGCGCGCCTGTGCTGTCCCATCAGCGCCGACACGCTGATACGGCGCATCGTCAGGATGGCAGCGGTCGCCGGCCGGCCTGAAACGCCCCGCGTGCTCGGTGTCGACGACTGGGCCTGGCGGCGTGGCCGACACTATGGCACCATTCTCGTGGACCTCGAACGAAACAGGGTGGTCGATCTTCTGGCCGACCGGCAGGGGGACACTCTCGCGGCGTGGCTCCGCGATCATCCCGGTATCGAGATTGTCGCCCGTGATCGCGCAGGGGCTTATGCCGACGGCATTCGGCAGGGCGCCCCGGCCGCCATTCAGGTCGCAGATCGCTGGCATCTGATCCGCAATCTTCATGATGCGTTCCTGACCGTCGTCGACCGGCACGCCGCTCTGGCCAGGCGCATCATGGCCGATATCACGAATGAGGTCTCCCCGGTCGGACAGCCGGTCGACGCAGGAATGGTGAGCGATCCGGGCGAGACTGGGCCCGTTGCGTCCAGTCAGGCCCGTCAGGGACAGCGTGAAGAGCAATACCGGCAGGCGGCCGCCATGCGGGCGAAGGGACAGACGATCAGCCGTATCGCACAGACAATTGGCGCGGAACGCAAGACCGTCCGGCGGTGGTTGCGACAGGGTCACCCCTCGACGTGGCAGCGTCGCATTTTTCGGCCCGGCATCATGACCCCCTACGCCACCTTTCTCGATCGACGCCTGAAGGAAGGATGTCACAATGCCGCCCGTCTGCATCGTGAAATCACCGCCATGGGGTTCTCCGGTCGATATGGAAGCGTCCGGGACTGGGTCTTGTCGAGACGATCCACGGCAGGTGCATCTCATCCGGTGCCGATCAAACCCGTGCCCATGGGTAGAAACCTGGCTCGGATGCTCACGACCGAAACTAGCAACCGGTCAGATATGGACGTCCTGTTTATCCAGCGCCTGATGACGGCCGCGCCGGTGCTGGCGCAAGCCACGGTCTGGGTAAGAGACATGCAGGATCTCTTTACCAGAAAATCACAGGCACCCCTGGAAACCCTTCTCGAAGCGGGGGAAAGAACGCCTCTATCCCGTTTTGTAACTGGCCTGCGGCGAGACCTTTCCGCCGTTCAGGCCGCACTGCACCACCCCTGGACCACCAGTCCCGTCGAAGGGCAGATCAGCCGCCTCAAGATGATCAAGCGCACCATGTTCGGTCGGGCAGGCTTCAAACTCCTCCGCGCCCGTGTCATGCACGCAAAGTGCGGATGAACCCAGATCTCAGTGAAAATTAACAAATCGTCCCCATACCGCGTTGGCTGGCGCATCACCGATCGATCGCGTCATCGCATTGATGGATCGAACACCGCTACGCGAGGAGATCGAAGCCGCCTTTGATCCAGCAAGCGAACGAATCCGACATAGCAATTATCGTCTCGACCAGGCTCTCGCAACAGTGAAATGATCTCTCCAGACCCTACAATTGAAGCGTCTCTCGTCACACCATGGACAACCAGCCCGGTTGAAGGACAGATCAGCCGACTGAAAATGATCAAGCGCACCATGTTCGGAAGAGCAGGTTTCGAACTCCTCAGAGCTCGTGTCCTCCAGCCCGCATAATCAAAATATCATCACGAAAAGTGCGGAAGAACCCATATCTCAGTGAAAATTAACAGGGCGGTGCCATTCGTAGGGTGAATCAAATTCCAGCACCTTCCGCAAGCCCTTCGCTGCCAACCCCGTGAGCAGTTACATTTCAGGAGTTCTATTGCTTTTCTGATGCTGTCAAACACTGCGCTGCCTGCTTCATCCTAGGAGAAACGCAATGTCGTCCTCACTGAGCGCGGCCGGGGTCGCGGCATTTTCGGACCACAACGCTTCCGCGAACGCCGCTTTGCGCTCTTGAAGGATCAGGATTTTCTCCTCGATCGTGTCTCGCGCGATCAGGCGATAGACGAAGACCTTTTTTGTCTGCCCTAGCCGATGCGCGCGATCGATGGCCTGGGCCTCGATCGCCGGATTCCACCATGGGTCGTAGAGGATCACGGTGTCGGCCGCCGTGAGATTGAGGCCGGTGCCCCCCGCCTTGAGGCTGACGAGGATCAGAGGTACTTCGCCCGACTGGAACCGATTGACCGGCGTGCGGCGGTCTTTTGTCGAACCCGTCAATTCGGTCCATGCGATGTCCATGCGCGCGAGAGCAGGTTTGATGAGATCGAGCATGGTGGTGAACTGGCTGAACACGATGATCCGGCGACCTTGCGTCAGCATGTCGCCCAGCATCTCCAAAAGCCGCGTGAGCTTCGCCGAGGGCGCCGGCTGGCCTCCTTTTCGCGTAATGGCTTTCTCGCCGAGCAGACGGGGGTCACAACAGACCTGTCGCAACCGGGTCAGCGCCGTGAGCACGACGATCTGAGCGCGCATCAATCCGACCCGTTCGATCTCCTCCCGGACCTGTTTTTGCATGAGCAGGCGCTGGCTTTCATGCAGTGCCCTTTGCGCCGGTTCGAGTTCGATGGCGACGGACAGGACGGATTTTCGTGGCAGATCAGGCGCCACCAGATCCTTGGTCCGGCGCAGCAGGAACGGACGAAGGGTACGCGCCAGTCGGGCACGGATTTCCGGATCGCCGTGTTTCTCGATGGGCGTGCGGAACTGTTTCCCGAACGATTTCGTCGTGCCGAGAAGGCCAGGTGCAATCAGGTCGAACAACGCCCAGGCATCCGTCAGGCGGTTCTCGATCGGCGTCCCAGTCAAGGCAAGACGGCGCTCGGCCTTGAGAGCGCGGGCGGTCGCATGGCCGTTGGTAGCCGGGTTTTTCAGCGTGTGTGCCTCGTCGAACACCACGAGGCTGAACGGTTCCGGTGTCAATGCGTCCCGGTCACGGATCAGCAGCGGATAGGTGGTGAGCACGATATCGTGGCTCGCGATCTCGGCGTGCAGGCCGTGACGCTCCGCACCATGCAAGATGAGGATGCTCAGTGTCGGCGCAAAGCGCGCGATTTCAGCCTGCCAGTTCGGGAGAACGGAGGTCGGGGCCACGACCAGAACCGGCGGCGCGTCCGGCGTTTCGCACCGTCGTACAGCGATATGCGCGAGAGCCTGGACCGTCTTGCCAAGCCCCATATCATCGGCCAGCAAGCCACCCAAACCGCCACGCGCAAGAGCCTCCAGCCAGTCAAGCCCGGTTTGCTGATAGGGCCGCAGGGTCGCCAAGAATCCGGGCGGCAGCGGTGTCGGCGGAAACCGCAGCGATGTGAGTTCACGTGCCAGCTTTCGGAGCATCTCCGCGCCACGGAGCGTGCCGAGTGTCTGGTCCAACGCCGCCAGAAGTCCAAGATCGTGGCTTGCCACTCCCGGTTTGCCGGCACTGTTGTCGGTGGTCGACAGCAGGAGCAGTGCACGCAGGATGGGCAGGAGCTTCGCGAGTTCGACGGGTGCGACGCGCCCGTCGTCCAGAGGGATCGGGACGATTATGTCCGGCGGCGGGTCGTCGGTTTCAAGAAATGCCATGACCTCCTCCGCGTCCATCCGGGCCAGCATCCGGCGCAAAGCAGGAACCAGGTCGATCCGTTTGCCGTCAACATTGGCACCGAGCCGCATATCGAACCAATCGATCCCTGAGGGAACGAGATCGGCTTCGATCTTCTCTGGGGCAATCTCAGCCAGTTTGAGAGGGAAATTTCTCGCGGTCTCGACCTTCCAGCCGGCCTTTCGGAGGATGGCGATGTCGCGAATGACGAAAGAGGCGAAATCGGAGGCGGTGGCTGGAACGGCAGGTGCGAAATCCCATTGCTGCTTTTCTGAAGGCAGGGCGCCTTCGAACGTATCGAGCGGCAGGAGGCCAAACTCGAGCAGACGTTCCTCCGCCTTTTGTTCCGCGGTGTCGTCTCGCATGATGCGCAGGAACCGATCATCTTCCCGAACGAGCAGGGCATGGCCCGCCGTACGCGCGTCGACGATTGTGTCGCGATACGCGAAGGACAAACGCGAGACGGCGCAATCCACTTTCTGCGCAGATGTATGATAATAACCCCGGCGCGCGTTCCGGAGTTTTACCTTGTCCATGGTGATCAGCACGGTCGGTACCGGGACGATATCGCGGCGCTCGTGGATCTCCGGTGGTGGCGGCGGCGGTATCATGGCCGGCGCGAGTGCATGCCATTGTCGTGCGACGTCCGCCACGTCGCCAGGCGCGATGGGCGGCAGGCGGAGAATCTGCCCGGCCAGCGCGGACGAAAGCCCGAATTCGACCGGATGTACCGCGCCGCTTGTCGGGTCGATCAGGACGGGTGGCGCGACCAGACCAGTGATTGTGTCCGCCGATAGTCCATCGGCGGCAAGGCCGATACAGGCCCGGCCCTCCCCATCGTGTTTCCAGACGGGGCGCGCCGGGACCGGTTCGAGCAGCAGCATTGTCGGTCCATGCACCGATCCCCACCGCGCGCGCCCAGTCGCGATCAGGCGTAACAGAATAGCGTAACCGCCGGCCAACGCCAGGCCGCCATCCATGTCGACATTGAACGGACGGGTATGCATTTGCTGCACCAATGCCCGGTCCGTGGCGGTGATGCCGTCGGAAGCCGCGCGGTCTTGCGTAAGCTGATCGATCTGCCAGAGCGTCAATATCGTGCCTTCTCCCCGAGAAGGTTCGCCGTTCGGGTTCAATTGTACGAGTCGCGCCGATACGGCCAGTTTCTTCTGCCGGGCTTGGGGGGTATCGGCGGACGCGTTCTTGCCGGGCTTCTTTCCTCGCTCGCCGCCGAGCGGCTGGACGATGTAAAGGACGGTGGGATTTCCAGCGGTGGGTCGTTGCGGCTCCAGGAGTGGGCGCATCGTCTCGAACCAATGTGCCACGTCGGCGGGAAGGACCGTATTTTGTCGTGTCGGCACAGGAGTGGCGGACCGGAGCGCTGGAAGGGCGTTCGGAGGCCCTTCGGCCTGCGGTGCTTTCATAGCTGCGAATAGTGTCGCGGCGACGTGCTTGCATCCGGTGCCGATCGGGCAACTGCATTTCGATGTAATGGTTTCTCGGCCTGTAAAGCGGATCGACACGTCGTACGGGGTGCGCGCGCTGCCGGCGACACGCGCCGTGATCGTGCCGTCCGCCAAGTTGGCCTTCAGGGCGGATACCCGGCCTTGTCGGGCATAGGCTAGGCCCGCCTGCCCCATCCGTTCGGTCTGTGTCGCTGTGTCCAACGTGATGTCGGTGATCTCATGCCGCATCAGAATACAATATCATCCGAGGACGCGAGCGTCAGCCGCCAGGGAACCCAGCACTACCACGATCGGCTTTTGATGTCAGGCGAAGTGAGAGGAGGGCGATCGCGTATCGGCAGCCTGAGCGGCGGTCGGCGTTCGACGGTCTGGACGACTGGCTTCGGGAGGGGTTTTTCCGGCACGACGGCAATGCCGACGTGATCCGCCAGGAACTGGCGAGCGAGCACGGGATCGTCATTGGGCTTCGCTCGGTCGAGTTGAAGGTCCGGCCGTGGCGGCGGGAGCGTGCAGGTCGTGGTGCTGGGCGGGCGCGTCGTCGTGCGTCATGCCGGGCAGGTCGTGGCGGATCATTCGCTTTGCGCGGGACGCCGGCAGCGGATCGTCGATCGGTCCCATCTCGCCGGCCTGGTTGGCGGACCGGCCGAGGCGCGCCCGCCGCGTGCAGGATTACCGTCCCCATTGCCCGACCTGCTCCGGCCGCTGGCCGAATATGAGGCTGTCGCGGGAGGGACCTGGTGATGGCGGGCATGGATCATGAGGCCCTGGTCGGGATGCTGGACCGGCTCAAGCTGACGGCGATCCGCGACCAGCTGGACACGCTGCTCGACGAGGCGGCGCGCTCGGACATGACGTTACGCGAGGCACTGGCATTCCTGGTCGGGCGCGAGATCGCGCGACGCGACGAGCGCCGCATCGCCATGGCGAGCAAGATGGCGCAGTTCCCGTTCGTGCGGGAACTCGACGGCTTTGAGTTCGACGCCCAGCCGTCCCTCGATCCCCGGCAGGTCCGCGATCTGGCCGAGTGCCGCTGGGTCGCGCACGGCGATACGATCTTGCTGCTGGGGCCGCCGGGAACGGGGAAGACGCATCTGGCCGTGGCGCTCGGGCGCGAGGCGATCCGGCGAAACTACAGCGTGCAGTTCGTCACCGCCGCGACATTGGTCGCCATGCTGGCCAAGGCGCATGCGGACGGCGCGCTGGACAAGCAACTGGCGCTCCTATCGCGACCGAAGCTGCTGATCATCGACGAACTGGGCTATCTGCCGTTCGAAGCCAACGCCGCGCATCTGTTTTTCCAGCTCGTCTCAAGGCGCTACGAGCGCGGCTCGATCCTGCTGACCTCCAATCGCTCGGTCGGAGAATGGGGCGAGGTCTTCGGCGACCCGGTGGTGGCCACCGCCATCCTGGACCGCCTGCTGCACCATTCCACCGTGATCACCATCCGCGGCGACAGCTACCGCCTGCGGGAGAAACGACGCTCCGGCCTTCTGCAGAAGGCCGGAGCGTCCATCAGGGAAGTCGAGACAACCACATCATGAGGGGGGCAGTTCCTCGTTTCGCCAAAGGGGTCAGTTCTTCAATTCGTTTGACACGATGCTCGTGAAATGGGCATGGGTCCGTCTCACTCGCGAAGACGCGCAGGCAATGAAAACGCGAACGATAGAGGACGCCCAAACCTGCCTTTCTGCATTTTTGATGCCTCTTGACACCATGCACGGAGTTCCCAGATTGAATTTGCCGGCCGCCGAAGGGGTCGGCAGACAGAACTATCAGTTTTGATCTTGTGTCCATGTTGCTCAAAGGAGGATATGGCTATGAGAGCCACCGTTGATTTTGCTCCCCTGTTCCGTTCGAGCGTGGGTTTTGACAGAATGCTCAATGCCCTTGATCTCGCCAGCCGGATTCCGACGGTCGATAACTGGCCGCCTTACGATATCGTCAAGACCGGTGAGGATGATTACCGGATCGACATGGCGGTTGCCGGACTTGCCGAGAACGACCTTACGATCACACAGGAGCGCAATACTCTTGTCGTGACAGGACGAAAGGCGCCGGAGCCGCAAAGCGCCGCCGAATATCTCCATCGGGGTATTGCGGGCAGAGAATTCGAACGCCGCTTCGATCTGGCCGAGCATATGAAAGTCACCGATGCGCACTTCGAGAACGGACTTCTGTCCATTACCCTGAAACGTGAGATACCCGAAGCTATGAAGCCGCGTCGTATCGCGATTACGTCCTCTACAACACGTGCGGAGGAAGCCGTGCCCCAGATCGAGGCGCGGAAAGAGGCAGCCTGATGGCGTGACGAAAACTCTCCCCCGGCCATTCATCCGGCCGGGGGAGAATCTCGAAAGGTCATGAGCATGAAGAGGATGAAAATATCTCTGTCGTGCGCTGCTCTGAGCTTGTCTCTACTGAGCCAGTCGGGCGCACATGCTGGTGATATTGTCCGGACGGCTGCAACATCGTTCGATGCGAGGGCGACTGAGGGAACGTCCACAATCCCCAAAACCGGGGCTCGCACTCATTACGAAGACGGCACAGGTGATATGCTGGTCGACAGCTTGAACGCAAGCCAGTTGGATCAGAACTACAAGGGGCCGGTCTATTATCCCGGACAACCCATTCCGCCGTTCCGGCCCATCGACACAGATCATCTGGCACCGTCAGGGCCAGAGACGGCGAAGAAGACGTCCTCATCGCACGGGACGTAGTGGGGATTGAGTAAAGGCGGCGTTATAGACCGCCTTTACCTCGATTCTTCAGGATGAAGACCGTTCAGGCTCACAGCGGGCCGCAGGATTATCTTCGAGATGCGCCTGTGCCCTGGCATCGCGCGCGACACGCGCATCCTGCTCGCGGACCAGCCAGTAGACGATGCCCAGCGCCAGAACAGCCGCCGAGAGAGCGAACAGTTCCATGGCAGTCACATCATGCAGATCCAGCAGGATGAATTTGCGGGCAATCGCCAGGAGGGCGATCAGGACGATGGTCCGCACCCGGATGACGTTCTCATGCTGGGCAAGAACGACCAGCAGGGAGTGTTTGAACTCAAGAGCGATGATAACAGTAAAGATCGCGCCAAAAATCGCCTGGAAGATCGTCTGGTTGATCGGATCGATTCCGACATCGACGACCAGATGCCATACCGCGCCGATCAGATGAATCGTCGCGATGGCGGTGACCAGCATGATGAGCGCAATCAGGGTCAGAATGATCGCCTGTTCAAAACGCTCGTAGAATGTCAGGCCCCTGAACAGCTTGATGAAGCGGGACCAGTCCCTGCTCTGCCAGGAACGTTTCATGGAGAGGTCTTCCATAGCCGTTTTCCAATCTATTAATTGCGTTATAGTTCCCACGTCCTGGGTCTGGTTTTTCTTTTAGCGATGGAGAATGTCCCCATGCAGGACACGTTACGGATCATGGGCGCTCACCGCCCGTTCGAACCGCCTCCTCTTCCTTCTCGGGAGAAGGAACAGCGCCCGCGTCCGGCGCCTGACGAAGAGGAGCCACCAATTGATCCGGACAAGGAAGGACTGGTCGAACCGCTCGATCCCTCGGATGTGGATGCGAACTCCCATGCGGATTGAATCAGTCTCCGGAAGGGCTCGTGGCCCTTCCGGCGCACATCCGGGTCAGAGCCGGTGCCAGCGTGGCAGACGACAGGACAATGTTCTGGCATGGTCTCGCACGGCCTTTGGCAAGGCCGATGTCAGCTGGTTTTCGAGGTCTCCCAACGACCAGCCCAAGGCCTTGGCCATGTGCGTGCGGTCAGCGACAGGCAGGAGTTTTCGGACCACGGCGACGGTCGTCGCTTCCGGGTCTGACGCGGTTCTCCAGCGAGAAACCCGATCGTAAATCCGGTGGTCGGCCGCCCGACGCATGAGGCCGTCATATCCCTGTTTTTTTTCCTGGTCGCCGAGATAGTCGGCCAGCAGGACCGCCAGCTCTGTACCGATCTGAACGGTCGGAAGCGACATAATTCTGTTCGGCCTGTCCGTGTGAAGAGTCATGATGTAGTCCTCAGGCCGGGGCGCGTGTCGCCCGATGTCAGAGCCGTCGCATCCAGAGGGCTGACGCTCAAGCCCGAAACAGTGGCGGTGACGTCGACATGCACGGACCCGAACAGATGCAGGAGAGCGGCCTGAGGCGTATAAGCGCCCTTGACGGCTGCGGAGGTCCGGCCGTCCATAAGGATCGGGTCGACAAGGACCGGGCACCCTGACTGGCGGCCTAATATCTCAATGGCGCGGGCCAGTGGCATGGATGGAATGTTCACCGGCTGCTTTTCTGTCTCGCACGACAGCACATCATGCGGCGCATGAGCCGATGCCGGCGAGGCCATTCCGACCAGCAGCGTGAGGACGAGACCGACAGCGACGTGTGGTCTCTCCCTCTGCCGAAGGCGCCGAGGTTGCTTGGCTGTCCGTTCCGCTCGCTCCGTCTCTCCCGCGGAATGCGACCAAACTGGCCGCATTGTCCCGAGTGAACGGGGCACGAGGGGATGGTTATTCCAATAGTGCTGAAGCGCCTTCAGGTTGAGAAAATGGATAAAACTCGACATCTCCCTGTTCTCGCTGCTTTTGACGTCATCTTCAGAAACGCGGGACCTCCGCTGGAAGGCCCCGCTCCACCCTCTCATTCCTGCGGTCGTTCCAGGGAAGATGGCATTTCCGCTCGGAGAAGGCGTTTCTGATCTACCCGGCGCGGTCGGTGCCTTACGCGGCGACCGAAACTGGCGGTGCGGCTCTTGCCCGTAGGGGGAGACGGAACGCGAGATCAGACGCCAGGGGATCACACCCGGCAGGGGCGATCGCGCCCGCCTGGACCAGACGTTCCAGCGTGGCGCGAAGTCTGATCCCCGGTATACCGGTATGGGCCACCAGAGACGTCAGCGTCACGCCACGTCCGTCATGACCGAGGCGGCGGAGCACGGAGAGGACACGCGGAGCTAGCGGATCGTCTCCGAAAAGGAGGCGCGTTACCATGATACGCCTCCCTCCAGTCGGTTGCGCCATCTCCGGGCGGCTGTGCGCAGGGAGCGGCGATAGCGGGAACAAAGTCCTTTCAGCGTCGACATCCACATCCTCCGATTAAAGCAACATGGATTCCAGTTGTCTGGCTCACAGAGCCTATGCCGGACCCGATGGCGTCCGGCGAAAGCAAGATTGGAAGAGATGCTTGCCTCGTCAAGGGGGCACGAAATGCAGATCTTTTTTATGAATAATTTTATTATTTATATTTGTATTTATTTTTTGTGGCGGTGTTGTGGACGGAAATTACAGGGATTTTGTTGATATTCGTTAACCATCATGGCGATGATCGCAGAAAATCAATATATTTTCCTTCTATGATGGTGGCCCGGGGTTTTCCGGCCACCACCTGTTTTAGAGAGCGCTTCCAGTGCGTCCGTTTGTCGGGACTTCCGTCCGCGTCTCGACGGCGGGCGTCAGAGCCGTGGAACCAGTCTTTTGACCTCCGGGATCGTCAACTGCCATCGGCGCGGGGAGCGTCGCACAGGACTTGCTTCCGGTGCGTGACACATGAACGATTGGCGCCGCCTGACCGTTTGATGTGATCGTGATCGTCTGCGTACAGGCGGTGGGTCCACCGGTGCTGACCGCCTCGAAACGCTGCCAGGACATGCTCTGTTTCGGGAGGTCATGACCAACAGCCGAAACGGCGCGCAGGACGCCGTCCAGCCGCGAGCCCAATGTCCGATCGACCGCCTCCATGAGAGCCATATTGCGTGCCATCATGCGATCAACGGCCTCGAACATGTCGATATCAGACATTGCCGCTGTCGTCGCGATGCCCTGGACCGGGACCAGGATACCGACCTGGTGTCCCCGTGCATCAACGACGCGCAACGTATCCTGAGCCTGCGCAGGCAGGGCAGCCGCGCCGCAGGCCAGTGTAGCAACATAGGCGCCAGCCTGAATCATACGAGAAAAATGCATTTTGGAAGCCTCCGTGTCTGTTAAGCAGTGTCGGACGACGGCAGGAATATGGGCTGGGTAAATAGCGCCAGCAAGAGGTGGAGGAAGACTGCATTGATCGTCTGATCCGGGTATGAGCGTGTATCGTGAAAGGGCCTCAAACGGCTCCGACCGCGATCAGGCTACGCGCGCAATCGGCAATCGTCTCTTCCAGCGACCGGGCCTTCCAGCCGAGAACGGACTGTGCCTTCGCCGAGGAATAGGTATATCTGTGCCCGAGATAGCCGTTCATCGCGCCGAGATCGCGATCGAAGAGGCCCACCAGACGCAGCACGAAATCCGGTAAGGCGCGCGTCGGAACCTTGGCTGCCTCCAGACCGAGACGGGCTTTCAGGATTCCGGCAATGTCCGCTATCCATGCGAATTCGCCCGCGCCGATGAATCTCCGCCCAGCCGCCGCCGGGCTGGTCATGGCGCGCAGATGCAGATCGGCGAGGTCGCGCACGTCGACGAAATCGAAGCCCAAGCATGGCAGTCCCGGCACCTTGCCCGCCAGCAATCGCTGGACGAGCCCGATGGACGGCGAAAAGTCGCGTCCGAGCACCGGTCCCAGAATGACCGACGGATTAACGACGGCCAGCGTGGTCGCCCCGCCCTCCGCGCCGATGATCTCCCATGCCGTGCGCTCGGCGATCGTCTTCGAGCGCGTATAGGCGTCCACACCGGGGGCATCAGGATCGGTCCACACGGTCTCGTCGCATTCGCAGTCCGGGCCGCCGACCCTGCGGCTTGCCGCCGCCACGGAGGACGTCATCACCACACGTTCCGCGCCCGCGCGGATCGCGGCCCGCATCACGCGCGCCGCGCCGTCGCGGGCCGGTCCGATCAGCTCGTCCGGGTCTTTCGGCGCCCGCACCAGCACCGGCGAGGCGACATGAAGGACATAGCGCACACCCTCTGCTGCCGCGTCCCAGCCTGCGTCGGCGGTCAGGTCGGCGGGAACGACGTTCAGGCGGTCGCCGGGGCGGCACGGACCAGACCATCCGCGCTCTCCTGCGCGAGGCCGCCGATCTGTTTCCAGATGCCATCCTGACCGCCGAAGGTCATGGTGCCGAGGCAGAGTTCCGAGACCAGGAGGCCGGTGCGGCCGAGCGGATTGTATTGCATGGGACGAGCCTCCGCGAAAAAAGACGGGCCGCGTGACGTGGCGCGGCGGCATGGTGCCGCCCGGGAGGGATATCGCGGTAGGAAACTCCCATCGCTTTCTTGCCCGATACGATCAGAAAAGGCGACCGCGTCTCGCGCGCCCGTGATCGCTTCGCCCTGGGCCGCCCGCCGCGGCGACGGGATCGCGATCAGAGCAGGAATGCCAGTGCTTTCGCGCAGGGTCGGGCAACCTTGAAGGCGAACAGTGAATCAGCCCGTGTGCGGCCCAGGGTGACGGCCCCTATGGGCTTGCCAGCCTCCGCGGCCCTCTGCACGAAGCGGTATCCGGACGGCACCATGAGCGACGAGCCGACGACCAGCACCGCATCAGCGGCCGCCAGATGATCCAGGGCCAGTGCCTTCCGCGCCGCGGGCACATCCTCACCAAAGAAGACGACATCGGGTTTGAGGATCCCGCCACAATGACGGCAATCCGGCACCCTGAAGGTGGAAAACGCCTCCCCGTCCAGGTCGGCATCGCCGTCCGGTGCCGCCGCCGCGTCGCGCTGCGCCCATGCCGGATTCAGCGCCGTCAGTCGGCTTTGCAAATCCAGGCGCGCGGTCTGGCGTGCGCATCGCATGCAGCGTACCTGATCGATCCGGCCATGCAGATCGATCACGCGCGTACTGCCGGCGGCCTGGTGAAGCCCGTCCACGTTCTGCGTCAGAACCAGTTCCACCGTGCCCCTGGCTTCCAGCCGGGCCAACGCGCGGTGGGCATCGTTCGGACGGGCTTGTTCAAGATGGCGCCAGCCGATCAGGCTGCGCGCCCAATAGCGTTGACGATCGGCACCATCTCCCATGAAGGCCTGCCACGTGATCGGCCGCGCCCGCTTCCAGTCGCCATTGACGTCACGATAATCCTGTATCCCTGACTCGGTGCTGCACCCCGCGCCCGTCAGCACCAGAAGCCGTCGATGCTCATGGACGAATGTTTCCAGGATTTCATGTTCTGCCGTTGTCTGCGGTCTCGTCATGTGCAGGCTCATGGATACGCGCCCTGTCGTTTCGCCACGCCCGAGCGTATCGCAAGATGGGGCATTGCGCGACGGGCGCGGTACTGCCCGGCGTGGAGCGATGGAAACCCGAAAACGACTATCCCGTTGAAAGGAACGATGCGGTCGCCGTTCGGAGTAGGGAGAAAGAGTGTGGCAACCATTCACGAGCAGGTTCAGCGGCTTCGGTCCGATCTCGAAACACTGGGGACTGATCTTCTACAGGCGGACGAGGCCCTGCGCAGCGAGTTCAAGTCATGGGGCGCGAAGAGCGGCGCGAAGGCTCTCCGCAAGACCGCCAAGCGCCTTCAGGATCTCGGTGATGTCGCCGTGACCCAGGCGAACGACCTGAACACGAAGATCCTGGAAAAAGTCGGAGATTCGAAAGAGCGCGCGCAGCAGGTCTCGACCCTTCTGGGCGAAACCGCCTCCAGACTCGAACGCGGCGACCTGATGGTGGCGTCGGGCGGGGTAAGCCGCAAGCTGGTGGGTGTGATCTGCGGGGTCGCCGCTTTCCTGACCGTGGTCACGCTCATAAAGAAAATGCGCCGCAAACGGTAGCGTTTCCGGCCGAAGCAAGGATGCCGCCATGGCCCCCCGAGCAAGCTGGAAGGGCGCCCTGACGATCGGAGCGCTGACTTGCCCGGTCGCACTTTTCGCGGCGGTTTCGACGTCCGAGCGGATTGCCCTGCACCTGATCAACCGCGCGACGGGCAATCGCGTGCATCGGCGCTATGTCGATAGCGAGACCGGTGACGAGGTCGGGCGCGACGATCTGGTCAAAGGCTACGAGACGAAGGACGGCGCGTTCGTGCTGCTCGACCTCGAAGAGGTCGCGGCGGCCGTGCCCGACAGCGACAAGACACTCGCGGTGTCCACCTTCATCCGGTGCGGAGAGATCGACGATGTCTATCTGGACCGCCCCTATTATCTGGCCCCGGCGGGGCCGGCGGCAATACAGGCCCTTGCGTTGATCCGCGAGAGCCTCGATCGACGGAAGGTCGCGGCGCTGGCCCGCACGGTCCTGTTTCGTCGGGTGCGGACGCTGCTCATCCGGGCCTGCGACGGCATCCTGATCGCGACGACGCTGAATTTTGATGACGAGGTCCGCTCGTCCCGAGATGCGTTCAAGGACATTCCCGGTCACGACCTGCCACGGGAAATGCACGATCTGGCGGCCCATATCATCGAGACGAGGAAAGGCCATTTCGATCCTTCGACGTTCGAAGACCGGTACGAGGCGGCCCTTGCCGCGCTGGTCGAGGCCAAACGGCAGGGAAAGAAGCCCGCGTCGCCGTCCCGCCCGGCCGAAGGCAGGATCATCAGCCTGATGGATGCCCTGCGCGAGAGCGCCGGCACGGTACGGGGCGCGACGGCCGCGCGGGTTCCGCGGGTGAAGACGTCCGGCGCGCGGGGACGCTCCGCGCATGGCCGCCGCAGGGCAAGCTGATCCATGGTACTGGAGGCCTACCGCCGGAAGCGTGATTTCACGCGGACCCACGAGCCACCGGGCAAAGCCGCGCCGGTCGCGGGCCATCGCTTCGTCGTCCAGAAGCATGACGCACGGCGCCTGCATTACGATTTTCGTCTGGAACTGCACGGCGTCCTGAAAAGCTGGGCGGTGACCAGGGGGCCCAGTCTGGTAGCGGGCGAGAAGCGCCTGGCGGTTCATGTCGAGGACCACCCGTTGGATTATGGTGATTTCGAAGGCACGATCCCCCAGGGCCAATATGGCGGCGGGACGGTGGCCGTGTGGGACCGAGGGACCTGGACGCCGCTGGGGGATGCCGAGACAGGCCTGGCCAAGGGGCATCTCGATTTCGAACTGCACGGGGAGAAACTCGCCGGACGCTGGCATCTGGTACGGATGAAAACGAGGGCGAACGACAGGCGCGACAACTGGCTGCTGATCAAAGGCGACGATGACGCAGCCCGTGGCGCCGCCGACCCCGACATCCTCGTGGCGCGGCCGGAATCGGTCAAGACGGGTCGGACGATCGCGGAAATCGCGGACGGCGCCTCGGGCAAGGCGCCCGACGCGCCGGCGGAACGGGTCAGGGGCGCAAAGCCCGGCGATCTGCCCGCCTTCGTCGCGCCCGCATTGGCTACCCTGGTGACCAGTCCGCCGACGGGCCGGCGCTGGATTCATGAAATCAAGTTCGACGGCTATCGGCTGGAGGCCAGAATCGCGCAGGGCGCGGTCAAGCTCCTGACGCGCGGCGGCCTGGACTGGACCGCGAAATTCGGCGATGCCGTCCGCGACGCGCTGGCGGCGCTGCCGGTCGGGACGGCCCTGATCGACGGCGAACTGGTGGTCGAAATCCACTCGGGCGGCAGCGATTTCTCGGCATTGCAGGCCGATCTCAGCGATGGCCGGGCAGACCGCTTCATCTTCTACGCCTTTGACCTGCTGTACCTGGACGGGGAAGATCTTCGCGCGGCGCGCTTGTCCGACCGCAAGGCGGCTCTTCGCCGCATCATGCCGCGGGCGCCCGGCCGCCTGCGGTTCAGCGAGCATTTTGATGAGGACGGTCCACTGGTCCTGCGGCATGCCTGCGGCCTCGGGCTGGAAGGCGTCATCTCCAAACAGGCGGATGCCCCCTATCGCTCGGGCCGGGGCAGGATCTGGCTCAAATCGAAATGCGCCATGCGGCAGGAATTCGTCATTGGCGGCTATGTGCCGTCGACCTCGGGCGGCGCGCGTGTGGGCGCGCTGGTGCTCGGCGTGCATGACACGCAGGGGCTTCGCTATGTCGGGCGCGTCGGCACCGGGTTTTCGACCCGGATGGCCGAAGACCTGTTTCGTGCGCTCGCCTCCATCGGCACAACCGTCAGCCCCTTCGCGGACCGGCTTGCCGCCAGGGAGGCGCGCGGTATCCGCTATGTGCGTCCCGAATGCGTGGCAGAGGTGGCGTTCCGGGCCTGGACGGCGGATGGCAGGCTTCGCCATGCATCCTTTCGGGGAATCCGCGACGACAAGCCAGCGACGGAGATCGTGCGAGAAATGCCTGTTCCTCAAACGCCTCCACCCGCCCGATCGGCGACGGAGCGCAAGCGCACCGTCGCGCTGACCCATCCGGACCGCGTTTACTGGCCGGATGCCGGGGTCACCAAGGAAGGATTGGCCGATTATTACGCCGCCCTGTGGCCACGGATGGCGCCGTTCATCGTCGATCGGCCGCTGGCGCTGCTGCGCTGCCCGGAAGGCATGACGGGGCCGCGATTCTTCCAGAAGAATGTCTGGAAGGGCATGAATGCCCACATCCGGGCATTGGACGACCCGGCCGATGAGGCGGGCGATCATCTGATCGGTATCCACGATCTCGATGGCCTGATGGGGCTGGTGCAATCGGCGGCGCTGGAGATTCACCCCTGGGGCGCGTCTTGCCGGGATTGGGAGAGACCGGACCAGTTGGTCATGGACCTCGATCCCGGTGACGGCGTGCCGTGGGAGCAGGTGATCGACGCGGCGCAGGCAGTACGCGCGCGCCTGCAAACCTCCGGCCTGACGGCATTCGTCAAGACCTCCGGCGGCAAGGGGCTGCATGTCGTGGCACCCTTGAAGCCCGTGGCGGAGTGGGAGGCGGTCAAGGCCTTCTCAAAAAATCTGGCGCAAACCTTGGCCGCCGACCGCCCGGATCGCTTTATCGCGACCATCACCAAATCGAAGCGTCGGGGGAAAATCCTGCTCGATTACCTGCGTAATCAACGGGGCGCGACCTCGGTGGCGCCCTACTCGACGCGCGCGCGCGCCGGCGCCCCCGTGTCGATGCCGCTGGCCTGGGACGAGTTGGGGGCGATCACCGGGTCGGCACAGTTCACGGTCGGCAATGCCGCCGCCCGCATCGCGTCGCTCCGCACCGACCCATGGGAGGAATTTCATGCGGCCCGCCATCCGCTCGCATCCGCGACAGGCTAGGATTTCAGGTCTTTCGCCGATGATTTCAGGCTGGCCTTCAGCGCGTCCATGATATTTACGACAGGCTGGTCCGGCGCCGGCGGGGTCGATTTGGCCGGCTTTTTCCGCGCGCGTTTTTTGGCATCGATAATCGCCTGAAGGTGCGCCTCTACGGGGTCCTGGATCATCTCCGGGCTCCAAGGCCGGAGACGTTCGCTTATCAGCGTATCGAGCGGGACGAGATCCGGCCGCTGCGGTTCGGGCGCTTTTTCCGTCGGCGGATAATCCGGCGGATCGCGCACCTCATCCCCATAGCGGAGCGTCCAGACCACGATTCCCTTGCCGCGCGGCTCCAGCAGAACGGCATGTTCCCGCCGATACAGCACCAGTCTGGCGATGCCGACGGTGCCCGTATCGTGCATGGCGTCACGTATGACGGCGAATGCTTCCTCGCCCACCGCCTCGTCCGGCACCAGGTAATGGGGGGTATCGTACCAGAGCCAGCCAATGTCCCCGATATCAACGAAGCGCTCGATATCGATGGTGCGGGTGCTCTCAAGGGCGACGGCATCCAGTTCGTCATCTTCCAGCAGGACGAACCGATCGCCGCCGCGCGGAAAGCCTTTCACGAGATCGTCGTCCGCGACCGCCCGGCCGGTCACGGCATCAACATATTGAACCACCACGCGATGGCCGGTCTTCCGGTTCATCATATGGAAGTGGATGCGATCCGTCTCGGTCGTGGCTGGTGTCATCGACACGGCACAGGTCACGAGGGAAAGTTTCAGATGCCCCGTCCAGAACGGCCTGGGTGCCATTGATCCGTCCTCCGCACGTCACATGTCCAGAACGGCCACCGACAATGCCCCATCTCCACTCACGGAAGGAGCCGTTCATGACCGGCATGAAGACCGTCCGCGATCGCGCGAGGACGAAACGCTGGTCGGGAGAGGTCACCCGCCATAGCGACGCCCTCGATATCGAGCCCGATCTCTTCAAATCCGCAGATCCACACCATATAGCGGAGTCCCTGAAACATTCGGCCGAGACCAGCACACGGCGCAAGACCACGCCGTTTCGCTCGGCCATGTCGATGCTGGTGTTCTACATCAACCGTGCCGGGCGCTCGCTGTCTCCCGAAAGGCGCGACGTTCTCGGTCGGGCCAAGCAGGAACTCCGCCGGGTGTTCGGGCGCCCGGGCTGAGCCAACATGTTCACGGATGCGCGTATCCTACGCTTTCGCGCTCTTTCGCCGGGTTTCCGCGGCCTTCTTTGCCGATGCCGAGCGTTCCTCGGCCGGGCGATGGGCGGAGGCCGCGCCACCCAGATGGCCGCCCTTGCGCGACGGCTCATGCGTGACGTCATGCCCTCGGCCGGAACCGCTTTTCTTGCCGCCACCGGTCTCCTTGTTGACGGTGGCCCAGGCCCTGCGCTCGGCTTCCTCCTCGCCCACGCCGCGCTGGGCATAGCTTTGCTCGATATGTTCGGCCTGTCTTTTCTGCTTGTCCGTATAGGCGGATTTATCTCCACGCGGCATGGTTCCGCTCCTTCGCCGTCAGTCTCGCGCCCGAAGGGCGCGGGCGTTCGCTTCCGATGACAAGATGGAGCAGCGCAGAAGGTTTTCCAGTGCATATCACAAAGATGACAGACGATCGATCGCATTGCCGATCCCAGCTTCGCTATGCATGGAAACAGGGTGGGGGCCGCGACCCGGCATGTTCAACTCAGCCCGGATCCCGCCGGAATATGAAAATCAACCGCGTTTGATCTCGATTTTTATCATACATTTACTTTGTATTTTCATCAGTGAATTGACATGGATATTAATTAAATTCTAACAATTATTGTATTTTTGAAATAAATATTGCAAAGATAAAATTTTTTGTCTGATATAATTTCGGAACCTCTCCTCGTGCCGTGCGTAGCAGGAAGATGGTGTCGGGCGCGGACGATCGATCTCCCGAACGGGCGCTCCCGATGCCCCGTCTGCAATCGCGGCGAGGAAAAGAAAACATGTCCACCAAGGCGAAGAAATCCGGAGATAAGGCGGGGACGGCCCCCGGGACGAGCGGCGAAGCACATCCCGGCGCGGGCGGCGAGACGCACCAGGTGGCGGGTGGCGACGTGGCGACGCTGACGACCGCGCAGGGCGCGCCTGTCGCCGACGACCAGAACACGCTGCGCTACGGACCGCGCGGCCCCGCGCTGATGGAGGATTTCCATTTTCGCGAGAAGATCTTCCATTTCGACCATGAACGCATCCCCGAACGCGTGGTCCATGCCCGGGGCTATGGCGCGCATGGCTATTTCGAGCTGACCGACAGCCTTCAGGACGTGACGCGCGCCGATATCTTCCAGCGCGTCGGCGAGCGCACGCCGGCCTTCGTGCGTTTTTCGACCGTCGCGGGCGCCAAGGGCTCGTTCGACCTGGCGCGCGACGTGCGCGGCTTCGCGGTCAAGTTTTACACGCAGGAAGGCAACTGGGACTTGGTCGGCAACAATATCCCGGTCTTCTTCATCCAGGACGCCATCAAGTTTCCGGACATGGTCCATGCCGTCAAGCCGGCGCCCGATCGCGATTTTCCGCAGGCGCAGTCGGCCCATGACAATTTCTGGGACTTCGTCTCGCTGACGCCGGAAAGTTTCCACATGATCATGTGGGTGATGTCGGACCGGGCGATTCCGCGTTCCTTCCGCTTCATGGAGGGGTTCGGCGTCCATACATTCCGCTTTCTCGATGCGAGGAACCGCTCGACGTTCGTCAAGTTCCATTGGAAACCGAAGATGCGGCTGCAATCGGTGGTGTGGAACGAAGCGGTCAAGATCAACGGTGCCGATCCGGACTTCCACCGCCGCGACCTGTGGGACGCGATCACCAGCGGCGATTTTCCCGAGTGGGAACTGGGCGTGCAGCTTTTCGACGACGCTTTCGCCGAGAAATTCGCGTTCGACGTGCTGGATCCCACCAAACTGATTCCCGAGGAAGAAATTCCGGTGCGGATCGTCGGCAGGCTGGTGCTGGACCGCGTGGTCGATAATTTCTTCGCCGAGACCGAGCAGGTGGCCTTCTGCACCCAGAACGTGCCCCCCGGTATCGATTTTTCGAATGATCCGCTGCTCCAGGGCCGTAATTTCTCCTATCTCGATACGCAGGTGAAGCGGCTGGGCAGCCCCAATTTCACCCATATCCCCATCAATGCCCCCAAATGCCCGATGGCGCATTTCCAGCAGGACGGGCACATGGCGATGCGCAACCCGATCGGCCGCGCCAATTACGAACCCAATAGCTGGGGCGCTGCGGGTGGCCCGCGCGAAGACCCGATACGGGGTTTCCGCAGTTTCGCGGCCGAGGAAACCGGCCCCAAGGTCCGCCTCCGGCCGGAGAGTTTCGCCGACCATTACAGCCAGGCCCGGCAATTCGTCATCAGCCAGACCCCGATCGAACGGAAGCATATCGGCGACGCCATCACCTTCGAACTCAGCAAGGTCGAACGCCCCGAAATCCGCGCGCGCGTCGTCTCGCATCTGCGCCATGTCGATGAGGATCTGGCCCGGACCGTCGCGAACGGGCTGGGACTGAAACTGCCCGAACCGGCCAAGGCGGCACGGCCCGTGATCGCCGATCTGCCGCCCTCGGACGCGCTGAGCATCGTCAGGAACGGCCCCGACAGCTTTGCCGGGCGCAAGTTCGGTATCCTGCTGACCGATGGCGCGGACGCGGCGCTGTTCGACGCCCTGGTCACGGCGGCGGAGACGGAAAATGCCGTCTATGCCATCGTCGCGCCGAAGATCGGCGGCGTCACGTTGTCCGACGGCCGGGCGGTCGCGGCGCAGCAGAAGATCGATGGCGGCCCGTCCGTGTTGTTCGATGCCGTGGCGGTCATCGCCTCGCCGGACGGGGCGGCCCTGCTTGCCGGCGACGCGGCGGCCAGGGATTTCGTCACCGATGCCTTTGCCCATTGCAAATTCATCGGGTACACGCCGGAAGCGAACGCGCTGTTCGCCAGGGCCGGCCTCGCCGACGATCTCGACGATGCCTGCATCCTTATGGAAACGGCGGATGATGTCGAAGATTTCGTCGCGTCGTGCCGCGCGCTCCGCTTCTGGGACCGTGAATCGAAGGTCGATCTCGATGCCGGGGCATGACGACGGTGCGGCCCGCCTACGCCATTGCCATTCCGGCGCGTGATGAGGAGGCGCGTGTCGTCGCCTGCCTGGAAGCGTGCCGGATCGCCATGGCGCGCTGGCCCCGGCCGGGGGTTATCGCGCTTCTGGTCAATAACAGCCGCGACCACACCGTTGCCCGCGCCATGGCATGGGCCAGGACAACGGGCGGCGCGCTCCGGCTGGCGGAGCGGCATTTTCCCGACGAGGCCGCTCATGCCGGTACCGCGCGTCGCGCGTCCTTCGATTTTGCGCGTGCCCAGCTCGGGTCTCATGGTTTCCTGCTGACGACGGACGCGGATTCCCGGCCCGACCCGGAGTGGATCGGCGCCAGCCTGGCCCCGCTGGAGGCCGGCCGGGCGGCGATGGTGTGCGGTGCCATGGAACTCGACCCGGCGGAATTCGCGCGCCTGCCGTCATGGGCGACCGATCGGGGCGCGGTCGAGGATCGCTATCGCCGCACGGCGCTGGAACTCGCCAGCCTGCTGGATCCGGATCCGCTCAATCCATGGCCCTTTCACGGCACGATATCGGGCGCCAACCTCGCAATGTCGGCGGCCGCCTACGATCGGATCGGGGGGGCCCCCATCTTGCCCCATGGCGAGGATCGCGCGCTGGTCCGCCGCTTTCTGGACCATGACCTGCCTGTCTTCTACAGCGATGCCTCGCGCGTCGTGACCTCGTGCCGGCTGGAGGGACGGGCGCCGGGCGGCATGGCGGACACGATCGCCTCCCGGCTCGCCGGCGGGCCGCATTGGTGCGACGAGGCCCTGGAGCCCGCGCGGCAGACAGAATTCCGGGCGCGTGCGCGTGCGCGGCTTCGCCAGGCGTTTCGGGAGCCCCGGCAACGGGACGAGGCTCTGGCGCTGGCGGGACTGTCCGTCGAACAGCGCCGGCAGGCGCCCTTTTTCACCGGCTTCGGCGCTTTATGGGCATTTGTCGAAACCATCAGCCCGCGTCTCGCCCGGCACCGGATGTCGTGGGACGAAATGGCGGCGGAACTGCCGCGTCTGGAAAGGCTGCGCGACGACGCGGCCGCCGCGCGCACGCGGGCCAGGCCGGCCGGGGAAATCGCATGACCCCCACTCGCGCCGCCGCCACGCAAGCCGCATCGTGCCATGAGCCAGCCGGACGGGACGCGCTGATGCGGTGGCTGGCGGAGCGCGCCGACGGCATCGAGACCGATCCCGCGTCCCTCGCGCCCGAGATCGCGGCGATAGGGCGGGCCGGCCTGCTGGCCGCCTGCCTGTCCATCGCCGAAGGCGGGCAGGATCTGGGGCTGCGCGCGGAAACCGCGATCGACGCGTTCGACTGGTTGCGGCGGATGGGCCGGGCGAATCTATCGGTCGCCCGGCTGTTCGAGGGCCATATGAACGCGGCGAAGCTGCTGCATCTCTACGGGGGCCAGGCCCAGCGAACGCGTGTCGCGCAGGCGGTCCGGCAGGGTGCCCTGCTTGGCGTGTGGGGGGCCGACGGCGCGCGTCCGCTTCGATGCGCCACCATCGACGGCCGCCACCGGCTGGATGGCGAGAAGATCTTCGCGTCGGGCCTGGGGCTGGTACGGTTCGCCGTCGTGACCCTGCGCGACGACGATGACGACGGGTCCTCCCGGCTGGCCCTGGTCGATGTGTCCGATCCCGGGCGCCAGGATCCGTCGGCATGGAAGGCGTCGGGGATGCGGGCCACATGCTCGGGCCGTTTCGATTTCACCGGGCTGGAGATCGATGCCGGCCACCATGTTGGCCAGCCGGGAGCATATGCGTGCGAGCCGCATTTCGAGGGCGGAACCTGGCGCTATTGCGCGGCCCAACTGGGGGGCGCCGAGGCATTGGTCGATCTGTGGCGCGCGCGCCTCGCCGATATGGGCCGGCTGGAGGATCCGATGCAATCGATGCGGTACGCGCGCGCGGTCTCGCTGTGCCGTGCGATGGCCAGCCTGCTGCGCGAGACCTGCCAGATGGTCGAAACAGCCGCGTCCGGCCGCGCGGCGGCTATCGACGAAGCGGTCGCCGCCGCCCTGCTGGCCCGCGAGTTCGTCGAGGAAAGCTGTGCCGAGATCCTGCATCTGGCCGAGAAATCGCTGGGCACCGCCGCCTATGTCTCGGGCACGGCGATCGAGCGCGTCAGGCGCGATCTGTCGCTCTTTCTGCGCCAGGCAAACCCGGACGGCAAACTGCTCAAGGCAGGCCGGCTGCTGGCCGCGATACCGCCATGGTGACGCCTTTTGCCGAGGGCGCGATCGTCCGGGCCGGAAAGCGGGCCCGGTCCATCGATATCGCCACCCTGGCCGGCCCGGGCAACGTGCTGGTGCTGACACCGCATCCCGACGACGAATCGCTGGGCTGCGGCGCCGCCATCGCGGCGGCCAGCCGCGCCGGCAGGGACGTCCTGGTGGTCGCCCTGACCGATGGCGGCCTGTCGCACCCCCATTCGCGGCTCTTCCCGCATGACAGGCTGGTCGCGCTGCGCCGGGCGGAACTGATCGAGGCGACGGGCATTCTGACCCGGGGCACCGGCGACACCATCATGCTCGGCTTTCCCGACCAGGGTGCGCCCGACTCCCCGGCCGATCGCGCGGCGGTGCGGAACCGGCTGCTGCACCTGATCGAGGAACGGAACGTCAGCGCCCTGTGGACGACATGGGAGAAGGACCCGCATCCCGATCATCGGCGCGCCGCCCGGATCGCCCGCCAGGTCGCCTCCGCCAGGCCCGCGCTCAGGCTCTGGCGCTACCCGGTCTGGGGCCGGTTCATCGAGGACGCGCCGGGTGCCGGCGATGCCCTGTACCGCTTCGATGGCGCAGCCTACCGGTCCGAAAAGCGCGCGGCCATCGGCGCGCATCGTTCGCAGATGACGGCGCTGATCCCCGACGACCCCGACGGGTTCGTCATGGATGCGCGCGCGCGCCGCCATTTCATCGACAGTCCGGAATTGTTCATCGGTCATGGCGCGCATGTCTGAGCGCGCCGCGCGGTTCGACAGGCTCTATGCGGGCGACATCGACCCATGGAATTTCCGCGTGTCGGCATATGAGAAGGAAAAATATCGCGCGACCGTCGCGGTCCTGCCGCGATCGCGCTACGCCGTCGCGATCGAGGCCGGCTGTTCGATCGGCGAGCTGACCCGCCTTCTTTCCCATCGCTGCGACCGTGTGATCGGCATCGACGTCTCCTCGGTCGCGCTGGCGGAAGCGGCGCGACGCAACGCCGATCGGCCCAACATCGCATTTCATCGCGGCGAACTGCCGGACGCATGGCCCGCCGACCATCCTGTCGACCTGCTCGTCCTCTCGGAAGTCCTGTATTTCCTGTCACCGGAGGAAATCGATGGCCTCGCGGAACGTGTCGCGGCGAGCTGGCGCCGGGGCGGGCACTGCGTGCTGGTCAATTACCTCGGTCCGACGGCGGAAAGGCTGCAAGGCGATGAAGCCGCCGATCTTTTCATCGGGTCGATGGCAGCGCGGGCCGGGCTTCGATGCTATGTCGGGCTCGTGAAAGGCCTCTACCGGCTCGATCTCCTGACCCGTTACCCATAGGCCGGCGGCAAGGCCCGGCGAGGCCGTTCGAGGGGTCACGTCAGCCGGGGCACAGCGCGACGGGCGGCATGCATCGCCCGGTCGCGCGTGAGGTAGCTGATGGCGGAGTGGTCGCTGACGGCCGTCCAACGCCCCGCATCCTCCGGGTCGCGCCGAAACGCCTCGAAGCCGAAGGTGCCGCCGGGCCGGGCAAAGAGATCCACGCAGCGATCATGCTGTTCGTTCTCGATGCTGGCCAGGACAATCCAGCTCTCGTCGATCCGGAGCGACATCGGCCGGGTCAGGACACGCGGATACAGACGGTATCGAGCGTGAAACTGCCGTCCTCCTCGATTTCGAAATGCGCGCGCACCTCGTCCGGGGCCGCGTCTTGCAGGGAGCGGATCGCCAGGATGCGCTCGGGCGGGGTGCGCGTTCGCGCGACCCAGGGCGCAAAATCCATGCGCAGCCGACGGGGCGTGATGCCCTGCATGGCGAAGCCGGCCCGGCCAAGCGCCGACACCCATTCGGATACGGTGAAATCCCGCACATGCGAAATGTCGCGCAGCAATTCCAGGCTCTGGAGCCAGCTATCGCACAGGGCCTGCCCCGGGGCGGCGACATCGGCGAACACGGCCAGGCCGCCCGGCTTCAGCACGCGCCGGGCTTCACGCAGGCCCCGTTCCATATCCTGCCAGTGATGGGCGGTGAAGCGGCAGAGAACCGCGCAGAAACCGGCATCGGCGAACGGCAGGGCCTCGGCGGCGGCCTGCCGCGTCGTGACGTTGGCCAGTCCGCGCTCCCGCGCGGTCCGGCTGACGGCCTCGAGCATGTCGGGCGTGACATCGCAGGCAACGACCTCGCCGACATGCGGCGCGACGCGATAGCCGACATGGCCACCGCCGCATCCCAGATCCAGAACGCGCTTGAACCCCTTGCCGGCGACCGCCTGTTCGATCTCGTCCAGGTCGGCTCCGGCATGATGCACCGCGCTGGATACGTAATCCGCCGCGCGCTCCCCGTAGTGGCGTGCGGCGAAACTGTTCGATGCGTCTGTCATGATCGTCTCTTTCCCATTGACGCGCGCAGTATCGGTGGTTCACGAAACAGGTATAAGGTCTATTGTTATACGGGTATAAAAACTGCCACCATGATGTCGGAATCCGAGCGGCGCCGAACCGTCGGCGCATTCCTGCGCGCACGGCGCGCGGCGATGTCTCCAGAACAGGCGGGCATTTTTCCGATGCCGGGGCGCCGCCGCACGCCGGGATTGCGAAGAGAGGAGGCCGCGCAGCTCTGTGGCATCAGCACGACATGGTATACGTGGCTGGAACAGGGGCGTGACGTCGCCTGTTCGGGCGCGGTGCTGGCGCGGCTGGCCGAGGCGCTGCTCCTGTCGCCGGCCGAGCGGACCTATCTGTTCGAACTGGCGCGCCGGAACGATCCACGGCCGCCTGGCGCCGCGCCGTCGGGTGCCGTCCCGCCCGGCCTGCTGTGCATGCCGGGCCTGGTCGCCGCGCCGACCTACCTGCTGGACGCGCTCTGGACCGTGCGCGCCGCCAATGACGGGGCGCGGCATCTTTTCGCCGGATGGATCGGCGGGGACGAGCCCAATCTGCTGCGCTATGTCTTCCTGGATCCCCAGGCCCGTTTCTTTCTCGACGACTGGCCCGATCGCGCGCGGCGCATTCTCGCCGAATTCCGCGCCGACACCGCCCGCCGGCCGAACGACGCGGCCATGCGGGCGCTGGTCGATCGGCTATGCGGGGAAAGTGCCGATTTCGCGCGGGTCTGGAACAGCCACGCCGTGCTGTCCCGCGAGGGCGGGCGCCGGCGCTTCACCCACCCCCGGGACGGCCTGCTCCAGTACGAGCAGGTGACGCTGATCCCGGCCGCGCACCCCGACTACAAGCTGGTGACGCTCGTCCCGGTGGCTGCCTGATCGATCAACGCGTTTTCCAGACGCTGACGGCGTCGAAGCCGGTCTTCAGCAGCGCCGCCGCCCGTTCGGGCGTATCGGCCTCGACATAGATGCGCAGTTCGGGCGCGTTGCCCGACGGGCGCAGATGGATCACCTCGCCATTGGCGAACGTCATGCGCAGCCCGTCCGTCTGGTCGACATGGGCCAGATCCTCGGGTTGGTGGATGAAACCCAGCGCCCTGGCGCCTTCGGCGGGATGCCGGGCGAGTTTTTCGATCTCCGCCTGGCTTTGCGCGGTCGGCATGTTCATCAGGCGGTCGCTGAGCGTGAAGCGCGGCGGCAAGGTGGCGACCAGTCCGGCCAGGTCGGTGTTCTGCCGACGGGCCAGGACCAGCGCGCACAGCATCGGCAGCACCGCATCGCGCGTCGGCAGCGCATGCAGCACCCGGTCGCCCTGCGCGATGTCGGTCGCCAGCAGGAAGCCGCCATTGGCCTCGTAGCCGACGGAGGGGGTGATTCCGGCCTCGGCGGCCTCGGTCATCGCCGAGACGACGAAGGGCGAGCCGATGCGGGTGCGCCGGACCTCCTGCGCGAAGCCGCTTTTCTCCAGGGCCGTATTGCTGCTGACCGGGGTGGCGACGGCGGCGGCGCCGAGAAAGCGCGCGGCCAGAATGCCCAGCACGTCGCCGCGCAACCAGTTGCCATGGGCATCGGCCAGCAGGGGGCGGTCGGAATCGCCATCGGTGGTCAATATGGCGTCCAGCCCGCCGGTCGCGGCCCATTCACGGGCCAGCGCGGCATCCTCGGCGCGCACCGCCTCGGTATCGACCGGGATGAAACTGTCCGCGCGCCCCAGCGGCACGGCCGTGCCGCCCAGGGCCTCGACGACCAGCATCAGCACGTCGCGCCCCACCGCGGAATGCTGATAGACCCCAAGTCGCAGGCCGGACAGCGCATCCGGGCCGAAGAACGCGCGATAGCGCGCGACATAGACGGGAACGACGTCGGTCGGTTCGGGCAGCGTGCCGGCCGCGATCAGGGCACCATCGGCATCGAACCAGCCCTCGGGCAGCGCCACGTCCAGCGTGCGCATGGCCGCCTCGTCGGATTTCATGAACTCGCCGCGCGCGCGGTTGAACTTGATGCCGTTGCGGTCGGCGGGGATATGGCTGCCGGTCACCATCAGCGACGGGCAACCCCGCGCGAACGCATGCAGGCACAGGGCCGGGGTCGGCACGTAGCCGCAGAAGACAGGCTCGCCCCCCATATGCCGGATGGCCGCCACGCAGGCGCGAAGAATGCGCGGCGTGCTGGGGCGCAGATCGCCCGCGACCGCGACCGGCGCGCCGGGGGCGAACTCGCCCAGCGCGGCAAGGTGGCGCAGATAGCCGACCGTATAGGCGAAGCAGACCGCGTCCGTCATCGCCGTGACCAGGCCCCGGGCGCCGCTGGTGCCGAAGGCGACCCCGGACTGCTCCATCCATTCGGCTATTTTCATGCGGCGCTCTCTCGAAAAAAGACCCAGACATATCCGTGTACCATCAGGGCGCAACGGCGTCCATTTCCGACGCCCGGATCAGCCGGCTCGGCCAGCCGATGCGGATCAGCAGGTCGTCGGGGCCATTGAGGGCGAATTCGTACATGCCCCATTCGGTATGGCGCGGTGCCTTCACCGGGCCGAGGATGGCGTCCCCCGCGGTTGCGGCGAGCCGGTCGACATGCGGGGTGGACAGATAGATGCCGAACGGGTTGCGCCCCGGCACCACCCATCCCGGCACGGCGGGCTGGAGGTGAATCGTCGCGCCGTCCTGGTCCGACAGGATACGGTAATCCGCCGTCCCGTCATCCGTCGGGCCGAAAAACCCGAGGCCGTTCCACCATCGCCCGGCCTGCTCCATGTCATTGCAGGGAATGATCGCGCAGGCGCGACAGTCGGCGGCCATGGTCATGAGGACTTTCCCGCATCGGGTATGGGACGGGGAGGGGCGAGGGCCTGGGCGGCGAGGTAGCCGGCGGTCACGCCGGCCATGCCGAGCGTGACGGACAGGACGATATTCAGCAGCGCGCGCCCCGGCGCCCCGCCGCGCAGCAGGTCCAGCGTCTGGAGCATGAAGGAGGAAAAGGTCGTGTATCCCCCGCATATGCCGACCATGAACATCAGCCGGGCGGTATCCGATACCTGAAAGCGCCCGTTATCCAGCGTCAGCGTGCCGAAGAAGGCGATGGCGAACGAGCCGGAGATATTGATCAGGATCGTGCCCCACGGCAGGCTCTGGCTGATCCGCGCGGTCGCCAGACCGACCCAGTAGCGCATCAGGGTGCCGCAGGCACCGGCCAGGGCGATGCCCAGCGTGGTCGACAGGTTTGGGGTCATGCGGCAGGGTCTTCGATACCATGGTGACAGGTCAGGATGGGCAGGGTGCCGTGCGCCAGCAGGTCGCGCGTCGGGCCGCCGAACAGCCATTCGACGAAACGCGCATGCGTATAGGCCCCCATGATCAGCAGGTCGCCCCCCGCCGCCAGCGCGCGGGCGCGGATCTCCTCGCCCAGCCGGCCGCGCGGCGCGCTGAAACGCGCGATCGTGACCGCGGCCCCGCGCGCCGTCAGCTCCCGGGCCCGTTCCGGGGGCGGCTGCTCCGCATCGTCGTCGGCACCGATCAGGAAGGTGACATGCCCGGCCGCGTCCAGCAGCGGCCCGGCGGCGGCCACGGCCCGATCGAGGGCGGGCGAGGGATGCCACGCGATGATCGGCCGCGCCCCCACGGTGGCACAGGAGTGTAGGGGGGCGATCAGGACCAGTGCCCGGGCATCGTACAGCGCCCCGGCCAGAGCCTGTTCGACATCCTCGCGCTCGCGCTCGTCGTCGGCGGCGCGCGGGCGGCTGACGACCACCAGATCGGCCATGGCGGCCTCCCGGGCCACGATTGCGCGCACATCGCCGGCCATCTCGGCCCAATGCGCGGTGGCCACCCCTTTCTCGCCGGCCGGCCCGATCCAGGCCTGGGCCGACGCGCGCAGCCGTTCCGCGCGCAGGGCACCCCGCCGGGCGAAGGCCGCGCGCCGCGCCGGCGTGGGAATCCCCTCGTCGGGCGCCTGGAAAGCCGGGTCGGCCGCGCGTCGGGGATGCAGCAGCCGGATGTCCCGCGCAGGCAGCCGCCGGACAAGCTCGCCGACTGCCTGAAGCGTGAACAGGGCGGTCTCCGGCCGATCCAGAATGGCAAGGATGCGCATCGCGGTCCCCTCCCTCAGCGTTGCCCGATCGGGGCGGCATGCACCCCAGGGCGACCGATGGCGCGAAACGCGGGTAATCTGCAAGGACGCAGGGGCGACATGGACGGATTCCTCCCTTCATGCCCAGTTCGGGCCGGGTAGGAATCATCAGCCCCAAGGCCGGGGCGGTTCGACCCGGGGCGGGTCAGGCAGAAATCCATTGCCTGATCCGATCAGGGCACGGGGCCGGCCGCCTGTCAAGCCGGCCGCCCATGCGGGCGTCAGAAACGCTGGTCGATGCCGGTCAGGATGGTCCGGCGCAACCCGTATTGCGGCGCGCCGACGCCGATGCCGGTGCCGCTGCGCAATTCGTAGCGCTTGTCGAACAGGTTGATCACGTCCAGCCGCAACTGGGTACGCTTCAGGAACGGGATATGGAACAGGTCCCTGAACGACTGCACGGCGGAGAGGTTGAAGGTCTCGTATTGCGGGACGACGCCGCCATTGGGAATGTCGCTGTCCTGGCGCAGGCCGCTGCCATAGACCATGGTCGCCGACAGGCGCAGCGGGTGGCCGGTGCGGTAGAACGCCGTGTAGCTGGCGCCCGCCGACGCCGTCCAGCGCTGGTCGTGGTCCAGGTGGATCCATCGGTGCTGGATATAGGCCAGGTCGTCCGGATCGAAATTCCACTGGGCCGTGGTGATGTCCTTGCCGATCGCGCGCGACCACGCGAAATTGCCGTAGACGGAGAAAGGACCGCGCGTGTAGTCGGTGGCGAATTCATAGCCATGCACCTGGCCGCGCCGATAATTGAAGGCGGACAGGATGATCGGCGAGCCGAACTGCCCTTCGTCGATCAGGTTCTTGGCCAGTTTCACATAGGCGTCGACCGACGCATGCCAGCCGGGCAGGATTTCCTGGGCGAAGCCGGCATCGAAATAATGATCGCGTTCCGCCTTGACGGTGGTGTCCTGCAACGTGCCCGGCGCGGCCGACGTATTGGCGAATTTGTTCAGCGACGTGCCGCCCACCAGTTCGAACGGCGGCGGGGTGTAATAGCGCGAATAGCCGGCATGGAACGTGCCGCCATGCCAGGGCTGGTAGACGATGTTGATCCGGGGGCTGACCTGCTTGGAATGGGTATATTCGTCCACCCCGTCGAAACGCAGCCCGTAATTGATGGTCAGGTTGCGGATCGGCTGCCATTCGTCCTGGGCATAGAGGCCGTAGAGCCAGCCGGTCCGCCCGTTGCCGTCATGGATCGAGATCGTCCGGTCGTCATAGATCGCGTTGCCGTCGTCATCGGTCCCGGTCTGCGGATAGACGGTCGAATCCGTCTTGGACACGACGCGCTCGACATAGACCTGGTAGCCGAAGCGGACCGTGTGATGGGGGTTGGCATGCCAGGTGACGTCGGTCTGCGAGCCGGACGAGAAGACGGATCGCTGGGCGCGCTGGGCATTGCCGTTATAGACGAGGTCGCCCAGCATGTCCGGCGAATAGCCCAGCGAACTGTAGCGGACCACGGCCGAACTTTGCAGGCTGATCGTGCCGATGTCCTTCTGGAGGGACAGGATGCCGAAATCGGTGATTTCCTTCTGGCGCTCGTTCAGGCTGGCGCTGTCGACGCTGCCATAGAGATTTTGCGACAGCGCGCTGCCCAGGAAGGACGGGTTGGCAAACTGCCTCTGCTGTCCGGGATTGTTCGGCAACTGGTATTCGGCGTTCGACACGCCGGCCGTCAGGCTGATACGCGTGTTCTCGTCGGCGGTGTAGCGCAGATGGCCGAGGAAATGGTACTGGTTCGTCAGGTCGTGCAGGGCATTGAAATCCGGCGTCGGATTCTCGATCCCGACCCGGTCATGCACGAAATCGGCGGTCGCGAAATAATCCCATTTTCCCGCATGGCCGCCATATTGCAGGGACGGGAAGAAATAATCGCGCGCGCCGCCATAGATCGACACGTCGCCGCCCGGATCGGCGCTGCCGGTCTTGGTCGTGATGTCGATGACGCCGGCTTGCAGGAAGCCATATTCGCTGGGCAGCGCGCCGGTCGTCAGCGACATCGAATGGGCGAAGCGCGTCATCAGCGCCTGGCCGAAGACATTCATGCCCTCCGGCAGTTCGACGCCGTCCAGGCGGAACTGCACCTCGTTATGGTCGCCGCGGATATGGATCTGGCCATAGCTGTCCTGTGCGACGCCGGGGGCCTGCAACAGCACGGAATTCAGCGGGGCGTTGTCGCCGCCGGGGATGGTTTCGAGGTCGCGCCGCGTGAAACGATAGATGGTGGCGCCGGTCGCGGGCTGAAGCGTCGCGCGCATCAGGTCGAGATGCGCGTTGACCACGATATGTTCCTCATTGGCGGCGGTCGCCTCCACGCTGCCATCGGGCAGGACGCGGTCGGTGGCGGCCGTCGTGCTGAAACTCGTCCGCGACGCGGCGGCCTGTGGCGTGTCTCCGTCCGTCGTCGGGCCCGACGCCTTGGCCGGCGGGGACTGGTCGGTCGTCGCCGCGCGCACGGCCTGCGGAAGGGCGAATGCGGTTCCCGCAAGCAGAATGGCGGTCATGCGTAGCGCAGGTCGAGGCGAACTCATCAAGGCGATCCTGTTTGTGTGAGAGGATCCGACCCTACATGGTATGTTATAATGTTTCAATCGGCGGCGGCGGAACGAGTCAAGGCTGGCACGCTCATGTTGTAGATCTGCAACAGAACGGCGGTTCTAGTGTCCCGGATCTGAAATCCCTTCAGATTTCAGATCCTTGGTGGACACTAGATAAATCAATATTTTAGTGGCCTGCTGATCTCCGAAATTCACCTATGAATTTCGGAGGCAGGACACTAGCCCGGCTGCATTTTCCGGACGATCGACGAGGTCGATCGTCCTTCGATCAGGTCGACGAGCACGACGGACCCGCCATAGGATGTCACGACATCCCGCCCGACGACCTCGTGTTCCTGGTAGTCGCTGCCTTTGACGATGATATCGGGGCGCAGCGCCTGGATCGTTTCCAGGGGCGTGTCCTCGTCGAAGATGACGACCAGGTCCACATCGCGCAGCGCCCCCATGACGGTCGCCCGGGCCAGTTCGTCCTGCAACGGCCGCGACGGGCCTTTCAGGCGCCGGACGGAGGCGTCGCTGTTCAGCGCGACCACCAGCTTGTCCCCATGCCGCGCCGCGCCGCGGATGAGCGCGATGTGACCGGGATGGATCAGGTCGAAACAGCCATTGGTCAAGACGATCCGCGCGCCATGCTGCCGCCATCCTTCGACCAGGGCGCAGGCCTGTTCGAGCGGGACGAGCGTGCCGTCCTCCTTCATCTCGGCACGCAGCGCGGCACTCAGCTCGTGACGGGTCACGGTGGCCGTGCCGAGCTTGCTGACGGCGATGGCGGCGGCGCTGGTCGCGATCACGATCGCGGTTTCCAGATCCTGCCCGGCCGACAGCACGCTCGCGATCGTCGCGACCACGGTATCGCCGGCACCGGAGACGTCATAGACCTCGGACTTGCGGGCATGGGCATGGGTCACGCGCCCGTCCCGCCGGACCAGGGTCATGCCTTCTTCCGACCGCGTGACCAGCACGTCGCCGCCGAACTGGTCGGAGACGATCCGCGCCGCGCGTTCGATTTCGGCGTCACTGCCCAGGGTCAGCCCGGTCGCCAGGGCGATTTCGCCGCGATTGGGCGTCACCAGCGAGGCGCCGCGATAGGCGGCGAAATCCCTGCGCTTGGGGTCGACGATGACGGGAACGTTCCGCTGCCGGGCGTAGCCGATCACCGCTTCCAGCACGTCGTCGGACAGCAGGCCCTTGGCGTAATCGGAGCAGATCAGCACGTCGGCGCGCGTGATCGCCCGGCACGCGGCGTCGATCAGCCGGGCCCTGGTTTCGCGCGAGACGGGGGCGATGCGCTCCTCGTCGATCCGCACGATCTGTTGCCGGCCGCTGACGACCCGGGTCTTGGTGATCGTGACCCACGCGGCATCCGCCACGACGCCGGCCAGGTCGATCGTCCCGTCATGGAGCAGGGCGGTCTTCAGGGTATCGGCCGGCGCGTCGCATCCCACCAGGCCGATCAGTTCGACCGCGCATCCCAGGGTCGCGGCATTCATCGCGACATTGGCCGCGCCTCCGGGAACGGCGGTGTGCTGGGCGCTCAGCAGGACCGGCACCGGCGCCTCCGGCGAAATCCTTCCGACGGAGCCGCTGATATAGCAGTCGAGAAGCAGGTCACCCAGAACGGCCACCCGGCCAAATTTGAAATTTTCGATCATGACATGCCAGACTCTCGTAGCCGAACGCGCCGCCTCTCAAGGCGGTGTCGGGGCCGATTGTTAAGGCATAATCACCGCCGCCGCCATAACCGGCCATGGCGGCCGTGTCAGGCCGCTCCCGGAGCGATCGATCGGGCCACGGCGCGCGCGACGCCGTCGCGCCAGTGCGGCAGGAGAATGCCGAACACATCATGCAGACGGGTGCAGTCCAGGCGGGAATCCCGTGGCCGCGCGGCGGGGGTCGGCCAGTCGGCGGTGGTGATGGCCAGAATCTCCGGCATTGGCCGGCCAGCCTTCGCGGCCTCCTGCAAGGTTGCGACCGCCAGGCCGTGCCAGGTCGTCTTCCCGCTGCCGGCGGCGTGGAACAGGCCGCCATGGGCCGCGCGCCAGCCGTCGCGCCCGATCCTGTCGACGATCGCCAGGATGGCGCTTGCCAGGTCGTCGGCGCTGGTCGGGTTGCCGTGCTGGTCGCCCACCACGCGCAGGACCGGGTTCTTCGCCCCGGCATCCAGCATGGTACGCACGAAATTCCGGCCATAGGGCGAATAGACCCAGGCGGTGCGCAGGATGATCGCACGATCATGCGCGGCCAGGATCGCGGTTTCCCCATCCGCCTTGCTGCGCCCGTACACCGTGCGGGGGCAGATCGGGTCGGTCTCGACATACGGCGCGCCCTTGCGGCCGTCGAACACATAGTCGGTCGAGACATGGATCAGCGGAATACCGCGTTCGGCACAGAGCCGGGCCAGCAGGGCAGGGCCGTCGCGGTTGGCGCGGGCGGCCCCCTCCGGGTCGCTTTCCGCCGCGTCCACCGCCGTCCAGGCGGCAGCGTTCACGACCAGGGCGGGGGAGGTCGCCGCAAAGGCCGCCACCAGCGTCTCCGGCCGGTCGAAATCGAGTTCCGGCCGGCCGAGACAGCGCAGGTCCGGGCGGCCGGAGCGCGCCAGCGCGGTGGCAAGCTGTCCGGACCGGCCGATCACCAGGATCGGGGCCGCACGCATCAAAACCAGTTCCGTACCGTGGAGAATCCGGGCGCCTCGGCATCCTTGCCGGAGAGGACCGCCGCGCCGGGGGCCACCGGCCAGGCGATGGCCAGTTCCGGCGCATCCCATCGCACCGCGCGCTCGCAGTCGCGGTCCCACAGGTCGGTGCATTTATACTGCACCTCGGCGTTTTCGGTCAGCGTGCAGAAACCATGCAGGAAACCCGGCGGGATCCATAATTGCGATCCGTTTTCCGCGCTCAGTTCCGCCGCGGTCCATTGGCCGAAGGTAGGCGAATCCTGCCGCGCATCGACCGCCACGTCCCAGATCGCGCCCCGGCTGCAACGAACCAGCTTGCCTTGGGGATGGGGGGCGAGCTGGCAGTGCAGCCCGCGAACCACGCCGCGCTCGCGGGACAGGCTGTGATTGTCCTGCACGAAGGGCTGCGTGATTCCAGCCTCGGCCATCGCGCGGATATTGTAGGTTTCACTGAAGAACCCGCGTGCATCCTCGAAACGGCGTGGCGTCAGCAGCAGGATGTCGGGAATGGCCAGGCGTTCGATCTGCATGGGCTGCTCTATACTCCGTCGGCGATGTCGCGCAGCACGCGACCCAGTTCGGTTTTAGGGACTGTACTGGCGATGGCCCGCAACTGGTCGCGATCGATGAAGCCCATGCGGAAGGCGACCTCGGCGGGCGATCCGACGAGCATGCCCTGTCGGGACTGGATGGTCTGGACGAACATGCC
>NZ_JABEQJ010000041.1 GCF_014174255.1 Gluconacetobacter sacchari
CAAGGAGTGGCGCGCTGTCGCAACCAGATACGAAAAAACAGCAACGTCATTCCTCGCCGTCATACACATCGCTGCCGCTGCAGACTGGATCAAGATCTAACAGGCCCTAGAGTCATAAAGACTTTCGCATTTTCGGTAAATTGCAGGCGGTAGAACTCTTCTCTCTTAAGTCTCTGGGTGAAATGGTTCGGTTTTAGTGGACAATTGTGTGTCTGCCGGTACGTGGTATTCCGGCCTCAGTTCATGCTGCTGCCAGCATCGGCGGCAGCAGCATGTTAGAGTAGGTTCGATCAAGTATGTTTTTGTCAAGCAATAAATTCAGTCGATGGATCTGGGTGTGGATGACGTGGCCGTGGCGGCCCCGGTCGCGGCGCGCGGGCGTATCCGAGGTCAAGTGGCCCCTGAAAATGGGACCGGCCGTTAAGTTGGAAAAGTCTGGCTCTGTCATATGATGGAGCGATGATGATGAAGAAGACGAGATGGAAGCTGGACGGGGCGTTGAAGGCGCAGATTGCGCCGGAGGCGATTCGCGGTGGCGTGACGGTGACGGACCTTGCCCAGCGCTATGAGGTTCACCCAAACCCGATTTAGTCTTGGAAGAAGCAATTGCAGGAGCAGGCGGCGCGGGCAACTGATGGTGAAGCGGGATTTTTTAGCGTCGAGGTCCGGAAGATGAGCATTCCGGACCGTCGAGAATTGCTCGTCCGTGAGGGAAGTGGGCTGTCGCTGCGGCAGCAATGTGCGCTGCTCGGGCTTTCGCGTTCGGCTGTGTATCGCAAGCCGCAGGCGGCCACCCGGGACGCAGCGTGAGTCTGAAATACGTTCTTTGCCAGATCCCCCCCCTATCATGGTATCTTTCATCTGCCGTCCTCTCTTCGTGGCTGAGTTTCCAACCATCACAGTGGCACATTGCGATGCCGTTCGGGGAGGACGGCAACCACCCCATCTGACAACCAGACGACCGAATCGCGACACAGAAAAATTACCCTACATGACCCGTTGGGGTCCCTTACGTCGTCAACTGTCAGAACCGATTTTCCGGAAAGCGGGCATCTCTCGATCCCCTTTATCGACAGCCACGGCGATCCGCCGAGGCCATGGTGACGATCCGTCGCTTCCCGGAACTGCTGATGCAACGACCGTCCCGCACCATCCCCTCTCTGTCTATCCCGGGCTGCATAGCCAGCAGTCTGTTCCTGGCAGGGTGCATCACGACGACGCCCGTTGCGCCCGCTCCGGCCGCAAGCGCCAGCATGCCGAGCATCGCGGAATCCCATAGCCCCGGCGCACTCCCCCCAGGCTTCGTGCCGGTGATGCGCCAGGGCCGATATACGCTGGTCGAGCTCACGCCTGATCCCGGACAACGGGATCTGATGCTGCAAATTGTGGATGTCAGAGTGCCGTCCACCTTCGATGCGACAGTGGCCGACGCGATCCACTACGTGCTCCTCCGCTCGGGTTATCGCCTCTGCGAAAGCAGCGAAATCGCACCGCTTTACGCTCTGCCGCTGCCTGCCGCCCACATCCATCTTGGTCCGCAATTCTTGCGCGAGGCCCTTTTGACCCTTGCCGGTCCCGCCTGGGAACTGTCGATCGACGATGCGAGCCGGACGGTGTGCTTCAGCCAGCACGTGGAGCCAACCGCTCCCACCCTCACGGTGGCCACAACCTCAACCGTGACACGCGTCCCTTCTCTCGCCCGAGCGGGGGCACAGCAGCCTCGGTTCGACCTCCACCGGCCGTGGGGGGCGCTACCGTGAGCTTACCCCAGATCTTCACCTTGCGCGGACGCAGAATCCCCTGGCTCAGGATCGTCGCGGCCGGCTGTCTCCTGGCGGTCAGCACGATCGCACTAACCGATCACCTTACCTTGTCCCGATTGGCTGACCAGACCCGCCGTAACAACCCCGACGTGCAACTTAGTGTGCTGGTCGCACGCATGACCGATCTGGAGCGGCTGGCTGACCCCGATCGACATCGCCCCAAACCCGCCAGCCAGACCGAACTCGCCACGGCACGTCGGTTGCTGGAAGCACGGATCACGCGCCTGGAAGAAGAGCAGGCCGCCGTCGTCCACACCGACGATGTCCGAGCGTTGCAAACCCGTGTGACCGCAATTGAGGCGCAGCGGGAACAAGAGCGCCTGGCCCTAACCACTGCTCCGATGGTTCCCCGGCACGCCTCGCCACCACCCCGTCCGTTGGCGCCCCCGTTCCGGGTAATGGGTGTCGAATTGCGCGGCGGCGAACGCTTCCTCTCGTTTACGCCGGCAATGACCGCCTCGCTCGCCTCGGCTCGCCTGCTCCACGCGGGCGAGAGCGAGCGCGGTTGGCAATTGCAAGCCCTCGAACCTCACGCCGCGCTGTTCCGTGTCAACGGCACCGCGCAGCGCGTGGCCTTGCCATAGGGGGCTGGCCGAGATGCGCTTCTCCCTCACCGTTGCCGCCCTGATATGCGCATGGAGCGGAATGCCGCTCATTGCCCATGCGCAGTCTGTATCGACAGCTGCTTCGCGCACCGGACTCAGTCAGATCCAGACGACCACCGACGCGGCATCCGAAGAGCGCCAGGCGCGAGCCTGGGGCCTGCGGACCGAGGAATGGGCGCGTTTCCGTCAGTTGATGCAGGGGCCGCTGGGGATCTACTCGCCGAATCTCGATCCGCTGACGGCGCTCGGCATCGAAGCGCGCAACGACGACGAGCGAACCCGCTACGCCACGCTGCAAGCCCAGGCAGAGGCGCGGCGCGTCGACAAGATGCTGGCCTACCAGCGCGCCTATGACGCCGCGTGGCAACATCTGTTTCCCGGCCAGTTGCGGGTGAGCCTGCCCGACGCCCAGACGCCGAACGCCGGCAACTCGGGCTCCGGGCGACTGGCCGTTTTCGTCAAACCGGATTGTCCGGCCTGTGCGCAGCGCGTCGAGCAATTGCAGTCGAGCGGAGCCAGTTTCGACCTGTATCTGGTCGGCAGCCAGGGGAGCGACGAGCGCATCCGCCTTTGGGCGCGTCAGGCGGGCATCGACCCCGCCAAGGTTCGCACCGCCACGATCACGCTCAACCACGATTCAGGGCGCTGGCTCTCGCTCGGACTGCCCGGCGACCTGCCCGCATTGGTGCAGGAGGTCAACGGCCAATGGCAACGGCGCTGACCCCCATGCGTCGGGCAGGGCCGCTGCTCGGCCTTGTCGCACTGCTTCCCACGGGCTGGACGTCCCCTGGCCAGGCACGCGAGCTGCCGCCGCCGGCCTACCAGATGGCGGCAGCACCGGCCGGCGTGCCATCGCCGGTGCTGTTCGCCGTGGCTTTGCAAGAGAGCGGGGCGCTCCTGCGCGGTCGTCTGATCCCGTGGCCCTGGACGCTTAACGTCGCCGGGCACCCCGAGCGTTATCCGACCCGCAGCGACGCCTGCCGGCACTTACGCCAGATCCTGACTCTGCTTCCCGCCAGCCGTGTCGATGTCGGCCTCGGCCAGATCAATCTGGGCTATCAGAGCCAACGCTACGTGGCCCCCTGCGACCTGCTCGACCCCTACGCCAATCTGGCAACGGCCGCCAGGATCCTGCGCGAGCAGCATCTGCCGAACGAGAACTGGCTGCTGGCGATCGGCCGGTATCACCGCCCCGCCGGAGGCGAACTGGCGGCGCGCTATCGTCGCAGCGTCGGCCTTCGCCTCTCCCAGGTCCTCGCGGACGCGGGGGCGCCATGACTGACCGTGCGTTGCCGCAGGATAAGCGTCCGCCGTTGCCGTTCGACCCGCACCGTCGCCTCGCGCGCGACCCGGCTCGCTCTTCAGTCCAGCATCTGATCAACGTATCGGGCGGCAAGGACAGCACGGCCGTCTACCTGCTGGCGCTGGAGTCCGGACTGCCGTTTCGCGCCGTGTTCGCCGATACCGGGAATGAGCATGAATCGACCTACGCGTTCATCGACCGCCTGGCTCAGCGGACCCGTGGACCCGCCATCGAGACCGTACGCGCCGATTTTTCCAGGGAACTGGCGCGCCATCGGGCCTACATCCTGCGCGAATGGCCGAAGCAGGGCATCCCCGATGCGATCGTCGCGGAAGCGGCCGCCCTTCACGAACCCACCGGCAATCCCTTTCTGGATCTCTGCATCAGCAAAGGACGCTTCCCAAGCGCCGGAGCCAGGTTCTGCACGGAGGCGCTGAAGGGTCTGCCGATCACGTTTCAGGTCGTGTTTCCCCTGCTCCGACATGGCCCGGTCCTGCAATGGCTCGGCATCCGCGCCGCCGAGAGCGCGCGCCGCGCCCGGCATCCCCGCTGGAACCGCCATGACAGCGGCTCCTTCGTCTGGCGCCCCATCTTCGACTGGTCCGTCCAGGATGTATGGGCGATGCACCGCCGACACGGGCTTGCCCCCAATCCGCTTTATGCCCACGGCATGGGACGGGTCGGCTGTCTGCCCTGCATCCATTGCACCAAGAACGAATTGCGCCTGATCGCCGAGCGCTTCCCCGAACACATCGATCGGATCGAACGCTGGGAAGCGATCGTTTCCGCCGCCAGCAAGCGCGGAGTCTCGACTTTCTTCGCGGCGGGAACTGACCCGATGGATGCCGACCGACCGGGCCAGTACGCCGATATCCGAACCATTGCCGACTGGAGCAGGACAAGCCGGGGCGGCCGACAATATGCGCTGTTCTTCGATCGTCAGCCCGGCGGGGGCTGTCTCTCGGATCTGGCGCTGTGCGAGCACGAGGAGAACGAAGACCCATCCAATGGCGTGTCCGACGATCAGACAGCGGACATCGGGAGCCCATCGCCATGACCCGTGGCGTGTTGCACATGGCGCTCGCACTTCCCTGCTGGCTGGTACCGGCGTCTGGCATCGCGCAATCGTCGCCGTTGATCATCGTCGAGGACCATGGGGGCGCACCGGCTCAGCCCTATTATGAGGCCCTGACGTCGGAGTCTGCAGAAACGCCGCCGCCGCCCTTCACCAGTCCGCCGAGGACTGGTGAAGGGACCATGCTGCCGGTGCGCTCGACTCTGTTATCACCGGGTGACGTGCAACCGCGCGAGATCCAGGCACCGGGCCTGACACCGTTCTTCGTCATCGGAGATGACGAGCGATCACGGCAATGGCTGCGCCTGCGCGCGGCGCGGCTGCGGTCACTTCATGCGGTGGGATTGGTGGTCAATGTCGCCACCACCGAGGCGCTGGCCGCCCTGCGCGCGCTGGCGCCGGACCTGCTGCTCTCCCCGACGCCAGGGGATGATCTCGCCCAACGCCTCGGACTGCGGACCTATCCGGCGCTGATCACCGCCACGGGCATCGAACCCTGATCGGAGCCGCCGATGGCCGCGTCCCAGAGCATCGAGGTCCTGCTGCGCCCGGCGGTGGAACTCTACACCGTCACCGTTTGCGCCGCCGCCGCACTGCTCTGTCTGGCGGCCCCGTGGTCGCTCGCCCTCAACCCCCTTCTGGGTCTCGCCAGCGCGCTGGCCTTCCTGGCCTTCGGCGCGATCAGGTTGCGCGAGGCCTGGGCCATTCTGCGCTATCGCCGCAATATCCGGCGTCTGCCCCGTTATGTGATGACCAGCCGCGCGGTTCCGGTCAGCCAGCAGCGCCTGTTCGTCGGTCGCGGCTTCCGCTGGGACCAGCGGCATACCCATCGCCTGATGCAGACCTATCGGCCGGAGTTCCGGCATTATGTCGAACCCACCGCATTGTATCGGGTCGCGCGGCGGCTAGAAGAACAACTGGAGTTCGCCCCATTCCCGGTGTCCAGCTTCCGGAAGGCGCTGGGCTGGGACAGCCCATTCAACCCCGCCCGGCCGCTGCCCCCGGTTGGGGGCATGCCACGTCTCCACGGCATCGAGCCGGACGAGACCGACGTCACGCTGCCGCTGGGCGAACGGGTCGGACACTCCCTGGTCCTGGGCACGACCCGCGTTGGCAAGACGCGGCTCGCCGAGCTGTTCATCACCCAGGACATCAGGCGCCGCAATGCGGCAGGCGAGTTCGAGGTCGTCATCGTCTTCGACCCGAAGGGCGACGCGGATTTGCTCCGGCGCATGTATGTCGAGGCTGAACGCGCCGGACGGACCGGCGAATTCTATGTCTTCCATCTGGGCTGGCCGGACGTCAGCGCCCGCTACAATGCCGTCGGGCGTTTCGGACGCATTTCCGAAGTCGCGACCCGCATCGCCGGTCAGCTCTCGGGTGAAGGCAACAGCGCCGCGTTCCGCGAGTTCGCCTGGCGCTTCGTCAATATCATCGCCCGCGCCCTCGTGGCACTTGGCCAGCGGCCGGACTATCTGCTGATCCAGCGCCACGTCGTCAATATCGACGCCCTGTTCATGGAGTATGCGCAGCACTATTTCGCCACGCACGACCCCAAGGCCTGGGAGATGATCGTCCAGATCGAGGGGCGCCTGAACGACAAGAACATCCCGCGCAACATGATCGGCCGCGAGAAGCGGGTGGTCGCCCTTGAACAGTATCTCTCGCAGGCCCGCGTTTACGACGCGGTTCTGGATGGCCTCCGCTCGGCCGTCCGCTACGACCGCACCTATTTCGACAAGATCGTCGCCTCGCTCCTGCCGCTGCTGGAAAAGCTCACCACCGGCAAGATCGCGCAGCTGCTCGCCCCGAACTATGCCGATCTCAACGACCCGCGGCCGATTTTCGACTGGAAGCAGATCATCCGCAAGCGCGCGATGGTCTATGTCGGCCTGGACGCTCTCTCCGACGCAGAGGTGGCCTCCGCCGTCGGCAATTCCATGTTCGCGGATCTGGTCTCGGTCGCCGGCCATATCTACAAATTCGGCATTGATGACGGGCTGCCCGGGACCACGCCGGCCTCGAAGGTGCCGATCAACGTCCACGCCGACGAATTCAACGAACTCATGGGCGATGAATTCATCCCGATGGTCAACAAGGGCGGCGGCGCCGGCATGCAGGTGACCGCCTACACGCAGACGCTCTCCGACATCGAGGCGCGCATCGGCAACCGGGCCAAGGCCGGCCAGGTCGTCGGTAACTTCAACAACCTGTTCATGCTGCGCGTGCGCGAGACGGCGACCGCCGAACTGCTGACGCGCCAGTTGCCCAAGGTCGAGGTCTATGCGGCCTCCATGATGAGCGGCGCGACCGACAGTTCCGATCCGACCGGCCGCACCGCCTTTACCTCGAATACCCAGGACCGGATCAGCAGTTCGAGCGTGCCCATGATCGAGCCCGCGCATGTCGTCGCCCTGCCCAAAGGGCAGTGTTTCGCGCTGATCGAGGGCGGCACGCTCTGGAAGGTCCGCATGCCGTTGCCGGCGCCGGACCCGGACGAAATCATGCCGCAGGACTTGCAGCAACTGGCCGCCGCCATGCGCCGGAACTATGTCGAGGCGGACGACTGGTGGCAGAACTCGGATCTGGGTGGCCCGCCGACGGACGCCCTGCCGCCCGACCTCGCCGGGGAACCAGGCTCTTGAGCGATCCCGCTGCCACGGCGCAGCGTGCCCAGCAGCGGCAGCAGAGCGCTGTCGTCGGTCTCGTCACCCTGCCATTTCGCTTTATCGGCGTCCTGTGCGGATCGCTCCTGCTCTGCGTCGCCATCGAATGCTTCGGCATGGCTTTCTTCTGGCCGGAACAGGGCTGGCACCATGCCGAAGCCATGCTCAACCACGAACTGGGCCAGCTTTCTTCCAGCTTCACCCGGAGCGCCCTGGTGCAGGAGCCGGGACGCTCGGTATACCGGCTGGTGCAGGCCGCCTATGAGTGGGTGTTCGTGAGAAGTGGTCTGCTGGACTGGATACGCGATGCTTCCGTCCAGTCCAGCAGCGGGGCGCGCAACCAGGCGCATGATTTCCGCTATTACATGGCGGTCGTCTATGTGCATGTCGAAGCCTATCTCATCGCGGCCGCCTACACCGTGCTGACCTTTCTGGTCCGGCTGTTCGTGCTGGTGCTGACCTTGCCACTCTTCGTGTTGAGCGCCTTCGTCGGCTTCGTGGACGGGCTGGTCCGGCGGGACATAAGGCGTTTCGGGGCCGGTCAGGAATCCGGGTTCGTCTATCACCGCGCCAGGGCCGCCCTTATGCCGCTAGCCGTCTGGCCCTGGGTAACCTATCTCGCGATACCGGTGAGCGTGCCACCCTTGCTGATCCTGCTTCCGTGCGCCGTCCTGCTCGGTCTCGCCACCAATGTCGCGGCGGCGACATTCAAGAAATACCTCTGACTCGCAACAGCGCGGCGTGTCGATATGTCGTCCATCCAGCGACAATCACAATTTATCAGGGGCGTGATCCCGGGTAGCTCGGGAGACCGCCCATTATCGGGTCCCAGTCGAGCGCCTCGCTCGCCCAGACATGGAAGGTCGGGCGGATCGTGTTCGGGTCGTCCAGGCTCACCGTCATGACGTCGAGTTCGCCGGGCGTGCCCTCGCGGCGATAGGTCAGAGGGGAGCCACAGCGGCCACAGAAGCTTCGCGTGACACCAGGTGAGGACGTGTAATCGACCGGCGCGCCGCGCGTGTAGCGAAAGCCGCCAGACAGCATGCCCACGAAGGGAAGTCGGGGTGCCGACGCAGCACGGCGGCAGGTCTTGCAATGGCAGATTCCGCTGCTGATGGGCTCACCCTCAGCGATATAACGCACGGCACCACACAGGCATCCACCTTCCATCTTCACCTCCCGCTCTTCCAAAATCGTCTGCCTGGTTTCAGTCAGTCCACTCAGCGCGTCCGGATCCAAGGGGAACAGCAGGCGAGGCCCAGTGCATTGCGATGTCCCCAATAGTGGCCGGAGGACGCAGACGGAGCGCGGGTCCCCACGCCGTCGTCTCCTGAACGCCTGAAAAATCACCAAACCCGGCATCACCCGGGGCATCACCACCATAGTCGCCCTCATACGCGAAAAGCAGTTCAGCCGTCCGTGCCAAAGAAAGCCGGAACTGTGTCGTTCTCTCACCGCGCCGGCGTGCTGCAACGCCACGCATGGCTGCCGCCGCCATCAGATAGCCCGTTGCATGGTCAAGAGCCTGTACGGGCAGAGAAACCGGCGCCTCGGAACCGCGCCATGTCATGCCATTGGCGGCGATCCCGGATGAGAACTGCACCAGGCTGTCGAAACCGCGCCGGCGCGCCCATGGGCCGCTATGGCCGTAAGCGTCCAGTGACACGTCGACCAGACCCGGCCGGATGACCTGCCGTGCATCAGCGTCATATCCGAGATGGTCGAGGGCGTCGGCCCGATAGCCGTGGACGAGGATATCCGCTCTGGACAGCAATCGTTCAAACGTAGCCCTGTCACCCGGATCCTGGAGATCCAGCCGGGCGCACCGTTTCCCGGGCGTGACATCCGGCGCCATGACGGGTTCCTCCCATCCGGGCGGATCGATTCGGAGAACCTGGGCTCCCCATCCCGCAAGAAAGCGCGTTGCGACGGGGCCGGCCAGAATCCTCGTCAGGTCCAGCACGCACAAGCCAGCCAGGGGCCTGTCGCGATCGGGACGCCATCGACGATCGTTTCCCGAGCTCCCCATGTCACACAGAATTAAAGGTTCCCTCGAGACCGCCCGGCCTTGCGGATGGCTCTCCCAGGCCGCCCGGCCACGCAGTCGCGCCGCGCATCCCCCGGCAGTGACGATTTCCTGTTCGAGTGCATCGCTGGTCCAGCCTGCCACGGCCTCGGCGACCATTTCGCGCGTCGCGCTGCACCCGAGCACAGCCAAAGCCGCGCGTTTATGATGTGCAGCATTGGTGTGGAGTTTGATCCAGCCATCGCGTGCGCGGTAATCACCGGCGATGGCGTCCCACGCAGCCGGAAGCGTCCAGCCTTGCGGCCGGATGGAAAAACGGAACCAGAGCGACGCGAGGCGATGATCGACCGCAACCGGCAATGACAAACCGTCCGCCTCCAGAAGGTCCGCGACAGCGCGACAAGCCGCCCCGATCGTCGCCGCCGCGAGTTGCGTCACCGGAAAGCAGGAGGGCAGACGATCATTCCCCCTGAACGCCACCCGATCGGCCACCTCGGGAGCGAGCCCGATCGAAGCGGCAATGTCCTTGAGCAGAAGCCGGGATATGTTCCGCGTCATGCAATGATTTCCTGTCGACAGATGAGGTCGGGACGCACGATCAACATTGATTCCCACACCTCGACGCCCCCCGATGCGGCGACGGCGAGTGCGCCTGGAGGGGCTTCGACCCGTGAGCATGGGAAAATCCGTCGAGCTTGCCAACTGGATCAGTGTCCACTCGCAGGTATCTTTGGAGCGCATGTTCGCGCGGAACGGCAGACCGGACATATAACCCGCGAGCGGCTTGTCCATGTCGGAATTTCTGGAAATCTCCGCCGGTCGCTGACAGTATAAGTGACGGGAGGATTCGACATGAGCGAAACATCTGTCCCCACGCGCCCCGCTGAAATCATCGTGACCGATAGCGAACCTCTGATCCATCTTGCCCGTCACGACAGGCTCGATCGCCTCTATCTGATGGGCCAGCGGGTCGTCATGCCGGACATGGCCCTTGTCTCCGTCCGCGAACAGGCTCCACGGCGCGAAGCGCGCATCATCAACCAGTGGATCACGGACCAGCGCTATCGGAACGGCGCACAGGCTGTCAGGGTCGAACCGACGAGCGTCGGCCGTGCCTTCAAACTGGCGCGGAAAGCGTCCACGGGGTTCCAGTGGCCCGAAGCCTCCGATCTGGCGATCGTTGAATGGCTTCCGGTCCAGTTCAGCCGGATCAGGGAACCGACCCTGTTTCTGTATTCAAGCAACAAGGCCCGCGCGCTGGGGCGCTTCGCTTCGCCAAGCCACGCCTTTCGGACGGCCAGCGCCTACGTCGAGATGACCGCGACGCCGGAACTTTGCGAAAGCCAGCTTGCCGGCGTCAGCCGAACACGTCAGACGAACCCGGACACCCGTTATGTCCGTGGTCTGCCTATTCCGGCATGGGATACGCCCGGATGGGAACTGACCATGATGCTGCCACCTGACATATGCGCCGAACTGGACAAGATGGTCGACGAACTCGGAGAAGACGCGGACCCCGAGGCGTTATACAACCAGATTATCGGTAATGCCCGGCCACCGACAACCCATTGACGCATGCCATCCACGTCATCCACCCACAACAGAGTGGACCATTGAATGGTCCATTCCCTTCAACTATAATCCCCCTGTCACACCAGCTGGGGAATTCCGCTCATGCAGTTTTCCGTCACGGAAGCCAAAGGCCAGCTGACCGAGCTGGTCCGCCGCGCCGAAGAAGGCGACGAGATCATCCTGACCCGTCACGGACGCGCTGTCGTGCGTCTCTCTCCCATACGCCCCAGATCCAGCCCTGACACACGGCGTGCCTTGATGGAGCAGCTTGCGGCGGCTGGTGCCGCAAAGACAGCGTCCGGTCCGGATGCCGCGCGCAGCCAGGATTTTCTCTATGGCGATGACGGCATGCCGGGATGATTGCCGTCGATACATCCGCGCTGGTAGCCATTGCCCTCAACGAGCCCGCCGCCAGCCGCTGTCGCACCGTTCTCGAAACCGAAGCCGACCTCCTGATTGCCGCGCCCACCGTCGCCGAAACCCTGATCGTGGCGGATCGGCGCGGGTTCGGCGCTGAAATGCGTGCGCTGATCGATAATTTCGGTTTCACCGTGGTCAGCTTCACCGACGCTGACGCGAAGAAAGTGGCACACGCCTATGGGATGTGGGGGAAAGGCATGCACCCTGCCGGATTGAATTTCGGTGACTGTTTTTCCTATGTCATTGCCCGCGCCCATGAATGTCCGCTCCTGTTCGTCGGCGATGATTTCAGCCAGACCGATATCCAGGCAGCATTTCCCGCTCCATCCGAATAGACCTTCCTCCGAAAGACATGAACATGGACCACGATCCCGACATCATCACTTCCGGACTGTCCGGCCCCTTCACGCGGGACGGCGAGACGGTGGAGGTGCAGATTTACCGGATCGAGACGGACCCTCAATGGGTGCTGGAAGTCATCAACAGGAACGGGACCTCGATCGTGTGGGAGGACCATTTCGAGACAGCCGAAGACGCAAGGGCGGCCTTTGACGCGACCATCGACAGCGAAGGTATCGGCACCTTCCTGGACACGACGAACATTGTTCCCTTCCCGACACGGCACTGAAAACCCGCCGGTATAAAGAGAAAAGCCGGACTTTCACGCTCGGGCGAACGAAGGTTCGCCGCGACGTGCTTTCGTGAGGCAGCGCCACCGACCGGCAGGGATTCCGCCGAGAGCAATCCGGTGCTTCAGCACCAAGAGCATCCAGCTGACGTCTGACACCTCCACCGAATGCCGGTGAGGGCCCGAGGGCCGACCGGCCGACCGCCGCGCATTGTCCGAATTCGCGGGACAACAATCAGGGCGCGTCATACGCCGCGTTGTCAGCGGCGCAGGCGCGTCCGCTTTTGCAACGTTCGCCATCCCGTTCTTCTCCGCGGAGAAAACCCGATGGCATGCACCGTCTGTCCCGGTCCACCAGCATATCTTTCTGTCATGACTGCGCTGCTGGCGCTCTTCAGTGCATCGTCGGCCGTGGCGGCGGATGCGCCTGCGCAGCGCGAGCATCTTGCGGGGGTCATCCGCCAATTGGAACTGGCGGATCGGCTCGCCGCCCAGGCCGCCCATGTCACGCCCGACGGACCCACACGGTATCATTTCGATTTTCAGCGCCTGGACACGGATCTCAAAGCTGTCCGTGTGGGCATCGCCGATTACCTGACGCCCCAGCGGGCACAGCCGCGTGATCCGCTGCGCCTGAACGGCGACTATGCGCGTGAGGGATCGGAACCCCCGACGGGCGCGCGCAATCCATGACGCTGTCCTCCGATCAGAGCACCGCCTTCCAGGCCAATGGCGGCTTCACGCCGGCCAGCGTGTCAACGGCCGCGACCGGCATGGTCTTCGCCGTGCTCCTTCTCTGGGGTGCGTGGGCCACCCACGCCGCCTGGGCGGGCTGGGCCGGGCGCAAGCTGACGGAGCGCCAGTTCCTGGGCGTGATCACGCGCTTCGTCGCAATGTACCTGGCGCTCGGTGTCCTCCTCCTTTCCTGACTCAAGCCGCGAGCACGACGATCATGACGACCATTCCGACCTCTCGCCATTTCCTGACACAACCTGTCGTCTCCTCCGCGGCGCTGGCGACCGCCCTGGCACCGGCCAGCGCATTCGCCGCCGGCCTGCCGACCATGGAAGACCCGTCTCGGGGGACCGGCAGCGGGATCATCCAGACCCTGCAAAATTACGGCTATGACATCGTGACCCTGATCGCACTGCTGGTGATCGCGTCAATGTTCATCGGGGTCTGCTACCACGCCTATACACGCTACTCGGAGATCCATACCGGGCGCGCGACCTGGGGGCAGTTCGGCCTGACCGTCTCCGTCGGCGCCGTGCTGCTGGTGATCGGCATCTGGCTCCTCACCAAGGCCACCGGCATCCTCTGATCCCGGGACCCGGCCATGACCGCTCCGAACACCCCTCATGAACCACAGAATGGGCTGGTGACGTTCCTGCCGCATCGCCTGAACCGGCAGCCAGTCGTCGTGCGCGGCCTCACCGCCGACGAACTGTGGATCTGCGCCGGCCTGTCCGGTGTCGCCGGCCTGCTGCTGGGCATCCCGCTTGCCGGCGTCACCCACAGCATCGCCATGATTCCGACCATGGCCGTGCTCGGCATCACGGCGGGCATCTTCGCGGGCGGCGGCTTCCTGCGCCGCCAGAAGCGGGGACGGCCCGATACCTGGCTACACCGGCAGATCCAGTGGTGGCTCGCCGTCCGCCATCCGTCTCTCGGTGCCGTTCTGGGCACCCGCGCCCTGATCACCCGCAAAGGGTCCTGGAGCACACGGCGACCAGCCCGAAAGACCATGCCGCCGCAGGGCGGATCATGAGCCGCTTTCGCAATGAGATCGCGCATCTTCAGGCGCATGTCCGGACATTGCGTCTGGCGGCCGGCGCTCTGTTCGTCATTGTGTTGCTGCTCTCGTTCGGCTGGTGGAGCGCGCCACGCAATCTGACCATTCACGTGCCGCCCGATCTGCGCTCGGGCAGCACGCGCCGCTGGTGGGATGTGCCACCAGAGAGCGTGTACACCTTCGCCTTCTATGTCTGGCAGCAGATCCAGCGCTGGCCTTCGGACGGGGAAGCCGACTATGCACGCAACCTCCGCACGCTCTCACCCTACCTGACGCCGAGCTGCCTCGCGTTCCTGCAACAGGATGATCTCTACCGGGCGCAGAACGGAGAACTTCGCAAACGTGTCCGCGGCATTTACGAGATTCCGGGCCGCGGCTACGGCGAGGATCCGACATTGCGCGTCAGGACGGTCTCGAACGACGAATGGGTCGTCACGCTCGACGTCACCGCCGACGAATATTACGGCGCCGAGCAGGTCAAACGCGCCTTCGTGCGCTATCCGCTCAAGGTCGTGCGCATGGATGTCGATCCCGAACACAACCCGTTCGGCCTGGCGCTCGACTGCTACGCCGGCACACCGCAACGCATCGAGGTCGCACCCGCGCCTCCCGCCGCCAATCCGTCCGGCGGCACTCCCCTCACCCCGCAGGGAGACGTTCCGTGAAACGGTTTGTTCTGCCGGCCCTGTCCGGCCTCGCCGTTGCCGTCGGGCTGGCGCCCGAGAGCCGAGCCGTCGAGATCCTGCACTGGGCACGCCTGCCGCTCGCGGTACCGCTGGTCGTCGGTCAGGAGCGGGTCGTGTTCGTCGATCGCAACGTCCGGGTCGGCGTCCCGCCGGCCATCGCCGATCATCTGCGTGTGCAGAGCGCCGGGGGCGCCATCTATCTGCGTGCCAGCGATCCGATCGCACCGACACGGCTGCAAGTGCAGGATGTCGCAACCGGGGCCCTGATCCTGATCGATATCGCCGCCCTGCCCGCGAAGGACGGTCAGTCACCGCTGGAACCGGTGCGCGTCGTGGAGGACGAGATGCCCGCGCCCCGTTACGGCGGCACGGACGGCACCACCGCCGCCGATCCCGGCATCGCCTCCGGCAACGCGAGCCCCGCCGCGCATGAGACGCCCGTTGCCGTCGTGCTGACCCGGTATGCCGCACAAAGCCTGTATGCGCCCCTGCGCACCATCGAACCGGTGGCGGGGATCGGCCGCGCGACGCTCCGTCATGACTTGTCGCTCGGAATGCTGCTGCCAACGCTGCCCATTCAAGCGCGCGCGCTGGCAGCCTGGCGTCTCGACGACCAATGGGTGACCGCGATCCGGCTCACAAACCTTTCCGCCAATTGGCTGGACCTCGACCCCCGCGCGCTGCAGGGCGATTTCGTGGCGGCGACCTTCCAGCATCCGGACCTTGGCCCGGCGGGACAATCCACGGACACGACGGTGGTCTATCTGGTCACCCGCAGTCACGGCCTGGCCGAATCACTGCTCCCGGCGATTGCGCCCATCGATCCGGTCGTGAACTTGCCCCCCGCCGGGGCGGCCGGCGGAGCCGGGAGAGATCACGGTGAAAAGTAACGGTCTGCTCAAATGGCTAATGATTCCGATGGCGCTCGCCGTGCTGTTCGTCACGATCCGCCTGTTCTCCGGCCACTCCGCCCCTTCGGCCGGGTCGCAGAACACCAGCCAGCTCACCCCGGAAGAGATGAAGGCGCTGGGCATCGAAGGCGATACGCCGCGCGACACGGTGGCGACGCTGGTCGCGCAGGTGAAACAGCTGCGCAATGAATTGCAGACCGCGCTGAACGACAACACCGACGCCAAGGTGGAGAACGATCGCCTGCGGGCACGGGAGAGCACCATCGACCAGCGCATTCAGGGCGCGATCGACGGCGAACGCAACCATCTGCGCGAGGAGCGCGATCAGGTCAGCAACGACCACAAACAGACCCAGACCCTGCTGCAGGATCTGCAAAAGCGCCTCGACGGGCTGAGCGGCAAGCCAGGGCAGAGCGATCTTCCTGTCGGCCTCGGGCTCCAGGACGGCGATGGCAAGAGCTTCGACAGCACCCGCTGGGTCGAGCCGGACGATCCCCGTCCCGACGACAGGAAGGGGAACGGCGCAAGTGCCGGGACGCACGCCTTCGCCACCAGTTTCGGTCCCGCGCAGACGACGCTGACGGGTCCCGCCGCGGATACCGCCGCCAATAGCGGCACGCCATCCCGGAACAGCGGGACGCCGGTCTATACGGTGCCGGCGAACGCGACCCTCATGGGCTCCATCGCCATGACCGCGCTGATCGGACGCGTGCCCATCGACGGCACCGTCAACGATCCCTATCCCTTCAAAGTACTGATCGGTCCGGACAATCTGACCGCCAACGGCATCGACCTGCCGGACGTGGCGGGCGCCGTCGTCAGCGGCACCGCGTCGGGTGACTGGACCCTGTCCTGCGTGCGCGGACAGATCCGCAGCGTCACCTTCGTCTTTCAGGATGGCACGATCCGCACCATGCCGGAGGACCGAGGGGACGCGAATGGCAATACAAATACGAGCAACACGGCTTCCACCGGACAGAACGGCAACACCAACGCCATCCAGGGCGGGCTTGGCTGGATCAGCGATCCCTACGGCATTCCCTGCGTAGCCGGCGAGCGGCACAGCAACGCCGAGCAATATCTCGGCTCACAGCTGCTCATCACCGCAGCCGGGGCCGGGGCGGCGTCGCTGATCCCCAAGGGCGACAACGACTACTCCTTCGTCAACGGCGCCAATGGCTCGACCATCGGCACGGTCGGTATCACCGGCAATCAGGCCATGGGCCGTATCCTCGCCGGTGGCGTGCAGGAAATGTCGCAATGGGTGGACAAGCTTTACGGCCAGGCCTTCGCCGCGATCTACGTGCCGCCGGGCGCCAGGGTGGCGGTCCATATCGATCACCCGCTCAACATCGACTACGATCCGAAAGGACGCCGGGTCAACCATCGTATCGGAGAAGCCCATGCGTCCGACCTGGACTGACGCCAGCTTCCTGCTCGCCGCCTCGCTGCTCGTCGCCCTCGGCGGCTGCTCGACCAGCAAGGACGCGGTGCTGCCGCATGGCGACAGCACGATGCTCGACATCTGGAATCAGGAAACCGGCGGTGGCGCGAGCAGCAGTCAGGCGTCGCGGCGGTTGCTGGACGCGCGCCAGAGCCTGCGCCGTCCCCTCACCGAGGCCGATATCCGCGCCGAGCAGGCCGTGAATAGCACCTACACCCGTACGGCAGCCAATGAGATCTATCGGCAGTTCCACCGGCTGCCCAATCCGGATCTGGTGATGTATGTCTTCCCGCACCTCGCCGGCACGGACCCCGCGCCTGTCCCCGGCTACACGACCGTCTTTCCCCTGTATCAGCGAGTCCAGTACGCCATGCCGGGCGAGCGGCTGGAGGCATATTGATGGCATGGTCGTTCCCCTGGGCAGCGCGGGGCGGACCGCCGGCAAGCGATGGGACTGACGCGCCCGATGCATGGGATCGCTATGTCTCGGCCCTGACGCGATCTGGTATTCCGTCGCCGGGCGAGGTCCTGCGTCGCGGCAAACGAAAGCCTGCCACGCAGGCAGACGTGGAGGCGCTCTATGATGTCGCGCCGTCCTTCGTCGAACTGCTGCCCTGGGCAGAATATCTGCCCGGCTCGCAGAGCCTCCTGCTCGAAGACGGTCGCTCCGTCGCCGCCTTCTTCGAGTTGACGCCCGTGGGTACCGAGGGGCGCGAGATGGCGTGGCTGTGGCATGCCCGCGACGTGGTCGAGAATGCGCTTCAGGATTCGTTCGATGAACTCGACGAGCATCCCTGGGTGGTGCAGTTCTATGCCCAGGACGAACCGAGCTTCGACGACTATCTGCATGGCCTGCGCGACTACGTCCGGCCTCGCGCGCGAGACAGCGCGTTCACGGAGTTCTACCTGCGCTTCTTTACCCATCATCTGAACGCCGTTGCCAAGCCGGGCGGCCTGTTCGAGGACAGGACCGTGACGCGCCTGGCCTGGCGCGGGCAGGAGCGGCGCGTCCGCATGGTCGTCTACCGGCGCACGCCGACCGGCGCCAATGCCCGCCGCGGCCAGTCTCCCGAACAGGCGCTGACCACGATCTGCGACCGGCTGACAGGCGGCCTGGCCAACGCGGGCGTGCGGACAAGGCGCCTGGACGCCGCCGCCATCCACGCCTGGCTGCTCCGCTGGTTCAACCCGGCCCCGGCCCATCTCGGCAGCACAGCCGAGGACCGCGAACGCTTCTACGCGCTGACCCGCTATCCTGACGGCGAAGAGGACGGCGAACTCGAACTGGCCAGCGGCACCGATTTCGCGCAGCGCCTGTTCTTCGCGCCGCCGCGCTCGGACGTTACGCACGGCACCTGGATCTTCGATGGCATGCCTCATCGCGTCGTCGTCATGGACCGGCTGCGCACGCCGCCCTCAACCGGACATCTGACCGGCGAGACCCGCAAGGGCGACGCGCTCAATGCACTGCTCGACCAGATGCCCGAGGATACGGTGCTGTGCCTGACCATGGTCGCCACGCCGCAGGATGTGCTGGAGGCGCATCTCAATCATCTGAGCCGGAAGTCGGTCGGCGAGACGCTGGCCTCGGAGCAGACCCGGCAGGACGTGCAGCAGGCCCGCCAGTTGATCGGCAGCGCGCACAAGCTCTATCGCGGAGCGGTGGCCTTCTATCTCCGTGGCCGCGATCAGGAGGAGCTGGACGCGCGCGGCCTGCACCTGACCAATGTGATGCTCAACGCCGGCGTGCAGCCCGTGCGCGAGGACGACGAGGTGGCCCCGCTCAACAGCTATCTCCGCTGGCTCCCCGCCACCTTCGATCCGGCGGCCGACAGGCGGCAATGGTACACGCAGCTGATGTTCGCCCAGCATGTCGCGAACCTCGCTCCGGTCTGGGGACGCAGTCGTGGCACCGGCCATCCCGGCTTCACCCTGTTCAATCGCGGCGGCGGCACCATCACCTTCGATCCGCTGAACCGCCTCGACCGCCAGATGAATGCCCATCTGTTCCTGTTCGGCCCGACCGGCTCCGGCAAAAGCGCCACGCTCAACAACCTGCTCAACCAGCTGGTGGCGATCTACCGCCCGCGGCTGTTCATCGTCGAGGCGGGCAATTCCTTCGGTCTGTTCGGGGATTTCGCCGCCCGCCTCGGTCTTTCCGTGCATCGGATCAAGCTCTCCCCCGGCTCGGGCGTCAGCCTGGCGCCCTTCGCGGATGCGTGGCGCCTGGTCGCGACACCCGGTCAGGTGCAGACTCTTGACGCCGACGTTCTGGAGGAACCGCAGGACACCAGCGCCGCCGATGGGGACGAGCAGCGTGATGTGCTCGGCGAGCTGGAAATCACCGCGCGGCTGATGATCACCGGCGGCGAGGACAAGGAGGAAGCGCGGATGACCCGCGCCGACCGTAGCCTGATCCGCCAGTGCATCCTTGATGCGGCCCGGCGCTGCGTGACCGACAATCGTCCCGTCCTGACCCGGGATGTCCGCGACGCGCTGCGCGAGCGTGGCGGCGACGCGACCCTGCCGGAGATCCGGCGCGGCCGCCTGCTGGAAATGGCCGATGCGATGACCCTGTTCTGCCAGGGTGTCGACGGCGAGATGTTCGACCGCCCCGGCACCCCCTGGCCGGAGGCGGATATCACCATCGTGGATCTGGCGACCTTCGCGCGAGAGGGCTACAGCGCCCAGCTGTCGATCGCCTACATCTCGCTCATCAACGCCGTGAACAATATCGCCGAGCGCGACCAGTTTCTCGGCCGGCCGATCGTCAACGTCACCGATGAAGGCCATATCATCACCAAGAATCCGCTGCTCGCACCCTACGTCGTCAAGATCACCAAGATGTGGCGCAAGCTCGGGGCCTGGTACTGGCTGGCAACGCAGAATGTCGACGATCTCCCCAGAGCTGCCGAGCCGATGCTCAACATGATCGAATGGTGGATCTGCCTGAACATGCCGCCGGACGAGGTCGAGAAGATCGCGCGCTTCCGCGAACTCACCCCCGCGCAGAAGGCGCTGATGCTCTCTGCCCGCAAGGAGGTCGGGAAATTCAGCGAAGGCGTGATCCTGTCGAAATCCATGGAACTGTTGTTCAGGGCCGTGCCGCCGAGCCTGTATCTCGCGATGGCGATGACCGAGCCTGAAGAGAAGGCCGATCGCTACCAGCTGATACAACAATACGGCGTCAGCGAGCTGGATGCGGCCTTCAAGGTGGCAGAGAAGATCGACCGTGCCCGCGGCATCACGCCGCTGGCCATGGATCTGCCGGAGTAAGGGGGGAACAATGCGCTCGCCCTGGTCCGCTGCGATCGCACGCCGCCTTCTGTGGATCCTGGCGATTGCACCGGTCCTTGGCGGCGGTGGATGGTTCGCCCTCCATTCGCGGTCCAATACGGCGCCGCAAAGCGCCCCGTCCATGGTAGAGAGTCCATCGAAAGCAGGGCCGCCATGGATTTACGGCCGCCGTGATGCACGCTTCACGGTGATCGAATACGCCGATCTGGAGTGCCCGTATTGCCGGACCTATTTCCCGGTGCTCAGGCGTTGGATCGACGCCCATCCCGATGTGGATTGGCAATGGCGGCACCTGCCGCTGCCCATGCACCAGCCGGCGGCACTCGGTGAGGCGCGCCTCGCCGAATGCGCCGGGGAAGTCGGCGGGGCTGCCGCTTTCTGGAACGCGGTGGCCTGGATTTATGGGCACACGCGGGGCGATGGCCAGGGGCTTCCCGCAGACGCGCGGCTACCGTTTGCCGGGGTCACGATGCAGCGTTGCCTCGACAGTAGCCGTCCCGACGACATCGTCCGCGAACAAGCTGCGGAGGCGGCACGCGCCGGGATCGCGGCGACGCCGACGCTGCGTCTTCTGGACAGGCGGACCGGAAGGATGCTCCTGCTGGCCGGCCCGGTTGACGGCGACGCGTTGCTTTCCGCGATCGACCTGCTCCTTGAAGACAACGCTCGGCACGCTACCGCGCCAGCCGCTGGTCCCAGTGCCGCTATATCCAAGTAATTGTGACTGTCGAAGGCCTGATCGTTAATTGTAATCTCGAGAGCGCGTGTCGCGGCCTGTCATTTGGTGGCAAACGCGCACCGGACCGGACCGGACCGGACCGGACCGGACCGGACCGGACCGGACCGGACCGGACCGGACCGGAAGCGGTGATGGAGATTTCCGCGGAAATCAACAGGCCGCTCCGCACGCCCCGTTCGCGCTCTCGGCTCCCCTCTCCCGGTCAACCTCGCTGTCCAGAAGCAGTTCCGCTGCCCGCCACGCCCGGTCCGCCGCATCAAACTCATCCAGGACGGTGGCGGACACCGTAGCGCCATCGAGAAGATAGACCATGCTGTGCGCCAGATCGTCCGAACGCGTCCTCGGCACGCCGCACGCTTCCAGAAGAACACGCACCGCGTGACGCAGGCTACGCTTCTGCACACGAGATAACTCCTCGATGAGGTCCTGCTTGCCCGTGTATTCGTGCGTCGCTCGCAAAAACACAGATCCGGCAAACTCAGGCTGTCGGAACCATCGCGTATGCCAATCAAACACCGCACGTAGACGGGCCCGCGGCCCGGTATGCTTTCTGACCGCATCAATGAGCGAGTCTTCCAAGTCTTCAATATGGCTTTCGAGGAAGTCGATCACCAAGCCCTCTTTATTACCGAAATGGTGATAAAGCGCCGTCTTGGCGACTCCCGCTCTTTTGGCGATGAGGTCGACGCTGACCTGATGAAACCCGTGACGAGCAAACAGCGCGCCCGCGGTTGCCAACAGAACCTGACGACTGCCGTTCCGGTTCGGCTTTCGGCGGCGTTTATGCTGCAACATATCCAGGACCTCACAGGCACTTATATGAAACCGGTTCCGGGACCGATTGAAGCATCAAGAAATCAATAAGTGCATGGCCCGTATGAAACCATTTGCCCCGGCGGTGATCATTTTCCAACGGAACCGAAAGCGACGACGCTTGAAAAGATTTTCGGCGACTTGAGGGATCATACGGACTTGCGGTCAGGAACAGCAACACCCATTGGACGCCGCGCTTTGTCCTCCCCTAGAGGGTAGAGCGCGCGTGGGCGTGAGCCCCGTCATGGCGCTTGATCCCGGCACAACGGATCGCCTACGTATTTCCACAGGCCCATCGTCGTTGACGATGTCCCACCGACCCTGTCGGCGAGATGCCCAGGTGGCCAATGATCTTCAAGGCCACGGCGCGACGCCATTGCGTTGATCGAGCCGCTCGCATCGCATCCCCCGGCGAGCAACCATCCTGCGTGATGGCGGATGCTGTCTTCCTCATGTCTTTTGACCGTCCGTCGTCGAGAGTCCCCCTCTCCCGGACCATCTGCATCTTGAGACACCCCCCCGCCATCACGGCGGCTCTCCCGAAAATCTTCCTCCTCAACCCGCGCGGGTCACCATGACCCGACGGGTCTGCTGTGGCTCCGCGCATGTTCCTTGCCCAGGAGTCCACCATGTCAGAGCCCAAGATCCATCTGTTCGATGGTATTCCCTTCGTCGCATCTCCGTATGAGAGAGCCCTTGTTCGTCACGACGTGTTCTCGTCCCAGTTCCGAATCATCTGCCAGGGTCTGCTCGAACTTCCCGAGGATGACCCGGCCTATGGAACGTGGTGGACAGCCGTCACCTTGCTGCTGGGTGAATGCGGTCTGATCGAAGACGCCGTGGCCCTTGCCCAGGACCTGGTGTCGAACCACACATTCGACCTGGATCGAGCCAGCGGAGAGCTTGATTTTGCCCCTCAAGTGATCCGCATCTGCGACCCGCACGACCGGCTCGTTCTTGCCGGTGATGCCCGATGCAGCACCATAGCCTGGTGTGCTCCGGTCGGCTCGGACGAGGAAGCGGCAACCGTCGCCACGCAGGCCCGCGCATTGCACGACGAGGGCAGTATCGAGCAGGGGTGGGACAACTACGAGACCGCCAAGAGTCTGTGGCTGCAAGCCGATCTTCTCCGGGGGCGACTGGTCGACCCGCTTTGGCGCGAACACGCGCGCAAGGCGATCACAGCCCCTTCCACCTGAAATCGTTCGCGGGAGCTTCGGCTCCCGCTTCTTTCTTCATCCGGCAACAAAGCGGCATTCACGCAGTGCGGCTTCCTGGTCGCTACGACGCGCCCGAGACGATCGACTGGCTCACCCGATCGACTCCCGGAACGCCTGCCATGCGGAATTCTCGTCACCAGCGCCTTCGACGCCGTGCGACAGCGATGATGATGCTCGCCGCGCCCTCAAGCGTCGCGATGTGGACTCCGACCGCCCGCGCTGACGTGCTGGTCGTCACCGACAGCCACCATCCGGTCGAACCGACCGCCAACGCCACTGTGGTGGAACTGGATGCCCCGACACGGATCGAGAACGAACTCGCACAACATCTGCCCGGGGATCCCGACCAGGCCGCCACGCTTGTCCGCCAGCGTCTGCACGACGGTGGCCCGGCACTGCAGCAGCGTCTTGAACACGCCTACCAGAGCGTCGCCATGGCATTCGGACTGGGCGTCGCAAGGATTCCCGCGGTCGTCGTCGACCATCGCTACGTCATTTACGGCGACCCCGATGTCGCACGTGCCGTGACACGCATCGAGCGCTTACGGGGCAGTCGGCCATGACCCGCCGTCGGGACACACGGACCACGCGCCTTCGTCTCGCCGCCGCGGTCATGCTGCTGGCCGGCTCCGCCTCGGCATCCACCCTGAGCACCGCCACCATCACCATGTCGGCTCTCTCGCCGGACTGCCTCGACTATCGTATCGTCGGGATTTGCTACTGGCTCCATTGCTCCTGGTATGGCTGCTCGGTACGCACGTCGGTGAAGATCCGGCACTACATTCCGGATGCGGTGGTCTCAAGCTACGCGAACACCGGCGCGAATCCCTGGATCGATGTCCGGCCCATGAGCCTGCCCAACCCCACGGCGCAGGCCGGCGGCGACGGCACGACCAGCCATAGCAACGAGAACGACATCGCGCGGTTCAAGAACGCCGATGTGATCGGAGATCCTGCCGGCATGCTGTTCAGCCGCTTCGCCGGCACCTTCGGATTCGCCTGTTCGGGCGCCGGCTCACCGCTGATGCCGTATCTGCTCAGCACGTTCGACACCGTGGCATGGCGGTACAACATTCCCGAATCCGTCTACCCGGAAGCACTGATTCCGGGGATGCGGGAGATCGGCAGCCGCGCCGCGCTCGACCTCTGGGGCAACGTCTATCCGCGCGGCGGTTTCCTCCACGAGACCGACGATTACAAGACAGGCGCCGTTGTGGCCCAGCGGGCCGGGGACATCGTGACGCGCCGCGGCCAGTTGCATGTCTATCAGCCCCTCCTCGCGACGGCGCACGACGGGTACTGGCCCGCCGGCGCTCTCAAGGAAGGCGACGCCTCCACCGGCAAGTGGCAGGAGTTGACGCCGACCATCTCGTCCCATTGCGCCGTCTTCCCCAACAGCGACACGCACACGCAGGCCCGGGACGGCGCCTATGCCTGGGCGCTCTGGCGCCCCTATACCTGCTGCAAGCGCATGGGCCAGATCTTCCTCGGCAGCACCGATTTCAACTGAGCGAGGTGCCGATGCGAATTCCGTCCTCCTTCGTCCTACGTTTTGCCACGTTCATGGGACCGGTCCTCGCAACCGCCTGTCTGCTCGCCAGCGGCGGTATGGCCCAGGCACAGCAGGTTCATCTGGACAGCAACGGCGCGGGCATCCAGGGCAGCGTGATCGGCGATGACGTGCTCTACAGCATCGGCGGCGGGCGGGCCGTCTCGATGGGCAGCGCAAGCAACATGCAGAGCATTGGCGTCGGCCTTGGATGGAACAGCAACCTGATCTGCGGAAACATGAATCTGGCGACGACGCTGCAAAACCAGCTCAATGGTGTTACCAACGGCTTCCAGACCATCATGTCCTCAGTCATCCAGAGCGCCACCAGTGCCGTCGCCTCGCTGCCCGCTCTAATCCTGCAGCGGGCCGATCCCGGGCTCTACAATCTGCTGACCAACGGCATCCTGCAGGCGCGCCTCGATTTCGACCGCTCGAAGCTGACCTGCCGCAACATCGCCAATCGCCTGGCCGACGTCGCCGGCGGGCAGGTGAGCTGGGACCAGCTTGCCGAAGGCATGACCCTGAAAAACGTCCTCGGCACCGGAAATGGAGACGCTGTCTCGGCGGTCAGCCAGGCCGAGTCCAGCCACGGCAATAATGGTGTGCCGTGGGTCGGCGGCAGCAATGCGGGCGGCAGCGGCCAGTCCGCGATCAAGGTCGTGAGTGATGTGACCCGCGCCGGCTACAACCTCCTCAACGGCCGCGGCGTCACCGATACCTCGTCGATCGACAGTTCAACCTGCGGCAACCGCCTGACCTGCCAGACATGGGCATCGCCGCAGGCGGCCTCGGACTGGGCGACGCGGGTGCTGGGCGAACGCGAACAGCAGACCTGCGAGAGCTGCACCAAGACGCAGACCACACCGGGCGTCGGTCTGACCCCGGTGATCCAGGAAGAATACGAGACCAAGCTCAAGGCATTGCAGGATCTGGTGACCGGCGCCCAACCGACGACCACCGCCAATCTCGAAGCAGCGGGCAGTGACGCGCTGCCGGTTACCCGGGGCGTTATCGAAGCCCTGCGTGACGAGCAGGACCAGGACCTTCTGGGACAGCGTCTGGCCTCGGAGGTGGCGCTCTCCAGCGTGCTGGAGAAGGCGCTTCTGTTGCAGCGCACAATGCTGACGGGCGCGCAGGAGCCCAACGTCGCCGCAAACGATCTGGCCGCGAAGGCGGTCGACCAGGAAAATACCACGCTGGAGCAGGAAATCCGCAATCTCAAGACCGAACTGGAACTGCGACGGGAACTGGCGGGCGATTCAGCGATGACCCTTATCGGACGACACAACGCACGGGCCGACGGTTCACGCGGCATCTTCCAGGGAGATGCCATTCCGGATCGCCTTGATCAGATCCAGAAACCGCGGAGCGGCACGCCATGACGCGGCTCCCCCGGTGGCGGTTCACCTGGCTCATCAACCGCCGTATCGGCCTGCCGCTCGCGTGGTGCGGACTGATCGCCGGCGCCGCGGTGGCCGCCAATGCCGCCGGCGTCCGGGTTGTCGGAGACGTCGCCGGGTGGGAGCGCTGGATGCGGGTACATGCGGGTGTCTTTCTGGCGTGGCGGCTCTGCCTTTACGCCATCACCGCGCGCGGGTGGTGGTGGATGCGCCAGCGTGTGCTGATGCGCGAGCCGTCCGCAGAAACGCGCCAACGCTTCATACGCATCGAAATCGCAGCCGTCGCGGCCATTGGCCTCATGGAAGGCAGCGCCTGGCTGCAAGACGGCCAAGGCGGCCCACAGCCATGACCCTCTACACGACCGATTACCTGGACTATTACCTGACTCTGGTCGGCTGGCTCGTCAGCAATGGCATCTGGAATACGCTCGTCACCAGCGGCGTGTTCGCACTGCCGTTCGTCAGCATCATCATCCAGGAATGGCTGCGCGCGCGGGCCGAGGGCGCAGACGAGGGCAACAAGGGCGTGCTGTCCTCCATGCGCATCGAGAACCGGGTCTTCGTCGCGATCGTGGTCATCATGTTCGCCGGCATCCCGTTCATCCCGGTGAGCCTCTCGACGATCCAGTTCGACACGACACGCTCGCAGCAATGCCAGGTCAGCGCCCCGCAACCGTCCAGCACCGGATGGGCCACCTCCTATACCGCGCTCAACAACCAGAGCGCCCTGGTTCCGGTCTGGTGGTTCTTCATGCACGCGATTTCCAAAGCGATCACCGGTGCGGCGGTCGCGGCAATCCCCTGCGGCACCGATCTGCAGCAGATCCGGATGGATGTGAACGCCACCCGCATCAATGATCCGGTGCTGGCACAGGAGGTCGCGGACTTCACGCATGACTGCTACGGTCCGGCGCGGGCCAAGCTGTTCATGAACCGCCCCGCGCTGTCCGACAGCCAGATGAACGACGTCACCTGGATCGGCTCCAGCTACTTCACCAGCACCAGCGGCTTCTACGACAGCTATCATTCCGAAACGCCCCGGACTGCCTGGCCCTATGATTCCACCCGCGATGCCGGATTGGCTCAGGTGAGCAGCGGCGGCGGGTATCCCACCTGCAAGCAATGGTGGTCGGACGGGAGCCAGGGTCTGCGCGGCCGGATTCTGGCCCAGGTCGATCCTGGTCTGTTGTCGCGCATCGGCAAATGGGCCGGCTTCCTGTCGCAGGACGACGTCAACAACTCGGTCATCCGGACGGTCGTCTCTCCCCGGCAGCAGATCATGAACCAGGGGCAGGTCTATTCCGACTATGGTGGCCAGATCGGCATGACCCTGCCCAACGTCGTCTCGCGCGGTGTCGGCGATGTGGGGCTGGCCGTGGGAGCGACGGGCTTTTTCCCGGCCATGGATGCCGTGCGTCAGGCACTCCCGATGGTGCTCTCCATGCTCAAGATGGCGCTGGTGATCTGCATCCCGCTGGTGCTGGTGGTCGGAACCTATGAACTGAAGGCGGTCATGGCCGTGAGCTGCGTGGAATTCGCGCTCTTCTTCGTCGATTTCTGGTTCCAGCTCGCACGGTGGATCGATAGCACGATTCTGGACGCGCTGTATGGGTCAGGGGTCTCAACGATCAGTCCTCATGTCAATTTCGATCCGCTGATCGGCCTTAACAACGCGTTCGGGGACATGCTCCTGAACTTCGTCATGGCGACGATGTTCATCGTGCTGCCGACGTTCTGGGTTTCAGCGCTTGGCTGGGTTGGCATCCGCGCAGGAACAGCGCTCCAAGGATTGGCGGCAGGAACGAAAGACGTTCAGACCGCAGGAGCCAAAGGGACAGATGCCGTCATGAAGGCCGTGAAGCAGATATAATCTAATCCTGCTCATCATCTGGATCATGCGGATCCACTCGATATCCATCATATGTGTATAGTCCATGCCCCAGCGGACCGTATCGCCACTCGGTTCCCGGCTCATCCTGCTGGGTGCCACCGGTCGAGATCATCCCGGCGGCGACCAGTCCGAAAACGAGCAAAAGCGTTAGCCAAAATGCCACATGGCACAGCATTGCAATAACGCCCAGCCTGACGATCCAAGACGACGCGATAACAACACCCGAAGGCAGCCCTTGAGCTGCCAGCCACGCCATAGCCCGCAGTTCGCGATACGCGTAGGCGCGCCACGCCTTGCCCAGCCATCGGCCCAGCCGCTCCGCGTTGTTGCTCTGGGTGTTCGGTGTCATGGCGAATATTATGCCATAGATCCGTTCATCGGTTCCACCTTTCTTATGGCCGCCAACCGTCTTGGTGCAGTCCGCTGTCTAAACAAGGAACCGTCCCATCCCTTATTGACCGCGAGAATTTTTCTGCTGAGCGTCCTAAGCTCAAAAGGCTAGGGCTAAAGGGCCAGGAAGGGGCAAGGGAGTGGAGGTCAAGGGGAAAGGCCCCCACCTGAAAAGGCCAAAAGGCTCTCCCCTTCGCCGATCTCCGGGATACGCCATGCTCCTGCCATTCCGACGCAAAGGCGTCTTCACCAACCGTACATCGTCCGCTCGGCCAGAAACGGACAAAGGGCTGCTGATGCCCCAGCCGGCCGCAAGGCTGCTCGCCACGCCGCGCCGCCAACTCCTGCTGGAGCATATCTGGCAGCGCACCTCGCTCTCGCGGCAGCAGTTCGGAAAGCTCTACCGTGGTCCCATCGAGCGGTATGCCGAACTGGTCCAGCAATTCCCTGCCTCTGAAAGCCACCACCACGCCTACATAGGCGGCATGTTAGATCATGGCCTTGAGATAATCGCGTATGCGTTGAAGCTGCGGCAGTCACGCCTTCTGCCCGCGGGCGCCACACCCGAAACCCAGGCCGCCCAATCCGAAGCATGGACCGCCGGCATCGCTTATGCCGCGCTTCTTCACGATGTCGGCAAGATCGCCGTTGACCTTGATGTGGAAGACTCCGCCGGCCGCGTCTGGCACCCGTGGCATGGTCCGTTACAGTCGCCCTACCGTTTCCGCTACCGCAAGGATCGCGACTACCATCTGCACGGAGCCGCCACCGGCCTGCTTTACATGCGCGTGCTCGACACCGCCCTTCTGGATTGGCTCAGTGGACACCCTGAACTTTGGGCTGCCTTGCTATTCGTGCTGGCGGGGCAGTACGAACGAGCCGGCATGATCGGCGAACTGGTCACGAAGGCGGATCAGGCATCTGTCGCGCAGGCACTCGGCGGTGACCCGGCGAAGGCGACGACAGCGCCGAAGCACGCGCTACAACGCAAGCTGCTTGATGGGCTGCGTTACCTGGTGCGGGACGAACTGAAGCTCAACCAGCCACAGGCGTCTGATGGCTGGTTGACACAGGACGGCTTGTGGCTGGTCAGCAAGACCGTCTCGGACAAGCTGCGGGCCTATCTGCTGGCACAGGGAATCGACGGCATTCCCGCCAACAACACGGCCGTCTTCAATGTGCTACAGGATCACGGTATCGCGCAGCCTGCGTCGGACGGCAAGGCGATCTGGAAAGCCACGGTGGTGAGCAACGCGGGCTGGACTCACAGCTTCACTTTCCTGAAGCTCTCCCCAGCCATGGTCTGGTCGTCGGCCGAGCGACCGGAACCGTTCGCCGGAACAGTGACAGCCGACGAACCGACGTTTGGGGAGGTGTCATCTCATAGGACGGCCTCGGCCCCCGATTCACCGTCCGATCTCGGCGAGGGACCCCAATGCGATCCGCTCTTCGATCTACTTTCGACGTTCGGCGCCTCTGCTGAGGTCGAGCCACTATCCGCCGACGCCCCAGAAACAGCTTCGGACCGGGCCTGCGGCACTGATACGCCCTCGCCTACTCCAGCGTCGGAGCCAGATACAGATGCCCCTACCCCTTCCGGCACGCATTTTATTAAATGGCTAAGGAACGGAATTCTATCGCATCGCCTCATCATCAACGATGCAAAAGCCCTTGTTCATATTGTGGCCGGCACCGTGTATCTCGTCAGCCCGGGTGTCTTTCAACGATATGCACAAGAGCATCCAGTAATATCGGCCCTAGCCAAATTGGAAAGGATTCCAGATTGGCGATGGACCCAACAGGCTTTCGAGAAACTTCATCTCCACCGGAAGCAGCCGAATGGTCTAAATATCTGGACCTGTGAAGTTCAAGGTCCAAGAAAGGCACGGCGCCTCCACGGCTACATACTCCTCGACCCATCCAACGTCTTGGCTCAACCATTCACAGACAACCCATTTTTAAAACTCGTGGAAGAAGCGCCCCCGCTGCCAACAGAGTGAATGTTGGTTCTCTACTCTATTAATTTTGGCGATAAGACTTCCATAGATTTAGTGACTTTGTAAGTCAGGCTTTGACAAAACAAGATAGAAGGCAGGAACGACAAAAAGTGTCATAATTGTCCCGAAACTGAGGCCCGCACAGATAACAAGTCCCATGACGTACCGCGCAGCAGAACCTGCTCCGGTGGCGGCCAGAAGTGGCGTAACCCCGAGAGTCATGGCGGCCGTCGTCATAAGGATTGGGCGTAATCTGAGACCGGCAGCATGAAGAACAGCGTCTCGTTTCTTCAGACCACGACGCCGGGCCTCGTTGGCAACTTCAACGATCAGGATTCCATGCTTGCTGATTAGGCCGGCAAGCGTCACGAGTCCTATCTCACTATATAGATTGATGGTCGCTCCACCTACACCGAACCACAAACAAAAAACCGCACCGGCCGAAGACATTGGCACAGAAGTGAGGATGATCAAGGGATCACGAAAGCTGTTAAACATCGCCGTCAGACAGAAAAAAATGACCAGAAGACCGAAGAAAAAGTTCGGAATAAACCGACCGCGCTCTTGCTCAAAGGCTCGTAATCGCCCTGACGTGTCGGTGAAGAAACCATGTGGAACACGGTGCGCTGAGATAGACTGTAGACAACGATAAGCATCCTGAACCGTCACACCCTTCTCCGGCACGCCATTCAGTGTAGTCGCAAGCATACCTTGGAAATGTGGAATCTGTTCCGGCACTACGCGGCGCGTCAGCGTCGCCACCTCAGAAAGCAGAACGGGTACGGAGCCGACATATGTTATCGGATAATCAAGAACCTGTGTATCGTTTAAGCGAACAGAGCGCATCGCGAGCGGAAGAACGCGGTATGAGCGCTGCTGAAGACTGAAATAATTGACGTAGGATCCGCCCAGCATCCAATTTAGAGAATTACCAACATCACGTGCCTGCAAGCCTACCTGTGCAATTTTATCGCGGTCGAGACTGATTGTTGTCTCAGGCTGATCAATCTTGAGATCGGTTCCCAAGTAGGCGAAACGACACTTTCGTCTTGATGCCGATACGATCTCCGAGCTTATAGCAGCTAAGGTTTCGACGCTTCCGCTTCCCCTGATGACGAACTCGATTGGCATGCCGCTGCTTCCCGGGAGCGATGGCGATTGCACCGCCACAAGGTCAAGACCGGCGACGGTGCTTAGCATCGGTTGCATGGCAGCAGCGATATCCTCCGCAGATCGCTGGCGTTTGGACCAAGGCACCAGTGTTACGCCATCGTCGACAGTGCGGTCTTCATCCCCGATAGAGTAGTATCGGATCTCCGGAAAGCGTTTAAAAATGTCGACAATCTGCTTATCGGAGCGTGTCAAAAAATCCATCGTGGCGGTTGCTGGACTGTCTCCTTCAATCCCCAACGCGCCCGTGTCCTCCTGCGGTGCCAGTTCTGTCCTTGCAAAATGAAAAAAGGCAGCATTGGATCCAAGGACGCAAGCTGCGATCAGGAGAATTAATGGGGTCCGGTCAAGCGCGCGCGTTAGCAGATTTCCGTAGGCAGCTTGCATACGCGTAAGTTGATGGTCGCTCCACGCGACAAAGCGTCCTTCTAGCGCGTCATGTTTCGGCAGGACATAGGCGCACATCATCGGCGAAAGGGCCACCGCGAGCAAAGCAGAAACCGTCACGCTCGCAGCCAACGTAAATGCGAACTCGGTAAACAGCGCGCCTGTCAGCCCTCCCTGTAGCCCAATCGGGAGATAGGCGGCTGCGAGCACCACGGTCATCGCGACGATTGGCGAGAAGAGATCGCGGGCTGCCGTTTTCGCCGCGTCGCATGGGTCCATTCCATCTGTGAGGTGACGACTAACATTTTCAACCACTATAATCGCATCGTCAACTACTAGCCCGATTGCCAACACAAGCGCGAGCAGCGTCAAAAGATTGAAAGAAAACCCTAACCAGGACATCACCGCAACGGTCCCCAAGAGGGAAAGTGGGATCGTAACCAGTGGCACGAGCACGGCGCGCAGCGAGCCCAAAAATAGAATGGTCGTAAGCGAGACGATAACGATAGCTTCGACGAGAGCAATGATCACTTCACGCAGTGATGCGTGGACAAAGTCCGCAGCGTTGTAAGCGATTGCAACGGATAAACCAGGAGGAATGCTGTTCTCTAACTCGGCTATAGCACGAAGGAGATCGTGTTCCGTATTGAGTAGATTCGCACCCGGCGCGAGTGTCACTCGAATAAATGCGCTCCTGCCATAACTGTCCAGAACGTTGGTAGTTGTATTTTCTGGCCCGTAAGACACGCGTGCCACGTCACCGAGACGTACGATTGCTGATCCGTTACGTCTCACGACCAGACTGCGAAATTCTTCTTCCGTATGCAGCCCCGTCGTTATCGTCAGACGGGTATAGCTGTCGCCACCGAGCGTTGTTCCTACGCCCGTAACATAATCATTCGCCGCGAGAGCGCTCGCGATATCCTGCGCTGTGAGCCCGTATCCAATCATCTTTCCGGGGTCCATCCAGACCCGCAACGCCAGATCACCCTGTACAACGCTATCCGCCTGCTGTACCCCGTTGACCCCATGCAACCGCGGAACCACGATCCGGGACACGTAGTCTGAAATCTGTTCTAGACGAAGTATCCTGCTCGAGACCGCGATGAACATGGCTGCCTCCTCGTTGCTGGACATGGTGATCACCGGCTGCTGGGTACCCTGAGGTAGGCGATTCTGGATCGCTGAAACATACGCCTGAACTTGGGCGATGGCGATCCGTGGATCTACATTGAGTCTCAGGCATATCGTTACGTTTCCGGTTCCGTTTTGGCTGGAGGAGGTAATGTAATCGACGCCGTTAGTTTGAGCGACAGCGGCTTCAATGGGAGACGTAATAAATCCTGCCACGGTATCCGCATCTGCGCCATAATAGGTCGTCGAAATCTGAATTCTTGCGCTTACAGTTTGGGGGAATCGTTGAATGGGTAGAGAAACGGCACCCCTCAGGCCACAGACGAGTAGCAGAAGGCAGATAACGATAGGGATAATTGGTCGGTCAACGAGGGTCCCAAGCATACGCGTCATTGCCTCACTCCTCGGATAACGTCGGTGTGGCGCTCTCGCCTGGCCGCCCGAGGGACGAGACCATAACGACCTCTTTGTCGCGCAACTTCATCTGGCCGGAAGTTACGACGGTCTCCCCGGCTCTAAGCCCCGATGTAACGGTTATCAGGTCACCTCGTGTATCGCCGGTGACGATCAGACGCTCACGTACTACCGGCTGTTCATTCCGAGTCGTCGTTACTATGAACACCGTGCTTCCGTAAGGAGTAACCATCCGGCGAGAGGCGCGGGCATTGTCAGGCGGCGATGGTATTGTGGTCCTGGTGGAGAGCTTTCCAATGCCAGGGGAGGAGTTCGTGGAGGCGGGGATTGGGGAT
>NZ_JABEQJ010000042.1 GCF_014174255.1 Gluconacetobacter sacchari
ATTTGGGGAACGATCGTCCTGGCGGGGGCATGCCCCCGCCAGGACGATCCTCGGTCAAACTGGGGAAATTTCAGCCAGCCGTTTTGGGGAGATTACATCCAGCACTGACAGGGCAGGCTGAACAGGACACTGGCGGTTTTCCTGGCGGCGTGAACGACCAAGGCCGAGACCGTCCGTGCGTACCTCCCGCGAACGCTGCGACCTGGTCCCTACCGGCCAGCGTGGCTTGATCACACTCTTCGGCGCCGGCCGCGCCGGCCGGCAGGGATTCTGGTGACCACCACGCCATCGACGACGTCGGGTGAGGACTCCGCAGGCGGGACTTCCTTGAGGCCAAGCCCTGCTGCCTTGGCCAGTCTCGCTCGGTGTAAGCTGTAGTTCGGTGCCACCATCGGGTAATCCGCTGGCAAATTCCAACGCGCGCGGTATTGGTCCGGGGTCAGGTGGTAGGCACTCACGAGATGGCGTTTGAGGATCTTGAACTTCCGGCCGTCCTCCAGGCAGACGATGTAATCAGGGAATACTGACCTCTTTGGCGGTACAGCCGGGATGAGCGCTGCCGGCGTTTCGACCGCCGCGCCCAGCCCGGCCAGCGTGTCATAGATCGATGTCAGCAGCGGTGGCAGGGCGCCAGCCGGCACGCGCGTATGGGAGACATAGGCTGCGGCGATCTGGGTAGTCAGAATCTGTAGTTGGCTGGACAATGATCATCCTCACGTTGGCATCTATACGGTGGCGACTGCAACGGCTGTCCGCGGGATCAATGGGTGCCGATCCGTCCGTCCGGTACAGTTCGCGGATTTTTGGCTCCTCGCCCAAGATTCTTCAATGCGGCCAGCACGGTATGATAGCCGACCACCGAGCGAAAGACGTGTGGAAAAATGTCCGCCCGATCGAAATTCCGCGACCGGCCGCGCTGCGCCACGCGGTGCGGGTGATACTGATGATCGCCTGTCGACTTGGCGCGACTTTCGGCCGGCGAGGATTTGAAGAAATGCCAGATCGGCTTACGGTCAGGATCGCCAGTCCCACAGATCGTAAGCGCAGCGAAGAATGATCAATATTGTCCAAGCGTCGGACCATCTTGAGTCGGCGTCATCACTACGAGAACTCATATCCGTCTACACGAGATTCCTGGACAATATCGGGGAATTTCACTATGCGCTCGGCCGCTTCGACCGATTTCGAAAGCGCCCGCACGACATCATCCACGTCAGCTACCCGCAAGAGTGGGTCGCGCTCTATACGGAGCGGAAATACATTTCGGACGATCCGACCATTTTACGCTCATCCCACACCGAGATGCCATATCTCTGGCATGAGATCGACGATCTCCGCCCCACGCAACGCGCCATCTTCGCGGGCCTGTCCGATTTCGGCATCCGGGACGGCTACACGATCCCGATCCATTCCCCGGACGGCATGGTCTTCGTGGCCAGCTTCGCGCTGCGGCAAACCGCGCTGTCGTCGGTCGAACGCCTGGCGATCACGACGCTGACCACCCAATTCTATTTTCGGTATCGGGGGCTGTCCGTTCCCGCGCCGCCGACGCGGATCCGCCTGTCCGGACGGGAAGCCGAATGCCTGCGCTGGGCGGCCCGAGGGAAGAGTTCGTGGGAAACCGGCATGATCCTCGGCATCAGCGAGAGCACGGTCAATTTCCACGTCAAGAATGCCCTGGTCAAGCTTCGCTGCAACAACCGCATTGTCGGGGTGGTTCGGGCCATTTGTCTCGGCCTGATCTCACCCTGACCCTATCAGAGCTGATAGCTGCCGGAATTAACGAAACTCAATACTCCATTAGATGTTTGGTGGAGTAGTCATATGATTGATTTATTAACACTTGAGACGGCTCACTACATGGGAACCGCGTTGCGTGATCAGTATAGATTCCGCTATAAGCAGTTCGTCATGCGCGAAAAATGGGACGTGCCAAGCTACAGAGGCATGGAGTACGACCAGTTCGACACGCCCGCCGCGGCCTATCTGGTGTGGCGAGACGACGAGGGGAGCGTACGTGGCTTGGTGCGCCTGTTGCCGACGATACGTCCTTACATGACCGAAAGCCTGTGGCCGGAACTGATTCCAGACACGGGCGCTCCCCGCTCTCCGGATATCTGGGAAAATACCCGTTTTGGCGTCGATGGCGATCTGCCGGCGGCGGTAAGAAAACAGGTATCGGCCGAGTTGATCGTCGCCTCGATCGAATTCGCGCTCTCGCAGCAGATCAGCGCTTATCTGATCGTCTCGCCGCGCGCGGTCCTGGATCGCACCCTACCGCGAGCTGGACTCCGTCCCGAGGTCCAGAAGAGCGCCGTCCTGGCTTCGGGGCACGCGGTCTCCTCGGCCTATGTGCAGGTGTCTGAGGATGTCCTGGTAGCGGTTCGCCGCCGGTTGGGCCTAACACACGCCATTCTGCGTCACTACGAACAGGAGCAGCGCCATGCCGCGTGAGTGCGGAGTAACGTCCAGCCAGCGCGAAGAAAAAGCGCGGCACATCGCGGCCGCGCTGGCCTACCTGCGTCACGAGGCGGGCGAGGTCGGTCTTGCGGACACGGTCTCGGCGTTGGAGACGGCCGAAAAGACTGTCATCCGCGAGGGGCAGTCGGAGACCTCCGGCGAGACGCAGGAGGCACGGGCGCCGTCCTGACCCGACCCACGTCTTCTTGGATGTTCGCGCGGCCGCAGTCCAGTCAGAGTCATAACCATGTCGCTGCGTTCATCTGCCCCCCATAAGGAGAACGTAATGGCCCTGCTGTTTGACGATGTCTTCCCTCACGGGCACAATTACAAGAAAATACCCTGGGAAATAACGGATAATCCGCTGGTCATCACCTATATTGTTGAAGGAATGCGCCAGTCCTGTCCAGAAGCGGTCGACGTCATCGCCGGTCTGCTGAATCGTCTTGATAGCCGTGAAATCGGACTGGACTATATTTGTGAGCCACGCGCGCGGGAAAAGAAACGCCGCTGACGCTTGATTGGCTGGCGCCGCGGTCTGTGTGGGACGCCAGCGCGTCGGGCCGCCGTCGCATCGATCGGGGCGGCGGCTCCGCCACTTTACACGGAGAATGAAAAACCCTGCAAGTGGTCGCGCTCACATCGCCTTAGCAGGATGCAGATAGTGCTCCCCTATTCACTTCCGCCGATAGGACAGGCTTCAGCAATGCCTTTTACAGCAGCCAGAAGGAACGGATAGAGATCGGCCGGGATCTTTCTCATCAGGGCTAAGATGCGGAGTTCGGCCGCGTTCTGCGCGTAAGCCAGATGCTCGGGTTCGTGTCCTGTCATGAGCCACTCGCGCGATGTTCCCAGTACCTCGGCCAGAGCGTCAATCTTCTCTTGCTTCGGACAAGCCCGGCCTGTTTCGTATTGAGAGACGGCACCTTTCGTCAGGCCGATTGCCCGGCTGACCTCGGCTACTGTGAGGCCGAGAATGTCCCTTCTCTCGCGGATTCTGGCGCCGATCTCCTCGGCTTTATCGCTGCGCGGGCGTCGGCTGTGCAGATGCGTCTGGTTCATGATCTATCCTTGCCCAGTCAGTGTAGACCGTAAAGTCCGGGGCTCCTACCGTCGCAATTCCATGATCGTCTTTCCCGGCAGTACGCCGACGGAAAAGTTGACGTATCAAACAGATGGAATAGCCAAGAAGGGCGCATGAAATTGCCGCCTCCCCACCCGGGCTTGGAATACTGATGCAGTTCATGCCTGACAGCCACACACTTCCCGTCACTAACAGAGCAGTGAGGCATAGCGCTACAGCGATCTTGCCGGTGAGTTGTGCTCGTGAACCGGCCTTTCAACCCTTATGCTCCGCCGCTTTGCTCTCGGTCGGCCGCATGTCGGACATCGGACGGCCTCTCCATTGCGTCACGTGCGGCGTCGAGGCGCACTTTCATGCTGTCGAGCACACGCTGGATATTCGAACCACGCTTGGACTTCGGTAAATATTCGAGAAGTCGCGCCAAGTCATCAGATAGACCGACGCAGATTCCGCGATAGAAATCGCTCTGAACCTCGATATTGTCCTGCACTGCCCGTTTGCTTGTCAGCCATGTTTGGATCCCTTTCTGGACCGCTTATGGAGGAACGAGCCAATTCTCTACCTTCAGGCCCCGGACACGTTCGAATTCGCCGATGTTGGCGGTAACGAGCACCGCGCCGGCGGCTCGAGCATGAGCGGCGATTAAGAGATCGTTCGGGCCGATCGGCTTTCCGGCCGCCTCGAGATCCGCCCGGATGCCGGCGTATTCAGCGTCGGCAGGGAGATCAAGGGCAAGCACGGTGGTGCTTCCTAGTATCGCCTCGATCTGCGCCGTCAGTTTTGGTGAGCCCTTCTTCGCGCAGCCATAACGGAGCTCCGCCGCGGTGATAATGCTGACGCAAATCGCATCGTCACCTACAGAGACGATCTGGCGCGCAGCCCTGCCTTGGGGATTGCGCGCCAGATCAGAGACGACATTGGTATCCAGCATAAAGAGCGTGGTCACAGGTTAACGTCCTGCACTGGAAGCAGTGTGCTGTCGATATCGGGAAAAGTGTCTTCATCTGATAGCGGCCCCAGCTCGGCGAGGACGGCCGACAAGCGCTTTCCAGGCACAGGTTCGATGATCAGCCGTGAACCCTCTCGATGAATCAGCACTCGCTCACCGGGAAGCTCGAAATCGGCTGGAATGCGAACCGCTTGGCTCTTGTTGTTCCGAAAAAGTTTGGCCTCGCGCGGGGGGGAGGCATCCATCTGGCGAAGGTAGGGCATGTGACGCTCCGTGTATATGCAATGGATATACACGGAGCGGCGACGACTTTCAAGCGGCGTCAGTACAACTGCTTTGGGGGGGAAGCGGCACGGCGGCTTTAATGAGTCCATTCGCGGAAGGCGGACGTGGTCAATGCCCCACGTATGGGGAGCACCTTTGCAAATCTTTCTTGATCATTATGCGGCGTTGGATAGCTTACAGCTAACGGTTAGTGGCGGGAGATCACCTCCCAAACGACGTCAATAACGACGTCGTTAACGACGGGAACTTACCAGCTGCGCAATCCGATCATAAGGCGGCCATGAGCGGCCGGTTACAACGCAAGATGTCCAACTTCCCGATCAGGCCGAACGCGCAGGCTCCACCGTCCCGTATCAACTTTCGCGCCGCCATCCAGATCATTAAGTGAACGGTATTGGCGTTAGGCCCTTCGGGATGAAACGTCTCGGAGGTTTGCGATTTCGTGAATAATCCGCGTGAGACGGTCGCACATGAGGTCAATTTCCTCAATCGAGCAACACAAAGGCGGCGCGAGCCCGATGACGTCGTCGGCAAAGGCCCGGAACAACAGTCCATCCCTGTAACCCAGGGCGGCGAGTTTCTTCGACAGACCCAGTGAGGGATCCGGTTTGCGGCGGCTCGTCTTGTCCGTCACCAGTTCGATCCCGGCCAGCATCCCGCTGATCCGCACATCTCCGACAAAAGGATGCTCGGACAATGTGGTGAGGCGGCTGGCGAGGTGCCGGCCCGCCGCGACGCCGTTGGCGAGCAGCCCACCTTCATAGAGATCGAGGACGGCCAGGCCGATCGCCGCGCTGACAGGATGGGCGCTATAGGTCATGCCGTGCCCGATGGGCACGCCTGGAGGGGTATTGTCGCGGACGGTCTCATACACTTCGTCGGACATGAAGACGGCGCCCATCGGGGCGTAACCGGAGGTCAGGCCTTTTGCCACCGTCATCATGTCGGGAACGACCTGTTCCGTCTCGCAGGCGAAGAGCGGCCCTGTCCGGCCGAAGCCGGTGATGACTTCGTCCGCGACGAACAGGATGCCCAGTTCGGTGCAGGCGCGGCGCATCGCGGCCAGCCAGCCGCGCGGCGGCACGATGACGCCCCCCGAACCCTGAACCGGCTCGCAGAAAAAGGCGGCGACGTTCGCGGCGCCGACTTCCGCCACCTTCTGCTGGAGGGCGGCGACCGAATCCGCGATGATCGTGGAATCCTGGCCGTCGCCCTCGTGGCGATAGGGGTAGGGGCTAGGGATATGGTGCTGCCAGGACAGCGGAACGTCCGCGTCGCGATGGAAAGCGGCCAGGGCGGTCAGGCCCGAACCGGCATAGGTCGAACCGTGATAGCCCTTGGCGAGCCCGATGACGTGACGCTTTTGCGGCGTGCCGCGTGCATGCTGGAAGAACCGGATGAACCGCAGGACGCTGTCCACCGCATCCGAGCCGCCCTGGCAGAAGAAGATGCGGTTCAGGTTTCCGGGCGCCTTGGCGGCGAGGCGGCCGGCGAGTTCGATCGCCGCTTCGCTGGCATAGCCGAAATAGCCGGTGGCGTAAGGCAGCCGCGCCATCTGCTCGGTGGCGGCTTCAACAACGCTCTGGCATCCATAGCCGGCATTGACGCACCACAGGCCGGAAAACCCGTCGAGAAGTTCCTTGCCGTGGATATCGGTCAGCCACGCGCCTTTTCCCGAACGCAGGATGCGTGCGCCGGCTTCCTCGTGGTCCCGCCAGGCCGAGACTGGATGGATCAGATGGTCCCGGTCGATCCGGAGCAATGTTTCAGCGTGCATGTTTCGGCCAGTCCCGGCTGTTGGTCGTCCCGATCCGACTTTCGCCCGGGCAGCGCGGAAGATGTGGCTGGAATTTCCCCTGGGAAAAAGAGATCGTGCTGTTTCCGGGGGCCGATGCACAGGATCGCCCTGCCGGATGGCAGGTGCTTCCCGCGCGGCGGCCTTACAGCGTGTCGAGAATGCTTTCGATCGAAACGGCCGGTTTGATGATCGGGGACTTGATGACGATGTAGCTGAAGTATTTTTCTATGCCGATATTTCTGTCCAACAGGGCTTCGACCACGCCCTGGTAATGGTCGACGCTTCGGGTCATGAATTTGAGCAGATAATCATATCCGCCGCTGACCAGGTGGCATTCCACTACCGATGGAATCTTCTGGATATGGCTTTCGAAGCGCGAGAAATCGTCGCGCCGGTGGTCGGACAGCGTGACCTCCGTAAAGACGGTGAGCAGACTGCCGATTTTCTGGAGGTTGATCTGGGCTCCGTAACTGGTGATGTATCCGCTCTTTTCCAGCCGCTTGACGCGGATGAGGCAGGGACTGGCGGACAGTCCGACGCGGCGGGCCAGTTCGACATTCGTCAGCCGGCCGTTGCTCTGCAACTGCGCCAGGATGCGCAGGTCGATTCGGTCGAGCTTGGGCAACGGCAGCATTCTGTCAGGTCACCTTGTTCGGTCGGAAGCGCGCCGCATCGTTCACGGAGCCGTATGGGTGGGTACCGTACGCTGAAACCGTGAGACATGAAAGGGATCGAGCGGGATGTCCGTCCGGCCTGTCGCGATTAGTTCCGCCATGGTGGCGCCGACACCCGGGCCAAGCTGGAAGCCGTGGCCGCAGAATCCAAAGGCATAGAACAGGCCGGGGATGCGGTCGCTGGGCCCCATGATGGGCAGGCTGTCCTGGACATAGCCTTCCACGCCCGACCAGGTGCGGATAACGCGGAGCCGCGCCATCGCCGGAACCAGGCGGGCGAGATAGGGCATCTGGCGCAGCGTGTTCATCGGATCGAGGCGCGCGCGTTTCGTGGCCAGGTCGGCGGTGCTGCGTCGGCCGCCGCCGAACACGATGTTGCCGCGCTTGACCTGACGCAGGTACACGCCCTCTTCCGTGACGCTCGACGCCGAACCGATGACGGGATGGATGCGGTAGGGCAGGGGTTCGGTCACACCCATCTGCGGGCCCTGCGGCGCCATCGGTACGTCTTCCTCGAAGGTCGCCGCCATCGCGCGGCCCCATGCGCCGCTGCTGATCTGCAACAGGGGCGCATGATAGCGGTTGCCGTCCGCCGTCTCGACGGTGAAATCCTCGGAATTCCTGTCGATCGAAACGACTTCCGCCTGCTCGACGACACGCGCGCCGGCGCGCCGGGCGGCCCGGCCGAAGGCAGGGGCGGCGAGGCGCGGATTCGCATGGCCATCATGCGGTGAATAGGAAACAGCGCGGATATCCGGCCCGACCATCGGAAACATGGCGCGCGCCTGATCCCCGGTCATCATCGTCAGGTCCAGCCCCCAGGGCTTGCAGTCCCTGGCATATTGTTCCAGTCGCGCGCCGTCCTCTTCGCTGGTGGTGACAAGGATATGGCCTGCCGGCAGGAATTCCGCGTCCTCCCCGATCAGTTCGGGCAGCCGCCCCCAGATCTCGCGGGAGCGATTGGACAGGGGCAGTTGCGGCAGGTACCGGCCCTGCCGGCGGACATTGCCGAAATTCGTGCCGCTTGCCGCCTGCCCGACCAGGTCGCGTTCCAGCAGGATGACCGAAAGCCCGTGCGTGCGCAGAAAGAACGCGGTTGCCGCTCCCATGAAGCCACCACCCACGATGATGACGTCAGCCCGTGCGGGCACGCGTGCAAAGGCGGTCATGGCGCGATCCTGCAATCAAGGGGAAGGGGTTTGAGCGGGGCCGCGCTGCGGATACGCCCGACCTTGTCCACCGGCACGCCCCGGGCGGCGGCCAGTACCTCGGCAGCGGCCAGGCCGCACATGCGGCCCTGGCAGCGGCCCATTCCTGGCCGCATCAGCGCCTTGGCCCGGTTGATCTCGGGCGAATCGAGCGCCGTCGCCGCATGCCGGATATCGCCGGCCGTCACGTTCTCGCAGCGGCAGACGACGGTGTCGTCGGGCAGCGCGGCTGCCAGGTGCGCCGGCCAGGGGAAGGCCTTCGCCAGCCCCCCGGCAAAGCGGTCCAGGGTCGACAGGCTCTTGCGCAGGCCCACGATCTCGTCCGGCGCGACCGCGATCCTGCGATCCTGAAGCAGGGCGCATGCCGCCAGCCGGCCCGCGGCCTCGGCCGCATCGGCACCGCGCAGCAGCACGCCGTCACCGGCCAGATAGACGTCTGGCTGGCTGGTGCGGCCGTCGGGGTCGACCTGTGGGCGCCACTGGGTGAAGCGAGGGTCGAACGCGAACATGCATTTCAGCAGGTCCGCCAACTGGGTTTCGGCGCGGAGTCCATACCCGGTGCCGACCGCGTCGCAGGCCGTGCGGCGCAGGCGCCCCCGCGCATCCTGCCATGCGACGCCGGTGACGCCATCTTCGCGCCCTTCGACGCGCAAGGGCGTGATGCCGGCATGAAGCGGCACGCCGGCCCGTGCCAGGTCGGCCATGTAGTGCACGCCGTTGGCCACCACGCGCGCGCGGCTCATCATGCCACGCAGGCCACGCAGCCGGGTTGCGAGGCTGCTGGTGTCCAGAACGGCGGCGGGCTTCACCCCCGCGCGCATATACTGCCATGCGACGAGATAGAGCAGGGGCCCCGTGCCCATGAAGACCGGCGCCCCGCCGATCGTGCAGGCCTGCGCCTTGAGTGCGATCTGCGAGGCACCGAGGCTATAGACTCCCGGAATGGTCCATCCGGGTAGCGGCATGATCCGGTCGGTCGCGCCGGAGGCGATGATGATTGCCGAGAACGGCAGCGTCGTCACCGTGCTGCCGCGCACCGCCAGCAGCCCTTCTTCCGCGACGCCCCAGACGGTGGTGCCGGGGCGGTAGTCGATATGGGGACGCAGCGCCTCGAAATCGGCATGCAGCGCGCGGGCGCGCGCGGCTTCAGTACCGTAGAGCTTTTCGGGCGGGCGATTGAAATTCTCGGGTTGCCGGCGATAGATCTGGCCGCCCTGGCGTTCATTTTCGTCGATGACGACGGGGCGCAGCCCGGCTTGCACCAGACGCTCGGCGGCGCGGGTTCCGGCCGGGCCGGCACCGACGACGATCAAGGATTCAGCCATGGAACCTCCTGCGTCACGATCCGCATGTCATCGCGGACTTCGGTGGAACAGGCGCGCAGTTCCTCGCCGGTTTCGGTCCACAGCCAGCAATCCTGGCACGCGCCCATCAGGCAGAAGCCGGCGCGGGGCTTGCCGTCGAACTCGTTCCGGCGCAGCCGGTGCCCGTTGGTCAGCAGCGCGGTCAGCAGCGTGTCGCCTTCCAGCGCGTCGATTTCATGTCCGTCCACGATCAGCCGGACGGGGCGGCGTCCGGTTTCGTCGACGCGTCGGAATAAGGCCGGCATCGGGTCCCTCTCATGGTGCGAGCCGGATGGCGGATCCGGCCATGAAACGTGCGGCGGTAACCGGTTCCTGGCGCGACGGCTCGCAAGGCGCCGGGCGGCGGGAAACGGATACGGCCCCTACCATCGGCCCGATGCCATGGAATGTGGCGAGCAAAAACATGTCCAGGAAAGCATAAGCTGCCGTTTCGGTTTCAAATACGCAACATATCGGCGGTCGCGCCCTGCGACGCTTGGGCATCATGAATCGCGTCCTTTTCGTCCTGTGCCGGTGGCATGGGGACGGACCCGCGGATGCGTATAGTCCAGGGAGCAGGCCATGTCCGGTCATATCTCATTCGACCCGTCCTCGGTCCTCTTGCCCGAAGGGCATCTGGTCGGCGGGCAGCTTCTGCGCGGGGAGGGCGGCATCGCCGTTCATGCGCCGTCGGACGGATCGGTGCGTGGCCATGTGCCTGAAGCCGATGCCGGTCTGGTGGATCGTGCGGTCTGCAATGCGGCTGATGCCCAGCGGAACAGCGGATGGGCATCGTGTGCGCCACGAGAGCGTACGCGCGTCATCCGGCGCTGGGCGGCGCTTTTAGAGGAAAATCGGGTGGAACTGGCCCGCCTCGAATCCGTCTGCTCCACGCGCCCGATCCGCGAGACCCTGGACTGGGACGTCCCGTTTACTGCCGAGGGGATTCGCTTTTTCGCGGAATATGCCGACAAGCTGGGCGGCGAGGTCGCCGCGACGCAGTCGAGCCTGCTGGGCATGACGATCAGCGAGCCCTACGGCGTGGTGGGCGCGATCGCGCCCTGGAACTTCCCGCTGGTCATGGGGAGCTGGAAGGTCGTACCGGCGCTGGTCGCCGGCAACGCGGTCGTGATCAAGCCGTCGGAAATGACGCCCTTTTCCATGGTGTATCTGGCGCAGCTTGCCATCCGGGCGGGCCTGCCTGCCGGCCTGTTCAATGTCGTGCAGGGAACCGGCGCGGTGGCGGGGGATGCGCTGTCGCGCCATCCGCTCTGCGGCAAGCTGACCTTCACCGGATCGACGCGCACCGGCATCGCCGTGATGAAAGCTGCCGCGGAAAGCGGACCGAAGCCGGTCACGCTGGAACTGGGGGGCAAGAGCCCGCAGATCGTGCATGACGATATCCGGTCGGTCGAGGAGGTCGCGGGCCGCGTGTTTCGGGCCTTCACGGGTAATGCCGGGCAGGTCTGCGTGACCGGTTCGCGCCTGATCGTCCATCGCCGCGTGGCCGACGAACTGGTGGAGCGGATCTTGGCCATGACGCGAAATGTGACGCCGGGTCCGACCTGGCGTGGCGATACAGGCTATGCCCCGATCATCTCGGCCCCGCAGTCCGCGCGCATCGAGCAGATCGTGGCGCGCAGCCTCGCCACCGGCGCCGTTGCCATGGCGCCCCTGGAGCGTCTGGCCGTCGAGGGGGATGGCTGCTTCCTGTCGCCATCGGTCCTGACCGGTGTGACCGCGCAGACGGCGGCGGTTCAGGAGGAGATCTTCGGTCCGGTGCTGACCGTCCAGACCTTCGAGGACGAAGAGGAGGCGCTCTCCCTGGCCGCGCATCCGGTGTACGGGCTGGCGGCGGGGGTGCATACGTCCGATCTCGGGCGTGCGATGCGCGCCGTCCGGGCGCTGAAGGCGGGAACGGTCTGGGTCAACCGGTATGGGCGGTCGGCGGATTTCGTGATCCCGACCGGCGGCTTCGGTGGCTCCGGCATTGGCAAGGACCTGGGACGGCAGGCGGTGGAAGCCAATCTGCGCCACAAGAGCGTGCTGATGGCGTTCGGGGCTTGAATGCCGTGAGCGTCGATATCGACCAGTTGGTCGCCCTGCGCCGTGACCTGCACGCCCATCCGGAACTGCGCTTCGAGGAGGTCCGGACCGCCGACATCGTGGCGAGCCTGTTGCGCGAGTGGGGCTACCGGCCGCATCGTGGCCTGGCGAAGACCGGCGTGGTGGCCAGTCTCGATACCGGGCGGCCCGGCCCGTCGATCCTGCTGCGTGCCGACATGGACGCCCTGCCGATTACAGAGCGCGCGCGGCACGATCATGTCTCCCGTCACATGGGCCGGATGCATGCCTGCGGCCATGACGGCCACACCACCATGCTTCTGGGGGCGGCAGCGGAACTGGCGGTCCGGCCGCCGGAATGCGGCGTGGTGCATTTCGTCTTCCAGCCGGGCGAAGAGGGCGGATCGGGCGCGGATGTCATGATCCGCGAGGGTCTGTTCGACCTCTTTCCGGCAGGGTGCTGCTTTGGCCTGCATAACTGGCCGGGACTGGAGGCTGGCCGCTTCGGGGTGTGCGCAGGGCCGATCATGGCTGGCGGGTGGCGCTTCGCCATCACGGTTCTCGGCCAGGGGGCGCATGCGGCGCAGCCCCAGCTGGCGCGCGACCCGGTGGTGGCCGGGGCGGCCCTGGTGCAGGCGGCGCAGCATCTGGTCGCGCGGCGGACTGATCCACTGGTTCCGGCCGTTGTGTCGATCTGCACGTTTCATGCCGGGAGCGCCGACAACATCCTGCCGGATCGGACCGAGATCGCAGGCACGATCCGCGCGCTGGACGTCCAGACGCTCGACGCGCTCAAGGATGGCCTGCGCGATCTTGCCGAAGGCATGGCCCGGACCTTCGGGGTGAAGGTCGAAGTGGCATTTCACAGCCCCTATCCGGTGACCGTCAACAGCGGGCCCGAAACCGGTCTCGTGACGCGGGTGATGCGCCTGCGCGACGCCGCGGATGCGATGCCGGAGGCCGATTGCGCCATGCGCCCCAGCCTGGCGTCCGAGGATTTCGGATTCATGCTGCAAAGGCGACCTGGGGCCTATGCAATGATCGGCAACGGATCGTCCGCGCCGCTTCATGCCCCGGACTATGATTTCAACGATCGGATCATTCCGCGCGGCGTGGCGTATTGGGCGACGCTGGCGCGCCACTGTCTGTCGTTGCAGGAACAGGAGGAAAAAACGTCATGACAACGCATTCGATCGCTGTGCTGCCTGGTGATGGAATCGGCAAGGAGGTCATGCCCGAGGCCCTGAAGGTTCTCGAGCGCATCGGGAAGCTGTTCGATATCGGCTTCCGGTTCTCGCATCTCGACTGGAGCTGCGAGACCTGGCTGGCGACCGGGAACATGATGCCGCCCGATGGCATGGACAGGCTGTCGCAGCATGACGCGATTCTGCTTGGTGCGGTCGGATACCCGACCGTGCCGGACCATATCTCGCTGTGGGGCCTGTTGATCCCGATCCGCCGCGAATTCGACCAGTATGTCAACCTGCGTCCCGTGCGCCTGTTGCCCGGCATTCCCTGCCCGCTTGCCGGACGCGGCCCGGGCGACATCGATTTCTGGATCGTGCGTGAGAATACCGAGGGGGAATATTCCCAGATCGGCGGCCGCTTCGCCGAGGGAAGCGAGGCGGAGGGCGTGGTGCAGACCGCCGTCTTCACGCGCCGGGGCACCGACCGGATCATGCGCTATGCCTTCGAGCTTGCGCGCAGGATCGGTCGGCCGCATGTCTCGTCGGCGACCAAATCGAACGGATTGTTCCATTCCATGCCGTACTGGGACGAACGGTTCGCGCGCATGGCGGCGGAATATCCGGACGTCAGGACCGACAGCCATCATATCGACATTCTTGCCGCGCGCTTCGTCATGACGCCCGATCGCTTCGACGTCGTGCTGGGCAGCAACCTGTTCGGTGACATCCTGTCCGATCTCGGGCCGGGCATGACGGGAACGATCGCGGTCGCCCCATCCGCCAACATCAATCCCGAGCGCCGCTTCCCGTCGATGTTCGAGCCCGTGCACGGTTCCGCGCCGGATATTGCCGGACGGAATATCGCCAATCCGATCGGCCAGGTCTGGGCCGCGTCGATGATGCTCGACCATCTGGGCGAGGGAGAGGCGGCGGCGCTGGTGCTGCGCGCCATCGAACAGGTGACGGCCGACCCTTCTGGCGCCGTGCGGACCGCCGATATCGGCGGCAGCGCGACGACATCGGCCTGCGGCGACGCGATCGTGGCCGCTCTCGAACGGCTCGCCTGACGCGCGGCATGCGGTGGCGGGATTTTTCTCAAAATCCCGCCGTCAACCGCAGCATCTTCTGTCCGTCGCCGCAAACTCGATACGATATGCGGATCGTTCTGTTGTCAGAATGGTCTGGCCGATGACGAAGGGCGGGGCAGAAAAACCCCGTTCTTTCCACGGTTCTGGCGCGATCGGGACAGGACCGGATCGCACGGATATCCGCCTATTCGTCCCTTTCCGGGATGCCCACTGCACCTGTTGAAAATATGTTGAGGAGCGGCCAGTGCGACGAACCACCCTTCTTCTTTCCGCCACGACCGCTCTTGCGACGATGGCGACGCTTACCGTGCAATCCCGGGCGCAGGCCCTGCCGGCGTCTGACGAGCAGGTCATCGTGACCGGCACGCGCGATCCGCACCAGACCGCGCGTAGCAGCGTCAGCCCGATCCAGGTCGTGACGTCGGCACAGCTTGCATCCACCGGGCAGGCCGATGTCCGCGATGCCCTGATCCAGCTTGCGCCGTCCGTCGCGCGCTCCATCCGCGTGAATGGCAGCGCCAACATGACCGATGCGATCAGCCTGCGGGGATTGACGCCGAACCAGACCCTGGTTCTGGTGAACGGCAAGCGGCGCCATACGACGGCCGTCCTGTCGAACAATGCCGGCCCCCAGCAGGGCACGACGCCTGTCGATATCGACATGATCCCGGTTTCGGCTGTCGATCACATCGAAATCCTCCAGGATGGTGCGGCTGCGCAATATGGTTCTGACGCGATCGCGGGCGTGGTCAACATCATCCTCAAGCACGACACGCAGGGGCTGCAGGCTCAGGCGATCAATGGCGGGCGTTATGCCGGTGACGGATTTACCTCCGGCGAATCCCTGAACTGGGGAACATCCCTGTTCGGAAGAGGATTTTTTGACCTGAGCGCCGAGTATAAATACCAGGACCACACATTCCGCGCCACGCCCGACAGCCGCACCGGCCGCTATGATTTCATGGATATCGGCGATCCGCGCCAGCAGCGCGAGACGATCGGCTACAACATGGAATATGCGATCACGGATGATGTGAAGCTTTATTCCTTCGGGACCTATGGCCATCGGAATGGCGAAAGCTACCAGGATTACCGCGTTCCGACGGCGAGCCTGCCGATGTACCCCTACGGGTTCAGCCCGCAGGAGACCCTGGATGAAAATGATTACGGCGTGACCGTCGGATTCAAGGGGCGCAAGTTCGACTGGGACTGGGATCTCAGCACGACCTATGGTGGCGATTCCGAACGGATGGGACTGTTCGACAGCATCAACACATCGATGCTGCAGGATTTCGGGTCCTCTCCCACGCGCTTCCATCTGATGTCGTTCAGCAATACCCAGTGGACGACCGACGCCGGCGTGCGGCGGGCCTTCAATGTGCCTGTTCTGGCCGCGCCGCTCAATGTAGCGCTGGGTGCGCAGTATCGTTACGACAGCTATCATATCGGCGCGGGCGACATGGGATCGTGGTACGGCACCGGCTCGTCGGCCTTCCATGGCCTGAGTTCCGGCAATGCCAGCGACAGCAACCGCGATGTGACGGCCGGATATGTCGATATCTCCACCCAGCTTCTCCCGAGATGGCAGGTGGATCTGGCAGGGCGCTTCGAACATTACACGGATGCCGGCGATACCGAGACCGGCAAGGTTTCCTCGCGCTATGATGTGAACCGGTATTTCGGCCTGCGCGGCACGGTCGCCAGCGGCTTCCGCGCCCCGACCCTGGCCGAGGAACATTGGTCGAACATGTCCGTCGCTCCGACGACGGCCAGCGGCTATATTCCCGTCAATTCCGCCGGTGCGCAGTTTCTGGGCGCGAAGCCGCTGAAGCCCGAGCGGTCGACGAGCTTCAGTGCCGGCTTTGTCGTCAACCCGATCGACAATCTGCATGTCACGGTCGACGCCTACCAGATCGATCTGCGGGACCGGATCATGGCGGCTGGCGTCTATAACGGCGCCAGCGCCATCGAGGCGCTGGAGATGAACGGTTTCAGCATTCCCGCCGGGATCGCGGCGAAGGCGGTTACGGCGCAATATTACGCCAACGCTGCCAGCACCCGCACGCGCGGCCTGGACATCACGGCGAATTACCTGACGCACCTGGGGCGGTACGGCCACATCAACTGGGACGTGGCCGCTAATTTCAACCAGACCAACATTCGCAACATCGCCAAGGACGGAAACAACAATTCCCTTCTCAACTTGCAGCAGCAAGCCTACATCACGAGCTATACGCCGAAGAACCGGGTCATCTTCGGTGGCGTATGGCATTATGGCGATCTCGATTTTACCGTCCACGAAATCCGCTATGGCCGCGCGACTTCGCAACTGACGTATTATACCGGCGCGCTTGCCTATTCGAACACGCAGTTCATGCGCTTCGTCAATCCGCCGCGCTATGAGACCAACCTCGTGATCGGATACCAGGTCAGCCCCCGCTGGCATATGGCGCTGGGTGCGAACAATATTGGCAATGCCAAGCAGAAGAAAATTCCGGAAGAGTTCCGCTATCTCGGTGCCTATGCCTACGACGTGAATATAGAACAGATCGGATATAATGGCGGGTTTTACTATTTCCAGGTCAATCTCAAGCTCTGATGGGCAGCAATCCGGCCGATGCGGGGCGGCATGGAATGCCGTCGGCGCCTGCCAAATCGGCAGATTATACGCAACGGCCGGCGAAACCAGCGTAGTATGTCGGCATGCTCATGCTCTATTGAAATTCGTCACGCAGGAGGTCCTGTAAAATCATGTCTCTGTTCAAGCCCAAATTCGTTACGTTCGACTGCTACGGCACACTCGTCAATTTCGCCATGGGACCCACGGCGCGCCGGCTTTTCGGCGATGTCGTGCCGGCTGAAGGCATGGACCAGTTCGTGGCCGATTTCGCCGGCTATCGGCTGGACGAGGTGCTGGGCGAATGGAAGCCCTACCGCAATGTCGTGCTCAATGCCGTGGAGCGGACCTGCCGGCGGTGGAACATTCCCTTCGATGTCTCGGTGGCAAACCAGTTCTACGATGCGGTGCCGAGCTGGGGCCCGTGGCCCGATGTGCAGGAGCCCCTGGCCCGCGTGGCGAAGGAATTTCCGCTGGTGATCCTGTCCAACGCCATGAATGCCCAGATCCATTCCAACGTGGCGAACATTGGCGTGCCGTTCCATAAGGTGCTGACGGCGGAAGATGCGCGGGCCTACAAGCCGCGCATGCGGGCCTTCGAATACATGTTCGACGAGCTCGGCTGCGGCCCGGAAGACATCCTGCACGTCTCGTCCTCCCTGCGGTACGACCTGATGCCGGCCCGCGACCTAGGCGTGAAGAACAAGGTGTTCGTCGCGCGAGGGCACGAGCCCTCGACGCCGGAATACGGCTATACGGAGATCAGCGATATCGGCGGGCTGCCGGGCGTTCTTGGTCTCTGATGGTCCAACCCTGAGATCTTCGGATTTCAGGGTTTGCTCGGCTTCGGCTGCGGCATGGTAACAGGTAAGGCAGGCATGACGTCCCACAGCTACTGGATCAACACCGCGACCGCCTTCGATGGAGGGGCTGCCGGCCCCGTTCCGTCCCGGGCGGATGCGGTGGTGATAGGGGGCGGCTATACCGGACTGGCCGCCGCGCGCGCGCTGGCGTTGGAGGGCGCCCGGGTCGTGGTGCTGGAGGGCGCCCGGGTCGCGCAAGCGGCTTCGGGGCGCAATGGGGGCCAATGCAATAACGGGCTTGCCCAGGATTTCGGCGGTATGGTCGCCGCATATGGGCTGGAGCGGGCGCGCGCGTTCTATCGCGATTTCGACGATGCGGTGACCACCGTCGAGACGATCGTGCGGGATGAGGCGATCGACTGCGATTTCCTTCGGGGCGGCAAGCTGAAACTCGCGGCCAAGCCCGAGCATGTGGCCAAGCTGGAGGCGAGCGCCAAATTTCTGCGGCGGGAAGTCGACAGTGATGTCGCCTTTCTCGACGTCGCGGCGACTCGGCGCGAGGTTGCGTCGGATTCATTTCACGGCGCGCTGCTGTTCCGGCGCAGCGCCTCGATGCATGTGGGGCGTTTCGGGGCCGGATTGGCCGAAGCTGCGGCACGGCGCGGCGCGCTGCTGTTTGAACATGCGTTCGTCACCCGGTTGGAGCGCCTGGGCGGCACGCGCTATCGCGTGACCTCCACGCGCGGCGTCGTCGAGGCGGATCGCGTCCTGATCGCGACGGGTGCCTCCGAAAAAGGGCCGTTCGGCTGGTTCCGCCGCCGGATCGTGCCCATCGGCAGCTTCATCGTGGCCACCGAGCCGCTACCGGCCGACCTGCGCCAGGCCCTGCTGCCGGAAGCGCGTACCTGTACGACGACGCGGTTGATCGGCAATTTCTTTCGGACCACGCCGGACAATAGGCTGATTTTCGGTGGCCGGGCCCGCTTCGCCCTGCCCGGGCCGCGTGACGACGCCAAGAGCGGAATCGTGCTGAGGCGCAGCATGATCGGCATGTTTCCGGCCCTGGCGCAAACGCGCATCGACTATTGCTGGGGAGGCGTCGTGGACATGTCGGCCGACCGGCTGCCCCATGCGGGACAGCATGACGGCCTGTTCTTTGCGACCGGATTCAGCGGGCATGGGACGCAGATGTCCGTCCATCTCGGCAGCGCCATGGCCGGGGTCATGCTGGGGATGCGCTCGGACATTCTGTGGGATCAGGGCGCATGGCCCGCGATCGCCGGTCATTACGGCAAGCCCTGGTTCCTGCCGGCCGTCGGGGCATGGTATCGCATCAAGGATGCCATTTCATGATGGCGGGTTCGTAATGGCACCTGGCATCGCGGCCATCCCGTCGGCCCGGCGCCTCTCGCGCCGGGAGGTGTTCGGTATTGCCGCAGGTGCGGGGGCGGCGTCGGCCCTGTTCGGCCGTGCCGCGCGGGCGGCCGGGGCCCCGGTGCGCGGCGGTCATCTGCGGTTCGCGGGCCTCACCGGATCGACCGCCGACACGTTGGACCCGGCCCGGATGTCAGTGGCCAGCGATTATGTGCGCGGCAAGTCGTTCTATGATGGCCTGATGGCGCTGGACGATCGGATGATCCCCCAGCCGGCGCTCGCCGAACGGTTGGAGAGCGACGATTTCCAGACCTGGCACGTCACCCTGCGCCGGGACGTCGCCTTCCATGACGGGGCCACGCTGACGGCGGCGGATGTTGTCTACTCGCTCAACCGGCACAAGGACCCCGCCGTTGCCTCCCAGCAATGGATGGCGGCGCAGGAGATGAGCCGCGTCCGGGCGACGGGCCCGTTGACCGTCGAGATCGAACTGGTCGGCCCGAACGTCGATTTCCCGTCTCTGCTGGGCATGGATAATTTTGCGATCATCCGTGACGGAACGAAGGATTTTTCGACGGCGAATGGAACGGGACCCTTCGTCTGCACGGGATTCCAGCCGGGGATTCGCACCACGGGCCGCCGCAATGCCGGTTTCTGGGGCGTGCCGGCATGGCTCGATACGATCGATCTGATCGCGATCGCCGACGACATGTCGCGGCACGATGCCCTGCTGTCGGGCGACGTGGACATCATTGCCTCGGCCAATCCGCGCCTGGTCCGGATGCTGCGGGCGCGCGGGTTCGGACTCATGGAAAGCCCGGTCGGCACCTATACGGATCTTGCCATCAGGCTCGACCAGATGCCGGGGAGCAGCGCGGATTTCGTGACGGGCATCAAATATCTGTTCGACCGCGAACAGGTGCGGGATTCCGTTTTTCTTGGCTATGCGCGGATCGGCAATGATCATCCGATCCCTCCCGAGGACCCCAATTATGCGGCCGATCTGCCCCAGACGATGCATGATCCGGATCGTGCGCGCTTTCATCTGAAGAAATCCGGCATGGGCGGCCGCGATCTCGAACTGTTCTGCTCGCCTACCGCCCTGGCCTCGGTCGATATCGCGGTCCTGCTGCAATATGCCGCCGAGCGTGCCGGGATGGCGCTGGGCATCCGCCGCATGCCGGTGGATGGGTATTGGAGCCAGTACTGGATGAAGACGCCGATGAGTTTCGGCAACACGAATGCGCGCCCTTCGACCGACATGACGTTTGCGCTGAGCTTTGGGAGCCGGGCGCCGCTGAACGAATCCCGCTGGCGCGACCCGCGCTTCGATGCCCTGTTGTTGCAGGCCCGTGCGGAACGGAACGAGGGCGTGCGCCGGCGGATCTATCATGACATGCAGGCCATGATCCGTGACGGTTCGGGGGTCTGCATTCCCGCCTTCACGACCAGCCTCGATGCGTTCGATCCGAAAGTGCGGGGCCTGCGGCCCAATCGCGCCGGGCAGTTGATGGGGTATGGGTTCACGCGATCCGTCTGGCTGGACAATGCGGTGGGGCATCCATGAATCGCGGTCTGGGCAGGCTCGTTCTCGGACGTCTCGGGGCGTCGGCGTTTTCGCTCGTGTTCGTGATCGTGGCGATCTTCACGATCACCGCAGCGCTGCCGGGCGATGTCGCGGACACGCTGCTGGGGCAGGGTGCCACGGCCGGGGCCACGGCGGCCCTGCGGCATGCCATGGGATTGGACCAGCCGGCATGGCTACGATTCTGGCATTGGCTGGACAGCATGCTGCATGCCGATCCCGGCCGGTCGCTGCTGACGGGGCGGCCGGTGGCCGAACTGATCGGGCTGCGTCTGTACAATTCGCTCCTGCTCGCCGGCGCGACGGCGGCGGTGTCGGTGCCGGCATCTCTGGCCCTCGGGCTGGCCTGCACCATGCGACAGGGCTCGCGCTTCGACCGGTTCGTGACGACGGCTCTGCTGGGTGTCGTCTCGGTTCCGGTCTTTCTGCTGGCGACGGTCGCGGTTTTCGTGTTTGCCGTTCAGTTCCGCGTCGCACCGGCATTGGCGGATATCAATGCTGTCCATTCGGTCTGGCAGTTCATCCGGGTCTTCTTCATGCCGGTCATCACGCTGGCCGGCGCGACGACGGCGCAGATGAGCCGCATGATCCGTGCCTGCATGATCGATGTCTTTTCCGCGCCATGGATCGAGATGGCCGTGTTGAAAGGCGTGCCGCCCGTGCGCATCGTCCTGTTTCATGCCCTGCCGAATGCTATCGGCCCGGTGGTGAATGCCATCGCACTCAGCCTGTCCTCGCTGCTGGGCGGTGTGGTGGTGGTGGAGACGGTGTTCAACTATCCCGGGATGGCCGGGTTGATGGTGGACTCGGTGGCGGCGCGCGATGTTCCCGTGGTGCAGTGCTGTGCCCTGATCTTCTGCGTGGCGTATCTGTTCCTGACGACGCTGGCGGACGTGGTGGCGGTTGCTTCCACGCGACGCGGAGGCAGCCATTGAGCGCGCTCCGGACCTGCCTGGCGGGTGCCGCGCGCCTTGCGCCGGGATCGCGCCGTGCTCTGCTCCTGCTTGCGGCGTGGTTCGCCCTGGCTGCCCTCGGCCCCCTGCTGGCGCCGCATGCGCCGGGCGAGATCGTGGATCGGGAGGTCTTTGCCCCGTTTTCCGTCCGTCACTGGCTGGGCACGGATTATCTGGGGCGCGATGTGGGCAGTCGGCTGCTGTGGAGCGTGCGCTATACCGTGCTGATCAGCACGCTCTCGACCCTGATTTCATGCTGTTGCGGGTTCGTGCTGGGCATTGCCACGACGGCGACTTCCGTCTGGGTCGAACGCGTGCTGGGGCGGTTGATGGATGGGTTGCTGTCCATTCCCAGCCTGCTGTTCGCGCTGCTGGTGATCGCGGCGGCCGGGGAGTCGATCCCGGCGTTGGTGTTGACGATGGGCGTGATCTACATGCCGGGCGCGTATCGCACCAGCCGCGCCCTGGCGTTGCGGATCGCGCGGGCGGATTATGTGACCGCGTCCCTTGCGCGTGGCGAAAACCGTTCTTTCGTCATCCTGCGCGAAATTTTGCCGAACATGATGGGGCCTTTGCTGTCCGACATCGGCCTGCGTTTCGTTTATGCCGTTCTCCTGCTCAGCAATCTGAGCTTTCTGGGGCTCGGAGTGCAGCCGCCGCTGGTCGATCTCGGCTCGTTGGTGCGTGAAAACGTGCTGGGCCTGGCCTATGGCGCGCCGGCTGTCCTTGTCCCCACCGTGGTCCTTGCCCTGCTGACGGTCGGCATCAATCTTGCCCTGGGCGGGCAACGCTCATGACGGCGCTGATTTCGGTGCGGGGCCTGCATGTGGCGGGCCGGCGCAGGGACGGAAGCGAGGTCGGGATCGTCCGCGACGTCAGCCTGGAGGTCCAGCGGGGCGAGATGCTCGCCCTGATCGGCGAATCCGGCTCGGGCAAGACCACGATCGCCCTCTCGCTCATGGGATATGTTCGTCCGGGATGCCGCATTTCGGGTGGTGAGATCGAGGTGGCCGGCTACCGGGTCGACCAGATGACGCCCGACCCGTTGCGCAATTTCCGGGGCAAAACGATCAGCTATGTGGCGCAGAATGCCGGCTCGGCATTCAATCCCGCGCTCACCCTGCACCGGCAGGTCATCGAGCCCGCGCTCTCCCATTGGGTATTGCCACGTCGCGATGCCGAGCGGCGCGCCGTCGATCTGTTTCGTGCCATGGCCCTGCCGCATCCCGAGACGATCGGTGCCCGCTATCCGCACCAATTGTCGGGCGGCCAGCTCCAGCGGCTGATGGCCGCGATGGCGCTGATCACCGAACCGGAAGTGGTGGTCTTCGACGAGCCGACCACGGCGCTGGACGTAACGACGCAGATCGAGGTTCTGGAAGCCTTTCGCGCCGTATTGGCGGAACGCGGCATTACCGGGGTCTATGTCACGCATGATCTGGCAGTGGTGGCGCAGGTCGCCGACCGTGCGGTGGTGCTGCGCAACGGCGCGGTGTGCGAGAGCGGCCCGACATCCGAGGTGCTGGAACGCCCGCATGCGCCCTACGCGCGCGAACTGGTCGAAGCCAGCCGCCTGCCTGTCCGCGCTATGGCGGCGGCCGGTCCCGTTCCCGAACCGGTTCTTACCCTGTCCGACATGGTGGTGGGCTATGGCTCTGTCGATGCGCGGGGCCTGCCCGCGCGGCGGATCCTGGACGGCATCAATCTCTCCGTTCCGCGGGGGCGTATTCTGGGCATCATCGGTGAATCCGGCTGTGGCAAGAGCACGCTGGTCCGCACCATCGCTGGTCTTCAGGCCTCGGCGGCAGGCACGATCCGCTTTCGTGGCGAGGATCTTGCCGGTGCCGTGGCGCGGCGTACGCCCGACCAGCGCCGGCGCTTGCAGATCGTGGCGCAGAATGCCGATCTCGTGCTCAATCCCGCCTGGACGGTTGGCGCCATTCTGATGCGCGTGCTCAGGTTTTTTCATGGCCTGCGCGGTGCCGAAGCCCGCGCGGAAGCGCTGAGGCTGCTGGATCTGGTGCGCCTGCCGCAGAGCGTGTTCGAACGGCGGCCGCCGGAACTGTCGGGCGGCCAGAAACAGCGCGTCAATTTTGCGCGCGCCCTTGCGGCGCGGCCCGATCTGGTGCTGTGCGACGAAATAACGGCGGCGCTCGACCCGGTGGTGGCCGCCGCCATTCTGGAACTGCTGGCCGATCTCCAGGCGACGCTCGGCCTGTCGTGCATCTTCATCACCCACGACCTGCATGCGCTGCGAGCGGTGTGCGACCGCGTGGCGGTGCTGCTGGGGGGCCATGTGGTGGAGCAATGCGACGCCGCGTCTTTGATGGACGGCGTGCATCATCCCTATAGCCGGCTGCTGGTGTCTTCGGTGCCCGAGATGCGGCCGGGTTGGCTGGACGAGGTCACGCGACAGCGGCAGGTCGCGACGGATGCCCCGCCACCGCCCGTCGCGGCCGGAGGGTGCCCCTTCGTGTCGCGATGCGCGATGCGGATCGAGGACATATGCGACCATGTTCCGCCTCCGGTCGTGCCCGGCGCGGGCGGAGCACGGATCGCCTGCCACCACCCGTTGGCCGACCTTCCCCCGCTGCTCCAGGCGGATGGTGCGGCATGATGCCGTCACTTTTTCCGCAGACCCACTTTCAAGACAGCCGCAAAGACGCCGCCTTTTCACGGAGATGACCAGAATGATCGCTTCCAGCCTGAACGACCCGGGCCTGTTCCGTCAGCAGGCTTTCGTGGCCGGCGCATGGGCCGATGCCGAGGACGGGCGCACGATCGCGGTGGATGATCCCGCCACCGGGGAGAGCATCGGCCACGTTCCGGCATGTGGCGTTCCCGAGACGCGCGCGGCCATCGAGGCCGCCGAACGCGCGCAGGCGGAATGGAAGCGTCGCGCGCCCGCCGAGCGCGCCGCGATCCTGATGGCGTGGCATGACCTGATCATCGAGAACAGCGCGGACCTGGCCCGGATCATGACGATCGAGCAAGGCAAGATCCTGTCCGAGGCCGAGGGTGAAGTGCGTTATGCGGCTTCGTTCTTCAAATGGTTCGCCGAGGAAGCGCGCCGGATCGACGGGGCCGTGCTGGCTCCGCCCGCGCGGGACCGGCGCGTGCTGGTGCTGAAAGAACCGGTTGGCGTCAGCGCCGCCATTACGCCGTGGAACTTTCCGCTGGCCATGATTACCCGCAAATGCGCCCCGGCCCTTGCCGCCGGATGCAGCATGGTGCTCAAGCCGTCTGAACTGACGCCGTTTTCCGCTTTGGCGGTGGCCGTTCTGGGCGAACGGGCCGGCGTGCCGGCCGGCCTGTTCAGCGTTGTGACCGGGCTGCCGGAGGCGATCGGCGCCGAACTGACAGCAAGCCCCGTGGTGCGCAAATTGTCGTTCACCGGCTCGACGCGGGTAGGCGCGATCCTGATGCGGCAGTCGGCGGATACCCTCAAGAGGCTCAGTCTCGAACTGGGAGGGAATGCGCCGTTCCTCGTGTTTGACGACGCCGATTGTGATCTAGCCGTGCTGGGGGCGATGGCAAGCAAGTTCCGCAATGCCGGCCAGACCTGCATCTGCGCGAACCGGGTCCTGGTCCAGGCGGGCATCCACGATCGGTTCGTCGATCGCCTGCTGGACGAGGTCGCGGCATTGCGGGTCGGAAGCGGCCTCGATCCGGCCGCGACGCTTGGCCCCCTCATCAATGATGCCGCGGTGGCGAAGGTCAGGGCGCATGTCGAGGACGCGCTGGCGCAGGGGGCCCGATATGCTTCCGCACCCCTGCATGTTGATGGGCGCTTCGTCAGTCCTGTCGTGCTGACCGGCGTGACGACGGATATGCTGGTGGCGCGCGAGGAAACGTTCGGACCCGTCCTGCCGGTTTTCCGCTTTGAGAAGGAAGAGGAGGCGGTACGCATCGCCAACGCCACACCGTTCGGCTTGGCGAGCTATTTTTTCACGTCCAGTCTCCATCGCGCATGGCGAGTGGGCGAGGCGCTGGAATTCGGTATGGTCGGGTTGAACACTGGAGCGATCTCGATGGAATCCGCGCCGTTCGGGGGGGTAAAGCAGTCGGGCCTGGGTCGCGAGGGCGGTCATCCCGGTCTGGATGAATTCCTGGAAATCAAGAGCTTCCATATGGAGGGCATCACGTGACCGGCCCCTTCACCATGCCGAACGTGGAGGACGCCACCGTGAGCGGGAAGACCCGGACAGAGAATGGCCGCCTGGCCGCGATCGAACTGCGTCCCATGCAGGATGGCGATATCGATGCGGCCAGCGGATTGTCCAAGGCGCTGGGATGGCCGCATCGCCTTGAGGACTGGAAGTTCATGTTCGCGGTTGGCCAGGGACTCGTGGCCGTTACCGCGGATGGCGAGGTGGTGGGCAGCCTGATGTGGTGGCCCTATGGCCAGGACGATGCCGCGGTGGGTATGGTGATCGTCTCGAGCGTCTGGCAGGGGCATGGTATCGGGCGGCGGCTGATGGTGGAGGCGCGCACGGCGCTGCACGGCCGCGCGCTGCACCTGAATGCGACACCCGGCGGCCTGCCGCTTTACGAAAAACTCGGTTTCCGGCCATGCGGCGTGGTGGAGCAGCGTCAGGCCACGGCCATGACCCAGCCGATCGTTCCCTTGCCGGAGGGCATGCGGCTGCGCCCGGCAGGGCAGAATGACCTGGGCGCGATGATGGCCCTGGATCGCGCGGCGAACGGCCTGGACAGGCATGACCTGCTGGCTGAACTGCTGCGTGTCGGCAAGGGCATCGTGGTGGACGATGGCGGAGCGGTGGTCGGTTATTCGATCTGCCGCATGTTCGGCTGGGGCAAGGTGATCGGCCCGGTGGTTGCCACGACGGCCGACTTCGCCCAGGCGATGATCGCCCACTGGATCGGTAGTTGCGCGGGGCGGTTCACGCGCCTGGACGTGCCGTCGGATGGCGGATTGTCCGCGTGGCTGGATGAAATCGGGCTGCCTCTGGTCGACACGGTGACGACGATGACGACGGCGGACGTTCGGACACCGGCGCATGGCGCGCAGACGTTTGCGCTGTGCAGCCAGGCGCTGGGTTGAGGAGAGCGGCATGTCCTTCGTGATCAAGTCCACACGTGAGCGGGCGAAGGTCTGGAGCGCACTGTTCGCGGCGCATCTGCCGGACCAGAAAGTCGAGATCTGGCCTGATATTGCCGCGCCGGCCGCAGTCGAGTTCATGGCGGCCTGGGTTCCGCCGCCGGACCTCGCCACGACCTTTCCCAATCTCAAACTACTGTTCTCGGTCGGCGCGGGCGTGGATCAGCTCGATCTGTCTGCTGTACCCGCCCAGGTGCAGGTCGTGCGGATGATCGAGCCCGGGCTGACGGAGGGCATGGTAGAGTATGTGCGCTTCGCGGTCCTAGCCCTTCATCGCGGCATGTTGCGCTATGTGGCCCAGCAGCGCGCGCAGGTTTGGCAGGCACATCCCTATCCCCCGGCCTCCAGCGTGACCGTTGGCGTCATGGGGCTGGGACAGCTCGGCCTGCCGGTGGCCGAGGCGATCCGGGCGATGGGCTATGATTGCCAGGGTTGGGCGAGGAGCCGACGGCAAATCGCAAACATCCGTACCTTTGCGGGAGCCGGGGAGTTTGATGCGTTTCTGGCCACGACGGACATTCTGGTCTGTCTGCTTCCTCTGACGCAGGAGACGACAGGATGTCTTGCGCGGTCTCTGTTCGGCCGCCTGCCGCGTGGGGCCGGCCTGATTCATTGCGGCCGGGGCCGGCAACTGGTGTCCGATGATCTTGTCGCTGCATTGGATGAAGGGCAACTGAGCGCCGCGATCCTTGATGTCACCGAGCCCGAACCGCTGCCTGTCGGTCATCCGTTGTGGAGCAGGACCGATGTCCTGATTACGCCGCACACCGCGAGTATTACCCGCACCGAGACAGGAGGATTGTCTATTCTGGACAATCTGCGACGCTTCCGCCGAGGCGAGGTCCTAGTAGGCAGTGTGGATCGGGCAGACGGATATTGAGCAGGCCGAGCCGTTTGGGATCATGGTCCGGCTCATCCCTCTCGACCCGGAAAAAATCCTATTCTGCAAGGCCCTCTTCCAAAAATCTATGCTTAGGTTTCGGCGAATCGCCGTTCCGGTCTGCCTGTGACGTACGCGATGCGTCGAAGTTCCCGGCTAGGTATAATACCGTTCACTTAATGATCTGGATGGCGGCGCGAAAGTTGAAATGGGACGGTGGGGACTGCGCGTTCGGCCTGATCGGGAAGCTGGACATCTTGCGTTTCACGCCGCGTGGATTGCGGCGGTCGACACGCGGCGTCAGGCGCTCCTGAAGGAGTTCGGCGAGAACCGCCTTATGGAAGATCGTCCGCTTCCGAGGGGGAAAACGCGACGGCTGCGGCCATCTTGTGACGCACGACCCTGACGGCGTGAAGAAAGGAGAGCCTGTCGGGATCCTCGTCGGCTTTGAGAGCGGCCTCATGGATCAGGGAACGGATTGCGAAATGGGCCATGATCAGCCCGTGAAACTCCTGCCGCACGAGGTCGGGCGTCTTCGACCGCAGCGTGATCCGCGCGCCGCGAAGATGGGTTTTCAGTTCGTCAAGCGCAGTCTCGATTTCCCATCGCTCTTGATAGAGCGCGGCAAGTTTGTCCGCCTGGGCGCGTTGGGGATCGAGGATGGTGGTCATCAGACGATAGATCGGTTCGGCGCCGGCGATGCCTTCCAGACGGTAATCAATGACCCGAACCACGACAGCGTTGGCCCCATGACGCCGGTCACGCTCGGACGGATAGATGCGGCTCAGGCAGGAACCATCCGGCAGCCGACGATCGTGTTCCAGGCGCAGGTTTTTCCTGAGACGCCACAGCAGGTCGGCCCCGTTGCCCCGGGCGAGGTTCCACATGTCATACCCGAAGAAATGCCGATCGGCGAGGCAGAGCATGCCCGGTTGCAGCCGCGCCAGAACAGGGCGAGCCAGAGTGATCTCACTGGTCGCGCACGGCGCCATCTCGCTTCCGAACAGGACACGTGTGCCATTCTCCACGAGCGAGACGAAACGGATCTGCGGAAAAGCACTGCTGCCGCGACTGGCACCGGGGCGTCCGAATGCCGCTTCGTTGCCGGCTTCATCGGCCACATCCAGCGTGCTGCCATCCAGGCTCACGAGCCGCCAGTCCGCAAACCACGCCCCCTTCGTGTCCCGGCCCGCGATCGGCCTGACAACGGCGTCATGAAGATGGCGCAGCACTTCCCAGCCCGGGCGCGTCCGGGCCTGCGAGATACCAGCCTTGCTGGCGACCCTCATCGTCGCGGATGGACCCATCAGCCACTGGATCCCTTCGAGCAGACACCGTAGCACCTCGCGATACGAACTCTGCATGTAGAGGCCCAGCGCGATCACATAATAGACGACGACATGAGCCGGCAGATCACGCTGCCGCAGGCTCGCCTTGCCGTTGGCCTCCAGCGCGGCTCGCACCGCCGCGATCGGAAATGTCCGCGCAATCACGCCCAGGCTGATGTGATCCGTAATTCTGGGACCCAAAGGTAACTCCGCGGGCTGTGTCCCGAGGCGTGGTGTAAGAACACCGATCCTCGATAGGTTCGAGGGGGTCAGACTGCCACGATTGGCAGGCTGATGGTTTGGTTATGGCTTATGGCAGCCAATCCTTCCAGTGTCATGTAGCGTCGGCACACGGCCCATTCATCGTTCTGCTCGAGCATCAGGGCCCCGACGAGACGGATGATAGCTCCGCCCACAATATTGCCGATTAGCCCATCTTATTCACGGCATTGAGTATTTTGGGTGGATTTTTCTGCTTTTGTGGTTTGGGCGCGCGGGATCGCACCGGGTTGAGGCGGTGTCATTTTGAAACGGTGCGTGGTTGTGGCTGGGGTTGCGGGGACGGGGCGGGTTCGGGGGCGATAGCCCCGTCTGTCACGGGCCGGCAGCCTGCATCGAGATGGCGAGACTGCGGAACAGCGCGGCTTCGGGACAGGAGGCGGCAAAGGCGATACGGACACGGGTCGCGGTTTCCAGGATGCGTCCTGCGATTTTCAGAAGACGATTTCGTAACGTGGTGAATTCGGCCGAGGCGAGCGGCTGTGGGGCCGGGATGGCGTCCCGCAGGGTGAGCATCAGCCAGTATGCGGCGGTGTGCAGGATCAGGCGGACCTGGTTGGCCAGTGGCGATCGACAGCTCGTGCGGTCGGATGCCAGTTGGCCCTTGTGAAGCTTGATCAGGTTTTCGGCCTGTCCACGGGCACAGTAGAGGGCATCGTAGAGCCATTCGGCGTTGCCGCCTCGCAGG
>NZ_JABEQJ010000043.1 GCF_014174255.1 Gluconacetobacter sacchari
TCCCCAATCCCCGCCTCCACGAACTCCTCCCCTGGCATTGGAAAGCTCTCCACCAGGACCACAATACCATCGCCGCCTGACAATGCCCGCGCCTCTCGCCGGATGGTTACTTGTGGTGCGCAATGCGGCTGATTTCAATGCGTTCCTGCTGGCGTCGCGCCCAGATCCGCGGACGCATCGGCCCGATCCGTCGCGTATGGGGGGCTTTCTGGCGCGGCATCCGGAAACGGGGCGGGCGCTGGCGCTGCTGAAGGCGCGGGCGCTGACCTCGGGTTTTGCGAACGATACCTATAACAGCCTCGATAGTCTGATCTTCGTGAATGCGGAGGGAACGGCGACAGCGGTGCGATGGGCGATGGTGCCAGAGGAGGCCGCCCGCCCGCCCGAGGGCCCGGGGGTGGGCCGCGATTATCTGTTTCATGACCTGATCGGGGCGTTGGCGCGGGGGCCGTTGCGCTGGCATCTGGTGGTGACTGTCGCCGGGCCCGGCGACCCGACGGGAGACGCCACGGTGCCTTGGCCGGCCGGGCGCCGTCAGGTCGATGCCGGAACCTTGACGCTCGTGCGGGCGGAGAGCGAGGAGGGCGGGCCCTGCACGGGGATCACCTATGACCCGCTGATCCTGCCCGAGGGCATGGGGCCGTCCGACGATCCGATTCCGGCGGCGCGGTCGGCGGTCTATGCCCGGTCCTTCACCCTGCGCTCGGGCGAGGCGGTGACCGCGAGCGCGGTGACCGGGACGGCCATCCGGTCGGGAGGACAATGATGCGGCCGGTCGAGCGGTTTCCCCTTTTCGCCCGTATCCTGCACTGGCTGATGGCCGCGATGATCCTGACGATGCTGTTCGTCGGCATAGCGATGGTGGCGACGGTGGAGCCGGCCTATCACCGGCTGGTCGACCTGCATCGTCCGCTGGGGATCTGCATCCTGTTGCTGGCGGTGGTCCGGCTGGTCAATCGCTGGCTGATCCGGGTGCCGCCCCTGCCGGATACGCTGCCGCCGGCTCTGCGGGTGGCGGCGCGGCTGTCGCATGTCGTGCTCTATGCGCTGATGATCGGGCTGCCGCTGGTGGGATGGGGGATGCTGTCGGCCGGGGCCTATCCGGTGGCGATGTGGCCGGGCTTCGCGCTGCCGCCCATCCTGCCGCATGATCCGGCGCTGTTCGCGATGTTGCGCCATCTGCACACATGGCTGGCGCTGGCGCTGTTCGGCGTCGTCCTGATCCATCTGGCGGCGGCGCTGCTGCATGGGTTGCTGCTGCGTGACGGCGTTCTGCCGAGCATGACGGGCGGACGGACCGGCTAACCCGGCTTGACGGGGGTGTAGCGCGTGCCGGGGGCGATCGTCGTCACGTAGGGGCCGGTCCAGTCGCGGACGAAGATCCGGTTGAGGGTCGCGGCCGGGCCGTGGCCGTGGACGAAGATCGAGGCGTTGACGGTGGTGTTGAAATAGCTCCACTCCCAATTGCCGGTGCCGATATAGACGGTATCGTCGTCGGCCACGGCGTATTTGCAGTGCTCGACGCGGGCGAAGGGAATGAAGCCGCTGCCGGCCTGCGGAACGGTGCTGAATTTCACTTCGATGTTCGGCAGGGCGGCCAGGCTTTTCAGGTAGGATTGCATCGGTTCGTTCAGCGCCCAGTTCGACACGATGATCTGTACCGACACGCCGCGGGCCGCCGCGTCGCGCAAGGCCGCATCAAGCTCCGGCCAATAGCCTTTCGGGCCGTAATGTTTCAGGGCGCTCAATGTCAGGACCTGGAGCCGGAAGGTGTGGCGGGCGGCGTGGATCATCGTGACCAGCGATGGTTCTTCCGCCGTCAGCGTGGTCGGCATCATCATCGGCGGGCTGAAGGCGGGGAAGGCGATCACGCTCTCGCCGGTCGGATCGCGCAGCGTGACCGGCGCGAACTCGGTCGCGATCGGGCGGTCGGCAGGGGGCTGCATGCGCGTCTGGGGCAGGGTGCGGCCGCCGCCCAGCGCCCAGAGCGTGTCGAACGCGCTCTCGAAACTGCCGGCGATGGCGGGGTCGTCGATCGCGGCCCCGATCTCGTGGATTTCCTCCAGCGCCCGCCAGTCCCAGTTCTGGCTGCCGACGAAGACTTGCCGGCCGTCGACGATCATGAATTTGGCGTGCAGCACGCCGCCCGTCAGGCGTTTGGTCGGCAGGGTCTCGACCTGGATATTGTGGATCGGCTTCAGCCGCTCCAGGACCGGTGCGGTTTCCTTGAGGAAACTGTCATCGACGATCAGCCGGACCCGGACGCCGGCATTGGCGCTGTCGATCAGGGCCTGGAGGACGGGTGACATCGCGCGGCCGGGGCGGTCGGCGATGTAGAACTGCGCCACGTCGATGGTCCGGCCGGCATGGCGGATCATGTCCAGCCAGACCGGCTGGGTGCGGGGGACGCCCGGTTCGCCATAGATGGTCTGTTCCGGCACGCTCTCGACGATGCGGAAACTCGGGGTGGGGGCCTCGGCCCGCGCGCTGGGGGAAGCCAGGGCAAGGGGCAGGAGGCAGGCGAGAGAAAGTGCGGCCTTGAGCCGAAAGTGGGAGTTCAGAATGCCGTCGGTCATACCCTGCTCCGAAAACCTGTCCCGGGCGGGGGCGCCGGTCGGCGGCATTCTGCCCTTGCGGCCGTATGGCCGGCAAGGCGGGTTGCCGCCCGTGCGGGCGTAAAAAATGGGATGGTGTGGCCTTGACGGCGGTTCGCTGCTAAGGACGAGAGGTTCGCGCCCGTTCAGTACCCGAACTTGATGACGATCCGGATTTCGCACCTCCGGGACAGGGCTTCATCGCGGCGGGGTGGTCTTCACCCTGACATTCGGTACTGGGGAGCCGTCATGACGGTCGATCTGCTGATCAGGGATGCATATCTTTATATCGATCGCGACTGGGAAGTCGCGAATGGCTGGCTGGCGATCAGGAATGGTCGCGTCCATGCCATCGGCGACCGCGCTGGGGACGCGCCCGCCGCGCGGACGGTGATTTCGGCCCGTGGGCGGCTGGTGACGCCGGGCCTGGTCAACGCGCATCATCATATGTACCAGAACCTGACCCGGGCTTATGCCCCGGTGACCAACGGCACGCTGTTCGAATGGCTCAAGGGCCTGTACCCGCTCTGGGCCGGCCTGGATGAGGAAGCGGTCTATCTGTCGACCTGTGTTGCCATGGTCGAGCTGCTGATGGGCGGCTGTACCACCTCGATGGACCATATGTACGTTCATCCCCGGCCGTTCCTGATCGATGCGCAGTTTCGCGCGGCGCGGGATGTCGGGTTCCGGTTCCATGCCACGCGCGGGTCGATGACGCGTTCGGTCGAGGATGGCGGGCTGCCGCCCGCGTCGGTGGTGCAGGACGAGGATACCATCCTGGCCGACAGCGAGCGGCTGGTCGCGGCGTTCCACGATCCGGCGCCGGGGGCGATGGGGCGGGTGGCGCTGGCGCCGTGTTCGCTGTTCAGCGTGTCGGAACGGATCATGACGGAGTCGGCGCGCCTGGCCGAGAAGCACGATCTGCGGCTGCATACCCATCTGGCGGAAGATCCCGACGAGGACGCCTATTGCGCCGAGATCTATGGCTGCACGCCGACGGAATATTTCGAGCGGGTCGGCTGGGCCAGCCCGCGATCGTGGGTCGCGCATTATATCTATCCTACCGGGGACGAGATCGACCGGCTGGCGCATGCCGGGGTCTGCACGGCGCAATGTCCCTGTTCCAACATGATGATCGGCGGCGGCACCGCCGATGCGATGGACATGCGCCGGCGCGGCATGCGCGTCGGGCTGGGCTGCGACGGATCGGCCTCGACCGACCATGCGTCGATGTGGCTGGAAACCCGGATGGCGATGCTGCTGGGGCGGTTCCGGCATGGGCCGCATGCCATGTCGGCGCGCGATGCGCTGGACATGGCGACGCGCGGCGGCGCGGCCTGCCTGGGCTGGGAGGATGAGATCGGGCATCTGCGGCTCGGCGCGTGCGCCGATCTGGTGATCTGGTCGATGTCCGAGGTCGCGGCGGCCGGGGCGCTGAGCGACCCGGTCGAGGCGTGGCTGCGCTGCGCGCCCGCCGTGGCGGGGACCACCATCGTCAATGGCAAGGTGCTGGTGGCGGACGGGGTGCCGCTGCTGGCCAATCTGGGGGATATCCTGCGCGATCATGCGCGGGAGGCGCGGCGGATCCAGCGGCTGGATGGCTGAGCGCCCGCATGGACGGGCGCCGGCGGCATGGCCGGCGCCCGATGCGGGCTAGGGCGCTGCCTGGGACGCGAAGAGGGTGGAGATGGCGGTGGTGGCCTCGCCCTGGATGCGATGCAGGTGGTCTTCGCTGACGAAGCTTTCGGCGTAGATCTTGTAGACTTCCTCGGTGCCGGAGGGGCGGGCGGCGAACCAGCCATTCTCGGCCACCACTTTCAGGCCGCCGATTTCGGCATCGTTGCCGGGGGCGCGGGTGAGGGTGGCGCGGATCGGCTCGCCGCCCAGCTCGTGCAGCCCGACCTGCTCGGGGGTCAGCGATTTCAGCAGCGCCTTCTGCCGCGCCGTGGCCGGGGCGTCGATCCGCGCGTAATGGGGCGTGCCGAACTCGGCGGTCAGCCGGCGATAGGCGGCGCCGGGATGGTGGCCGGTGCGGGCGGTGATTTCGGCCGCGAGCAGGCCGAGGATGATCCCATCCTTGTCGGTGGTCCAGACGGTGCCGTCATGACGCAGGAACGATGCGCCGGCGCTTTCCTCGCCCGCGAAGCCGAAGCCGCCATCGATCAGCCCGTCGACGAACCATTTGAAACCGACCGGGACCTCGACCAGCCTGCGCCCCAGCCGGGCGGTGACGCGATCGATCAGGCTGCTGCTGACCACCGTCTTGCCGACCGCCGCCTGGGGGCTCCAGCCCGGACGGTTGGCGAACAGATAGTCGATGGCGGTGGCCAGGTAATGGTTGGGGTTCATCAGCCCGTCGGTGCCGGCGACGATGCCGTGCCGGTCGGCGTCGGTATCGTTGGCGAAGGCGACGTCGAAACGGCTGCCCAGTTCGATCAGCCGCGCCATGGCGTAGGGCGAGGAGCAATCCATGCGGATCTGCCCGTCCCAGTCGGCCGTCATGAAGGCGAAGGTCGGGTCGACCACCGTGCTGACGACCGTGGCGTTGAGGCGGTAGCGCTCGATGATCGGCTGCCAGTAGGCGACCGCCGCCCCGCCCAGCGGGTCGATGCCGATCGCGACATCGGCGGCGCGGATGGATTCCATGTCCAGCACCGCGCCGAGATCGGCGACGTAGGGGGTGATGTAGTCGTGGCGATGCACGCAGGCGGCGCGGCGCGCCTGCTCGTACGGGATGCGGCGCACGCCGGCCAGGCCGGCGGCGAGGTAGTCGTTGGCCGTGCGCTCGATGATTCGGGTGATGTCGGTGTCGGCGGGGCCGCCGTGGGGCGGGTTGTATTTATAGCCGCCATCTTCCGGCGGGTTGTGCGACGGGGTGACGACGACGCCGTCCGCCAGGCCGCCTGCGCGCCCGTGATTGTAGGTCAGGATGGCGTGGGAGATCACCGGGGTGGGGGTATAGCCGCCCTGCGCGTCGATGAAGGTTTCCACCCCGTTGGCGGCGAAGACTTCCAGCGCCGATTCCAGCGCCGGCCTGGAGACGGCATGGGTGTCGATGCCGATGAACAGCGGGCCGTCGATGCCCGCCGAGGCGCGGTAGTCGCATACCGCCTGGCTGACGGCGAGGATATGGGCCTCGTTGAAGCTGGTGTGGAATGGCGAGCCGCGATGGCCGGAAGTGCCGAACGCGACGCGCTGGGCGGGGATGGCCGGGTCGGGCTTGCGGTCGTAATAGGCCGCGACCAGTTTCGCGACGTCGATCAGGCGCGAGGGCGGGACCGGCTTGCCGGCCAGTGGGCTGATCGTGACCATTGCTGTGCGTCCTTCCAGTGTAAGCGTCGTCTCTTCGTTTCATGATCGCGTGGCATGATTATGAAGCGCGATCGAAACGCCCGCCGCGACGCCAGGATGCGGTGCGGCGCGGCGGGATCGAAAAAAACGCGGTCAGTGGCCGGTGGCGGGTGCCGGGGTGGCGGGTGCCGGAGCAGTGGGGGCGGTGGTGGTGCCTGTGCCCTCCTGGACGGTGGCCGTGGAAGTGATCACGCGGTTCATGACTTCGAACGACACCGCGTCCATCGTTGTCACGTCGACCGTGTCGCCGACCTTCAGGGTCGGCAGCAGGGCCTGCATGGCCTTGTTGTGGACCGTGATCGTCTGGGTGGCGCCGGCCGGGCCGACGGTCGTCACGACATGGTGGGCCGGATCGACCGCCGCGATGCGCACGCGCTTGCGGCGGAAGGAGACCATCATGCCGTGTGGGTGGCGGTTGCTCACTCCGCGGGCCGAGGTCACGGTCGATTCCGGCGGCGGGCTGTCGGCGGGCACCACGTCGGCGCCGATGGTCTGGAAGAATCGGATATTGATCCGGTCGCCCGGCTGGATATGGGGCAGATTGTGGACCTTGCGGGGGATGTCGACCGTGATCAGGCCGCCATCGCGATCGCGCAGCAGGACCTCGCCCGAGGTGGAGTCGATCGTTTCCACCGTCGCCTGCGTGACCTGGTTGCCGGTGATGATCGAGGCCTGGGCGTGCGCGCGCAGCGGCAGGGCCAGCGCCAGGGCGGCGACGGGCAGCAGCCGCGCGGGCCGCGACAGGCGGCTGAGGAAGGGACGCGTTGTTCCGGGTGCCATCATGTCTGTTTCCTGCTCTCTCTTCCGATTTGGCGCGGCTTCGAAAACGATATTATGAGAGTGTTTTCAAAGTGTCGATGCCGGGCGGGGACGGATCGGCCCTGTGCGGGAGGAAAGGGAGGCCAGATGGCGCGCTCGGTCACGATTTACGGCATCAAGGCATGCGACACGATGAAGAAGGCGCGGGCCTGGCTGGACGCGCATGGCGTGGCGCATGCGTTTCATGACTACAAGACCGCCGGCATCGCGCGGGCGGTTCTGGAAGGCTGGGTCGGGCAGGTGGGGTGGGAGACCCTGCTGAACCGGTCCGGCACCACCTTCCGCAAATTGCCGGATGCCGACAAGGCCGGTTTGAGCGAGACGCGGGCCGTCGCGCTCATGCTGGCCCAGCCCGCGATGATCAAGCGGCCGGTGCTGGATGTGGACGGCGTGCTGACCGTGGGATTCAAGCCCGAAGCCTACGCCGCCCTGTTCGCCTGACCGGCCGGTCGGCCGGTGGCGCGTCAGGCCGCGATTTCGAAGCCTGCGTCCTCGACCGCCATGCGTAGGGCGGCGGGGGAGGTGCGGGCCGGGTCGTAGCTGATGCTGGCGCGGCCGGGCTGTAGCGTGACGTCGGCGGCGGTGACGCCGTCGGTATTCTCCAGCGCCTTCCTGACCGAACTGACGCAGCCATCGCAGGTCATTCCGGTGACGTTCAGCGTGAGCGTTTCCATGATTTGTCTCCATTCGGGGCGGGATTGCCGCTTCCGTCACCTATGCGCTGACCGAGGCCGGTGCAAGGATGGCCGCCGTCGATTGAATGAACGGCGATCGGAGAGCGAACCACATGACGTCTTCTGCCCAGGGGCTTGCCTACCGTGACGACCATGCGTCGGCGATGACGATTGGGCGCCGGGTCCGCGCGGCGGCGCAGGTGGCCAGTGGCAATATGCTGGAAATGTACGACTTCATGGTGTTCGGCTATTATGCCGTCGCCATCGGTCGGGCGTTCTTTCCCTCGGGCGATGCTTATGCCGAACTGATGATGTCCTTTGCCACCTTCGGCGCGGGTTTCCTGATGCGGCCGGTGGGGGCGGTGGTCCTGGGAGCCTATGTGGATCGCATCGGCCGGCGGCGGGGGCTGATCCTGACGCTGGCGCTGATGTCGGTCGGCACCCTGACGCTGGCCCTGACGCCGGCTTACGGGCAGATCGGGCTGCTTGCGCCGTTGCTCGTGTTGTGCGGGCGGCTGCTGCAAGGGTTTTCCGCCGGTGTCGAACTGGGATCGACATCGGTCTATCTGGCGGAAATCGCGACGCCGGCGACGCGGGGCCTCGTCGTCGCTTTTCAGTCGGCGTCGCAGCAGGTCGCCGTCGTCGCCGCGGCGGCGATCGGGGTGATGCTGACGACCGTGCTGGACCCGCCCGCCATGACGGCCTGGGGGTGGCGCGTCCCGCTGCTGATCGGGTGCCTGATCGTGCCGGTGCTGTTCTTCCTGCGTCGCAATCTACAGGAAACCGATGAGTTCAGGGCCAATCGGACGCCGCCCCGGATGGCCGAGGTGCTGCGGACGATCGTCGTCGAATGGCGCGTGATCGGGACCGGGATGCTGATGGTCCTGATGACGACCTCGTCGTTCTACGTCATCACGGCCTATACCCCGGCCTTCGGCAACCGGATCCTGCATCTGGGGGCGCGGGACAGCCTGTTCGTCACGCTGTGCGTCGGACTGGCCAATTTCATCCTGCTGCCCGGCTTTGGGGCGCTGTCCGACCGGATCGGACGGCGCCCGCTGATGATCGCGGCCACGATGGCGGCGGTACTGACCGCATGGCCCGCGATGGCGTGGCTGGTCTCGGCACCGACATTCGGGCGGCTCCTGGCGGTGGAGGTCTGGCTGGCCACGATGTACAGCGCCTATAATGGGGCGGCGGTGGTCTATCTGACCGAGATCGTGCCGCCCCGGATCCGCACGACGGGCTTTGCGCTGGCCTACAGCCTGGCGACCTGTGTCGGCGGCTTTACGCCCTCGATCTGTACCTGGCTGATCCATGCGACTGGAGACCGGGCGATGCCGGGGGCCTGGCTGTCGGCGGCGGCCCTGTGCGGGCTGGTGGCCACCTTCGTCTCGCGGCCTTATGCGCGCTGAGGGGGCGGCCCGGCACGCAGGGCGCGCCCTTCCTGCCGACGCGCATTATTCTGGCCTGATTTTCGCCTGGGCGAAAAGGTCAGCCCGCTGGACCGGTCGGGCCGATGTGGAACACGGACGAAGATGCCGTTCTGGCATGCGCGCGGCGCCCTATCACGGGTGGACGATCCATGGCAGGCTGACTGGACATAGGCTCGACCCGGGCAGAGCGGTGTCGGGCGCGCGTCATGGTTATGGGCGGCTCCGCGAGGGGTCGGCGGCGGTCGGAATGAAGCAGAAGAACGGGTTGGGTGTGGGTTGGGTCGCCGGTGCCGCGATACTGCTGGCGGGGTGTTCGTCGGAAATCGGGCGCCGCCCCATGGATACCGACATCTCCTGCCTGCGGGCGCAGATGGGCGCCACGGTGAAGCTGAGCTTTCCGCTGGCGGCCAATACCTGCCAGCGCATGACGGACCATGGTTTCGTCTTCGGGACCAGGAACCCGAAGCCGGTGCCGCTGAACCTGCGTGGGGCGCCGGATCTTCAGGCGCTCGCCGACCAGTACGGCTACAGCTACACCCGCTGACGGCGCGGCGGCCTTCCGGGACGGCGTTAAAAACAACTATAATTCGTCGTTATTTTATTCACTCGCGTTCCTTTGTGAATTATGAAATATGCACTGCATTGTATTGTGCAATGCGGAGCGGGTGGCATGAGCGATCAGTGCGGGCGGGCCGTGCCGTCGGGCGATGCCGTGGCCGTCGTGATGCTGTGTGTCGGCATTCTGGCGGTTCTGGCCGGGGTCGGGGCGGTGGATATGACATCGCTTGCCGAGGCGACGGCGGTGCTGTTCACCTCTTGAAGGTGACGGTGGGCGACGGGACGGCGGGGGACGGCGCGCGCGTGTCGCGCAGCGCGTAATCGAGCATCGCATGGGCGATTTCGCGTTCGCCCATGATGACGACATCGGCCCCCAACTGGCGCAGATGGTCGACCGCGCTGTCGAAATGGGCGCGGGCGATGATGGTGATCGCGGGGTTGGCCGTCCGGGCCTGCTCGACCACCTGTCCGGCTTCGAAGGCCTCGGGGACCGCCACCACCAGCAGGCGGGCGGCGGCGATATTGGCTTCGGCCAGGATCGCCGGATCGGCGGCGTTGCCCAGGATGGCCTTCGCGCCCTTCGCGCGCGCGGCCGCGACCGCGCTGTCGCCGGTTTCGATGACCAGCAGCGGCCAGTGCCGGCCGAGCAGCCCGTCCGCCACCAGCGCGCCGACCCTTCCATAGCCGACCAATATGGCGTGGTTGCGGGGCGGGCCGGCGGGATGGGCCGCGCTGTCGGGCGGGGGGCCGCCGCGCGTGGTGTCCCGCCGCTCGGCCCAGGGAGCCAGCAGGCCGGCGATCATGAAGGCCAGCGGATTCATCAGGATCGACAGGATCGAGACCGCGAGGACCAGCGAGCGGATCGACGAATCCACCAGCCCGAGATCGGCCCCCAGCGTGGTCAGGATGAACGAGAACTCGCCGATCTGCGCCAGCCCCGCCGCCATGGTCAGGGCAGTCTGCCGCCTTGTGCCCAGCAGGCGCAGGATCGCGAAGACGATGAGCGGGGTGACGACCAGCACGATCGCCAGGGCGCCCAGCAGGATGCCGGGATGGCCCAGCAGCACCGAAGGGTCGAACAGCATGCCGATCGAGATGAAGAACAGCACGGCGAAGGCATCGCGCAGCGGCAGCGTTTCCTCGGCCGCGTGCTGGCTGAGGGCGGATTCGCTCAGCACCATGCCCGCCACGAAGGCGCCCAGGGCGAAGGAGACCCCGAAGAAGCCCGAGGCGACGAAGGCGACGCCCAGCGCCACCGCCAGCAGCGCCAGGCGGAACAGTTCGCGCGAGCCGGTGCGCGCCACGTAATGCAGGGCGGCGGGGATGACGCGGCGGCCGACGGCCAGCATCAGCGCCACGAAGGCCGCGACCTTGCCCAGCGTCAGGCCCAGCGTCCACGCCAGGTCCAGCAGCGAGGGGGCGTGGCCGCTGCCGGCCTTTATCAGCGGCATCAGCGCCGGCAGCATGACCAGCGCCAGCACAGTGATGACGTCCTGGATCACCAGCCAGCCGATCGCCAGCCGGCCGCGCTCGGTTTCCATCAGCCGCTGTTCGTCCAGCGCGCGCATCAGCACCACCGTACTGGCGACGCCGAGCGACAGGCCGAAGATCAGGGCGGTCGGCACGGCCCAGCCCATCAGCAGCCCCAACCCCATGCCGGCACCGGTCGACAGCGCGACCTGCGCGATCGAGCCCGGCAGGGCGACCGCCCGCACCGCCAGCAGGTCCTTGACCGAGAAATGCAGACCGACACCGAACATCAGCAGGATGACGCCGACATCGGCCAATTGCGGCGCCAGCCCCTGGTCGGCGACGAAGCCGGGGGTGAAGGGCCCCACCATCACGCCGGCCAGCAGATAGCCGACCAGCACCGAGATCCCCAGCCGGGTGGCTACCAACCCCAGCAGAAAGGCCAATGTCAGGCCGATGACCAGAATCGTGATCAAGGGGCTGGCATGCGGCATTGCCGTGGACTCCTGTCTTGTCCCGCGACAATGGCGTGTCCCCGGGTCGGGGGCACTCTCTTTTTTTGGATTCGCCGCCGTGGGCGGGGATCAGAATCCGGCGATCGGGTGGGGGACGTAAGGTTCTTCCAATGCCGCGATTTCGGCCTGGTCCAGGGTCAGGGACAGGGCAGCCAGCGCGTCTTCGAGATGGGCCGGTTTCGACGCGCCGATGATGGGGGCGGTGATGCCGGGCTTTTGCAGCAGCCAGGCCAGGGCTACCTGGGCGCGGGGGATGCCGCGCGCCTGGGCGATGCGGCCGACCGCGTCGATCACCAGCCGGTCGGCGGCCTGCGTGTGATGATACAGGCCGTGCAGGACGGTGTCGGTTTCCTGCCGTGTGGTGCGCTCGCGCCAGTCGCGCGCCAGCAGGCCGCGCGCCAGTGGGCTCCAGGGCAGGATGCCGATCTTCTGGTCGCGGCAGAAGGGCAGCATCTCCCGCTCTTCCTCGCGGTTCAGCAGGTTCAGATGGTTCTGCATGCTGACGAATTCGGTCCAGCCATGCAGGCGGGCGGTATAGATCGCCTTGGCGAACTGCCAGGCAAACATCGACGAGGCGCCGATATAGCGCGCCTTGCCCGCCTTCACGACGTCATGCAGGGCCTCCAGCGTTTCCTCGATCGGGGTGTGCGGGTCCCAGCGATGGATCTGGTACAGATCGACGTAATCGGTGCCCAGGCGGCGCAGGCTGTTGTCGATCTCGGCCAGGATGGCGCGGCGGGACAGGCCCGATCCGTTCGGGCCGGGGCGGGTGGGGAAGAAGACCTTGGTGGCCAGCACCACCTCGTCGCGCCGCGCGAAATCGCGGATCGCGCGGCCGACGATTTCCTCGGACGTGCCGTCGGAATAGCTGTTGGCGGTGTCGAGGAAGGTGATCCCGGCTTCCAGCGCCTGGCGGATCAGGGGACGGCTGCGTTCCTCGTCCAAAGTCCAGGAATGGTTGCCGCGATCGGGCTGGCCGTAGGTCATGCAGCCCAGGCAGAGGCGCGAGACCTGGAGGCCGGTGCGGCCAAGTCGGGTTGAGTCCATGGGGTGAGCCCTTTGCGTTCAGGCAGCCGAGAGATCCTGCGCGGCGTCCAGCAGGGTGCGGGTGAAGGCGTGGCGGGGGGCGGTGAGGATGCGTGCCGCCGGTCCGGCCTCGACGATCCGGCCGGCCTGCATCACCAGCACGTCGTCGCACATGCGCCGGATGACGCCCAGATCGTGCGAGATGAACAGATAGGCCATGCCGAGGTCGCGCTGCAATGCCTCCAGCAGGTCCAGCACCTGGGCCTGCACGGAGACGTCGAGCGCCGAGACCGGTTCGTCGCACACGATCAGCGCCGGGCGCACCGCCACGGCGCGCGCGATCGCCACCCGCTGGCGCTGGCCGCCCGAGAGCGCGGCCGGGTGCCGCGCGGCGATGGACGCGGGCAGGCGGACGCGGTCCAGCAGGGAGGCGATGGCGTGGTCGCGGCCGGTGGACGGCGTGTCGGGCAGGGCGTCGGCCAGGATCTGGCGCACCGTCCAGCGCGGGTCGAAGGAGCCCAGCGGGTCCTGGTAGATCATGGCCATCGCGCGGCGGCGGGGACGGCGGGCGGATTCGGCCACCGGCTGGCCGCCGCCCCGTACCCACGGCTGGTCGAGGAAGGTGACCTGGCCGCTGTCGGGCCGGGTCAGGCCCGTGACGATGCGCGCGGTGGTGGTCTTGCCCGAGCCGGATTCGCCGATCAGGCCCAGCGTGCGGCCCGGATGGAGGGTGAACCCGACATCGGCCAGGATCTGCCGCGTGAGGCCGTCGGGGCCGCGCCGGGCGAGGGACAGGGCGTGCGCCGCGAGCAGCGGCGGCCCGTCCGGGGCCGGTCTGGCGGCGCGGGGCGGGTGGCGCACCGGGTCGGCGTCGAGCAGGGTCCGGGTATAGGCGTGGACCGGGCGGCCGAGGATGCGCGCGGTTTCGCCCTGTTCCACCACCGCGCCGTGATGCAGGACGATCACGTGGTCGGCCAGGCGGGCGACGAAGCCGAGATCGTGGCTGATCAGCAGCAGGCCGGTGCCCTGGTCGCGCAGACGGCCCAGCAGGCCCAGGATCTGGGCCTGCACCGACGGGTCCAGCGCGGTGGTCGGCTCGTCCGCGATCAGCAATTTCGGGGTCAGGGCGATGGCGCTGGCGATCAGGGCGCGCTGGCGCAGGCCGCCCGAGAGTTCGTCGGGGCGCTGGCGGGCGCGCAGGGCGGGGTCGGGGATGCCGACCTGTTGCAGAAGGGTGTGTACGCGCTGGCGGCGTTCGGTCCGCGTGCCCCAGCGATGGGCGGAGAGGGATTCGGCGATTTCCCGCCCGACGGGGCGCAGCGGGTCCAGCGCCACCAGGGCGTCTTGCAGCACCATGCCGATCTCGCGGCCGCGCAGCGCGCGCCAGTCGCGGGGGGAGAGGGCGCGGAGGTCGCGGCCGTTCAGGGCGAGGCGGCGCGCCGTGACGTGCGCCTGGGCGCCGGCGAGGCCGATCAGGCCGCGCGCGGTGACGCTCTTGCCTGAGCCGGATTCGCCGACCAGCGCCACCACCCGGCCCGGATGCAGGGTGAAGGACACATCGCGGACCGCCATGTGCGCGCCGGTCGGGGAGGGGAAGGAGATGGAGAGGTTTTCGACGTCCAGGCTCATGGTCCGCGCCCCTCGATCGCGCGTTGCAGGGCGCGGCCGGCGATGGTGGTGGAGAGCATGGTCAGCACGATGGCGAGGCCGGGGAAGAAGGTCATCCACCAGGCCTCGGCGATGAAATCGCGGCCCATCGACAGCATGGTGCCCCATTCCGCCGCCGGGGGCGGGGCGCCCAGCCCGAGGAAGGACAGGGCGGCGGACCATACGACGGTCTGCCCCACCCCCATGGTCGCGGTGACGACCAGCGGGCGGAAGGCGTTGGGCAGGATGTGCCGGGCGACGATGCGGAGCGGGCCGTGGCCCAGCGCCCGCGCGGCCTCGACATAGCCGGCGTCACGCACCGACAGCACCTGGCCGAACACCATGCGCGTATAGCCCGCGGCGCTGCCGACCCCGATCGCCACGATCAGCGGGACGATGCCGCTGCCCAGCGTCGCGGTGCAGAGCAGCGCCAGCACCAGCACGGGAAAGGCGAACAGGATGTCTATCAGCCAGCGCACGCCCTGTTCGGCGATCCGCCCGCCCAGCCCGCCGACCAGGGCGAGGATGGTGGCGATGCCCAGCGACAGGGTGATGGCGCCGCCGCCCAGCGCCAGCGACTGGCGGGCGCCGTGGATGACCCGGGCCAGGATGTCGCGGCCCGACTGGTCGGTGCCGAAGGGATGGGCGGCCGAGGGCGCGTGGAAGGCGTCGCGCGGGGCGATGGCCAGCGGGTCGGCGTGGGTGAGCAGGTGCGGGGCGAGGGCGGCGACGGCCAGCAGGGCCAGGAACAGGAAGGCGGCCGCCGGGCCGAGATGGCCGAGCGCGGGCCGGAGGCGCCGGGAGGGCTGGCGCGTCATGGACGGGGCGAGGGACAGGGTGGTCATGGGCGCGTTCCCTTCAGTCTGGGATCGACGAGGATGAAGAGCGTGTCGGCGGCCAGGCCGGCCAGGATGTAGACGAGCGCGACGAACAGGACGATGCCGGAGACCAGCGGCATGTCGTGGGTGGCGACGGAGAGGAAGAGCGCGCGGCCCAGCCCCTGGCGGGAGAAGATGATCTCGATCGCCACCGCGTTGCCCACCAGCGCGCCGACCGCCCAGCTCGACAGGCCGATGCAGGGAAGGAGCGCGTGGCGCAGGGCGTGGCGCAGGCGGACCGCGCCATCGCCCAGCCCGCGCGCGCGGGCGGTGAGGATGAAGGGCTGGCCCAGCGCCAGGTCGAAGGATTCGCGCATCACCTGGGCGAGGAAGCCGGCCAGCGGGATGGCCAGCGACAAGGTGGGCAGCACCAGCGTGGGCAGGCCGTGATTGCCGGCCGGGGGCAGCAGGCGCCATTCGAAGGCCAGGCCCCACAGCAGCAGGATGCCGAGCCAGAATTGCGGCAGGCCGGCGCCGATCGTCTCCAGCGTCGAGGCGATGGCGCCCGACAGGCCCCGCCGGGCGGTCGGCACGACCGAGAGCAGGGCCAGCAGCCAGGCCACGCCCAGCGAGGAGGCCATCAGCGCCAGTGTCGGGGGGGCCTGCGCGCGCAGCACCGCGATGACGGGCATGTGCAGGGAGAAGGACTGGCCCAGTTCGCCGCGCGCGATGCGGGCGAGATAGAGGCCGTACTGCACCGCCAGCGGACGGTCGAGCCCGTATTCGTGGCGGGCGGCGGCGATGGCTTCCGGCGTCGGGTTGGCCGAGGCGCCGCCGAGGATGGCGGTGACGGGATCGCCCGGGGCCAGGTGCAGGGCGGCGAAGGTCAGGCTGGCGGCGGCCAGCAGGACCAGCAGGCCGCCCGCCAGACGCCATGCGAGGCGCCATGCGAGGCGTTGGAGGAAGCGGGTCATCGTGTCACCCATGAATCATACAGGCTGGTCACGTTCAGCGAGGGTTCGAGCCGGACGTCATGCACCGCGCGCGACAAGGCGAGCCGGGTGCTCTGCGGGTAGGTGGTGACTTGCAGGAAGTTCCGCGCCGCGATGGTCTGGGCTTGGAGATAGAGGGCGCGGCGCCTGTCCGGATCGGTGGTCAGCAGGGCGTCGTCGACGACGCGGTCGAAGGCAGGGTCGCTGAATCCGGCCTCGTTCTGATGGTGGCCGGCGACGCCCGCCGCGCCGAGGAAGGCGGAGGAAAAGATGATGCGCAGCACGTCGGCGGTGTTGGTGTTCCAGTAGCCGATGCGCACGTCGTAATCCCACTGGCCCTCGCGTTCCTGGACCGTGGTGTCGTCGCCGTTTTCCAGCCGCACGTCGAAGCCGGTGGCGCGTGCCGTGGCCTGCACCTGCTCCCACAACGTGCGTTCGGCGGCGGAGAGCGAGGCCTTGACCGGGATATGGACCACCAGCGGGTGACCGCCGCGGGTGCGGATGCCCTGTGCGGTGCGGCCGGTCCAGCCGGCCTGGTCCAGCAGGGCGCGGGCGCGGTCGGGGTCGTAGTCGGCGTGATGTTCGAACGCCGGGCTGTAGAACGGGGTGGTGGGGCTGAGCGGGCCGCCGGCGCGGCGATAATGGTGGAAGAAGACGCTGGCCAGCGCGCCGTCGATATCGGCGGAGCGCAGGAAGGCCTCGCGCACCCGGATATCGTCGAACGGCGCGCGGCGGGTGTTGAGCGTGCCGTTGGTCGGGTTGCCGGGCCGGTCGGCCAGCAGCAGCCACAGGTCGGGATTGCGCCGGGCCGGGGTCTCGGCCTCGGGCGGCAGGGAGTCGATGACGTCGACCTCGCCGGCTTGCAGGGCCGCGAAGCGCACCGAGGGTTCGGGGATGATCCGCCATTCGATGCGGTCCAGCCGGGCCGGGCCGGTATGGAGGGCCGTGGGCGGGCCCCAGCGATAGGCCGGATTGCGTTCCAGCACGATCTGGCTCTGATGGTCCCAGCGCACGATGCGGAAGGGGCCGGACCCGACCGGATTCTGGCAGTTTTCGTCGCGCGGGCGGGCCAGGGCGCGGGGGGATTCGATGCCGAGGAAGCCCTGGGCCAGCACTTCGAGGAACGCGGCATAGGGCGTCTTGAGATGCACGGCCGCCGTATAGGCATCGATGACGTCGGTGCCCGCATATTGCCTGATATAGCCGCCGGCGGTGCTGGACTGGGTATGCGGATCGACCATGTGGTCGAGATTCGCGCGGACCGCCTCGGCGGTGAACGGCGTGCCGTCGGTGAAGGTCACGTCGTGGCGCAGGTGGAAGAGGTAGGTCCGCCCGTCATCCGACACCGTCCAGTCGGTGGCCAGCCAGGGGAGGATATGGCCCGCGCCGTCCATCGCCACCAGCGAGTCCAGATATTGCTGCGCCAGGAAGACCTGCGGCATGTCGCCCTGCACGTGCGGGTCGAGGCAGATCGGCTCGCGGTCGGTGGCGTAGACCAGCGTTCCGCCCCGGGTCGGCGTGTGCGCGGCGGCATGGGATTCATGGCGGCGGCACCCCGTCATGGCCAGCAGCAGCGCGGCGGCGCCCAGCCATAGCGCGGGGCGCGCGTGGGGGATGGGGTGGGGCTGGGGGGGCATCGACAGGGTTCCGCGGGCTTGATTGCCAAAGAGATCGTTGATTTCGCCAAGCTTTGACGATTTCTATCGTGTTATTTTTCAATCTCAAGAAAAATATATCATAAATTTTTGTGTAATTTTGCGGCGCGCGCCGGCGGCCTTAAGGCGCTGTGGAAAAATTATGATTGTTATTCAATTTATTAAGTTCGCCATCCGTAAAGGGGGTGATGTTTTTGTGATATCGTCATTGACACATGGTGAATCGTTTATAATCCTCTGTCACGCGGAAATTAATGACGTAGAATTTTGTTGTTTTCGACGGAAGGCCCGGAAGACGATGGACGCATTGACCCAGGATGCGCTGGCGCCCCGCGCCCCGACGGATGAGGGGCTGCGCGCGGTATTCGAGCGGATCGAGGTGGGCGCGGCGGCGCGCGAGCAGGGCCGCGTGTTGCCCCATGAACCCGTGGCGTGGCTGCGCGAGGCCGGGTTCGGCGCCCTGCGGGTGCCGCGGGAGGCCGGGGGCGCCGGGCTGGGGCTGGTGGAGAGCTTCCGCCTGCTGACCGAACTGGCGGCGGCGGATTCCAACCTGCCGCAGATCGTGCGGGCGCATTTCGCCTTTATCGAGGGGCGGCGGCGCGACGCCGACCGGGCGCGGTCGGCGGAGTGGTACGCCCGGATCGTGGATGGCGCGCTGTTCGGCGCCGCGATGGCCGAACTGACCGACAGCACCGGGACCAGCACCACGCTGACGCGGCAGGGCGCGGACTGGCGCCTGGATGGCACCAAATATTATTCGACCGGCACGCTGTATGCCGACTGGATCATCGTCGTGGCCGCCGATGGCGGCGAGCGCGTGCATCTGGCCGTGCCGGCCGCGGCGCCCGGCGTGACGCGCGAGGACGATTGGGACGGGTTCGGCCAGCGCCTGACCGGCAGCGGCACCACGCGCTTCGACGGCGTGGCGGTGACGGACGGGCAGATCCTGGCGCGGTCGTCGTTCGACCATGTGCCGAGCAGCAGCTTCCTGACCGCCTATTATCAACTGTTCCATCTGGCGACGCTGGCGGGAATCACCCGGGCGGCGCTGCGCGACGCGGTGGCGTTCGTGCGGCCGCGCACCCGCACCTTCGGCGTGCCGGGCAAGGTGAGCCAGCGCCACGACCCGCTGGTGCAGCAGGTGGTGGGGCGGCTGTCGGCGCTGGCCTATTCGACCGCGGCGCTGGTCGAGGATGTGGCCCGGGCGCTGGAGCGGGCTTCGGCGACATGGGATGCGGGGGTGCTGGAGCACCCGCTGTACGACGAGGCCGAGCGCATCGCCTTCCAGGCGCAGCAGGTCGTGCTGGACCAGGCGCTGGAGGCGACGACGCGGCTGTTCGAGGTCGGCGGGGCCTCGGCCACGGCGTCGGCGCTGGGGCTGGACCGGCACTGGCGCAATGCCCGCGTGCTGGCCTCGCACAATCCGGCGGTGCAGCGGGCGCGGGCGCTGGGGGACCTGGAACTGAACGGCACGGCGCTGGATGCGATCTGGCGGCCCGCCGCGACGGGTGGGGAGCGCGCGTCATGAGCGGCGGCGAGAGCCCCGCGCGGCGGCACCTGCATGTCAACCTGTTCGAGATGGCGTGCGTCGGGCATATCGTGCATGGCATGTGGCGGGCGCCCGGCAATAACCGCCATCGGTTTTCCGAACTGTCGTACTGGACCGAGGTCGCGCAACTGGCCGAGCGGGGGCTGTTCGATGCCGTGTTCCTGGCCGATGTGGTCGGGACCTATGACCGGTTCGGCGACGGTACGGCGGCGGCGTTGCGCCAGGCGGTGCAGATCCCGAACCTGGACCCGTTGATGCTGGTGCCGGCGATGGCAGCGGTGACGAAACATGTCGGGTTCGGCGTGACTTTTTCCACCACCTATGAGCCGCCCTTTGCCTTCGCGCGGCGCATGGCGACGCTGGACGTGCTGACCGGGGGGCGGGCCGGGTGGAACGTCGTGACTTCGTACCTGCCGGCCGCCGCGCGGAATTTCGGGCTGGAGGACGAGGTCCCGCATGACGAGCGCTATGTGATCGCCGACGAATATATCGATGTGCTCTATAAATTGTGGGAAGGAAGCTGGGACGACGACGCGATCGTGGCCGATCGGGCGCGGGATGTCTTTACCGACCCCGCGCGGGTGCGGGCCATCGATCATCGCGGCGCGCATTTCCGGGTCGCGGGGCCGCATCTGGTGCAGCCGTCGCGGCAGCGCACGCCGGTGCTGTTTCAGGCGACCGGATCGGCGGCGGGACTGGAATATGCCGCGCGCCATGCGGAAGTGGTGTTTATCGGCGGGCAGACGACCGAGGACGTGCGCCGCAACATCGCGGCCACGCGCCGGCGCGCGCAGGCTTTCGGCCGGCGGCCCGACGATATCCGCTTCATCGTCCAGGCCGGGATCATCACCGGGCCGAGCGAGCGGGCGGCGCGGGAAAAGCTGGAGGCCTATCGGGCGTTCTACAGTCTGGAAGGCGCGCTGATCCATGCGCAGTCGGAGGTGGACCTGCGCCGCTACGACCCGGACGATACGATTGCGAGCGTCTTGCGGCACGAGGGGGCGCGCTTTGGCAACATGGGGCGGCGGTTCCGGCCCGAGCAGACGGTGGGCAGCGCGCTGGAGCAGATCGGCCGGTTTGACGAAGGGCGCTATTTCATCGCCGGGGAACCGGGGCGGGTGGCCGATGCCATCGAATCCTGGCTGGACGTGGACGGTATCGACGGCATCAACCTGCGCCAGTACCACTCCTTTGACACCGCGCGGGATTTCATCGACCTGATCGTGCCGGAATTGCAGGCGCGGGGGCGGTATCGCACCGCCTATGCGCCGGACGAGACCCTGCGCGAGCGGCTGTTCGGCGCGGGCCAGGCCCGCCTGCCGGACCGGCATGCCGCCGCGCGCTATCGCGACCCGGCGGCGCTGGCGACGCCCACCCCGCCGCTCTTTCCCGACCTGATCCAGAACAAGGCGTCCTGACATGCGTGCCGAGATCCCCGAGAAAATCAACATATTGTGGTTTCTGCCGACGCATGGCGATTCCCGCTACCTGGGCACGCAGAAGGGTGGGCGGCCGGTCGACCTGCCTTATCTGCAACAGGTGGCGCGGGCGGCGGATTCGCTGGGCTATTACGGCGTGCTGATCCCGACCGGGCGCAGTTGTGAGGATAGCTGGGTGGTGGCATCTGCCCTGGCACCGAGCACCGAGCGGCTGAAATTCCTGATCGCGGTGCGGCCGGGATTGCAATCGCCCACCCTGTCGGCGCGGATGACGGCGACGCTGGACCGGATTTCGCAGGGGCGGCTGCTGATCAATATCGTGACCGGCGGCGACCCGAAGGAGAATGCCGGGGACGGGTTCTTTGCCGACCATGCCGAGCGTTATGCGATTACCGACGAATTCCTGGAGATCTATCGCGCCCTGCTGCGCGGCGAGACGGTGAACCACGAGGGGCCGCATTTCCGCATCGAGGACGGGCGGCTGCTGTTTCCGGCCTTTCAGGAAAACGGGCCGCCGCTTTATTTCGGCGGCTCGTCGCCGGCGGCGGTGGATGTGGCGGCGACGCATATCGACAAATACCTGACCTGGGGCGAGCCGCCGGCGCAGGTGGCCGAGAAGATCGCCCATGTGCGCCGCGAGGCGGAGGCGCGGGGGCGGGAGGTGTCGTTCGGCATCCGGCTGCATGTGATCGTGCGGGAGACCAACGAGGCGGCCTGGGCGGAGGCGGACCGGCTGATTTCGTACCTCGACGATGCCACCATCGCCGAGGCGCAGAAGGTGTTCGCCCGCATGGATTCCGTCGGGCAGGCGCGGATGAGCGCGCTGCATGGCGGCCGGCGCGACAGGCTGGAGATCAGCCCCAACCTGTGGGCCGGGGTGGGGCTGGTGCGTGGCGGGGCCGGGACCGCGCTGGTGGGCGACCCGGCGACCGTGGCGGAGCGGATCGACGAATATCGCAGGCTGGGTATCGATAGTTTCATTTTTTCGGGTTATCCGCACCTGGAGGAGGCCTATCAGTTCGGCGAATCCGTGCTGCCGCTGCTGCCGACGGCGCATCCGGTGCGCGCCGCCGCCGCGATCAGCAATATGGGGCCGTTCGGCGAGACGATCGCCGGCGATCGGCGGCCGGATGCCGCCTCCGGCCATCGCGCCGCCTGAACCGTGACCCGAAGGATCGCGTGAGATGAACGTTTCCGTAAAAGCGCCGCTGCCCGGCGGCCTCGATGCCGGCTCCGCCCGGCGCTTTCGCGATGGCATGGCGCTGCTGGCCGGGGCGGTGACGATCGTCACCACCGATGGCGGGAATGGCCGGCACGGCTTTACCGCGACCGCCGTGTGCAGCGTGTCGGACATGCCGCCGACCCTGCTGGTGTGCATCAATCGCGCCACCAGCGCGCATCCGCATGTGCTGGACCATGGGGTGCTGGCGGTGAATGTGCTGGCCGGCGCGCAGCAGGCGCTGTCCTCGGCCTTCGGCAGCCGGTCGAAGACGATGGAGGAGCGTTTCGCGGGTGGGCGCTGGCGGCGGGGGGTGACCGGGGCGCCGCTGCTGGAGGGCGCGCTGGCGTGTTTCGAATGCCGGGTCGGGCGGGTTGTCGAGGCCGGAACCCATACGGTGGTGTTTGCCCAGGTGCTGGACGTGCATCTGCCCGGCGAGGGGGCGGACGGGCTGGTCTGGTTCGCGCGGCGCTATGCGGTGCTGCCGGCGTCCTGTTGACGGGACGTCCGGGGGTGGGCTCCGGCGCGCCTTGAATTCACGAAAATAATAGCAAATACCAAAAGAAACAAAGCTGGAATGTGTTTTGGTCGGCGATGGAAGAGCGGCACGCCGGAAGCGTGTGGATTCGATCGTCCCTGTCCATTCCTGGCTATTCCGGAAATTGCTGGTCATGCCCCCTTTCGTCTCGCGATCCGCCCGGCTGTTGCCGGGTGCCTCATTGCTGGCCCTGATGCAGGTGGGGCCGCCGGCCGGCCATGCCCGGGCCGATACGAGCCCGCCCCCGGCCGCGCCGCATGCGAAGGGCGAGGAGATCGTGGTCGCGACCCATCGCCTGTCGCCCGCCGACCGGGCGCGGGCGCGGCTGGACAGCCTGCCGGGGGCGGCGACCGTGATCGATGCCAGGCAGGTGCTGCGCGGGCGCAACCTGACCAATGCCGATGCGCTGGCTTTCCAGCCCGGCGTGTTCGCGCAGTCCTCGGGCGGGGGCGACGGGTTGCGGCTGTCGATCCGTGGGTCGGGGATCCAGGTCGGCACCAATTATTTCCGCTCCGGCATCCTGATGATGTTCGACGGGCTGCCCGTCACCACGCCCGCCGGCACGCCCTACGAATTGTTCGAGCCGCTGGGGCTGCGCTACACGGAAGTGCTGCGCGGGGCGAATGCCTTCGATTATGGCGGGCTGCAACTGGGCGGCGGCATCAATTACGTGACCCAGACCGGCTATGACGCGCAGACCTATCAGGCGCGGGTCGAGGCCGGCAGTTTCGGCTATACCAAGGAACAGCTCAGCTCGGGCAAGGTGATCGGCAAGGCCGATTATTATATCAGCGTGACCAATTCGTACCGCGGCGGCTACCAGGCCGAGACGCAGGCGAACAGTTTCGGGGTGAATGCCAATTTCGGCTATCGTTTCAACGACCGGGTTTCGACGCGGTTCTTCTTTCGCTATCGCCAGACCCGCAACGGGTATCCCGGCTATCTGACCCGGGACCAGATTCTGGACGATCCGAAACAGGCGCAGTCGCCCTATCGGGCCTGGCATTCGGTGCGGATCCAGCCGGGCTCCAAATTCTATGGCAACATGACCACCGTCAGGCTCGACGACCGGTCGAACCTGGAACTGGGCTTCGATTACCAGGACGCGCCGATCGACATCCAGAATACCAGTTTCAGCCAGATCTGGGGCTACAAGACGGTGGCCGCGACCGTGAACTATACGCGCCATGACGTGCTGGCCGGGCACAGGAGCGATACGCAACTGGGCTTCATGGACACGTCGGACCTGGAGGCGTGGCAGACCAACCGGGTGCGGGTCGCGACCGGGCATCTGGCGGGGCTGCCGATCGGGGAGGTGCTGCGGCACGTGACCTATGGCGGGACGGAGAATTATCTGCATCTTCGGAACAATACGGAAATATTCCATGATTTCTGGCTGACCACGGCGGCGGCGGTGGCGTTTGTCGAGAAATCGTCGGGCGTGCCGTACCCCCGTACGGCGGCGGGGGCGAATTTCGGGGAATCGTCGGTCAATTTCGTGCCGCGTGGGGGATTTCGCTATGTCATCAGCCCGCATGTGGAGCTGTATGGCAATGTCAGCCGCAGCATCCAGCCGCCCAACGACTGGAACCTGAATTATGCGGGGCCTTATTTTACCGGCAATATTCCGCAATCGGGCATGAATTCGGGCGCAGGGAAGCTGCGCAACCAGACGGCGACGACCTATGAGATCGGCACCACCGGCCAGGCGTGGCGGAACAAATGGAGCCTGACCTTCTACCATTCCGACGTGCGGAACGAATTGCTGTCGGTGATGACGCCGCAATCGCAGGCGGTCGGGGCGTCGATCTATGGCAACGGGTCGCCGACCATGCACCAGGGGGTCGAGGCCTCGCTGGACACCACGCTGTACGAATGGGCCGGCAACCGGCTGTCGCTTCGCCAGGCCTATACATGGCAAGATTTTCGCTTTCGCCATGATTCGGTGTTCGGGGCCAACCGGCTGCCGGGGATTCCGGAACATTTCTACCAGGGCGAGATTCATCTGGACACCAGGGCGGGATTCTATGCCGGGTTCAATGCCCAGGTGTCGTCGAAGGTCGGTGCCGCATATGACGAGACCTATTTCGCGCCGTCCTATCATATCTACAATCTGAATATCGGCTACGAATGGCCCGGCAAGCATCGGCAGGTTTTCCTGAGCGTCGATAACCTGGCCAATACGCATTATGCCGCCATCGTCGTGCCCGGCTATATCGCCGGCGGCAAGCAACTGGCGGTGATGCAGCCGGGCGACGGGCTGGGCGTGTTCGCCGGCGTGTCGGTGGGCTTCGACTGAGGCACCGGACGATGCGCGATCCGGGAATGGCATGAGTGAATGGTATGAGTGATCGGCCCAGAATTGGCATTATCGGCGGTGGCTTCAGCGGTGCGGCCATTGCCTGGCATCTGACGGACGGGGGCGGCGACCTGCCGCCGGTGACGGTGTTCGAGCCGCGCGAGGCGCTGGGGCAGGGGGTGGCGTACGGAGCGCGCGATCCGCGCCACCGTATCAACGTGCCCGCCGCGCGGATGAGCCTGACGACCGCCATGCCCGATGATTTCCAGGCCTGGCTGACGGCGGATGGCGCGTTGGCGGCGGACCCGGAGGCGGTGCTGGCCGATGGCGCGGCCTATCCCGCGCGGTCGGTGTTCGGGCGCTATGTGGCGGCGCGGCTGGCGCCGCGCCTGGCCGGCGGGCAGGTGGTGCATCGGCGGGCCCGGGTGTCCGGCGTCGTGCCCCGGGCGGAGGGGGGGTGGTGGATCACCACCGATGACGGCGCCCGGGATCGGGCCGATATCCTGGTGATCGCGACCTCGCATCCGGCCCCGGCGGCCCCGGCGGCGCTGGCCGGGCTGGCGGAGGGGGGCGGCCGGCTGGTCGCCGATCCCTGGGCGGCGGGGGCGTTGGACGGGATCGGGCCGGACGACCGGGTGTTGATCGTGGGCACCGGGCTGAGCATGGCGGATGTGGTGGCCTCGCTGGACGGCGCGGGGCATCGGGGGCGGATCGTGGCGCTGTCGCGGCGGGGGCAGGTGTCGCAGGCGGACCTGAGCGACGTGACCGATGCCTGGGGGGATTTTTCCACCGAGCCGGCGGTGACCGCGCGGGGGGCGCTGCGCCGGGTGCGGCTGGCGTTGCGCGACGACCCCGACCGGCCGTGGCAGACCGTCTTCAATGCCGTGCGCCGGCAGGCCGGGGCCATCTGGGCGGCATTGCCGGTCGTGGAACGGCGGCGGCTGGTGCGGCATGTGCGGCCGTTCTGGGACACGCGGCGCTTTCGCATCGCGCCGCAGGTGGAGCGGGTGCTGCATCGGCGGATCGCCGGGGAGACACTGGAGGTGCTGGCCGCGCGGATCGAGGCCGCCGACCGGCAGGGCGAGGGGATCGACGTGATGCTGCGCCGGCGTGGCGGCGGGCTGTCGTTCGCGTCGTTCGACGTGGTGGTGACCACCACCGGGCCCGACCATGCCCGTATCCTGTCCTCGCAGCTCTTTCTGGCCGGTCTTGGCCGGCAGGGGCTGTTGCGGCCCGACCCGGTGGGGCTGGGGGTGGATACCGACCGGGAGGGCCATGCGGTTTCGGCGGAGGGGGAGACGGTACCGACGCTGTTCGTTGCCGGGCCGCTGTCGCGCGGGACGTTCGGCGAGCTGATGGGGTTGCCGGAAGTGACGGCGAATGCGGAGATGATCGCCGCGACCATCCTGCGGGAGGCGCGGCGGGGAGCGGGGTGAAGCGGCCCGCGAAGGCGGGGCCTCAGGCCAGGATGGTCGCGTTGCCGGGGTTCATGTCCGGGTTGCGCCAGAAGCTGCCGCCCGCCAGTCGGGACACGATGTCCGGCGGAAGGACGGGGCGGCGCGGTGCCATGGACACGCGCGGGCGGACCGCGTGCAGGCCGGGTGTTCCGAGGGCCTGGTCGAAGCGGACCGGCTGCTCGAACCGGATATCATTGAAATCGTAATCCCAGCGGGGCAGGGACAGGAGATCGGACAGGCGTTGCAGGGTGTCGCGCGGTGCCGTGACCAGGCGGTCATATTCCACCACGATCAGCTTGTGCGCGAGGGCGCTGTAGAATGCCTCGTTGAACGCATGCCAGCAGAAGCCGAAGGGTCCACCCTGTGAGGTGAGGGCATTCACGCGGTCGTGGAGCGTTCCGCGCTGTTCGATCGGGACGATCCTGGAGCCGAGAAGGGGGTCCTTCTGCATGATGCGTTCGAAGGAATCGATGATCCAGACCGGATCGCGCACGCAGCAGATGACGCGCGACGCGGGGAACAGGTGGTCCAGAAGGGCGAGGCGCGTACACCACAGACGGTTGTTGTCGATGACGATATCGCCCGTCGTCGAACCGGACCGTGATCCGTCATCATAATACCCGGTCAGGATGCCCCTGAGCAGGCGCTGGCGCGTTTCCGCCTCGAACTCGGTGGCGAACTCTCCTTCGACCATCACCGATGTGAGCTTGATCATCATGTTCGCGACCGGCGTGATGATGCCCGCGTGGCGGACGGCCGGATTCTGTTGCAGGATCGCGGCCAGCAACGTGGAGCCGGAGCGCGGCAGTCCGGACATGAAATGGACGACCGGGGGATGCATGCGTGGGATCCCTGATGAGATATCGGTGTGTCATTCAACATATTTTCGCGGGATGGGCTGCCTGCCCGTCCGGGTAGGGTGCGTGCCGGACCGGGCGTGGCTATGCGCGTGGAGCGCGCGGATGTTCAGGGCTGGATGAGCCCGTGGCAGATCGCCCGTACCACCGTCTGGACGCGGTTGTGGCAGTCCAGCTTGGCCATGGCGTTCCGGAGATGGAATTTTACGGTATTCTCGCTGATATTCAGGATCGTCCCGATGTCTTGGGTATCCTTGCCCTGCGCGACCCAGAGGAGGCATTCGCGCTCGCGCTCCGTCAGGGACGGCGCGTCGGCGGCCGGGCGGGGCGAGGCGATTTCGTGATAGCGATGATGATACTGGCTGAAAGCGAGAACCAGGGCGGTCTTGTCTTTCGCGGATATCGCGGGTTCCTGTGACGCGACGCCGATCAGGAACAGGGACGCGGGGGAGGATGGGAGCGGGATCGAATAGCCGCCCTTGAACCCCAGATCGGAAAACTCGGCGAACATTCGGCGTTGTGCCGGTATCTCGGCCCGGCGGAGCTGGCGCCAGTCGTAGGGCGTGCGCCAGAAATGCGCCGGGTCGATCGTCGGATCGACGCGATCGTATCGCTGGTCGCGATAATGTTCCGCCCAGTGGCGCGGATAGGTGGTGCTGACGAGGTGGCGTTCGCCGGCATGGGTCTTGTGGACCTCGCCCAGCGCGTAGGCATAAGGCCCGAGACGCTGCACGATGTGCCGGAAAGCGTTGTTCAGGTCCGGAACGGTCGGCGCCGAGCGGAGCGCGGTCGCCAGGTCGAAGATCTCTGCATAGAGGCGCGCCATCAGGGGGGCGCCGCCGCACGCGTTACGGATGGGACGGCCTGCCGCCCGGGGACGAGGCTGGACATGATTGGAAAATCCTTGCGTGCCACGAAAGAATTATAAAAGCCTGCGGCTTCGTGATCTTGAGAGCACACATAGACGCAAAAGGGCGGGATGGTGCATCAATATCTGTTGCATTTTGTTACATGTCGGCGGGGCGCGCGCGGGTAACTGCTCACGGGGCTGGCTTTTTTGGTGCTGATCAGGCGACGACGAACGTTCCATCGACGAGACTTCGGATTGCACTGAGGGCGGTTTGGCCTGAGATGCGGGCGG
>NZ_JABEQJ010000044.1 GCF_014174255.1 Gluconacetobacter sacchari
ACCATCCACCGTTTCAAAATGACACCGCCTCAACTCGGTGCGATCCCGCGCGCACAAACCACAAAAGCAGAAAAATCCACGCAAAATACTCAATGCCGTGAATAAGATGGGCTAGATAGTGACCATCTCATAACCACGCTCCAGTCCACCGTAATCTTGATAATGTCTGCTTTCAGGAGACGATCATTTTGGCTTGAACGTCTGACATGAGGCGTATCCCGCCTGTCTGCTTCATATTCCTTGAGCGGACAGGCAGCACAGGGGGGTGAACGGAATGTCCGCTTCCAGCGCAGGTATGCTCGGAAGAAGACATCGATTGTCATCAACGGGCGCTCTAAACGCGGCACAGAATATCCAGACAGACCACTATCACTCCCAACCACCGCCCAGCGCCTGGAACAGATCAATCTGCCGATCAACAAGTTCGATCCGGGCGGATGACAGGCGTGCCTGCGCCTCGGCGTAATTCGCTTGCGCGTTAAGGACGTCGAGGAATGGCGTGCGGCCGAAGCGTTGCAGTGTTTCTGCATCGCTGCTCGCCTTGCCGGCGGAGTTCGCCGCCCGCTCCAGGTCTCCCAGACGCTCACGCGTTCGCATGTAGGCAGACATGGTGGTTTCGGTCTGTTTTAATGCAAGTAGAATCGTTCCATCGAACGTACCAAGCGCAGCACGGGCTTCTGCTCCAGCCTGCGCGATACGCGCGTTTGCCAATACTCGGTTAGGGAACGACCATGAGACCAATGGACCGACGCTCAAACCGAACGACGATAACGTCAGGGCATGCGTGATCGACGTGGTACTCCCCACCGAGCCGCCAAGGCTGACCTGGGGATAGAGATCGGCTTCGGCGACGCCGATGCCGGCCGTCGCCGCGGCGAAAAGGCGTTCTGCCTTTCTGATGTCGGGGCGACGCCTCAATAGCGCGGCTCCGTCGCCAATCGGCAGCGGGAGCATAAGCGACGGAATAGTAGTGCATGGCTCCAGATCGCGCGGATAGTCCAATGGAATGCGCCCCATGACGGCGGCCAATGCGAATAACGCTGTTTTCTGATCAGCGAGGATGGCTGGAATCGCGGCTTCGCTGGCGAATGTTGCCGTTCGCGCGCGTTCACTATCAAAGCGCGTGCCGCGTCCCTCGCTGGCCATACGCAACGCGACATCAAGTGTCGCGCGTTGAACTGCAACAACGTGTCTCGCGGCGGCCAGCGCTACGCCATCAGCACAAACGCGAGCATAATTGCGCGTGACAGTGGCTGCTACGATCACACGCACTTGATCGCGCGCTGCCTGCGCCGCCTCTGACTGAGCGTTCGACTCTTCGATTGCGCGATGGATGCCCCCCGCCAGATCGAGAGGATAACTGACGTTCATACCTAACGCGTAGCTGAAAGGCGCTGGCAGAAACCGGGTCGGACCTCCTATCCGCGAGCCAGTAGTTTGCCCACTGAGATCCGTCGTTATGGTGCGTGCTGCCTCTGCTTCGCGTACAAGCGCGTCAGCTCTCCCGAGATTGGCCTCTGCGATGCGAAGATCAGTGTTTGCAGCCAGCGCCTCGGCGACGAAGGCGTCGAGCCGGGCATCCTTGTAGAGATGCCACCAATGCGGTGGTAGCGGCGCCGGGACCACGCCATCGTTCCTGCCGCCAAGGAGCGCTTGCGTCGCTCCAGGGCGATTGGCAATGGCCACGTCGGGAACGCGATAATTCGGTCCAGCAACGCAGCCCGTCATCAGAAGCACCATACATAGGGCAAAAACAGATCTCACAGATGCCTCCCAACCACGCTCAAGGGTGTAGAGGGCAGGATTTCCACCGTCGCCGTTCGTCCTGCGATCAGCTTCGTGCCCGCTGGTACACGGTCTATGTGCAGACGGACCGGAATGCGTTGAGCGAGCCGCACCCATGAGAATGTTGGCGCGACCTTGGGTAGGAGATTTCCGGAGTTGTCGCGCTGGTCGTCGGCGATTGCGGCGGCAATGCTCTCGACATGACCGACGATATCGGCATCGTCTCCCATCAGATGAATGCGCGCGCGATCGCCGATGGAGACACTGCGCAGTTTGGTTTCTTCGAAATATCCTTCCACGCGCAACGTCTCGGCGTCCACCAGTGCCATGGCTTGGACGCCAACGGCCAGATAATCACCAGGATGAAGGTCGAGATTGGTGACGGTGCCCCCGACTGTTGCGCGGATTTCAGTGCGCTGCATGTCGATCTGGGCCACGTCCCGGTCAGCGAGTGCGCGCGTCAGCGCTGCCTCCGCCGTCCTGACCTTTGCAATGTTCTGCTCGTGCGCTTCCGTCGCGACGAGATCGCGCAACACCAGGTCGCGCCGCGCCTCCTTGCGCGCCAGATCGAGTTGCGCTTTTGCCTCCGTTATGGCGGCTTCTGCACGTTCGAGCGCTGCGGCCCGACGCGGTCGATCAAGGACGATCAGGAGCTGTCCAGGGCGCACCACCTGATTGTCATGGACCAGAACCTGGGTGATGAGACCGCCAATATCGGTCGAAACCCGTACGACGTCAGTCCGTACGTGGCCATCACGAGTCCAGGGTGTGCGCTGATTGCGTTCCCACAGATGGAGCGCGACGGCAGCAGCGATGACGACGAGCCCAAGCGTCAAGGCATGGCGCCCCAGAAAGGTGAGGAGGAATTTCATGGGAGAGATCCGATGGTGGATAGACCCTGCGCGAGCAGGCTGAACACAATGGTGAAGACGGCAAGTTCGACGAGCGGCCGGATAGAAAACACTCTCCACGCGCCGAGGAGGGTGAGCAGACGTAGCAACGCAACGGTGGTTACCAAGGCGATGAAGGCGCCTCCCAACAAGCCGGGAACAAAGATGCCACTGATGCAGAGGTCTGGAATCATGCTCTGGCCTCGCTGTTTTGGACGGAAGAAAGCGCGAAACGCAGGTCGATGAGTGGATCAAGTAGGTAACGGTGCGCGCCCGTTCCGACGACAATGCGCGCGATCAGCTCCTCAACCTGCGTATTCAGTTCGTCGACCGATGGTGAACCTCTGTCGAAATGGTGCGCGAGATCGAGCAGCAGCACCTGGATGGTACTGAGGGGCTCACTTTCCAACTGGTCGAATTGCTCGCGAAGACGGCTCACTGCGTGACCTATGCGAAGGTCACGCACGATCATGTCGATCGTCTCCGTTGTCGGCCGCGCCGAAAGACTTAGACGGGGTCGCAGAAGGGCGATGCGATCGATTGTCAGATTGGTCCAGATGGCTTTGGCGGAAACCCTGCTTCGGACGCGATAGGCCGCGTCACGACGGCCGAGCCGCAGCAACCGGTTGATCGCGGTATCTGGGGAGACGGTCTGGAACAACGTCATAGTTGCCGCTCCGAAGCCGACGCCCATCAACAGCGCAATGCTACTATTGATGGCCTCAGCGAAGTCTCCGCCATAAACAGGACCCAACCCGACGAGGATCGGGACAGTCAGCGTGATGCCGAGCGCCATGAAGGCGGTCGACGGCCGAGCCTGCAGTGATCCTCCGAATAGAAAAGCTGGTGCGAGGACCGCGATCAACACCCAGAACTCGAAGACACGCGGCAGGACGGTAAAGCTGTAGATCAGGCTGATCGCGATACCATAGACTGAGCCAAGCATGTATTTTCGGACATACGGCACTGGTGCGTCCACATTGCCGAACAGGGCACAGGTGACACCCAAAACCGATACGGCCAGCCCTCCATCGGGCCACGCAGACCAAATCCAAAAAAAGCAGCCGAGGAGTATCCCAAAAGCGGCACCCAGACCTGCCCGCGCCGCCATCATCGGGTCGCGGTGGAAGACATAGCCCGTCGTTTTCTCAGCGCCCTGAAATGGCTCTGTTGCACACTCTGCTGCGTTGACTTCGATGCCGAGCCGTTCGATCTCGTGAAGGAGACCGACGAGCTCGGCGAGATGACGGGCTATGTTGGCGACAAGGCCATCGATCAAGGTGGCTTCATCAGCATGGCCGAATGAAAGGGCATTCTGTAACAATCTGTGCGCTTCTGTCACGCGATCACTCGGCGTATCCAAAGTGATCCAGCTGCGAACTTTGCATAAAAGCTGCGCTAGTTCCTCAGGCATTCCAGGCGCATGAATGAGGGAAATCCGTTCCTCAACATCGGCGAGGAGCAACAACAGGTGAGCCAGACGATCATGTAAAGCGCGCAACGTTAAGCGGCTTAGACGTGTTGTAACCGGATCATAAAGAAGGTGTGTCGCCAGTCCCCTGAGCGCGAGCAGGTCCAGAGCCATTCGGTAGCGATCATCGCGGCATGAGCTTTCAGAGACATTGTTCAATACGTCGCAGGCCAGTTTTCGGGCATCATGCAGCGTTGCTGTCAGCTTGGCCTGAAACTGGCCGGTCATCGGCCGGGGGACCACATAGCGATGGATCACCACAGCACACACAATGCCCAGTGCGATCTCCTGTACGCGCACGATGGCGGTGTCGAAGACTGCGCCAGGCGCCGCAACTGCAGGAAAGCCGATCAGGCTGGTTGTGTAGCCGGACAGCACGAAGGCATAAGAGCGCGGCGTGCGGTCGAGTAGCGACAGAAACAGACCGAGACCGATCCATCCTGCGAGCACCGCACTGCACACCACTGGCTCGTTGGCGAAGGTCGGAACGATTGCGACGGTCGCGAGCGCCCCGGCCAGAGTGCCCATCAGACGGTAGAGACCACGACTGAGCGAGGCACCCCCCGTGGGTTGCGACACGAGATAAACGGTGACGATCGCCCAAGCAGGGCGCGGCAATCCAATGCGAAGCGCTATGAAATAAGCCAGCATCGCGGCAGCGAAACTCTTGGCGGAAAAGAGCAGTGCTTCACCGTCCGCCCTGAGGGTTGGGTTACGAAGCAGGGCGATGAGTTGCGGCAGAATCAACGCGGGTCTGATCCACCCGTCCTGCCATAGGGGCCTGAATGTCATGCCTTGTTGATAATAAGTTGCAACAAGCGGGTAAATTAGGTATCCAGACAATCAATCACTGAAAGCTGCCAATCCGATGTCGTACCGCTCCTCAGCTATCGCTTCCGTGGACCCGGACACTTCGGATGCAACCGCAATCGCCCACAGGCTCGATTTTGCTGATCATGCATCCGAAGTGCCAACGCACATCCATCGAAAAGGACAGCTGATTCTGGCATCTTATGGCGCCGTCACCTGCACCGCCGCTCAAAACGTATGGATCGTTCCTCCGAACTGCGGAATCTGGATTCCGGGCGGGGTGCCGCATAGTGCCCGGGCGACTGCGAACGCCCGGGTCGATTATCTCTTCGTTGAGAGTGGTGCGAGTAGCCTCCCCGATCATTACTGTGCGCTGGAGATCACGCCGATGATCCGGACGATGATTGATCGTCTGGCTGCTGAGCCCAAAGATTATCCTCCGGATAGTCATGCCGCCCGACTGGCGCGCGTCATGCTCGACGAATTGGCCGAGATGCCACGACAGGGTCTTAACCTGCCCGTATCAGAGCATACCAAAATTCGTGCCATTGCTGATGCACTGACAGCCAGGCCATCAGATCGCAGTACAGTGGCCGACTGGGCGCAACGTGTTGCGATGAGCGAACGATCTCTGGCCAGACTGATGGTTCAGGAAACCGGGTTGACATTTGGTCGGTGGCGACAACAGCTTCATCTTGTCGTCGCGCTCCGTGAACTGGCGAGTGGCACGAGTGTGCAGCGGGTTGCGGCCATACTCGGTTATGAGTCCGTCAATGCGTTTATTACGATGTTTCGAAAGGCTGTTGGCAGTACGCCCTCGCGGTATTTGCCTAGTGCAAACGGTCGCGAGCACTTTTCCTGATCGCAGGAGAACTGAATTTTGATCAGGTTGCCAGCCATACCTTGGATTTGCCCAAGCAAAGACTGCACTTACCCCCCAAAACCTTAAAGACTTGTCTTTTAAGCCAAAAAACAGGTCTAAAGAAGTCCCATTGATAGTTCCTCGATCCTGTCACCCAGGAATGGCACATCCATCTATTAAGGATGCTTTGGCGGACTGATATCGGATATTCTGTTGTTATCAATACAGGAGTAGAATCATGTTTACCCATGTGATGATTGGCAGCAATGACCTCGAACGGGCGAGAACTTTCTATGACGCAACATTTGCCGCCTTAGGAGGCGTCCCTGGCGAAATGGATTCCAGAGGTCGTCTCATCTACAGACACAATGTGGGACGGTTGATGATCACAACGCCGATCAACGGAGAGCCCGCGACGGCTGCCAATGGCGGGACCATTGGCATTGCCGCAGCCAGTCCCAGCCATGTTGGTGCGTGGCATGACGCCGGTATTGCCCATGGCGGAACCAGCATAGAAAGCCCGCCCATTGAGCGCCCAAACGGAGCATTCGTTGCTTACCTTAGCGATCCAGATGGAAACAAGCTTACGGCTCGTACCCAGGCCACCACCTAGTTCACTGACTTTGAGGTGCTAAGAGACGTATGATCCGTATAGTTGCTGAAGCTCGGCCGATTACTCAGCCGCTCATGGCGGGCATTATTATGAGTTTTCCTGATACGCTTCTTCAGGGTGAACCGGCGTTAATGTCGTCACTTCGATGAAATAGCCACCTTTCGCTCGAAAGTAGAAGGACCAGGCGCCATGTGCGTTGCGTGGAGCCTGCACCTCCCAGCCATCGGCGCTTAGGCGCTCATAGAGAGCATCGACGTCCTCGCGAGACTTCTGGATGAAACCAATGTGCAGGATGTCGAATTGCCTGGGATAATCAAAGCCTTCGAGCTTGTTATCGAAATGATTGACGATCAGAACCAGCCCATCATTGTCCTGCATGATGGCCATTTTGATCCCACGCACAACGAGAGTGCGCAGGCCGAAATACTGTTCGAACATTGCGCGATCAGCCTCAGTGTCGTGGCTGTAGAGGTTGATATGGTTCAGCTTCATGACTGTGTCTTTCCGTTGGTGAGACGGACACGAGCCGGTCGCAAGATGGATAACGACGACCGACCACGGGCGAGGCCTATCCTCGTCGTGTCCGGCCATGGCCAAGAGCGGGTTTATTCGCTCAAGCGTGACTGTCTCTCCAGAGAGACCACAGGTTGTCACCATACCTGCATCGCTGTCTTTTTAGGCAAAAACGACTTTGCTGACACCAGCAGCAGCGGTCAAGCGGCATCTTCAGCTATGTCCGCTTCATAGAGGCGCATTGGGCAACAAAAACGACCAATATGAGGGCGATAGCCGACATTACAATGAAGGACGCGGGACGGAGATCGTCCCCGCGTGGCAAGGCCAGACTGGCAACTCGCACCGAGCTGGTTCATTGTTTCTGTGATGAATCCGTTTCGTTCGCCTGACACCGACCTGCCCCTGACGCATGCCCTCATCCTGAAGGCCGCGCTGCTGACGATCGGCTATATTGAGGAAAACGGCCCGATCAGCCTCACGCCCAGCAAAGCGCTGAAACGCTATTTTGTCGCGTGGGCCGCCGAGGCCTTTGACTGGCCCGGCTATACGGTTGAATACCTCTATGCCGTCAACAAAGTCCTCAATGAACATGATTTCCCGCCGCTAGTGATCCTGCATGAGGTTCTGCTCAGCGCGAAGCTCGCACGGCATTTCAAGGGCACCCTGCGGCTAACCGACTTGGCGAGAAAGCTCAGATCGGAGCCTGCCCGGCTCTGGATGCTGTTGACAACCCACCTCCTGTTTGTCGTCGACCACAGTCCTTACACCCGAAGCGATGAGCCGCTGTTCGGCAACTGGGATATCTTTCTCAACGTCATCAATATCGAGGCCCAGGTTGCCGTCACAGAAGAGCGGCTATGCGCGGTTCTCTACGGGGGTGAAGAGGAGGAGATCCGTCACCGGGATTTCAAGCTGACCGCCAGTCTTTACGTCCATGTCCTGCGTCCGCTGTGCTGGGCAGGACTGCTCAACGAGCACCGAACCGGCACCGGCCTCAACAGGCGGGATTTCTATACCAAAACACCATTGTGGACAGCAGCCCTCAAACTCGAAACAGATCGACACCTGCAGCCTGTGACCCGTCACTGACCATCGTCGACAGCCATTCGGACGCGACATCGCTCCCATATAAAAGGCGGCTTCCGGAGACCGGAAGCCGCCCATATCAGTCAATGGACAGATGTTACTCAGCCGCAACCGCGTCCAGGCTGTCGGGCATGTCAGCCGCTCCTACTTCTCCTTCACTCCGCCCTGCCACGTTCCTTGTGCGCAGCGCCTCTGGCAACCAGCCCGAACCGTCCAGAAGCCGCTCGGCAGCCTGCGCCATGTCGCCCTTCTTCATATGGGCGATGCGGTCGGCGGCCTCGTTACCCCGCGCCTCGCGCACAGCTTCGAGGATGCGCGCCTTGGTGACGCGGCCGAGATAATTCTCCACCGTTGGCTGCCAGCCCGCCTCGACCAAGTCGAGCCTGAGCGCCGTGGCGAGACGGCCAACTCGCGCAAGCCTCTCCCTGACGCTGCGTGCCAGAGACGGACCATGGGACGATTCATGCAGCGCGTTGATCCCGAAAGACAGGCAATGCGCCAGCAGCGCGATGCGACTGGCATCGTCCAGTCCGTCGAGCCACTGCCAGAGTGCGTCTTCATCCTCCGGCAGATCGTGCTTCCAGCCCTCGTTGCGCTGACGCAGCGCATGGGCTGGCAGGCTGCCTGGCATGTCGGGGGAATGCACCGCCAGCGGGATTTCCCGGACATAGGCTTCCAGACAATCCACACCCGAGACCTGCCAGTAGAGGTCGCGAACCAGCGTGTGCAGCAGTTCGGTCAACGCGATATGCGGATTGGCCGCGAAAGCGTCGCGCAGGGCCAGTGTCCGCCAGGCCGTCAGTTCGGTCAGCAGGCGATCGGACAACGGCTTCAGCCCGTCTTCCTCCTCGGGCTCCGTATCGGATGCGCCTTCCCTCCCATCCCCTTCGGCATCATCGCCATCGCCGCGATGGTCAATGGCGTCATCATATCCCTCGGACTCATCGTGACCGTCCTCGGGCTCCGCCGGCATGTCTTCTGGCCGGACAAAGCCCCGCTCGACCAGCAGCGTGCCGTCGGTGTCCAGGCTGACGAAAACCCCTGCCCGCGCCATGTCGGCCGGATCGAAGGATACCGAGCGTTCCTCCAGCGCCTCAACGGCCTGCTCGATCTCGCCAAGGCGCGCGTCGATTTCTTCCGGGAACTCATCAGCCTGCGCGTATTCCGCCTCGATGGTTTCCTGCTCGCTGTGCAGCGAAGTCAGACGGGCGGTTTCTTCGTCCGAAAGCGCAACAGGCGTCCCGTCAATCTCCGCAAAGTCCCGTGTGTGTCCCCAGGGGAAGGACAGCGCAGTTTCGACCCATTTCCAGCCCTCGGCACGGATATCCTCTGCGGTCGCATGCAGTTTTTCCATGACCAGCCGGTCGAGCAGGGTCGGATTATCCAGCCAGCCGCCATCATCAGCCTCGAACAGATCACGCATGACGGGACCACCTGCCGCCAGATAAGCCTCCAGCCCGATGAAACGCACGCGGCGGTCCGATGCCCGCACGTTTTTTTCCGTCAGCATGCGGCGGATCAGATAGGGTTCGCGGTTGTGGCTCTGGGAGACGATCTCCCAGACCTGTAATTGCCTGTCATGGTCATCGCTGATCGAAAAGGCCATGAGCTGGTCGAGCTTCATGCCATCCTGTTCGTAAATATCGAGCAGTTTGTCGGACACGGTCATCAGCCGCAGGCGCTGTTTGACCACGGCTGGCACGACGAAGAACGCGGCGGCGATTTCTTCCTCGGACATGCCTTTTTCCAGCATGTCGCGAAAGGCGCGAAACTGGTCCAATGGGTGCAGGGCCACGCGCTGGACGTTCTCGGCCAGGGAATCATCCTCGGCGAGAATGGCTGATCCGGCCTCGCGCACGACGCAGGGCACCGGGGCGGTCTTCGCCAGTTTCTTCTGCTTCACCAGCAACTCGAGCGCACGGAACCGGCGCCCGCCGGCCGGCACTTCGTAGGTACCAGTCTCAGCCCCCTCCCCGTTCAGGACGGGACGGACGTTCAGACTCTGGAGCAGGCCACGACGTTCGATGTCGCGGGCCAGTTCGTCGATCGACAGGCCGGACTTCACGCGCCGCACGTTGGACTGCGACAGCACCAGCCTGTTGAAAGGGATATCACGGGATACATTGAGGGCGATTTTCTGGATGGCGCTCGCCATGGCGGGACACTCCGTGACGGACGGGCGGAAGCCTCTCTTCCACCCCTGAATCCGTCACGAAAACCCCACGTCCCTCTTCCTCTCTTCCGGCCCCATCAGACACCGGATCGCCTCCACGGAACCGCGTAGAGACGGCTTTACGGAACGCAGATCCGTGCCAGCAAACCCGCGAGTCGATAGGAATTGTGACAAATTGCGACTATTATAGTCGTTACATCACCAATTTGTGATAATGCCGACAGCGATAGCCGCGCGTGTTCGCGACTATCCCGAAGCCCTCTTCCTGCGATCTATCTCCCTGTTTCCGCGTATTTTTCTGTTCACTCACGTGCCGTCCGACATCCAGAGTGCCGTCAGAGCTAACCGAAGGTCCATGCAGAAAGGACGGGAAGATGGCACGCCAACGCGATACGATAGCGGACAGGGTGCGGCTCGTTCTCGACGCCCCGGACGCCAACGTGACACCCTTACGCAGTGGAGCCGATCCGCGGCTGGTCAGTCTGGTCCGGCTTCTGGCCCGTCAGGCCGCACGGGATTTCGTCAACGCTGAAGTGGAGGCCGCGAGGCGACGCGATCTCCAGGATTAGGGAGATGGGATTGTGAAAGTCGCGCTGTATGCCCGTTATTCGTCCGAAAACCAGCGTGATGCCTCGATCGAGGATCAGTTGCGCCTCTGCCGGCTTCACGCGGAGAAACAGGGCTGGACGATCGTCGACAGCTACACCGACCGGGCGATCTCCGGTGCTTCCCTGCTCCGCCCCGGCATTCAGGAACTGATCCAGGACGCCACGCGCGGGCGCTTCACGATTGTGCTGGCCGAAGCCATGGACCGGCTGTCGCGCGACCAGGAAGATATCGCCGGCCTGTTCAAGCGGATGACCTTCTCCGGCGTGCGCATCATCACCCTGTCCGAGGGCGACGTTACACACCTGCATGTCGGCCTCAAGGGCACCATGAACGCGCTGTTCCTCAAGGATCTGGCCGAGAAGGTCCGTCGTGGACTGCGCGGCCGGATCGAGGACGGCAAATCCGGCGGCGGCAATTCCTACGGCTATGACGTCGTGCGCCAGTTTGATGCCAAAGGCGAGCGTATCCGGGGTGACCGGACCATCAACGAGGAAGAGGCCCGCACGGTCAGGCGGATCTTCACCGATTACACGCGGGGCAAGTCATCGCGCACGATTGCCATGGAACTGAACCGGGATGGCGTTCCAGGTCCGCAGGGACGGGAATGGGGACCATCCACCATTCACGGCAATCGGGAACGCGGCACCGGCATCCTCAACAACGAGATGTATGTCGGCCGTCTGGTCTGGAATCGGCTGCGCTACCTGAAAGATCCCGATAGCGGCAAGCGCGTCTCGCGCCTCAATCCTGAATCCGAATGGGTCATCCAGGACGTACCGGAACTGCGGATCGTCGAGCAGGATCTATGGGATGCCGTAAAAGCGCGCCAGGCCGAAACAACGTTCAGCCAGCCGGAACGGGGAAACGAAGCCCTCAGTGAGCGGCGCCGTCCCCGCCATCTCTTTGCCGGGCTGATCCGCTGCGGCTGCTGTGGCGGTGGCTACAGCATGATCTCGAAAGACCTGCTCGGCTGCTCGACGGCGCGCAACAAGGGCACCTGTGACAACCGACTGAACATTCGTCGCGATGCGCTGGAGGCGTCCGTCCTGAGCGGATTGCGCACGCACCTGATGGAACCAGACCTGTTCAAGGAATTCTGCAACGAGTTCACCCGCGAGGTGAACCGCATGCGCATGGAACTAGGCGCTGACCTCGTGGCGATGCGAAATGAGCTGCCTCGCATTGATCGCGAACTGGACAAGGCAATCCAGGCCATCCTCGACGGCGTTCCGGGCGCGAAGCTCAAGGATAAGATCGGCGCGCTGGAGGCGCGCAAAATCGAACTTACGGAGCGTCTGGCCAACACGGAGGAACCGCCTCCCCTTCTCCATCCGAACATGGCAGAGATCTACCAGCAGCGGATCGCGTCTCTCTATGAGAGCCTTCAGGCCGAGGAGACGAAGACCGAGGCAGCCGAACGCCTGCGCACACTGGTCTCGCAGATCACGCTTCAGCCGGCCGATGGTGAACTGGCGATCATCCTGCGCGGCGATTTGGCGGCGATTCTGCAGTTCGCGGCGCACAAGAAAAACGCCACGGTCCATCCGGACAGTGGCGTTCTTGATGCGTTCGTATCGCAAGTATCGTTGGTTGCGGGGACAGGATTTGAACCTGTGACCTTCAGGTTATGAGTTCCAGTCTAATACTTACACTTTTTTCGCACACGACCAGTTTTTCTACGATAAATGGCGGTTTTCCTTACGTTTTTACTCGGAGCATGGTACACTCTCCTACGACTGGAATCGCCCCATTTCTTCCCCAAATGATTCCTATTTGATTCCAGTGATTCCAGCCGAGGGAGGGTTCCCCATGGTCAAGATCACGAAACGTTCCGTCGAAGCCGCCGCCAAAACCGGCAAGGAATATTTCCTCTGGGACGACGAACTTCGGGGCTTCGGTCTGAGGGTCCATCCCTCGGGTCGGAAAATCTATCTCGCCCAGTTCCGCGCGGGCGGGCGTATCCGTCGCGTCAATATCGGCCCGCATGGCCCGATCACGCCGGACCAGGCCCGCACCGAGGCGATGAAGCATCTCTCCGATGTCCGGCTGGGCAGTGATCCCGGCGCGCAACGCGACCGTCTGCGCGCCGCCGTCACCGTGAAGGAGTTCGGTCAGCGGTTCCTCGACGAGCATGTCGCCTCCCACTGCAAACCCTCGACCCAGTACGAGTATCGCCGCTGCGTGGACCTGTTCATCGTCCCGAAGCTCGGAACGCACAAGATTATCGACGTCACCCGTGCCGATGTTGTCGAACTGCACCAGGGGCTGAAAGAGACACCCTATCAGGCCAACCGGGTGCTGGGCGTGCTGTCGATCATGTTCACCCTGGCCGACACCTGGGGCGTACGGTCAGACGGGATCAATCCCTGCTGGAAGGTGAAGCGCTACAAGGAAGCGAAGCGGGAGCGTTACCTGACGCCCGATGAACTGGCCCGGCTGGGCAAGGTGCTCCGCGAGGCGGACGGCGAGCCGGAGGCCGCGACCTGCATCCGGCTGCTGCTTCTGACCGGCTGCCGCCTTGGGGAAATCCAGACCCTGAAATGGGACTATGTGGACTTCCGCGCGGGTGTCCTGCGCCTGCCGGCCTCCAAGACCGGAGCCAAGATCGTGCCTGTCGGCAAGGCGGCGCTGGACGTGCTGGCAGAGATTTCTCGGATCGAGGGGAATCCCTACGTCATCACCGGGCAGGTGGAGGGAAAGCACCTGACCGACATTCAGCGCCCTTGGCGGAGGCTGCGCGCACGGGCCGGGCTGGACACGCTACGCATCCACGACCTGCGCCATTCCTTCGCCTCGGATGCACTCCAATTGGGGGCGGACCTGACCATGATCGGGCGGTTATTGGGTCATACTCAGGTGCAGACCACCGCGCGGTATGCCCACCTCAAGACCGATCCCGTCCGCACCACCGCCAACAAGGTCGCGGATGCTATCGCCAGCGCGCTTGGGCACGTCGCGCCAGAAAACAGGGTCAACCGGGCTCCTGTCCCGGTCGATACACCCTTGGCGATATTGAATGATACCGCTCTTTGAGATATATTCCCCTCATGAACGTGACACCTGACCAGATTCGCGCCGCCCGCGCCCTGCTGCATCTGCCGCAGGATGAACTCGCACGCCGCGCCCATGTCTCCGTCGTGACCATCCGCCGTCTGGAAAGCGAGGTCGGCGCGCGGCAGGTCACACCGATTGTGCTCGACGGAGTCTGCCGGGCATTGGAGCAGGCTGGGGCAGAGTTCATCCCTCACGGCGTGCGCCGCAAGAACGCCCCGCGCGCCCAGGCGGAGAGACTTTTCACGGATCTACGTGCCATCAGCCTGCGTAGCGCCGAGCGGTTGCAGGGACACGACATCCTGACCGACCACGATCTCTACGATGAGAACGGCCTGCCAGCGTGATCGTCATCGACACTTCTGCGCTGGTGGCCATCCTGCGTCGGGAAGATGAAGCCGACGAGTTCCTCCGTCTGATCGCCGAAGCGGACCGTTGCCTTCGAAGTCGCTGCCATCGAGATCGTGCCACAGGACGCCGAACAGGCACGGATCGCCCGCACGGCATTCCTGCGTTTCGGCAAAGGACGGCATCCAGCCGCGCTAAACTTTGGCGATTGTGCGAGTTATGCGCTGACCATAGCCAAAGACGCCTCACTGCTCTTTAAAGGTAACGACTTCATTCAGACAGATATCTCAAGAGTTTGGAAGATATCTGACTGAGAACGATCAATCGAAAAATTAAAAATCTATCGAGAGAATTATGTTGGAGAAAATAGTTCAGCTATCTCCCCTTCTTGGTCCCTTATTTGCCGCCATAATTGCGGTTCTCGGATGGGTTGTAGCCCACTCGTTCAATACGAGGAGAGATCGCGCAAACAAACGCCGTGACATGATAACTCAATATCTTTTGGAAGCTTACCGGCGTCTTGAGATATCAGCTAATCGCGATTCAAAAACAGAAGAACAGACAATCGATTTTGAATCTGCAATTGCAGATATACAGCTTTTAGGTAGCGTCGAGCAAATATCAGAGACTGTTAAATATCTTAAGTCACACGCATCGAATGGTAGAGCAACTATAGATCAAGTTTTATGCTCACTTCGTAACGATCTTCGCAAAGAACTGAATTTATCCGAAATAAAAAATCCCCCTCTTATTTTTCGATTTATTCGAGATAAAACAGCGAAAAAGCAGGAATGATCAGATAGTAAACGGGGAAGGAAGGCCCTTCGCCTCCCTTCCCCCAAATGCCGCCTACAGAGCAGCAGGGCCGCGCGACGGCGCAGGGCTTTGCCCCGCTGGCGCGCAACCCGGCCACTCCCGCCGTCATTTGTCCCCAACTCTCCCGCGCGGTCACCCGCCTCCGGGAAGCACGCAGGGTGCTTCCACCGGCGATTTTACCGGCCAAGGAGTCAGGGACATGACCGACAATGCGAATGGGGCCTTCCGTAATGTGATCCTTCATGGCGACAGCGTTGCCCTCATGCGCGCCATGCCGCGCGGGAGCGTGGATTTCATCCTCACCGACCCGCCCTATCTTGTGAACTACAGGGGCCGGGACGGGCGGACGATCCGCAACGACGACAACGCCGCATGGCTCCGGCCCGCCGTGAACCAGATGCACCGCGTTTTGAAAGACGGCGGGTTCATGGTAAGTTTTTACGGATGGAAGAAAGCCGACCTGTTCATGCAGGCATGGCGGGACGCGGGGTTCCGTATTGTCGGACATATCGTCTTTCGCAAGTCCTACGCTTCAACATCCCGGTTTCTTCAATACACCCACGAAAGCGCCTTCCTTCTGGCCAAGGGTAACGCGAAACTGCCCCGCCAGCCGATCCCGGATGTAATCGACATGCCGTATTCGGGGAACAAACTGCACCCGACGCAGAAGCCCGTGGCGGCGTTGCTGCCACTGGTTCATGCCTTCTGCCCGCCAGATGGCCTGGTGTGCGATCCGTTCTGTGGCTCCGGTTCGTCCCTGGTCGCGGCCCAGCATCTTAGCCGCGACTGGCTGGGTATGGAACTGGACGAAACGCACGCGGCTACCGCTTCGCGGGGGCTGGCCTATTGGGGCCAGAGGCGGGCGGCGGCATAAGCCGCTCCCTCTTTCCTTTCCGGTCCAAAACCGCGCCGATCCCAGCGGACCGGCGCCGGGGACGCACTGCCCACACGTGCGGCGCTCCGCGCCGCGAGCGGAACAGACCTTCGATCCGTCATAAATTATGGGCTGGGCTTCGTATCGAATAGCGTCTCCGTCACATAGTCGATAAATACTCGAAGCCGGGGAGAAACCAATCGATTAGACGGCCATAGGATGCTGAATTGACCGGAATCAGCAAGATAATCGTCAAGAACGGAACACAGACTACCGGCGGCCAATGCCTCCCGCGCCAGAAAATCCGGCATGTAAGCAATGCCTAACCCAGAAACGGCAGCTCCATGCAAGGCTTCCATGTTGTTGCACGTCAGAGGCGATTGACCGCGAAAGGGGTCAATCCCATCGGCATCGATCAAGTGCCACCTCTGAAGCTTGCCCGAGGTCGGAACGCGGAAACGAAGGCAATCGTGCTTGTCCAGATCGCGCGGTGCTCGCGGCGTACCGCGTTGCTCCAGATAGGAAGGAGACGCACACAGCACAAACTGGAACGGACCGAGCCGACGCGACATTAAGCTCGAATCGCTCAGCGCACCGCTCCGAATGACCGCATCCACCCCATCCTCGACCAGATCGACAACACGGTCGTTGAAGTCGATATCCAGTTCTATATCAGGATAGCGTTGCCTGAACTTGGGAAGGACGGGCAATAGGAAACGATAGCCAATGGTCGGCACGCTCACCCGCAGCCGTCCGCGTGGCACGCGCCTCGTATCCGACACCATCGCCTCGGCGTCGCGAAGATCGTCGAGAATGCGCCGGCACCGCTCGTAGAAGGCCGTTCCTTCTTCCGTCAACGATATGCGCCGCGTCGTGCGGTGGAACAGCCGCACACCGATGCTGTCTTCGAGCTTGGCGACGTTCTTCCCGACCGCCGAGGCGGAGATGCCGAGCGCACGGCCAGCAGCCACGAAGCTCAGATGCTCCGCAGCCTGAACGAAGGAGATGATTCCGCTCATACTTTCCATGCGCGTAAATTAGGGAGTTTTTCTCCGCAATCAATGAACCACGTCATCATTTATCGGAGGATAACCCCGTCATACTCTCGCTTTCTCCGCAGACCGATTGGTACTCGGAACGAAAGTTATGAAGGGGCACCATAAATGGCTGCACGGGACCGCGAGACCGAAACAAACAAACTCGTGATATTGGTCGCCATCTGCCTTGCGGCCCTCGTCCTTCCTCTCAGCTTTTCCGGCGGCGCAGTCGCCACCCCTGCGATCGGGCAGGATCTCGGTGGAAACCCGGTGGCGCTCAACTGGATCACCAACGCCTTCATGCTGACGTTCGGCAGTTCACTGATGGCAGCCGGCACCCTCGCAGATCGGTTCGGCCGCAAGCGCCTTTTTACGGTTGGTATAGGAGCATTCACCTGCCTCTCCCTCGTCGTGAGCATGGCGCCGTCCGTGGTCGCGCTGGACCTTCTGCGGGCGGCTCAGGGATTTGCCGCTGCCGCAGCCCTGTCCGGCGGATCGGCGGCCTTGGCACAGGAATTCGAAGGTCATGCGCGCACCAAGGCATTCAGCGCGCTGGGAACGACATTCGGCGTGGGACTGGCCTTCGGTCCCCTACTGGCCGGGCTGTTGATCGAGACGACCGGATGGCGCTCGGTCTTTCTATCGAGCGCCATGGTCGGTGCCCTGTCGCTGATCTTCGGCCTGCCCCGTATGAGAGAAAGCCGCAATCCTCACGCCGCCCAGGTCGATTGGCCGGGAACCATCACATTCACTGCTACCCTGACACTCTTCACCTTCGCAGTCATTCAAGGACCGGAAAATGGATGGATAAACCCCAAGACGATCGCGCTGTTCCTGGGCTCAGTCATCATGCTTGCGGCGTTCGTCGCGATCGAAAGGCGCGTCGCTCGGCCGATGCTCGATCTTTCTCTATTTCGCTATCCCCGCTTCGTCGGTGTCCAGACGCTGCCGATCGCGACCTGCTATTGCTATGTCGTGCTCCTCGTCCTCCTCCCGCTTCGTTTCATCGGCATCGAGGGGCGCAGCCCGATCGACGCCGGTCTGCTGCTGCTCGCGCTGTCCGCGCCTATGCTGGTAGTGCCGATTCTTGCAGCGACGCTGACACACTGGTTTTCGGCCGGCGTCCTGTCAGGCGTCGGCCTACTGATCGCCGCCGTTGGTCTGTTTCTACTGTCCCGGATCGATCCGGGACAAGACGGGGCGGCGGCAATCATGCCGATGCTGGTAATCGGTTGCGGAGCGGGCTTGCCATGGGGGCTGATGGACGGACTGTCCGTCAGCGTCGTACCTACCGAGCGGGCAGGCATGGCGACGGGCATTTTCAGTACCACGCGCGTTGCCGGCGAAGGCATCGCGTTGGCCATCGTTACCGCCATGCTCGCCGAACTGACACGGGCACATCTGCAAGCCCTCGGCCTTCCGGCTGGCAGCCGTCTGGGCGACGTGGCCCAAAGTCTGGCAAACGGCGATGTCGAAGCCGCGTCCCACCTGTTTCCTGGTGTTGGACGGGCCGTCTTCATGAGGAGCTATGCCGTCTCCTTTCAGAACCTGATCTACTTTTTGATCGGTATCACTGTCGCCTCCGCCATCGCTGCCTTCGCCTTCTTGCGCCAAAAGCATATGGCGGATTGAGGCATGGACATGAGCGTCGATTCTTCTAGTGCGCATCATGCCCTTTCGTGATGCGTCTTTCACTCTATGCAAGCGGAAATCCGATCCCCGATCATTTTGAGTCCATCACGACACACAAAGAAACCGGCGCAGGAGGCCACGCCATGCCGACCAGCATCTGGCATTCGGAGCCCGATCTGCGGGCACTCGACCGCTTGGACGAGGCCGGGCTGGCCGGAGCCTTTATGCGCCGCTGGGACAGCTATCGCGACGACTACCGCGAGACTGTCCACCTCACGGGAGACAGCGTAGTGCGGGCCGGAAAACAGTGGAGTCGTTTCTGCGAACGATGGAGGCTGCGTTTTCCCGCATGATCCCGATATCCCCATCACCCGTATTCCCGTCATCTGGAAACCCAACGCCACCAGCGGCATCATCACACTGACACCAGCGTTCGATCCGTTCGCGCCGCCCGCCCTGCCCGAATTTTCCGCGCTGGGAGAGGTGATCTTCGAGAAAACCGACGCAATAGGGCAAGTGGTCGTCCTGACCACCCACGAGGCGACATTCTCCCTCTCCCTGCATGGCGGCACCGCCGCCATCATCCGCCCGGCGCTGCATATTCCCCTCGATCCGCTATTCCGACGCCGCACCAACGAAGCCATGCGTTTTTCCTCGGTCGCGCTGGGCTTTTCCCTCCCGACACGCCATCCCCAACGCATCACCCGGACCCGCCATCGCTGGCTCCTTCTCCGCCTCCACGCCTACGATCTCCGGCGGGCCGGGGCCAGCCAGCGCCAGATCGCGTCCCTCCTGCTCGATCCCGCCGCCATGGCCATGCCCGATGGGGTCTGGGGCGATTCCGCCCTTCGCGCCATGGCCCGCGCCCTGCGTGACGAGGGCAGCGCCCTCGTTCACGGCGGATATGTCACCCTGCTCGACGGAATCTGACGCCCGCTCTTTATGCGCCCGATTACGCCTGCCTACGCCAAAGAGGGGGAGAAATCCGCACGCGTCATTTCCTCCACTCCCTGACGGCCTTTTTCACGACAGCCTCCCGTAAGCGCCACCGCTTCACGCCATGAAACGCGCCGCGCCGACAGGAGGTTTCCATGACCAACGACAAACCGGCGTCACCACCCGCGCTGACGCTACCGCCGCCTCGCCCGGTGCCCGCGCGCTTCCTGCGCGACTATCTGCGCACCACCGAAGTCGCCGAACTGCTCGGCCTCTCGCCCCGCACCCTGGAGAAATACCGCGTCATCGGCGAGGGACCGACCTTCCTCAAACTCGGCCAGCGTGTCCTCTATGCCCGCTCCGACGTGGAAGCCTGGCTTCAGGCCCATCGCTGCGCCCACACTTCCGATGACACCTACACGTCCGTCATCGATGCGCGACGCGCCCGGAGGCGGGAACCATGACCGCCATGGACGCCTCCGACGCCGCCGCCCTCGGCCTGACCACCGTAGAACTGACCTTCGTCGAGAAGCGCGTCGAGCACTGGTTGCGCTTCGGCAGGCCGGTTTCCGACAAAGTGCTCGACAAGCGCCGCCGTCTGGTCGCCTTTGCGCCGGGCAGCGTGTTCGGCTTCATCCGCTGGGCCGCCAACGATTACGGGACCGTCGTGTCCTGCTTCGACATCGTACGCGCGGTGGAACCGGGGGCCGCCTTCCAGACGGTGCCCTTCGTGCGGCCCGGAGGTGAACTGCTGCTGGACGTGTCCGGCTGGCCGAAGGTCCGGCGCATGCTGGAAGAGATCGACGCCATCGAGGAACTGGGACTTCACCCCGCCGAAATCTGCCCCGATCACTGGCGCGTCCTTAACGGTCGCATCGCCGCCAATGTCGCTTCCCGCCCCTATACACTCGCCATGCACAAGGCATGGCTGGCGCGAAAGAGGCTCGCGTCATGACCCGGCGCTCCGTCCTGGCCGCGACGTTTGTGGGGATCACCATCGTCACGGCATCCGCATCCCTTCATGTCGCTCCCCGGCTGTTATAGAACGAGACAGCCAGCGTTCCAGTCGGACTGTATCGCGTCCAGCCCGGCAGCGCACTCCATGTCGGGGATATTGCCGCGATCCGGTTGCCCGACCGGCTGGCGCTGCTCTTGTCATCGCGCGGGTATCTGCCGTTCGGCGTCCCACTTCTCAAGCCCGTCGCGGCATTGCCGGGGCAAGACGTGTGCCGCACGAAGAGCGCCATCAGCATCGGCGGTGCGCATGTCGGAGACGCGCTGACCAGTGACCATCGCGGACGCCCGCTGCCCGTCTGGCAGGGCTGTCATCGCCTCTTGCCTGACGAGATTTTCATCATGAACCCGGCGGAACCGCGCAGCCTCGACGGACGGTATTTCGGCCCGCTGCCCGCAGCGTCCGTGATCGGCAGGGCTGTCCCGGTCTGGATCACCACCGGGCGCGCCGAACCTCGTTCGTACGAAATGCCGTCACCCGTGCTGCTGCCCCCGCCACTGCAATGAACCCCCAACAGGAAAGACCAGTCCAATGATCCATCTTGGCACCTTCACCCGCACAGAAAACGGATTTTTCGGGCAGATCACATCATTCCTCATGGCTGACGATCTTGCCATCATCCCGAACGAAAACCGCACCTCGGAAAACGCCCCCGATTATCGCGTCCTGCGTGGGCTGGATGATGACGGGACGGACGTCGGCTGCGCCTGGGCACGGCAGGGCGAGCGCATCGGCCTGTGGCTCGCCGTGATGATCGACGATCCGCTGTTCGTGCGCCCTCTGCGCGTCCGGCTGATGCCAGACCGCGACAGCGCCGACAGCTTCCGGCTAGTCTGGAACCGGCCCGAGTGGCGTCATGGCCCGCATTAAAACGGCGCTCATGCTGCTGCCAATTTGCAGCGGGCTTGCAGCCGCTTTGCAGACGGCCAGCGCCGCGCCGTTCGATGCCTATGTCGCCGAGGCCGCCACACGCGCGAACATCCCGCCCGCGTGGATCACGGCGGTGATGCGCGCGGAGAGTACAGGTGATGCGTCGGCAGTATCACCGAAAGGCGCGATGGGCCTCATGCAGATCATGCCCGACACATGGCGGGAGCTTCGCGCGGCGCTGAATCTGGGGAGCGATCCATACGATCCGCGCGACAACATCACTGCGGGTGCGGCCTATCTCCGGTGGCTGCATGACCGCTACGGCGATGCGGGTTTCCTCGCTGCCTACAATGCCGGTCCCGGACGGTACGAGGAACTGTTGAGAACCAGTCGAACGCTTCCCGACGAGACGAAAAAATACGTCACAAGAGTCGCCCGGCTGCTGCGCGGAGAGTCGTTCGGCGATCCGGTTTTCGACGCATTTTTTGTCGATCGACCGCACGCCGAAATGCTGTCCGGAAGTCGGCTTTTCGTCGGCCCGTTTGTATCCCGAACCGTGGCCCAGGACGCGCCGGAGGTAATGCCGATTTTCGTTCAGGTGATGCGATCGGAGGCCCCACCTCATGGCCTGTTCGTCTCCATATCGCAAAGGAGCGCGCCGTGACGTCTTGTTTGCGGTGTGGGTGTGGGTGTGGGGTTGTTCTATCGTGGCGCAGGTTTTGCGGTGTCTCTTCATGTATTCGACAGACATCAGAAATAATAAAAAGAGGAAGGCAAGATAAAACGGCCTGCCACGTTGGGCGACGAGGCGCGGTCGCGCCTCGCCTTCTGGTGTGCAGGCTGGGTCGGTCGTGTGCAGGATTTTTGGTTTTGTGCCCGTTTCCTGCGGGGTTTTCCTGCACAGTGGGGTTCTGATGGCCCGCGATGAAGATTTTCGCGTCCGTCCGGGCCGCATCCGGAGCAAGGAAAGCAGCGCCCGCCCCCGGACCTTTCTGGCGCAGGTGCTCCATGCCTCCCGACGTGCAGGCGGAGGGGCTGGCGGTAGCCCCGGAAAGGGAAGCAGCAGTCCGCGTTCTGGTCCTTCGACCTTCGGGCGGGGGCATTCCCGGTTTGGCAAAAGCCGCCTGTTCGACGCCCACCGCCGCGTCACTGTGAAGGCTCGCGTGGTGCGACAAGACCGGGCGCTGCGCACGTCCCGGATCGCTGGCCGATCATCTTGGCTATCTGCGCCGCGATGGTATCACTCGCGACGGCGAGAAAGCGCATCTGTTCGGGCCGGATGGTCAGGAGGTGGACGCGAGCGACTTTGCTACCCGCTGCAAAGACGACCGGCATCATTTCCGCTTCATTGTCTCGCCCGAGGACGCGCCGGAGATGACCGATCTCGACGGCTTCACGCGCGATCTGGTGACACAGATGGAAGTCGATCTCGGCACAAAGCTTGACTGGGCCGCCGTGTCGCACTGGAACACTGACAATCCCCATGTGCATCTGATCGTGCGGGGTGTTGATCAGGGCGGAGCCGATCTGGTCATCGCCCGCGACTATATCAGCCACGGGTTGCGCTCTCAGGCGGAGGATCTGGTTTCCCTCGAACTGGGGCCACGCGCCGAGCATGAAATCGAGGCCGCGTTACGCCGGGATGTCACGGCGGAACGCTGGACCCGGCTTGACGCGGAGTTGCAACGCAACGCTGATGATCTGGGCGTCGTGGACCTACGGCCCGATGCTGGGAATGCTCACAGCCTCGGGCGCAATCCAGCGCATCGTACCATTCTGACCGGCAGAGCACAGACACTGGAACGCATGGGGCTGGCAAAGCCCGAGGAGGCGGGAAGATGGTCGCTTGCCCCCGACATGGAGGACACGCTGCGCGAGATGGGGACGCGCGGCGACATCATCAAAACCATGCACCGCGCCATAACGGAACGAAGCCGGGAGCGGGTGATGTCCCCCGGTGATTACGTGATCTCCGGTCGCGATCAGCCCGTCGCCTTGACTGGGCGCTTGCTGGAGCGCGGGTTGCACAACGAACTGACCGGCGAAGCCTATGCCGTGATCGACGCCACCGACGGGCGCGTCCATCATGTCCGCTTCTCCGGCGTCGAAGCCTTCCGCGATGCGCACCGCGACGGCGGCATCGTCGAGGTGCGAACCGCGACCGGGAAAGCGAGCGGCAAGGACTATCTCGTCCTGTCCGCCCGCTCCGATCTGGACCTCGCCGCGCAGGTCAAAGCACCGGGGGCGACATGGCTGGATCATCGGCTTGTGGAGCGCCAGCCCATGGACCTCGCCCGCACAGGTTTCGGGGCCGAGGTGGGTCAAGCCATGCAGGAGCGCACCAGTCACCTCGCGGATCGCGGGCTGGCCTCGTTCCATGCCGACGGATCAGCACGCTATCAGCGCAATCTCCTGATGACATTGCGTCAGCAGGAACTCGACCAGATCGGCGCAAAACTCGCAAAGGAGAGCGGGCTGACCTATGAGCGCAGCATTCCGGGCAACTTCGTCACCGGCCAGTATGTGAAACGCCTCAGCCTGTCCTCGGGGCGCTTCGCCATGATCGACAACGGCATGGGCTTCCAGCTTGTGCCCTGGGCACCGTCGCTGGCGAAGCAGCACGACCGGTATGTCGATGGCGTCGCCCGTGATGACGGGGGCGTCGACTGGCGGCACGACCGCAAACGCGATCTCGGGATCAGCATGTGATCCATTCCCCCGTTCTTTTCACGCTGTCGTCCGCCTCGGTACACTCGACGCAGTTTTGGTCTTGTTCCGGAAAAAGTCTTTCGGTCACATCATGGTTTTTCATGGAGGCTTTCCATGCGTGACCGCCTGAACGTCTCCCTGCCCGTCGCCATGATCTCGCAGATCGGCGAACTTGCCGCGCGCCGGAAGGTGACGCGCTCCGCCGTGGTGGAGGCGGCGGTCGCCTCGCTGCTATCGCCCGACAGCGCCGAGAAAACGGAAGCAGCCCTCACACGCCGACTGGACCGGCTGACGCGCCAGATGCAGCGGCAGGAACGCGACCTGATGATCGCGCTGGAAACGCACGCGCTGTTCATCCGCTTCTGGCTGGGACAGATGCCGCCGCTCCCAACCGAGGCGCAGGCCGCCGCCAATGCGCTGGGCCAAGAACGGTTTACCCGGTTTCTGGACACACTGGGGCGACGACTGTCCCAGGGACGATCCTTCCGCGACGACATCCCGCTCGATATCCCCGCTGCACGTCAAACCCCGCCCGAGCCGGACGAACGCCCTTCCGCCTGAGCACGCCGCGCCAGCGCGATGAAACGGGCGAGAACAGGATCGCTTTCCCCATCCCGCCAGCACAGGGCGAGATCGAATGTCATCGGGCCGCTGTCATCCATGACCGGACGGAAGACGATGCCATCCATTCTGATGCCCGTAGCGCCTTCCGTGATGAGCAGAATCTTATCCCCGTGACGGGCCAGTGCCAACAACCGGTCAATGGCGGCGTCGTGAAACATGATGCGCTCTGGCAGTATGCCATGCAGCAGCGCGAGCTTGCGAAGCTCCATGCCAGTACCACGACGCGGGAGCGTCAGGAGATAATGTGACAAATCGGTCCACGTCACCGCCACCCGCGCCGCGAGGGGGTGATCCCGCGCGACAGCTGCCAGCACTCTTTCCGCCCCAGCGGGATGGCTCGGCCCGGCCAGCCCTCGCCCGCTATGACGATCACCGCGTCGAGGCGGGAGGCCAGCACATCCCGCAACAATCTCTCACGCGTGCCGTCGATAATTTGAAAATCCACATCGGGGCATACGCTCTGATACCGTTCGAGAAGGTCGGCCACCACACCGGTGGCAAAGGATACCTGCACACCAAGGCGGAGCCTGCCCACCACCCCGTTATGCCGCAGGCGCAGATGCAGCATGGCTTCGTCCATGCCCTCCAGTACGGAGGCGGCGATCTTCGTGAACGCCACGCCCGCCGCCGTGAGCCGCGCGCCGGTCCGCATTCGCTCGAACAGGGGAATACGAAGCGCGTGCTCCAACGCCTGGATGGAGCGTGTCAGCGTGCCCTGATCGACCTCCAAGGCCAAGGCTGCCCGACGCAGGCTACGATGCTCCGCAACCGCGATGACACGTCGCAGATCGCGGATGTTGAAGCCATAATCATGGGGCATTTCGAACTCTATCGAAAATCATGCCAAGAAAATGGCGAGATTCAAAATGATTTAATGCAGAACAATATTTTCCATATGAGACCGGAGTAGCCGTCCCGACCAATCTGCTTACAGTCCAACTTTCGCCTTGGACCTTCCGGTGCAAACACAGACGAGGATCACCCTACCCAATGGGAGCACCGTATTACGCTGCAAAAATTGCCTCGGTGAAAATGTGGGTCTTTATCGGCCAGAACATCCGCCTTCACATTTCCAAATGTAGTTTCTGGTTTATTTTTGATTCCATCATAGAAAGCTTGGATAATTTCTTCTTTAAATTGAGGACCACGCGGGAATGACCTTATAACAGCTTCACGTTCAGCATCAGAATACTCGTTATAAGTAAGTCCAAGCACATCCATTTCGACCCCTGCCGTCACAAGAGCAACAACTGGGTGCATATATTTTGGAATGCCAGGAGTCGTATGAAGAGCAATTGCCGTCCAGACAGTATCTATATCGGCAGGCGCAATACCACGACTCGACAAAAATTCCTTTGCCGCATTGGCACCGTCCACCTCAAAGCGTTCATGTGGACTACTATAATCGCTTATCAGTCCAATATCATGGAACATCGCTCCGGCAAAAAGCAGTTCCTGATCATAATAAAGACCACGGTGTTGCCCTGCCAAAGCACCAAACAGATAAACTCTGTTAGAGTGGTTAAAGAGCAATTCAGATTCCGTATCACGTATCAGTTCGCTGATTTCGCGAGCGAGTTTGCTGTCAGGGATTTTGATCGTAGGCATGATGTTTTCTCCATTCCGGGCTTTGACGAGAATAGCTTTGGATTGAAGAGTCTTGTATCGTCGTTAAACGACGAATCAGGACAATTAACATCATGGCTGGACACGAACGACGAATTGGCATCATTGCTTTGCCCGGCGTACAAATGTTGGACGTCGCAGGCCCTCTCGATGTGTTCGCGGAAGCCAATACCCAGTCCGGGAGCGATGAATATACTCTTCACGTTATCGGCCTTTCCGAACAGCCGATCAGAAGCAGTTCGGGCATACGCATCCTACCTGATTACGTAATTAGCTGCGAAATGGCGCGGTTCCATACAGTTTTAGTCGCAGGCGCGCCACATCTGAAAAATGAGCCGCCCAATCCGGAACTTCTTGAATGGCTGCGCTGTTAACAGGTCGCCGTAGCTACCGGTTTTGGAGACATCGACACATTCCGTCGTGCCTTTCAACGTCAGGTCGGCGTAACACCAGCTACTTACCGACGCCGCTTCGGAGTTGCACACGAGCGTTAGCGGTAGAGTCCTGAAGCCGATTCGTGCCCTTTCCGGCCCTCTCGCGCCACTCTCAGCGCGTCCCGGAACTACGCTGGAATTCTCTCCCGGATGATTCCTATATGATTCCAGTTGGCGCTGGAGAAACGCCAAAGGCCGCCCGTGAGGCGGCCTAAGCGTTTGTTTTCAAACGGGATTCATGGTTGCGGGGACAGGATTTGAACCTGTGACCTTCAGGTTATGAGCCTGACGAGCTACCGGGCTGCTCCACCCCGCGGGGGTGAGGGAGGACTGGAA
>NZ_JABEQJ010000045.1 GCF_014174255.1 Gluconacetobacter sacchari
ATCCGAGGTGATCCGGCCACCATCAAAATCAGCCGTGATTTTCTTGCGTCCGATGGCTGGAAACAGGAACGGTTGGCTCGTATCGTCGGACATGGCGGGTGTGGCTCGGCGTGATCGGAGAAACGGATGGTTTTGACACCCAATTCGTAAACCCAATCAAAAGCTTAGGCGATACCCGCCGCCCAATCTCGACCAACCCCGTGAATAAGATGGGCTAATCCGTCTTGAATCCTCCCTTCTCGCCAAAGCCTTCCGGGGCGAACTCGTCCCGCAGGACCCGAACGACGAACCCGCCAGCGTCCTTCTCGGCCGCATCCGGGCCGAACGGGCTGCGGCCCCGAAACCGAAAAGAGGGCGCAGCGCGTGACCGACGAACCGTTAATCCCGCCGGACAAGTGGCTTGCCATGGGTGGGGACCTGACAAACTGCCTGTGGACCAGCGCCGGCGATCTGGCATTTTATGAGGACCTCCCAATCACGGATGCTCTGAAAGCACGTCTGGAGGCATGGGAAAAATGGGCGGGTGACTATGAGGATTTTTTGCCGCGCGAAAAACGGGCACCTTTCGACCTGCCGGGCTTTACTGCCTCCGGCCTTGAAATCGCTCGCGCTCTGAAAGCGGAACTTCCTGACTGGACGATCGTCTATCGGGACGAATTCAAATGGCAGCACCAAGAAGAACTGGGGCTCACCCCCGCCGAATGCTCGTACGAGGTTTGATCCAACACCATGACCGTTCCTGATTATCAATCCCTCATGCTGCCCGTCCTGCGTCTTGCCGCCACAGGCACCCGTCGCGTGCCGGAAATCGCTGAGGCGATCGCGGATGAACTTGCATTATCACCGGAAGACCGGGCCGCATTGCTTCCCAGCGGCACCCAAAGGTTGCTACCCAACCGCGTTCACTGGGCCAAGACATATCTGATGAAGGCGGGTTTGCTGTCTTCTCCCGCGCGCGGACAGTTCACGATTACATCCACTGGCAGGGATCTGCTTGCTTCCGGCCCATCTGCCGTGACGCGCACCATGCTTGAGCAGTATCCGTCATTCGTAAGCTTTGTCGCTGGTCGACCAGAGAGGGCGACGGAACAGACAGCCGTGTCAGTGACGCCCCACACTGCCGCGACAGAGAGCCAGACTCCCGAAGAGCGGATTGAGGCAGCTCACACGGAACTGATGTCTGAACTGCGCGCGGACCTTCTGGATCAGATCCTGCAACAGAGCCCCGCTTTCTTTGAACAACTGATCGTCGATCTTCTGGTTGCCATGGGCTATGGCGGCAGTCACGAAGATGCTGCAAAACGCATTGGCGGCACGGGGGATGGTGGCGTTGACGGCGTAATTAACGAAGATCGCCTTGGGCTGGACCGAATTTACGTGCAGGCAAAGCGTTATGCCGCGCATCTCAGCATCGGACGCCCTGACATACAGGCCTTTGTTGGCTCGCTTGTTGGACACGGATCGAACAAGGGCGTGTTCGTCACCACTTCGTCCTTCAGCGCCCCGGCGATGGACTTCGTCCGCCATCTGAGTCAGCGCGTCATTTTAATTGACGGCGCAGCATTGGCCGATCTGATGATCGAACATGGCGTCGGCGTGCGCGTCAGCCGTGCCATAGAGATCAAGAGGGTCGACCTGGATTTCTTCGACCCAGGCTAAACGACCTGCGGCAAGTAGGTATGCATGTCTGGTTTATTGAACTCCAAGCACAAACCGGACATTCCGTTCTCCCCCCCCCCCGATCTGCCTGTCAACTTACAGATGCAGCAGCAGGCAGGCGGCCGTCGCCTTCTTGTCAGATGAATGGCTGGCTGGGAAAAGCTCAAGCTGTAGCTGGCGTCTTGCTCTTTGCCAGCCAATCGCGACGTATCGCCATGCCTGACGCAAGCCACAGCACTCCTGCGGCCATAAGGCCAGCGACCTCGCCGCCCATAGGTGCTCCCATCACGAAGCCGACGGTTGCGGCAACAATCAAAGCCGCTCCTAGAATATAGAACGGACGGAAGCCCGCAGCGAAAGCAATGGGAAGAAAGTGAAGCCCGACAACCAGAGCCATTGAAGGCAGAAGGAGGTCTGGCCGATGCAGATTTATGACAATGTTGGAGGCGAGGAAAAGGCCGATGCCTTCGCCGATGCTACTCCACATAATGGCACGTTCTTCTTTCGGAGTAGGTTTGATCCCATCTCCAGATAAACGGATAACATACATTGCCGCGAGGCCGATCAAGAAGAAGCCCAAAAAAGGCACGGCCAGCGCGATCCCGGAAAGATCCAGATGCCAATACAACGTCAACGACGCGAAGACCGCCCCGAAGAAACTCATGATGAGCGCGCCCCAAGCCCCCACTGCCACTCTCCTTATGACTTCGTAACGACAGAGTAGGTCTGGCACACGAATTAGTCGAGATAGATTAGGGTAGGAGGTTAAGCCAACCCCTTCTCCGATTGGACAGCTATCTAGACGGCCGGAATCTTCTCAAAGGGGTTAGGTTCGAGAAACGCTGCCGCCATAGACGTCAGCTATAATATTCATGCAGCCGTTAGCAGACGTTCCGCTTGCCCCCCCCCGAACTGCCCGTCTGCTCAGTGACGCCGGAGCAGACGGGCGGCAATCGCCCTCATAACCGTCATCCGGCCTCCTTACTTTGTTTCCTGATAACGGACATTCCCTTTTACAAAAGCGTCAGCAATTCCCCTCGGGACTATCTCTACTTGTCGTCAACCCACTCCGCCGTGCCGGACCCGAGAGGAACAGCCGGTGATATCCATTGCATTTTCATATCTCCGACAGTCGCCGGAGGACGAAGGCGCAATGCCGGTCCCCATGCAGTCATTTCCGGATGTTTTGAACAATCAACCGGTCCGGCTTCGCCCGGGTCATCTCCGGCGTATTCCCCTGCATACGCGAAAAGCAGTTCCGCCGTCCGCGCCAGAGACAGCCGAAACCTTGTCGTGGGTTCCCCGCGCAACCGGGCGGCGATACCGCGCACTGCCGCCGCAGCCATCAGATAACCAGTCGCATGATCAAGCGCCTGCACAGGCAGAGAAACCGGCACATCGGAACCACGCCACACCATTCCGCTGGCGGCGATCCCGGATGAGAACTGCACCAGGCTGTCGAAACCGCGCCGGTGCGCCCATGGGCCGCTATGGCCGTAAGCATTCAGCGACACATCAACCAGACCGGGCCGGATGGCCTGCCGCTCATCAGCACCATATCCCAGACATTCGAGGGCATCGGCCCGATAACCGTGAACGAGAATATCCGCGCGGGACAGCAATCGTTCAAAGACAGCTCTGTCGCCGGCATCGTGCAGATCCAGCCGGGCGCACCGTTTTCCGAGGGTGACATCCGGCGCCACAACGGGTTCTTCCCATCCCGGAGGATCGATGCGGAGAACCTGGGCACCCCATCCCGCAAGAAAACGGGTCGCGACCGGACCGGCCAAAATCCTCGTCAGATCCAGCACACGCAAACCGGCGAGGGGTCTCTTACGATCAGGCCGCCACACCGGCCCAACATACGATCCCCTCCTGTCACACAGAATCAGAGGCTCCCGCGAAACAGCCCTGCCCTGTGGATGGTTTTCCCACTCCAGCCGGCTCCGCAGCCGCGCCGCGCATCCTCCGGCGGCAACAATCGCCTGCTCAAGCTCATCTCCATTCCAGCCCGTAACAGCTTTCGCGACCGCTTCGCGCGTCGTAACATTGCCGAGCACGGAAAGAGCTGCGCGTTTGTGATGGACAGCATTGGTGTGGATTTTGATCCAGCCATCCCGCGTGCGGTAATCACCCGCAATGGCGTCCCATGCAGCCGGAAGCGTCCAGCCCTGCGGTCGGATCGAAAACCGGAACCAGAGCGAAGCGAGGCGGTGATCGACCGTCACCGGCAAAACCGAACCGTCCTGCTCCAGAAGATCCGCGACCGACAGACAGGCGGCTCCGATCGCCGCCGCCGCAAGTTCCGTCACCGGAAAGCAGGAGGGAAGACGGTTTTCTCCTGCGAATGTCGCCCGCGCGGCCGCTTCCGGAGCAAGCCGGAGAGCGGGAAGAATGTCTTTGAGCAAAAGGTCCGTTATATCCGGCGTCATGCGATGCTCTCCTGTCTTCCGACAAGACATGAAAGATACCTGGGCAGCGAATCAATTTGAAACTGGTACGTAGTTATAAACAGGAGATCAGCTACGGACCGGATTGTTCGTCCACTTCACCGTCTGCTGTTTCCAACGTCGGACCTTCCGCTTTCCCCCCAAAAATGCGAGCATCAGGGAGGTCGAGCCGGCGGACAACGCCGGATGAAAAGTCTGCGAAATCCTGATGCGCCGATAGCGCATGGTGTAAACGCGACCGGCCGGGATCGCTGTCGGGGGTGAGCCTGACTCTATGAGTCGAAAACCCGAGGGACATCGCGTGCGCCATGGAGCACGCGAACGATACCCGCTGAGTTCTGCGGAAAATAAGTCAAACCGCTTTCTAAGGGCCTTATCGCTCGTCGATCGCCCGCTTCGGCAGCAGCGCGGGCACGAAGATCAGCGTGGCCAGCAGGGTACAGGCCAGAGACAGCAGCAGCAGCCGGCCCATGCTGGCGGTGCCCGGATGGTGCGACGCGGCCAGCGAGCCGAAGGCGGTGCTGGTCGTGAGCGCCGAGAACAGTACCGCCCGCGCCGTCGGGCTGGACAGCGGCGCCCGCACGCCGGCGCGCCAGTTCATGACGAAATAGATGTTGAACGACACGCCCACGCCCAGCAGCAGCGGCAGGGCGATGATGTTCGCGAAATTCAGTTGCTCCGGCACCATGATGATCAGGATCACGGTCATCAGCGCCGACATCAGCAGCGGCGCCAGCACCAACGCCATGTCCAGCACCCGGCGCAGCGCCACCAGCAGGATCACCGCGATCATGCCGATCGCCGACAGCGCGGCGAAGACGAAGGCATGGACCATGGTGGCGGCGCTCTCCACCACCTCGATCGCCGGGCCGCCGGCATCGGGCGCCACGCTGGTAATCTCGGTGACATAGCGGCGCAACTCGGCGTTGCTGTCCATGCCCGCCTTGGGATGGACCGAAACGACGGCGCGCCCGTCGGGCAGCAGGTAGTCCCGCCGGATCGAGGGCGGCACATCGTCCAGGGTCACGGCATGGGCGCCCAGCATCTCGCGTAACTGGTCCAGTTGCCCGGGCAGGAAGCGCACCAGCGCGGTGTTCGCCGCCATCAGCCGGTCGTCGGAGGCGTGCGACAGGCGGTCCAGGGCCGCCTGGATCCGCCGCAGCGGGTCGCGCGGGTCCAGCCGGTCCAGCACGCCGCCCAGGTCATGCGCCGATTTGGCCGCCGCCGCCCGCAGGGCTGCGGCGTCGGGCGCGGGGCGCGGATGGGGCACCACCAGCGTCGTCAGCAGGATCGATGCCGTATCCTGGATCATCGCCAGCTTCGGGGTCTGGTCGTCGGGCACCAGCGTGCCCAGCCACATCGCATCGTCCACCATCGGCAGGCGCGACAGGCGGTCGGCCAGCGCCTGGGCATGCTTCAGGTCGGGCACCAGCACCTCCGCCCCATAGGGCGAGGATTGCGGGTCCTTCATCAGCAGTTTCAGCGTGCGCATCCCTTCGGAATGCGGGTCCTTGGTATGCAGCGGATCGGCATCGAAGGTCAGCACCGGGATCAGCGCCGCCCCCAGCACCGCCAGAAAGGTAAAGACGCTCAGGATCTGCGTGCGATAGACGCGCACCGCGCGATCCGCCGGCCGGGCGAAGGCAAAGCCCGCCACCTGCTGGTCCAGCGGAGGATGAAACAGCAGCAGCAGCGCCGGCAGCAGCGTGACGGTGCAGGTAAAGGCGATCAGCATGCCGAAGCCGGCGATCAGCCCCAGTTGCGCCACGCCGACAAAGGCGGTGGGGGTAAACGCCAGGAAGCCGGCCATCGTCGCCATCGCCGCCACCAGGATCTGGTGGCCCGTCTCCTCGCCGGTATGTTCCAGCGCGGTCCGGATCGGCGGAATCAGCCCCGAAGGCAGGCGCTGGGCGCGGAAGCGGACCGAGAACTGGATGGCGAAATCGACGGCGATCCCCACGAACAGCACGGCGAAGGCCACCGAGATCAGGTTCAGCGTCCCGACCGCCAGCGCGGCGAAGCCGGTCGTCAGCACCAGCCCCACGATCAGCGTCATGACGATCGGCACGATGATCCGCCAGCTCCGCACGGCCAGGAACAGCCACAGCGTGACCAGCACCAGCGACCCCGCCAGCCCCGCCACCATGCCCTGCGCCACGGTGGCGAATTCCTCGTCATTGATCTGCACGTCGCCGGTGATATGGACCCGGGCATGCCCCGACCGCACGAATTCCAGCCCGGCGATCGCCTTGCGCATCGCGTCGCTGGCCTCGCCGCCCGGCTGGAACGATCCATAATCCAGGCGCGGCCGGGTCACGACGAAGACGTATTTCCCGGCCATGTCGGCCAGGCTGCCCGCCAGCATCCGCTCCCACGACAGGGGCTGCGGGCTGCCGTCGGCCGCCTGTTCCAACGTGGTGGCGAAGGCCTCCAGCGCCGGCTGGAAATTCTTCAGGTCGGCCTGCCCCTGCGCGACTCCCAGCGCGATCAGCGACAGCGCGTCGAACAGGCCGCGCCCCGACGGGTCGGCCGCCAGGCCGCCCAGAAAGGGCTGGGCCGTCACGATCGTATCCAGCACCGTCCCCAGGCTTTTCTGGTCCAGGAACAACAGGCCGTTGCGGACCAGATAGGGGTCGTCCTGCGGAATGGTCACCGACAGGAAATGGGTGGTGTCATGGCGCAGCCGCGCGGCCAGTTCGCGCGCGGTGGCCTGCGCCTCTTCCGGTATGTCGGCGTCGATGACCGCCACCATCTGGTCCTGGTTCTGCGGAAACAGGCGCGCCAGCTCGTCCGACCGCTTCTTCCACGGCAGGCTGCTCGAAAACATGGTTCCGGTATCGGTCGTCACGTCCAGCCGCTTCATGCTGCACAGGACAGCACCTCCGACCAGCAGCGCGAACAGCAGCAGTACGAGCACGGCATGGCGGGCACAGACCGCCACCAGGCGACCGATCGGAATGGACGGCATGATTCGTCATTCAGCCTTCAAGAGACGGACCGCGCGACCGCAACGAAAGCGGCGCGATGTGATGGGGCATCGTTTGACCCGGGATGACGGCCGGATGCAAGGCGCATGTTCGGCATGCCGCCCGCTCCCTCCCCGCGGGCACGATCGCCTCGCGCGCGCGACACCCGGCGGGTAGAAGAAAAACAATATGTTAACGCACAGTGTGGCCCGGCCGCCGCGTCGGGGGCCATATCAATGGCCCGGCAGGCCGACGCCATGATCCAGCTTGCGGCCCGGCGTGTGCCAGTGGGTTTCCATCCACTGCCACCCGGCCAGCGCCGGCAGCCCCCAGGCGATCTCCCGCACTCGCTTGATCAGCGACAGTCCGATGGAAACCGCCGGCGGCAGGCCGCACAGGCTGCCGATCAGGATAAAACCCCCTTCGGACACGCCCAGCGCGCCCGGCACGGCAAACCCGACCGATTTGGCCGCCTGACCGACACTTTCGATCACGAAACCGTGAGCAAGCGAGCGGTCATGGCCCATGAAATGCAGGATAAGACAGACTTCGACGGCCCCCAGGCTCCAGGCGACAAGCTGGCACAGCCCCGCCCGCACCGCGTGCCCCGGCGCGGTATACAGCCCCATGATCTCGCCATGCAGCCCGCGGATGCTCTCCACCCCGGTCCAGCCCAGATGGGCGGCGATACGCACCAGCAGCCGCTCGACGACCGAAACTGCGCCCAGGCACTGGCTGCCCAGGAAGACCGCGCCCAGCACCAGCGCCATGCCCGCGCTCTCCACCAGCTCGTCCGTCACCGACGACCGCTTGACCAGACACAGCAGCAGTGCCAGCCCCAGCAGGGTAAAGACCACCTGGCTCAGCAATTCGATCGTCAGGTCGCAGATCGTCGCCGCCGCCGCCCGGCGCAGCCCGGGCCCGCGCCGCGCCAGCAGCCGGGCCGAGATCACCTCGCCCCCCACCTGGGCGACCGGCAGCAGGTTGTTCACGCCTTCCCGCACGCAGCGCAGCGCGACATAATCCCGCAATTTCAGGTGGGAATCGTCCCGTCCGGCAATGATCTGCCACGACCGGGCGGACAGCATGACCTGGACGGCATGGAACAGGATCGCGGCCAGCATCCCCCAGCCGCCGATCATGACCAGATGCAGAATGCCACGGGCACCGAAACGGGACAGCAACCAGAGCGTGAGCGCCATGCCGAACAATCCGGCGGCCAAAGTCACCAGCTTCATTCCGTGCCCCCGCATTCCGGCACAGCCGGATCCAGTGCCGGCGTCCGCCGGCATGCGCGGTAGCGTATCAGGCCTTGATTTTGCGTATCAAGGCCAGACTTTCCACACAGGCCGCCGCAGCCTCGCGTCCCTTGTTATGCTCGTCATGGCGCGACCGCAGAAAGGCCTGCTCGTCGGTATAGGTGGTCAGCACGCCGAACGTCACCGGCACCTCCGTCGCCAGCGACGCCTGCATCAGCCCGACCGTCGCCCCCAGGCTGATGAATTCGAAATGCGCGGTATCGCCCTTGATCACGCAGCCCAGGCAGATCACCCCTTCGTAGCGTCCGGTGCGGGCCAGGGTCTGGGCCAGCAACGGCAGTTCATAGGCGCCGGGGGCATACAGCACATCCTCGTCCGCGACGGTGATTCCACGCTCGCCCAGCCATGCCAGGGCACCGTCGCGCAGCCCATGGGTCACGGTCTCGTTGAAGCGGCTGACCACGATCGCCAGGCGCGGCGGCGGCGCAAGGGCCAGGTCGGGCGAAAGAGTGGGCGTGTTGGTACTCATGGTCCGTTTCCTACTCCGCCGCCGCGTCGGTCGCGGCGAAAAGCTGGTGTCCCATCCGGGTCCGTTTGGCATCCAGATAAGCGCGGTTGAAAGGGTTGGGCGGGATGTCCAGCGGCACGCAGGCGCGAATGGCGAAGCCGTGCCGTTCCATCGCCGCGATCTTGGCCGGATTGTTGGTCATCAGGTCCAGCGTCCGCACGCCCAGTTCGCGCAAAATCGCCCCGGCCGCCGTCCAGTCGCGCGCGTCGGTCTCGAACCCCAGCCGATGGTTGGCATCCACCGTGTCCAGCCCGCGATCCTGCAATGCATAGGCGCGGATCTTGTTGGCCAGGCCGATCCCCCGCCCCTCATGCCCGCGCAGATACACCAGCACCCCGCTTTCGGCCGCGCCGATCCGCGCCAGCGCGCATTGAAGCTGGGCACCGCAATCGCAGCGCATCGACCCCAGGGCATCGCCGGTGACGCATTCGGAATGCAGCCGCACCAGCGGCACCGTGCCCTGCCGCGCGAGGTCGCCCTTCACCAGGGCCACATGCTCCGTCCCGTCGGCGGCGCGAAAGGCATGGATCACCAGGTCCTCGCCGCCATACACGCTGGGCAGCGCGGCCTGCGCAATCCTTTCGATCCGCGATCCGGGCCGCGATCCGGGCATGGCCGCAGCGGCATCGCGCTCCCGCAGCCAGTCCGCCAGTTCCGCGATCGACAGGATCGGGAGGGTATGGCGCTCGGCATACCGGCGCAGGTCGGGCATCCGCGCCATCGACCCGTCCTCGTTCATGATCTCGCAGATCACGGCGGCCGGCGTTCGGCCGGCCAGGCGCGCCAGTTCGACCGAGGCCTCGGTATGCCCGTTGCGCGCCAGCACCCCGCCGGGCACCGCGCGCAGCGGAAAGACGTGGCCGGGCGATACCAGGTCGGCCGGCCCGGCACCCGGCGCCACCGCCGCCAGGATGGTCCGGGCCCGGTCGGCGGCGGATATGCCGGTATCCACGCCCTCCCGCGCCTCGATCGAAACCGTGAAGGCGGTCTCGCGCGGGCAGCTATTCACCCGCGTCATCATCGGCAGGCCCAGTTGCTCGACCAGCCCGGCCTCCAGCGGCAGGCACACCAGGCCGCGCGCGTGCGTGACCATGAAATTGACCGCGGCCGGCGTCACCAGGTCGGCGGCCATCACCAGGTCGCCCTCGTTTTCCCGATCCTCGTCATCGACCAGGATCACCATGCCGCCCGCGCGGATCGCGTCGATCGCGGTCCGCAGGCGTGGGCCCATCATCGGTACTGACATAGGGTCTCCACATATTTGGCAATCACGTCCACCTCGACATTCACCGCGTCGCCGGGCGCCAGCGTGCCCAGGCTGGTATGGGTCCAGGTGTGCGGAATGATCATCAGCGCCACGGGGAACGCGTCCGCCCCGGCGCCCGCCGTTCCCGCCTCGCCGATCTCGTTCAGCGTCAGGCTGATGCCGTCCAGGGTGATCGATCCCTTTTCGACCAGATAGCGCCGCAGCGACGTGGGGATGGCAAACACCACCCGCCGCGCCTCGCCTGCCGGTTCGACCGCCAGCAGGCGGCCGGTGCCGTCCACGTGCCCCTGCACGATATGGCCCGACAGCCGGGTGGCCGGGGTCACGGCGCGTTCCAGGTTCACGCGCGCGCCCTCGGCCAGGCGGCCCAGGCTGGTCCGGTCCAGCGTCTCGATGCTGATGAAGAAGGACGCATCGCCCGCCGCGTCGAATTCGGTAACGGTCAGACACACGCCGTTGACCGCGATGCTCTCGCCCATCGACAGGTCGCCGATGCCGGTCGCGATCGCGACATGCAGCGCGCGATCACCCCGCCGGGCCGACGTGACGGTGCCCAGATGCTCTATGATGCCGGAAAACATGCTCTCTCCTCGGCCGCCGCCAGACGCGGCGCCAGTTCGGGGAACAGGCGCAGCGGCGTGTCCGTCCCCACGCGAACGGCCGGATCCAGCCGCTCGGTTCCACCCGGCCCGACCCCGATGGTCAGCCAGTCGTTCCACAGCCCCGTCGCGCGCAACGCCGTCAGCAAGCCCGGTCCGGCCTCGACCAGGGCCCACAGCACGCCGGCCGCGCCCAGCAGTTCGGGCAGACGGGCGATGTCCTGGCAGATCCGCACGTCGAACCCCCGTGCGGCCGCATGCGCGCGCCAGTCCGCCGGCACCCGGCCGCGCCGGTCGCAGACGACCAGCAACCGGGGCGCGCGGCCCGCGTGATCGGCCACCCGGCGCACATCCAGCCCCGGCCGGTCGGCCAGCACCGTGCCGCTGCCGGTCACGATCGCGTCGGTCGCCCGCCGCAGCCGATGCGCCAGCGTCAGCGCGGCGTCGGATGTGAACGTGTGCCGCCCGGCGGGCGGGATCATGCCGCCCGCGGCATCCACCGCCTGCTTCACCGTCAGCCACGGAAGTCCGGTCCGCGACCAGAGGCCGAACGGCGCGATCAGCGCCCGGCACGCGGCGGCGGCCTCCATGTCGTGGTCCAGCACCTGCACGGCACACCCACCGGCGCGCAGGCGCGCGATTCCACCGCCGGCGACGCGCGGATTGGGGTCGGCCGCGCCCACCCACACGGTGCGGATCGGCGAGGCCAGGATGGCTTCCGAACACGGGCCGGTACGGCCGGTATGGTTGCAGGGTTCCAGGGTCACGACCGCGATGGCGGCGCGCGCCATCAGCCCCTGTTCGGCGCATCGGCGCAGGGCCAGCGCCTCGGCATGGGGGCTGCCCGCGCGATGATGGGCGGCAACGGTCAGGATAGCGCCATGCCGGTCCAGAATGGCGCAGCCGACGGGGGGGTTGGGGGCTGTCGCGCCCATGAAGCGCACGGCTTCCTCGATCGCCGCGCGAAATGCGCGCGCGATCGGGGCCTGCTCCGTCATCTCGGGTCGCGCATCGACCGCAAACACAGCCAAACCAATGGTCCCATCCAGCGGACGGACCCGGGGCACATAAATCCACCGGCGCGCCACGACGTTGGCGCGCCTTGCAGACATCGTTCTCTCTCATCCGGACTATGACCGTCGGCCCCGGAATCACACCGGGTCTGCTGTCCCCGCCCGGCCATAGGGACCAGACGGGCGCTCGCGGGCTTATGCGTGACCAACATGGCCGAACGCACTTACCGCCGGTGGGGATTTTCACCCCGCCCCGAGAACGTCAGTTCAGCCGGCTACCAGAGCCGGCACATCCACGATAGTGGGCAATGATCCGCGGGAATGCAAGAGCCTCCTATTGCGGCGACGCGCCGGTCGAGTGGGTGATCGCATGCTGCGACGCCGTGGCCCCCCGCGACACGTCATGCCCGACCGAACTGACATCCTGCCCGGCACCGCGCACGGTATTGCAGGCGGACAGCCCGGCCGACAGGCCGAGCATCGCGACCGTCAGCAGGACGGCGCGGGAAAAATGTGCATAGTCCATGGAAACCTCCTTCACGGATTGATATCATTCAAGAAACCCCGCTGAACGACGAGAGTTCCCGCCCCCCGTACGAACAGACCAGCTTACCCATGTCTCCCGTCCATGCCGCCGCCGCGCGTCCTCCCGCCCACCCACCATTTCGACGGAGAACTTCAAATGGTTTCCTCCCCCGCTCGCATGACCAACGCGACTGTCGACCCACCCCCACCAGGATTCGTTCCTCTGCCGGAATCCCTGGCCGGCGGATTCAATCTCGCAAGCGGCGGTTTTCTGGTCGCGCAGAAAGCGGGTGCGCTGATCGGCGGCTTCCGCGTGACCAGTGCGTGCAGCAATCAGGCGGGATTCTGCCATGGCGGCAAGCTGGCGACTGTCTGCGACGTCTATCTGGCGTTAGCAGTCGTCTTCGCGGAAGATCTGCGCGACGATTTCCTGCCCACCGTGTCGCTGACGATGGATTTCATGGCACCCGTCGCCCAGGGCGCATGGGCCGAATTACAGGCGGACACGCTGCGCATCACCCGCAGCCTGGTCTTCGCGCAGGGGCTGGTGACGGTGGGCGGCGTTCCCGCCGCCCGGGCCAGCGCCGTCTATCATCGCACTCCACCCGGCCGCGATAGTGCGAACACCATGGGCGCGGCGTTGCGCGCCCTTTTGTGATGGTCCGCCACCATTAATGGGTGGCGGCGGAAGCGGTGGAATCGAGTGCGCGATTGAGCAGCAAGGCTAGGCGAACCCCCGCTTTTTTCAGTTGCTCCGTAACCACATCGCGCGCCATGGCATCATATCCTGGCGGCAATGCCATCGGTGCCTCATCCTGCTGGCATCCCGGCAACGAGCCGATGCTGTAGGCATCCGTTCGAGCGAGTTCGAAACTCTGCTGTGCCCATGCCCGGGCGCCACCTTGTTCCCATTGCTGCTTCTGGTCGACGGAGATTTCGTGGAACAGCCGTTCGGCCAGATGTCGCGCGTCCGGATCGACTTCGGACACGGCCACCGTGTCCCAATAGCTATGCAGGTTGACGGTACGCGGACCACCCAATGCGAGGCGCACGCAGTTGCCGCCCTTATCATGATTGTCGGCTGCATGCAGCGGTTGATGCATGTCCGCTACGAAATGGATGACATATTTCAATGCCAGCGCGCGTTCGTCTGTGCTGGTAGCCGGATCGGCAAGTTCATGTTCGAAGGCGTCCAGCCGGTCGATGACGCAGTCATGTGCCGGTCCGGCACTGGCGGGCACCGAGGTCGCGGGAAAACCGTGGCAAGCAGATGCCACATCGGGGTGGTCGATCTCGATATCGACGAAATGCCACTCCCCGGTCTCGGGATGAGTCCGGCGCCAGACATCCGCCCAGACCGCGCGCGACATCAGGTCCGGCCCCGTCTCCGTGTCGTGGTCGGTAGCCAAGATCGCATCCACCGCATGTCGGGTGGTGGGTGTCAGGTAATCCCAGGCCAAGGCTGCGACTACCTGATGGCCTTCGACGCCCCATGCGTCGGCTTTCAGCGGCAGTGCCAGAAGACCCATCAGCAACGACGCCGCTCCGAGCCCCCCCATGCCCACGCGCCAGCTATTTTTCCATACCCGATCAGTCATTGCTTCCTCTCGTTGTTCTTTATCCCATCCGGTCTCCACCGCCAGACGACGCAGTAATCTGCCACGCCCATGTGCCCCCTGGAACCGTCCGGAACACGATCGGGGAGATGAAAAAAATCGCTCAAGGGGGGTTGTCGTTTTTCGACCTCTCGGTTAAACAGCGCCCCACGACGCACCCGTAGCTCAATTGGATAGAGCACCAGACTACGAATCTGGGGGTTAGAGGTTCGAGTCCTTTCGGGTGCGCCATTTTCTCATGAAAATTAATTGCTTGGCTCTCAGATTCCGAGGGGCTGAAACTAGCGGATTTCGCCCGTCTCATGTCAGCTTCGTATTTGCGTGCGGGTGCGGCAGATGTGTGCAGACGAAGAAGGACCAAGCCTTATGTTCTTCGTGTTCAAGGCGGCGTTGTCGGGCGTCCTGATTGCCGTGGTCTCCGCGGTGGCGCGGCGCTACCCAGGTTTCGGTGCCCTGATCGCGTCGCTGCCGCTGGTTTCGATCCTGGGTATGCTTTGGCTGTGGCAAGAGACGCAGGACCCGACACGCATGGAAATTCATGTCGGCGCCACCTTCTGGTATATCATCCCCTCCCTACCCATGTTTCTACTGATCCCGCTGATGATGCGACACGGTATCTATTTCTATTGGGCGCTGGCGCTGGGATGCGGGGTTACAATATTTCTCTATGGGTTGACCGCTCGGTATATCGGGATGCGGTGAATAGTTTTTGGAAAAACACCTATACTTGAAATTTTCAAACATAAGCTGATACTTGGCGTGTGTCGGGAGCGGTGAGGAAAACGAAAAATCTGTCAGAATGAAACGTGCCTCGGTCGTTGTCATAGCCGCATCGATACTGTCCGGATGTGCTCACTCCGCTACCCGGCAGGATGACTCTCGTGCCGTCCTGCTTCGCAGCGTTGGCGGTAGCCCTTCTATGAACGCGCCGAATGTAACGCCAGATGATGACAAGATGCATGGGGAGGTCTCGATGGGTGTAGCGTCAGACTTCGGCCGTGGGCATGGCGCTGTTCCGATGACTTCTGCCAATATCACGAACGTGTTGCCGGGTGTCAGCATCGGAGAAACGTCGTGGGGAAAATAGGGCGGGAGTGAGGCTAAATGCTGTCCGACGATGTCGAGGCGCAGAAATAATAAATATATGCAAGTAGAAACTCTGCCGCGCGCTGTCGAACCGCGGCATTCCGTTTCTGCTGGCTCCCGGATATTCCAGCCGTGGTCGAGCGACGATCCCGACGGTCAGGAGGGGGGGTAACCGGCTTCATGGACCAGATCCAGGTCGCCGAAGCGGGTGAATTCACCTTCGAAGAACAAGTGTACGGTACCGGTGGGACCGTGGCGCTGCTTTTCCAGGATCAGTTCGGCCCGATTGTGCGCCAAGTCCATTTTGCGTTGCCAGTCTTCCAGTGCCGTCTGGTATTTCTCGGTCGAATCGAAGGCCGTTTCCTTGGGCTGGCGCTGTTGCAGGTAGTATTGGTCGCGATAGACGAACATCACCGCGTCGGCATCCTGCTCGATCGAGCCCGATTCACGCAGGTCCGACAGCATGGGTCGCTTGTCTTCGCGACTTTCGACTTGGCGCGAGAGCTGGGACAGTGCGATCACCGGTACGCTTAGTTCCTTGGCGATTGCCTTCAGCCCCTGGGTGATCATGGAAATTTCCAGCACGCGACTTTCCGGTCGCGTACCCACCGAAGGGCGCATCAATTGCAGGTAATCCACTACGACCAGGCTCAACCCCTTGGTGCGGGCCAGCCGGCGGCAACGCGTACGCATGGCTGACAACGAGATCGCAGGTGTATCGTCGATATGTAGCGGCAACTGCGCCAGTTCGCGCGTGACATGGACGAAACGGTCGAACTCCTTCTGCCCGATCTCGCCCCGGCGGATACGTTCGCCCGACACGCTCGCCTGTTCTGACAGAATACGGGTAGCCAGCTGCTCGGCCGACATTTCCAGTGAGAAGATCGCCACTGACCCTTTGGGTTGGGTGCCTGGGGCCGCGTCCCGCGCCTCGCGCATCAGGGCGCGGGCGGCGCTGAAGGCGATCTTGGTTGCCAGCGCCGTTTTGCCCATGGCTGGGCGTCCGGCCAGGATCAGCAGGTCGGAAGGATGCATGCCGCCGGTCTTCTTGTCCAAGTCACGCAGACCGGTCGTCAGGCCCACCACGTCGCCGGTGCGATGAAATGCCTTCTCGGCCACATCCAGCGCATTGGCCAATGCGCGGTCGAAGCTGGTAAAGCCGCCATCCTGCCCCTTGTCGGTGGCCAGACGGAATAGTGCCTCTTCACCCGCTGCTATCTGGTCGACACCGTCCAGTTCGGGCCGGGCGCCGAAGGCGTTGTTCACCACGTCCTCGCCGATCTCGATCAATTGGCGGCGCACCCAGGCGTCGTGGATCACCCGACCGTAATCGCCGGCATTGATGATGCCGACCATCGCCGTCAGCAGACGTGCCAGATAGGGCATGCCGCCCACCGGCTCCAGCACGCCGGAATGTTCGAACTCGCCGCGTAGGGTGACCGGGTCGGCCAGTTGCCCGGCTTCGATTCGCCGCGCGATGGCGTCATAAATCCGACCATTCACGGCATCGGCGAAATGCGCGCCGGTCAGGAAGTCCGACACCCGTTCATAGGCGCGGTTATTGGTTAGCAACGCGCCCAGCAGGGCCTGTTCCGCCTGCATGTTGGCAGGGGGCTGACGTTGGGTCAGGCCTAGGAGGGAGCTGTCGCCCGTGCTGGACTCGGTCTGGGTGGTATCGATCTGGTTCACGCGGCAATCCTAGCAGACAGCAGGGCGATCACACAGTGGTGGGTGTCCTGCTATGCCTCGAACTCGGCGATGAAGCTGGGCAGGCCTTGTTGCCGTGCCGTCTGAAGCCGCGCCGCCACCAGGATCGATCTGGCCTCGGCAATCGCCTGGTCCAGGTCGGAGTTGACGATGACGTGGTCGAATTCCTGCCAGTGTGCGATTTCGTCGCGGGCTGCCGTCATGCGCCGGGCGATTTCCTCCGCGTGGTCCGAAGCCCGGCCGCGCAGCCGCCGTTCCAGCTCTGCCAGCGAGGGGGGGAGCACGAACAGGCTGACCACATCCTCGGGCAGTGCCGCCCGGATCTGGCGATGGCCCTGCCAGTCGATGTCGAAGACCATGTCGTGCCCGCTGGCCAGGGCGGTTTCGACGGGGCCGCGCGGAGTACCGTAGCCTCGGCCGAACACGGTCGCCCATTCGAGCAGATCGCCGGCGGCCGCCATCTGCTCGAACTGTTCCATGGTACGAAAATGATAATGCACGCCGTCGGTCTCGCCTGGGCGGGGTTGGCGGGTGGTGACGGATACGGAATGCAGCAACTGGGGATCGGCAGCCCGTAACGCATTGGCGATGGTTGATTTTCCGGCGCCGGATGGGGCCGAGATCACCAGGCAGACTCCGCGCCGTGCCACATGCGGCCGTGCGGACGGGGCATGTCGTTCCCTGCTGGGCGTCATCGTCGGCATATCCCCCTCGTTCCGATAGCGTGCCGCGCTGGCCTGGCACGGATTTGCGGTCTTTTATCAGGCAGTCTCTATTCTGGCGAATATGAAACAGGACATGATCTTGATTACCGGCGCCTCGTCGGGAATCGGCCGGGCGATCGCCCTTCATCTGGCGGCTCCCGGGGCCGTGCTGCATCTGGGGGGCCGTAATGCGGACAGGTTGGCGGCGACGGCGCGGGCGTGCGTCGCGCGGGGGGCGCGGGTGTTGGCGCGGTGCCAGGACGTGCGTGATGCCGAGGGCATGGCTGGGTGGATCGGGGGCGTCGGTTCGCTGGACCTGGTCTTCGCCTGTGCCGGAATCACGGCCTCGACCATGGTGCGGCGCGGCGGAGGGCCGCGCGAATCGGTGGGTCAGGTCCGGCGCGTGCTGGATGTCAATCTGGGTGGCGTGGTCAATACCGTGCTGCCGGCGATGGAGGTGATCGGGAGGCAGGAGAGAGACGGGCGAGGGATTCGCGGGAGGATCTGTGCCATCGCCTCGGTCGCCGGACTGGTCGCGTTTCCCGGCACGCCGGCGTATTGCGCGTCGAAGGCGGCGGTGGACCGGTTCATGGTCGCGACGGGGGGCAATACGGCGCGTGACGGCATTCTGCTGTCCAGCGTCTGCTGCGGCTTCGTCCGCACGCCGATGGTGGCGGGCAATGATTTTCCGATGCCCGGCCTGACCGAGGCCGATGCCGCCGCCATTGCGATCTTGCGCGGGGTCGCGGCCGGTCGGCGGCGTATCGTCTTTCCGTGGTGGCTGGTGGCGGGGTCGCGGTTGATGGATCTGCTGCCGCCGCGCTGGGCCGAGGCCTATTACAACCGCCAGCCGGCCGGCCGGCCCGGATCGATGCCCGAAACGGGCGGAATGTCGTCCTGACGGACGGCTTGCCATTGGTGTGGGTTCACGCCACGATTGCTTCGGCGTCGTCATGATCGAGGGTTCGGGCTGCGTGTTGATGTCTTTTCTGCGTCCCCCCGCCATGGAGGAGCTTGGCGCCGATGCCGTGTCGCGTCCGGTCGCGGCCGATCGCAAGACCATGCCCATCGACCGGGTGTTCTGGAGCCATTTTTCACCCAATCTCGGCCCTGGCGGGTGGGTGACGGGGGCGTTGCTGGTCTCGCTGGGCCTGGATTTCCGTTTCGGGCTGATGGCGATCGTGATCGGCAATCTGGTGGGTGCGCTGCCGGTGGCGCTGGCCGCAACGATCGGGCCGCCGACGGGGCTGACGCAGATGGAGGCCTCGCGCCGCGCATTGGGGCGGCTGGGCGTTCGGCCGCCGGCCTTTCTCAACTGGATCTACTGCGTCGGCTGGGATGCGGTCAACAACGTGCCCGCCGCCACCGCGCTGATCGCGTTTCTGTCGATCGTCGCCGGGGCGGCACCGCCTTTCTGGCTGGCGCTGGGCGTGCTGGCCGCCGCGCAGATGGTGGCCAGCATCTATGGCCACGACATGGTGCAGGCGTTGCAGAAATATCTCGGTGCGGCACTGCTGGCGGCCTTTGCCGTCATCGGGCTGCAATCGGTGTGGCATGGAGGGGCCCTGCCGCAAGTGGCGCATCCGCCCACGGTGGCGACCCTGTTGCTGGCGATCGCGATCCTGGCCAGTTTCAACCTGTCCTGGGCGTCCTATTCCTCGGATTACACGCGCTACCTGCCGGCGGACACCGCGCCGGGGCGGGTGGTCTGGCTGGCGCTGGCGGGCCTGCTGGGCTCGGCGGTGCCGTTCCAGATTCTCGGCCTGCTGACGGCGGCCAGCGTCGCCGAACCGTCGCCCACCGCGGTGATCGCCAGCTTGCAGCACGCGGCAGGGCCGCTGGGGCCGATGGTGCTGGCCGTGATCGCCCTGTCGTCGGTCACCGGCAATTCCTTCAACGACAACACCGCCAGCTACAGCCTGATTTCCGCCGGGGTCCATATTCCGCGCGTGCTGGCCGCGATCATTACCGCCCTGCTGGGCTATGGGCTGGCGGTCGCCGGCGCGGGGCGGTACGCGGCGCTGTATACCGACTATCTGGTCGTGACGATGTACTGGATCGCGCCCTGGATCGGCATCGTGCTGGCGGACTGGTATTTCGGCGACCGCACGGTGCATCCGGTGCCGCCTGGCTGGACGCGCGGGGCAAGCATTTTCGTGGTCGTTTCGGTGACGACGATCCTGCTCTTTTCGACCAGCCAGCTTTATACCGGCCCGGTCGCCCGATGGCTGGGCGGGGCCGATATCGGTTATTATGTCGGCTTCTTCGTCGCGGGCCTGTGGTACGGCGGGGGCAGGTGGCGCGCCGCCGCGCGGAAAGCTGATGCATAGCCGGCCGTCATCGGCTATGCGCAGTCCCGCATGAACCCCTGCCGTCCCTTCATCCTGCGCCCCGTGGCGACGACGCTGATCGCGGTTGCGCTGGTGATCGCGGGCCTGTTCGCCTATCGGTCGCTGCCGGTGGGAGACCTGCCGAATATCTCGGTGCCGGTCATCTATGTGGTGGCGACCCAGCCGGGGGCCTCGCCGCAGCAGATGGCGACGTCGGTCACGACGCCGCTGGAGCGGCGGCTGGGGCAGATCGCCGGCATCAGTTCGATCGAATCGGATTCGACCGACAGCACCGCCTTCATCCTGCTGACCTTCGACGACAGCCGGAACATCGACGGCGCGGCCAACGACGTGCAGGCGGCATTGCGCGCCGCCATGCAGGACATGCCGACCACGCTGCAACTGGTGCCGCAATACTGGAAGGCCAATCCGGCCGACAATCCGATCATGATCATGGCGCTGACGTCGGACAGTCGGCCGATGGCCGATCTGTACGATGTCATGAAGACGCATCTCCAGCCGATGCTGTCGCAGATCAAGGGTGTGGGCTGGATCGAGATCGCGGGCAGCTCGGCCCCGGCGGTGCGGGTGGAGATGAATCCCTACCCGCTGTTCAAATACGGCATCGGCTTCGAGGATATCCGGTCGGCCCTGGCCTCGGCCAACGCCAATACACCCAAGGGCTATATCGACGTGGGGCCGCGGCGCTACACGATCGCCACCAACGATCAGGCGCGGCACGCCCCGGAATATCGCGACCTCGTCGTGGGATACCGATCCGGCCGACCGGTGCGGCTGACCGATGTCGCCTCGGTCGTGGACGGGGTGGAGAACGAGCGGCAGAGCGGCTATTTCAGCGGGCATCGCGCAGTCATGGCCATTGTCCGGCCGCAGCCCGGAGCCAATGTCATCCATGTGATGGACGAGATCCAGGCCCGCATCCCCAGCATGCGGGCCGCCCTGCCTTCGGGCATCACGCTGACGCCGGGCATGGACCGTTCGATCACCATCCGCGCCTCGCTGACCGATACGCAGCTTACGCTGCTGGTTTCGGTGCTGCTGGTGGTGGGGGTGGTGCTGGTGTTTCTGCGCGCGCCGCGTTCGACCCTGATCCCGGCGGTGACGGTGCCGATCTCGCTGGCGGGGACGCTGGCGGTGATGTACGTGCTGGGCTTCTCGCTGGATACGCTGTCGCTGATGGCGCTGACGATCGCCACCGGGTTCGTGGTCGATGACGCGATCGTGGTGGTGGAGAACATCGCCCGGCACATGGAGGACGGGATGTCGCGGCGCGACGCCGCCCTGCTGGGTTCGGGCGAGATCGCGTTCACCGTGCTGTCGATCACCATCGCCCTGGTCGCGGTGTTCCTGCCGCTGCTGCTGATGCCCGGCACGCCGGGGAAGATCTTCTTCGAATTCGCGATGACGCTGGCCACCGCCGTCACGGTCTCGCTGTTCCTGTCGGTCAGCCTGACGCCGATGATGTGCGCGCTGCTGCTGGACGTGGCCCATGGGGCGCCGCTGCCCGCCGGGGCGTCGGCGGGCCGGCGGACGCTGCGCCGCCTGTCGGACGGGATCGAGGCGGTGTTCGAGGCGATCCTGCACGCCTATGTCCGCTCGCTGGACCGCGCGCTGCGGCATCGGTGGCTGGTCCTGGCCACGCTGCCGCTCAGCCTGGTGGCGACGGTGGCCATCATCGTCGTGATGCCCAAGAATATCATCCCCAAGGAGGATGTGGCGCTGATCGTCGGGTATTTCCGTGGTGACGAATCCGGGTCGTTCCAGAAAATGGACGAGAAGATCCGTGCCGTCAGTGCCGCGATGATGGCCGACAAGGACACGGAATCGGTGGCGGCGTTCTCGGGCGACACGCGGGTCGAGGGCCAGGCCTTCGCGCAGATGATCGGCAAGCACGCGCGCGACGACGGGCCGGACGAGATGATCGCCCGCATCCGCGAGCGCCTGAAGGGGCTGGCGGGGGTCCGGCTGTCGCTGTTCTCGGCCGGCGACGTCAATGGCGGCGGCGGGCGGCAGCAGCAGGGGGCCTATCGCTATGTGCTGCGCAGCGACAATGCCGAGCAGATCTACGAATGGACGCCGCGCATCGTCGATGCCCTGAAAGGCAGCAAGGTGATGACCGACATCACCACCAACCTGACCGACCACGCGGCCGCGACCTATGTCAACATCGCCCGCGATACGGCGGCGCGCTACCTGGTGACGCCGCAATTGATCAGCCAGGCGCTGTTCGACGCGTATGGCCAGCGTAGCGCCTCGAACATCTCCACCCCTCTGGCCACCTATCATGTGGTCATGGAGGTCGCGCCGGCCTATCGCCAGTCGCCCGACATCATGCAGGCGTTCCGGGTTTCGACCTCGGGCGGGACTGCCGGGGGCGGCACGGCGTCCAACACCGTGCGCGTGCCCGCGCCGGCCAGCGGCGATACTTCGCGGGCGACGTCGCTGAGCCAGCAATCGTTCCGCAACGCCATTGCCAACCGGCTGGCGGGCGGGGCCGGGGCGTCGAGCGGATCGGCCGTGTCGTCCAGCATCGAGACGATGGTGCCGCTGCCGGTGGTGGCCCGGATCGCCGAACGTCCGACCTCGATTTCGGTAGGGCATCGGGACGGTTTTGTTTCCGGCGCCATTTCCTTCAACCTGGCTGCGAACCGATCGCTGGACGAGGCGACGGCGGAAATCCGCGCGGCAATGGTCAGGTTGCATGTGCCCGGCTCGATCCAGGGCGGCTTTACCGGCCAGGCGGCGCAGTTCCAGACGGCGATGATCAACGAGTTGCTGGTGTTCCTGGCCGCGCTGGCGACGATGTATGTCACGCTGGGCATTCTGTACGAGAGCTATGTGCATCCGCTGACCATCCTTTCCACCTTGCCGTCGGCGGCGGTGGGGGCGGTGCTGGCGCTGTGGGTGACCGGCGAGGAATTCTCGCTGATCGCGATGATCGGGGTGATCCTGCTGGTCGGCATCGTGAAGAAGAACGCGATCCTGATGGTGGATTTCGCGCTGCATGCCGAGCGAGACGGCAGCATGTCGCCCGAGGAGGCGATCCGCGAGGCCTGCGCCAAGCGTTTCCGCCCGATCCTGATGACGACGCTGGCCGCCGCGTTCGGCGCGGTGCCGCTGATCCTGAGCGGCGGCTATGGGGTCGAACTGCGGCGCCCGCTGGGCATCGCGGTGGTCGGCGGGTTGGCGATGAGCCAGCTTCTGACCCTTTACACCACGCCGGTCGTCTATCTGCTGCTGGAGCGGATCCGCGCGTGGACGACGCGGCAGGCGTCGCGCCGGTGGCGGGGACGCATGCGACCGGCGGAGTAGGCCTTCTTCGCCGCCTCAGGCCCGGATCGGCAGGAGGACGGCGGGGGTGGCCAGTTCGGCCAGGTCATGCAGGTGTCGGCCGAGTTCGGTCTTGAAAACGGTGCGGGCGATGGCCCGCAACTGGTCGCGATCGATGAAGCCCATGCGGAAGGCGACCTCGGCGGGCGATCCGACGAGCATGCCCTGTCGGGACTGGATGGTCTGGACGAACATGCC
>NZ_JABEQJ010000046.1 GCF_014174255.1 Gluconacetobacter sacchari
AGCGGGCGACTGGATACAAAGCCGCCTCGACGAGATGGCAAAGCAATGGGCGACACGCGCCCGAAAAGCAAAATAACCCCTACGTCAACGCCGCCTTGCATCGGCGCTTACGCTGCTTCGGCGCCTTCGCCGAGAAGGTCGCGACCGGCCTGTCCCTGCGCCACGATCACGGCAGCCAGTATATGTCCGATGATTTCCAGGCTGAGATCCGCTTCCTGGGCATTGAAAGTTCCCCGGCGTTCGTCCGTGCCCCCGAGGGCAATGGATGCGCCGAGCGCTTCATCCGAACCCTGAAGGAAAGCCTGCTCTGGGTCCGACCCTTTGCGACCGTCGAGGATCTCCGACAGGCCCTGCTGGAATTCCGCGATCTCTACAATGAAACCTGGCTCCTTGAACGGCACGGGTTCATGTCCCCGAACGCCGTGCGCGCCAGGGCTCTTTCCAATGCGGCCATCGCCGCTTAGGCTTTAACCAGATGTCTCAAAAACCGAGGCCGGTATCCCGCAATCGGGTGGCGGTATGAGGGCTATCATTATGTAGGGCGCATTTTTGCCGTCGTTTGGCCGGAGAGTTGTGCATCCGGTCGAGCGCTGAGTATCGACCTGAAGCTCGAAGAACTTTCACGCAGATGTTCAAAGACATCTTGTCCCATCTCGTTAATGATGAGCCGGCCGAGTACATCACCTTTAATATACTCCACCGCTAATAAGCTAACGAGTGGACTATCCGTCACTAGGGCCTCAACCGCATCGTCTGCACGAAACTCGGCGATAACAGCCTTTGCCTGATCAGCGACAACAGCGGAAAGGCGTCGACCAGCTAACCTTATGACAGAGCTTTCGCCGCACAGCGTCAGGTCATAACAGACGGGCCCGTCGAGTACACGTCTGCCGTAGACTGCAACATGCACCTCTATTCCACGCGCGCTCGCCTGTTCCAAACATGGAGCTACGTATTCCAATTCTTTGTCCCACAACGCAGCGTGAACTTCATACTTTGCGTCTTCGATCGTATTGCGGATGGCAGAAACGACACCTTCGGTTGAGCGAAGAGACCAAATTAGCCCGTTTGTATGCGAGGCAGGAAGTTGGGCAAGACCATTTTCGGCAGTGGTGAGATCTGCTTCAAACTGCTGTCTGAGTGCCCCAATAAATTTGGAATGTGAGACAGCGGTATACCGCACAGGCTCGGAGCGCGTCATCAAAACAGCTCCTTTAATTTCTAGCCGCTGGAGCGTCTCATAGATTTTTGAAGGTGGAATTCCAGACATCTTGCTCACCTCATGACCGTTCATGGGTGGGGCTTCCAAAAGCGCACAGTAAGCCCTTGCCTCGTACTGCGAAAGTCCGAGACGCATGAGCGCGGCTAACGTCTTCTCTGATGACTTCTTATTTTCCATGAAAGTTATCTAGCACATTCTCGGCATTTGCGATACACTACCGCGGTAGTTAACCGAATCGATGGAGCTTACGATGCGAAAGAACATTTCTTCTGGGTCGGCCTGGGAGGCTAAAATCGGGTATTCACGTGCCGTGGTAGCAAATGGTCTGGTTTTCGTCTCGCCGACCGCTGCTACTGGTCCAGATGGAAAAATAGCCGGAAAAGGCGACGTTTTCGCCCAGACGAAATTAATCCTCCAAAAGGTCGGTGAGGTCCTTGCGGACGCAGGATCGAGTTATGAAAACGTGGTGCAGACCAAAATATATTTGACAGACATTTCAAAATGGCAAGAAGCCGCGAAGGCAAACGCAGAGTTTTTTGCAGACATTCGTCCCGCGCTTGGGATTTTTCACGTAAAGCCATTCGTGGATCCAGAAATATTAGTCGAGGTCGAAATCATAGCTTTCGTATAACCGATTTCAATACTTGGTGAGCGCAAAAAATGGGGCAAATTCTTCGTGCTCCGGCTGTTGCTAGCCGTCCAGAGAATCTACGAACATTTGTTCTGGCTGCAACGTCTGGTATCGCAATCTCCAATGGTTTTTCGTTGCAACCACTATTGCCGGAAGTATCAACCAGTCTTGGATCGGATATAGGGGCTTCAGGCCTTGTCGTCGCTGCGCCCCAAATAGGCTATACTATTGGATTGCTGCTTCTGACGCCGCTTGGCGATCGATATAGCCGCAAAAAAATGACCTATTATCAATTTATAGGGCTGGCGGCATGTCTTTTTGCGGCGGCTGTTAGCGTCTCTCTTTCGGTACTCGTCCTCGCCTGTCTTGCGATTGGCGTGATGATCACGATCGTTATCCATCTTAATTCCTTTGCCGCAAGCCTTGCTTCCCCTACGCATCGCAGCCAGGCCGTTGGTGCGGTTGCGACCGGGATAGCTCTTGGCATACTTGGCGGACGGGTCATGGGAGGCATACTAGGCGGCTATCTCGGGTGGCGGCCTATGTTGGTGATAAGCGCTGTGCTTTCGCTCTCGTGTGCAGTCGCGATCCGCTTGTTAGTCCCCGACGAAGCGCCGAAACCTAGGATGCGCTATGTGGAAATTCTGCGTTCGCTGTTTCCATTATTGAAGGGGAGTTGTTTGCTTAAGGAAGCAGCTTTCGCTGGGGCCTTCTGGTTTGCTGCTTTTAGCGCATTTTGGGCGTGTCTAGCAGCTCATGTGGCCGAACCGCCGTTCTATTTTGGCCCACAACGGGCCGGCCTATTCGGTTTAGTTGGTATTGCAGGAGCTTTGTCCTCACGTTCTGCCGGACTGTGGGCCGATCGTATTGGGGCGCACAAAGTTATCGTTGCCGGTATCATGACTGCCTGTATCGCGTTCGCAACTATGTGGTATTTCCATTCGAGTTTGTGGGCGTTAATAATTGGCGTATTATTAGTTGATATTGGTCTCTTTAGCGCGCAGGTTGCCAACCAAGCTCGCGTTCTATCGCTTGATCCTAATGCGCGCAGCCGACTCTACAGTATTTATATGTTCTTATATTACAGTGGCGGGGCAATGGGTTCTATTGCTTCTCCAGCGCTTTTAGACGGACTCGGATGGAATGCCGTCTGCGGGTTCTGCTTGAGTTTGACGATTATTAGCATTGCGGCTGTCCTGTTCGGTGCGAAGTTGCGTACATTGCGATAATTTCCATGAATAAGTCCGCGGGGAGTGACCCTGTCCCGAACATGCCCACGGATTTAAGTTAGGGTCTATGGGTTGCTATATGCCGTTTCTGGCGTGCTGAGTGAAAGGCCCCGGCGTCACGCCATTGAGGCTGGTGTGACGCTTGACGGCGTTGTAGTCGGCCCGCAAAGCGTCGATGACCGTCCGAGCGTGGGCAAGGTTGCGGAACAGGTGACTCGTTTACGTCAGAGCCAGTCCGGGGGGCCGAGTTTCGGCTCAAACCCGACCTGGGTTTGAGCGAAGTGGAATTGCTATGAGCACCCCCGGCGGCCAGTGGCGCAATCGGGAGACATTCGTGCGGGAGGGGGATGGGATCGTCGATCTTCTGACCTGCAAATGGGCACGTGAGCATGAGTATCGGTTGACGAAGGAGGTCTGGGCATTCCGGGAGAACAGGATCGCGGTGCATTTTGCCTATGAATGGCATGACGAGAAGGGGCGGTGGTTCCGGTCCTGCGGCAACGAGAACTGGGAGTCGGATGAAAACGGCCTGATGCGGCGCCGCGTTGCCTCAATCAACGATCTGCCGATCGATATCGGTGCCTCGCTTTTTCATTGGCCGCAGGGGAGGCTACCGGACGATCATCATCCGGGCCTTTCGGTTCTGGGGTTGTGAAGGGGCACATTGCTATCGACCAAAAGAGCTTTCCATTTCTTCAGTCGTTTAGCTACGCTGCCAAACGTTCAACGAACCCGCTGACAAGTCGCAGGCTACATTGGTTGCAGGCCCCCGCAACCAAAAACACATCCAAAACCCCGCTAAGTCACTGACTAGGCGGGGTTTTTTGTTGCGCCACACACCACGCGCTATCAAACTTTTAATTATTTCAAGGGCTTAATACCCGTAGGTTCAAATCGGGGTCCATGACACCCGCAACCAACTCTCCTGTATGCGGGCGTACAAGGGCGGGCTCCGGCGTGCCGGGGCATAAGCGGGCGTAGGAGAAAGGACAGGGGAGGAGACACTGCCCTCGGGCATGTAGAAACTCCTGAGAAAGTGCTTTGTCGGGATGACGGCAATGGGGGAGAGAGGATAGTCGGCTATCGGTAATGCGAGATCGAAAGCAGCCATTCGCAGCGTTCACTTTCATGACTGCTACCGACCAAGCCGGGACATTCGCGTATTAAATTTTGAATGGCCGCTTGCGACGGAAGCAGCCGTTCGAGACACATCGGGCGGCGCGTCACATCCGATCGCTTTGACCGATCACGGCCTCTGGACGGCGCAGCGCGATTTCGGCACTGTGATCTCACTATGCCTCTGTCTTCAAACAATAGCTTGCGCCTCGTTCACACGTCTGACTGGCATATCGGCCAGGAGCTCCACGGCCATGGCCGGGAGGAGGAGCATGATGCGTTTCTCATCTGGCTGCTCGACCGGTTAGTCGAGCTTGGCGCGCACGTCCTGGTCGTCACGGGCGATATCTACGACGTCGCCAATCCACCGGTCTCGGCGATGGCGCGTTTCTATCGTTTTCTGCGCGATGCTCTTGCGCGTTGCCCGGCGCTGCAGATCATCGTCGTTGGCGGGAACCATGATTCTGCGGCACGCCTCAATCTTCCAGGCGCCCTCCTGGGAGAAGGTCGCGTCCATCTCGTCGGGCAGATACCGCGCCTGAACGGCGAACTCGATTTCGACGCGCTTCTAATCCCGCTCGCCGGGGACGATGCTGCGCCGGCCGCCTTATTGTGCGCGGTCCCCTATTGTCGTCCAGGGGATCTTGGACGCGGCGACCTCGCCGAGCTCTATGCCGAAGTCGCGACCGCCGCGCACGCGCGGGCCGAAGGCTTACCCGTCGTCCTGACCGGTCATCTTCACGTCTCGGGTGGCGATGTCTCCGTGGACTCGGAGCGGCGCATTGTCGTCGGTGGCGAAGAGGCTCAGGCGGCGACACTGTTCGACGCGCGGGCGACTTATGTCGCGCTGGGCCATCTCCATCGGCCGCAGACCATCGATGGTGAGACGCTGATCCGCTACGCCGGTTCACCACTCCCGTTGTCGGTCGCCGAGCGGGATTACCGGCACTCCATCAGCGTCATTGATATTGGGTCCGACGGGTCAACCCTGTCAGTTCTCGAAATACCGCGACACGCACCCTTCCTGTCCTTTCCGCCCGATGGTCCAAAACCTCTCGACGACGTCGCGCTGGCGTTGGCAGCCTTCGATTTTGGCGAGCCGGAAACACCGGGGCGGCAACCCTTCGTCGAAGTTTCCGTGGCGCTCGACCGGCCCCAGCCGGGAGTGACATCGCGCATCCACGCCGCCATTGAGGGCAAACCCGTAAGACTGACGCGCATCCGATCGGTTTACCCCGAGGCTGCGACCCAGGGCGGCCTCTCTGGCCAAGCCGATGCCCTGGACGGGCTCGAGCCGGGTACAGTCTTCGCCTCACTTCACGCGGACAAGCATGGAGCGGCACCCGATTCCGCGGTTTCCCGAGCGTTTGCGGAACTGGTGATCGCGGTCCAGGCGGAGATCGACGCATGAGGGTCCTTGCGATACGCGGCAAGGACCTGACGAGCCTCGCCGGCGAGTTTGCCGTCGACTTCGAGGCGGAGCCGCTGGCGTCGGCCGGAATTTTCGCGATCACGGGCCCGACCGGTGCCGGCAAATCGACTCTTCTCGACGCCATCTGCCTCGCGCTTTTCAACCACGTCCCCCGCCTCGCGTCGGCGGCTTCGGGCCAGATCGGCACGTTGGGGGCCGAGATGGTATCAGCCAGCGATCCCCGAGCGCTGCTCCGCCACCGGGCCAGTGATGGTTATGCGGAGGTCGATTTCATCGGGCTCGATCGAGGACGTTACCGGGCGCGGTGGGCCGTACGGCGCGCACGCGGTCGCGGTGACGGGGCGTTGCAGAACGTCGTGCAGACCTTCACGAACCTCGACACCGGTCTCGCGCTTGGCGGCACGCGCACCGAAACCCTGACTGCAATCCGCACTAAGGTCGGGCTAAACGCCCAGCAATTTGGCCGCGCCGTCATGCTTGCGCAGGGTGACTTCAACGCCTTTATCGATGCCGATTCAAACACCCGCGCTGAATTGCTCGAGAAGCTGACCGGCACTGAACTCTATGCCCATCTCGGCATGGCGGCGCGCCGGAAAGCGGACATGCTTCGACAGGCGCTCGCGGATATCGAGATCCGGATCGCCGCGCAGAACGGGCTCGACGACATCGCCCGGGCCGAAGCCGAAGAGCGGCTCGTCGTCACGCGCGCCGAGCATGAGCGAACGAGAGCCGAGGTGTCAGCCCGCGAGGGCGACCGCAGTTGGTACAGCCGCGCCGACGAGCTGGCCAAACTCGTCGATGGCGCCGATCGCAACCGTGCAGCCGCGGACGAGCGAAGCCGGGAGGCGGAACCGCGCCGTGTTGCTCTTACGCAACGACGCATCGCCCATTCAATCGTGCCTGCCTGGCGGGCGACCGTGGAGGCGGACGCCAGGGTGGCGGAACTCGTGAAGCGCATAGCGGTGCTCGGAAAAGCGGCCGACGCCGCCCGTGCGAGTGCAATCGCCGCGTCCGTACGCCACGAGGAAGATATTGGTGCGCTGGTTCGCGCTGAAGCCGAGCGTGAACGACACAAACCCGAAATCGAGGAAGCGCGAGCGCTCGATCGGCGGATCAGCGAAGTGACCGGGTCACTGACGTCGCTGGTCGAGACACGGGTGGCCGCCGCCAGCCAGGCGGCGGACAGTGCCGCTCTTCATGCTGATGCCGTGAAAGCGCGCGATAAGGCTACCGCGCAACGTGACGTCCTGACGCGCTGGATAGAGGATCATCGAACCCGTGAGAATCTTGCCGCCCGGCAAAATGACCTGTCGGCCGACATCGAAGAGCATGCGTCACAGGTCGAGAAAGCGCAAAACATCGAACGGCAGCGCAGGTCGACCGGCGAGCGCATCACAGCTGCCCGGGCGAATTGCGACAAGGCCGAAACGGCCTCGGCTTTGGCAAAGACAACTTTCGAACAGTCGGAAGCGAGTGCCAAAGAGGCTGCGGTTGCCGTCGCGGCGGCCGACGATATTGCGATCGCCGAACAGGCGCGCGATCTCCTCGTCGCGATCGAGCCTCGCTTGCTCAGCTACGAGCGCGCCTTGGCCGATCTCGATCGCCTAGAATTGGCCGATCGCGCCACACAAGAAGAAAAAACCGGGCTCGAGGCAGCGCTTGCTGGCTCCGAGGCCCGCAGGGCGGAGATCGATGCCGCCCTGCCGGTGCTTCAGGCGCGCCACGAAGAGACGAGCCGCGCCGCCGCCCTCTCGGCGGCCGCATCCGACGACGCTGCCGAACGCCTTCGCAGGGCATTGCTCGACGGTGAGCCTTGCCCCGTTTGCGGCGGGAGGGATCATGCGGTGGAGGCGCTCGCCGGCCTGATCGATGGGCGAGCCGATACCGATGCCGCACGGGTTCGCGAGATTGACGGCGAGATCGATGCGTTCAACCGGGAGCGTGCGGTGCTAGTCGAGCGGTTCGATGCCGTCAGCCTCAGATTGACCACGCTCGATGTCAGCCTTGCCGGGACGAGGACGGCGATCTCATCAGCATCCGATGCCCGGAATGCGTCGTTGAGCGCGCTGGAGACGGCGCTCGACGCCTGTGGGATCGCGCACACCCCGGACGCGTCTGCCTTGCGTGCTGATATCACCGCACGTGTCGACGCGATCGACGCGCAGCGTCGTTCGCACAGGGAAACACAGGACGCGGCGCGACGTACGGCCCAGGCTCTCGACGAAGCCCGATCCGCCCTGGATCGTTCAGCCCAGACCGAGCGGGCAACGACCCAGGCATTGCGTGATCTGGAGAGCGAAGACACGCGGCTTGCCGAACGACTGGCTGACACCGTCAAGCGTCGCGATCAGCTCGGGTCCGAGCTGGATGCCGGCCTCTCCCCCCATTTCGACTGGCGTGAGAATCGTGCGCCGGTCACGACCCTTGCGCAGCGGGTCGAAGAATGGCGTGCGCAGGTACAGGCCTTGGCCGCGGTGAATGCCGAATTGCCAATCCTCACGAACGCCACGCACGAGGCCGATGTCGTGCGCGGCCGCGATGCCGAGAGGCTTCAGGCAGCGCAGCGGATCGAGCAGGCCGCGATTCAGGAACGCGACCGCCTGACGTCCGAACGCGCGTCGAGGCTCTCTGGCGAGCCCGTGGCGACAGTGAGCGAGCGCCTGGAGTTGGCCGTGCAGGCAGCTTCCCGCAGAACCGAGGATGCGAGGGCGGCGCTGGAGGCGGCCCGTGCCGAGGTGACGGCCTGCGAAACCCGGCACGAGCAGGCGAGCGGCAACCTTGCAGCCGAGCGGGCCGAGGCGATAGCCCGGCACGATACGCTTCGAGCCGAACTGGCGGCGAAGAACATCGATGCTACGTCGATGCCTGAGGTGGCGGTTGAGGATATAGCGGTCCTCGACCAGGAAGCCCGTTCACTTGGCGAACTGGACCGCGCCATCGTCGCGGCCGTGGCAGAGTTGCGCTCCCGTACCGCCGATCGGGACGCGCATGCCGCCACCGAGGCGCCGCTTCTCAGCGTCGAGGAACTGAGCGCCGTGCTAGTCGAGACAATCGCAGCGGAGACCCTGGCGCGAGAAAGCCTCACCGAGGCGGAGATGGTCATCCGCCAAGACGACCGCGCCCGGGAGGCGACAGCGACACTTCGGCAGACCCTCGACCGAGATCGGGCGTCCGCCATGCCCTGGCTTCAGCTTGACGTACTGATCGGGGATAGCACAGGGAACAAGTTCCGCCGCTACGCCCAGGGAATGACGCTCGAGCGCCTTCTGCTTCATGCCAATGTGCGGCTCGCCGAGCTCAAGCCACGATATTCGCTCGAGCGGGTGCCGGGTGGAGAAATGCTCGTACAGGTGATCGACCATGACATGGCGGGCGAAATCCGCGGGCTCGCCAATCTCTCGGGCGGTGAGCGCTTCCTCGTCAGCCTCGCGCTCGCGTTAGGCCTTTCCGAAATGTCGACGGGTCAGGGCATGCGCGTCGAGAGCCTCTTCATCGATGAAGGTTTCGGCTCGCTCGACAGTGCGAGCTTGGGCCAGGCGATCGGTGTCCTCGAACAACTCCACGCCAGCGGGCGCCGCGTCGGTGTCATCAGCCATGTTGAGGACGTGAAGGACCGGATCGGCGTGAAGATTGCCGTCTCGCCCGCGTCGAATGGCCGCAGCGCAATCGAGATACAGGGCGGATAGAAAAGTCGCCAGGCGCGGGTTGCGTCGCGACCGTGCGTCTCGCATTCTTGCCGAAAAGCGGGAGAGGCTGGTGGCCAAGAACTTGATCGACTGGGCAGCCGGGCAGCATGCGTGGGTGAGCGATAGCTTGCGGCGCATCGCGATGGCCGCCGACCATGTGATCGGCGATGAGGATGTGGAAACCATTCTCGCGAACGTCAGGGCGGCAGCGCGTGAAGCGGTCGCCAATGATGGCGATCTCCGTCCGCTCGATACCTCGCATCTGGGAAGCATCTCGACCGACAGCCGACGGACGATCCTGGCACAGCTGGGGCCGGTCGAAAATATCGACCGGCTTGCCGGCGACCAACGGCTCCGGATCGCGGCCGAGGGTATCACGCTGGTTTACGGTGAGAATGGCAGCGGCAAGAGCGGATACACGCGGATCGCCAAGAGACTGTGCCGAAGCCTGTCAGTCGATCAGCTGCGGGGAAACGTGTTCGCGACGGCTTCCGGACCGATGCGGGTCGAAGTCCGGTATCGTGTCGGTGACGACGAGGTTCAAACGCTCGACTGGGATCCGGCGACGCCGCCGCCCTCCGTTCTGCGGCAGATTTCGGTCTTCGACAGCCATAATGCCCGACTCTACGTCGATGGCGATAATCGGATCGCCTATCTTCCCCAAGAGCTCGCGATCCTAGAGCATCATGGCGATGTGTGCCGACGGATAGCGCAGTCGCTGAATGACGAGGAGAAGATACTGGCTGGCCGCCTCAAGGTGCCGCTCCCGGCGGGCTACACCGCTGGAACCGAGGTGAGCATACTGCTCGCGCGGCTGGCTTCGACGAGCACGACCCTTCCATCCGAAGAACTGCTTCGTCAGCTCGGATCGCTCTCCAAAACGGAGCTTCTCGATCTTGCGACGCTTGAGTCCGAATTGGCGACGGATCCGATCGCACAGGCCGCAACGCGCAAGAGGGCAAATGCCGTCCTGAAGAGGGTCGAGGAGGTGTTCGGCGATCTCGGCAATGCGCTCTCCAACGCGGTCGGCAAGAGACTCCAGGATGCGCGGCAAGAGCTGGCAGCGGCCGTCACAGCGGAAAGGCTAGCGGCGACTTCGAGCTTCGCTGACGAACCCATGGCCAATGTCGGCGGGCCGGCCTGGCGAATTCTGTTCGAGGCGGCGCGCGCGTTCGCCACGGGCGATGGTGAGGCGGCGCCGGCACGTTTGCCCGAAGCGGCCGGAGATCTGTGTCTACTCTGCCTTGAGCCCTTGTCCTCTGCGGGCGCTGAACGGCTTACGCGTTTCAACGACTTTGTAAGCGGCGAGGCGTCGCGCCGAGCGGACCGCGGGCGCGACGGATTGAAGACGCTCGTCGAGACGATCGGCAAAATCGCCATACCGGCAATCGATGTTGTCGAGGAAAGTCTCTCCGGATACCGCGAACTTGGTGACACTCGCCAGGATCTCGCTACTCGGATCCTCGCACTGCTCGCCGAATTTGGAGCCCTGCGAACGGCCTTGCTCGATGAAGCGGCGACGTCACTGCCCGCAGCGCCGGATACCGCGAAGATCATTGCTGAGATTGCCCAAGAGCGACGGACCCTTGAGACTGAGGCGTTGGCGCTTCAGCAGGACGCAGCACACAGTGCAGGGCTCGATGCCAAGCGAGCGCGCCTCGCGAATCTCAAAGACAGGGTGAAACTCGGCCACGATCTTGAGACGATGCTACAGCGGCTTCGCGACCTCGCCGAGAAGAAGGTTTTGACCGACTGTCTTGCGCAGGTCGCGACACGACCAGTCTCCAACCAGATCACGGCGCTTCGGAAGGAACTCGTGACGGAGGCGCTGGAGAAACGCATCATCGACGAGATCGACACTCTCGATCTTGCACATCTGCCGTTCAAGGTAAGCGACTCCAGCTCCAGCGGCCAGAACCTGTTCTCAGTAGGCCTTAAGGGAGCTGGAAAGATCAGGAACAACCAGATCCTCTCGGAAGGCGAACAGCGCGCTTTGGCGCTCGCCTGTTTCCTGGCGGAGATAGGTGGCAACGATCCCCGTTACGGGATAATCGTCGACGATCCCGTCTCATCCCTGGACCATCTGCGACTACGAAAAGTCGCGCGCCGGCTCGTTGCCGAGGCCCAAAAGGGGCGACAGGTCATCGTCTTTACGCACAACCTGGTATTCTTCAACGAGATGGTCTCCGAAGCAGCAAGAGCGGGCGACACGGCACCTGTCATCAAGACCGTCGTTAGCAAGACCGTAGCGGACGGCTTCGGAATTGTGCGGGAGAATAGCGAGCCATGGGTTGCCGATCTGAATGCGCGTATCGCCAAGCTTCGCGATCGCGTTAAAGGCCTTGGCGTCATCACCGACTTCGATACCGACGAGTATCGCCGTCACGTGAAGGATTTTTACTCCGACCTGCGGGAAACGTGGGAACGCGCTGTCGAGGAGGTCGTGCTCGCAAAGACGGTCGTGCGGTTTGTTCCCGATGTGATGACTGGACGACTCAAGGAGGTTACGGTTACTGACGAGGACTATCGGACCATATACTTCGCAATGAAACGGGCATCCGAACGCTCGGGTCACGATATGTCCGCCGGCCGCGGTATACCACAGCCCTCGCCCTGTGAGATGGCGGAAGACGTGAAAGCCCTCGACGAGTTCCGGCTCGATTATAACAAGCGGCGGAAGTTGACCTCTGCTGCTCGAGAAGCGCTCGAGGGTCCGCGCGTTGCAACTTTGCTCTGAAATTAAGTTCGAGAGGCCGCAATGCGATACGCTGGACTGCTGATCGGCGCCAATCTCATTCTGGAGCAAAGTCGAGGATGGTCCGGAACGGTCATCACCCGTGGTTCAGTTCCTTCTTGGATGGATGACCGCTCTCGAGAAGCGCAAAGCGAGGGCTGAACATCCGGGTATGGGTTTTCGCTTCAACTGCCCAGCCCTGCTCATATCGAGCTACGCGTGCAATTCTGCCGGGAATGTCAGGTTCTGACACCAGCAGTCGCTTACTAGGGCCCGGACCCATAAAGGGATTCCCATTGTGAGCGGCCTGTGATTCGCTGTCTCTGAAAGGAGATGAGCGATGGACGCTGACCTTTTCTGGCTTTCGGAGCGGCAGTTTGCGCGGATTGCGCCGCATCTGCCCACCGATACGCGTGGCAAGCCGCGTGTGGATGATCGACGCGTGATCAGCGGCATCATTCAGATTATGCTGTCCGGCGCGCGGTGGGAGGATGCGCCGTCCGCGTATGGCCCGCGCAAGACGCTCTACAATCGGTTTCAGCGCTGGGCTGCGAAAGGCGTCTGGGCGCGCCTGTTCGAGGCGCTGGCGCAGAGCGGTGGACCGTCTGCCGAACTTCTGATCGACAGTTCTGCCGTGAAGGCCCATCGCTGCGCCTCCGGCGGAAAAAGGGGGAGCGACACCACGCGATCGGCCGAACCAGGCAATCGGCCGATCGCGTGGCGGGCGCACGACCAAGATCTACGCGCTGACGGGTGCCGCCTGCCGGCCGGTCGCCTTCGTGCTGACCGGCGGCAACGTCGCGGATTGCACGAAGGCGGCCCCGCTGCTGGAGCAAGTCTCGAACGTCCGGCTGATCCACGGCGACAAGGGCTACGACACCAACGCGGTGCGTCGACAGATCGAGGACAGGGGCGCCGCGCCGAACATCCCGCCCAAGGTCAACCGGGTCTGGAAGAACTGCTTTTCGCCGGTCCTTTATCGGACGCGAAATGCCATTGAGCGCATGTTCAACCGCCTCAAGGACTTCCGTCGCATCGCGACACGTTACGATCGCAATGCCACTAACTTCCACGCCGCCATCTGCCTCGTCGCGGCCGTCAGCTACTGGTTATGAGTTCGGGCCCTAGGACTGCCGGCAAAGTCAGCAATGCCCCAAAGATGGTCTATTGAAGTGCGCCTAACGATGTCGGCTTTTGGGCACCCGTCATAACTGTTTGGATGTCTGGCATGAGGCGAAAGCAGCCTGTCTGCTTGTCACGCGCTAAGCGGACTTACCGGTTTCGCCTCATCCCGGTCATACAGGCGGTTAGGAGAGTTTCCCGAAAGCCGACATGAATCCATCCGACGCTCTGCCGACAAAGGCAGATAGTGGACTTGCGCACGAATTCCAATCAGCCGAGCTTCGAATCTCGGCAGGCGGGCCATATGAGAACTATGTGTAATCCATAGCCCTCTATACCTCTCCAAAGTAGGCACGAACGGACTGCACATCAGAATTCCGCTTCGCCGCCGTTAACCGAGCGCTTCTTCTATGACTTTTTCCACCAGCTCAGGCGTCACTTTGAACCATTCGGTTGCGCTGAAGGATCGTCCATCGGGTCCCGTCACCCTCAGGGCAACATGATACGATCGAAGCGCCCGGTGGATAAGCTGTTCAGCTTCCTTTGCCGAGTGACCCACCAGTTCGAAGGTAACAAGAATGTCTACTGGTGCGAACAAGAATGTCGCCTGCGTTTCAGCATGCGCGATGCGATCCTCCACTGCCCCCGATGTCGTGCCGATCTTAAGCAATCCCTGGATTTCGGGTTTGTCCGATCGAGAACGCAGCACGTAAACGAAGCCAGTTCGCGCGCCCTCGAAAAGGGGACCGACATTTGTGGTGCCGATGCGCCGCGCATCTTTGTCTTCATAAAGGCGCCGGACGAGCGATGACATCAGCAGATTGGACTCCGTGCCGTTGTCGAAAATGACGCGCAGGCGAGCGTCTGGCTTACTATTGCGCCGGTGCTCGTCGCGAAGGTCCGCAACATGGACGAGTTGCCCCTTGAGGACAAAGAACTCGCCCAGCTCGACGCGCTCCTGCCGAAAAGGCTGGGGTCTGCGCGTCCCTCCGTCTACAGCCTTGCGAATGCTATCAAACAGCGGCTCGAAGCGCTCGAAATCCGGGCAAGGGCGCCGGTCGGCGACGAAGTCGGGGCGCGCCATCGGCTTTAGTTCGTCACGCACTTCGAAGATGTCAAAGCCATCGGCCAGCAGCGGATCATCGAGAGGATCTACGACACGTACCCCACCGAAGACGAGATTACGCGTATCGTAAGATGCAAGCCCATCCAGGTCAGCCTTCGAAGCTCGCAGCCCAGCCAGTTCATTGGCAAGCATGCGCTCCCGCACACTGCGCCCTGGCTCAGAGACCGGCTCGGCACCAGTCTCATCCATGAACGCGTTGATGCGTTCGATGACCTCAACCGCGCGGGCAAGGAGGGGCGTTCGCGCTGCCCTAGGCTTCTCGTCAGCTGTGATTAGAAGTTCGTCGTTGAGATAGTCGATCGTTTCAGGCATCGACATGTCCCCCGTCCGCGCCCGCCATGGCAGCACGCTTTTCTCGCGAAAGTTTGCGCATGAAGGCCAAACCTTCTGCCAGCCTGACCTCGCGTCCATTGGGGGAATTCAAGTTCGGTTCGCGACCCTCGCGCTGAATGAATTCTTTGATGCGAGGATAGAGCTTCTCGGCCTCATCCTGGGTCATGCTCACCTTCAAAGCCCGAACCTCGCCGTGAAGGCGTGCGAGCAACTCCTCGGAAAGTTCCTTGGACAACAACTCATAGGCGTCATCGAAGTCGCGTCGGCCGCCGAGCAGGTCTACCTGCAACTCCCGCACGTTTATGAACCGCTTGGCTTGTTGCACAAACCGGTCTCCAGCGTTCGATGCACTCGGGGCATTCTCGCCAGCGCCATCGTCCGGTTCCGCAAAGAGAGACTGTTCCCCGTCGGACATGCCGGGCGTCTGGATAATGCTTGGATCCTTGGCGACCTCGCGACCTAGTCCGGCGCGCACGCCGAACAGCCCCACCGCGTCCTGTACCTGTTCTGCTGAAAAGCCAGGGTAGCGCCGCCTGATTACATCCGTGACGACGAGGTCGTACATCACGTCCGTGTGGTGGTCGTCGGGGTTAATCATAACCGTCAGCGTGCGCGAGTCATTCTGCACATCGGCAAACAGGTCATTGAAGTCGTTTTCGATCGCCTCCACGGCCTTTTCGTCGATTTCCGGCATACCAACAATTTCGATTTCGCCAGCATTAGTCACCGGAACAGGCTTAGAATCGTCGCTAGGCGAGCCGTCGAACTGGTCTGCGCCTTTTTGTGTGCGAAATTTGAAGACCGGCGCCATTACCTGCTCCATCAGGAGCGAAACCGAGATGGCCTTGAGCATGTCGTTGACGGCGCGGCTGACGGCCTCGTCCTTTGCAAATGGCGCGGATACGAGGTTGGTAAACTGCGCCTCCGTTTTGCCTGGCGCATCCCGTGTCGCTCGACCGATGATCTGCACCACTTCGGTCAGCGACCCCCGATAACCGACCGTCAGAACGTGTTCGCACCACACCCAGTCGAAGCCCTCCTTGGCCATGCCCAGCGCGATGATAATGTCGACATCTTCGCGGTCCTTTACGGCGCGGAGGCTCGCCAGTACCTTCTCTCGTTCGGCGCTGTCGTCCACGAGATTCGCGATCTTGAGTGTATGGCCTTCCGCCGTGAGGTGAACAAAACCGGTCGTGGCATCGATACTGGTTTTAGGGTTCTTGCCCAATCGATCACCGATCGCATCCACGATCGCGTCCACAGCGAACATCTTGCTGACACCGCTGCCCTCGGCTGAACCAACATGCGGTATATGCACGATCGTCTTCATGTGGGGGGCAAGAGCATCGCCGATCGCGTCAAGGTAATTGCGCTGGTAGAAGCGGAAGTTAATGCGAAGCGTCTTGAGGTATGCGTAGCCGTTGAGCTGTTCATAGTAGGTGTAGATTACCTTCTCGAAACGGGCCTCATCCTGCGGATGAAGCACCGCCGTGCCGTCGCCGCGGAAGTACGATCCAGTCATAGCGAGGATGTGCGCAGCGTGGGACCCTACTTCGCCCGCCCGATCGACCAATCCGCGCAACAGGTTGCCTAGCCTGCTGTTCTCGTCCGAGGAAGCGTGGTGCAGTTCGTCCACGCAAACGAGCGCGCGATCGAACAAGCTCACGTTATCCGTCTTGGCGTAGGCTGCGCGTAGGGTGGAGTGGGTGCACAGCGCCGTCTGCCCGCCGCTCTCGCCGCGCAGGAACCCTATCAGTTCATCCACCTTGCGCCCGGTTTCCGAGCCTACGGTACAGAGGTCGAGGTCGAGCCGCCAGTCCGAGTGGAAGCCGCCCGCAGCGAGGCCAGTGTTTCGGAACGAGGAACCGATAGAGCGTTCGGGCACCGCGATTACCACACGGTCGACGGCGTGTGTGCGCAGCTTTTCCAGCCCTACGAACATGGCTGCGCGCGACTTACCCGAGGCGGGCGGCGACTTAACCAGTAGGTGTTGCGCATCCCTCTTATCCCATACCCTGGCCTGCATAGCGCGCATACCGAGCCTATCGGTGACCTTGGAGGCGCCCGTTCCGTCGTAATTGAGCGTGATAGATCCGAGCCCGTTTTCACCCGCCTTGTTTGACGTCTCGCTCATGCGTTCACCTCATCTTCTTTGATCTTGGACGGCTTTGCTGCTCCCACCGCCATGCGTGCGTAGAGTTGTAGCATGTGCTCGACCCGGTCGGCATCCGAGCGGTAGCGACGCGAGCCAAACACCGTCTCCATCGTCTCATCAAGCTCTTCATGGGCGCGGCGTAGGGCTCGGGGCATGTTGGCAGGTACGTAGAGCTCCCCCAGGGAGCGGCCGAACCCCGCTTCCTTGCGAGCCTCATCGATTGCCCACCAGTGCTCTTCCAGCTCCATCTTGCGGCGTTCCGAAAGGGATGGGAGGGGGAACGTATTCCATACGAGAGTATTCGAGTAGCGCGGGTCCTCCTTAAGGCGCCCCCCCACCGTCTCCAGCCACAGTCGATGCAACCGCGAAGACAAGACGGCTGCCTGCCAAATCGCACCGTCGAAGATCCCGAAGGCAAGATTAGAAACGATGTTGGTTTCGTCTTTCACCTCTACCGGCAGCCAGTAACGGTCCTCGCTCGCTGCCCCAGGGACCATGATCGTGTGCGATGTCGCTGCGCCGGGACGTTGCAGGAAACGATGAGGCCGGTCTGCGAACGCCTTTGAAATGTCGGACGCCTCCTCCTTGAAGCGGTCCCGCGCCACGGCCTCGAATCGTCGTGCCAGTTCGGGAATGGCCTTTGCCTCTTCGACCTCGTCGTCCCCCACCCATAGGCAGTATCGTTCGACGCCCTTCATCAGCTCCTGAGAGCCATAGAGCCGACGCACAAAGCGGGCCGCATCCGGCTGCGCCTCCAGCAGTGCATCGCGCTCGTTACGGTCGAGAATTAGATTGCCACCGTCGGTCGGCTGGTTGCCACGTGTCATCGGTTCCAGATCGGGTGCGAGCGGCTTGCTCGTCTTGGCCACAATCGCCGTGGTGCCGGGCGCGAGGTAAGGGCCGATCACCTCCACGTCTCGCACGGTATCGCCGTCGAAGAGGCGTTTGGGTGCGGCGCTTGGCGTCCCCATGCCGATAATCACGCAAGTCACGCCCGCGTTGTTGGCCGCGAGATTCGACCACTTGAATGAGCGATGGGCGAAACGAATTTCGAGGTCTTCGAGTAGGTGGGGCCAAAGCTCGGGCACCTGCACGCCCTGCACGATCGAGTTGGTGGCCACGAAGGCAAATGGCGCGCTGGTTGCCAGCGCGTAATCACGCGCTTTGGCGAACCAGAGCGTCACGTAGTCGAGATTGCCCCAGTTCTTGACGCGCCCCTTAAACACGCGTGCCATGTCGGCCTTTTGCTCGGGCGACCAATAGGATGAGCCGCGGAACTGCGGGTTCCCTACCACCACGGTTTCCGCCCCTGCATTAGGGGGGCAAACCTCTAACCAGTCGATCTCAGCCGCGTTGCCCTTCACAATGACCCCAGCCTTCTGAAGCGGCAGGAAGTCGGTGCGCTGGCCCAAGTCCAATTCTAATTGCTGGTCACACTGATACTTGGCGATCCAAAGGCCCAGCCGTGCCGCCTGGCACGCGAAGTCGTCGATCTCGATTCCGAAAAACTGTTCCAGTGCGATACCCGACAGCCGCGGCATGGCAAGACGGCGCAAAGCTTCGGTCTCTAGAGTCCGCAGTTCCTTGTAGGCGAGAATCAGAAAGTTGCCGGAGCCACATGCCGGGTCGAAAACGCGGATGCAGCCGAGCCTTTCAAGGAATTCGCGCAGGCGCCCCTTGTTCGCTCCAGCCCGTTCGAGCTCTGCTTGCAGTGAATCGAGAAGGATGGGCTCCAGCACCTTCATGATGTTGGCTGGCGATGTGTAATGCATCCCCAGTTCGCCGCGCTTCTCAACGTCAACGACGGCCTGAAGCATCGAGCCAAAGATGTCAGGATTGATGAGCTTCCAATTCAACCCGGCACAGTCAAGCAGCAGCTTACGGCAACGCCCGTCCAGTGCTGGCATAGGCACGTCTTCTTCGAACAACGAGCCGTTCACATACTTCAGCTTGGACCAAGGGCGCGTCTCCGGTGACCGCTTCGCTGGTGGTGTGTCCATATACTTGAAGGCGCTCTGCAGAAACGCCGCAAGATCACTGCCGTCTACGTTCGACTGCCGAACGGCGGTTTCAAACACGTCCTTATCGAAGATGCCGACATCGTCCGAGAACAGGCAAAACAGAATCCGCGCCATGAAGATATTGAGCGCGTGTCGATCCGCTTCCGTCGTCCAACTCGGGTTCGCATCGCGTACCGCGTCATGAAAGCGCGAGATAAAACGCGTCGCCCGAACGTCCGCCATGCGCTCTTTCTTCGGAACGTATCTCTCATGACCGCCAAGCGGAAAGAAAACGTCGCCTTCCAGAGAGAGCATGTCGAGGCCGATACGCAGCGGCTCCTCGTCGAACTTCGGGCTCGTATCAAAGGCAGCGATCCGCTCACCATCATAGGCGAGCAATATGCGCGGACGGCGTCCCTTTGGCGAAACCTCAGCCTCTGCACGCATACGGTCCAGCGCCGCGTCCGCCCCTCCCGGTCCGGTGGTTTCGAAGCGGAGCATTCGTGCCCACAAGAATGCCCCGTCTTTGGCGGTATCGCGCAGTTTTGTGATCGTAGCACGCGGCGCGCCTACCGCCTCCATCAACGCCAAGCCGAACTCGCCTCCCGCTGGAGGTTTCCCCGCGAGGTCGTCAAGATTGGAGTATATTTCCCCCGGGGTCAGCATATTCTTCGACTTGTTCCTAACCTTGTTGCTCTTCGCATCTGTCGTGTTCCGTTCGCGAATTGATTGCCCGCGGGTGGCAGATATTTTTCCTTTTGTGCATTCTTTTGCGGTATTCGATCAGTTGGCAGCAAACACATGCGAGGAGGCCATTATAAGCTTAGGTCCCAAGGACTCATCATGGCTGTCGTTTATCTGCGACTGATTTCCGTAGCTAAATTCGATCATCATCCTTCATACAAAACGCCAGCTTCAGCAGGCAGTTACTCGTAGACCTGACTTTCCGGATACCCATGTCGTCGCCTACGGCTTCGTAGACAAAGCGGCGTCTAGCCGCGCGACCGTTTTGGTCTCGGAAGCTGCCTTGTGTAGGGCGGCCCAATCGTCCGGTGGACTGCCCTCGTTCAGCATTCCTTTGAAGACGTTGTAGGCATCGGTCTTCGCGCCATAGGTCCGGAGCGTTGTTTGGTCGTTGACCCAGGCAAAGATGATGACTTTCGCATTCGAGTCATAACGGAAGAACAGGCGAAAGCGGCCGTTTCCAAACTTCGCCCGGAACCAGTGCTTGTAATCATCGCCGAGAGTAGAGCCTTGCCGATAGACGGTCGCCATCGGGTCGGCCGGAATCGCCTCAAATACGAGCTTGTTCAACGCAGCCAGTAGCTTGGTGTTCGCGTTCTTTCGATAGTCCTCGGGCTTCTTTGCTTTCAACGCTTGGACGGCCCCGGTCAGCTTCTCTAACTGATCGAGGAAAAGGGGATGCGCAAGGATGGTCCAACCATTGATCGTGAGCATGACTAGAGTGCGACGACCCCGTCGATCTCGGCATCGAGGTCAACGTCGATATCACCGACCAGCGCAGCCATACGATCCTGCAACGTAGCAGGCAGCGGGACGACGGAGGTACCAGGATGCTTGGTCATGTCGTGCGCGAGAAACCTGAGGAAGCGATCGACGACCGGATCGCTCACCTCTTCCGTCGCCTTCTCGACATAGACGCGGAGCTCGTCATCAACTAAAAATGCGATGCGTCCGCCATAATCCACGCCCAAGGCCTGCCGAACAGCCTTGGGAACCGTGGTCTGGCCTTTAGCAGTGATGGTGCTTTCTTCTTTCAGTAATGCGGCCATGTTCAGGCTCCCAACTTGATCGCAAGTTAAGTAAGGAATTTTCCTTACCTTGTCAAGTGGCAAATTTTTGGGGGAAGCGCGGATCATTGCCGCTTCTGCGGCTCGCCGGGCCTATCCAGCTTACTCTCGGACATCTGCAGGTCGGCGAGGAACTGGCCGTACAATCTCGCTCTTCAAACGTTTCCTCGTTGGCTTAAATAGGAAGTGTGCCAAGGTAAACGCTTTTAAATAACGGGCGATATTGCCATGCGGAGCGGATGGCTGTGCGTAATGGTCACGTCAAGATGTCAGGCGACCTCGGCCGCGGGGACGTGGTCCGCGCGCCAGGCATCGAAGCTTTTGCGTGCCCTGCCGGTCAGAAGCGATAAAAACACGTCAGGATTGCCGGCATAAAGGCAGTGCCGCATGGAGCAGCACGAGAATTACGGAATTGGTAGGGCATGTGAGAACCCGTGTCGGCAGGGCAGTCACTTAAAAGGCGATATCAAATTGATAATTATCGAGATAGTCGGCCAATTTATGCGTCAATCGGCGGTGTTTGGCGGATCATCCATGTGGGATTGGAACCATTACATTGAATCAATTGGCGGGCGCTTGGCTATCTTATGAATAAACGTCGATTTTCAGAAAATCTCATGGATTATTTGACGACCGGAATGGGGTAAAAGCCTTCGCGAGTGTCGTCCATGTGAATGTCCCGTTTTGCCGATCGCTCTAAACAAAGCCGACCTTCCGTTTACCCCCATTGCTGTCGAAATAATAAAGGTGGGTATGGCCTTTCACCCGGAAATCTCACACGGGCCTTCCGAGCCTGTGTCGCGGGTGGGAATGCTCGTGATCTGATGTGTGTCGCTGGGCGTCGCGGGTGCTTTTCCGTTTTCCAGACGAGCGGGAATGTCGCCCGTCGATGGAAGGGCGGTTTTTCGGGGGCATGGCGGCTTGCGGTGTCTGGTTCGTCAGCGTGCCGCTTTTGAGAGCAAGGCATGGGCGAGCCCGAACTCGTATTGCCAGGGATGGGCCGACGCCATGGCGACGCGGACGCGCCGGACACTGCGGATGACCTGGGCACCGATCTTC
>NZ_JABEQJ010000047.1 GCF_014174255.1 Gluconacetobacter sacchari
AGCTGGCGGGCCCAGGCGGAGCGGCTGGGGCGGCCCGCGCCGGCGTGGGACGCGCTGCGCGCCGACCTGCTGGCGCGGGCGCGGCCGGTGTTTCCGCTGGCGGGGGGCGACCTGGTGGCGGCCGGCATGGCGCCAGGCCCGGAGGTGGGGCGGCGGCTGGCGGAGGTGCGCGCGTGGTGGCGCGCGGGGGGATGCCGGGCGGATCGGCGGGCGTGCCTGGCCCATCTGGACGGGCTGATGGCGAATTCCGCCTGACGGCGGCGGGACGGGCGCGGGGGGAACGGCGTTGCTTTCCTTGTCACCCATGGCTTGTTAAAGGGCTGCATGAACGTCGTTTCATCCCGGACCCCGGTTTCTCCCCCGCCCGTGCCGCCGCCGGCCCGGCCCGTGGGACGCGATGCGCGCGAGCGGGGCATGGGCCTGATGCGGCGCCTGTGGCGCGAGGAAGTGCGCCGCCATCGCGCGCGGATCGCGGCCGTCATCGGGCTGACCGTGCTGATGGCGTCGCTGACCGGCCTGTATCCGCTGGTCATCCAGCGGGCGCTGGACATGTTCGCCGCCCACGATCCGCGCATTCTCTACCAGGTGCCGGCGCTGGTGATCCTGATCACCGCCGCCAAGGCGCTGTCGCAATACGGCCAGACCGTCGCCGTGCAGAATCTGGTGCTGGTGGTGATCCGCGGCTTGCAGGCGACGATGTTCGACCATCTGCTGCATGCCGACATCGCCCGTGTCGAGCGCGAGGCGCCGGCCCAACTCGCGGCGCGCTTCACCACCGATGCCGTCTCGATCCGCGAGGCGATGATCCGGGCCGTCAATTCGCTGGGCGATGTCGTCACCGTCGTGGGGCTGGTGGTGTCGATGTTCTACATGGACTGGGAGCTGAGCCTGATCGCGGCGGTGCTGTATCCGATCGCGGCGGTGCCGATCCAGCGGCTGGGCAGGAAGGTGCGACGGGCCTCGGGCGGGATGCAGGAGCGGATGGGCGAGACCTCCGCCCTGCTGACCGAGAGTTTTTCGCAGGCGCGCACCGTGCGGGTCTATCGCCTGGAAGGCGCCGAGACGCAGCGGGTCGATCATGCGTTCGACCAGTTGCATGCCGCCCTGCTGCGCATCGCGCGGGGGCGGGCGCGGGTCGATCCGGTGCTGGAAGTGCTGGGCGGGGGGGCCGTGGCCGCCGTGCTGGGCTTCGCCGGGTGGCGCGCGGCGCTGGGGGGCGCGACGCTGGGCGATTTTTCGGGCTTCGTGGCGGCGCTGCTGCTGGCGTCCCGCCCGTTGCGGGCGCTCGGGTCGCTGAATGCCGCCATGCAGGAAGGATTCGCGGGGCTGGAGCGGATCTTCGCCGTGATCGACGAGCCCGCCGACATCGTCGAGGCGGCCGATGCCCGGCCCCTGCCCGAGGGCAACGGGCACCTGCGGTTCGAGGCGGCGTCTTTCGTGTATCCCGACGGGCGGGTGGGGCTGGATGGGCTGAGTTTCGATGCCAGGCCGGGGCTGACGGTGGCGCTGGTCGGGCCGTCCGGGGCCGGGAAATCGACCGCTCTGTCGTTGATTCCGCGCCTGCATGACGTGAGCGGCGGGCGGATCGTGCTGGATGGGGTGGATCTGCGCGCCGTGCGGCTGGCCGATTTGCGCGATGCCATTGCCTATGTCAGCCAGGATACGCTGCTGTTCGACCTGTCGGTGGCGGAGAATATCCGGGTCGGCCGGCCGGCGGCGAGCGATGCCGACATTCGCGCGGCGGCGCGGGCGGCGGCGGCGGAGGCCTTTATCGACGCGTTGCCCGAGGGGTTCGCCACCCGCGTCGGGCCCGGGGGGCAGCGGCTGTCGGGCGGGCAGCGCCAGCGGGTGGCCCTGGCGCGCGCCCTGCTGCGCGATCCGCGCGTGCTGCTGCTGGACGAGGCGACCAGCGCGCTGGACAGCGAGAGCGAGGCGCTGGTGCAGGATGCGTTGGGGCAGTTGCGCCGGGGGCGGACGACCATCGTCGTGGCCCATCGGCTGTCGACCGTGCGCTCGGCCGACCTGGTGGTGGTGCTGGCCGACGGGCAGGGGGTGGAATGCGGCACCCATGCCGAACTGATGGCGGCCGACGGGCTGTATGCCCGCATGGTCAGGACCCAGGCGTTCGGTCTTTAGCCCGAGGGTGCGGGGATGCGACGCAGGGCGGTTGATGGATCGGGTTCTTCGTGCCATGGATTGACCGATCGGTTCGGTCATTCGACCGCGCCGCCGAGATGAGCTGGAACCCAAGAGGAATCGTATGGCCGAGCAAGACGGCGCAAGGTCGGGCGACACGCCGGAAAAACCGCCTACGAAGAAATCCAACCCGTTGGTCCGTGTCGGGCTGATCGCCTTTATCGTCGTCATTGCCGTGGGGGCCGGGGTGTACTGGTTCCTGACGCGGCACGACGTCGAGACGGATGACGCGTTTACCGCCGGCCGCGCGGTGACCATCGCGCCGCACGTGCGTGGCTATGTCACGGAACTGCTGGTGAACGACAATCAGTTCGTCCATGCCGGCCAGCTTCTGGCGCGGATCGACGACCGCGATTATCGCGCCGCGCGCGACAATGCGGCGGCGACGTTGCAGGTGGCGCAGGCGCAGGCGATCGGGGCGCAGTTTGGCCTGGCGGTTGCCGAGAAGGACTTCCCGGGCCGCCTGCAGGTGGCGCAGGGCCAGTTGCAGGCCGCCCAGGCGCAGCAATTCAGGGCCGAGACCGATTATCGCCGCCAGCATGCGGTGGCGCGGGCCGCGACGACGCAGCAGGATATCGACTATGCCACGGCGGCGCTCCAGGCCGCGAAGGCCCAGGTGACGCAGGCGGAAGGCAATTTGCGGATCGCCGAGCCGGTGCAGGCCAATATCTCGACCACCCAGACGCGGATCAGCCAGTACGACGCGCAGATCGCGCAGGCGCGGGCGCAACTGGCGCAGGCCGAGCTGAACCTGGGCTGGACGGAGATCCGCGCGCCGCATGACGGCTGGATCTCGCAGCGCAATATCGAGCGCGGCAGCTTTGCCAGCGAGGGGCAGTCGCTCTTCTCGATCGTCGAGCCGGAAGTGTGGGTGATCGCCAACTACAAGGAAACCCAACTGACCCATATGCGGCCGGGACAGAAGGTGGACATCGCCGTCGATGCCTATCCGTTCCTGGACCTGAAGGGGCATGTGGATTCGATCCAGCTTGGCACCGGTGCGACGTTCAGCGCCTTTCCGCCCGAGAACGCGACGGGCAACTATGTGAAGATCGTGCAGCGCGTGCCGGTGAAGATTCTGATCGACCAGGGATTGCGGCCCGACCTGCCGCTGTCGCTGGGCCTGTCGGTCGTGCCGACGGTGCATACGGAATGAGCGACGGCCCGGCCGCCGGCGCGTCCGCCCCGGCGGAGACGCCATGGAAGCCCAAGGCGAATCCATGGCTGATCGCGATCGTCGTGACGGTGGCCGCGTTCATGGAAATCCTGGACACGACCATCGTCAACGTCTCGCTGCCGCATATCGCCGGCAGCCTGTCCTCGACCTATGACGATGCGACCTGGACCCTGACATCCTATCTGGTGGCCAACGGCATCGTGCTGACCATCTCGGGGTGGTTGGGGAAGTTGCTGGGTCGAAAACGCTATTTCCTGATCTGCATCTTCATGTTCACCGTCTCGTCCTTTCTGTGCGGGATGGCGACCAGCCTGCCGGAGCTGATCATCTTCCGGCTGATGCAGGGATTCTTCGGCGGCGGGCTGCAACCCAACCAGCAATCGATCATCCTCGACACCTTTCCGCCCGAGAAGCGGGCGGCGGCGTTCGGGCTGACGGCGATCGCCACCATCGTGGCCCCCGTGATCGGGCCGGCGCTGGGCGGGTGGATCACCGACAATTATTCCTGGCGCTGGATCTTCTTCATCAACGTGCCGGTGGGGCTGGCGGCGACCTTCGCCGTGTCGATGATCGTCGAGGACCCGCCCTGGGCGCACAAGCAGAAGGCGCCGCTGGATGTCGTGGGGATCGGGCTGATCGCCATCGGTTTCGGCTGTCTGGAAGTCGCGGTCGATCGCGGCGAGGACGAGGACTGGTTCGGCTCCTCCATGATCCGCACCATGGCGGTGCTGGCGGTGCTGGGAATCGGCGGCGCGGTGGTGTGGCTGTTGCGGACCAAGAAGCCGGCCGTGAACCTGCGCGTGTTCAAGGACCGGAACTTCGCCACCGGCACCATGCTGATCGGGGCGGTGGGGGCGCTGCTCTATGCGTCCGCGATCATCGTGCCGCAATTCGCGCAGCAGGTGATGGGCTATACCGCCACCCTGTCGGGCCTGATCCTGTCGCCCGGCGGCATCGCGGTGATCACCCTGATTCCGCTGGTCGGGCGGTCGATGAAATATATCAGCCTGCGGGCGCTGATCGCGACGGGCTTCTTCCTGATGGGCGTGTCGCTGTTCTGGTCGGCGCATCTGGTGCCGTTGCTGGATTTCCGTCACCTGGTGATGTTCCGCATGGCGCAGACGGCCAGCCTGGCGTTTCTGTTCGTGCCGATTTCGACCATCACCTTCGCCACGCTGCCGCGCGAGTTGAATGCCGATGCGTCGGCGCTGTTCAGCATGGCGCGCAACGTGCTGGGGTCGATCGCGATTTCGGGCTCGACCGCCATGCTGACCGAGATCCGCCAGGCGCATCAGACGCAGATGGTGCATTGGATGACGCCGTTCCATCAGCCCTATAACGACTATCTGGCGCGGGCGCGGCAGGCGGCGTCGGGGCATGGGGTGGCGCAGGGGGCGGTGAATGCGGTCGCGCAGCACCGGCTGTTCGTGGAATTCACGCGGCAGATCGCGATCCTGGCCTATAACGAGGTGTTCATGATCCTGGGGATCGGGGCGTTTCTGGTGGTGCCGTTCTGCTTCCTGCTGTCGCCCATCAAGGGGGGCGGCAAAAAGCCGTCGGCCGGGCATTGAGCGGCGGCAGGACCCGGCGGCGCGTGATTTCGGTCGTTTCGGCCGCCATCGTGCGGGACGGGGCGCTGCTGGTGGTGCGCAAGCGCGGCACCGGCAGTTTCATGCTGCCGGGCGGCAAGGCGGAGCCGGGCGAGAGCGAAGCCGAGACGCTGCGACGCGAACTGCACGAGGAACTGGGCTGCCGGCTGCGGCCGGAGGGGCTGGGGCTGCTGGGCCATTTCGAGGCGCCGGCGGCCAATGAGCGCGGGTGGGTCGTGCGGGCGGCGGTCTATCGTGGGGACCTGGACGGCACGCCGGTGGTCGCGGCGGAGATCGCGGAAATGCTGTGGCTGGATGTGGAGGGCGAGGAAGAGCCGCCGATCCGCCTGGCCCCGCTGTTGAACCGGCATGTGCTGCCGGCGTTGCGCGTGCCCGCCGCGTAGTGCGGCGGATGACGAAATCGTACAAATGACCTTGGATCGCTGCTTCAGTTCGTGAAGCATGGGGTGTTGTGCTCATCCTCGGGCTGGACCGGGATGATCATCTCACGGTTCGACAGGACGTTCGGCCCCGATGGTGAACGTTGAACCGGGCGGCGATGCCCGCGTGTCCGGACGAACGCCAGAGGCGCTCGTTGAAGACATATCCATCCAGTGCTTCCTGCCACCCATCGAGATCCGGATGCCTGCCTCGTGCCGTGCAGGCATGGCACCAGCGTTCGCGGGTAATGGATAATTATACGATACAAAATAGTTATTTCAAAGTGGACAAACCTGACAAAGTTAGCGGGACCCCCTTGGGGGTTCTTTGTTTTTTGATTAAAAATCAACATATTAAAAAATACGAGTAAAATCGCTTATAATCATCGCCCCGGAATGTATCCTGCCCAAGCCATAACGGCACAGGGTTTGATGGGCAGGAGGCCCGGCATGATGACCAAGAGCGAAACCGTCAGCACCTATCTGCGGCCGATCGATCGGGACGGGCTGCTGAAATTCGCGCAAAAAGGGCGTGAAAACCCGGATACGTTCGGGACCAACAAGGTCCATACGGTATGCGAGGGCCAATATCGCACGCTCAGCTACGTGGGCGACCATGCCCCTGTCGTCGTGGACGAGCCGCCGCATCTGTTCGGCCAGAACACGGCCCCGGCACCGGGCGAGATCGTTCTGTCCGCGCTGGGCGGGTGCCTCGCGGTGGGGATTACCGCGGTCGCGACCTGCCGCAATGTGCGGTTGACCCGCCTGGAACTGTGGCTGGAAGGCGATATCAGCAATACCGCCGCCTGGGGCGCAGACGGGGCCGACCGCAGGCCCGAGCAGATGGGATTCCAGCGCATTCGCGTCCGCGTTGCGGTGGAGGGCGATGCCACGCCGGAGGAATTCGACGACATCGTCCAGCACGCCAATGTCTTCTCGCCGGTTGCCAACAGCATACGCAACCCCATTCCCATGACCATCGGCCTGGCGGACTGAACCTGTCCGCCATCGGCGTCCGCCCGCAGGGAAGGGGAGTTTGAACGTCCATGTCAGCTAGCACATCCGTATCGCCCGTTCTTCCGACGGACGTCGATCTTCTTGCCCGGGTGGAGGACATCGCGCGGGGGCCGCTGGCGCGATGCGCCGTCGCGATCGACCGCCAGGGCTATTACCCGCTGGATATCATGCGGCAACTGGGCGCGGCGGGCGCCCTGGCCCCCCATCTGGAAAGCCGTGGCCGGGACTTCGGGCTTGCGCTGCGCGCCATGGCGGCCGTCAGCCGGCAATGCGGATGCACGGGGTTCCTGATGTGGTGCCACATGGTCTGCGGGCTCTATCTGGAACGCGCGCCCGACCCGGCGCTGAACACCGTCCTGCTGGAACGCCATGCCGGGGGGGAGTCTTTCGGCGGAACGGCCCTGTCCAACCCCATGAAGGCCCTTGCCGGCATCGAACGCATGGCGCTGTCGGCCAGCCGGGTCGAGGGGGGATTTCTGGTCAGCGGCAACCTGCCCTGGGTCAGCCATATCGCCCCCGGGCAATATTGCGGCGCGATGGCGCGCAGGGACGGGGAGGCGGGACAGGAGATTCTCTTTCTCCTGCGCCTGGACGATGACGGTCTTCTTGCCCCCTGCCCGCATTTTTCGGGGATGGAGGGCAGCAGTACCTGGGGTCTGCGTCTGAAGCGGCATTTCGTGCCGGATCGCGACGTCATCGCCCATCCGGCGCAGCCCATGGTGACCGCCATCAAGGCGCCCTTCATCCTGCTGCAAGCCGGCATGGCCGCCGGGATCGTGCAGGGTTGCATCGATTCCATGTACGAGGCGGATGCCCAGCTCGGCCATGTGAACCGCTTCCTGGAAGATCGCCCCGATATGATGCGGCAGGAACTGGATGCGTTCCTCGAGCGCGCCCTGTTGCTGGCGGGGACGCCGGACCGGACGGAGACCGACTATCTGCTCGATGTTCTGGACGTGCGCGTATGGGCGAGCGAACTGGCATTGCGGGCCGCGCAATCCGGCCTGCTGCATCATGGCGCGCGAGGGTATCTGAGCGATGCGGCCCCGCAGCGGCGCATGCGCGAGGCGCAGTTCGTCGCGATCGTGACGCCCGCCATCAAGCATCTGCGCCTGGAAATCGCGCGGCTTGCGGCGGAGGATTTTCCGGCATGAACGCGGCGTATGAGGAAGCGGACGCATTCCGCAGATATATCTGCATCGTCTGTGGCTGGATCTATGACGAGGCCCTGGGCGACCCCGACAGCGGCCTGCCGCCCGGAACCCGGTTCGACGATATTCCCGACGACTGGTCCTGCCCGCTATGCGGTGTCTGTAAAGCCGATTTCGAGCCCTATCTGCCTGTCGCGCCCGATGCGGTGCCGGCCACCCCGACCCAGATCCCGGGGCGGTCCTCGGGCACCATATGGGACGCGGTGATCGTGGGGGCGGGTAGCGCGGGCTGGAGCGTGGCGGAACGGCTGCGGGCGCTGGCGCCGTCGGCCAGCATCGTCATGGTGAGCGCCTGCGATGCCGATCGCTATGCGAAGCCGCTCCTGTCGGTGGCGCTGTCGCGCCGGCTCGATCTGGGCGATATCCGCTCGGCCGGCGGCGAGGAGGCCGCGCTGGAGCTGGACGTGCGCCTGTTGTCCCGAACGGTCGTGTCGGGCATCGAGCCGTCCGGCCGCCGGGTGCGCACCACCTCCGGCACGCTGCGCTATCGGAGCCTGGTGCTGGCCTATGGCGCCCGCCCGATCCCGTGTCCGGAACTGCCGGACAGTCTGGTCTGGCGCATCAACACGCTACGGTCCTGGCAAGGGCTGCGCGCGCGGATCGGCGCCCGATCCCGGCATATCGTCGTGGTCGGGGCCGGGTTGATTGGCTGCGAACTCGCCGAGGACGCGGTGCTGAGCGGGCATGACGTCACCCTGCTGTGCCGTGACGACGTGCCGCTGCGCGGCATGCTGCCTGCCGAGGCGGGGGCGGTGGTGGCGGAGCGTCTGCGCGCGACGGGCATCCGGCTGGTGACGGATTGCCGCGTGACCGGGGTGCGCGGCGCGGGTGACGGCGTGGAGATCGAGATGCAGGCGGCGGGTGATGCCGCGTGCCTGCCGGCCGATATCGTCATCGCCGCGACGGGCCTGCGGACCGATCTGCGCCTGGCGCGGGTGGCGGGGATTGAAACGGACTGCGCCATCGCGGTCGACCCGGCGACCATGCGGACCTCGGCGCCCGATATCTATGCGCTGGGCGACTGCGTGAGCCTGAATGGCGTGCCATGCCGGTATATCGCGCCGCTGGCCGGCCAGGCGGATGTGATCGCCCACCAGATCCTGGGGCACGCGCATGCGGGCTATCGGCACCGGTCGCCGAAGATACGGCTCAAGAGCAGAACCGCCGGGTTCGCATTATCCGGCCAGCCGCACCCCGACATGCCGTGGGAGCCGGTCGATCAGGTGCCCGGGCGACTGGTCATGCAGCAGCGCCGCGGCGACACCGTCATCGCCCGGCTGGAGGTCTGAACCGATGCGCGACGATATCTGTTTCAGCGGCGGGCATCTCTTTCGCGCGTCGTCGGTGACGGACGGAACGGGGGCGGCGTGTGCCTGCGGCGCGCATGGGCCGATCATGACCGGGGGGCGGCGCCGCTTTATCGGCGGGCTGGCTGCGGGGGCCGTGTTCGCGGGGGGCGGCATGGGGGCACTGGCCGATCCGCCCGCCATCATCGGGGGGAGTACCGCCCGGGTGCCGGTGGAACGCCCGGACCTGGCGATCGGCTTCGTGCCGATCAGTTGCGCCGCGCCGCTGATCATGGCCATGGCCAAGGGGTTTTTCCGGCAGGAGGGGCTGAACGTCCAGTTGCACAAGACGGCCGGCTGGGCGCTGATCCGCGACAGGCTGCTGGACGGGTCGCTGGATGGCTCGCACCTGCTGTCGCCGATGCCGTTGTCGCTCTCGCTGGGGCTGGGCAGCCACGCGATCCAGCCCGTGCGCGCGCTGACCATGCAGAACATCAACGGCCAGGCGCTGACGATGGCACTGAAACATTGGAAAAATCGGGACCCCCGCCAGTGGAAAGGCATGACGTTCGCCATTCCCTTTGAATTTTCCATGCATAATCTGCTGCTGCGCGCCTATCTGGCGCAATATGGTCTCGATCCCGACCGGGATGTGTCGCTGCGGGTGACCGCACCGCCGGACATGGTGGCCAACCTGCGGGCCGGCAATATCGACGGCTTCCTGGGTCCCGAGCCGTTCAACCAGCGCGCCGTATACGAACAGGCCGGATTCCTGCATGTCCTCAGCGCGGATTTGTGGGATGGGCATCCCTGCTGCGCCTTCGGCGTCACGGCCGCGTTCATGGCGCAATATCCCGGCACATACCGCGCCATGCAGCGTGCCATGATTCGCGCCGCCTATTTCATGCAGGACCCGGCCAACCGGCTGGAGGCCGCCCGGATCATGGCGCAGCCCGCCTATCTCAACCAGCCGGAAATCGTGATTCGCCAGAGCCTGACAGGCCATTATGCCGACGGGCTGGGCATGGTCCGCGACAATCCGCGACGTGCCGGGTTTTCGCCCTATCCCTATCCGTCCATGGCGGTGTGGATTCTCTCGCAGTTCTCGCGCTGGGGGTATCTGAAAGACGCGGTCCCCTGCCAGGACATGGCGCAACAGGTGTTCCTGATCGATGAAGTCCGCAGGCAGGTGGCCGACATGGGGTTGCCCCTGCCCGCCGCCGCGCGGAACGACTGGCCGGACTACGCCATCATGGGCCGGGCCTTCGATCCGCTCCATCCCCCATCCTACAGCCGGTGATCGCCGCCATGCCCGTCCAGGAAAGACGTCTTTCCCTTTTCCTCTCACTGGCCGTGCTGTGCTGCGGCCTGCTGTTGTGGCAATACGCCACCCATCCCACGGTTTCGCATTCGCCCTACGGCATTCCCGAGGGCAATGCGGAATATCAGCGGCTGATGGGACGCGATGCCGCCACGGCGCATGCCAGCGGCTTTCCGACGCCCGCCGAATTCGTACGGAGCGCGATGGACGAATTGCGCGCGCCGCTGCGCGACAATGGACCCGGCGACCGGGGCATCGGCTGGCAATTGGGGGCTTCGCTGCTGCGGGTCGCGGTCGGCTATGGGCTGGCGGTGCTGGTGGCGGTGCCTTTGGGCTTCGCCTTCGGCCTGCATCCGGTGCTCCAGCGCGCGTTCAACCCCTTCGTGCAGATCCTGCGCCCCATCTCGCCCCTGGCCTGGATGCCGGTCGCACTCTACACCATCCGCAATGCGGAAGGATGCGGCATCTTCGTCATCTTCATCTGTTCGCTGTGGCCGATCCTGCTGAACACCTCGTTCGGCGTGACGACGATCCGACGGGAATGGCTGAACGTGGCGCGCACGCTGGAAGTGCGCTGGCCGCAGCGGCTGGGGCTGGTGCTGCTGCCCGCCGCCGCCCCGGCCATCGTCACCGGCATGCGGATCGGGCTGGGCGTCGCCTGGCTGGCGATCGTCGCGGCCGAAATGCTGGTCGGCAGTTCGGGCATTGGATATTTCGTGTGGAATCAATGGAACAACCTGTCCCTGTCCAACGTCATCCTGGCGATTCTCCTGATCGGCGCGACGGGGATGCTGCTGGATAGCGTCCTGGCCCTGGTTCAGCGGAGCGTGCGCTATGCCGAATGATCTGTCGGCCTCCGCGCCGCTGCACCGGACGACGGAACCCCGCGTGCTGGTGCGGGTATCGGACATGGGCAAGCAATATCGCCAGAACAGTCCGATGGTGTTCGAGAATGTCTCGTTCGATATCCACCAGGGTGATTTCGTCTGCCTGATCGGTCATTCCGGATGCGGAAAAAGTTCGATCCTGAACATTCTTGCCGGCCTGGAGCAGCCCACGACCGGCGGCGTCATCATCGACGGACGGGAAGTCACCCGGCCCGGGCTGGACCGGGGAGTGGTGTTCCAGGGGCACGCGCTGCTGCCGTGGATGACCGCGCTGCAGAACGTGGCGTTCGCGGTGCGGGCGCGCGAACCGGCGGCCTCGCGCCACGCGGTGCGGGAGAAGGCGGAGCACTACCTGGCCATGGTCGGGCTGGCGAAGGCGATGCACAAGAAACCGTTCGAACTCTCGGGCGGCATGCGTCAGCGGGTCGGGATCGCCCGGGCGTTTTCGACGCAGCCGCGGCTTCTGCTGATGGACGAGCCGTTCGGGGCGCTGGATGCGCTGACGCGCGGCCTGATCCAGGAGGAACTGCTGAGGATCTGCACGGAAACGCGACAGACCGTCTTCATGATCACGCATGATGTGGACGAGGCCATTCTGCTGGCCGACCGCGTGCTGCTGATGAGCAATGGGCCGTCGGCAAAACTGGCCGAGGACGTGGCCAATCCGCTGCCGCGCAGCCGTACGCGCGAGCGCATGCATCATGAAAGCGGATTTTACGAATTTCGCAATCATCTGGTCGATTTCCTGGTGCGGCGATCCGCGCTGGTCCAGAGCGACCCGAACCTCTGAAAGGAGATATACCCATGACCGTTTTCAAGAATCGTGCCGACGTGACCGCCGCCATCGTCGCCGCCCGCGTTGCCAGGGGCCTGACATGGAAGGCGGTGGCCGAGCATATCGGCCAGAGCAAGGAATGGACGACCTCGGCCTGCCTGGGGCAGATGACGTTCGGCGCGAAAAGCGCGGAGAAGATCGTCGCATTGTTCGATCTGGACGCGTCCGCCCTGCCGTGGTTGCAGGTGCCGCCCAGCAAGGGGACGCTCGACGGCGGCGCGCCGTCCGATCCGTTGCTGTATCGCTGGTATGAAATCGTCAGCGTGTACGGGCCGGCGATCAAGGAACTGATCCACGAGGAATTCGGCGACGGCATCATGAGCGCGATCGATTTCCGGCTGGATATCGAACGCGAACCGCATGCGGCCGGCGACCGGGTCAATGTGACGATGTCGGGGAAGTTCCTGCCCTACAAAGCCCATTGACCGTCTGACCGGGCCGCGTGCGCGCGGCCCGGTGCGGTCTGTGACATCTTTTCCAATGCGACGATGTTATTTCGATAACGAAATAATAAGGATGATTCATGCGTGCGATCGGACCCGATTTCGTGAAACGACCCGCGCGTGCGCGGATATGGAACAGGCTGGTTCCGGCGGCATGGTTCGGCATCAGTCTGGCCGGCCCGGCGCTGGCCGATGCACCGGAAAAAGCCGAGACGAAGGCGCCGGCCGCTGCGGGCTTGCGTATCGCCTCCCTCCCGCGCCCGGTCATCCTGCCCCCGCCCGCGTCTGCACGGCCGACATGGTATGGCGTGTTCGGCGCCGCGAAGGGGGCGGCATCGGGTTTTGGCACGGTGGCCCCATACGGTCAGGCGCGCTGGGCGGAGGATTGGAAGTTTCTCGCGAGGGCGGCCCCCGATATCCGCCGGCGGGACTGGTTCAATCGGTTGAAATATATCCGCCTGAACGACAATGGAACGATCTGGCTGAGCCTGAACGGTGAGGAACGGCTGCGCTACGTGTTCGAAACCCAGCCCGCCATGGGAAAGGCCGGCGTCACGAATGCGAGCCGGATCCTGCTGCGCAACCAGTATGGCGCGGACCTGCATCTGGGTACGCATGTGCGCATCTATGCGGAACTGCTGGACGCCGTGGCCGGGGGGGCCAACACCTATGGCTACAATACCGGCCTGCAACGCGAGCGGCTGGATCTTCAGCAGGGGATCTTCGAGGTCCGGGGAACGCTGCTCAACGCCCATATGGGTGCGATGGGCGGCCGGCAGATTTTCCTCGATGCCCCGGTATCGATGCAGTCCGCGCGCGATATCCCGAACGTGCAGCAGACATGGGACGGTTTCAGGGGATATGCCATATGGAAGAATTTCCGCGTGGATATCTTCGATTTTCTTCAGACAAATAAAGCGCCTGTCGGAATTTTTTCGGATGGAACGAATTATGCCGGACGGCTGTACGGGGGGTACGGTTCTCTCGCGCTTCCGACATTCAGTTTCATGGGTAAGTCCAGCCAGCTTTTCCTCGATACGTTCTTCATCGGCTACCTGTATGGCGGCCCGACGGCGGGTCTCGCGGCGGCGAAACCCGGAACCGTGCATGCGGGTAGCACCCGACGCGACGGCGTCGGTGGACGGCTGTGGGGTAATCTGGCGGCGTTTACCATCAGCCTGACGGGGATCTACCAGGGTGGATCGTTCCGTCAGGCGAATGACGCGCCGCATCGCGCGGTCGATGCCTTCGCGGTCAATGGCAGTGCCGTCTACAGTTTTTCCTGGATCCGGGGCAAGCCGTCGCTGGGCGTGCAGGCGGATGTGTTTTCGGGCGGCGACTATAACCGGACCAGCGGGTCGGTCGGTACGTTCGGTACGCCGTATTTTCCTCTGCCTTACTATAATGATGTGACGCTGAGCCTGAACGATCAGAATCTGGTCGGCGTCGGGCCGCTCTTTTCCTATCAGGTCTCGCGGAGGCTGGCGGTGCAGTTTCACGCGCCATTTTTCTGGCGCGAGAGTACGCAGGATGCTATCTACGGCGTCGGTCGCATCTATGCGCCGCGCTCGGCTCTGGGAGGCGGTTATATCGGGGTGGAGCCGCAGCTTCAACTGGCCTGGAACTTTGCGCCACACTGGACGTGGACGCACGATATCGCGGGGCTTGCCGTATCCCACGCGCTACAGGATGCCGGCCTGCGATCGAGTTTGATGTCCATGCAGACGATGCGCTTTGTTTTCTGAATGGCGTCCCGGAACAGCGGGGATGGTGCGGGAGGGGCTTTCGCCCGTGCTTTCCTTCGACCGGACGGGTACGGGCGTTCATGACGATCGAACGGGAGAGGCATGAGCGACGCGGACGGCATGGATCATTTCTCGGCGGAATTCTGGCGTTCGCAGGAAATGCTGTTGCTGCGCAGTGTCACGACCCTGGTGGGTCGGCAATCGGGTACCGCCGCGATCTGCCGGGAGGTGGTGCATCTGCTGTCCGAATTGCTGGGGCTCAACCGGGCACGCATCCTCTGGCGCGACACGGACGGCACCGCCTATCGCATCCGTTACGCCTATGGTCTGACAAAAGAGGAAATCGCGCGGGGGGTCTATCAGGAGGGCGAAGGGATCACCGGTACCGCACTGCGCGACAAACACTTGATTATCGTCCAGGATATCGATCGGGAGCCCTTGTTTCTGGGCCGGGCGGTCCGCAGGGAGAGCCTGCCGCCGGGCAAGGTCGCCTTTATCGCCATGCCGATCCTGTTGCCGCGCAACGAAGTGGGATTGCTCGCCTGCCATCGCCTGCGGCACCGCAGGCGGGCGCTGGCCGACGACGTGGCGATTCTGCAGATCCTCGTGACGCTCGTGGGGCAGATGCTGACCTTGCACAATCGTGTCGAGGAAGAAAAGCGCGCGCTGCACGAACATAATGCCCTGCTGGAACGAGCCCTCAAAGCGTCCAGCCGCCATGGCATCATCGGCAATTCGCCGGCGCTGCTGCGGGTGCTGACCGAGCTTGAGGGGGTTTCGGCCTCCGACTCGCCGCTGCTGCGGGAAGGCGAGACCAGCACGGGAAAGGAACTGTTCGCGCGCGCACTGCACACTGCCAGCGCGCGCGGCACATCGTCGTTCGTCCGCGTCAACTGCGTTTCCGTCGCCGAGCAGTCGTTCGAGCGGGAATTCTTCGGCTACGAGCGCGGGGCGTTCGTCGGCGCGCGGGACCGGCAGATCGGCTATCTGGAACAGGCCAGCGGGGGGACGCTCTTTCTGGATGACGTCAACGAACTTCCTCTGTCGGTGCAGGCGCGGCTGCTGCATGCGCTGGAACGCGGCACGATCGCGCGGATCGGCGCGAGCCGGCAGGTGAAGATCGACGTCCGTGTCGTGAGCGCCAGTAGCACGCCGCTGAAGCGCCAGATGGAGGAGAGCCGGTTCCGATATGATCTTTTCTATCGGTTGAACACGATTTCCATCCGGCTTCCCGCGCTGCGGGAGCGTCCGGAGGACGTGCCGTTGCTGGCCAATCATTTTCTCGGTCAGTTCAACCAGAAATATCAGCGCAACATCAATCTGTCGGCATCGGCTCTGTCCCTGCTGGCGCGGCATGACTGGCCCGGCAATGTCCGCCAGTTGAGCGGCGCCATGGAATATGTCGTGCTGATGGCCAGGGAGCCGATGATCGCGGCGCGGGACCTGCATGCCCTGCTGCGGAGCAAGCTGTTCGATACCACCGCCGCGAGTATCGCGCCCGCCCCGGTCCTGCGTCCGTACCTGCCCGCGTCATCCCATTCGCGCGAGGAGCTGATCGCCCTGCTGCGCCATAATGGGGGCAACCGCTCCAATGCCGCGCGGCAACTGGGGATTACCACGCGGCAGCTTTCTTACCGCCTCAAGCTGCTGAATATCTCCGCTCGGGATATTCTGTAGGAGGTTGGACGGTTCGAACGGCGCCCGTTTCACGCGGGCTGATGACGGTCGGCTGTGGGGGGCGTGTTTCTCAGGATATGTCGATGACGACCTTGCCGATTCCGCGTGCTCCGGCGAAATGGCGATAGGCCTCCCGGGCTTCGCCGAACGGGAAAACGCGATCGATCGGCGGGTACAGGCGGTGTGTCGTGATGGCGTCGTTCATCGCCTCGAACATCGCGCGTGATCCGACATTGACGCCTTCCAGCAGCAGGTTGCGGCGCATGATGTTCGTGGGGTCGATCTGGCCGCCCGTCAGGACGCCGATCAGGTGAATCGCGCCCCCGAAGCGGCAGGCTTCCATCGAGTTGGGCAGTGTGCCGGCGCCGCCGACCTCGATGACGTGGTCCGCGCCGCCCTGCTCCGCGATGACGCGGCCCCAGTCCGGCTGATCGCGATAATTGAGCGTTTCCTGGGCGCCTATCTCGCGCATCAGGATGCGTTTGGCGTCGTCGGAGGAGGTCGCGATCACATGGGCGCCGGCCATGAGGGCGAACTGGAGCGCGAAGAGCGAAACGCCCCCCGTACCGAGCAGCAGGACGCGTTGCCCGGGCAGAAGCGTGCGCGCGCCGCCGAAGAGCGCGTGCCAGGCCGTGAGCGCGGCGCAGGGGAGGGTGGCCGCTTCCTGAAAGGTCAGGTGATCGGGAAGCCCGATCAGGCCGTCCTCGTCGAACAGGCGATATTCCGTCAGGACGCCATCGACCCGGCCGCCGAGCGCCGAGCCTGCCATGCGCTCGGACAGCGCGCCGCCGGCCCAGGCCTGAAAGAACAGGCCGGCGACGCGATCGCCCGCGCCATCGGACAGGGGAACGAGATCCACCGCCTTGGCCCGGGGCAGGCGTCCGCGGGCGACGGTCAGGTCGCGATAATTCAGCGAGGCCGCGCACAGCCTGACCAGCACCTGGCGGTATGCGGGCGTGGGTATCCGCCTGTCTGGACAACCAGATTGTCGATACTGCCCAGGCTTGGGAAAATATAGGATTTCATGATGTCCGAGCCTTTTTGTCCCGCGGGGGCCTTATCCGGAGAGAAGGCGGCATGATGGCGACCGCGCCGCGCCGGATGTCCAGTAAAATGACAATCTCCCTTGGCGCATCGACGGTTTTTTCCGGCCAGGCGATCTTGGCACGGCGACCCGGTCGGGCGGCGTGGCCTTTCAGTCTGCGTCGTGGGCCGAGGGTCTGTTCTCCTGGCGCCATCTGAGTTCGGCGGGTGAGTTCGGCGCGGGTGGCCTGAACCCGTCGAGCGTCCATAGCTCGAACGGCGTCTCGTCGACATGCAGTTCCCAGCGATGACCGCGCCCGGCGATGGCGGTCGGCCGCGCTGATGCGTGGCATGGTTACTCCAATGACTGGAGTTTATCCAGCTCTAATGATTGGAGTGACAGATTGTCGTGCCCTGCCTGGCATGCCGCCGATCTTTCATGGGGTATGCGGCGATGCGGTCGAAGGGTTTTGAGAGGATGGCGTGTTCGGTCGCGGCTGTGATGGGCGCGATCGGCGATCGTTGGGGCATGCTCGTCATGCGCGATCTCATCCTGGGTCTGAGACGTTATGACGATCTGTGTCGGTCGACAGGCGTGACGAACGCGACCCTGGCGGATCGGCTCGGCGCGGAACATGTTCGGGCCGTGGCTGGCCGTGGTGCCGACGATCTGATGCGGTGGCGCTTGAACCGCTCGTCCTGAAGGACATCCGGCGGTCGGGGCGCGTTGGAACGGACGTTATGGAAACCAGTGGCGTGGCGTTTCGTCCGCCCGGGCCGCGGGCGGTCAGTCGGCGGGGTGGGCGTAGGGGGCGAAGTCCTGGGCCAGGGTCTGGTAGATGGGGCGCTTGAAGCCGACATTGCGGTCGGGCAGCGTGGCCAGATCGACCCACTGCCAGGCGTCGAATTCCGCCGGGAGGTGGGCGTCGAGCCGGATGTCGGCGTCGGTGCCGGTGAAGCGCAGGGCGAACCATTGCTGGGTCTGGCCACGATAGCGGCCGCCCAGCGCCTTGCCGAGCAGGGCCGGAGGCAGGTCGTAGGTCAGCCAGCGCGGGTGCGCGGCGACGATCCGGGCGCGGTCGGTGCCGATTTCCTCGTGCAGTTCGCGCAGCACGGCCTGTTCGGGGGCCTCGCCGTCATCGATGCCGCCTTGCGGGCACTGCCAGGTGCCCTCGGACGGCGGGCCGCCCGCGCCGGGCATGTCGGTGCGCCGGCCGATCAGGACCTGGCCGCGGTCGTTGAACAGCATGGCCCCGACATTGCGGCGGTAGGGCAGGGAAGCCGCATCAGTCATGATGCGGCAGGTTCGCCGGCGAGGCATCCGCCGTGTGCGGGCCGTTGGCCATGGCGCGGACGATCTTCAGCCCCTGCTGCAACTGGAAGTCGGTCGCGGGCTTGGTCATGTCGAAGGCGGGCCAGTTGGGCGGCGGCTGGTTGGGGATGGAGGCGACGATCGGCGGCAGGTCGACCCGCGACGGCGGCTTGGCGGTGTTGCCGCCCTGGTTCTTGATGATATGGCTGAGATCGGCCTCGCGGATGCTGTAGCCGGGATCGTCGCGGGTTTCGCGCACCGCCACGTCGGGGACGATGCCCAGGCCCTGGATCGAGCGGCCCGACGGCGTGTAGTAGCGCGCGGTGGTCAGGCGCAGCGCGCCGTCGCCGGGAATCGGCAGGATGGTCTGCACCGAGCCCTTGCCGAAGGTTTTCTCGCCGACCAGCACGGCGCGCTGATGGTCCTGCAACGCGCCGGCGACGATTTCGCTCGCCGAGGCCGAGCCGCCATTGATCAGCACCACCATCGGCAGGCCGTCGGTGATGTCGGTGCCGTGGGCGTCCCACCGCTGGCTTTCCTGCGGGTGGCGGGCGCGGGTCGAGACGATTTCGCCATTGCGGATGAAATCGGAGCTGACGGCGATCGCCTGGTTGAGCAGGCCGCCCGGGTCGGAGCGCAGGTCCAGCACCAGGCCGGTCAGGTGGCCGTGGGCCTGGGTCTTCAGCTTCTGGTAGGCGGCTTCCAGCCCCGGGTCGGTTTCCTCGTTGAATTCCGACACCCGGATATAGCCGGTCGAATCGTAAAGGGCCGACTTGATGACCTGGAGATGGATGATCGCCCGCGTCATCGTCACGATGATCGGCTTGGGTGTCTTCTCGCGGATCAGGGTCAGGGAGATCTTGGTATCCGGCTTGCCCTTCATGCGCTGCACGGCGTCGTCCAGCGGCAGGCCGTCGATGTTCTTGCCGTCGATGGCGACGATGTAGTCTCCGGTCTTGATGCCGGCCTTGGCGGCGGGGGTGTCGTCGATCGGCGAGACGACGCGGATGTGGCCGTCCTCGCCCTGGACTTCCAGCCCGAGTCCGCCGTACTCGCCCTTGGTGCGGGTTTGCAGGTCGGCGTACTGTTTCTCGGTCATGTAGGAACTGTGCGGGTCGAGGCCGCTCAGCATGCCGTTCAGCGCGTTGATGATCAGTTCGCGGTTCGAGACCTGGTCGACGTAATTCGCCTTCACCTGTTCCAGCACATGGCCGAACAGCGACAGCAGGCGGAAATTCTCGGCCGGCGAGTCCGAGTCGCTGTCCTTGGCCAGGCTGGCGGCGAGGGCGTTGGATGTCAGGCTGTTCCCTCCGGCGAGGGAGAGGTGGGCGATCTGGGGCCCCGCCGCGATGCCTGCCAGAAAGGCGCAGCCGAGCAGCAGGCCGGTGCGGAACGTCATACCGTGCGTCTCCTGAGTGAAACCGCCCCTGCCGTGGACGGTGGGGGGCTCCGTGCCGTCGGAAAGGCACGGACCATCGTCATTTCGGCGATCTTATACCGAACTTGCGCCCGGCGGAAACCGTCGAGAGCGGCGCTATAGAAACGGGGCGGGATCGACCGCCCCGCCGCCGTGGCGCAATTGCACGAACAGGGTCGGCCGGGCGCCCTGGCCGGCCCAGTCGGGCATGCGGCCCACCGGCGCGCCATGCGCCAGCGCCTGGCCGGTCGAGACCGCCAGCGCCCCGAGCCCGGCCAGGACGAAGCGGTCGTGACGGCCGCAATCGAGGATGATCATCTGGCCGTACGAGCGGAACACGCCGGCGAAATCGACCTGTCCCGCGCATGGCGCGCGCACGGTGGCGCCGGAGGGCGGGGCATAGGTGATGCCGGTGGCGGGGCCGGACTCGGTCGTGGTGCCCCAGGCGGTGACGATCGTGCCGGGGACCGGCGCGCCCCGGCCGGCCGGGGTGCCGGGGGCGCGCGCGCTGAGCCCGGGCCCTGGCCCCTGGGCGATGGCGGCGGCGCGGGCGCGGGCGGTCGCGGCCTCGTCGGCGCGATGGGCCCGGATGGCGGCCTGGGCGGCCTGTTCCAGCCGGTCCTCGGCGGCTTTTTCCAGGGCTTCGATCCGGTTGACGGCGTCTTGCAGGCTGCTGGCCTGGCGGGTCGCGTCCTCGACCTGGCGGGCCGCCCGCGTCGCGGCGCCGTTCGATCGCTGCTGGGCCTGGCGCGCGGCCTCGGCGGCGCGGGCGACGCTGTCGCGCTGGGCGGCCTGCTGCTGCTGGAGCGCCGACAATTGCGCGGTCCGGGCGGCCAGGTCGGCATCCAGCGCCGCCAGGGCGGCGCGGCGCGTGCGGATGGCGTCGGCCCGCTGTTCGAGCTGGGCCGACAGGCCCTGGATGACGAGCAGGCCGGCGATGGCGCGGTCGGGCGGGACCGGGGCGGCCAGCAGCGTATCGGCGGGATAGCGCGCCAGCCGGGCGGCCAGCGGCAGCATCGGCGTGATGGCGGCCGAGTCGCGCGCCAGTTCCGCCCGCAGGCGGGCCTGTTCGGCGCGCAGGGCGGCCACGCGGTCGGCGAGATCGGCCGTCTGCTGTTCGGTCTGCTGCAAGCGGGTCGTGGCATCGACCGTGGCGGCCGAGAGGGCGGCGGCGCGGGCCGTGTCCTGACGGGCCTGCGCGCGCGCGGCGTCGCGCGCGGCGGTGCGGGTGGCCAGGTCGCGGGCCTGGCGCCGCTGGCGGGCGACCAGGGCCTGCTGGGCCGCCTGGGCCTGCG
>NZ_JABEQJ010000048.1 GCF_014174255.1 Gluconacetobacter sacchari
TACCTGCGAGGCTCGCAGGTAGTGTACCATTCTGATCTCTTGTGTCGCTCATGCCTCATAGCTGACCCAGACCAGAAAAATTCAGCAAGGCGTCACTCGCCGGGTGCTTACTCGAACGGCGCACAGGGCGTTTGCCCGAGACTTCTAATATTGATGACCTGAGGCAGGTGGGATTTCTAACCGATCGACAGTTAGCCGGAGAATGTCTTGGCATGGCCTGTCCGATGCGTCGCGACGCAGTAGCGCAAGAAGTGCGCTCGTTGTGGACTGGAAATCCAGACCCTGATCACACATGTGGCTTCGTCGAACTCCGGCAAAGAGCTGCGAACAAAAGTAATTAAAAGCCCGCCTTGGAATGGGGGAGTGTGGCCTCAGCATGCTTCATGGGGCAACAGCAGGATTTCGGGTTGAGACGACCCTGTCGAATCAGATCCATGCCCACGCTCCATGAACCCAAGACGTGCGCAGCGGGATGCTTTCGCTTCTGCGCGTGAGGTGAGTCCAAACCTTTGCTATCGACGAAACGGTGTCAGATGAGAGATGCCGTGAGTAACGTCCAAGCTCCCGATAGGGGCTGGAACCGCGTCATAGGGCGCCTCAAACGAATTGGAAATTTTGCTGCGCAATCACGGAGGTGGTGAGATTAATCCAAGCCGTTTGGCTAGGATTTTCGCGGTCTACGGGCACTCTGGATGGCTGTGCAGATTCAAGCGCGACTTGTCTTCCGTGAGCAAAGTCCAAGCGCTCAACCACGCCGCGGGTCACATTTCGGAAGAAATTAGGAGCTGCGAACAAGCTCAGCGTGAGCAAAGTCCAACGGTGTAATTGACAGATCTAACGCGCGGCAATCCGTCGTTCCGGGATCGGCGGAGCCGAAGGATGAAGCGTAAGTCCCTTGGACTCGTCGACGACTACCTGAGCTTCAGGATAGACAGAGAGAGCGAGCTTCAATGAAGGCAACATGTCCCGACGAAAAAACCGCAGTTCCTTGTAGCCAGGCCCAAACTGGGCCCGCAGAGCCGCCCAAGTGACGTTAATCGGTCGGTCCAACGCATGCAGGCGGTATGCGAGCCAAATGTAGATGTCGATTGCCATCGAGCGGTTCGAGATTTGGGCGACGGCGACATCGCGAAGCGGTAGAGGATGATCGAGCAACGATTGATAAAATGATTCGTCCAGTCGTACGACCTCTTGCCACAATCGACCTTGAGCACTGGCGGAGTGTTCGATCGGAAAAATTGCATCCCGTACGAACGCACCATTGCTGACGTATTCGTGGTCGGCCGTTCGATTGAAAAAAGTGAGCCGGCATCGGCTGATCCGACGAGCCTGTTCCCGGACTACTTGGTAGGTCTTTCCGCCCACCGATATATTCATTGCCGTGAGCCAAGCGTTCATCGAATTTCCCAATTCAACGTCGCGGCTTCGTGTCTTTACGGCCTGTGTCTGGAGATACAGGAGGATCATACGGGCAATTGCGCCGTATGGTACGCCTATCGGGTTGCGAGAACTATCAAGGCCACTCTCAACGAGAAGCTTAATCGGCCCGCCGTCTCGTTCCCAAACAGTCTCCTGGATGCGGCGATGAGGGAGGGCGGCCATTGCGAAGCCAGCGTGGGCGATACCAATTTGAGAGTGCTCGTCGGAGAGAACCGCGTGAGCCGCTTCGATGCACAGCCGGGCGTTCTTATCGTCTCCCGAAAGGGAACGACGAACTTCCGCTAGGCCATGCTTCATGAGCAATTGATGAACTTCACCCATAACGCTGTTTCCTCATAGAAAGGATGGCTGTGTCAATTTGGACTGTTCTCACGGAAGCTATTTGAAAGATTATTTGTTTATATTATTTGCTGTGGGAGTTGAGTCCAGTGGATAAGCGCGATTCGCGGTAGGACCGTCCAAGCCTATGGCGAGAGAAGAGTCCAGTCGGCTGCTGTGAGCAACTGACACTTATCCACATGCCGCTGGAATTCCTGCCGCCGATTCGTTCCGTGAAGACTCAGCCTCGGACCTAGCCGTCGATCTCCTGTCGGGAGCGCCGTGAGTTAAGTCCAACGGGGTCGGAATTGTTCGTCAGCTTGGCTGAGGACGCTCGTCACCGAAGATGACGTGGACTGATGCAACGTTGCATCACCGGCCAAATGGAGTGGCCTGCGGATGTGTTTCGTCGTCTCAAGCTCATTGGATGGGCATAGCATCAGACCAGATCTCGCAATGGATGTTCGGCGAAGGCATCCCCATGCTCGAGATAATGGTCGAGCGGGGCGTAGGATTTGTGGCGGCCCAGGCGCTTGAGCTGGGAGGGATGCACCTGGTTCTGCATGCCGGTGGTGAGGGCGCCGCGCTTGAGGCTGTGGCCGCCGAACTCGGACGGATCGAAGCCCGCCCTGGCGGCATAGTGCTGCACCACGCGGGCCACCGAACGGTCCGAGAGAGCTTCAGAACCGATCACCGGTTCACCGCGGGTCAGGGCGAAGCGCCGCTTGGGTGGGACGAACACCCGGCGAAACACCGGCCCTTCGCTGATGCCGGCGCGTTCGATCCAGGCGAGATAGGCCCGGACTGGGCACAGGGAGCGGCCGGTAGAGGGGAGGGCGATATCGACGCCGGCACCCTGGCGATCCCCCTTGGACAGCGGCAGGCGGATGGTGAGGCCGCGCGCCTCCTGGGTCACATGCTCGACACGGATCGCCGCCAGCTCGCTGCGGCGCATGGCGCCGACGAAGCCGATCACCAGCAGGGCGCGGTCGCGCGCCCCGGCGAGGGTGGCGAGATCAATCTCCGCCAGCAGCGCCTGCAGCACGTCGAGGGCGGCGGCGCGCTTCGGCTTGGCGGAATGGCCGTGGGCGGCGGCGTCGCGGCGAATCCCGGCCTGGGTGGCGGCGACGGCGCTGTCCTGGGTCGGCACCGGACAGTCGGCGAGGCGATGCAGGTAGGTTATGGCGGCCCGGCGCAGATCGAGGGTGGTCGGCGACAGGCCGCGGCCCCGCTCGGCGGCGAGGAAGGCGGCGATGTCCGGGCCCCGTGCCGGCAGGCAGGGCAGGGCGTGGCGCTCGCTCCAGGCGCACCAGGCGCGGATGCTGGCGCGGTAGGCGCGCAGGGTGTTGGGGGCGGCCGCCCGCTGGGCATAGGCGCGGGCGGCGGCGCGGGCGGTCTCCAGCCGGTCATCGGCGTCCGGCACCGCCTGGCTGACCGTGGCCTCGAACCAGCGGCGCACCGCGGCGGCCGGCTGGGCGAGGGGCGGGGGGGCGGCCTCGTCCGCCTGGAGCGGGCGGGCGCCATGAGCGAGCCAGGCGACGAACACCGGCTCCGGGCCGAGTTCGAGACCGATCTGCAGCGCGGCATCGTCCGCCGGGCGGCCGAGGCGCTCGGCGGCCAGCGCCCGGGCTTCGAGATAGAGGGTCAACCCGTCGGCCAGCGGCCGGTTCGGCCGCAGCTCCGGGCCGTCGGGATCCTGCGGCGCCAGATGCAGGGGAATCCCGGCCGGGAAGCGGGCGGTGGAGAGGATGCGGCGCAGGCTGTCCTGGTCGCGGCCGGCGCCGGCCAGCCGCTCGCGGCTCAGGCGATCGACATGGCGCGGCAGTTCCTCGAACACCCAGTCGGGATTGGTCAGGCAGCGGACGTCAGAGAGCATGGGGGAGCCTGGGAAAAGAGGGCTGGGGCATCGCCGGGCCGGCGCGCGGGCGGCCGTCAGGAGACATCGGCGGGTGCGTCGGGAACCTGCGGCGGCCCCTGGCGCTCGATCGGGCCGAACAGGGCCTCGACGACGGCGTCGATCGTCGCCAGTCGGCGAAAGGCGGCGGCCGGAACCTCACGATAATTGCTGCGCGGCGGGCGGTGGCCGTCGGTCCGTCTGCCCTGGCGCCGTGGCACCGGGTAGGCCGCGATCGGCGGCAGCGGCGCGCCCGGCGCGCCGCCGAACCACCAGAAGGGGCCAAGCTCCAGCTGCTCGGTGACGGCGATCCACAGCACGCAGCCGCCGGGCTTGGCGGCCAGCGAGAGGGCGATCGGCACCGCACCCGGCCGGGCCCGGCTGCCGGTCTTGAACTGGATAAAGCTGACCTTGCCGGCCCGGCTCAGCACCAGGTCGTAGCCGAAGCCGTCGAACTCGCTGCGCAGCACTTCGACATCGGTGACCCCCCAGCGCCACAGGGTGCGCAGGATCTCGCCGACTAGGACATGTTCGACGATGCGTTCGCGCAGCACCGAGCGTTCCCAGCTGCGCCGATTCGCGGCGTCCGCGCGCCGCAGGTCAGCCCGGACCGGCGGGGCAGGGGAGATGGGAGCGGACATGGGTCCTAGGTGGCCGACGGTGCCGACGCCGGCGCGCCCGGTGGTGGCGGGGGCAGGGTATGGCCCCCGGGCCCGGATTTACGCACCACCTCAAACACCCAGTCCAGGGTGGCGTCCGAGATCTCGACCGCCGAGGCCCAACGGGGACGGGCGGTGACGTTTTCGAACATGGTCTCGTAAAGCTTGGGCGCTGCCTTTTTGAGAGCCCGACGTGCGGAGTCACTGTCATGCTTGATCAGATTGGCCAGGCAGCTCACCTGGCGGAGTTCGGCGTCGGGTGGATAGCCGACCTCGATGGCCTTGGCCACCGACTGGGCGTGATTCCGGAGGTTCGCATCGTGCGGCGTTTCCCGGCGTGCCCAAGCGAGTACGGAGACCTCCCAATGATGGTAGGCGGCGACGACAAAAGCCTTGCGTAACTCGTTGGCCATTTCCGCGATGTAGGCGATTTCCTGCTCGTGCAGCTCGGCGCGATCGCAGATCGCCATGCCATGCTCGTCACGCTCCCCTTCGAACACGCCGGAAGCGCGATGGGCCTCGAGCGCTGCGGTGTTGGCCGCGCTGCTGGCCCGCATGGCGTCCAGGGCGGCCCTGGCGCTGGTGACCAACACGTCGATGGCGCATTCGTAGACGAGCCCCTGAAGATTGAGCGGAAGCCACCCTGACGCCATCGAACCCTCCGAGCCTGCCGGTGTCGAAATCATAAATAAATGATAGCGGTTCGCTATACATTTCAATAATTTGGGAATCCATTTGTTTTGATAAGGTCATTTTATTCGGAGAAATGGCCATTTGTTTTTGAGAAAGAAGTCGGCTGTTTTTTGGGAGAGAGGTGTCCAGAACGCTATTTCGTACCGAAAGTCGATAAGGGACGAAACGCTTAATGCATCAGATTGGAGTGGATTATAGCCACGCCATAGAGGCGGCCTGTCCCTCTGCGGTCTCCATGTAGGATAGGCAACGATCTTTTGCTTCCGTAAGGGAGGCGGCCGATCTCCCAAAAGTCAGGGCGTGCTGGTCGCCGGGCGGTATGCAGACGATTTTCCATTTATTGCGTTCTGGGACCAGGGTGATTCGGTAACCAGCGACTTCAGTGAGGTGGCGGCCATCTGGCGTTTTCTCCCACATAACGTTCGGATAATGCTGTTTTAGACGCAAATGCTGGGCCAGAAGCATATGGAGGATAACCATCATCTCCCCCGAGACTTTCACCTCGCCTGAAAGCATTCTCTGGATGCTGCGCATGATCGTTGAGTAGTCCCGCGTGTCGCCGAAATTGCGCATGAGCTTGCTCAAATCGGCTGTCGTTAGATGCATTTCATGCATGAGACGGCTCATTCGGTGCTGGCTGGGATCTGCTTCGAATGCGTTCGTGTTCTGGTCCATCGTCAATGCCTCGCTGCCAGGGAGCGGACGAAGATAGTGCGACAATTTGTCGTCACACAAGAGACAAATTGTCGTTTTTTACCTGCATGCTGATTCTCTCGATCTGAAAGGCAGGTCACGCTTTCCCAGTCCCGGAATGCGCCAGGGGCGGGCGTCGCAGGCGAGCCGTTATGTCGTCACGCCGAACTTTTTGCTGGCTTCTGCGTCCAGTCTGTCGAAGCCGGGCTATAGAGAGGGGATCGACGTGGACGCGTTCCGACCGTGCAGAACGGTGTCTTGTCGGCGCCGGGGATGCTGAACAATGAAGCCGTCCAGCAGAACATGCATTCCATCCAGTCACACCTCGCAGGATGCGGCCTGGCAGGAAGCCGTTCGGCGCAGCGAGGTATTGCGTCCTCTCGCTGAAAGCCAGGAACGCTCGGCGGCGGCGGTGGCCTCAGCAGCGGCGCGTCTGGGTCTCAGTATTCCACAAACCTATCGGTTGCTTCGCAAATTTCGCTCTGAGATGCAAAGTTCCGCGTTGCTGTGTCAAACGCGAGGCCCCCGCCGCGGTAGCGCGCGGGTTGCCCCCGTCGTTGAGCGATTAATCGAGGAAGCGATCGAGAAGGAGTATCTGCGCCGGGAGAAGCCTACGCTGAAAAAAGCTTACCGGCATTTGCGCCAGGCGTGCCTGGCGATCGATCGCAAGCCGCCATGCCTCAACACCTTGCGGGCACGGGTCGTGGCGTATGATGGCAAAAAGGCGATGACGCGCCGGGAGGGGAGCAAAGCTGCAGGCCAGGTCTTTCGTCCGGTTTCCGGTCGTCTGGAGACGACGCGACCGCTGGAGATCGTCCAGATTGACCACACTAAGGTTGATCTGATGCTGGTTGACGACGTCACGCGGGCCAGCATCGGGCGACCGTGGCTGACGCTGGTGCTCGATGTTTACACTCGGATGGTGATGGGCTTCCTGTTGTCTCTGGAGGCGCCCGGGGCGACGTCTGTGGCACTTGCGCTGGCACACGCGGTGCTGCCGAAGGGAAGATGGCTGGCAGAGCGATCGATCACGGTTGAGTGGCCGGCCGAGGGACTGCCCTCATGCATTCATGTGGATAATGGAGCGGAATTCCACAGCCGGGCATTCGAACGCGGCTGCGCGCAGCACGGGGTCGAGATTGTTTATCGTCCCCCCGGGACCCCCCGTTACGGTGGCCACATCGAACGGCTGATGGGCACCTTGATGAAGCGGGTCCAGGCGCTGCCGGGAACGACGTTTTCGAACGTCGGCGCGAAAGGCGACTACGCTTCGGAGGCGCGGGCGTGCCTGTCGTTCCGCGAGTTTGAGCGCATCCTGGGCCTGGAAATCCTTGGCTCATACCATCATGAGGTGCATCGGGGAATCGGCGTGCCCCCGATTGTACTCTGGACCAAGGGAACCGAGTCCGGACCAAAGCGACGGCCATTCGACGAGCATGGTCTGGTGCTCGATTTCCTCCCGTATGAAGAGCGTTTGGTGCGGCGTGACGGGGTTAGATTGTTCAACATCCAGTACCAGGATGGCACACTCGCCCACCTGTTAGATCAGGCGCCTGGTCGCCTGCGTGTCAAGTATGACCCTCGTGATCTGTCTGCCGTCTTCGTGGAACTGCCCGGAGGGGATCATGTTCGGGTGCCCTATGCTGATTTGCGTCGGGGGCCGATTACGTTGTGGGAACATCGGGAAGCGGTGCGGCGTCTGCGGGCGGAAGGCCAGCGTGTCGTTAACGAATTCGCTATTTTTGCGACAATCCAGGCGCAGCGTGCCGCGCTGGACGAAGCGCAGAATAAAACCCGCCGAGCCAGGCGGATGGCTGTGAGACGGAGGCTTGCACACCCCGAGAACGCAGGCGATCGACCGTCGGTGTTTGGTTGCCGCGACGAGGTGGGGGACGGCGACGATGCAGATATCCCGCTGCCGCCGCCAGGAGCGAACAGTGGGGTGGAGATCTGGTGATGGTCGATACCAAACTTTGGTCCCATCTCCCGGCCGATGTGTGCGCCGTCGCGGCCTTGGGCGATGAAGACAGGATCGCCCACATTCGCGCCAAACGTTGGATCGATTATCCGCATGCTGCACGTGTTCTGTGGCGGCTGGAGGAGCTCTACGTCCAGCCGCGCTCGGATCGGATGGAGAATTTGCTCCTGCTCGGGCGGAGCGGCATGGGCAAGACCATGCTCATTCGCAAGTTCGCCCGTCAGGTCACGCTCGATCTCGGGGAGCCGGGGATTGTTCGCTTGCATCCCGTGGTGGTGATGCTGATGCCACATGATCCCACGGCTCCGCGGTTCTTCACGCAGTTGCTGCGGGCGATCGGCGTGCCGTCGGCAGACAGCTGCGAGGCGATCATGCCTCGCGAGGCGACGATCCTGCGACTGTTGAGCGAGGTCGGCGTCAAAGTCATCGTCATCGACGAATTGAACTCCGTTTTGGCGGGTACGGCGCGTCAGCAGCGCTGCTTCCTGCAACTGCTGCGCTGGCTTTCAAACGAATTGCGGGTCGCCTTGGTTGGGGTTGGGGTACCGGAAACGCGCCATGCGTTGATGTCCGACGACCAACTGCGCAGCCGCTTTATGCACCTTGAATTGCCAGATTGGCAGGAGGGCGAGCCATTCACCCGTTTCGTGACACAGTTGATCTGGAGCTTGCCGTTGCGGGCGCCATCGCGGGTCAATGGCCGTCGGCTTACCAAACTGCTGCTGGGACGCACAGGGGGAATCACCCTTGGCGTATGCAAAGTGATCGAGCGGGCGGCAATTGCCGCGATCCGTTCGGGTCAGGAGCATCTCGATCTCTCTGCATTTGAACGCGACGAGGTGTGGGATGGTGTCGACCCCGGATTACCGCCACTCTCCGTTGCGCGTCGGACCGTACGCGTCAGGCCCGGGTAATCGTGCGGTGCTGCCCTTGGTTCCCCGTCCGTTTGCCGGCGAGGCGTGCTCGTCTTGGTTGGAGCGGCTGGGGGCGAGGAGTGATCTGACCACGACGCAGCTGTTGAGCTCTTTCGGTTGTTCTGGCGTAAGCGCACATGACCTGGACTGGGAAAGGGACAGACGTACCGTCAGCGTTCTTGCCGGGGTGATCGGCTTTCCTGCGGCGCGCATCACCCGTCTGCGCTGTGGCCCCCCGGCGTCGCGCCTGTGGGAACGGGCAGAGCGTGCATGGTGCCGGATCTGCCTGCGCGAGGGCCTGATGCGCGACGGGGAGGCGTGGACGCAGCGCTGCTGGCGCATGGGCTGGGCAGCGGTTTGCCGGCGGCACGGCAGGCTGTTGGAGGCGGTCTGTCCGCGCTGCCGCAGGACCGACCTCGGCTGTCTGTTTGTGCCGCGGGCGGGTCGGCTCCGGGCGATTTGCCGGCAGCGGGACGAAGCGGTGAATCTGTGGGGAGAGGGGGTGAGAGCTGAACTGCCCTGGGGGCTCCGCCTCGATGCGGTGGAGCGAACCCATCTTGTCGCCCTTGAACGAGATTGGGCCCGCGGAATGAGGGGGTACCGCCCGCTGCGCAGATGGCGCGGTGTCAGCGCGGTGCGGTCGCTGGCGGCGGTGGTCGAGGATCTGGTGCTGCTGGTGCTGATTACTACCCGGACCTGGATTCAGCCGGCCCCGCCGTTGCGCTGGATGGTGGCGCGGTCAAATTGGCTGGACAATTTTGTCTATACGCCAGCGATGCTGCCGGTTCGCATGGCGGCAGGAACGCTTTTGCTCGCGGCGCGCCTGTTGGCGGATCCATTGCATGGCGCGGAGCCGCCAGTCCTATGGTCTCCCTCCGGGCATGCAGCGAAACGAGAGGCGCTGAATGCCGCCAGTTTCATGGCCTGGCTTGAGCCCGGACAGAGGTCCTGGGGTGGGTCCCTCACTGCCGCGCCGCCTGGGCCGTATCAGAATTAAGTGCACTTTTCTCATCAATGGCGGCGCGATTATCACCATTAGGGCAGGGAGGGCCCCCGCTGACACCACGCGCGCACGGCACTGCGGCACGTGTGGCGGGTGTTGTCGGCCTTGCCGCGCTGGACGAAGGCCTCCATCGCCTTGCGGGCGGTGCCCGGGCTGCCGTCATTGTTCGGTACCGCCTGGCCGGAGGCGAGGGCGAACCACTGGGCGACGCTGGCGGCAGGCTGGCCGACCGGTGCCGGCGGCACTCTGTCGTCGTGCTGTCGCTCAGCATCGGCGGGCGTGGTGCCGCGCAACCAGTGGCGCAGTGCTCGCGGCTCCGAGAATCCTTCCCCGAGGCACGGCGCCTCCGGCCGGGGCCTTCATCCTGACGTTGGTTTACGGGTTCGGTTGGCAAGCCACTTGGGATTGCGGCCGCGCCCGGCGCTCGCCTGCCCGGGCTCATCTCGCTCCGTCCTGGTGCCGTGCACTTGACCGCTGTTACATTTAGTGGCCTTTTGTTACTATTAAAAATGTAGTGGGAGAATGCTCTCGTGAGAGTAATTACTCGGAATCTACCGCAAGGCGCACATCTGCGGGACAGCATAATCGATGACAATGATAAATATATTGAAAATAAGAAAGATAAAGAAACATATTTGAAAAATAAAGGAGATGAAAAAGTCTCGCAAAGAACGTCGTCATCTAATGCGTCGACGGTGGCCGAGTCGACGTTATTTGCCGCTCAACTGATGTCCGCCGCCACCGAGGCTGAAGAAATCACCGTATATGGTGATCCCGGAAGCAGTGGTAGTGGAGGGGGAACCGGTGCAACTTCGATGCCGCCCGGACCACATACAACAGTCGAGCGCGTGCACGCTGTCATTCTCGTCGAATATCACCGTGTGACGGGCAAGGCGCCAACGCCCGCTTATGTGAATCAACTTACGGACCGCACGAAGGGCCCGGAGAGCGTTCCGGAACAACTGGTAGCGATTGCCCACATAATAAGAAATGAGAACAAATACAACGTCGATACTTCTTTCATTGAAAGGAAAGAAGGTAAAATCGATCATGTCTATCTTCCGAAAGACGGAAATAACAAGGTTCTTGAGCATTCCGGAGCAACGATAGGCGTAGGAATCGACCTGGGGCAGCAGTCGAGAGAGTCCTTACAGGCGGCGGGCGTGGACCAATCCACAATAGACAAACTAGCTCCGTATTTCGGGATGCAAGGTGACGAGGCGGATAAATATGTCCAGCAGCATCCCCTGACGCTCAGCGATGCCGAGCTTTCTCAGCTGGATACTGCCTTTATTACGAAGCAAGTCTCCAAAGTGGCCTCATTCTTTAACGGGATTTCCGGGCGCGATTTCGCTGACCTTAGCCTCGGAACGAAAACTGCGCTGGTAAGTATCTATTATCAATATCCTTCGACAGCGAGTGCTCCAACGTTCTGGGGAGATGTTGGGAAACTCGATTGGCAAAAGGCAGTTTCTGATCTTAACAACTTCTATTTGCCGGGGGCTCATCCTCCACCAGGTGACTTAACGCGTCGAGGCGAGGAGGCGAGCTTCATAAGTAATGATATTGCGGCAGGAGAGATGCATGCGAAAGGATTATAGCATGGGTCTCGGTAAAGTATCACTCTTACTGTTGGCTGGGGTTCTCGCGACATCGAGCGGAGCCTGCGGGAAGAGTATATGTAGTTTGGGCAACGTAAAGGCATGTGACAATGTAAATGTCTTGATTTCGCCAAGACTTTCTAAGGTGATATCCGACTTTGTCGGGCATGGACTTTATAAGTTTCGGGGTCACACTTACACCGTGCACGAGGTCTTGATCGGCAATCTCGGTGGTGTGCCGCGCGACAGGATAGACTTAAACGGTGACAGCGTGTTCCTTGCATGTCATTACCATGAGTGCGACTTTCGTGCTGGTGTTTCATTCGACACAAATAACAGAATCGATAGCGCTTTTATGTATGTGCCAGCCGATTCGTCAGAAGATTGGAAGAATCCAGAATATAAACTTCTGATTTATAGGAAAAAAGAAGCGCCTCTTTCTGAGGCGGACATAAAAAATCTGGTAAGTCAGGACCTAAAGCGGAGTGACATCGTTCCTGTTAAAATGTCGGTCTCCGTTTACAATGTTGATTAACTGGCACTGGATTATGTGTCCGCTCACCCCTATGTCCGCCCGATAGACGACGACGTTCTCGGCGCGGGCTGCCGACGGGTGCCAGTGGTATCCCTTCAACGGTCAGCGTTTCGAGCCGGCGGATGGGCGATGGCGTAGCTATGTGGCGAAGCGGGGCTCGCCTTGGTTGACGTCGAGGTCGATCAGTTCCTGGCCGGCCGGGATGTCGCCGATCATGTAGCCGGTGGAGGCGTGGAGCAGGGCGCCGACGATCGGCCGGTTTGCCGTGTAGCGACCGTCGGGCGGTTCGATCCCGGCAAGGTCCAACGGCAGGGGCGGATCAAAACGGACCACGGAAAGTTCCTGCAGGGCAAGCTCGGGGGCCTCAAGGTCAAGGCGGCCGCGGATCGGGCAATCGACCGGTGCGGACCGGGCTGCTGCGGGACGAAGCGCTGAATCTGTGGGAAGATGAGGCGAGCGCTGAGCGGCCTTGGGGATTCCGCCTCGATGCGGTGGGGCGAACCTATCTTGTCGCCCTTGAGCGAGATTTGGCTTGCGGAATGAAGGGGGACCGCCCGCTGCGCAGGTGGCGCGGTGTCAGTACGCTCTGGTCGCTGGCGGCGGTGGTTCAGGGTCTGCTTACTACCGGGACCTGGATCCAGCCGGCGCCGCCGTTGCGGTGGATGGTGGCGCGGACGCTTTTGCTCTCGGCACGCCTGTTGGCGGATCGGTTGTAAGGCGCGGAGCCAGTCCTATGGTCTCCCTCCGGGCAAGCAGCGAAACGAGAGGCATTGAATGCCGCCAGTTTCATGGCCTGGCTTGGCCTGTGCAGAGGTCTTGGAGGGAGTGCCTCACGGCCGCGCCGCCTGGGCCGTATCAGAATTAAGTGCACTTTTCTCATTAATGGCTGCGCGCTGATCACCATTAAGTGGATTTTCGCGGCGACTGGATCGCCGTAGAGCGCGGTTTCTCATCAATTGCTGGATTTCGACACCGTACCAGGGGTATCCAGGCCGCGCAACCTATGTCCGATAAGAACGATTATCGGACATACAATGCGCGAAGAATGGGGGGAGGGGGTGCGGTGGAGGCGGCGGAAGCTCAAGCCATTCATCGCACTATCCCGGCGGACCACGTCTTAAGCACGAATCAGTATGGATAAGCGAATAATTGCCATACTGTTTCCCCTGTCCTACCTTCGGTGCACCGGCAGGCGCGCCGGGAATGAGGAGCAGGATGGCGGCTGAAATCTTTCCCCGGCACCATGGCGAAGCCCGGATTTGTGCCGATTGCGTCGGCGATCGCTTTCTCAAAAAGCCAGATTGCCGGCGGGCCAGAGCGTGTCGAAGACACCGAGGACTCGTGTTGATCTCCCCGGCTGACGCATCGGAGCACGGCTGCGGTGCTCGGCGCCCCAGGCTGCGGGCGACAGCGGTGGCGGAGCCCCGGGGCGGCCCCTCTCTATTGGCGGCTGGTTGGGGACGCGCCACGGCGCCGCGGTCGTGGAGTCCGGCGCTTCGGGTCATGTCGCTACTGGTAGCGGCTGTCGCGGCTGCCCCTTCTGCGTTCGGTGCCGTCGCCGGCCTGCGGGTGACTGCCCCAAACGGGGCGGTCAGTGTGGTGGTGCCAGGGGTGCATGCGCCGCTTCCCGGGGTACCGCTGGTCAGTCCGTCAGTGCTTCGGGGGGCCCGGGTTCTGCTGGCCGAGGGATTGGCGCCCGGGACCAGCGAAGAGACGGATCCCGCTGACCGGGTCATGCAGCCGCGGCCGACTATCGTGAGTGGCGCACCGATGCTGATCGCCGCGTGGGCGGCCGGTCTCGATCTGGGGCGGCTTCGGTCGGCGTTGCTGGCCCACGCCGGCTGTCTGTCACGCTCGGAGAGCCGCAGTCGCCAATTGTCCGATTTCCGTCATGACCCGTTTGCCGATCCGCAATTGACCGCGCAAGTCGCGATGGCGATACCGAAGCCCGAAATGGCGGACTGGATCCTCGAGACGCCGTGCGCCCGCGCTGACGCGCCGGCGCGGGATGACGTCCTGCATCTCGTCGCCGCTGCCCATCATCTGCCGACCGTGTGGCTCGACACGCCATACGGCAAGGCACGGGCAGAGCGCGCCGTGCCGCCGGCGTTCTGGCGCGCAGTCATCGCGTCTATCCTGGCCGGTCATCCGGCGGCTGAGGAAGACCCCGGGTTTCTCGGCTTGGTGAACCGGGGCGCCTTCGACCAACTCGCGGGGTACCATATAGCAGGTGTCTCGGTGGCTTTGGCGGAAGCCGCCCATCAGGCGTTGGTCGTGGAGCGCAATCGCGACTGGTTGCCCGTGCTGGTGCGGGAGTTGCGGCGCGGTCGGGCGGTGGTGCTTGCCGGCGCGGGGCATTTCGGTGGCGAGGGAGGCCTGATTGCGCTGCTGCGCGCAGCGGGCTTCACCGTGGTGCCGGCTGCGCTTCCGGAATTCGCTCCCGGCCACCCCGTCACGTTCGAAGATCTGCAATGACGGCGCAGGGCCTGGCATCGATGAACGCAGCGACCCGCGCCACCTACACCACCAGTTGGTCGGCCTTTGTCGCCTGGTGCGCAGCGCGCGATCTGGCGCCACTGCCGGTCGATCCGGCGGCGGCAGCGGCATGGCTGCAAGCGCGGGCCCGGGGCGGCCGCAGTCAGGCCAGCCTGCGGGTGGATTGCGCCGCCCTCGCCGGTCAGCAGCGTGCTGCCGGTTTCCTGTGGGCGCGCGACGAGCGTATCGTTCGCGCCATCGCTCGCGGCCGGGTCAAGGCGCGGCCGCCCGATCCGGCCGCCGCCTTGCGGCGGGCGGCAGCCGGCTACGACCACAGCCTGCGCGGCAGTCGAGACCGCGCGCTGCTGCTGCTGGCGGCGGAACGCTTCACTGGCGCGGCGCTGGCGGCGCTCGATGTCGAGCATCTCGAACCGCTGGCCGGCGGCGACCTGCGGGTGACCACCTCCGCGCCCTTCACCACTATGCCGGCGGTACGAGAGCTGGCGCGCCGGCCGGGCGAGTCCGCATGCGCGGTCGAGGCGGTCGAGCTATGGCGCCGGCGCGGACAACGCCGTTTCGGAGCCCTGTTCACCAGCATCTCCCGTGCCGACCGCCTGGGCGATCGGCTGTCGGCCGACATGGTGCGGCGGCTGCTGCGCCGCGCCAAAGCGGGGGCCGGGTGAGCGAGGCCGAGATCCTGGCCCTGGCGATGCCGGACTGGATTGCTACCCGGCTGACCATCAGCGGCCCAGGGGAGGAGGTGGCACGTTTTCGTGCTGCCGCCCGCGGCCCCGGCCTGATTCCGTGGCTGATCGACTGGGATTATGAAGAAACCCGGCTGCTGGCACCGATGGCGCAGGAGGGACCGGCGGCGCGCACCCTGGCCCGGCTGCTGCGCCAGGCCGGCGAAGCCCGGGCACTGCGCGCCCGGGCACAGACCGGTTGCCCGTTCGACCTCCATCGGCTGGTGCCGGTGCCGGAGCGTATCCTGCAGCTGGGCGAGGATGCGCCGACCGCCCGCCGCTGGCTGTGGGAGCACTGGGGCACCACCTGGCCGTTGCGTCAGGTGACCGTGGCCGAGCGCGCCGATCGCCGGCGGCGCCATAGTGCGCGGCTGGAGATCGGTTTCGTCTCCGCCGACTGGACGCCGTGGCGGGCGTTGCAGCGGATCCGCTCCGATTGGCCGGCGCTGGAATTGGCGATGCAGCCGGCCCGCGATGGCGCCTGAGTCGGACGCGGACTGGGAGCGGCCAGCCCGCTCACCCGGGATGCCCGAGCTGCATCTGGCCGGCTATGACGGGCCGCTCGATCTGCTGCTCGAACTCGCCGAGCGCCAACGCATCGATCTTGGGGTGATGTCGGTGGCCGACCTCGCCGCCCAGTTCGTCGCCGGCCTGGCCGCTGCCCAGCACACGGTGCCGTTGGAGCGGCGGGCCGACTGGGTGACCTGGGCAGCGCGGCTGGTGCTCCTGCGCTCACGGCTGATCTTCGGAGCAAGCGCGGAGCGTGAGGATGCCGAACAGGAGGCGCGCCGCACCGTCGGCCAGCTTGAGGAGCTGCTGCGGATGCGGGCGGCCGCCGATTGGCTGGCGCGCCGGCCGCAACTCGGGCGCGACGTCTTTGCCGGCACCACTGCGGGCGGGTCGTCCGCTGTCGCGAGCCGGCCGGCGAGTAGCTATTTCGAACTGATGGCGGCCTGCCTGACCGTGCTGGAACATGACCTTTCTGGGAACGCGCCGGCGGCGCTGCGGCTTCAGCCGCTCGGTCTGTGGACCATCAGCGATGCCCTGGCGCGGATCCGCGGCGTGCTGACGACCGGCGCCGTTACCCAGGGCTGGGCGCAATTCCTGCCGGTGTTGCCCGACGGGCCGGATTTAACAGTGCGCCGCCGGGCGGCGCTTGCCGGCACCTTCGTCGCGGCCCTGGAACTGGCGCGTATCGGCGAACTGGACCTCGATCAGGTCCTGGTCGGCGAAGCACTGTCGTGTTCATGACTGCCCCGAGACTGCTCGCGGATCGTCAGCTCTGCGGAGACGATGGCATCGGCGTCGTCACGGACAAGGTGCCCGTCCTGAGTGTTCAGGGTCCGGGCGAGCGGCGGCGCGTCGGGCGCCAGGCGCGGCCGCACCGTCAGCGCCAGAGACGGTTGAAGCCATACCGGACCGTCCGCCGCCCGAGACATCGGTCAGACCATCGTCTTGAGACGCGGGCTGGTCTTGGCGATGGAGCGCCGCCAGTCGTCGAAGCGGGCATTGAGTTCATCAAGGTCACGAAAACTCTGCCCGAGGAAGAAATCCTGCCGGATATACCGGAACGGCCGCTCGACCTTGCCCTTTGTCTTGGC
>NZ_JABEQJ010000049.1 GCF_014174255.1 Gluconacetobacter sacchari
TATTTGGGGAACGATCGTCCTGGCGGGGGCATGCCCCCGCCAGGACGATCCTCGGTCAAACTGGGGAAATTTCAGCCAGCCGTTTTGGGGAGATTACATCCAGCACTGACAACTGGTGCTGGCCTACGCGACGACTATCCACAAAAGCCAGGGATCGGAATATCCGGCGGTGGTCATCCCGCTGGTGACGCAGCATTACGCCATGCTGGCGCGGAACCTGCTCTATACCGGCGTCACACGGGGGCGGAAACTCGTCGTGTTGGTCGGGCAGAAGAAGGCGCTCGCCATCGCCGTGCGGAACCAGGGGGGAAGGCGGCGGTGGTCGAAGCTCAGGGAGTGGCTGGCGGGTGGCACCGCATGATGAGGCGCCGGGGGAGTCTCCATGTCGGCTTCCGCCTCATGCCGGACGCACGGAGCCTCGTTTTGCTTTCCGCAGAGCAGACATGTACCATTTGCCTCCTCCTGGTTTCTTTAGCGCAGCGCTATGAATTTTGATGCGACTGCGCGCCGTGACATTCTCGTATTGCTGGCAATTCGGCCGCCCTCATCTTCGCGCATCTGATTATGAATCCAGCGTGGAATTCTTTAAGATTTTCCTTTTCGAGCTGCGCGAGTGATGCGTTACTCCAGTGAGTTTGAGCGTGTAGCCGATTTTTGGCTTCCGCCACTGCTCGTTTTCGACTTGTTCGGCAGAAAGATCACCTGCGTTGGGCTCGACACCATGCTCGTCTATGAATAAGACGTAGCAGATGCCGCTTTTGTTGCGGGCGCTGCGATACTTGATCCCGTCAACCCGTCCACCGCCTAGCTTGACGTCTCTAAGATATTCGGTGATGACCTGCGTCGGGACGTAGTCGATGTGAATGCGATCATCGCGTTCAATCGGGCTTGAGAAGTCTTTCAAGAACCGGCTCATGAAGAGAGCCCAATCGTAATCAGAACCATCGGTCATATCGAAGATACTCGGAGCCCGAACATTGGTGAGATCGAGTACGTTTAGAGATCGTAGGGTAGTGAACGAACCGATGGCGTAGAGCTGTGGTAGATCGGGCATCTCGGCCAATGTTGTGTTCTTGTCATCGCTACCATAAAACATCGGGATTCCAGCTGGGCTCATGCGGTTTTGCTTGGCAAGCCGGTTTGGAGGAGGCCCAAGCTCCCGGGCCTTAGTGAACCGCTCGGCTTTAGCTGCTCGCGGACGGCACCGCAAGATCTCGGTGCCCTTGGGAATTTTGACAATTAACCCATTATTCGAACAGCGTCGCCCGAATTCCACAAGCATAGAGCTAGGGTCGAGGTCTTCTCGATCCCGCTCCGCTTCCTCCAGACGGGTGAAGAAAAAGCGCCGCTGAAATTTGACCGAGTTGACGAACCGGTCCCACCCCCATTGAAGCACCTGGGCGTCCGTTGCCGACCAAGGTTCGATGCTGCTCCAGTCCCAGAACGGGAAGGCACTGAGAATATCTTGGTAAAGTTCGCCCGAATCATCGTTGGACAACTCTACATATTCCTGCAGGAGGTCGTCCGTATCCTGAGTCTCGTTGATGTAGCGATCGTCCTCGTTGTCCCAGCTACAGCCAGACGCCCATGCCTCGCCATAGCGGGATGAGATAGCTTCGAACATGCGCTCGATGACCCCGTCGATAGGAGCCGCGATTTTCTTGCTCCGGCTCCGCTTGCCGCAGTAGCTGCAGCGTCGGCTCCTAACATTGTCGTCAATAAACGCTTTCAGATGATCGTCGTCGAAGCAGTCAGAACACACAAATTTTTCGGGGTAACTGGCCTGGATATCGCTCTCGTCGTAGTCCATCTTCTTACCTAGTGCTGTGTGGGATCCTTCAAAACGCGCCGAACTGTCCAACTTTAGCCAAATCGCGGCACAAAAATGGGAGACAGCATGCAACCGGTCAACGTTTCATCCGCTTCGGTTGAAGGCGCAACTTAACGGACGGGCGGTTAACGCCTCATCTCGGTCATACGTGCCCTCGAAGAGCCGCCCTCATAGCGGACATGAGCAGCACGATCTCTCGCGACCAAGTTGGGCCAATTGTCGGCTGACCGGTTCCGAGCAATCGCCGCGATATAGCTGTCCTTCCATGTCGCAAAACCGAGCGGACGGATGCCAGCGAAAGCTGGCCGTCCATGGCTTTCGCCGCTTCCATTCCCAGGATACGCTCGCTACCGATAGAGAAATTAGCTTTTGGGGGTCCGATGTCGACGAGAATTGCCATTTTCAATCATAAAGGCGGGACCGGGAAAACCGTCTCCGCGTATAACATAGGCTGGAAGCTGACAGAGCACGGAAGTGGGGTGGTGCACGGTTTTCTGAGACAACCTGAAGCGCTACGAACCTTGTGAAGGGAAGTAGCCAATGGACAGCAAAACTGACGAGCAGACGGGCAGGATGGACCAGGGTGCTGGTGCCCCACGCGCCCAGGAAGCTGGGAGGACAGGCAAACGGTTCTCGGCGAAAAGGAAGCTCGGGGCGGTTCAGCGTCTCCTGCGGGGTGAAAGTCTGGATACGGTCTCGCGGGATCTGCAGGTGCCGGCACATAGGCTGTCGGAATGGCGGGACCATGTGCTTGCCAGAGCGGAAGACGTCCTGACGGACCGTGAACGCGATGGGCGGGATGAAGTGTGTAGGGCGGTGACAAACCCGGCCACGGTAGCGCCGGCATAAGTGCCGGTGCGGCGGAGAGAAATCCTGCCAGTGGTAAGCTGCTCCATTTGGGGCGGCGAGGATGTTTGCCTTGGAGAGCTACGCGGCCGTTCGGCGTTTCGTGTTCGTGGAAGGTCATAGCCGCCGGGAGGCGGCGAAGGTGTTCGGTCTGAGCCGGGACACGGTGGCGAAGATGTGTGCGTTCTCGCTGCCGCCGGGCTACCGGCGCGCGAAACCGCCGGAGAAGCCGAAGCTGGGGCCGCTGTTGCCGGTCATCGACGCCATGCTGCGCGAGGACCGCCTGTCGCCGGCCAAGCAGCAGCACACTGCCAAGCGGATCTTCGAGCGGCTGCGCGACGAGCATGGCTATGTCGGCGGCTACACGGTGGTGAAGGACTATGTGCGGCAGAGCCGGGCCCGCAGCCGTGAGACGTTTGTGCCGCTGGCGCACCCGCCGGGCCATGCCCAGGTCGACTTCGGCGAGGCGTGGGCCGAGATCGGCGGCGCGCGGCAGAAGGTCCATTATTTCTGCATGGACCTGCCGCACTCGGATGCGTGTTTCGTGAAGGCGTATCCGCGCGAGACAACCGAGGCGTTCCTGGACGGCCATGTTTCGGCCTTTGCCTTCTTCGGCGGCGTGCCGCTGTCCATCCTATACGACAATCTGAAGATCGCGGTGGCGAGGATCTGCGGGGACGGCAAGCGCGAGCGCACGCGGGCTTTCACCGAACTGGTCAGCCACTATCTGTTCGCCGACCGCTTCGGCCGGCCCGGCAAGGGCAATGACAAGGGGAAGGTCGAAGCGCTGGTGAAGCATGCCCGCGCGATGTTCATGGTGCCCATTCCCGTGGCGGCTAGCTTCGACGAGCTGAACGAGCGCCTGGCGAAGGACTGCCTGGCCCGACAGGACGGGCATGTCGGGCGCCATGCCGACACCATCGCCGAGCGGCTCGTCGCCGACCGGCTGGCTTTCCGGGCCTTGCCGGCGGTGCCGCTGGAGCCGTGCGAGAAGCGGTCGGCGCGCGTGTCGTCGACGGCACTGGTGCGCTACCGGACCAACGACTATTCGGTGCCGACCGTCTACGGCTTCCGCGACGTCCTGGTGAAGGGGTTCGTCGACCAGGTGGTCATCAGCATCGCCGGCGAGGAGATCGCCCGGCACCCGCGCAGCTATGGCGAGGGCGCGTTCGTCGCCAACCCGCTGCACTATCTCGCGCTCATCGAGCAGAAGCCCGGCGCGCTCGACCAGGCGGCCGCGTTGCAGGGCTGGGATCTGCCCGAGATCTTCCAGCATCTGCGCCACCTTCTGGAAGCCCGTATGGGCAACAAGGGGAAGCGTGAGTTCATCCAGGTGCTGCGGCTGCTCGAAGCCCTGCCGCTCGCCATCGTCACCGACGCGGTGACGCAGGCCGTACAGCTCGGCGCCGTCAGCTTCGACGCGGTGAAGCTCATCGCGCTGGCGCGTATCGAGCGGCGACCACCCCGTCTCGACCTGGCCGCCTATCCGCACCTGCCCAGGACGGACGTGAAGACGACCCGGGCGGCGGACTATGGGGTGCTGGCGGCATGACGACCAACAGGATGCCGACCGGCACGACCGGCGGGGCACCGCAGGTGCTGCTCGCCCACCACCTCAAGCAGCTCAAGCTGCCGACCGTGCTGCGCGAATATGAGAAGGTCGCGCGCGAATGCGCCCGCGACGGTATCGACCACCCGCGCTACCTGCTGCGCCTCATCGAGCTCGAGCTCATCGACCGGGAGCGCCGCACGGTCGAACGGCGGATCCGCGCCGCCCGCTTCCCGGCGGTGAAGAGCCTCGACACCTTCGACTTCACCGCCATCCCCAGCCTCAACAAGATGCTGGTGCTCGAACTCGCCCGCTCGGAATATATCCTGCGCCGGGAGAACGTCATCGCGCTGGGCAACAGCGGCACGGGCAAGACGCATGTCGCCCTCGCCCTCGGCCTGGCGGCTTGCCAGAAGGGTTTCACCGTTGCCTTCACGACCGCCGCCTCGCTGGTCAACCAGCTGATGGAGGCGCGCGACGAGCGACGCCTGCTCAAACTCCAGCGGGAACTGGCGGCCGTGAAGCTGCTCATCGTCGACGAGCTCGGCTACGTGCCGCTGTCGGCGACCGGCGCCGAACTGCTCTTCGAGGTGCTGTCGCAGCGATACGAGCGCGGCTCGACCATCATCACGTCGAACCTGCCGTTCGAGGACTGGACCCAGGTTCTCGCCTCCGAGCGGCTCACCGGTGCGCTACTCGACCGGCTCACCCACCACGTCTCCATCCTCACCATGAACGGCGACAGCTACCGCCTCAAACAGTCCGCCGGCCGGCGCTCCGCCAGAAGGGCGGAGCAAAACCAGGCCACTGTGTCGGCCGACCCGGACACCGACGGCTTTATCCCGCCATAGCCGGGAGAAAACGGTCGCGACGATATGGAAAGGGCCCCGATCGGGGCCCTTTCCATATCGTCATCGCGCCTCGACGCTGGCCCGCTTTTACTCCGCCACGGTGGCCGGATTTTGCTCCGCCGTTGACAGTCCTTGTTACCAAAAAGCTTTTCGTAGCCCACGTATGCATCCGAGTGCAGCCAGCCGGCGTAATGCTCAAGATGGGTTCGAGGCCGCTCACCTTTGCGGTCGGCGCTGTAGCAATACAGCATCGCCGGCGGCTCGTTGCTTCCCCAGGTGGCGGGATCGTGGCCGTAGCACCAGATGCGGGCCTCTTTCGTCTTTCCCCGGCCCGGCGCCAGCACCTTGATGGGGGTGTCGTCCGTCCACAGGACATCGCAACTCATGACGTAGGCCTGGATGCGATCCCGCAGCGGTTCCAGCCACCACGCGCCGTGTCCGATCCAGTCGGCGAGCGTGCTGCGATCGATCTCCACGCCGTCGCGTGCGAGGATCGCCGACTGACGATGCAACGGCAGGCCGTCCCAGTATTTCGCGACAATCACGCTTGCAATCAAGCTGGCGGAGGCGCGTCCTTTCTCGATCGGCAGTTCCGGCGCAGCCGCCTGGAAAATCTTTTCGCACGAGCGACAGGCCAGGCGGGGGCGGACATAGCGCAAAACCTTCAGCGGCGCCGCGATCTTCTCCAGCACTTCCGTCACGTCCTCGCCGATGCGCACAAGCCCGTCGGGATTGCACTGCCCACACGCACAAATGATGGTGGGGGCCAACTCGATCACCTCACGCGGCAGGTGCTCGGGCAGCGGCCGGCGGATGGCCTTGCGGCGTGGCGTGGATGCTTCGCCCTTTTCGCGCTCCCGGGCCGCCCGTTCGGCACTGGCCTCGGCCAGCGTCTCCTCAAGGTCGTCGAGCACCAGTTCGAGCTGGTCCATCTCCTTCTGGTGACGTTCGGATTTCTGCCCGTATTTCTGCCGCCGCATCAGGGCCAGTTGTTCCCGTGTGCGCTCGATCTGCACCTGCAGGGCCGCACAGCGCGATTCCGCGAGGGCCAGTTTGTCTTCGGCAACGGCAAGCTTCTGCTCGGCGGCGCTCAGGGCATGCCGGGCCGCCGCGAGTTCCACCCGGAGCGCGGCCAGTTCCTCAGCCTCACCGGGGTTCGGACTGGACATGCTCCGATCATACCGCACAGGGAGGCCCGGTACAAGTAGTCTGGCCCGTTCAGCCGACCACCTGCGGCCTTGCCGTCCAGGCCGTGGCGCGCCAGTCGATGGCTTCAACGAGCATCGCCATCTGACCCGTCGTCAGGGACACCGAGCCATCTTTGGCCTGGGGCCACACGAACGTCCCCCGATCGAGGCGTTTCATCGCCAGACACATTCCCTGCCGATCCCAAAAAAGAACTTTGATCGTATCGCCCCTGCGACCCCGGAAAATATAGATCGAGCCATCGTGGGGGTCTTTTCCCAGCGTAGTCTGCACCTGCAGCGCCAGGGAATGGATCCCCCGCCTCATGTCCGTCACACCACAGGCCAGCCAGATCCGGACCTCTCCCGACGGCCAGATCATGACTGTTTCAATCCATGAACCAGTCGGCAGAGCATATCGGGATCGCAGGACCCATCAAACCGGATGCTGACACCGTCAGGCAACGTGATTTCCAATCCGCCAGGGGTGTTCAAGCCCTTGCACGGCACCGTCCTGCCAAAAGCGGCAGGGCCAACATGAACCGGAATGAAACCTTCCGCGTTCGTGCTCCCGGTCAGATTCTTCCGCCACGTATAAAGTTGCCCCGAGGAAACGCCATACCGACTCGCTACCGCCAGCCGGCACGCTCCTGGAGCAAAGGCCTCCATCACAATGCGCTGCTTGTCGTCATCGCTCCAGACGCGTCGACGAACAATCCGGGGCCGGATCTCAATCTCAGCCGGCCCGTCGGCAAAACCATAACCCGAAGTCGTACGAGCGCTCGTATGTCCGCTATTACGACCGCTCGTACGACCCAGAGCCTCCCACGGAACCGCAACGCCATCCCCTTCGCCCTCGTCCGTCAAATCCGCATTCTTCATGCCATCGTTCTCCATCGAGAATTCGACGACATCTTCCCCCACCAACCGGTCGACCGCTATGTGGGGATCAGCTCTCGCTTACGGACAAACTCGCCGCCGACAATAAGGGCTTGTATGCCTTGGCGCGTATACCAGATTTTCAGGGTCTCATTCACACAGCAAATCTTGCTGATCTTCCAATTTTCAAACTTGATGACGCAGCTTTAAAGGCTGACGACATTCAGGGTATTGTCAAAGAAAAGGCCGTAAAAAACATCGAATCTTTCGATGTAATTTATGAAGCAATTGCTTCCAAGATAGAGATGCTTTCTAGCAATGACTGCCGCATTTGAGAGATTTGAAGAGCACATTCAACAATGTGCGGAAGCAATCGAAATCTATAATCATCTTAAGGGAGTTGGTTACGCGGCGGACTTTAGCCTAAGATTTGTTTGGGTAGCATCAATTTCTGCGCTCGACTACTACATCTCGGAATTGATCGTCGAGAAGGGAACGCTTCATTTTGCCAATGGCATCCCGCTATGCCCGAAGCTATTGAATGAAACGGTGCCTATGGCGTCTCTCCTCGCTTTGCACTCGGTAACGCCTTCGCAGCAGGTTCTTGAGTTTAGAAAGATTATTTCGCTGGCTGTGAAATTCCGAACATTTCAGAAGGCTGATGACGTAGCCGACGGGCTCTCTTTCGTTTGGAACGAACAGCACAAGTGGAATGCGATCGCTGATAAGCTTGGCGTTGAAAATAAGTCTGCAAAACGTAAACTAAATAGTATCGCGTATCGCCGCGATATGATTGTTCACAATGCCGACTTTGATGAAGCTAGTGGCGTCCTTCGCGCCTGCGATCCAGATCAAGCGCGGCAGGCTTCGGAATATATCCGTACCGTCGTGCAAGCAATCGATGAACTCGTTCCTTGATTTATTATTCGTTTCGCCGATGCTGGATGAAACTTTTCCGAAAGGTTACACTTGGGCTTTGTTCCCAGACCGATTTCTATTCCTCTCGGCGGTAGGATGACCGTGAACGTCCGGTAATGAGCGCGAAGATTGGTGCAGCAAGCGACCGCCATGGGTGCACAGTGGCTGTCACATGTCGTCGGGCGAACGGCTCGAAACATTGTCTGGGCGCTCCAGAGCGGCCGGACCGCTTACCCCCTCATTGCTGCCCTTCCTATTCTTTGACCAATGACCAAAATCCGAGCTTGCGCTTATGTTTCGCTTCCAACCGGGTCATGAAGGTTTCATGGGTTTCCATTCCATCCGCAGCGGTCAGCATGGGTGCAAGAAGTCGGCAGGAGGCGAGATCCTTCGCGGCGTAGGCGTAGTAGCGGGAAAGCGCCTTCTCAAGAACCGCTTCGACCAGCAGGCGGTAAAGCAGGGTCGCCTCATAGGGATACGTTTCAGACAGACGATCCGCCGCAGGGCGTAATGTTCCGTAATCACGTCCATCCAGTTCCGCAGTGTGCTCCCGCACGAGACGGGCGGCGGCGTCGAGTGCTGGCCATTCCAGCAGGGTGGAAAGGGCAACGCTTCTGACCGGAAAATTCCTGATGTGATCGAGCGCCTGTTCCTCGGCATCGATCGCATCATAATCACTGAGATGGCGTTGATACGCCTGCCAGTGTGGCAGGCTCAATCGTTCCCGAAAGATTTTCCATCGCAGGGACTGGGCCTTGTTGCGGTCTCCGACGACTTCGCATGCTTCGATCCGGAGATCATCGTTTCCCCTGCGGAACCGGGACTCTTCATCCGTCTCCCGGTCGAGCCATTCGAGCGCTTCCTGGGGCCGTCTCTTGTCCAGCAGGCGTCTGGCAACATCGCTGATATGGGCGGATTGGTGATCGCTCAGTCCGACAGCTTCGATATAGGCATCGACGTCATCCATGGCGTCAGCCAGATCTCTGAGATGACGAAGGGCCTGCATGCGTGCGATGTCGGCACGATAATCCTCTCTTCCCCGGGAGGCAGGGAGGTCGTGCAGTCGTGTGAGGAGCGTGGTCCTGAGCATTGCCGCACCTGATGCGCCAAGAGCCTCGCCGCATGAGGTGAGCAACCGGTCACAGGTTCCATACCCATCGATGTCGAGAAGCGTCAGCAGATCCCCGACGATGGAGGCGAGATCACGGCCAGACTGTCGTCCCCAGAGCGCGCCGAGATCAGAGGCTGCCTCCCGAAACACATCTGACAGATAACCGGAACTGTCATCTGAGCGTTCATAGACGGAAGGGGCAAGTTCCACGAGCAGGCGCATGGCCGAAATAGCCTGCCCGATATCCGTTGTAGCGACGTCGTCAAGAATGGATTGCCGTAAGGTATCGAGTTCGGCTGCGAGGGGCCTGATCCGGTCCCAGGGCAGGAATCCACGGGATCGCTGGATCGTGCGCAGTCTCTTCTCGATCTCCTTGCCGAGTTTGTCCTTCGCATGAGTCGCCGTCAGCGCCATGCGCAGCTTCCGGGTGAGCCCGGCGTCCTGCTCCGCCAAGTCCACCAGAAGATCCGCCAGCCGATCCGCGCCAAGGGCCTTCAGATTCTCTTTCGTAACGGTCGTGCCGACTTTCGCAGATGCGGCGGACTTACGGGAGACGGGTTTCGCAGACGGAGTTTGAGCCATGAAAAGAGATTATGACGATGACACGGGGGGCGCAATAAAATGCCCCCGCCCGGTAAAAGAAGAAAAGAGCTAATGGCTCCGCCCTCGCGCCGGCAAGGATGCGCGCCTTTGGCGCCGTCCGGGCAGGTATCCCCAATCTTCCTGCGCTGCGCTCCGTGCAGATTGGGCGAAACCCCCCTCCGGCCCGGCCGTCCTTGCCGTTGCTACCCCGCTGCTCGCCGCGAGGCAGAGGAACAGCGGGGGCTGTTCCTCGCGGAACAAGGGGTAGAGACCATGACCGGCAACACGAACACGACGACCGATTTCCGCAACACCATCCTCAATGGCGACAGCGTGCAGCTCATGCGGGCGCTGCCCCGCAATGCGGTGGACTTCATCCTGACAGACCCGCCTTACCTGGTGAACTACAAGGGTAGGGACGGGCGGAAGGTTCGCAACGACGACAATGCGGGCTGGCTCCGGCCCGCCTTCAACCAGATGCACCGTGTCCTGAAATGGGGCGGGTTCGCTGTTAGCTTTTACGGATGGAACCGCATCGACCTGTTCGCCGATGCCTGGAAGGCGGCCGGGTTTCGCATGGTCGGTCATATCGTCTTTCACAAGTCTTATTCATCTTCTTCCCGGTTTCTCCGGTATGAACATGAAAGCGCCTACCTGCTGGCCAAGGGAAACGTCACACCCCCGGCAAGCCCCATCCCGGACGTGATCGACATGCCGTATTCGGGCAACAAACTGCACCCGACCCAGAAGCCGGTGGCAGCACTCCTTCCCCTGGTGGAAGCCTTCTGCCCGAAGGGCGGACTGGTCATGGACCCGTTTGCCGGCTCCGGTTCGTCTTTGGTGGCGGCGCAGCATCTTGGCCGCGACTGGCTGGGTATGGAACTGGACCCGGACCACGCGGCGACGGCGACCCGCCGACTAGCCTGGCACGGGACGGCGAGGGTGGCGGCGTAAGCCGTCCCCCCTTCTTCACCTCACCGGACGGTCGAGCGGGCGGAAAATCGCGCCGGTCCTGATGGACCGGCGGCGGGCACGCGCTGCAACCCTGCCGTGCGGCGCTCGCCGGCATGGCCGGCTCGCGGATAGGGTGGCCGGAAAGGGGATGTTCCTGGTTCCGTGGCCCCAATGCTGCCAAGACAACGCGCCGCGTCCACGGCGCGAGCGGAAAGCGCCAACAGGGGGCGCCTCGGTCATAGTCCGGCGCGCTCCGCGCGCTGTCCCGATCGTGAAACCAGCGTAGGAAAGTCCAACGCTATTCCATGGATATTCCTGAATCATCGCGGCATGTGTGGGGTGTTCCTCCTCATGGAAAGGACACGATCCATGCTGCTCGGTCTCGGTATTGTTCTCGGCTTTGCCAGTATCGGTTTCCTGTGCTGGCTGCTGTTTCTGTGCGCGGTGTATGCCGCCCCCCTGTTTGTGGTGGCGATGGCCTGCACCATGCTCTACAATCATGCCATGATGTCTGGTGCCCATGTCATCCTCACGGGCATCGCCGCCGGGATCATGGTGCTGGCGTCCGGTCAGGCGATCCTCGCCTTCTCGCGCGATCCCGCCCTGCGGGTTGCGGTATCGATGCTGCTCGCCCTGCCGGCCGCGCTGGCGGGGTTCGGCACGACGCTGGGCTTCTGTGGCATGGGCGACATGAGCGCCATCCCGGCCTACCTTTTCGCGACGTTCGGCGCGTTGTGCGTCGGTGGGGCGGCATGGACACGGCTCTGCGCCATCCAGCCCGCGTAAGTTGCCGGTGGCAGGATACCTGATCCGGCCGGGTCCAAAAGGTCAGCGTGGGGCTGTCAGTCCCCGTTGCGTGGGCGCGGGCGGATCAGGGTTCAGGGTAGGGCAGTGCCTTTCCTTCTGGGGTAGAAGTCGGGCACAGACACCAACCGAGATGAAACGTCAGTCAGCTTCAGTGCAGAAAACGCATGCCGTTCTGCTGGCGTGACTGGCGGCCCGGCGTCAACCTCCCGTCTGTAGAGCAGGAAGGGCAGGGAACATGATACCGGCCAGCGGGTTATCCTGGCGACGGAAACGGTTCGACCTGCCTCCTGTCTGGAAACGGATGTCCCCCGACACCCTGCGTCCCTGTCATGGAACGCAACGGACTGACCTGTCCCCCGTAACGTTGACGGCGCCGCACACCATGGCCTCTCGATATGGCCGATCTGCCCGAAGATCGGCTTCGCCTCGCCCGGCTATGGCGCAACAGCGTCCCGCAACTTTCTTCCCCTGCCGGCTGCGCCGTCATTCCGCGCGGATCAAGAAAGTTCCGTGCCGCCGTCCTCCGCGAGGCTCCGGCCTGCAAGCAGGTGCGCCGCCGGCCGTCTCCGGGCTGACGATGGCCATCGAGCCACGGTGGTCGCGGCCCGATACAGCAAGGAGACAGGACAATGATCATCGGTTCGTTCAAGAAGGTCGGCGAGGGTTACGGGGGCGAGATCGTCACCCTGATGCAGAAGATCCGCAACGTCCGCCTGGTGCCGGAAACCAACCGGGGCAGCGACAATGTCCCCAACTTCCGGGTGCAGATCGGAAAACTGGAGGCAGGCGCGGGGTGGATCAAGCACACCACGGATCGGCGCGAGTATCTCAGCGTGAAGCTGGACGACCCGACGCTTCCCGGTCCGATCTTCGCCAGCCTCTTCGAGGATGAGAACGGCGCCTTCAACCTGGTCTGGAGCCGCCCGCGCAGCCGCAACGGGGACTGATTACTTCGACGTCCCTCCCGGCAACCGGGAGGGGCTTTGGCGCCGCCGGTGTGACACCGGACGCGGACCGATCCGTCCCGGAGATCGGGTGATCTTCAAAACGGGGCTTCCCATTCCATTTGTCCAGCCCGGATACTGACCGTCCGGGCAGGCGGTGCCGCCCGTTCTCATACCAATACAAATGGGGGAGGGCGCCATGCCCGGAGCAGACTGGCAGGTCCAGGCGCAGTACCAGCATCTGCGCGACGCAACGCCGGCCGAACTCGGCTGGGAATATTTGCGGCGCAATCGTCGCTACCGCGACGAGCAACGGGCATGGTCCGAACTGGCGCCCGACGACCCACGGCAGGCGGCATTCGCCCGCCGCTGGGGGCCGCGATTTCGCCGCCGCTCCTGACCAGCCGTTCGGCGCCCTGACCCCGCTGTGGTCGCGCTTGGTCCTGCCGACGGTGCTGACCATCAGGCCGCTCGCGCCGGGCCAGACCCTGACGCCGCGCCGCCTGGACATCCATGCCCTGTCGGAGGTGCGTCTTATCGAAACGCCCGACGGGATCTACGTCTCCTGCGTCTGCGGCGGCACCACCTGGCAGCTCTGGATGGAACGGCACTGGCCCGGACAGCGCCACTACGCCTTCGACCATGCCTATGACCGTTTCACCCCGTTGCGCGCGCACGAGACCATCCGCTTCTGGCGCGTGCTCGCCGGCCTGTCCGATCCCGGCCCGTGGCATAGAATGTCTCGCCAGTCCCTCGACCGCCATATCCTCGCGCTGCGCGTGGCCGACGCCCGCGCCGCCGGCATCGGCGAACGCGTCATCGCCGAATTGCTGCTCGGCCAGCCGGTTGCCCGGTCCGCAGACTGGCCCGACCTGTCGGCGCGGGCGCAGTTCCGCCGCCTCGACAGCCTGGCGAACCGCATGATCGCGGGTGGCTATCGCGATCTCATCGGCTATCCGCTGTCCCGCCGCGTCTGAGCACGGCATTTCTCCATCGCCTGGCATCGCGTCGAGTCCCCGTGCATTCCCTTGCAGCAGCGGAGCAGAAAAGCCACGCTGCCGGAAGGGATTTTCATGCCGATGCGGCAAACGGCGGTCTTCGGCTGGCGAAACGGACGGATTTCCGTTTTGTTCCATGGACGTTTTTGTCATCGACAAAAACGTCCATCCCCGGCCCGCCGTTTGTCCAGCAGCCTCTCTCCATGCGTGCCGATGTCCCGATCCGGCGTGTCAAACGAGGGAGATCTTGTCATGACGGAAACGCCACGTCTGATGCGCGTCCGCGAGGCCGCCCGATTCCTCGGAATCGCGGTCCGCACGCTGGAAAAGCATCGCACCTACGGCACCGGCCCGCTCTACCGGAAGGTCGGGGGCCGGGTGCTCTACGCCGTCGAGGACATGATGGCCTGGACCGCCGAGGGCGCGCGTCGCTCGCCCTCGGACAAGACGTCCAGCCGGGTTTTTCCGGCCCGGCCGCTGACTCCCGCGGAACGGGAGAGCCTCTGATGCGCGGCGAGGAAAGCTGGAAGGAGCCCGACCGCCGTTTCGTGATCAGCGGTCCGGCCCGGCCGCGCGATCTGCGCGACCTCATGGAGCGGCCGTTCTTCGCCCTCGGGAAGATTCCGCGGTACGCGCCCATCCATTACCGCGCGGGCTACACCGAGGTGCATGTCATCCCGAATGAAGCTGTCGGCATAGCGACCATCTGGGACGCCGACGTGCTGATCTGGCTGGCGGGCCAGATCGTCGACGCTCTCAACCACGGCCTCTGGGTATCGCGCCATGTGCGCTTCACGCCCTGGCGGCTGTTCGCCGATCTCGGCTGGGCCGATGGCGCGCACCAGTACCGGCGCTTTCACGGCGCGCTGGCTCGCTTGGCGGCGACCACTGTCACGACGACGATCCGCAATGGCCCGAACTGGCAGGAAAAGTCGTTCACCTGGGTCAGTGACGTGCGCGTCTCCGGCGACGATGGCGTCGCCCTGACGCTGCCGGAATGGTTTCTCGATACCATCGCGGAGCCGACGCGCGTGCTCACCGTCGATGCGGCCTATTTTCGGCTGCGCGGCGGCGTCGAACGCTGGCTGTACCGGATCGCCCGCAAGCATGTCGGTCGGCAGAGGGGACAGTGGCTGTTCGAGACGGCGTTCCTGTATTCGAAATCCGGGAGCCTGATGCAACGGGGCGATTTCGCGTTGGCGCTCAGAAAAATCGCCGGAAATACGGCCTTCCCGCGCTACCGTTTCGCGGTGGTCGTTTCTCGCGGCGTGGAATATCTGCGGATTGAAACAACGGCACGATCTACCGGACCTGTGGACAAGCCTGTGCGGCGTCCCGTTGCAATAAATGTGGACGGTACCGTTGGATTACGCGACGGCATACCGTTGGATCGTTCTGAAAACCCCCATGCAACGCCTTGTCATATAACGGAATCCGACGGTCGAAACTTAGTACATAACTTAAAGAGTCTTGATAGATGTAGGGAATCGCGGTTTTTCGCGCAGCGCATTTCCGGTCGCGGGGACAAGCGAAAAAAGGCTCAGGAAGCGGTCGCGGATCGCGGGGCCGGTGTCCCATGACCGCCCGTTCTTTCCGGCCGACGGACCATGCGCTCACCACGGTCGAACTGACCTGGATCGAGAAACGCATCGAGCACTGGATCCGCTTCGGCCATCCCGTCGAGGATCGCATTCTCGACCGGCGGCGCAGGCTGATGAGCTTTGCGTCGGGTAGCGTGTTCGCCTTCATCCGCTGGGGTGCCAACGATTTCGGGACCGTGGTGTCCTGTATCGACATCGTGCGCGCGGTCGGGGCTCAGGAAGCTTGCCAGACCGTGCCCTTCGTGCGTCCCGGCGGCGAGAGCCTGCTGCGCCAGAGCGGCTGGCCGAAGGTGCGCCGGGTGCTGGAGGCCATCGACGGCGTCGAGGCGCTGGGCATCGACCCGGCCGCCGCCTGTCCCGATCACTGGCGGCATCTCCACCACCGTCTGACGGCTCGTCAGGAGCCACGCCCGTACACGCCGGAACGCCATTCGGCCTGGCTGCGCCGGAGGGAAGCGTCATGACCCGGCGCGGCTGGTTTTTCACCACCTATTTCGCCGTGCTTGGCGTCGGCGCCTCGCTGGCGGTCCACCCCGTCCCGCGCCTGGTCTGGAACGCCACGGCGAGCGTTCCGGTCGGCCTGTATCGGCTGCGTCCCGATCCCGCGCCGCGGGTCGGAGACATCGTCGCCCTGCGGCTGCCGGACGTCCCGGCGATGCTGCTGGCTCGGCGCGGCTACCTGCCGCTCGGCGTTCCGTTGCTCAAGCCCGTGGCCGCGATTGCGGGGCAGATCGTCTGCCGGTTCGGCCCGCAGGTCATAATCGACGGAACGCCCGCCGGTGACGCGAAACCTGTCGATCATCGCGGCCGTGCGCTGCCCGTCTGGCAGGGCTGCCGGCGTCTCGATCCCGGCCAGGTCTTCGTCATGAACCCGGCCGAGCCGCGCAGCCTCGACGGGCGGTATTTCGGCCTGCTTCCCGTCTCGGCAGCCATCGGACAGGCGACGCCGCTCTGGCTGCCATCCAGGCCGGAACATGCCGCCGAACCTTCCTTCACCCCTTCTGCGAAAGGACGTTGAGATGACCCAGATCGGCTTCTTCACGCGCGTTGCCGGGGGCTTTGCCGGCCGGCTGCGCACGCTCTCCCTCGACGCGGAACTGACCTTCGTGCTGGCGGAGAACAGCGGTGCCGAACACGCGCCGGATTATCGCATCCATCTCGGGGACAACGACAGCGGACCGGAGGTCGGGGCGGGCTGGAAACGCATCGGCGAACGGGCTGGCGAGTATATCTCCGTCGCCCTGGACGATCCCGTTTTCATGCAGCCGATCCGCGCCACGCTGTTCCAGACCGGGCGCGGCAAGAGCGAATGGCAA
>NZ_JABEQJ010000050.1 GCF_014174255.1 Gluconacetobacter sacchari
ATCCCCAATCCCCGCCTCCACGAACTCCTCCCCTGGCATTGGAAAGCTCTCCACCAGGACCACAATACCATCGCCGCCTGACAATGCCCGCGCCTCTCGCCGGATGGTTACCCGTTCGACGCCGGTCGCTGCGCCGCCTTTTACTTCCGGGCGGCGAGCGGGATGCATAGTCCCGTTCGGGTAAGAGTCTCTGACTAGGCTTATACTCACCATCGCGAACGCGTCGGCATCGCGGAGAATCGAGTTCCTGTGACCGGGCTAACGCTCGCGCATTTGGACCTTACTCACGCCGGGCACCAGCACGGACTCAGCTCATGAAGCGGTTGCCCGCGATCAGGCTCTGTAGGTCGCGATGGTCCGGGTGATGCAACGTTGCATCACCTCATTCTGCGCATGTTGATGTTGAGTGTTGACATGGTGATGTTGAGTGTTGATGGTTGGGGGGGTGAACAGCAAATTGGAGCTTTACCATGACGGGTTCCTTTAGAGCGTCTCGCGAACAACTTGGCCTCACACAATCTCAGCTCAAGGACGCGCTAAACCTTCGGCTAAGCAGAAGTTACGACCGCCACACAATCTCCCGTTGGGAAAACGGGAGGCAACCGGTTCCCGCTGAGGTGATGGAAGAACTCGCCAGCATGTGTCAGCGCGACAAGAAGCAGACAAGAATCATCACCTTCGCGAATCAAAAAGGCGGAGTGGGGAAAACAACGAGCGCGCTTAACATCAGCGTCGCGCTGTCCCGCATGGGCTACAAAGTCCTTCTCGTCGACGCCGATCCTCAGGCAAGCGCGTCCTCCGCGATTTTGGGTCCGAGGCATCTCGAAATTTATCGACAGCAGAAGACACTCGCGCAGGTACTCCTTCGCGACCGCCCGTTGTCCGAGGTAATTATCCGTGCTGATGAAGACCTCGAAGGTGATTTCGCAGTTCCTGTCGATTTCTGTGCAAGCCATATCGATCTTGCGGAAGTTGATATACGCCGTGAGCCTGGAACAGAGGGTCTCTTGAGCGAAGCCCTGAGCGAGGTGAAAAGCTCTTACGAATTCATCATTGTTGATTCACCGCCCCATCTCGGCTTTCTCACCTGGATGGCCCTTGCAGCCTCCAACCTCGTGTTTATCCCCGTGAGGACCGAACCCTACGATGTAATGGGGGTAAATCTTATTCTCGATACGATCACAAAGGTTCATCGACGCGCGAATCCTCGTCTCCGGCTCGCTGGCGTCCTGCCGACCCAGTTCCAGTCCCAGCAATACGTCGACGTGGAGATCGTTGCCCATCTGAACCGCGTGCTCGCTGGGCAAGCTCCTATCCTTGAGCCTGTTCCGAACAGCACGGCGTTCAGTAATGCCGCGTGGGCAGCGAAGATTCCGGTAGACGCCATGCCCCGAAACCCAGCGGTCAAGGTGTACGTGCGCTTAGCTGAAGCGATTGCGGACGTGCGGCCGTTTGTACTCGCATCCGAGGTGGTCGATCTCGCTGTTGTGGGAGCCTGAAGATGGCAAGAGCTTTTAAGAGCCGTGGTAGCTCTGCGTTTGCACAGGCTCACGCTAGCGCGTTGACTGGCGTCGCTTCGGCCGCTCCATTCCTTGGCGACGCGAAATTCAAACATTCATTTGAAGTCGCGCTTTCTAAGCTAGATCCGGATCCGGCACAGCCCAGGCGCTTCTTTGACGAAGACGCATTAAACGAGCTGACAGAATCTCTGAAGCTTCACGGGCAGCTTCAACCTATTTTGGTCAGGCCGTCAGACGAGGACGACGAGCGCTGGGTAATCGTTGTGGGCGAGAGAAGGTGGCGTGCTGCCTCTAAACTTAATTGGGACAAGATGCTCGCGATTGAGTTCTCAGGCGACCGCAAAAGCGCAATGCTCGTCGAGAATCTGATGCGCGCAGACCTGACGCCAGCTGAGGAGGCACAGGGTTTGCAAGATCTCATGACGGAGCAAGGATGGTCGCAACGCGAGGCAGCCGCCAATCTTGGCCTGAGCCAAGCTCGCATTAGTCGCGCGATTCGAATCCTCTCGTTGCCGGCTCCGTTCCTCGCGGAAGCAGCAGCGGCAGGCGTGACCTCAAACGTTCTGGTTGGAATAGCGCGGGAGGAGGACCCAGACCGTAAGCAGTCACTGATGGCGCGTGCAGTGGCAGGGAACCTCACGGTTGCTCAAGTCAACGAGGTCAGATCAAAGGATCAAAGCGATCGCCTCGCAGGTGCGCCGGGGGATACCAATACCACGGTCCGGCTGGCGAAGGGCCGCGATCTTTCCGTGGTGAAAAGGGCCATGACTGCTTTGCTCGCAAACAAGAAGCAGGGCACTGGCCTCACAGCTGAAGGCCGAAAATTGCTGCAAGATCTGCGGGATGTCGTCGACGCCCTTCTTCACGATTGAGCAATAAGCACATAAGGGCTAATCGGGCGCCGAGCCAGTGATGCAACGTTGCATCACTGCTGGTTGCTCGCTCTCGACAGATGGCGCGCACCTGGCCGCGTAATCTGCGCAATGAATGTGATGCAACGTTGCATCGCACAGCTCCGCATCAGAGCAGGCGTGCCAATTTGATGCGTGGCTCACTCCGGCCTTATAGAACCCTCTCGGTAAGAAGGCAGATGTTCCCAGGTAGCGAAGCGCGAAGGGAAGGGAAGGGAAGGGAAGGGAAGGGAAGGGAAGGGAAGGGAAGGGAAGATTACGCACCACAGGGTGGGGAGCGGATCAATCGGGTGGGTCCTCGTCATGCTCGCCGGCTGCGCCGCCTGCGCGTGCCTGCGGTCCCGGCGCACTGCGCCGCCGTATGATCCGCTTCCCACCCTGTGGTCGCGCGAATGGGTCAAGAGAGAAAAGGACCCAGACCGTGAACCTCCATACCTTCGCCCGTGGCCTGCCCGGTCCCGACGGCCCTGCGCGCCCCGTGGCCGGCCGGCAGTTCAATGCCCTGTGTGAGCTCGAGACGCTGGCTGGCGTCACCGACCGTGTCGCGTTCTGGCGGCGGTTTCACCACCTGCCCCCGGATTGCCGTGTTCGCCGCAGCCAGGAAGCACTGCACCGACACGTCCACGAGCGCATCGCGAAGGGCGAGCTCGCGCCCGACGAGACGCCGAAAGAGCGTGCCCTGCGCGCATTGAAACGCGCCACGACGGCGTTCATCGAACCGAACGACCCGACGGCACAGCCGCTACCCGACGTCTTGGATGCCCTTGCCCGTTCGGCCGACGCCGCACGCGATGCCGGCGCTACGGCGCTGGAGATCATCGACGCCAGCGAAGGCCTGGAGCATTAGCGCCCCCCAGATCCCCGTCCCGACCATCTGAACCTTCATCACGGCCACCTTCGGGTGGCCGTTCGTCTTCTCGCGTCCCCGGCCAGCTCGCTGCGCCGGGCGATCACGCATGCCCGGAGCCCTTCCATGGCCGATTTCGGAACCCAGTTCAGCCTCTTCGACAGCACGCCCCTCAGCGGGAAAGATACCTGCCTCTATTGGGGCGACCTGGAAGGAGAAGACGCCGACGCTGCGCCGGCCGCGCTCGCCAAGGTTCTCGCCGAAGCCCCGGTCGTCGTGCCGCAGCGCGATTTCCGCCTGCCGGGGCTCCGTGGCCTGGCAGCGGGTTGGCAGGCCCGCGCGCGGGATAACGTGGCTGCTATCCGGCTGCTGGGCGAGCTTGAGCGAGACGAGCGCAACGCGACCGCGGCGGAGCAGCAGATCCTCAGTCGTTTCGTAGGTTTTGGTGCCGGCGATCTGGCCAACAATCTGTTCCCCCGCACAGGCGACACCATTGGCCGCGGCTGGGAAGAGATCGGCGCCGAGTTGACCGCCTGCACCAGCGAGACCGAGCGCGCGGCGCTGGCAAGGGCGGTTCAATACGCCCATTACACCCCGGAATATATCGTGCATACGATCTGGGACTTCCTACTCGCGCGCGGCTTCCAGGGCGGCTCGGTGCTCGAGCCTGGCTGCGGCACCGGCCTGTTCATCGCAACGCGACCCGCAAAGCTCGACGGCAGCATCGCATTTACCGGCATCGAAATGGATGCCGTGACTGCGCGGATCGCCCGGCGCCTGTATCCCCGGCAGTGGATCCGCCAGGAGGATTTCACCAAGTCGAAGCTCGACAGCGGATACGACCTCGCGATCGGCAATCCGCCGTTCTCCAACCGGACCGTCCATAACGCCGACAAACGTGCCCTCTGGGGCTTCAGCCTGCACGACTATTTCATCGCCCGGTCGATCGAGGCCCTGCGGCCAGGCGGGATCGCGGCGTTCGTGACTTCGCGTCATACGCTCGACAAGAGCAGCACGACGGCAAGGACACACATGCAGGGGATGGCAGACCTGCTGGGTGCGGTCCGGCTGCCGGCAACGGCGATGCGCGCCGACGCCGGAACCGACGTCGTGGTCGACGTCCTGGTCTTCCGTCGGCGCGGGATGGGCGAGCTGCCGGGCGATGACCGCTGGTTGGAGACCGTGGAAATTCCGGACACCGATCATGGCCACGGCGCCCTGCGCGTGAACCGCTATTATCTGGATCATGGCGAGCAGGTTCTCGGGCGCCATGCCTGGAACACCACCCAGTTCGGGCCGGACTATACCTGCGAGCCGATCGCTGGCATCGCCCTGGACGAGGCGCTGCCGATCGCGCTCGGCCGCATCGCACCGGACGTCCGTTTCCCGGCGCCGACCGACGGTCGGATCGTGGCGCCGGCGGCCGACGGCCGCCAGATCGGCACCGCGGCGGATGGCGCCGACCTGAAGGAGGGCAGCTACTTCCTGGAAGGCGGCGTCCTGCACCAAATCGTCGCCGGACGATCGAGCCGGGTCCTGATCCGGAAAGGCGAGCAGAAGGAGGGCCTGTTCCAGAAGCACGCGCGCATCATCGAGGCGCTGGTTCCGGTGCGTGACGCTGCGCGGCGCGTGCTGCGCGCCCAGATGGAAAACCAGCCGTTCGCGAAAGGGCAGGGGGACCTGAAGCGCGCCTACCAGGCGTTCGTGCGGCGGTTCGGACCGATCAACCTGACAAAGACGACCGTGCGGGTGAATGAGACGACAGGCGTCGAAACAGAGACGCAGCGGCGCCCGAACCTGCAGCCCTTCTACGATGACCCGGATGTGTGGCTGGTCAGCTCGATCGAGGAATATGACGAAGCGACGGAGACGGGCAGGCCCGGACCGCTGTTCACCGATCGCGTCGTTCATGCGCCCGTGGAGCCGGAAATCCATTCCGCCCACGACGCCCTGGCAGTCTCGCTGCACGATACCGGCCGCGTCGACATTCCGCTGATCGCGGAGCTTCTCGGGCGGTCCGAGAGCGACGTGGTGACGGACCTCGGCTCGGCGATCTTTCTCGATCCCGCCTTTACCTTCCCGGGCCGAGATTCCTACGTCACGGCCGATGCCTATCTCAGCGGACCCGTGCGGACCAAGCTGGGGAAGGCTCGCGTGGCCGCCAGCCATGATGACCGCTACACCCGCAACGTCACGGCGCTCGAGGGGGTGCAGCCAGAGGACCTGCGGCCGTCCGATATCACCGCCCGACTGGGCGCGCCCTGGCTTCCGGTGAGCGACGTTACGGACTTCGTCCGGGAGGTGCTCGGGGTGGAGACGCGGATCCACCACACCGCGCAGGTCGCCTGCTGGAGCGTCGACAAACTGCCGTTCGCCGGCAAGGCCGAGGCGACATCAGTCTGGGGCACGGAGCGCCGTCACGCGGGCGAGTTACTGGAAGACGCGCTGACCCAGGCCAGTCCGAAGATCTACGACACCTGGACCGACCAGGACGGCGAACATCGTGTGTTGAACACGCAGGAGACGGAAGCGGCCAAGGAAAAGCTGGCAGCGATCAGGAGCGCGTTCTCAACGTGGGTGTGGCAGGACGCCGAGCGTGCGGATCGCCTGGTGCGGCTCTACAACGACACCTACAACAACCTGGTCGCCCGTAAATTCGACGGCGCGCATCTCCGCTTGCCGGGCGCCAGCACGACGATCCGGCTGCGCGAACATCAGAAGCGGGTCATCTGGCGGATCATCGCCACGGGGGGCACCTACATCGCCCACGCCGTGGGGAGCGGCAAGACGTTCTCGATGTGCGCGGCCGTGATGGAGCAGCGCCGCCTCGGTCTGATCTCGAAGGCGATGATCGTCGTGCCCGGGCATTGCCTGGCGCAGATGGCGCGCGAGTTCCTGATGCTCTACCCGACGGCGAAGATCCTGGTCGCCGACGAGACGAATTTCGTGAAGGAGAAACGCCAGCGGTTCCTGGCGCGCGCCGCCACAGGGAATTGGGACGCGATCATCATCACCCACGATGCGTTCAAGTTCATTCCGGTCGAAGCCGCGTTCGAGCGGCAGATGATCGAGGCGCAGATCGCCTCATACGAGGAACTGCTCGACCAGGTGGACGGCGAGGACCGTCTCTCGCGCAAGCGCATCGAGCGCATGAAGGAGGGGATGGAGGCGAAGCTCGAAGGCCTCGCAGCCCGCAAGGATGACCTCGTGCATCTGGGCGAGATCGGGATCGACCAGATCCTGGTCGACGAGGCGCAGCAGTTTCGCAAGCTCAGTTTTGCGACCAACCAGTCCGACCTGAAGGGCATCGACCCGAACGGCAGCCAGCGGGCGTGGGACCTGTTCGTGAAGACGCGCTATCTGGCGGCGCGGAATCCGGAGCGTCCGCTGATCCTGGCGTCTGGCTCCCCGATCACCAACACGCTTGGCGAGCTCTACACCGTGCAGCGTTACATGGCGCTGGAGAGCCTTCAGGAACGCTATCTGCACGAGTTCGATCCGTGGGCGGCGAATTTCGGGGAGACCCGCACCGAACTCGAACTGCAGCCAAGCGGGCTTTACAAGCCGGTGACCCGCTTCACCGAGTTTGTGAACGTCGCCGATCTGATGGCGATGTATCTGCATTTTGCCGATGTCGTGCAGCAGGAGGATCTCCGCCGCTACGTGAAGCTGCCGGCGATTCATGGCGGGCACCGGGAAATCGTCGTTGCGCCGGCGAATGACGATTTCCGCGCCTACCAGAAAGTGTTGGCCGAGCGCATCCGCGTGATCGAGAACCGGAAAGCGCGTCCCCAGAAAGGCGACGACATCCTTCTGTCGGTGATCAACGACGCGCGGCACGCCGCGATCGATCTGCGGTTCGTCGAGCGCGACCTCGCCAACGAGAATGCGCCCAGCAAGCTCGACGTCATGATCCGCAACGTGTTCCGGATCTGGCAGGAGACGTCGGCGAACCGCTACACCAACCCTGAAACCGGCCGTCCGTATGATCTGCCCGGCGCCGTGCAGATGGTGTTCTCCGATCTCGGCACCGCGTCCGCCGAAGGGAAGCGCGGCTTCTCGGCGTATCTTTGGATGCGCGACGAGCTGGTGCGGATGGGTGTGCCCCGCGACCAGATCGCCTTCATGCAGGACTACAAGAAGGCGGCGGCCAAGCTCCGCCTGTTCGGCGACCTCAACAGCGGGCGCAAGCGGATCCTGATCGGCTCGACCGCGACCATGGGCACGGGCGTGAACGCCCAGCAGCGGCTGATCGCACTGCACCACCTCGACGTGCCCTGGCTGGTCTCCGACATCATCCAGCGTGAGGGGCGGATCGAACGCCAGGGCAATCAGAACCCGCTCATCCATATCTACGCCTACGCCCAGGAGGGATCGGTGGACGCCACGAACTGGCAGTTGCTGGAACGCAAGCTGCGCTTCATCTCGCTCGCTATGTCGGGGGACCGCTCGATCCGACGTATCGAGGACGTCAACGACGACGGCAACCAGTTCGCCATGGCCAAGGCGCTTGCGTCAGGCGACGCACGGCTGATGCAGAAGGCGGGGCTGGAGGCGGAACTGGCCAGGCTCGAACGGCTCCATGCCGCGCATTACGACGACCAGTTCGCGGTGCGGCGCGCGATCCAGGCCGGCGAGCGGGACATCGCCAGGGCGAACGAGCTGCTTCCGAAGATCGAGGCGGACATTGCGCGGCGGGAGCCGACCCGTGGCGACGCATTCCGCTTCGAGGCGCCGCGCGGTGCCATGGCTGAGCGGGAGAGGGCAGGGGCCTTTCTCCTGGGGCAGGCCCGGATGGCGGAGAAGCAGGGGGAGGAGGGACGCTGGGTCCTCGGCCGCATCGGCGGTTTCAACATCGTGCTCGAAGCGTGGGTGCAGCGGTTTCGTCTGGACGAGAAGCGCAAGGTCGAGGCCACGCTGGCGATCGATTTCAGCCACGGAATTGCGGGGGTAGAGTTCGACGCCGAGACCAGGCCGCTGGGGATTGTGTCCAAAATCGAGCACGCGCTGTTGCGTCTGGACTCTACTCACGCCGAGACGCTGCGCAGTAGAGCGGACGCCGAGGGCCGTCTGCCGGCCTATCGGGCCCGGCTGGATGTGCCGTTCCGTGAGCAGGCGCTGCTCGACGAGAAGCGGAACGCGCTGGCCGAACTGGAGGCGGAGCTTGCGGCAACGGCCAGCCCTGCCGGGAACGACAATGAAGCGGGTCCGGTGAATAATGCAGCGGCCGGGGACAGCGCGGCTGCTGCGTAGGAGAGGCTGGGAAAAATCAATTGACCGGCGTTGTTGGAGGACGCCGGCCATGCCAGTCTGCCAGGGTACGAAGGCCGTCGTTCATGGCGGCTTTCGCCTCTGAGGCGACATAAGAGGACGATACTTCTTCTTCCATAGAGCGGACCAAGCTCGGCGTGCTGCTATCCTCATGGGGCGGGACTTGCGTCCCACAACACGCGCCGTCTTGATTGGGTCATATTTATGTGACACACATGTGTCGCAACTACATATGTGTGTCACATGCTGCGCGACGAATATGCCGCCCAAACCCGGCAACGCATTATCGAGGCGTTCATCGCTCTTCTCGAAGAGAGCGAGGACAGCAGTATTTCCACCTCTGTGCTTGCGAAGAAGGCGAGTGTCTCGCTGCGGACCGTGTACCGTCATTTTCCTTCACGGGACAATCTCCTTGCCGCGACAGCTGACTGGCTGAATACCGAGGTATTCGGGCTGGCGTCGCATGATGACATGGATGACGTTGTGAAAGGTTTTCAGGCAGCTGTCGGAAAGTTCGATAGTCGGCCGGATCTTGCGCGTGTTCTCGCTCTGACTCGAGTTGGGCGTTCAATGCGCAGCACGTTTCGTGACGAACTGGCTGTCCGGAGACGCGGCCTCTTATGGTCCAACGCCCCCGACATATCCGCATCTGACCGGCTCAGGGCTGAGGCTGTTCTGGCCTGTCTGGACAATGTTCTGTCGTGGCTGACGCTCAGGGAAGAGTTTGGCATGGATGGACATGATATCGGGGCGACCATCGGCTGGGCGATGGAACTGGTCCTGGACGAAACCCGACGGTCGCATCAGACCGGACAAAAGAAGCTGTGACGCCCGCTCGCACGAACTGGCGGTCCGTGGCATTGGGTTTTGGCGCTCCGTTTGCAGCCATCGTTTTTGTCGCGCCCTTTCTCAGTTATCTGCCGTTTTCCATTTGCGGAATTCCGGTTGTGCTTGTCTGGATGTTTGCCTGGTTTCCGCTGACATCGTTGTGCCTATGGCTGTGTGAGCGGCGCGCATGACCGGGGTGATTGTCGGCTGCGTCATTCTTCTGTCGCTCGGCGCAGCAGGGCTTGCGCGGGTGCGGTCGCGACATTTGTCAGTCGAAACGCTGCTGGTGGCGGACAGGGCACTGCCTGCGCCCATGCTGTTTATTCTGACTGTAGGCGAGATTTACAGTATTGGATCAATTGTTGCTTTTCCGGCCGGACTCTATGCGCATGGCGTGAGTTACGGGTACTGGTTTCTCGGTTATCTTCTTCTGGCATTTCCGGTTGGATATTTTGTTGGTCCTGCCATCTGGCGACGGGCAAAGCAGTATGACGCCTGCACTTTGCCCGAGGTGTTCGGACGGCATTTTGAAAGCGTTGCGTTCGAGCGGCTGACGGCGTGGGCGTGTGTCATGGCGCTGGTGCCGTGGGGACAGTTTCAGTTCATTGGTCTTCGCTCCGTTCTCGATACAATGGGGCTCTCCGCTGCGCCTGCTGCGGGCCTTGCGGGATGCGCCGTAATCGCATTTTCCTATGTGGCGCTGGGCGGCGTGCGTGCTTCGACTTACGTCGCGTTCCTCAAGGATGTTCTGATGCTGTTCGGCATCGCTGCGGTCGGGGTCGCTGCAATATGCATGCAGTATAAACTCTCCACCGGGCATGCTCAAATAATCACGCCGACGCTTCCGCCGCCTTTCGGCAGCAGTCTGGTCTTTGCGATCAGCACGATCATTTATCAGGGCATTGGATTTTATTTTCAGCCCTCCGTCACACCGTATCTGTTTACAGCGCGTTCGGAGCAGGCTGTGCGCCGGGCGATGGTTTTCATGCCGCTCTATATGTTGATGTATCCGTTCGCCGTGTTTGCAACTTTTTTCGCACTGAAATTTCTTCCGTCGTTACCAAACCCTAACGTCGTGTTTTTCCATGTCGCCGCCACGCTGTTGCCGCCATGGATGGTGGCGCTGGCGGCAGCGGGCGCATTGCTGGCCGGGTTGCTGGTTCTGGCAGCGACCTCTCTCAATATCGCCGCAATGATGACGCGAAATATTGCGCCGGGTCTGGGGCGCCGACATCCCAGGCGGGCCATCAATCTGGCGGTCATCCTGTTTCTCGTACTGGCGCTGGTGGCGACCACGCGCGCTCCCGCGATCATGCTGACAGCCCTGAATCTCAGCGGTTATGTCGGGATTCAGTTTGCGTCTCTGTGGTTTCTGATTCTAACTGGCTGGCCAGTTTCGCCCCGTATTGCGGGGCTGGGGCTTCTTTCTGGAGCCGGCGTGGCCATCACGCTGTTCGCGTCAGGGGCATGGACTGGTGGCGTCAACCCGGGGCTGATCGGATTGCTGGCCAACTGTGCCATCGTGTTTTGTCCTCTGTGGCGCGATCAAAGTGAAGTGCGCGCTCTGAAAGAGAAAGACCTGTTATGAGCATTGACGCCATTATAAGAGCAATTCCGAAGATTGACCTGCATTGTCATCTGGCGGGCTCGCTGAGCGCGCGGACCGTCATTGCTCTTGCGGCGAAAAACTCTGTTCCGCTACCAGTGACGAATCCCGATAAATTCTACGATTTTACGGATTTCTACGATTTTCTGTCGCGGCTCGAGGTAATCGGCCGGTGCATGGTCACACGAGACGATTTTGCACGCGTGTCCTACGAGGCGCTTGTGGACGGGCATCGAAAAGGAAACCTGCGATACGCCGAGTTTTTCTTCAGTCCGAATTACCATTACCCGCACGGCGTCTGTTACGAGACAATGGTAGATGGATTTGTGGATGGTCTTCGACGGGCGAAAGAAGAATTCGGCATTACCGGGCGTCTGATTCCTGCCATCAACCGCGAGTTGGGGGCGGAGGTCGCAATGGCGATGGTCAGGGATGTCCTCACCCATCGGCGAGAGGAGGTCATAGGAATCGGAATGGACTGTGCCGAATTCAAAGGACCGCCGGAATTGTTCCGTGATGCCTATGCGTTGGCCCGGTCCGCCGGTCTACGCTGCACGGCGCATGCTTGTGAGGACAATCAGACGTTGATGCAGGCGCCTCCGCGTAACGTTGAAACCTGCCTTGATGTTCTGGGCTGCGACCGGATTGACCACGGCTATAATATTCTGGCGGACCCGATCCTGACATGCCAGTGCAGGGAACGGGGCGTGCCATTTACGGTATGTTCTCATACCTGCGTACCACAGCGCATGGAAAAGCGGGCGGCCTCTCTGCAAGCGATGCATGATGCGGGGCTGTTTCTTGTTCCCTGTACGGACGATCCTCCGATGTTCGGGACGGATATTGGCACGACTTACGTGACGATGGCACGAATTCTGTCGCTGGGCGTGGAAGAGATCGTGGCGATGTCTCTCCGGACAATTGAGGCCGCGTGGCTTTCCGATGAGGAAAAGGCGACCATGAAGGTAGCCTTTCAGGCAGAAATTCAAGCTCTCTCTGAAATGGATGCCTGAATATCGGAGTTTGCTATGAAGGAGGCTACCGCAAGCTTGAAGCGACCATAATGGCCGCTTTTATGGCTACGCAGTGCGACAGCAGACATTCCGCTCACCCCCCCCCCCTGATCTGCCTGTCCGCTCAGTGATGCAGGAGCAGACAGGCGGCAGTCGCCCTCGTTTCAGACACCCAAGCGGATGTGACGGTTTCCCGAAAGCCGACATTGTCAGGCGAGCCGCGGTAGACTGAGTTTGGGACAAAATGGTCGTTCACAAACATGCTCGGTCATGGCCAGTTTCGGTGCCACCGGACATTCACTCAGTGGCGACGCTGCCCAATGAATAGGCAAGACTGATCGGTGGCCGCATAAATATGATGCATGACTGTCCTCAGCTGAAACGACGAAGTACTGCTCATTCTTGAGTTCAAATAACGCGCCAAAGCTGATAGTTACTCCTGATGGCCACCACTGCCTTTTCGAACCACTTCAGACGCGAACTTGATGTCGGTCAACTTGCCCGCCTGATGCTGCGGGATACGCCGGAAGCGGGTGAGGATCACCTCTCGGAGGCTCAGCGCGCTTGGATCCGGACTGACGTACGCTGCTCGTCCTGCGGAGTGGGCGGCGCCCAGATTGTGCGGGCAACCAAGTCCACTGGCACACGGGGCGGCACCCGGCAAGCGCATTTTCGTTTCATCGGCGACGATGCCATGGACGCTCACCACCGCTTTTGCGAGTTCCACGGAGCCGATGGCCAAGAGCGGCAGTCCGAAAGTCTCGTCAACTTCGGAAGTGCCAAAACTATCGAGACCCGTCTGATCGGCCGGCTCGTCTGCAAGGGGATCGAACAGGGTATCTTCGACCAGACTGCCATCCGTGGAATGCGGCAATGGTTCTTCGATCTGAAGGCGGCAAACCGCTTTACCATCACTATTGATTCGACGGCAGTAGACTGGCTCTCTGCGCTCCTGCATCACCCTATCTACCCACGATGGGTCTTCCACCCTGTGCAGGCGCAACTTCCTGGCTTCGACTGGAAGCAGGCGACAAATCATGCATTCACCGAGCAGTTCTGGCCACTCTTCGATCGCATGTCTGGCAGGCGTGCTCGCAATGCCGAATCGCGAACGAAGAATTTGGTTGCATGCTATGCGGGCCAAGAGGTGTTTGACCCAGCAGCGCTCAAGCCGAGTTATGAGCTGACTCTCCAGCTCGCGTCCTTTGTCGGACGTAACTCCGGGCTCGACTTCAGTCGGTCTAAACCCAGCGAATATCGGTATAAGGGTGCACCGCCGGCGCTGATGGCCTTGTGTGCCCTGATCCTGTTCGTCTCGGACTGGCAATTGAACACGGGGATCGGCAAATTCGCGCAAATTATAGCAGCGCCTGATCCGAGCGATCCGCTCCTTGGCAACGTCGTCGGACTAAATCCTTTCCACGACTATGCTGCCTGGCAGATGGTGGTGCTCGCTCAGGAGATTTCGGAGCAAGCCACTGGAATCCGTGTTTATGATGCCGAACTCGCGCGGATCGAGGGCGAACTGCGCGAAGCCTATCGCGCTTGGACCCAAAGCCAGAGCTGATTGCTCGTCACGGTGGTGGAGGGCACATCTGGCTGGCCAATTTGTCATATCCTTCCAAGCTTGCCTGCTCCATTTTCTTGAGCGGACAAGGGACTGTCGCCCGCATGTCGGATATACAGCCATTCAGGTTGTTCGCCTGACAACAGAATTTATTACAAGGGTGGCTTTAGGAAACCCAAATTATCTTCATGCCCACCAACTTTGCGCTACACAGATATAAATGGAAATTGTAAGATTATATAATGAGTGTTCCTTATATTGCAACGCCGGAAGAACGTGGTCTGCATCAAGAAGTAAGTAATCTTACGTTGAAAATTTCACGCCCCCTAGTTCGGTATAATGCCAATAAGCCTTGGCCGAAATTCCTATCAGGGGGATCATGTTTTGTCTTGCGCTTCGATTGCGGGTTAATTGGCGTGACTGCAAATCATGTTGTTGATGTATTTGAAGCAGATAGAAAAGATAGCTTAAGTAACATATGCCTTCTTAGGACTGTTCCTTTCGATCTTCTGAACAAGATTATTGACCGGAATACCGCGCTTGATATTGCAACATTTTTAGTCACCGAAAATGAATTAGCTGAGAGCGAAGCACAGGCGCTGGATTGTCGTGGCGTGAACTGGCCGCCCCCAGAGCCCCTTAAGGGCGCCGCTATCAGCTTTGGCGGCTTTCCAACAGAATGTGCAGTACCGTCACAGCCAACCAACGCTCGGTTTGCCGGATTTGTATCACTTACCTATGTGGAAGATGTGTAAGCGCCGATGCAAGGCGGCGTTGACGTAGGGGTTATTTTGCTTTTCGGGCGCGTGTCGCCCATTGCTTTGCCATCTCGTCGAGGCGGCTTTGTATCCAGTCGCCCGCT
>NZ_JABEQJ010000051.1 GCF_014174255.1 Gluconacetobacter sacchari
CAAGCCCGTGCAGCCGCATCATCGCGACAACTTCCTCGGGTTGCAGCATCCCCGTTCCCCGCATCGTTCCAGACAATGCGGAAATCATGCTCTCTTCTTCCGTCATCGGTGCCCCTTTCAAAAACGAAGAGGGGTCAGTTCCTCATTGCGACAGGGGGTCACTTGCTCACTTCGCCTGACAGCGGCGGTGCCGCCATGCAGGGAGAGGGAGAATGTCGCCTCTTGTGTGGTCAGGACGACCACTTGCCCTATTGCGTCGGTTTTTTCGAAGATCACCTCTCCCAGCGCGGAAAATTCGGGCAGGGCGGGCGGCGCGAACGGATCGAACGCTGGTGTCAGTGTGATGATGCCGCTGGTGGCGTTGGGTTTCCAGACGACGGGAATACGGGTGATGGGGATATCGGGATCATGCGGGAAAACGCAGCCTCCATCGTTCGCAGAAACGGTTCCACTGTTTTCCTGCTCGCACTATGCTGTCTCCCGTGAGGTGGACAGTCTCGCGGTAGTCGTCGCGATAGCTGTCCCAGCGGCGCATGAAGGCTCCGGCCAGCCCGACCTCGTCCAGGCGGTCGAGTGCCCGCAGATCGGGCTCCGAATGCCAGATGCTGGTCGGCATGGTGTGGCCTCCTGCACTGGGTTTTCCGCATGTCGTGATGGACTCAAAATGATCGGGGATCGGATTTCCGCTTGCATAGAGCGAAAGACGCATCACGAGGTGGCACGATCCGCGCCATAAGCGGCGCAAAGATAGGTGGCCTGGAAGGTCGCTGCTGCTCGCGGCGCGGAGCGCCGCGTTGTCACGGCGAAAAATGGGTTGTGGCGAAGCAGGATATGCGGGTCTGTACGAAGGACGGATGCGAGCCGGGCTTGCCCGGCGAGCGCCGTACGCGCGGGCTATCGGGCCGTTTGTTCCCGCCGCCGATCCATGAGGATCGGCGCGGTTTGGGGCCGGGAAGAGGAAAGAAGGGGGCGGTTATGCCGCCGTCCGCCTCTCGCCCCAGTAGGTCAGCCGCCGGGATGCGGTGGCGGCGTGGGTTTCGTCCAGTTCCATGCCCAGCCAGTCACGCCCGAGACGCTGCGCCGCGACCAGCGATGAACCGGAACCCGCAAACGGGTCCATGACCAGACCGCCAGCCGGGCAGAAGGCATGAACCCGAGGCAGCAGGGCCGCGACGGGCTTCTGCGTCGGGTGCAGCTTGTTGCCGGAATACGGCATGTCGATCACATCCGGCATGGGCTGGTGGGGAAGTTTGGCATCACCCTTGGCCAGAAGATAGGCCGCTTCGTGGGTGTAGCGGACGAACCGAGCGGATGACGCATAGGATTTGCGGAAGATGATATGTCCAATGGGCCGAAACCCCGCCGCCTTCCAGGCCGCCATGAACAGGTCAACCCGGTTCCACGCATAGAACGAAAGAGCGAACCCGCCGTCCTTCAAAACCCGGTGCATCTGGTTGAACGCGGGCGGAGCCATGCGGCGTTGTCGTCATTGCGTACCGTCCGCCCATCCCGGCCCTGGTAATTCACAAGGTAAGGCGGGTCGGTGAGGATGAAATCCGCGCTGCGACGCGGCATCGCCCGCATAAGGGAAACGCTGTCTCCGTGAAGGATAACATTACGGAAGGCCCCATTCGCATTGTCGGTCATGTCCCTGACTCCTTTGCCGGTAAAATCGCCGGTGGAAGCACCCTGCGTGCTTCCCGGAGGCGGGTGACCGCGTGGGAGAGTTGGGGACAAATGACGGCGGGAGTGGCCGGGTTGCGCGCCAGCGGGGCGAAGCCCTGCGTCGTCGCGCGGCCCTGCCGCTCTGTAGGCGGCATTTGGGGGAAGGGAGGCAAAGGGCCTTCCTTCCCCGTTACGCGTTTGCTCTTGTGAGTGTTTTGGCGAGAAATTCTAGATAACTAGCCTCAATTTTGGTTTTTCTAAATGAAAAATTTCTTCTATATTGTATTCATTCCACCCAAATATATCTTTTAAATCCTCTTTTTTATAATCCAAGTCTTCAATATGTGTAACAACAAGTTGCTTTGCTAGCTTTGGTTTTTCGTCAATGTTTTTCAATTCAACAGGTTCATTCTTCCTCCATCCCTTTCTGGACATTTCGATCATGTAATATTTATAATTTGAATCAGAAATTTTTCCTAAGTCTTTGGCTCTACGGATGAGAGCAGACATTGCGACTTTCCATGATAGCTTTAGCCGCATAAATTTTTCGAACGAACACCGGTTAAGATCATGAATAATGTCCTCTCTCGGCATTAGAAACGCAGAAGCAAACTGATCAGCTTCAATCTCCATATTGGGATTTGGTAAAATATGTAGGGTCAAATGTGCCAATTCATGGCAGAGTGTGAATCGTAGTCTATCTGGAGGCACATTTGTATTAACAAATATTATGGGAGGGAAACCATCAACGGCATGCTGACTAAAGCCATCAATGAGATTTGTCCCAAAATCCATATGAAAAACAATAATCCCGGAACTTTCTATAATACTCGTTACGTCTGGAATTGGTCCCCTCGGAATTTGCCACATTTGACGGATTGCTAGAGCAACACTTTCAACGTCTCCATCATAATCATCTAAATCAATAGACGGTAGCGGACGCCGCTGCGGTGTAATTTCAACAGAGTTAAGCATATCCTCAATGCTTAACCGTATAATTCGCGATTTGGAGATGATCTCTTCGTAGGACGATTTCGACAGTTTCTGCTTCTTTCGATTGTAAGAAACCGGAAAAGCCGTCCTGACGGCGGGCTTAGAAAAAAAACGTTCAGTGAAACCTAGCGTGTCGCAGAAGGCCTGTACTGCTTCTGATGTGGGAGTTAAAAGCCCGCTTTCGATCTTCGAGATCGTGCCTTGGCTTACAATCTTGCAAGCCGAGGCTAAATCGGACTGAGACATTCCTCGGGCGGTGCGAGCGAGGATAAGCATCTCAGAATTGAATTTGTCAGCCATTCTTTCGTGTCGTATCTTTTTTGTGTTTTGGACGAACCAAATTTTTTGCGTCTTGAGATGGTGAAGGCTGATCCGGCCCTCGGACGATGTTGTCGTTCTTTTTTGCGTCTGCTGGCGGCAATACTGGGATAGACCAAGCTTCTCTAACACCGATGCCTTTCGGACATACAAAGTGTACTTCCGGTATCTCGCCGGGTACAGCAGGATCTACATAGCCTAAATAAATATAGGCTCGATTCTCCCCATTTTGGGCCTGTTTATTTGCCTGTATGTTTTTGGCAAGTGCTGTATAATTCTGCGCGATATTGAGAGAAGAATTTAACTTTCGTGATACAATGCGATATCCAGATGGGGTGTCAAAATAGGTTGTTCCGTCAGTTTCAACGACAGAAAAGAACTCAGATGGCAGACTGTTGCGCAAACGATCGACTATATGATCTCGTCTCAAACTCCTAGTTGTATTTGTACGATGCACACGAACTTGCTCACTGTAGAGACGCTCATAGTCCCGATAACCCTCTGTTACGGCTTCGTGTATGAGCCCAAAAAATGGACGTAAGCAGCGAGCTGCGTGGGATTTTTTTAACAACTTACTCGGAGGTTTGTTGGACGATGTCATAAGGCTAAACCCGACTCAGTGAGGACCACTTTTTCGATATACCCCAATCCTATCTTTTTCAAGAAAAAATATTCCAAATTCATTCCCGGCAGCGCGAAAAAAATCGGAGAGCGATCGTTGATGTGGACCTCAAAACATCAGTGGCATATGGCTTTTCGCCAATTAAATCAATGTATAACAAATTGAATAATCACGATTTTGTTTCAGTCTGCGCGAATGTGTTGAGGGCGATGCTTGGCATCCAAGATATCGCTTTGCGAAAAGTCATCACCTTTGAAGAGTAGAGGCACATCATGCAGGACCGCCAAGGCATAGCTTGCGCAGTCTCCAAAATTGAGACCAGCCGGATGCCGCCCCTTTCCAAATTGCAGGAAGGCGTTACGGGCAATCCGCGCCTGTTCAACATCTTGTGGCACGATCTCGATGGCGGCGACTTCGATCAAATCGTCCAGATCCCGCCATGTGGCCTCGTCGCCGGTTCGCCCGGCCATTACCATACTAGTCTCCAGCAGACTGACGGCTGAGAGTAGACAGCGATCAGCCTCGGCGATTAGGTGTAGGAACTCATCAGCTTCATCTTCCCTGCGCAGGATGGCCACCAGCGTCGAGGTATCGATGACGATCACGCTGGCAGGCCGTTCTCATCGTAGAGATCGTGGTCGGTCAGGATATCGTGTCCCTTCAACCGTTCGGCGCTGCGCAGACTGATGGCACGGAGATCCGCGAAAAGCCTATCCGCTTGGGCACGTGGGGCGTTCCGGCGGCGAACACCGTGAGGGATGAACTCCGCCCCGGCCTGCTCCAGCGCCCGGCAGACCCCGTCCAGGACGATCGGTGTCACTTGCCGTGCGCCGACTTCGCTTTCCAGCCGCCGGATGGTCACGACCGAAACATGGGCGCGACGTGCGAGTTCATCCTGCGGCAGGTGCAGCAGGGCGCGGGCGGCGCGAATCTGGTCAGGTGTCACGTTCATGGAGGAAATATATCTCAAAGAGCGGTTTCATTCAATATCGCCAAGGGCGCATCGACTGAAACAGAGGTCCGGTTGATCCTGTATTCTGGCGCTGCGTCCCCGAGCGCGGTGGCGATAGCGTCCGCCACCTTGTTGGCGGTGGTGCGAACGGGATCGGTCTTGAGGTGGGCATAACGTGCGGTGGTCTGCACCTGTGTATGACCCAGCAACCGCCCGATCATGGTCAGGTCCGCGCCAAGCTGGAGCGCGTCCGATGCGAAGGAATGGCGAAGATCGTGGATGCGCAGCGTGTCCAGCCCGGCCCGTGCGCGCAGCCGCCGCCACGGTTTCTGGATGTCGGTCAGATACTGCCCGTCCGCTTTCCCGGTGATGACATAGGGATTACCCTCGATCCGGGGTATGTCCGACAGCACGTCCAGCGCCGCCTTGCCGATGGGCACGACCTTGGCCCCGGTCTTGGAATCCGGCAAACGCAGGACACCCGCGCGGACGTCCACATACTTCCATTTCAAGGTCTGGATTTCCCCCAGACGGCAACCGGTGAGCAGCAGCAGGCGAATGCAGGTTGCGGCTTTCGGCTCGCCCTCAGCCTCCCGGAGTACCTTGCCCAGCCGGGCCAGTTCGTCGGGTGTCAGGTAACGCTCGCGCTTCACTTCCTTGTAGCGTTTGACCTTCCAGCACGGATTGATCCCGTCTGACCGTACGCCCCATGTGTCGGCAAGGGTGAACATGATCGACAGCACCCCCAGCACCCGGTTGGCCTGATAGGGTGTCTCTTTCAATCCCTGGTGCAGTTCGACGACATCGGCGCGGGTCACGTCGATGACCTTGAGTGTTCCCAGCTTCGGCGTGATGAACAGGTCCACGCAGCGACGATACTCGTACTGTGTCGAGGGCTTGCAGTGCGAGGCGACGTGTTCGGCGAGGAACCGCTTGGCGAATTCCTTCATGGTCGCGGCGGCACGGAGTCGGTCGCGCTGCGCGCCGGGATCGCTGCCCAGCCGGACATCGGACAGATGCTTCATCGCCTCGGTGCGGGCCTGATCCGGTGTGATCGGACCATGCGGACCGATATTGACCCGGCGGATGCGCCCGCCCGCGCGGAACTGGGCGAGGTAGATTTTCCGGCCCGACGGATGGACCCTGAGACCAAAGCCCCGAAGCTCGTCATCCCAGAGGAAATACTCCTTGCCGGTCCTGGCGGCAGCCTCGACGGAACGTTTCGTGATCTTGACCATGGGGAACCCTCCTCGGCAGGAATCACTGGAATCAAATAGGAATCATATGGGGGCGAAATCAGGCGATTCCAGTCGTAGGAGAGTGTACCATGCTCCGAGTAAAAACGTAAGAAAAACCGTCATTTATCGTAGAAAAACTGGATGCATGCGGCAAAAGTGTAAGTATTCGACTGGAACTCATAACCTGAAGGTCACAGGTTCAAATCCTGCCCCCGCAACCATTGTATCCTGCACCATAAACGCATCAAGAACGTCGCGATCCGGATGGGACGCGGCGCGTTTCTGATTCGCCGCGTTTCTCTTGTGGGACGCGAAACCCAGCATTGCCGCAAGGTCGCCCTCCAGCCAGATCGCCAGGATTCCGTCCTCCGGGATGAGCTTGATCCGGGTGATCAGGGTCCGGATCGCCTCGACAGCCTGCGTCGCCTGGACCGGATCCTGCAAATGCGCGTGCAGCGTCTCGATCCGCTCGCGATAGAGGCGCGCCATGTTTGGGTGCAGCAGGGGAGGCGGTGGCGGAGCATCTACCAGCCGCGCCTCAATCTCAGCCTTGCGCGCTTCGAGCTGACCTATGCGGTCTTTGAGGCGCGATCCCGGCACGCCGTCGAGAATGGCCTGAATGGCTTTGTCGAGTTCTCGCTCAATTCTGGGAAGCTCGGATCGCAGGGTGGCCAGATCCGCGCCCTTCTCCATGCGCAGTCGGTTCACCTCGCGGGTGAATTCCTCACAGAATTCATGGAACAGTCCCGGGTCCATCATCTGCGTGCGCAGGCCGTTGAGCACGGATTTCTCCAGCACGTCCCGCCGGATCGTCAGGCGGTTGTCGCAGGTGCCCTTGTTGCGCGCCGTCGAGCAACCGAGATGATTTTGTGAGATCATCGAAAAGCCACCCCCGCAGCAGCCGCATTTGATCAGACCGGTCAGGAGATGCGTGGGGCGCCGCAGGCCGTTGAGAGGGTGTGTGCCGCTCCCGCGCGATTTCTGCGACCAGGTCGTTTTGCTCTGGCGGGCTTTGACCGCATCCCAGAGATCTTGCTCGATAATCCGCAGATCAGGCACGTCGTGAAGAGTCCATTCCGATTCAGGGTTGAGGCGTGAGACGCGTTTCCCGGTGCTCGGGTCCTTGATGTACCGCAGGCGGTTCCAGGTCAGGCGGCCGATATAGAGTTCGTTATTGAGGATACCCGTGCCGCGTTCCCGGTTGCCATTGATCGTCGACGGACTCCAGACCCCCGACAGGGGACCGCGATGGCCTGCGGCATTCAGAGACAGAGCAATGGCTTTGGGGGATTTTCCGTCGGCATACGCCTGAAAGATCCGGCGGACGATCTGGGCCTGATCGTGGTTGATACTGCGTTCGCCACAGATCGCCTCGCCATGGATATCGCGCTGTTTGACGACGTCATAGCCGTAGGACAGGCCGCCACCGGATTTTCCCTGTTCGACACGACCGCGCAGACCCCGGCGGGTCTTGTTGGCCAGTTCCCTGAGATAGAGCGCATTCATCGTGCCAGTCAGGCCGATATGGAGATGATTGATAACGCCCTCCGAAAGAGTGACGATCTTCACGCCGCCAAAGCTCATGCGTTTGAACAGACCGGCAATATCCTCCTGGTCGCGGGACAGACGATCCATCGCTTCCGTCAGGAGAATTTGGAAGCGACCGGCATTGGCATCCGCAATGAGATCCTGGATTCCCGGGCGGATCAATGACGCTCCGGAAATTGCCCGGTCAGAATAGCTATCAACGATCGTCCAGCCCTGTGTGTCAGCATAACTGCGGCAGGCCCGGAGTTGATCCTCAATGGACGCATCCCGCTGATTGTCCGAGGAGTAACGCGCATAAAGAGCAACTTTCATGGCGGAAGCTTTCTGTCGGGGGGCGGTGGGCGAACGTCCGGATCGGGGCTGATCTCACGCTCATACCATTCTCGGGCCGCTTGGCGTGCGAGAATTCTAGCGAGCGCACGAAGCGGATGTAGAGAAATCCCGGGAGGCTCCGGATGGGATCGATCCATATCCCGAGATTTTTTCTCATGCATGATCAGGAGCTCTCTGTCGGAAAAGATGAGCCGCAGATTCCGACAGAATGTAGTGACTACGACCGATATGAAGGCTCGTGATCAGATTGTCCGAGATGCAGCGTCTCAGCGTAGATCGCGACGCTTCGAAAAAGCTTGCCGCATATTCGATCTTTATCAGGGCGGGGATGCAATAATAATTTTGCAGGACCGTTTCGATGTCCCCGGCGAGCGTACCGCGCGTCTTGTCAGCTGCCATGTTCTTTTGGAGATATCGTCGGCATGCGCTCGCCGGTATCAATACCCGTGCCCGCCGTCCTTCCTTGCGGTGCACGACCTCGCCAGGTCCGATCAAGGGGAGTATGCGGCGGCTCGGTATTCCGATGACGCTGTTACAGTCAGACGCCGGGATCAGGTCAGGGAAAGGCTGAGCGGAAGAAAAATACTGAGACGTCACTGTTTCTCTCCAGGCGGCTTATGTTCGGCCTGAAGAGAAGCAGGTGGGATCTATCTGCTGGAGTCCGGATTTTCCGGGACACTATTTTCAGGTTTTTTGTTTGAATCCTGATACGCCAGCGCAGCCGCCAACACATTTTCCGGCAACGGTGGCAGCCGAATTGGAATTCTGGCACTCAAAAAGCGTCTGTCATGATCGTTGAACACAGAAGCAGCGCCGTCCAGTTCGGGGTTCGGGCCCCGGTTTTCCTCAGAGCACTCACGGTCTGGCAGAGTCTCGAGATCGTCCGGCTCCGGAGGTTCTGGAATATACTCTGGAATAGGGAAAGGCTGGTTCTCGTCACGCTTGTAGGTGTCTTCTCTCGGTTCATTCGGAAAGTCCGGATTCCTTGCAAAGTAGTCTCTGCCGGAGATTGGGTCGTAAAAAACAGAGCCCGAATCATCCTCGAAGACTTTCCCGGTATCGGCGGACACCTCGGCAGGCTGAAAATCGCCCTTCAGCTGAATGAGATCTTTCCTCTCGAGAAGGGGTTTCCATCTTTTTGAACGGGCGGTGGACGACCGACTGGTCAAGATCTCTTCGAGGGCGAGCGCGTGCCCGATCGTCGCATAGGTCATGTCCGCGTCGTTCGGATCATCAAGAAGGGTATAACCACCCCGCATCAGGGAAGGAGCCTCGCCTTTCCACAAGATGACAGAAGGCCATTGCCCGGTATTCGGGCGTATCGGCAGGGTGCAGGGGCAGGCGAGAATATGCATGGCACCTAACTGGGCGGCCACTGGCTGATAATATTTTTTCAGATCCGTAAATACACTTCTCGTTAGACCCAGATACCTGGATTCCTTTTTGGTCACTTTATTTTTGTCGCGTACTTCGCTCAGGGGAAATGTTATGGTGATGAGTCGCTCCAGATCATTACGAATTTGAAGCGACGTTTCGTCCATCAGATAGTGGGAAAGACTGCGTCCGCTTCCGGGTTCGATAGCTTCAGAAAAGAGATGCGCCAGCAGATTCCAGGACACATTGATCGTATCGCCATGGCGGACGATCAGGCGGGCCGCAACATGGACGGCCAGGCCGATAATATAGACTCCGGCAAGAAGCAGGGTTCGCCGCCGCTCTTCATATTCGATAAAGGTCATTTGCCGCGGCGTCAGGTGTGGCAGTGTCAAGAGACGGGGCTTCACTCGCCGGCGTTTGGCACCGAAATCGAAAGGATCTGGTGACCCAATGCGACCTGTCATATCCCGAAGCCGGGACATGCGATTATTCAGGAACATTAACCGCTTCTCGAAATAATACCTCGCCTGCCGTGACGCAGATTGGGATCGCCTTCCCAGGAGGGCCTGCGCCAGTTGTGCATGCAGATATTGCAGGCGGAGATAAGTCGTGATTGTTGTCTCGCGATACCGCCTTTCACGGTCGGCTCGCATGAGCATCTTCTCCTCTTCTTCATTCGGTTGATAGGCAAGGGGTTTCGCCGCCCCGAAAGTTCTGGTCCAGTTGGGGCGGCAATGGCGATAATCTTCTGCCGTGAGCAGCACTGCCTGGAGACGGAGATTGAGATCACGGGCAGTCATGCCGCTACGAAGGCTGAGGTGCCAGTTCCTCCAGGGATTTCCCATGGCGGCCTTGCTCTTTTTCGCGGACTTAGAACTCGTCTTCTGAGTGCGTTTGGCGGCCATGGCGGGAAGCTTTCGATTTTCTTAAACGATGCCGTTCAGTTGTGACTGTCAGAGTCCTGTCTGACGCAATGCCCGGTGACTTCTGCTCATCGGGGCAGCTCAGGGGTAGAAAACGATCGCAGACAGCCAGAACCGTTTCAAGGTCAAATGCTGATAGCGCGGAAACGAGAGCGTCGCGGGATATGGAAACTTTGCCGTCTGGCTGTCTGGCGGAGGCGTGGAATGGACTTGCTTCGAAAAAGGTCAGCGCTCGTTGTGAGCATCAAAGGCTCTATCCATGACGAAGTAACGACGTTTTACGCGAGAATTTGAGGATGAGGCGGTTCGCCTGGTGCGAATAAGCGGTCGGACGCGATGGGTGGTGGCGGACGATTGAGGGGGGCGGCCCGTCCCGACGTGCTGGCTGGGTCGCGCGAGGGATCTGGCGAGCGGCGATCCTGGAGCGGACGCTCAGGCGCCCGGCGATATGGCGGCAGAACTCAAGCGCTCGCGGCGTGAGAACGAAATCCTGAAACAGCAACGTGACATTCTCAAACGGGCTACGTTTTTTTGCCAGGGAGGGAAGTCGATGAGCTTCAAGTTCATCGATCAGGCGAAAGAAGTATTCCCCGCCGAGCGTTTGTGTCGCGTCCCTGGTGTCAGCACCAGTGGCTATTTCGCATGGCGATCCCGCCCGGCCGGCCGACGGCAACGAGAGGACATGGTGCTCCTGGCGCATGTGCGTGCGGCCTGCGCGGGCTCAAACGAGACCTATGGCATCTCCCGCCTCCCGGTTTTTTGAGACACCCGATAAGCACGTGAGCCGCGTGCGGAGGTGTCACGATGATGAACGACTTGAAGAACGACGCGAAACGACCGGGGCAGGGTGGACGGATGTCACGCGGCCGCGAGAAGGAGGCCGTGCTTCGTCTGCTGCGCGGTGAGGACCTGGAGATGGTCTCGCGCGAAGTGGGGGTGACGGCTGCGACCCTGAGCGGATGGCAGGACGCCTTCCTTTCCGGGGGCGAGGCCATGATCGAGCGTGAACTGCAGCGTGAAAAGATCGCGGCCATGGAGGCTGGCCACCATGCCCTTCGTCACGACGAGAGACGGCGTCGAGATCTTCTTCAAGGACTGGGGCCCGAAGGACGGCCGTCCAATCACGTTGCACCACGGCTGGCCGCTCTCGTCGGACGACTGGGACGCGCAGATGCTGTTCTTCGCCGAGCGCGGCTTTCGCGTCATCGCGCATGGCCGTCGCGGCCACGGTCGCTCGGTGCAAGTGCCGCACGGGCACGACATGGACCACTACGCCGCCGACGCCTTCGCGGTGGTCGAGGCGCTGGACCTGCGGAACGTGGTGCATATCGGTCACTCGACCGGCGGCGGCGAGGTCGCGCGCGCTGTCGCGCGTCACGGCGAGCCCTCGGGCCGCACGGCCAAGGCGGTGCTGGTCAGCGCGGTGCCGCCGTCGATGCTCAGGACCGAGGGCATTCCCGAAGGCCTGCCGATCGAGGTGTTCGACGGCTTCCGTGCGGCACTCGCCGCCAACCGGGCGCAGTTCTTCCTCGACGTGTCGTCCGGCCCTTTCTACGGCTTCAACCGCGAGGGTGCGACGGTGCACCAGGGAGTCATCCGCAACTGGTGGCGACAAGGCATGGAGGGCAGCGCGCTCGCGCAACCACCACGGCAATAAGGCCTTCTCGGAGACCGACCAGACCGAGGATCTCAAGGCCATCACCGTCCTGACGCTGGTGCTGCACGGCGACGACGACCAGATCGTGCCGACCGCGGGCTCGGCGCCCAAGTCGATCGAACTGCTGCGGAGCGGCACGTTCAAGACCTATCCCGGCTTCTCCCACGGCATGCTGACGGTTAACGCCGACGTGCTCAACGCCGATCTGCTTGCCTTCGTGAACGCGTAGCCGCGCGTCCCCACGACCCATGAACCGTGGGGGCAGCGAGGATCGTCGTTGCCCCATCGAGCCAGCTACCGCGCAGGCGCAAGGTCGGCATTCGCCGTCAAGGTAGACATCAAAGTGGTGATGGCGGTTGCCTGAAAGCCGACATTGTCGGGCGAACCGCGATAGACAGAGTTTGGGACTTTCGTGCCGTTTCCACGCAACGTGTCGAGCGGCAGGTTTTGTCAATCGCTGACATCCGCACGCATCTACCCATCTTTCCCCTGTCGTTTCGGGCGTCCTTCGGCATCACCGACGACGTACCCTATGGCCCACGATGGGTGCCCCCCCGACGCTTCGATAAGCTTGGCAGGGCTGGATTTGCTGTTCGGCCCAAACCGGATCATAAATACCCTCGGGACACAGCTTGGCAAATAACCTATAACATGGAAGCTAATCGTATGCCGGTCGCGACGTTGGAGGGGACGACCTGTCTAATATCACTTTCGAGAATTTGAATGCCGCGCTTACCGGCAATCCTGAGACTCTCGAAGTTCACCTTGAGCTCGTCGAGCGCGACGCCGTCCTCGATGGATACCAAGTAAAGATTCACTGTCACTGCCTGACAGTCGACGCGAATGGCCGTTTCGATCCGCACCGGCTCGCGGAGTTTATGCGAAACGCAGTGACCAATTACGCCATCCCACGCGCGAAAATGGCTGACGCGAAGGCGCGGGACGAGAGATGGAACAGCGGCGAGGCAGTGGCCGCGCTTCACGAGGAAGCGAAACGGTCTTTCACCGATCTTGCCCTCACGGGCGAGGGCGGGGAGATGCTGCTGTTTCTGCTTGCCGAGCGCTTTTTGAAGCTCCCACAAATCCTCTGCAAAATGGACCTGAAAACCGACACCCGCTTGCATTATCATGGCGCAGATGGCGTTTACGCTGGCGTCACAGATCTCCCGCCTCCCGGTTTTTTGAGACACTCGATAAGCACATGAGGAACGTGCGGAGGTGTCACGATGAGGAACGACCTGAAGAACGACGCGAAACGACCGGGGCATGGTGGACGGATGTCACGCCGCCGGAAGAAGGAGGCCGTGCTTCGTCTGCTGCGCGGTGAGGATCTGGAGAGGGTGTCGCGCGAACTGGGCGTGACGGCCGCAACTCTGAGCGGATGGCAGGATGCCTTTCTTTCCGGAGGCGAGGCCAGTCTTGCGACACGTCAGACCGACGGCGAGACGCTGGAGAGCGATCGCCTCAAGGCAAAGCTCGGCGAGGTCATGATCGAGCGTGAACTGCTGCGTGAAAAGATCGCG
>NZ_JABEQJ010000052.1 GCF_014174255.1 Gluconacetobacter sacchari
GGTCGCAGCCGTCACGCCCACTTCGCGCGAGACCATCTCCAGGTCCTCACCGCGCAGCAGACGAAGCACGGCCTCCTTCTTGCGGCGGCGTGACATCCGTCCACCATGCCCTGGTCGTTTCGCGTCGTTCTTCAGGTCGTTCCTCATCGTGACACCTCCGCACGTGTCTCACGTGTTTATCGGGTGTCTCAAAAAACCGGGAGGCGAGAGAGTTTGAAGAAACGCCACATGGAGCCGTAGCCGAACTCATGGCCCATGCCACGTAGAACCGCCTGTAATTCGATCGTGCCGATATCGGGATTTTCCGACACCAGGCGACGGATCAGCTCATGGTGTTTCTCGATACGACCCGATCGTCGATCTCCGCCCAAAGGGCCAGGTGTAAGCTTGCCTTTCTCCCGTTCAAGCGCACGCCATCGGCTTACGCTCGCAGCGCTCACGCCAAATCGCGCCGCAGCAACCCGGTGGCTCGCGCCTTGCGAGACCGCAGCCAGAACACGGGTGCGAAGATCCACGGACAGAGCTTTCGACATGACCGCCGGCCTCCCGTCCGGCCATCATGATGAATCATAAATACGCCCGCTTGGGTACCTCTGACGACTCATTCAGAATGAATTCCGCTCTAACGACCTTCTCGCGGAGTGGCAGCACCACTGGAACTGGCATCGTCCCCATACCGCGTTGGCTGGCGCATCACCGATCGATCGCGTCATCGCATTCAGGGATCGAACACCGATACGCGAGGAGATCGAAGCCGCCTTTGATCCAGAAAGCGAATGAATCCGACATAGCAATTCTCGTCTCGATCAGGCTCTCGCAACAGTGAAATGATCTCTCCAGACCCTACACCTCATCCCAGAAACAGCTGGCACTGAATCCTTATCCGTGAAACGGACATGATCGGATCATGCACGACTGCCTTCGATACGAGGGCGCCCGTGAGATTCAACCGATCGATGATCATCGTCACTGATCGCCGCCTGGAAGACTCTTAAGTTTCTTCATAAACGTGGCGAAGTGAGGAAACAGATCCGAAAATATTTCATCGTCCCGATATCTGAGAAGAACGTCTCCGAGCAGCTTTATGCCGATGGTCAGCTGCGCCGCGTCGTCCCCCGATACGATCGCGAGGGAGTCGACACGTCTAATCAGTTCCTGAAGATCATCACGGCTTGATAATTCGAAGCTGATAGACTGACCAGAGATACTCCAGGCCGCCTTTTTTTCCCGGTCATGACGCTCGATATCAATATGGTAGTTGAAGGGCATCTTCAATTCCTTGCTCCCAAAAACAGACTACGGTGACGGTGAAATATTTGCGGAACGATTGGCTGGCGACCCGGGTCGTCTGCGTGGCAGTACCGTGCGCAGTATTGCTGCAATTGTGGGCATCGCTCGCGGGCGCTTGAGACGCGGGTCATATCCGGAAAAACGCCGGGCATTTTCTGACAGACATAAACCCAGGATATCACGCAAGCCGATATCGGTGCCAGAGACGTCTTTAGTCCCGGAAATAGTAAAGTTGTTGTCCTGGTCACGCACTTCACCGTTGCCATCCAGGGTCCGGACCATTCCGATGCGCTCGTACGCGAGAAAAAGCCAAACGGCCAGCACCCGAAACTCAAACCGAACTCGCCGGTACAGCGTCAACGTGGTGCGATGCCAGGCCAGCCAGTTGGCGAACAGTAGGATATGGCGGCATTCTTCCTGCATGACCGGTTCGAAAGTCTCGATCAGTTCTTCAGGAAACAAGCCGGATCGCCCGGCCAGCTCGAATAGGCCGAACGCAAAGAAGCTATCCACGCATTCCGAGAATCCGGTCACGAGATAAGCCCATTCGGCGTCACGTGGAACGACATAGGGAGGCTCTGGCGCCATGTCGATCTGATAGGCCTCCACGAGCTTCGTCAGCACTTCCTTATGACGGTTTTCTTCCCAGGCGTTCCGCGCGATTGCGTCTCGCATATCGGGGTCGGTCATCGTCGCGGCATAGGCTGCCATGCGGAGGCGCGCTTTCCCCTCGGTTTCCACCGCAATATCCCAGATGGGCAGGGATGTTATTCTTTTGAGCGTATCCGGATCCAGTTGTGGCCAGGCAATGACCGAGGGACGGTAAGGATTGAATGTCTCGCGAAACATATCGGCGACAGCACGCTTATGGTCCGCCGTGCCGGGTCTCAAGGTTCCAGATGTGGTCGCTCGCCAGTGCCTCGCCCGGTAATCGGCTTCGGCGATTGTGAAGGGGTTCTCAGGCTGAGCGCGCGTTTCCATGGGCAAATGCCCATAAATTTTTACAAGCTCTGCCTCATCCGGCGTGCGGCGCGAAGAAAGCCAGCGCTTTTCGGATAGAAAGCGCATAGCCAGACGATCTGCTATGGCGTGCAACATTGCACAAATCCTCGGCTCTGTCGGAAGAGCTTTCCAACCGGAGTCTTCAATATCGATCGCACCAGTCTGGTGCGACGCTTGAGGGACGGTCGCTTCATAACGCGTCTGCTTTTCTGACCTCGAGGATAATCCCCTCAAGCATCGCCTTGAGCTGCTTCTGTCTGGTCATCGACAATTGCGATGACGCGAGGTCGTTCACGCTCGCGGCAGCCTCGAGCGCCTGATCCTTCAGACGCATCGCGCGCTCCGAGGGCACGATGATCTGCGCGCGCCCGTCGGTCGGATGGGGACGACGCGTGATCAGACCGTCGCGTTCCATCCTCCCAAGCGTATTGCCCATTGTGGCCTGCTCGATATCCAGCCGCTCCACCAGGTCGCGCTGGGTAAGATCTTCGGCAACCCAAAGCTGCTGCAGGACCATGAATTGCGCGACGGCGAGGTCAAGGGGCGCCAATGCGCGTGCCAGCGTCTGTGTCAGAACCCTTGCGCACCGATTGACCAGATAGCCCATGGATTCGATGGGCTGCTCGTCGCATGCAGAAATGGAATCTTTTTTTCGTTGCACAGCGTGCTGTCCTTATATACATAGCGTGCTGTTGTTATTTGTAGCGAAAGGCGTCTGACGATGCAAGCCCTACCCGATCGAGGGGAAATCCCTGCAAAAGGCACCACTCCCACAGGCGCAGCATTTATAATGAACGCTGCGCCGGTCCACTGAGACAATGGACAAGACACCCCTTATCGGCCTCGCGGGCGCTATCACGCTCGCGATGATGACCGAACTGAATGACCAGATTTCGTCTCAGGCACTGGTCGATATCAGTGGGGCGATCGGTATGAGCCATGATCCTGCCACCTGGTATGAAAGCCTGTACACCTCCGCCGAAATCATCGGCATGGCATTGTCTCCATGGTGTGCCGTAACGTTTTCACTGCGTCGTTTCGCGCTGTTTGTTGTCGCGCTGTGCTGCCTCTCAACTCTCGGCCTGATTACGACCGGCTATCCGATCGTGCTTTTTGGCTTGCGCGTTTTACAGGGTCTGTCCGGTGGTTTTGCCATCCCCCTATTGATGACGACGGCGCTGCGCGTGTTACCGCCGCCAATCCGGCTCTATGGTCTGGCGGCATATGCCCTGACGGCGACTTTCTTTCCCAATCTCAGCACGGCGTTAGCCGGACTTTGGACCGATCTGGTCGGTTGGCACTTCATCTTCTTCCAATGCGTGCCTCTTGGCGCTGTCGCAGGCGCGCTGATCGCATTCGGATTGCCGCAGGATCCACCGAATTACGGGCGGTTTCGCATGCTCGACTGGCGCGGGATTCTATTGGTGGTTGTCGGTATCGGCTCATTGTCCACGACGCTGATGCAAGGCACCCGGCTGGACTGGTTCAACTCTCCTTTGATCTGTGTGCTGGGGCTGACCAGCCTCGTCTGCATGCCGCTCCTCGTCATCAATGAGTGGTTCCATGAACTGCCCCTGCTCAAGATTCAGCTATTGCTGCGACCGAATTTCGGCTACGGCGCGCTCGCTCTTTTCACATTCCTGATCATCGCCTCGTCCTCATCCACAATCCCCGGGGCAGTGCTGACTCAGATCGCGGGCTATCGGCCTGAGCAGGTCTATCCGATCACGCTCGAAATCGCGGCGGCCCAGCTCCTGCTTCTGCCTCTGATGGCGATCGTTCTCGATATTGCATGGGTTGATTCCCGCGTCGTCAGCTTTATCGGCATGACCTTCGTGTTGGCTGCCTGCATCGGCTCGTCCTTCGTCACGGTCGCCTGGCAACGGGACCAGTTTTTTCTCTGGCAGGGCCTGCAAGCATGCGGTGAGGCCATGATTGTCATGCCGTTGCTGCTGATGGCCACCAATACCGTCAAGCCTCCGGAGGGACCGTTTGCGGCTGGACTGATCCATACGCCGCGTGCCCTGGCGGAGGCTGTCAGCGCCTGGGTTTTCGAGCTGGTCAACCATTGGCGTGGTGCGCTGCATTCCGACCGACTGGCCGATCAGGTTGGAAGAGAGCGTTTCCGCACCTGGCAGGCAAACGGCGTCTCCTGGCAGCATCCGGCACCGTTGCTTCCAGATGGAATGCCACGCAGCGCTGGCAGTGTTGCCTTGTTCAAGCAGGAAATATCGAAACAGGCCCTGGCTCTCACCCTGAGCGACGCCTTTCTGGTGATGGCCGCCCTCACGGTTGTCCTGATGATAATCCTCATCACGCTCCCTGTCCGCACGTACCCGCCACGTATCGCGCTAGCGCAATTCAAACCGAAATAAAAATTCCTATAGGGGAAGTCGTTGTGATGTCGGAAAAAAAAGAAGAAGTGCCGCGGCGACGGTCACGTTGGCCCATGCGCCTGGCCGCGCTGATCGTCGTGATATTCGTTGTGATCGTGCTGGCGATTATTTACCTGCCAAGCCGACATGTATGGACGGACGATGCGTATGTGACCGCGCATTATACGGTCGTCGCCCCGCGTGTATCGGGACAGGTCTTCACTGTGGACGTCGACGACAACCAGCCTGTTCATGCGGGTCAGGTGCTCGCAACGCTCGACGATCGCGATTACCGCACGACGCTCGCTTCCGCGCAGGCGACGCTGGCCCGTGACAAGGCGATGGCGCTCGATGCTGCCGCCGCCGTCACCCGCCAGCCCGCCCTGATCGACGAGCAGAAAGCGAACGCCGCCCAGATCGAGGCCCGCCTCGCCTTCGCGCGCCAGAATGCCCGTCGCTATACGAATCTCGCCCAGAGCGGAGCCGGCACCACGCAGGAACACCAGCAATCGGATGCCGCACTCCGCCAGCTCGACGCCGATCTGCAAGGCGCCAACGCCCAAATCACGGCGGCGCAGGATCAGCTCGCGATCCTGCGCGCCCAGTACCAGTCGGCACTCGAGACCATCCATCTGGACGAGGCACGCGTGCATCAGGCCGAACTCGACCTGTCCTACACGAAGATTCGCGCGCTGATGGACGGCATGGTCGGCGAGAAGTCGGTGCAGGTCGGCAATTACGTCGCACCGGGTGCGGCGCTGATGGCGCTGGTCCCGCTGGACCAGATCTGGATCATGGCGAACTATCGCGAACTTGCGCTGCGCCATATGCGGCCGGGCCAGCATGTCCGCATCCATGTGGACGCGTACGACATCACGCTGGACGGGATCGTCGATTCCGTGCCGCCGGGCTCGGGCGCCGCGTTCGAGCCGATCGCGCCCGAGAACGCGACCGGAAACTTCACCAAGATCGTCCAGCGCCTGCCGGTCAAGATCGTCCTCGCCCCCAAACAGCCGCTCGCAAGGCTGCTGCGTCTGGGCATGTCGGTCGAGACCACGGTCGATACTGGCCTTGCCGATGTCGCGGCCCATCAGAACACAACGGCCGGCACGGTGACCGCGAAATGATCCGCCATCATCGCCTCCGCACGGTCCTTTGCGGCACGGTGTTCGCCCTGACGGGCTGCGCCGTGGGGCCTAATTTTCATGCGCCGCAGATCACCAGCCCGCGCCAGTGGGGCTTTGAGCCGCAGGCGCACAGCCGTCTGGTCTCGGACCCGATCGACACGCAATGGTGGCACAGCTTCCGCGATCCCGTGCTCGACAGCCTCGTCGACCGGCTGGCGGCGCAGAACCTCGACCTGCAGACGGCGGGGCAGCGGATCGATCAGGCCCGTGCTCAGATGCACGTCGCGGCCTCGGCCGGGCTGCCGCAGGTCTCGTGGGCCGGAAACTATGATTATCGCCGCCTCAGCACGCACGGCATTTTTTCGCTCGCCCAGCCACAGCCCAATGCGAACTTCCAGTTCGACTTCTTTTCCGAGGCCGTCAGCGCGGGCTGGGATCTCGACCTGTTCGGCATGATCCGCCGCGCGGTCGAAGCACAACGCGCGGGCGAGCTGGAATCGCTCCAGGCCCGGCGCGCCGTGGCGCTGGCCGCCGTCTCGGATCTCGCCACCAGCTACATGCAGCTGCGCGGCGTGCAGGAACAGGCGCGCATCACGCGCGACAACTTGGCCCTCGCCCAGCGCAACCTGGCGCTGGTGCAGAGCCGGTTCGGCAACGGCGTCGCGACCTCGCTCGATCTCGCACAATCCCGCGCACAGGTCGCGCAGATCGCATCCGCCCTGCCCGATCTGGACGATCGGGAGGCAACCCTCATCAATGCGATCGGCTTCCTGCTCGCTCAGCCGCCCCGCGCGCTGGAGGCCGAGCTGACAACGCCGGATATCCAGCCTCCGGTGCCGCCCACCGTGCCGGTCGGCCTGCCGAGCGATCTTGCACGCCGTCGTCCCGACGTGCTGGTGGCCGAAGCGCGTCTGCATCAGGCGACGGCGGAAGTCGGCATGGCGCAGGCCTCGTTCTATCCCGACATCACGCTGACCGGGAACATGGGCACCGAGTCCCTCTCGGCCGCCGATTTCTTCGCGCTGCCCGCACGGCAGTTCGCGGCGGGGCCTACGCTGAACCTGCCGGTCTTTCAGGGCGGACGCCTGATGGCCACGCTGCATCTGCGAAAAGCCCAGCAAAAGGAAGCAGCGATCGCCTTTCGCAAGACCGTGCTGGGCGCATGGAACGACGTGGACAACGCGATGACGGCCTACACGCAGGCCCAGCGCGCACGCGATCAGGTGCGCGAGGAACTGACACAGAACGAGGCGGCTTTGGCCGCCGCCCGCCAGCGCTACGTCGAGGGTGCTGCCGACTATCTCAATGTGGTCGCAGCCCAGGGGTCCGTGCTGGAAAGCCAGTCGGCGCTGGCCGCCAACCAGACGAAGATCGAAACCACCCTCGTCGGCCTCTACCGCGCGCTCGGCGGCGGCTGGCAGTTCGCCGAACCTACGCCGGGAACGCCAGCCGCCCGCACACAGGCACATATCTCGACCAACCCGCAACCGGTATTCTCAGGCGCCGCAGCGCTCATGCCTTGACGACTACAGGAACGTGATACCTGAACCGATTTCCAATTGTCAAAGACGTCCGCTTTGGCAACTTTGAAGCGTCCCGGGTTTTCCGGAGGCTCCTATCTGTGAGAAGGAGCTATGATGAACACGATGAGCCAGAGATTTTCGCCTGAGGTGCGGGAGCGTGCGGTCCGTATGGTTGGGGAGCATCGGGCCGATTACGGATCGGAATGGGCTGCGATGACATCGATTGCTGCCAAGATCGGCTGCACGGCCGAAACGCTGCGCCGCTGGTGCCGCGATGAGGCCAGGCGGCGGGCAGGACCGGCAGGGCAGGCTGGGGACGAGCGGGTTCGGCTCAAGGAACTTGAGCGCGAGGTCAAGGAGTTGCGCCGCGCCAACGAGATCCTGCGCAAGGCATCGGCGTATTTTGCGATGGCGGAGCTTGTCTTATGAGAACCCTCGGTTCCTGAGGCAAAAGGGAACCGCTACCCGGCACCGCAGCTGCGGTGCCGGCTAGCGGCGGGGGCGGCGCCGTGCGGAGCTTGGTCTTGCAGGACCGCGGTCGAGTTTGGCGAGCCTCCGTCTTTTCTTACGACCTGAACGGATACGTGGGCTACGGGCTCGAACGACAAGCATAGGTACATAGAAAAGATGGCCAAGGATACCATTGGGATCGACGTGTCGAAAGACCGTTTGGACGCTTTCTGGCATTCCCGGGATGAGATGCGCAGTCTGCCCAATACAGCGGAAGGTTTCGAGCAGTTATGCTCCTGGCTGGAACAAAATGACGATGTGTTGTTCGTCTTCGAAGCAACTGGCGCCTATCATCGTGGGCTTGAGCGACATCTCAGTCTGGCGGCACAGCCCTTCATCAAGGTCAATCCCAAGCAAGCCCGGCGATTTGCACAGGCGATTAGTCGACTGGCCAAGACCGACGGGGTTGATGCCAGGATGCTGGCGCGCATGGGTATCGCTCTCGATCTTGCCCCGCAAGACGTGGAGAGCGAAGATATCCATGATCTCAGAGAGTTGCTGACTGCGCGTCGCGCCCTCGTCAAAGATCAGATCACGGCGAAGACACGCCTTGCGACGGCGTTGAACCCGGTTGTTCGAGAGCAGCTCGGCCGCCGCATCGATGATATTGCCGCCGACATTCAGGCATTGGACAAAGTGATTGCGCAGATCGCCAGACAGCGTGGAACCCTCGAAGACCGCATCTGCCGATTGATGACAATACCGGGGATCGGCAGGTTGACCGCAACGACCATGCTGATCGACATGCCGGAGCTTGGACATTTCGACAATAAGAAAATCGCTGCCCTGGCCGGCCTTGCGCCCATGACGCAGCAGTCTGGGAAATGGCAGGGTAAGGAGCGGATCACTGGCGGTCGGTCATCGCTTCGGCGGGCAATTTACATGCCTGCGCTCGTCGCAATCCGCTTTAACCATGATCTTCATCGCAAATACCAACAGATGTTGAAAGCCGGAAAGGCTAAGAAAGTCGCCATCACTGCGATCATGTCTTCCGCCTCCCGGTTGGGATAGCGCCTATGGATGCTTAACCAACAAAGCCAAAATGCAGTAACCATTTATTAATCAAAATTGTATGGCCAATTGATTCAACACAGTTCTGTAAAATTGTACACTTCTGTTTCTTCAATCGTACGGGCGTGTTCGCTATCATATCTCTTTCGAAAGGAAGAGTTATGGACAAGACAACTACCGGTTGGGGAAGCGGCCTATTGGGCGTAATCATTTTTAGCGGATCGCTTCCTGCGACGCGCGTTGCCGTTGCTGATTTCTCCCCGACCTTCTTGACAGCGGCACGTGCGGTCATCGCCGCTTTGATCGCCATGTGTCTACTCTTCGCTCTCCGCCAGCGCAGGCCACAGCGTGCCGATTATCTCCCCCTCATCATTGTTGCGATCGGGGTAGTGGTTGGGTTTCCCTTATTAACGGCACTCGCTTTGCAGCACGTGACCGCCGCTCATTCGATAGTGTTCATCGGTCTCCTTCCGCTCACTACGGCGATCTTCGGTGTGCTCAGGGGCGGGGAGCATCCAAGGCCCGCCTTTTGGATATTCTCGGTGATCGGCGCTTCCACTGTGGTTGGGTTCGCCCTCTCTCGTGCCGCTGATGGCTCGCTTGCGGGCGACCTGCTAATGATCGCGGCCATTTTGTTGTGTGGGCTCGGCTATGCTGAAGGAGCGGCACTTTCGCGCCGGCTGGGTGGCTGGCAAGTGATCTCTTGGGCTCTTTTGCTCGCGCTGCCGCTGATGGCGGCAATCAGCTTCGGAACGCAGCCTAGGAACTGGACTGCTATCGAGCCAGCTGCCTGGATCAGCCTCGGCTATGTCTCGATTTTCAGCATGCTTGTCGGCTTCATCTTCTGGTATCATGGTCTCGCACTTGGTGGGATTGCCGGAGTCGGACAACTCCAGCTTCTCCAGCCCTTTTTCGGCCTAATTCTTGCCGCCACGCTGCTGCATGAGCCGATCGCCTGGACGATGATCGCTTCAACCGCGGTCGTTGTGCTGTGCGTCGCAGGCGCAAAACGCTTTGCCTGAACCCTCTATGGTCTTTTGTTTGGGGGTGGCCAATGCACGTAGAAAATGAAAGGCGCATTCCACGGGCAACGCGGAGTATTAAGCATTATATCCGATTGATGGGCGTGAATATTCATAACGATATGGCAATTCGACGCGTTTGCCGGCCCAAGCTACACGACGGAGCGGCAGGCGTTGTACAAGCAGACGTTGACTCCTCGCGATAGATACCGGCCTCTGACCTTTCGGGACCAGATGGACGCCATTATATCATTTTGAACTGCTACCGGCGCGCTCCATCGCGCGGCGTATAGCTGCCCAGATCCTCGGGTCGTTCGATTGGGCGACATTGAAACGCATGTAGGCTGACGCCGACCCGGTGACGCTGAAGACGTCACCAGGCGCTAGGACAACATCATCAACTAATGCCGCACGCGCCACGTCGGCAGCATTTAGCCCATCGGGTAGGCGACACCAGAGAAAGAAGCCGCCGCGCGGCATCTGCGGTAGCTCGAAGCCAAGTTCCTGTAGCTTATCGGCGGCCTCGCGTCGTGCACGGACCAGTCGCAGCCGAAGGGCGTCCATATGCTTGCGATAGCCGCCGCTGGTAAGTATCCCTGCGATCACATTCGCGGCGATAGGACTCGGTCCTCCGAAATTGACTGCCACTTGCAAGTCGATCAGGTCCGAGATCCACTCAGGGCGCGCGACAATATAACCGCACCGGATCGATGCCGAGAGTGTCTTGGAAAAGCTTCCGATTCTGATCACACGCTTTAGCCCATCGAGGGCTGCAAAACGTGGCGAAGGTTCTGGTTCGAAGTCGGCGAAGATCTCATCTTCGACAATTACCATGTCATGAGCAGCCGCAACGTTCAGGATTGAATGCGCTGTCTGCGACGATATCGTACTACTAGTCGGGTTATGAAGCGCCGAGTTAGTGATATAAAGCCGCGGCCTATGCGCCGAAACTAAAGCGTCGAATTCGGCGACGTCCGGTCCGGTCGACGTATAGCGCACGCCCACCACATCGGCTTGATGCGCGCGCAGAAGCGCCCGGAAATTAAAGTAGCAGGGATCATCTACCAACACGGTACTTCCAGGCTGTAGCAACAGGCGGCAAACGAGATCGATCGATTGGGTTCCCGACGCGGTCAACAGAAGTTGGCTGGCAGTTGCCTCTATTCCGTCTTCGGCAGAGCGCATGAGCAATAAACGGCGTAACTCGGCACTGCCGCTAGTCGATCCATAGTCCGTCAGCAGGAATTCCTCTGCCCGCGCCAGTGTTCGCAATTCGCGACGTAGCGCGGTGGCCGGCATCCAATGCGCCGGCAGCCAGCCGCAGCCGGGCTTTAGCATGCTCGGACAGGCGTCAAGTGACTGACGAGACACCCAAAATGGATCCACTGTGCGATCTCGCCTGAGGCCCTCCTCGCTCAGCGTCAATGTAGGCCAGTTCGAAGCTGAGATGTAGAAACCCGATCCGCGGCGCGCGCGCACGAGGCCCTCGGCTGCGAGCCGTTCATAGGCTTCGACTACTGTCGATGGCGAAACCCCCAATGTTGCTGCCAAATTGCGAACCGAGGGTAGGCGATCTCCGACCGCGAAGGCGCGATGAGCAATCTTACTTCGGATCGCCTCCATCACTCTCACCGTTTTGGATTCAAAATGCGTATCCATTTTTATTCCAATCTGTATGACAATCAATAATAGCACAGTTTGAATAAATTGTATCGCACTGTTCCTTCACAATCATGGCCGACGCTTATACTTGTACCGGTGCACGGATATGAGACATCGCGTTGCGCTGTTTGATTACGCTGCCAGTTTGAGATCCATTAGCGTCCGAGATGCAAGGGGCTTTTGGTCGAAACGGATCTGGT
>NZ_JABEQJ010000053.1 GCF_014174255.1 Gluconacetobacter sacchari
ACGAGGCTCGTTCGACTGCTCAATATCCACTCACACGGCCCTCCATCTGCAATGCGAGCTTTACGCTATCACCATGGAAAACAAGGCCGGGTTCCATCGGCGCTTACGAAGATGTAACCCAGCGAGATATTATTGCGATCTATGACTCGAGCCGAGATAGTCGAGTTATCATTGATGAACGCTTACCTGATGTCGGAGCCAATCTTAGTGGTTGCAGCGGTGGTCCAGTAATTGTCCATTATGAACGCAATATGACTCACCACTATTGTCCGGTGGGTATGATCATAGCTGGTGCAAAAGGAGAGGGTACCGGATTGATGGCAGATTTGGATATGTTTCGTTTTCGTCGAATCCATTTTATTCAGCCTGATGGTTCAATCCTCATCCCGCCAAGCAACAGTTTCTGAATCACTAGAATTTGCGTGTCACGTCCGCTTTCTTGCTGACTTCACCTGACAGCGGACAGACCCTTTCCCCCCCCCTTTGCGGACGAAGATGTAGGGGAAAAATAAGCGGGGAGTAGGCAAAGGAAGCGCAAAGCCAGACCACCCCGTCCGCACCAAGTGGTGGGTGCTCCCCATGCTCGCCGGCTACGCCGCCTGCGCGTGGGTTGCGCTCCCGGCGCCTGGGCGCCGCACTTGGCCCGGCCGGGCTGCCCCGGCTCCCCGACCCTGAAAAGGGAAGGGAAAACGATGCTGAACGGCAGCACGCACCATACGATCCTCCATGGCCACCTCTTCTGCGGACTGGGGGGCGGCGCAAAGGGCTTCAATGCCGCCAAGGCCCGCCATGGGACACTCTCCGCGGATTTCGAATGCCTCGGCGGGATTGATGTCGATCCGGCGGCGATCCGGGACTTCGAGCGCCTGGCCGGTGTTCCCGGCACGGTGCTGGACCTCTTCGATCGGGGCCATTACCGCACGTTCCATGGAACGGAGCCGCCGGCGGATTGGCGGGAGGCCGGCCCGCAGGACATTCACCGCGCGTTCGGCTTCCGCCGCCCTCATATTTTGTTCCTTTCGGCGCCATGCAAGGGATTCTCCGGCCTGCTCTCGGAGCGGACCAGCCGGACGCCGAAATACCAGGCCCTGAACAGATTGACGCTACGTGGCATCTGGCTGACGCTGGAAGCGTACAAGGACGACCCGATCGAGTTCATCCTGTTCGAGAACGTGCCGCGTATTGCGACGCGCGGGCGCGAGCTGCTCGATCAGATCGTCGCCCTTCTGCGCGCTTACGGATACGCGGTTGCAGAGACGACGCACGATTGCGGCGAATTGGGTGGCCTGGCGCAGCGGCGCAAACGCTTCCTGCTGGTCGCGCGGCATGCGCGGAAAGTCCGCCCCTTCCTGTGGGAACCCCCGAAGCGGGCGCTGCAGGGTGTGGGCGATGTGCTGTCGCGCATGAAGCTGCCCGGCGATGCCGGCGCCGGGCCGATGCACCGCATTCCGCGGCTGCACTGGCAGACATGGGTGCGCCTCGCCTTTGTCGAGGCCGGGAAGGACTGGCGATCGCTGGAGCGGCTTGCCGTCCAGCACGGATTGCTGCGCGACTACGCGCTTGTCCAGGACACGCCCGGCTGCTCACCCGCGGCATCCGAGATCCCCGATCCCCGGCCGAGCAATCACCGGAAGTTCGCCAACATCTACCATGTCGTCGCCTGGGACGCGGCCACGTCCACGGTTATCGGCCGCTCTCAACCCAGCGACGGTGCGATGAGCGTCGCCGACCCACGGCCCGGCCTCGCGCGCGGCAAGGGAGACGACTATCTGACCGCCGGACATTACGGCGTGGTCCGGTGGAAGGATGGCTGCGGTGCGGTGAGTGCCGCGGCCGGCCACGACAACGGCCGCTGGGCCGTGGCGGATCCACGCCCGCCGTTGCCGGCGCACGATGACCGCCTGATTTCGGTCATTCGCGCGGAAGACGGCACCTGGCACCGGCCGTTCACGACCGCCGAGTTGGCGTGCCTGCAATCCCTCTTCGACCCGGAGGAACAGGCCGAACTCGATGGCCTGAACGACACGGCGTGGCGGGAGCGGATCGGCAATGCCGTCCCGCCGGACGCAGCACAGGCGATCGCGGAGGCAATGGGCCGCACGCTGCTGGCCGCCTGGAGCGGAGAGAGCTTCATGCTCAGCGCGGCGCCGATCTGGGTCAGGCCGATCGCGATCGCAGCCAGCGTCGACCTTCCCCTCTATCAATAATCTATGCCGATCAGGAGATCATCATGGCCGAGTATCGGGTCAAAATCGCGTTCTGGCTGCGTGCATACGACAGCTTCACGATCGACGCCGCCTCACCGGAGGAGGCGATCGAAATCGCCAAGCGGGAGGCCAGGCGAGAAATCGAGAGCAGCGGGAAGCCGGAGCACATTGAAACCGACGCGCGGCGCGAGGGCGTGATCCTGTACGTCGATCGCGTGGGCGCAGCCCTCGATGTCGCGACGATCGCGGAAGATCTCGCGTTTGACGACGATCGGATTCATCCGGCGGAGGAACGCCCGGCAGAGCAGGAAATCCAATCTGCCTGACAAACAGGGGAGGAGGCGGAACAGGGATGAGAAGCAGAAGAGAAAGGTGGCTGCCACGACCCCGGCGCGCGCTCAAGGCCAAGGCGAGCGCGGCGTAGCCGCGGCCTTGCCCGCGCGCCGGGCCCGTGCCCGCCGGGGAATATCAGGCAGGAAAGTGATGGCGGGGTGCCGTCGCTTGTCCGGATGCCTGCGCTCACGGAAAGGCCGAACCATGACCTCTGAATTTCGCGAAGTCGACCCGCGCACGCTGATCCCGAACCCGAACAACCCGCGCACCTCTCCTCCCAACGAAGAGAAGGACCGTCGCTTCGCCTTGAATATCCAGATCGTCGGCGTGCTGCAGCCGCCGGTCGTGCGCGAGCAGGCCGACGGGACGCTGATGATCCTCTACGGGCATCGACGGGTGCGTTGCTCGATCATGGCGAAGCTCAAGGTGATCCCGGTGATCGTGCGGTCCGGCGACGAAAAGCTCGACGACCTGGCGGCGGGCTCGGAGAACATGATTCGCGAGGACATGTCGCTGCCCGACCAGTGGCGTTACGTCGACCGGATGCGCCGCGAGAAGAACTATACCGAACGGCAGTTGTGCAAGGCGCTGATGGTCACGCCTGCCTATCTGAAGCGTCTGTCGCTGCTGGCCGGCCTGCATCCGCCGATCCTCGACGCGATCGAGATCGATTACGGTCCGGACGAGCGTGCCCTGCGGGTCATCGCGCGGACGCCGGCGGACGAGCAGAGAGCCGCCTGGGCTGAAATCTGGTGCGAAACGACCGCCGGCGACGCCGACCCGGCCGAATATCGCATGACGGAGGACGAGGCGAAGGATTTCGATTGGACGGACTTCGCTCACGCTCTTGAGCACACCCAGTTCTTCGCCCGCGACGCCTCGTTCGACGATGCTCTCGCCCGCAAGCACGGGATTGCCTGGGAAGAAGACCTGTTCGCCGAGGGCGGCCAGGATAACCGCTACACGGTGGACCGTGAGCGCTACGCGAACGCGCAGCGCGCATGGATCGAGAGCCAGCTCGGCGAGGACGATGTGTTGCTTGCGACGAATGAATATGGGCAACCGATGATGGAAGACGGCATGCGCCGGCTGTGGCATGCCAAGGAAGGTCCGCGCGCGTTCTACCTGGATTCCCGGACGCTGAAGGTCGGTTGCGTCTTCCTCGAGCGGTGGACACCCCAGCCAGGCGCAGGGGCGGCCATGGGGGCGTCGGCACCGGCTCCGAAGGTCCGCGGCGACATCTCGGGAACCGGTGAGAAGATGATCGGCCAGATCCGGACGCGCGCGCTGCATAGCGCCCTGGACGCTGCGTGCGCGACTGCGGAGCCATGGGACCTGGTTGGGGCTCTTCTGCTCGCCTTCTGTGGAGACAATATTGCAGTCCAGGGAGATCTGACGGGCGGATTTGGGAAGCCGTCCGCGCGCAATGCTGCCGCTGCCGCCCTGTTCCCGGAAGGTGTGCTGGTGAGGGATCCCGATCTCCTGCGCACGCATACGATGGCGGTGCTCAGGAGCGTGGCCAACTGCGATGTGAGCCTCCACAGCGGTAGCGGGATCGCGGCGCAGCTGCTCGGCGTGCTGTTCGATGCGGACATGCAGATGCCGAACATGGCGTTCGATGAGTTCCTGAAGACCTTCAGCAAGGCCGGCATCACGACTGCGGTCGAGGCAGAGGGCCTGGCTGCCCAGTCCACGGGGAAGCTGATGCGCGCGGCGCTGATCGCCCATGTCGGGGAGGGACGCTGGGTGCCGGAGGCGGCAGGCTTTGCGCAGTCGACAGCCAGGTGGAAGGCGAAACTTGCGAAGGACGCGCACCATGCGGCGCGTCTCGCGGCGCACGCCGAGGACGATGACGGGGACCAGGACGAGGAGCCGTCTGACGCCGACGACGGTGAGGACCTGGTGTCCGCAGAGGATGAGACGGCGCCGGAGGACCCCAATGCAGCGTGCGTGAGCGCGGCTGCGGAGAATGACGGGGCAGGGGAGGCGCTCGACGCTGTTGCCGAGCGGCTGCGGGATGAGTTCGCCTCGACCCCCGAGGGGCGCGCGCATCTCGACAGCCACGTCGTGTTCGTGACGGCAGCGTGATGTCGGGGATCGCCAGTTGGGGCAGCGAGACCGAGCCGTTCCAGTTTGCGGGGAAGAATCCGATCCCGCGCAATGATCGGGACCCGACGATGGCCAGCTACACGGCTGGCCATCTTGGCTTCCACGGTTGGATGTGCGCGGTCGACCGCGCGATCTGGAGGCGGACCGGGCTTGGCGTATTCGATTTGCCCGACCGCTACTGGCGTGATGCCTACGAGGAGCAGATCCCGCCGGCGGAAGCCGCACAGGAGGCCCTCGAGGACGAGGGATGTCCCCTGGAATAGGCAAGAAGAGGAGAAGGACAGGCGAAGAGCGTGGGGCTGCCAGAGCGGTCAGGCCCTGCCGAAAGGTGGGTGCTCCCCATGCTCGCCGGCTGCGCCGCCTGCGCGTGGGATGCGCTCCCGGCGCCACGGCGCCGCTTTCGACAGGTCCTGGCCACCCTGGCCGGCCGATGGGCATTCCAGAAGGAGAAGACCGATGTCGAATGTCTCTTTCCGCCCGCCTGTCGCCGGAGCCGCCAGGCGTCAGCCGCTCCGTTGGGCCTGCACCTCCGGCCCAGTCACCTGCAGGCGGTGCTATGCCGCCTTCGAGGAAGGTGACCCCGCCTATCGGGTGGCCTGTCGTGGCTGTGCCGCGCCGGCAGGCGTCCCCTGTCGGCGCCCTCGTGGCGGGAACGAGCGGGTCTGCCACCGGCGCGATACCGATGCCATTGGGATGGGCCTGCTCGATCCATGCGACGGATTGAGCTGGGACGGCCGTCACGACAAGCCGCTGCCGTTGTTCGCTGTGCCAGTCGCCAACGCATGCCGGGTGGTCACCGGCTCGCCGGCGAATGCCGAGCCGAATGGTCTTCCGGCTGCGGCGCCGGCGGATGGACGGAGAACGAGCCTGCCGCTAGAGAAATTCTGGGCCGCCTGAATGAGCCGGTAGCGGCGAAACGGGCGATGCATGGCTACGACGTCGCCCGTCGCGGCCCCATGATCGTAGCCGGGTGAGGCACCTCGGGGCCGTGGTGCCGAAGCCCATCAGAAGAGGAAAACACCATGATCCTCGTGATCGTGGTGGATCGGACTTGGGTTGCGAAGGTTCTTCGCAAAACGAAGAAGGCTCTCCAGGCGGCTGCTACCGTCCTGAAGAGCCTCTCCGAGTAACTCGGTCCGAAACACCGGCCGAGGGGTTATCTTTTCCGGGATGCCCCTCGGCCACCTCTGATGATGGCAAGCCCGGCTGCGATTTTCAAGGGCGGTGTGTCCGGTGGACATGCCGCCCTTGGCTTGTACCGATCCGCGCGCCGCAGGCGGTCGGGCGCGAGGAAAACAGCGAAGCGAAAAGAGAGAAGGGCGGAGAGGAGGGGCGTGCCAGAACATGGCGGCCGCCGCCAGAGCGTCGCCATGCTCGCGCGCTGCGCGCCCTGCGCGTGGCTCCATGAACGGCGCTGACGCACCGCTCTGGCCCCGGCCGCCATGTCCCGCCACGCGGGAAAGCATCCAGCAAGAAAAAGGAGAGCCGGATGTCCGTGCAAAACAACCCGATCGAGGTCGGCACCATGGTGTCGAGTATCCTCTACAACCGTGGCCGCGGCTACGTAACCAGGATCCATGGCGCGCAGAGGCCCGACACTGTAAGGCGGCTGTCAGGCACGGCGATCACCGCCGGCGGCGCTGCCACGTTCGACATCGTGTTCGAGTCCGGGAGCTACTCCCGCCTGCTTCCCGAGGCGATCCTGCATGGCGTTCAGTGGACGATTCATGACCGGGAGGAGGGGTTTGCCGACCAGGAACAGCTTGCTGCCCTGTGTCGCCATGCAGACGAGGTGATCGCACAGCAGGTAGCCCAGGCAGAGGCCGCGCAGGCAGCGTTTGAGCAGGAGATCGCCAGGCTGCGTGCAGACACGGCCCACGCCATGCTGACGCAGGGCGATACGGGCGACGGAACAATCGCCGCGAAGAACATCCGTGTCCTGCTCAAGGAGGCCTTTCCCGCCGTGAAATTCTCGGTGCGCAAAAGGCATTACGGCGCGCTCACCGTCAGTTGGGCGGACGGGCCGGATTCCAGTGCTGTCGAGGCTATCACCGACCTTTTCCGGAGCGGGCACGATGGCAACGCCACGCCGTGGATGATGGTGTTCGGCCACGCGGAATACATTTTTACCTCCCGCTCCTGATCGGGGGCATCCCCGAAACCCCGCATCAAGGCCGCCCGTGAGGCGGCCTTTTTCGTATCTGGAGATACAGCATGCCGACATTCATCCTCTCCGCTCACCCCGCCCGCCGCTACGAAAGAAAGTCGCTGACCGGCACTCAGATCGAGTACGGCCAGAAAGTGGTTCCCTCGGTCTGCATCGAAGCTCGTACGGTGCCGGAAATTGCCGAACAGGCGCGCGCCTTCGGCGCCTCAGTCTTCACTGCAGCACCGCGCGTCTCCTTTCTGGTCTCTGTTCAGATGGCTCGTGGTGAACGGAAGCCACGGGGGTTCGATGTTGCCGATCGTGCCGGCCAGTTCCACGATGCGGACTGGATCCACACCGAGATCGAGTGCCCTGTCCGGCACGTCGACGGGCCCGGCGTCCGCATGTGGGGAAGCCGCCTCGCACCATTCCAGATGGATGGGCAGGACCCATTCTGGCCTGGCGAAGAGCCGGACGATTTTACCTCGCCCGCCGATGGATCCATCGGCCTCTATGGTTATCTGCGGGCGGTCAACGCGCGCGTGCAGCGCCGAACCGACAGTTGGCAGAGCCTGTTTTCCATCGTGCATGAGGTGCCGCTGGGCGACCGCTACGCCGCTCGCGTCCATCCGTTCGATGTGGCCGCCGAACTGCTGGCCGGCCGGCTGTCGCCCACCTCAGCCGCGGCCTGAAGAAACGCAATGCAGCGGGGCTGTGATGTTCTGCCCCGCTGCCGCAACGAAAATGCCGGATAGGCGGAGAGAACCATGCCGAAAGCAGAACCCATCCCGCGTGGGGTCCGCAAATTCCTCGACTTGAGCACTGGCCATCTGCCTGTGTCTGATCGCGTGCTGATGGTGTCCCCAGCAATTGAGGCGCTCTCGTTCAGTGCTTTTGCCGGGCCCTATGGATGGTTTGTGCACGTCCCAGAGGATGGAGCCTCCATCTGCTGGACAGGGAGTGGGGCACTGAACGCCGTGTTCGCGCGCGCCCGCGAGCTGGACTGCGATTACGTGCTGCTCGACGCGGATGGCCCGCGGGACGAAGCGTTGCCATGGTTCGATGAGGATTAAGAGAATGGCCGAATATTTCACCAGATTCTCAGCGCGCCTCCCAATGACAAGCGAGAGCGCTGCGCATGAGGCTTTGCTTGCCCTGGATGGGCGGCGCAAAGCCGGAGAGGCCGATGGTGATCCGAACCCTGAGGGTTTCGAGGCGGCGTATGACCATCTTGATGCAGCCGGAAGGCCGGTCGTTTGGCTCCACAGCCGTGTAGGCTCGCCCGATAACGTCGTTGCCTTCGTCCAGGATTGCGCAGAACGCGGTCTGACCGAGCCAGGTCTGTGGACGCTCATATGGTCATTCGATTGCAGCAAGCCCCGGTTGAACGGCTATGGCGGCGGCGCCTGCATCGTCGACCTGGCGACGGGCGCAATCGTGGAGAGGATCGACCTGAACCATTGGGCCTGCGTCCAGACAGGACGATTGCGCGCGACGGAACGAGACGGATCGAGGTGATCGTGCCGTCCTTCAGATAGCGGCTCGCAAAACGGGCTCCCGCGCGATCTGATCGCCCAGACTCCGCGAGCCATTTTGGACACAAATCCTCCGATGTCGCGGGCAATGGCAAGGCGCCGGCGACGTCGGAACGGAAGAAGAGAACGAGGAGAGAGGAAAAGAGAGAGAAGGGGAGGGGAGACCGCTGTCATGGGGCGGGGAACGCTGCAAGGGTTCGTCGCAGGCTCCCGGCGCAAGCGCCGCCCTTGCACCGTCCCCCGCCCCATGAGGCTGCCGATCAGGTCGAAAACAGACTTGAGAGAGGCAGAAATGACGCGGAATACGAGCGATCCCGACCTGAACGCCGCGCGGGCGGCAGCACGACGGTTCGGTTCCGAGGCGATGATCTTTGAGGATCTGGCGGTCGGGGAGCGGTTCTGTTTTGCCGGCAGTTCGAGCCAGACGGTCTGCATCAAGATCCGTCGCAGACGATACAGTCTGGACGGTCGGGTCTGCTACGCGACGGCCACGCGCACGGTCGTCAGAAGCGCGTAGCCGGCAGAGGATGTACTTCTCGCCGCACTCTTCAGGCGCCCGTCAATGGGCGCCTTTTTTCCTATCAACATGGGATTTCCTGCCATGACGACCGATCCGCGGTGCGCGGAAGCCCACGGGCCGAAGGCGCGCGCGCCAGGCCCATTTTCTGGGTGCGAGCATGGTTGCCGTCTCCGCGTGACGTTTGCGAGCGGACATCCGGTCGAGGGTGAGCTTCAGATCTTCGGCGGACACCGCATGCTCGTTATCCGCGATCCCGCTGCCCCGATGGGTCACCGGGTGGAAGGGCCGCTTCGCCGGGCCGACGTCACGCGCGTCGAGATTCTGCAGAGCCGGGAAGAGGTGCGCGCGGAGCAGCGGGCGCAGCGCTTTGGCAAGCTGGTCTTCAACTGGGAGCCGAAGACGCGGGAGGACTACCGCGGTCAACTGGAGGGGATTGCGCGCGCGATTGCCGATATCCCGCGTGACGGCGATTTTCATCGCCGGCTTGAGCTGGAGGCTCAGTTCGCGCACCTGGCCGGCCGCATCGCGCTTGGCCAGGCCAAGCGCGCGTGGGTGCTCGCAGAGGCGGCGTGGTATCGGGCTCACAACAGTCCCCCCTCGATGGCGGATCTGTGGGGAAGCGACCTCGCCTCACCGTCCTGCTTCCGCCGGCCCCGCGAAGAGGATTTCGATCCGGATCCGGCCGTTCGCAATCGGCCGGTGCCGGTTCCGACCTGGGTTCTGCAAGATCCGCGCTCGATCAGGAACATGCTTGCCGCCTTGCAGGAAGCAGGCCTGTCTGCCCGCATCCATCGCCTCGGCGACCCGCCTCATGAGCATGGAGGCATCCTGGTGAAAATGCCGGTCAGCGGGCGCGCCCAGTTTGCGTTGATCGGCCGAAGAAATGGCGCCGGCGTCATGGACTGGACCCACGCATGGGACGTGCTGGACACGCCGACAGGGGCCAGGCGCCTCGGCGCGGTGCGCCGATGCGCTGCGTACCACCGGATGCTGAGGGTGCTTCTGGTCGGACGGGTCGCGCTTCAGCTCGATTTCGCCACCATGCTCGAACGCCTTTGAGGTGGATGGGTCCGCCACACGCGCGCCATCCGCAATCGAGCCATTTTGGACACAAATCGCTTCGGCGTCGCAGGCAGACGGCCGCGCCCGAGGCAGCCAGAAGAAGAAGGAATCCGTAACATGGCAACCAGGGCTAAAGCCTCTGCCGTACGCTCTTCGGGTGAACGCGCCGACATTTACCAGGAGGTCACGGACCGGATCGTCGCTGAACTCGAGAATGGGCGCCTGCCGTGGGTCCAGCCGTGGTCGAATACTGTGGCGGCGCCCTCGGTGCCACGCAACGCCACCACAGGACGTCGTTATTCCGGGATTAACGTTCTGTTGCTCTGGGGCAGTCTCCAGCAGTGCGGGTTCGCATTCGTGCCTGAAGGGCAAAAGCTGGAAGCCGAGCCGCGGGCGGTGCCCTTCCTTAAACGGTTCACGGTGTTCAACATCGATCAGTGCGACGGTTTGCCCATCGAGATGACGGCGGCGCCGTCACCTCAGGCCGATGGTGACATTGTGCCGCGAGCGGAGCGTCTGATCTGCGCGACGGGAGCGGATCTGCGTATTGGAGGTGACAAGGCTTTCTATATGCCTGCCCTAGATTACATACAGGTTCCTCCGCGATTTGCGTATTTCGACCAGGTAAATTGGTATCGAACCGTCATGCACGAGACCGGGCATTGGTGCGGCCATGTAAAACGCCTGAACAGAGACCAGACGGGGAGTTTCGGCACCCATGCCTATATGGGCGAGGAGATCGTGGCCGAGCTGACAGCAGCTTTTGTTCTTGCGGAACTGAGCATCCAGCCGTCGGTGCGCCACGCTGATTACATTGGCGCGTGGATCGATATGCTCCGCGACGACAAACGCGCGATTTTCAAGGCCGCGCGGCTCGCCACGCAAGCGGCAGATTATATTCTGGCCTTCGAGGACGCCACGGTCGAGCAGACCGGTCCCGATCAACTGGCGGCATAGGAAGATGCGCGCCGTGATCACCGTGTTCTGGGGCAATCCCTGCACGGTACCTCCGCCCGATATCCCGACACTCGACGACGGACGGACGCGCTGGGCCTGCACGCTCCTGGCGGCAGGCGATAGCGAGGCGGTCCGGGCTACGCATGCGCCGGCGGTGCGGCCTGGCCTCGGGTGGTGCCATGGCTGGTCCCCCCTGCTGGATGCCCCCAGGCGCTGGAGCGGCGAAAGGAAGGCCGCCGCACGGCGGCGCAATCTGCGGCGCCGTCTCGATCGCGCGGTGCCGCTGTTCGCTGATCAGCTGGAGGCAGACGAACTCTCAAGACGCCCCGCCTATTTCGATGCCAGCAGTATCGAAGACGATGAGAGAAGAAGAGAGGAGAGAAATTAAGGAAGAGGGCAGTTCGCTCTCATGGGGTGGCGACCGGTGCAAGGGTTCGTCGCAGGCTCCCGGCGCAAGCGCCGCCCTTGCACCGGCCGCCACCCCATGAGGCGCGGAAAGCATCGAGGAGAAGAAGAAAGGTAAGCTCCCGGCGACTGACGCCTTGCTGAATATTTCTGGTCTGGTTCAGCTATGAAGCATGAACGATTTAAGAGATAGGGACGCGGTACTACCTGCGAGTGTCGCAGGTA
>NZ_JABEQJ010000054.1 GCF_014174255.1 Gluconacetobacter sacchari
GCTCGATCATCTCATGCTGCGCAAGCAGAAGGTCGTTCTTCTCCGCATCGGTCAGTTCATGAAAAAGGGGCGGTGCCATTCGTAGGGTGAATCAAATTTCAGCACCCTCCGCAAGCCCTTCGCTGCCAACCCCGTGAGCAGTTACCTGGGTACTCTATCTGATGTGCCTGTCCATCCTGTCGGCGATGGCGGTCGCCCAGGCCGCCAGGTTCAGGGTCTGACTGTCTGACCGGAAATGAGTTGAGTGATTTCAGTATGTTATGATTCATGGGTTTGCGAGAACCTGATGAGATCAAAAGAGCCTGGACTGAAATCACCCGAACGCGGTATCGCCGGGACCACCTGGAGTATGTAAGCGACCTGAGCGATGCGGAATGGGCGCTGATTGCACTACTGATGCTCGAGAGGAAACGATTGGGAAGACCACGACGTACGGATTTGTGTCGCGTCATGGAGGCGATCCTCTCTATCGTCACCACGTGCTGCCAGTGGCGGCAATTGCAGCGTCACTTTCCTGCCTTCACGACCGTGCAGGGCTATTCTACCGTTGGATCCGCGAGGGACGATGGGACGCCATGAACCATAGTCTCGTGATCCTGTCGCGTGAGCAGGCCGGCCCTCGCGGTTATGACGCGGGTAAGAAGATCAAGGGACGCAAACGGCATATCCCGACCGACACGCTGGGTCATGTCGTAGCGGCTGTTAAAAAAGAAATAAAGATAAAAACATTATAATATTACTTAATGTAATTTTTCCGGGAAATTTTCATCTACATCCCTATTTTATTGTATACCACATATGGAAATAAAAATAAAAGCCTTCTTGATAAATATAAGAAAAGAATATCAAGACTAAAAAATAAATGACCTACGTATCATATTCTTAACATTGAAATAGTATTCTGCTCAAACGTTTCAAAATTCTCTCTTGCCACACTAAGATCTTTTTCATCAAGAGTCATTGCAACACGACCATTGGAAATTACAAGACCCATGTCACAGTTGGTAGCCAGAGTATTCAAATCATGCAGTGCTGTTATCAACGTCAAACCATCATCAACCATTGTACGCAAGGCGTGTCGCAGATCAAAAATAGCCACGGGATCAAGCCAATTAAAAGGTTCATCCAAAATAACAAGTGTCTGTCCCCCTATAAACGCCGTAGCAATAGCAATTCTCTGTCTCATCCCAGCCGAACAGTCGGCAATCCAACGATCCAACAGAGCATCTAATCCTAACGCCACGCGCAACGGACTTAATCGTGACCAAAGCCCATCCAGATTTTCGCCAACTAGTTTCAGTAATTCACCAGCCCGTAACGCACCTGGAAGCGTATCAGCGGGAGGGCAAAAGCCGATCCGATCAGCACGAGCCATTCGATCTGCAATCATCTCATTACCATCGATCCGACAAGATCCCTCAACAAAAGGCAACCTCCCCGCGATGGCCCGCAATAGCGTCGTCTTACCCGATCCATTAGCCCCAATCAGACCAAACCATGACCTTTCTGGAATTTCTGAAGTGATATTATGAACTATCCGTACAGCATTACGCTCTATCGATACGTTATTAAGTTGAATAATCGTTTTCATATAAGCATCCACCTCTGTTCCGTCGCACGACGATGCAAATACCAAAAAATAAAAATAGTGACAAATGGAAATATATAAAACACAAAAAACAAAGAAAATACAATAACGCAAAAAAAAAGCCGAAACAAGAATATCGGCAACTTTCTTTTCATATACGCTGTATAAAAATACTCTTAGGGTCATAAATATAATTACAGGAAATGAGGAAATAAACAAATCATATGATACAATATAATTAAAAAGACATCCAATTATTGATGATATTAATACAAAAATCAGGGCATATTTTGCTTGTCGTATAAAAATTCTCCAGGGTTTATACCCAGAAATTATCTGGAATCGTACTACATCTCTATCAACTCCAGTCAATAATAACGAAAATAACAGCGAAAGAAAACATGATACAACGTTTAATTCGTCATGAGGAAGAAAAAAATTCGTCAAAAAAAGAACAAATAACAACAAAAACAAAAAAATTCCTACTGCATACGGGGTAATTAATTTAGTTCTTAGAAAACGCTTATTTCTATGCTTATTCACCATTGATTCTGATATGATAATACCGTTTGCCTGATGAATGATTAAAGCACCCAAAAGATATCCAGGCAAACAGGCAACTAGCAAAGATGGTCGAGAAACAAGGGTCGTGGCAATTAACGCTGTCACGCCAAAAAAATGCCATGCCATTATATAATACCGACGCATCAACGAATTTTGAGTATCTTTCAAAAACAACCCATTGAATTCATGAAATAATAAGCGTTTCATAATTATACGACCGACAATTAAACCGAGAATAATACTCGCTGCCATACATATCTTCGCAGCATGAACCCATACTCGACCAGAAAATCCTAACCGCAAGGTAACTATCAGAACACCCAATAATACCACAGCAGTCAATCTATTATCCCAGCATATAAATATAGCCCGTATTGAGTTGCGAACAATTAAAAAATCATAACGAAACAAACGATTGGAAAAATATAAGTTATTTATTGACATAATGATATACCTATCATATTCACTTCAATACGATACAAAACCGATATTAATATATAGATATTCAATTTTTTATTTGTCCGGATTTTCAGGGCGCTATTTTAACTTTCCATAATTATCTTCCCAAAGAAACCCTGTTCACATTCTGTGTTCGTTCCTTCATTATCATCGTCTTTCCCGCCTCCCAGCAATCAACTCTCCGACGATAAAGGAAGCGATCCCCAGATCAACATCGGGCGTGGTTTGCGGACTGGCGGCTCGTGAGCCTGGATGGCAGCACGCTGGATGTGATCGATGAAGCCGGCAACGAAGCGGCATTCGGACGCCCCGGCGCCAGTCTTCACACCTCGTTGAAGGACGGCGGAAAACCGCGTCTGGACGCTCCAAAGCGGACTTTCCGTTCCCCCCTCCAATGAACTGCCTGTCCGCTCAAGGAACGTGGAGCGGACAGGCGGCAGACGCCCTCATCCCGGACGTAGGGCTCGGCAATCTGGGTTGCCGGAAGCGGACAGTCCGTGATTCACCGTGAACTGATGTTGTTTCCCTTCACGTGAGCGCATTCTCCGCTCGGCTGCATACAAGCAGCCTTTCTGGAGAACGTGTCATGGAACAAGGCATACGCTTCCCATCACCCAAACTGAAAACGCAAACGCCGTGGAATGCTGGCAAAATGGTCGGGGCCAAGCGGGCCCTGAAAGAAAAACACGTCTGGGCAATCCGCTTCTGGCTGGCCCATGAGGGCAGGATCCGTGATCGAGCACTGTTCGACCTTGCCCTCGACAGCAAGCTCCGAGGTTGCGATCTCGTGACGCTGCGCATTGGCGATATCGTTACCAGCGGTCAGATCCGGAGCCGCGCAATGATCGTGCAGCAGAAAACCAAACGTCCGGTGCAATTCGAAATTACGGAAACGACACGTGAAAGCGTCCGTGCGTGGCTGGAGCATCGCGGTGGCTCACTGCAGGATTTTATTTTTCCCAGCCGCCTGAGTGCGAAGGCACATCTTGGTACCCGGCAATATGCCCGTTTGCTGGACGAGTGGGTCGAAGCGGTTGGCCTGATCCCTGCGAATATGGGACGCATTCCATGCGCCGGACAAAAGTCGCGATGATCTATAAACGCACCGGTAACCTGCGTGCAGTGCAAATCCTGCTGGGTCATACCAAGCTGGACAGCACGGTTCGATATCTGGGTGTCGATGTTGAGGATGCCCTCGCCTTATCAGAGGCGACAGATCTGTGACGTCTCCTGCGTTTGTCACTTGCTCTCTCCCTATGTGTACATGATATGATGACACATAGGGAGAATCACATGAGCGAACAGCTTTCCGGTAGCCAGAGCGCGCCACTGAAAATCGGGGTGCGGGAGTTCCGTGGCAACCTGACCGCTTACCTTCGCCAAGCACGGCAAGGCAGTACGATCCTGGTCACATCCCACGATGAGATCGTGGCCGAACTGCGCCCGCCATCCCCGTCCTATCGCCCCCGTCGGCAGCCGGGTGGGCTTCGCGGGCGTATCAAGCTGAGTGATGATTTTGATGAGACGCCGCAGGACATGCTCGACAGCATGGACGGGGCCCTGTGAAGGTTCTGCTCGATACACATGCATTGCTATGGTGGTTGTCAGATTCCGAGAAACTGGGACCTGCGGCACGAGAGATCATTGCAGATCCGGCCCATGACATTCTGGTTAGCGTTGTCTCTCTGTGGGAAATCGCGATCAAAATTCGGATTGGGAAACTGGGTGCAGATCTCAACGAGATCACTGATGCCATTCCAGCAGAAGGTTTCACGCTTCTGCCGATTACCCCCGAGCACCTGAAAGTCCTGATGGGGCTGCCCATGCATCACCGTGACCCCTTTGATCATCTGTTGATAGCCCAGAGTATGAATGAGCAGGCTTCGTTCCTGTCAGAAGATGGTAACATATCCCATTATGCAGTCACCCTCATCCGGTGCTCGGTTTGACTATCCCGACATTATGACGGAGATTATTTTTGCAGATGGGATCGCGAAAAAGGTCTGACGGATGAAGGAATTAGCGGATCAGTCAGGTAATTTCGCCTTTCTGGCAAAAGCTGCGCCGGAACTGACCAGGTTAGGTAAACTCGCCGAACATTTCTTCCTTCTCGATGCGCCGACATCTCTCATCAAGACCCGGCAGTTCGCGGAACTGACAGCTAAGGATATCGCCGCTAGACATGGCGAGCTGCCCGACACGCATGCTACTTTTGACGACGTGCTTCGCGCCCTTCAGAGGCGCGGGTTATTGCAACGTCAGATTGCCGACCTATTTTTCCACATCAAACGCGTCGGTAATACAGCCGTCCATGAAAACGCAGGCACACGTTCTGAAGCGCTCGAAGCGCTTAAAATGGCCCGGCTGATCGGTATCTGGTTCCATCAGGTTTACAATCAGGCCCCCAATTTCCGCGCCGGACCTTTCGTCCCGCCACAGCCTCCGGAAGACGCGACACCGGCGCTGCGTGAGGAAATCGAAGCCCTGCGCAAGGCCGTCTCCGACAGCGCGGACGCCGAAGCCAAGGCCCGTATGGCCGCGCAGGAAGCTATCGCCGCGCAGGCAACCCTCCAGGAGCGCGCGGCCAGGGAAGCTGAAGACCGCGCATTCTGGGAAAACTATGCCGCCGAAGCTGACCGGGAACGCCAGACAGCCGAACGCACTCTGGCACAGGTGCAGGCTCAGGCCGTCGCCTCACCTGTGGCAGAACTTTCGGATCTGGCGCAGATGGCCGATCAGAAAGCGCAGGAACTGGAGATCGACGAGGCCACCACGCGGGTGCTCATCGACGCGCAGCTTCGTGCCGCAGGCTGGGAAGCGGACAGCAGGACACTCCGCCATGCCAGAGGAACGCTTCCCGAAGCCGGACGGGCGATTGCCATCGCAGAATGGCCGACCGAAAGCGGTCGCGTCGATTATGCGCTCTTTATTGACGGTCAGGCTGTCGGCGTCATCGAAGCCAAGCGTTCCATCAGGAACGTGGCTGGACGCCTTGGACAATCCAAACGCTACGGTCAGGATATCATCCTGGCTCCCGAACAAAAACTGACTTTCACCCCATCAGACGATGCCACGGCGTTTCGTGTTCCGTTCGTATTCGTGACCAACGGCCGTCCCTATTTTAAGAGACTGGAGGCCCTCTCCGGCATCTGGTTCTGGGACGCACGCACCGGCGAACCACCCCGCGCCCTGATGGACTGGTTTTCCCCGCGTGATCTGACTGCACGGCTGGAACAGAAACTCAATCCCGCCGCTCTGGCGCAGACGGACCGCCAGCTTGGCGTGACGGGATTGCGTGATTACCAGATTGAAGCGGTTCATGCTGTCGAGGCGGCCATCGCTAATGGGCAGCGTCGCCTTCTCATCGCCATGGCGACCGGAACCGGAAAAACCCGCCTCGCCATCGCGCTGATGTACGAGCTTCTCCGCGCCCAGCGGTTCCGGCGCATCCTGTTTCTGGTCGACCGGAAAGCCCTCGGTATCCAGACGCTGGATTCCATGAGCAATACCGAAACCGCCAGCCTGCTCAAATTCGATAAGATTTTTCCGATTGCCGGAATGGACAAGGCGATCCCCGACCTTGAGGACCGGGTTCAGGTTTCCACTGTACAGGCCATGATCCGCCGTCTCTTTGATAACCCGGACGGTCAGCACCCGACACCGGGCAGCTACGATCTCATCATCGTCGATGAGGCACATCGTGGTTATGTGCTGGATGCCGAATTACGGGATGACGATCTGGGTTTCCGCAATCTGGACGATTACCTCTCCGCCTATCGGCGTGTCCTCGATTATTTCGACGCCACCCAGATCGCCCTGACGGCAACGCCAGCCCTGCATACAAGAGAGATTTTCGGCGCACCGGTCTTTCATTACAGCTATCGTCAGGCCGTCATCGCGGGACATCTTATCGACCATCGCCCGCCACGTCGCATCACGACAGCCCTCAGCCAGACGGGCATTCACTTTGACGCAGGCGAGGAAGTCGCCGTCGTGGACTCCCGCACCAATCAGGTCGATCTCTTCGATCTTGAAGACGAAGTTGATTTCGAAGTCGCCGAGTTCAACAAGAAGGTTCACACAGAACCCTTCAACCACGCAGTGGCCACCGCCGTCGCGTTGGAATGCCCGCCGGACAAGCCCGGCAAGACGCTGATCTTCGCGGCCCGCGACACGCATGCCGATATTCTGGTCAAGGCGCTGCGTCAGGCGTTAAACGAAGAATACGGTCCCCAGCCGCATGACATGGTCGAGAAGATCACCGGTGAGGTCGATCGCCCGAATGACCGGATCAAGGTCTTCCGCAGTGACCCTCGTCCAAAATACGTCGTCACCGTCGATCTGTTGACCACGGGGATCGACATCCCCTCCATCGTCAATCTCGTCTTCGTGCGCCGCGTCAACAGCCGTATCCTGTATGACCAGATGATTGGACGCGCCACACGTCGATGCGATGAGATCGGCAAGGAATATTTCCGCATTTTCGATGCGGTCGATATTTACGCCAACCTGCAAACCGTCACCGACATGAAGCCGGTGGTGGTCAATCCCTCACTCAGCTTCGCGACTCTTCTTGGTGATCTGAACCGCGCCATCACGGATGAAGACCGCGCCTGGGTCCGCGATCAGATCGTCGTCAAACTGCGCCAGCGCGTCCGTCACATCGACCCCGAATACGCCGCACCACTTGAAGCCGTGCTCGGCCCCCTGACCGCCCTGCCCGATCGGCTCCGTGACGCGCTACCATCGGCAACAGCGGAACTGTTCACACGGCATCCGTCCCTCGCGACCATCCTCGACCACGCGGGCAGCCACCCACGTCCGAACGGTGTCTATATCTCGGAGCACGAAGACGAACTTGTCTCCATTACCGATACCTTCGGCAAACAGGCCAGCCCCGCCGATTACATCGAAAGTTTCGAGGCTTACATCCGCGCCAACATGAACGCGCTTCCCTCCTTGATCGCGGCAACACAGAAACCGCGTGACCTCACGCGGCAGGACCTCAAGGATCTTGCCACCGCACTGGATGAACATGGTTTCTCCGAAGCCAGCCTCCGTCGCGCCTACGGCACCGCTCGCAACGCCGACATCGCCGCGCACATTCTCGGTTTCGTCCGGCAGGCGGCTCTTGGCGATCCACTGGTGCCCTACGCAACCCGCGTAGAAAACGGCGTGCAGAAGATCCTTGGGTCCCGGAACTGGACACCCAGACAGACACAATGGCTGAACCGTATCGGCCGTGCCCTGAAAGACCAGCCCGTGGGCGATCCGGCCCTGCTGTCCGACCCGCTGTTTGCACAGCAGGGCGGATTTGACGTGATCAACCAGACCTTTGATTCTGGCCTTGGTGATGTATTGAAGGATCTCAATGCCGCCATCTGGTCCGACGGATCAGAAGGAGGCCGAGCCGCGTAACAGGAAGTGTCTGACGTATGAATCCCGCTGCTGATCTGGTGAACAAGCTCTGGCGCCTTTGCGCCCTGCTCCGCAAGGATGGCGTTACCTACCAGCAATACGTCACGGAACTGACCTATCTGCTCTTTCTGAAAATGGCGTCCGAGCAGAAGGACGAGACGCGCATTCCCGCGAAGTACCGCTGGAAAACCCTGAAAAGCGCGAACGAGACCGAAGTTCTCAAACTCTATCGGCAAGCCCTGATCGACCTCGGGGACGGGGAAAAGGTTTCTGACCGCGCCATCGTCTCCATCTTCCAGAACGCCGCGACCATCGTGCGCGATCCGGCGAACCTGCGAAAACTGATTAATGCGATTGATGAACTGCACTGGTTCACCGAAGAGCGGGATTCCTTCGGCGATGCCTATGAAGGCCTGCTCCAGCGTATGGCGGAGGAAACCAAACGTGGAGCCGGTCAGTATTTCACCCCCCGCGCGCTGATCGACGTCATGGTCCGTCTGATGCAACCGGAAGCCGGCGAGATCATCGAAGACCCGGCCTGCGGCACCGGCGGCTTCCTGATTGCCGCCAATCTGCACATGAAAGCCGAAACGGACGATTACTTCACCCTGTCTCCCAAACAGCAGGCCTTCCAGCTTCAGGATGCGTTGCGCGGCGTCGAGAACGTCCCCGACACCTATCGCCTGCTGCTGATGAACCTCTATCTGCACAGCATTGACCCGAACAACGTCCTGCTCGGCGACACGCTCAGTCCGACCGGCGCACGGGCTCAGTTCAAAAATGTCGATCTGATCCTGACCAACCCCCCTTTCGGTCCCGCAGGTGGGCCGCCGACACGCGACGATCTGACAATCACCTCGGCCGTCTCCTCCTACCAGCTTCCCTTCGTGGAACACTGCATCCGCGCCCTGAAGCCAGGCGGTCGTGCCGCCGTCATCGTGCCGGACAACGTGCTGTTCGATGATGGGCGCGGCAAGGCCCTGCGCAAAATGCTGATGAACTGGTGTGACCTGCACACGATTTTGCGCCTTCCCGTCGGGATCTTCTACGCGCAGGGCGTTAAAACCAACGTGCTGTTCTTCACCCGTTCGGAAGATGAAGCGCTGCTTGAGGATGCGACAAAAGCCGTCTGGATCTACGATGCCCGCTCTGGCGCACCGTCCTACGGCAAGACCAACCCTTTCCGCACCAGCGATCTGGATGATTTCGTCAAAGCCTTCGGCTCAGACCGCAATGGACGTGCGAAACGCAAGGATCAGGGCGCGGAAGGTCGTTTCCGTCGCTTCACACGCGAGGACATCGCGGCAAGAGGCGACAATCTTGATATCACCTGGCTGAAAGACACCACCGATCAGGCCGAAGACGGGCTGGAAACGCCGGAGGATATCGCCGCGGCTATCGAAGGCCATCTGAAATCGGCGCTGGAAGAGATCGCGGCGTTGATGACGGAGATTGAAGGGGATGCGGTGGATATCGGCGCGGAGATAGTAGAATGATGTTGCCGCAGGGATGGGTTGAGACGCAATTAGAGGCCATCTGCCATTCTATTAATTATGGATGCACATCTACCTCGGACGCAAAACGGGGCGATATCAGGTATATAAGAATAACAGACATCCAAGATAATGATGTCGAATGGAACAATGTTCCTTATTTAGTGACACTACCTAAAGATATAGAGAAATACGAATTAAATAAAGGAGATTTGGTTTTCGCAAGAACCGGCGCTACTGTTGGAAAGTCGCATTTATTCGATACTCTGCCATACAGGAGCGTATTTGCATCCTATTTAATACGCGTGAGGTGTAATGAAAAATTCTTGTGTCCTACTTATGCAAAATGGTTCTTCCAGTCACCTCAATACTGGAAGCAAATAAATGACGGAGCAGAAGGCACGGGACAACCGAATTTCAATGGGACAAAATTAGCGCACCTTGTTGTTCCACTTCCCCCTCTCGCCGAACAACGCCGCATCGTCGCCAAACTGGACAGCCTGACCGCCCGCATCGCCCGCGCCCGGGCAGAGTTGGAGCGCGCAAGGAAGAACGCCGAGCACATCAGAATTGCTACGCTAGGGAGAGCGTTTCATTGGAATGAAGCTGACCTGCCGCGTGGATGGACCCGTAAGAAAATCGGGGAAATCGGGGACGTTCAACTCGGGCGTCAGCGGTCACCAAAGGATCACGTTGGCCCGCATATGCGCCCTTACGTAAGATCAGCCAATATCACTTGGGATGGCTGGGATCTTTCCGATGTAAAGGAAATGAATTTTTCTCCTGCTGAATTTGAGACCTTCAAACTTCAGCCAGGAGATGTTCTGTTGAATGAAGGTTCCGGTAGCCCTTCAGAAGTCGGTAAACCTGCAATCTGGAATGGTGAAATAGAAAATGTATGCTTTCAAAACACTGTTTTGAGAGTCCGGTCCGACGCCTTTTTCCCGGAACTACTGCGCTACGTCTTGCTTTTTCTTGCCCGTACAGGCGCATTCATCAAAAACACTCAGGGCGTAAATATCATTCACATTGGGAAAGCAGGTCTTTCCCGCACCTATATTCCGGTCCCACCTATTACCAAACAGCCTGAGATTCTCAAAGAAATTCAGACAAGCTTCGATGCAGCCAATCGCCTACAGCGCGAGGCCGACCGGTGCCTAACTCTCCTAACCCATCTTATTCACGGCATTGAGTATTTTGGGTGGATTTTTCTGCTTTTGTGGTTTGGGCGCGCGGGATCGCACCGGGTTGAGGCGGTGTCATTTTGAAACGGTGCGTGGT
>NZ_JABEQJ010000055.1 GCF_014174255.1 Gluconacetobacter sacchari
GCTCTTCAACGTCAAAAAATCCCGCCTGCTTCACGATCCATACTCCAATCAACGCAAGGAAAATGGAATCACAGAGCAGACCTCAAAACCAGAGGGTTTTTCGAACCCTCCCGGTGATGATTGATGACCCGCTTTTCGCCCGTCCTCTGCGTGCCCGGCTGCTGCCGGACCGGGACGAACACGACACGTTCCATCTGGTCTGGAACCGTCCCCGAACGCCGTCATGAGTGGGGCTAAAACAGCGCTCTGTCTGCTGGTGGTCTGCACTGGGTTTGCCCTCCCTATGCAGACGGCCAGCGCTGCGCCGTTCGATGCCTATGTCACCGAGGCTGCGACACGGATGCAGATTCCTTCCGCATGGATTGCTGCCGTGATGCAGGCCGAAAGTCAGGGTGATACCTCAGCCGTATCACCCAAGGGCGCGATGGGCCTCATGCAGATCATGCCGGACACATGGCGGGAACTGCGCGCGGCGCTGAATCTCGGGGCTGATCCCTATGATCCGCACGACAACATTACGGCGGGTGCGGCCTATCTTCGGTACCTGCATGACCGCTACGGCGATGCGGGTTTTCTGGCTGCCTACAATGCCGGTCCCGGACGGTATGAACAGTTTCTGACCGCAGGGAAAACGCTGCCCGACGAGACGAAAAAATACGTCACGAGAGTCCTCCGACTGCTGCATGAAGTGTCAATCGGCAGTGTAATTTCCAACACGGGAAGAAGCACGAATTCTGTTTCCCAATTGCCCGATAATACACCATCCGGAAGTCCGCTTTTCGTCTGCCCGTTTACATCCCGAGATGCGGCCTGGGATGCACCGGAAGTGATGCCCGTTTCTGATCACGCGATGCGATTTATGGCCCCGCCTCATGGCCTGTTCATCTCCGTTTCGCAAAGGAGCGCACCATGACGAGGGTTTTACGTCATAGGCGAGGAAAATTGCCGTTTCATCGGGAGCGCTTCGGGTGTGCGTCGGGAATTGAGGGGATCTGGAAACATGAAGGAAAGGGAAGGCAAGATAAAACCGCTTGCCACGTCGGGCGACAAAGCGCGGTCGCGCTTCGTCTTCCTGTGTGCAGGCTGGGTCGGTCGTGTGCAGGGTTTTGGATTGTATGCTGCTTTCCTGCGGGGTTTTCCTGCACAGGGCGGTTCTGATGGCCCGCGATGAGGATTTCCACGTCCGTCCGGGCCGCATTCGAAGCAAGGGAAGCAGCGCCCGGCCCCGGACCTTTCTGGCGCAGGTTCTCCATGCCTCCCGACGCGCGGGCGGAGGCGGTAGCGGCAACCCCGGAAAGGGGAAAGGCGGCAGTCCGCGCTCCGGCCCCTCGACCTTCGGGCGGGGCCATTCCCGCTTCGGCAGAAGCCGCCTCTTCGACGCCCATCGCCGCGTCACCGTCAAGGCCCGCGTGGTGCGACAGACCGGGCGCGGCGCGCGTCCCGGATCGCTGGCCGATCATCTCGCCTATCTGCGCCGCGATGGCGTCACCCGCGACGGCGAGAAAGCGCATCTGTTTGGCCCGGATGGTCAGGAGGTGGACACCGGGGATTTCGCCGCACGCAGCAAGGACGACCGGCATCATTTCCGCTTCATCATTTCTCCCGAGGATGCACCGGAGATGGCGGATCTCGACGGCTTTACCCGCGATCTGGTGCGGCAGATGGAAGCCGATCTTGGCACGCGACTGGACTGGGCCGCCGTGTCGCACTGGAACACCGACAATCCGCATGTGCATCTGCTCGTGCGGGGTGTGGACCAGGCCGGGGCTGATCTGGTCATCGCCCGCGACTATATCAGCCACGGGTTGCGCTCACGGGCGGAGGATCTGGTGTCGCTGGAGCTTGGCCCGCGCGCCGAGCATGAAATCGAGGCCGCATTACTCCGGGATGTCACGGCGGAACGCTGGAGCCGGCTTGACGCGGAGTTGCAACGCAACGCTGATGATCTGGGCGTCGTGGACCTACGGCCCGACGCAGGGGACGCTCGCGGCGTCGGGCAAAATGTGGCACATCGCGCGCTGCTGACCGGGCGAGCCCAGACACTGGAACGCATGGGGCTGGCCACGCCGGAAGGATCGGGAAGATGGTCGCTCGCCCCCGGCATGGAGGACACACTGCGCGAGATGGGCGCGCGGGGCGACATCATCAAAACCATGCACCGCGCCATGACGGAACGAAGCCGGGATCGGGTGATGTCTCCCGGCGATTACATGATCTCCGGACGTGATCAGCCAGTCGCCCTGACAGGACGCTTACTGGAGCGCGGTCTGCATAACGAACTGACCGGGGAAGCCTATGCCGTGATCGACGCCACGGACGGGCGTCTGCATCATGTCCGCTTCCCCGGTGTGGACGCCTTCCGCGACGCACCACCCGATGGCGGCATCGTTGAGGTGCGAACGGCGACCGGCAAGACGAGCGGCAGGGATTATCTCGTATTATCGGCCCGCTCCGATCTGGACCTTCCCGCCCAGGTCAAAGCACCGGGGGCAACTTGGCTGGATCACCGGCTTATGGAGCGCCAGCCCATGGACCTCGCCCGCGCAGGTTTCGGGGCGGAGGTGCGTCAGGCCATGCAGGAACGCACCCGTCACCTCGCGGATCGCGGGCTGGCGTCGTTCCAGCAGGATGGGTCCGTGCGCTATCAGAAAAATCTTCTGGCAACGCTGCGGCAGCAGGAACTGGATCAGGTCGGCGCTAAACTCGCGCAACAGACCGGGCTGACCTATGAGCGCAGCATTCCCGGCCACTTCGTCACCGGCCAGTATGTGAAACGTCTCAGCCTGTCCTCGGGGCGCTTCGCCATGATCGACAACGGGCTGGGCTTCCAGTTCGTGCCGTGGGCACCCTCTCTGGAAAAGCAGCACGACCGCTATGTCGATGGGGTCGCCCGTGATGACGGGGGAGTCGACTGGCGACATGACCGCAAACGCAATCTCGGGATCAGCATGTGATCCATTCCCCCGTTCTTTTCATGCTGTCGTTCGCCTGGGTACACTCGACGCAGTTTCAGTCTTGTTCCGGAAAAAATCTTTCGGTCACATCACGGTTTTTCATGGAGAATTTCCATGCGTGACCGCCTGAACGTCTCCCTGCCCGTCGCGATGATCTCGCAGATCGACGATCTTGCAGCACGACGGAAGGTGACGCGCTCCGCCGTGGTGGAAGCGGCGGTCGCATCCTTGCTATCCCCCGACAGCGCCGAGAAAACCGAAGCAGCCCTCACGCGACGGCTGGACCGACTGACACGCCAGATGCAGCGTCAGGAGCGCGACCTGATGATCGCGCTGGAAACACACGCCTTGTTCATCCGCTTCTGGCTGGGACAGATGCCGCCCCTGCCCGCCGAGGCGCAGGCCGCCGCCAATGCGCTGGGGCAGGAACGCTTCGCCCGGTTTCTGGACACGCTCGGGCGGCGTCTGTCTCAGGGAAAGTCTTTCCGCGACGACATCCCGCTCGATATTCCCGCCACGCGTCAGAGGCCCACTGATAGAGCCGACGAGCCACCGTCCCAGTCGTAATCCTGTGCCAGTTCCACGAAACGCCCGACAACGGGGTCTTCATCCTCTCCGCGCCAGCACAGTATGTGACGGACCAACACAGGCTCCCCGTCCGACACGAGCGGGCGGAACACGATGTCTTCCATGCCCAAGCCAACCGCCCCGGCCGTAACGATCGACACCCGCTCCCGGCGTGCCAACATCGCCAAAAGCCGGTCGATGCTGGTGTCCTGCAAAGCAAGCTGCTGGGTCTCTGTGCCATGTTGTGACACCAAACGCAGGATTTCGGCTCCCGCGCCCTTACGAGGAATCATGATCACATAAGGCGATAGGTCCGGCCAAGGCAGGTTTGTCCGGAAGGCCAAAGGATGAGACTTCCCCATGGCGACCATCAGACGCTCATGTCCCAGCAGAGCGCGGGAGTTGGACCATACGCCGTCACGAGACAGGACGATCGCTGCATCCAGTCGCGTCGCCGCCAGCTCCCGCAGCAACACCTCTCGCGTGTCGTCCGTGATCTGCGTCTCGACCTCGGGATACGCTTTTTCGTAGCGATCAAGCATGTCCGCGACGGGGCCGGACGCGAATGACGTCTGCACGCCCAGTCTCAATGTTCCGATGCGACCCCGGCGACGCAGCCGCAATCGAATTACCGCCCTGTCCATCTCCACCAGAACGCCGGACGCTACACTCAGGAACTCCGCACCATCCCGCGTCACTTGGGAGCCTGTCCGAGAACGGTCGAACAGCTTGATCCCCATCGCGTGCTCCACGGCTATCACACTCCGACTCAGCGTCGTCTGATCCAGTCCAAGCTGCAACGCCGCGCGATGCATGCTGCGATATTCGGCGACCAGAATCACACGACGAAGATCGCGGATGTTGTAAGCGGACCCCGGATGATTGCCGGAAAACACCGTCTCAACCCGGCTTTTGGGGTGATTTAGCGATCCAGATGATGCCAATGGCGATCGTGAAAGCCGCCGCCGAAAGCATGTAAAATTCGTTCATCGCGATCATATCGGCCTGCACGAGCACGTTATGATAGATCGCGCCCCACGCCTGATTTGTCGTCAGGTCACCGCCCCGAAGCGCAGACACAGCATCGGTTGCCCGGTCGTGATAAGGCGTCAGCGTCTCGACGAGGTGCGCCTGATGATAGCGCGACCGACGATCCCAGAACGTCTGCGCCAGTGATGCGAGAAGATTGCCCGACGTCATACGCACGGACGTCTGCAAGCCCGAAGCCGCCGCGACCCTTTCGGGCGGAATACCAAGCAGGGAAAGCGCCGTCAGCGGTGTAAGGAAAAAGCCGATCCCGATGCCTTGGGCAAGACAGGTCAGAGCGATCGATCGCGCATCGATATCCGTGGTAAAGTTCGATCGCCACAACGCAACCAGCGCCCAGGCGATGAAGGCGACGGTCGCATACAGCCGCGCATCCCCCTTACGCACCCAGCTTCCCAGAAAGGGAGCCAGCAGGATGCCGAATACGCCCATCGGCGCGGTCACGAGTCCGGCCCAGGTGGCGTTGTAGCCCATATCTTCCTGAAGCCAGAGCGGCAGCACCACGAGGGCAGCGAAATACAATCCGAACCCGACTGCAACGGCGACCGTCCCCACCGCGAAATTGCGATAGGCAAAGAAATGCAGATCGACGATCGGGTGTTTTTCGCCCAACTCCCAGACGACAAGAAAGATGAAGCCCAGTACGGACAGTATCGACATCGTGCAGATGAACGGCGACGAAAACCAGTCCAGTATCCGACCACGATCAAGCGCTACCTGCAAACATCCGACTGCCAGAGCCAGAAAGCATAGTCCACGCACATCCACCGGCAACTTCACAGTAGGCGTATCGCGCCCGCGCAGCAGCGAAGAGGTCGCAATCACCACGAAAACACCCACCGGCGCATTGACCAGAAAGATCCACGGCCATGTGTATGTATCCGTGATCCAGCCCCCGAGAACCGGCCCCGCGACAGGACCGGCCATATTGGTCATCGCCCACATGGCGACCGCGAGCGTGCGTTTCTGCGGCGGGAAGACCGCGACGAGCAATGCCTGACTGAGCGGCACGATCGGGCCGGACACCATGCCCTGAAGCACGCGGAAACCAAGCAGCAACGGAAATGACCGCGCCATACCGCATAGAACGGAGGCGAGGGTAAAGGCCGCGACCGCACCGACGAAGAGACGCACCTGTCCGAAACGACGCGAAAGCCAGCCGGTCAGGGGGATGAAGATCGCATTGGCGATTCCAAAGGACGTAATCGTCCATTCGCCGATTTCGGAACTGACGCCGAGATTGCCGGAAATGGTCGGCACCGACACATTGGCTATGGTGATATCCGTGACTGACATGAAGGAAGCCAGCCCGATCGTCACCCCAGCGAAGGCCAGTGTCGCACCGGATAGCGGCGTGATCGGCTGGGGTGCGGGGCGGCTCATTCCGTGTCCCCCAGCGTTGTTTTCATCGCCGCTGCGACCTGCTCGTCCGCCGTGTGGCTCTGTGCCGTGTAGAGCGAGGTTTCCGCCGCCGAAGGCTCTCGCGGCGTCTTGCCCGTCTCACAACGCGACGTATCGATCGTGACATCGGTGGACATACCGATACGCAGAGGATGACGTTCAAGCTCGGACGGGTCGAAAACGATGCGAACAGGCACGCGCTGCACCACCTTGATCCAGTTCCCCGTCGCGTTCTGCGCGGGAAGCAGAGCAAAGGCTGCGCCACTGCCCGCGTTCACATCCGCAACACGGCCATGATAGGTGACACCGCTTCCATAGATATCGGCTGTCATCGTCGCAGACTGCCCGGCGCAGACATGCGCAAGCTGACCCTCCTTGAAATTGGCATCGATCCAGAACTGGTCGAAGGGCACGATGGCCATCAGCCGCTCGCCGACCGCCACCCTGCGCCCAAGTTGTACGTCGCGCCGGGCGATCATGCCGCCGACTGGCGCGCGGATCGTGGCGCGCTCCAGATCCAGCGCAGCCGCACGGAGCCGCGCCTGGGCGGCCAGAATATCAGGATGAGTCGCGGGCGTTACTCCTGCGGTCTGGGACAGGGCGACCGCATAGCGATCCCGCGCGGCCTTCAGCGCGGCGGTGGCGGTGTTGACAGTATCGGCCGCATGGCGCGCTTCCTCGGCGGTCACCGCGCCTTGCCCTACGATCATACGCCGTGCCCTGAGGTCGGCGGTCGCACGATCCAGTTCCGTCTGACGGACAGCGACGACCGCCTGGGCTTCCTGAACATCGGCGAATAGCTGATGTACATGCCGAACGGCCTGCCCGAGCGCCGCGTTCGCTGCTTCCAACCGAATACGCATGTCACTCGGATCAAGGGCGACGAGAGTCGTCCCGGGCTGGATGCGATCGGTATCGTCGGCGAGGATGGCCCGCACCGTTCCGGCCACCTGCGGTGTCACCGCGACCACATGGCCGTTGACATACGCATCGTCGGTGGACACCAACGCATCGTTGGACAGAAATTTATAGGCTCCCCACCCAATGCCGATGAGCGCAAGAGCGCTCCCGATGACAAGGAGGCGCTTGCGGCGTGTCGTGCCGGGGTCGGTCCCGGCCGGAGGTTGTGTGTCAGCCATGGAATGTCTGCCCTGCGGTAGAAGTGAAAGTCGGGGACCAGGCGCCACCAAGGGCGCGGATGAGTGTGATCTGGACGACGGCGATACGCGCGTCAGCCTCCACGGCACGTCGCCTGCTCAGGAGCAGCGCGGTTTCCGCGTCCAGCCGATCGTTCGTGTCGGAAATGCCGTTTTTCTGGCGTAGGTTCTGGAGTTCGACGACATGCGTCCAATAGCTGACAGCACGATCAGCTTCACCTTTAGCCGCCTGTCCGGCCTTCAAGTTGGCAATACCGTCCGCTACCTGCTGCAATGCGCGAGAGAGGGTCGCATTATAGTCGCTGACCGCCTCATCATATTCACCAAGCCGGTTCTTGAGCGCCGCACGAAGCTGGCCGCCCTGGAAAATCGGGAGTGTGACCGCAGGTCCGAACTGCGACGCCACACTGCCGGGGCGGAAAATATGGCCGATATCGAGTGCCCGGAAACCGGCGAACGCTACGAGATCCACGTCGGGATAGAATGCGGCCCGTGCGGCTCCAACCGCGTTGGCCGCCGCTTCGACGGCAGCACGCTTGGCGGAAACGTCCGGCCGGTAACCCAGCAACACGGCTGGTACAGAGGACAGGGGCGCAGGATCGGCAATGGACGGCAAGCGTGGCCTGCTCAACGCATCGGCGAAGGCAGGCGTCTTGCCGAGCAGGGCGGCGATTTCGTGACGACGTGCGCTGATTTCACCGTCCAGAAGATCGATCTGGCTGCGTGTATCGGTCAGGGCCTCACGGGCCGCTACGGCATCGATATCGGTTGAAAGACCGGCTTTTGCACGCAAGGCCAGCATCGCAATGATGCCCTCACGCCGCGACAGCCCGGCTCTGGCCACGTCCTGCATCTTGTAGGCCGCGTCGAGCCGCACATAGGCGTTGACGACCGCCGTCTCGATCAATAGCCGCGCATCGGCGGCTTCCTGCTCGGCGACGATCTGCCAGTATGCCGCCGCACGGGTCGTCTTTCGCCACCGTCCCCAGAAATCGACATGGTATTGCACGTCGAGCTGAAACTGGCCTTCGCTACCGAAATTCCCCTTATACGGGGCCGGATAATATGAATGACCGGGAAACTGCTCGCCCGCGATCCAGCCATAGCCATCGACATGGGGCAGTTGGTTTGCCCTCGCCGCACCCTCGACCGCTTCCGCCTCGCGAAGGCGCGCCTGCGCGATCTGGAGGGGCGGCGCATCCTGTTGGGCCTGAGCGACGAGCGCGTCAAGTTGCGGATCGGCATAGACAGACCACCATGCCGCGAGTAGGCTGGCACGATGTTGCGCCGACGTAATCTCCCGCCCCACGTGGAGCGACGAAAGATCATCGGGTGTTCGGGCAGCCTTCTCGTCACGACCCGGCGCACATCCTGATAACGCAATCAGTCCTGTGCCCAGCATGAGAAGAAGCCGCCGTCGAAATGGCGATGCTTTCAGCATTTTCGGATCTCTGTCGGAGAGAATATCGATCTGATCAGTCACGGTCGCGATGATCCGCGACACCGAGTTTCCAGTAACCTTTCGCATGCAGCCGGGAGCGGCTCAGCCGTTGGTCGGCAAGAAACCAACTCCGCAGCGATCGCACCATGAGGGATTCCCCCGCGACCCAGACCGAGCAGTCGTCAAGTGGCAGTGCGACGTTCTGGACCGCAAGCTCCAGCCTGCCTGTTGTACCGGGCCACTCTTTGCCGGAATGCAGCCATGTGCGTTCAACGGACGCGCGAGACATGAACGGCTGTTCTTCTTCGGGGGTGGCCACTTCCGCGAAAACGATCGCTTCCGCCGTTTCGGGCAGGGCCTCCAGAATTGCCGCGATAGCAGGCAGCGAGGTCGCGTCACCGATCAGGAGGTGGTGCCGCACTGTTGGATCGACCGGATAGCCCCTGCCTGGTCCGGCGATGATGATTTGCTCGCCAGGCCACGCATGCGCCGCCCAACGCGACGCAGGCCCCGTGTCGCCATGCAGCACAAAATCCAGATCCATACATCCGTGAAAAGGATCGAAGTTACGGACGGTATAGGCCCGTCCGACGCGGGACTGATCACCTGCGCAAGGAATGAATACCTTCATCCATTGTGCGGGTTCGTCGAGTTCAAGTGTGCGTAGCGCATCCCCTGTAACGCGAAAACGCCGCATGTGAGGCGTTATGTCCGATACACTCTCGACCGTAACTGAAAATTTCTGCCGCTCTTTTCTCTTTATTCCCAACATCGGGAGATAACCTTGTCTGTTTCTGCTCCCTGTTCTGGCTGTGGCGGGACCGGGAAAACATGACAAAGGCGGCAAAGAGTCATTTCATAAAATGAAATCCATCGGGAAAGGATTGGCAAACCGTCCGAACACATTGGCGTAGAAAGCGATGGGCGGGATCGGCGTCAAAGCGGGGATGCCATGCCTGCGCCAGCACCACGCTCTCAAGCTCCAGCGGAATATCGAACCAGCGTAGCGCCATGCCGAGGTTGCGGACGACCGGCAGGACATGCCGTGGCACCAGTGCGATCAGTTGCGTACCTGCCAGTGCCGAAAGGGCGATCAGAAACGAGGGCACGATCAACGGGACATGTCGCGTCAGCCGGAGTTTCTGAAGCGCCTCATCGACCGGCCCCGTGGACCGACCACGGCGCGAGACGCTGATATGCGGAAAGGCCGCGAAGGTTTCGGGAGAAATATCCCTGGAGAAGATCGGGTGATCGTCACGGGCAAGCGCGATATGATGATCGCGAAAAATGGTTTGAAGCCGAACTTCTGGTCCCATTGCGCGGCTTGCGCCGATGTCCAGATCGATCCGCCCTTCGCGAAGCGCCTCATCATCGAACTCATGTTCCTGGGCGAAACGCAGGGTCGCGCGGGGGGCCTGATCAGCAAGAATATTGTATAGACCGGAGGCGAACGCCCCGGTGAAACCGTCATTAGCCCGGATCGTGAAACGACGCTCAAGCCCGCCGGGATCGAACGCCGCATGAGCATTCAGCAGGGTATCCGCCTCAGCAAGCAGATGACGGATGCCCGCCTGAAGTTCCTTGGCGCGTTCCGTCGCGACCAGCCCACGTCCAGCCCGCACCAGAATCTGGTCGTCCAGCATGTCACGGGCTCGGGCCAACAAGCGACTGACCGAAGGCGGGCTTGTCTCCAGACGTTCGGCGGCGAGCGTCACACTCTGGACTTCGATTAGAATATCCAGGGCGTGTAAGAGGTTCAGATCGGCTTTGGACATAAGGCTGACTTACCCAACGCGACGGCCAAACCCGTCGGCACACCCTTTGTTGTCACCTGTTTCATCCAATCATTGAAGTCATATAAGGTCGGGATGCGTACTTTTGTGAGCATCTCCGGCTTTTTATGGGCCGCATACACACATCACAATGGCGTCGCCGAAATCGCGACCTGAAGGCAACATGACCGATTCGTGCCCTTTCCGGCCCTCTCGCGCCACTCTCAGCGCGTCCCGGAACTACGCTGGAATTCTCTCCCGGATGATTCCTATATGATTCCAGTTGGCGCTGGAGAAAC
>NZ_JABEQJ010000056.1 GCF_014174255.1 Gluconacetobacter sacchari
ACGGCCACCCAGGAGAGAAACCGACGATCAAGGCCCTGGCTGATCCCCAGAAACCAGAAACTGGGGATTTTTCATCCAGCACTTTTGCGGACTTTTCATCCAGCATTTACAAAAACTGCTGAAAACAGAGGCCCTCGCGGTTATGACGCGGGCAAGAAGATCAAGGGACGCAAGCTGCCTGTCGCGACCGACACGCTGGGTCAGTCGTGGCGGCTGTCGTGCATCCGGCCGACGTTCAGGATCGTGACGGCGCGCCGCTGGCAGCGGCCAGGATACACTCATTGTTCCCCTGGCTTCGCCATCTGATCGGGGACGGAGGGTATGCCGGCGAGAAGTTGCGTGGTGCGCTGGCTGAACTCGGCCGATGGACAATCGAGATCGTCAAGCGCGGCGATCGGGCCGAAGGCTTCGTCGTCCTGCCCCAGCGCCGGATCGTGGAGCGCAGCTTTGCATGGCTCTGACGCTGCCGCCGCCTCACGAAGGATGTCGAGGCAACAATCTCGTCATCCCACGCGTGGTTGATGATCGCCCATATCCGCAGAGTTCTGCGGAAAATTAATCAAACCGCTTTCTGATTCAGGCTCTCAGGCATTGGGCTCATGCAGGTCAAAGATCATGACCGCTGGTATAAGTTCAAGCGCCAAGACCGCGGCAGCGTAATTTAGAACCTCCGCAACCATTACGGGAATGCTTTCGATAAAACCGCGAAGCGCTCCGTTGGTTGCCAGAGAGGCATCTGTTGGGACAGGGATTATAAGTAAAAACACGGAAGCAAGCACTAACTGCTAGAATTCTGACGTTTATATTTCCAAACCAAGCATTGCCATTGTGTTTTTACTTATGCGCCTCGTCCCGATTGACTAGCTACGACGCCTTGAGGCCCAACCGCGCCGACTGCTCTCGCCATGCGACGGCAGCCTTCGATAAGCTGTTTAGCTGATGTTGCGAAGGAAAGACGTATATAACCGTGCAAGCCGAACGCTGATCCCGGAGCAAGGGCGACGCCATGCCGCATGAATAGCTCGCACAAGGCTCCATCGTCAGAGATATTACCGCCGCTCCGGAGCGGAGATCCTATTAACTTGGAGCAATCTATCCAGATGAAGAACCCACCATCAGGTGGGTACGCGCGAATGCCTGGTACCTCCGATAATTCGCGCAATACGAGGTTGCGCCGACTGAGATATTCGCGGCGGCGGAACTCATTGTCCGTCCTGCTACCAGACAAAGCATATGCTGCAGCATACTGGGCGATTGCATTCGGGCACGATGTTGTTTGACTCTGAACTACAGCCATTGCATGGATAAGTGCAATTGGACCGATACCCCAGCCTATCCGCCATCCAGTCATCGAAAACGATTTGGAAACACCATCGGCGATCAGGAGTCGGCCACGTAGATCGGGCGCCACCGAGCCGAAACCAACCAAGCGCTCGTCGAGGTATGTAATTTCGCGGTAGATGTCATCTGTAATTACCCAGACGTTTTTATGCCGACGTAAAACACTGGCCAGCTCGTCTAGTTCAGACCTCCGCGACACAGCGCCGGTAGGATTGCACGGCGAATTGAGCAATAGCCATCGCGTTCGTGGGGTTATCCGTGCCTCAACCTCAGTCGCGTCAATCCGGAAATCTGATTCGGGATGTGTGGGAACAAGAACCGCATGTCCTCCCGCTAAGCTAATCATATCGCGATAGCTCGCCCAGCAGGGGGCTGGAACCAGGACCTCATCTCCCGGATCAAGTGACGCTAAGAGTGCATTGGAAATTACCTGCTTGACGCCTGCACAGCAAATGATTGCTTCTGCCGCTGGCTCCCATCCGTGAATGCGGCGGTTTTCCAACGCAATCGCAGTCTTAAGCGTCGGCGTCCCGCATACCGACGTGTAACGTGTGTGCCCCTCATCCATTGCCCTTTTGGCAACATCGATGATGGCCGGCGGTGTCGGAAAATCGGGCTCGCCCGCGCAGAGCGAAATGGTCGCCATGCCTCTCAGATTGCGCCGGCGAACCTCCGCTTCGATCTGGAGAATGGGAGAAACCTCCAATCCAGACAGCCTGCGAGCACGCCGGAATTCATGCTCGTGCGTATTGAGCTCTGTCATCAGCTTATACTCTCATATTGATTGCTGAGCCGACGTCAAAGAGCCGTCGTCTTTTTCCCTGGAGTCGGCAGTTGCTCCAATGCTTCGTCTGCATGGCGTATTTGCATTAACCTATCGCCATATCGGTATGTATCAAGGTATTCGAAGTGCCCCGCACCCGGCCGAGCCAATTTCGAAGCAAGCCCGAAGGGTGCGCTGTTCGCCCAGTTTAGCAAAGCATTTGCAAACTTGTCATCAGGTCGAGAGACGAAACGGTTATTGAAATCAGCGAAATTAATCGGCAGGCCTGCTCCAATCTCGACAAAAAGGTACTGCAACCTCGCAATGGCCTCTGACTCATTAATCTCTCCCGCTTCTTTTGCCTCCATTGCAGTTGCTGCCTTTTCAAAAAGCGTCTCGAACTGTCGACTTTCAATTGAGAGATGCCCCGGATAGGTGGCGTTGTCGAAAGCTTGTTCCAGAGCATCAAGATCCCCGTGGGAGCGGAAGTCGGCGAGAATGCGGCGTAATCTGAGTACTCCGATGTAGCTTCCAGAGAGCCAAACACGGAACCATGCGTTCCAAAGCGGGAATGAACGGAACGCGCTGTACGAGTTTGCAACCAAGCGGTCATTGATTGCGACCACAGATCGACTATAGCGGTCGTACGAAAAAAAATCGTCGCTATGCCACTTATTATCGCGCAACGACCTAAGTATTTTTGGTGCTACCCTCAGTATAGATTCAAACGTATTGGCCAAGCCACGTGAAAACAGTGGGTCCACGAATCCGGCAGCATGGCCCAGAAGACAATAACGGTCTGATATGGTCACGCGGCTATTGTAATTGATACGCGGCGCAACAGTCCACTCACGCACTCTAGCTGCGCCTTCGAAGTGCAGCTGTACCGATGGATGTCGCTCAAGAAAACGTTGGAACTCCTGTTCTGGGTCGCCCGCCGGTCCGTGTTGATCGATTTGAAACTGCAGGCCGACGCTGCACAGAGGATTGGTAGAATGTGGATGGTTATCGAAAGGAATAATCCATAGCCAGCCCTGATCGAAAATATGATGAAGAGTACTCTGACCGATATGAGTAGGAGACCGGCTGGTCTTCAGATCGGCAATCGCTTCCTCGTATGTGCGCACGCCGACCATGTGGGTAAAGATCGACCGCGTCCGCGTTTGCATCTCCGGAGCGCCCTCTCGCATCCTCATTTGCGACGCTAGGGGTGAGCGGAACCCACTGGCGTCAACAACATAACGAACCCTCAGATCTTTGCCTCGCTCGAGGTTGAGCGTCACGCCATCATCGTCAGGATGGATCGAGGTGATTCGGACTTGTTGACGAATTATCGCGCCGAGACGTGCGGCGAGCGCGACATAATACGCATCAACATCCTGGCGAAAGAGATGGGCTTCCGGCGCTAGGACAGGGGTAGACACTAGGTCCCTTGGATTGTGTTGCCGGTCTAGATCGTTCCACGCGAAAGAAAACGAGAGTTTGATTCCTGCGCTCGACGAGCCTACATGCTTGTTAAGCAAATCAATATTAGCCGGATAGCGCAATTCTGGAATATCGAACGCCTCCGACAGTAGTGTCAGCAACACGCCACTTTCTGGGATCATTGATTCTCCAACTGCAAAACGCGGATGCGTACCAGCGTCTAAGATAACGACGTTGGCTCCGTGCCTAGAGAGAATTGAACCGAGCATAGATCCCGAAATTCCGCTACCAATAATTGCAATATCGTAATCGTATGACATGTTTTTTACTCCCTCCTTACTTATTTATGGATCAACCGTAGATGAATACTTCCCTAATATTGTGACCCCTGCGCCTCACAAGGGTGATGTCGAGAGCGCGACGTCCATTGACCATTGTTATTTCCGCGACTACGACGACCTCCGCACTTTCTTCTGTGGTCCATCGGAATGCCAGTATCAGAGCTGTCTCTCTTACCGCGTCACCCCCCATTAAAAAGTGTAGTGTCGGGCCACGTAGCTGCAATTCAGTGCAGACAATTGATAGCGATGCCCCGGGATTTGCATTTACGAAATCGATCGGCGAGACACGGGCTTTCTCAGCGAACGTTTCTTGGACTTTTTTGGCGGCAGCCGTAGGCTGAACGTCTCCGAAACAGATCGCGCCAACCTCCTGCACGTCAGGTTGTGGGTTCAAAGGACCCAAGGTCGCTGTGATTGCGTATCGTAGTTGGTCAGCCAGGGTCTCGCCGCATTCGACGCCTTCATGGTGGATCGCAGCCCGCTCCGTTGGTAGCAGGTTTATGCTCATGCTTCTGTTCCCCCAAAGACGATTGCCGTATTGAAGCCGCCGAACCCTATTGTTGTTGACAGACCAAATCGCGCGCCTTGTATTTGGCAACCCGCTTCGGGCAGGGGAAGCGTGCACTCCGGTAGACGGCAACTTGTGCCAACAATAGGAGGGATTTTACGATCGCGAAGCGCTTGGATAACAGATATGGCTTCTAAGGCTCCGGTCGCCCCCAATGAGTGACCAAACGCGCCTTTTGTCGCAAAAAGGATGGGCTTCTTTGTCTGAAAAATATCTGCATAAGCTGCTGCTTCAATGACGTCGTTAGTAGGGGTCCCCGAGCCATGGCCGTTTACTATATCGATGTCTTGCGCGTCCAAGTTGGCATCAGTTAATGCGCGCCGAACGGCTAGTTTAACTCCCCTTCCATGGCGATCAGGTGCTGTCAGGCCCGCTGCGTCGTTCGCGGCCCCGCAACCAAGCACGAAACCCAGGGCGCTCGAGGGATGCAGATGGCATTCAGGCTCCAGCACCACGATGCCCGCACCCTCGCCCAATAGCGTGCCGTCACGGTTAACGTCGAAGCTGCGTAACTCGCTGGTCGCCATAGTCCCAAGTGTTGAGTGTGCCTTACGTTTAGCGTGCGTTAATACGTCCGCTCCGCCGCATACAACGCGTTCGAACAAACCGGATCTGATTAGCGCCGCTCCCACAAGAATTGCATCGGCACCAGACGAGCATGCCGTCGAGAGAGCAATTGGCAAGAAGTCATAATCGGCGGCGATTCCACGCAGCCATGCGTCCGGCGGCTCCGCAATGCTAATTGGATCATCCAGTCGAGCTCCATGGCTCGTGCCGATCACGAGGGCGGTGCGAACCTCGCCGGAGCCAAAGCTTCCTCTCAGTTCAGCATTTAATAATGCTCGTCCAACCGCTCGTCGCACCATCTCGGTGAAGCGCTCACGTGGTCCAAGATTCGCAAGAGAACTAACGGGGGCGGCACGTTCATTCCGGATTTTCACCGGGCACGGAACGAAGGTAATACCAGAGGCCCCATCCAACAACGCCTGCCAGACAGTTGCTATATCGTCCCCCAAGGGCGTCTCCCAGCCCATTCCCGTTACGGCTACGCGACCACGCACGGTTTGCCTCCACTGCACGGGTTACGCTTTTGACGCGGCTCAATACGGATAACCTGGAAGAACTCGTCATCTCGAGTTCCTGCAAGTGGAGAAGGATAGAACGTGTCGCGCAAAAAACTGCCGCGCTCGATCAGCTCTCGCCGGTAAGGGTGCTCCTGAAGCCATCGTTCGCTCACTATGAAGTCGCGTCGGACATCTGCCGCGTCGAAGCCCTCCAGTTTCTCTGGCCTCGTGATACGCTGATTTTTCGGATTTATTACCTGCGCGTAGGCAGAGGCGTCGAAGTAGCGAATTCTGCCGTTTTCTGGAACAGCGTTGATGCTGTGCCAGCGCTCTGGGAGATACAAGTAATTTACGTAGATATTTCTTAATATATATACTTCGCCGCCAAAGAGGCGCCCTATTATCAACGCAGCTACATTGGCCATCTGGCTGCAGAAACATGGCAGACGTACTGGTTCATCAAGAAGCAGATTTTCGATGTACGAGTGCTCGGTGATCGCAGGAATAACCTTATCGCGAATTTCACGATAGCGTTCGTCATAGATGCACCATTCGCGCTCCGGGTACATTAGCCTCACGATGTTTGGCTGGTACGTTCCAAACACCGAAGGCTCCTGAAGCACGTGACACATCGACTTCGGAAGAAGCTGGATGACGTCTTCGATAGATCCTGTACTGTGTTTTTCAATTACAGCATCCACCAAACTGACTACATTTCGATCCACGGACATCTCGCTTTCCTTATTTGACTGTCACGTAATCTTGTCGGGACGCACGCCTGACGTCGACGCTGAATGGACGTTCATTGGGCCAGAGATGGTCACGGATAAGTTGATGTAAGTCAGGTAAACTCTCCTCTGAGAACTCACAGGCATCGGCTACCAACTCTAAAGTATAAGATTGCCTACCATGACGGTCGTTTCCCGGGCGGGTGCGCGCATCCAATATCGCGGGGATAGTTCGAAGGAGGTTTCTGATAGCGCGGAGATTAAGTTTTTCCCCATTCACTATTAAAAAATCGCCACGCCTGCCCTTAAAGTGCAAGGCGCCCATTTCGTCGCGCCGAAATATATCGCCTGTCCGTAACCACCGCTTCTGGCCAGACGTTATTGTGGGATCCAAACTAGAGCGCCCTATCTTACGTATCAGAAGAGTGTCCGAACTGACCAGTAATTCCCCTTCGCAGTCTCCGAAATTCTCCATAGCGAGACGCAACTCAGTCGCCTCCAACGGTTCGCCGAGGCAGGTGTACATATCCGGTGATACCGTGTGGGCGGCGAGCGTTGCTACACGAGGACCTGCCTCACTAATTCCGTAAGTGCAATACACTTCAATGTCCGGATAAGCTTCACGAAATGCAGTCATCGCAGGCCCATCGGCTGCGTCCCCACCGATAGTAAAGCAGCGTAATGTAGTCGGTAATCTGCCGGGTAAACGACCCGAAAGTGTTTTCAAAAAGCGGGGCGTTAGCGATGTCGCTGTGATCCGGTGCGTTTTAAGAGCCATCAGGAACGCGGTTGCTTCAAAAGGCGATGGAGCAATCCAAATGGAGGCGCCCACCTCAATCGCCGCGATCGCCTGAGCAACGAAGGCGAATGAGTAATAGAGGGGTAGTTGTATCAGGATGCGATCGTCGGATCTTAAGCCGATCGCCTTGGCATGCCGACGCGCATTGCGCCTCAGCGCTCCGATAGTATGAACACATCCGCTAGAAAACTCTGAAGACGTTCCAGATGTAGTTAGAATAATCTCGCCTGCAGAAGTTTGCGGAACGCTAACGGGGTCCAAAATGCCAATCACGTGGCTACCAAGCTGCTTCTTGTCTCGCATACGCAATGTGCCCAAATCCATAGGCAGCGTGTTCCGTATGATGGCGCCAGCTGAGAAGTCCTCTAACATCGCCTTAAGTCGGGGAAGCGGCGTCCCTGGCGCAATCAATGCTGGAACTAGACCGAGCTGTGTGAGCGCTTCAATGTGATACAGGATTTCGGCGCTGCTAGGCACCGCGACAATCACAACCGTTCCAGTTGGTAAACTCAGGCCATGCAAAGCAAGAATCAGATCTTCCGGATCAGGCAACTTTCTGTCGTCAGTGATCCCGACCGTTCCTATCATTAATTCTGAAAACGGAAGCAGGTTGTCGCGTGCAAAGCGCGAACCGGCATGCATTTCTGTCATCGTGCATCCGCCTCATGAGCGAGAATGAAATCCGCAAGTGTGGAACAGGAACTAAAATGTTGAGGGGAGAAGTCCGCGTCGCTTACCGGGAAGCCAAAAACTTCTTCGCATTGGTAGCGAAGCTCTAAAAAGCCGATCGAATCAACGCCCAGAGAGGACGCCAAGCTGGCGTCCGGATTTATTTCGGAACGTGGTACACCGATATTCAGCTCTTCTGTCAGTATGTCTTTAAGCTTTCCGATAATCAACGCACGGCGAGGTGAATTTTCCAACGTGTAGCCCCCCGAATTTCTAACCTGTCATTTCAGGTATAAGTTGCGATCCTGCAACTAGGTTATAACGGAAGTTTTCTTGCCTGCCGCTGGAAGCGACCGGCCGACCCCTCTGTCTTGGCACATGGCGATTAGCCGTGTCGAAATCGAAATGGCTAATAGCGCTATTACCTATTTCGATGGAGCAGGTTGCAGGGCCTTGTGCAAATTTATGCGCGGAAAATGGCCAGTGTCTGCGACTGTTCATAACCACGCTTGAATATGTTTCTGCATGTGTGGAGACGGGGATATAATAGATGCCGTATTATAAAGGGGCGCTTTCCGAAGGTCCGGGAATACCAACGCACCTACAATTTTCCCAAGAAAGTGCAGAGGCCGATGGCGCTGCTTTCCGCGAGGCAATGTCGCACCTTCCGGCAGCAGTTTCGATCGTCGCAACCGATGGTCCTGCCGGTCGTTACGGCATTACTCTTTCGAGTATAGTATCCGTGAGTGATGCCCCGCCAACTATAAGTTTTTATATCGCCCGGCGAGCGTACGTAAACCAGGTGATTAAACAGAACCGGCAAGTGTCGGTTAACTTGCTGAATAGAAACCATACCGGGCTGGCAGGCGTGTTTGCCCGCCCCAGAAGATGCGAAACCGGTGATCTATTTGCGCCAGCGCTATGGCAACTTAGCGCCGGACTTCCTCCTTCGCTGATTGACGCCCGGGCAACGCTGTCCGCGACAGTGCAACGAACCATAGAGATCGCGACCCACACGCTCATGATATGTTATGTAAAGCAGATTCTGTTTGGAAGAGACGAATTGCCTAGCCTATATTTCAAGCGCCAGTTCACAACCATAAAACACGGGGAGGATACCTGAGTCACTGACATTACATTTTTACTTGATTTGGATTTCCTGGAAAAATGAGTCATCTCGGCTTCCGTAATCCTCCGCTCTCCCGCCTCCGGGTTTTTTGAGACGCCAGATAAGGGCGTGAGAGACGAACGGAGGTGTCACGATGACGAACGACCTGAAGAACGACGCGAAACGACCGGGGCATGGCGGACGCATTTCTCGCCGCCGCAAGAAGGAGGCCGTGCTTCGTCTGCTGCGCGGTGAGGACCTGGAGATGGTGTCGCGTGAACTGGGCGTGACGGCCGCAACCCTGAGCGGATGGCAGGACGCCTTTCTTTCCAGGGGCGAGGCCAGTCTTGCGACACGTCAGACCGACGGCGAAACGCTGGAGAGCGATCGCCTCAAGGCAAAGCTCGGCGGGTTCATGATCGAGTGTGAACTGCTGCGCGAGAAGATCGCGGCACTGGAGGCAGGCCGCCCTTTGGCCCGTCGGAGGCCGCGGCCATGAGCGCGGCGGTCTCCCCATCCTCCGGTCGCCCCTATGGGTTGGCGGCGGTCTGCCGGGTCTGGAACATCAGCCGGGCGACGCTCTATCGGCACAGGACACCTGTGGCGGCGAGACCGGAGCCTCGCCGACGCGGTCCGACCGGCCCCATGCCGGACGAGGACCTGGTCGGACGGATCCGTGCGATCATTTCCGCCAGTCCGTTCCATGGCGAGGGGCATCGCAAGGTCTGGGCGCGATTGCGGCTCGCCGGTGTGCGCACATCCCGTCGCCGGACGCTGCGACTGATGCGAGAGAACGATCTGCTCGCCCCCTCGCGGACCGGTGCGCCGAAGGGACCGCGCAAGCATGACGGCACGATCATCCCGGACGCGATCGACGTCATGTGGGGCACCGACATGACGTCGCCATGGACGCGGGAAGGACAGGCCGCCGTGTTCATTGCCATCGATCATCACGGCGGCGAATGCACCGGCATTCATGCCGCCCGACGCGGCACCCGCTTCGAGGCCCTGGAGCCGGTACGACAGGGGGTGCGCCGCTGCTTCGTAAGCGCCGATGGAACCCGGCCTTGTTTTCCATGGTGATAGCGTAAAGCTCGCATTGCAGATGGAGGGCCGTGTGAGTGGATATTGAGCAGTCGAACGAGCCTCGT
>NZ_JABEQJ010000057.1 GCF_014174255.1 Gluconacetobacter sacchari
ACCATCCGCGGCGACAGCTACCGCCTGCGGGAGAAACGACGCTCCGGCCTTCTGCAGAAGGCCGGAGCGTCCATCAGGGAAGTCGAGACAACCACATCATGAGGGGGGGGGGCAGTTCCTCGTTTCGCCAAAGGGGTCAGTTCTTCAATTCGTTTGACAGCCGCCATCATCCGCCCGGCGCTGCATATTCCCCTCGATCCACTTTTCCGACGCCGGACGAACGAAGCCATGCGTTTTTCCTCCGTGGTGTTGGGCTTCTCCCTCCCGACACGTCATCCCCGACGCATCACCCAGACCCGCCATCGCTGGCTCCTTCTCCGCCTCCACGCCTACGATCTCCGTCAGGCCGGGGCCAGCCAGCGCCAGATCGCATCCCTCCTGCTCGATCCCGCCGCCATGACCATGCCCGATGGAATCTGGGGCGATTCCGCCCTCCGCGCCATGGCCCGTGCCCTGCGTGACGAGGGCAGCGCCCTCGTTCACGGCGGATATGTGACCCTGCTCGACGGAAGCTGATGCCCGTTCCCTATACGCCCCATTACGCCTGCCTACGCCAAAGAGGGGGAGAAATCCGCGCGCGTCATTTCCTCCACTCCCTGACGGCATTTTTCCCGCCAGCCTCCCGTAAGCGCCACTGCTTCACGCCCTGAAGCACGAAGCGCCGACAGGAGGTTTCCATGACCAACGACAAACCAGCGTCACCACCCGCGCTGACGCTGCCACCGCCGCGCCCGGTCCCCGCGCGCTTCCTGCGCGACTATCTGCGCACCACCGAGGTCGCCGAACTGCTCGGCCTCTCGCCCCGCACCCTGGAGAAATACCGCTGTGTCGGCGAAGGCCCCGCCTTCCTCAAACTCGGCCAGCGTGTCCTCTATGCCCGTTCCGACGTGGAAGCCTGGCTTCAGGCCCATCGCTGCGCCCACACCTCCGATGGCACCTATACCGCCGTCATCGACGCGCGACGCGCCTGGAGGCGGGAACCATGACCGGCATGGACGCCTCCGACGCTCTCGGCCTGACCACGGTCGAACTGACCTTTATCGAAAAACGTGTCGAACACTGGATCAGGTTCGGTCAGCCGGTGTCCGACAAGGTGCTGGACAAGCGCCGCCGTCTGGTCGCCTTCACGCCCGGCAGCGTATTCGGCTTCATCCGGTGGACCGCCAACGATTACGGAACTGTCGTCTCCTGCTTCGACGTCGTGCGTGCGGTGGAAGCGGGGGCCGCCTTCCAGACCGTGCCTTTCGTACGCCCTGGCGGCGAATTGCTGCTGGACGTGTCCGGCTGGCCGAAGGTCCGGCGCGTGCTGGAAGAAATCGACGCCATTGAGGAACTGGGGCTGCACCCCGCCGAAATCTGCCCCGATCACTGGTGCGTCCTCAATGGGCGCATCGCCGCCAACGTGGCTTCCCGCCCCTATACGCGCGCCATGCACAAGGCATGGCTGGCCCGAAAGAGGCTCGCGTCATGACCCGGCGTTCCGTGCTGGCGGCGACGTTCGTGGGGATCGCCATCGTCACGGCGTCGGCGTCCCTGCATGTCGCGCCGCGACTGTTGTGGAACGAGACGGCCAGCGTGCCGGTCGGGCTGTATCGGGTGCAGTCCGGCAACGCGCTCCATGTCGGGGATGTCGCCGCTCTCCGACTACCGGATCGGCTAGCGCTATTGCTGGCGCAGCGCGGCTATCTGCCGTTCGGCGTGCCGTTGCTGAAACCCGTCGCGGCCTTGCCGGGGCAAAACGTGTGCCGGACAAAAGGCAGCATCACGATCGACGGCGAACGTGCTGGCAGCGCGCTGGCCAGCGATCACCGGGGACGCCCGCTGCCCGTCTGGCAGGGCTGTCATCGCCTCTTGCCTGACGAGATTTTCGTCATGAACCCGGCGGAACCGCGCAGCCTTGACGGGCGGTATTTCGGCCCGCTGCCCGCAGCGTCCGTGATCGGCAAGGCTGTCCCGGTCTGGATCACGAGCGGGCGTGCCGAACCCCTCTCATATGAAATGCCGTCACCCGTGCTGCTGCCTCCGCCGCTCCAATGAATGCACCACACCCTCAAAGCAGAAAGCAATGCAGATGATTCATCTTGGCACTTTCACCCGCACCGAAAACGGGTTCTTTGGGCAAATCACATCGTTCCTCATGGCCGACGATCTGACCATCGTCCCGAACGAAAACCGCACGTCGGAAAACGCGCCCGATTATCGCGTCCTGCGTGGCCTGGATGACGACGGGACCGAAGTCGGCTGCGCCTGGGTACGGCAGGGCGAGCGCATCGGCCTGTGGCTCGCCGTGATGATCGACGATCCGCTGTTTGCACGCCCATTGCGTGTCCGGCTGATGCCCGACCGCGACAGCGCCGACAGCTTCCGGCTGATCTGGAACCGGCCCGAGTGGCGTCATGGTCCGCGTTAAAAAGGTGCTTCGCTTGCTGACAGTTTGCAGCGTGGTTGCCATATCCATGCAGAGTGCCAGCGCCGCGCCGTTCGATGCCTATGTCACCGAGGCCGCCACGCGGGCGAACATCCCGCCAGCGTGGATCATGGCGGTGATGCGCGCGGAGAGTACAGGTGATGCGTCGGCGGTATCACCGAAAGGTGCGATGGGCCTTATGCAGATCATGCCCGACACATGGCGGAAGCTTCGCGCAGCATTGAATCTGGGAAGCGATCCCTTCGATCCGCGCGACAACATCACAGCGGGTGCGGCCTATCTCCGGTGGCTACATGACCGCTATGGCGATGCGGGCTTCCTCGCGGCCTACAATGCCGGTCCCGGACGGTACGAGGAACTGTTGAGAACCAGTCGTGCGCTTCCCGACGAGACAAAAAAATACGTCACAAGAGTCGCCCGGCTGCTGCGCGGAGAGTCGCTCGGCAATCCGGTTTTCAACGCGGTTTTTGTCGATCCGTCACACGTCAAAACGCCTTCCGGGAATCAGCTTTTCGTCGGCCCGTTTGCATCCCGAGATGCGGCCCAGGATGCACCCGAGGTGATGCCGATTTTCGTTCAGGTGATGCGATCGGAGGCCCCACCTCATGGCCTGTTCGTCCCCATATCGCAAAGAAGCGTGCCATGACGTCTTGTTTGCGGCATTGGCGCAGGTTTGTGCCACCGTGGCATGGTTTTTCCAGTGTCTCTTCATGTATTCGACCGACATAAAGAAGAATAAAAAGAGGAAGGCAAGATAAAACGGCCTGCCACGTCGGGCGACGAGGCGCGGTCGCACCTCGCCTTCTGGTGTGCAGGCTGGGTCGGTCGTGTGCAGGGTTTTGGATTGTATGCTGCTTTCCTGCGGGGTTTTCCTGCACAGTGGGGTTCTGATGGCCCGCGATGAGGATTTCCGCGTCCGCCTGGGCCACATCCGAAGCACGGGACACGCGGCCCGGCCCCGCAGCTTTCTGGCACAGGTGCTTCATGCCTCTCGCCGTGCGGGTGGAGGCAGTAGCGGCAGCCCCGGAAAGGGAAAAGGAGGCAGTCAGCGCTCCGGCCCTTCGACCTTCGGGCGAGGCCATTCCCGGTTTGGAAAAAGCCGTCTCTTCGACGCTCATCGCCGCGTCACTGTGAAGGCTCGCGTGGTGCGACAAGACCGGGCGCTGCGCACGTCCCGGATCGCTGGCCGATCATCTTGGCTATCTGCGCCGCGATGGTATCACTCGCGACGGCGAGAAAGCGCATCTGTTCGGGCCGGATGGTCAGGAGGTGGACGCGAGCGACTTTGCTACCCGCTGCAAAGACGACCGGCATCATTTCCGCTTCATTGTCTCGCCCGAGGACGCGCCGGAGATGACCGATCTCGACGGCTTCACGCGCGATCTGGTGACACAGATGGAAGTCGATCTCGGCACAAAGCTTGACTGGGCCGCCGTGTCGCACTGGAACACTGACAATCCCCATGTGCATCTGATCGTGCGGGGTGTTGATCAGGCTGGGGCCGATCTGGTGATCGCCCGCGACTATATCAGCCACGGGTTGCGCTCTCGGGCGGAGGATCTGGTGTCGCTGGAACTTGGCCCACGCGCCGAGCATGAAATCGAGGCCGCGTTACGCCAGGACGTGACGGCGGAACGCTGGACCCGGCTCGATACCGAATTGCAGCGTCACGCTGATGATCTGGGCGTCGTGGACCTACGGCCCGATGCTGGGGATGCTCACAGCCTCGGGCGCAACCCAGCGCACCGTACCTTTCTCACCGGCAGAGCACAGACACTGGAACGCATGGGGCTGGCAAAGCCAGAAGGACCGGGAAGATGGTCGCTTGCCCCTGGCATGGCGGACACGCTGCGCGAGATGGGCGCACGCGGCGACATCATCAAAACCATGCATCGCGCCATGACGGGGCGCGACCATGACCGGGTGATCTCTCCCGGTGATTACGTGATCGCCGATCGCGATCAGCCTGTCGCGCTGACGGGCCGCCTGCTGGAGCGTGGGTTGCACAACGAACTGACCGGCGAAGCCTATGCCGTGATCGACGCCACGGACGGGCGCGTCCATCATGTCCGCTTCCCCGGCGTGGACGCCTTCCGCGACGCGCCTCCCGATGGCGGCATCGTAGAAATCCGCACCGCAACCGGCAGGACGAGCGGCAGGGATTATCTGGTGCTGTCCGCCCGCTCCGATCTGGACCTTGCCGCCCAGGTCAAAGCACCGGGCGCGACATGGCTGGATCATCGGCTGGTGGAACGCCAGCCGATGGACTTGGCCCGCACCGGCTTCGGGGCCGAGGTGCGGCAGGCCATGCAGGCGCGCACCCGTCACCTCGCAGATCGCGGGTTGGCGTCATTCCAGCAGGATGGGTCCGTGCGCTATCAGAAAAACCTTCTGGCCACTCTACGCCAGCAGGAACTGGATCAGGTCGGCGCGAAACTCGCGCAACAGACCGGGCTGGCTTATGAGCGCAGCGTTCCGGGCCACTTTGTCACCGGCCAGTATGTGAAACGCCTCAGCCTGTCCTCGGGCCGGTTCGCCATGATCGACAACGGACTGGGCTTCCAGCTTGTGCCCTGGGCACTGTCGCTGGAGAAGCAGCACGACCGGTATGTCGATGGCGTTGCCCGCGACGATGGGGGAGTCGACTGGCGGCACGACCGCAAACGCGATCTCGGGATCAGCATGTGATCCATGCCACCCGTTCCTTTCACGCTATCGTCCGCCTCAGTACACTCGACGCAGTTTCGGTCTTGTTCCGGAAAAAATCTTTCGGTCACATCATGGCTTTTCATGGAGGGTTTCCATGCGTGACCGCCTGAACGTCTCCCTGCCCGTCGCCATGATCTCGCAGATCGGAGACCTCGCGACCCGCCGCAAGGTGACGCGCTCCGCCGTGGTGGAAGCGGCGGTCGCCTCGCTCCTGTCGCCCGATAGCGCGGAGAAAACGGAAGCCGCGCTCACACGGCGACTGGACCGGCTGACACGGCAGATGCAGCGGCAGGAGCGCGACCTGATGATCGCGCTGGAAACACACGCCCTGTTCATCCGCTTCTGGCTGGGACAGATGCCGCCGCTCCCTGCCGAGGCGCAGGCCGCCGCCAATGCGCTGGGGCAGGAACGCTTTGCCCGGTTTCTGGACACGCTGGGGCGTCGTCTGTCCCAGGGACGATCCTTCCGTGACGACATCCCCCTCGATATTCCCGCCATGCGTCAGACGTCACCAGCACCAGCACCAGCACCAGCACCAGCACCAGCACCAGCACCAGGGAAAGAAGCGCCATCCTCATGATGGTACCGCGCCAATTCGATAAAGCGGGCGAGAACAGGATCGCTTTCTCCATCCCGCCAGCACAGGGCGAGATCGAATATCGTCGGGCCGCTTATATCCATGACCGGCCGGAAAACGACGCCATCCATTCTGATGCCCGTAGTGCCTTCCGTGATGAGCAGAATCTTATCCCCGTGACGGGCCAGTGCCAGCAACCGATCAATGGCAGCGTCATGAAACATGATACGCTCAGGCAGGATGCCATGCAGCAGCGCAAGCTTGCGAAGCTCCATGCCTGCACCACGATGCGGGAGCGTCAGGAGACAATCTGACAGGCCGGGCCACGTCACCGCCGCCCGCGCCGCGAGGGGGTGATCCCGCGCGATAGCCGCCAGCACTCTTTCCGACCCCAGCGGGACGGCTTGGGCGGTCCAGCCCTCGCCCGCTATGACGATCGCCGCGTCGAGGCGGGAGGCCAGCACATCCCGCAACAATCTCTCACGCGGGCCGTCCATGATTTGAAGGTCCACATCGGGGTATGCGGCCTGATACCGTTCGAACAGGTTCGCCACTAAGCCTTGGGCGAAAGACAACTGCACGCCAAGGCGCAACCTTCCTACCACCCCATTATGCCGCAGGCGCAGATGCAGCATGGCTTCGTCCATGCCATCAAGCACGGAGGCGGCGATCTTCGTGAAGACAACACCCGCCGCCGTGAGCCGCGCGCCGGTCCGCATTCGCTCAAACAGAGGAATGCGGAGCGCGTGCTCCAACGCCTGGATCGAACGTGTCAGCGTGCCCTGATCGACCTCCAAGGCCAGAGCCGCTTGACGCAGGCTACGATGCTCCGCAACCGCGATCACTCGCCGAAGATCGCGGATGTTGAAAGCATAATCGTAAACTTTTCCGTGCATGTTTCAGATGATCGCAGGACACCATGGCTCTTCATAGAAGCTGTATTTCCCGTTTTCTTTAAGAACTCGAATGAAACCGGGAAAATTAAGATGCAAGCCACCAACGAGTTCACCGCCCGATGCGACCATATCAAGCGTCCGATGTCTTGTCCGACAAGCCTCTACCGGATCCACGTCAAAAGCGATGGTGACGTCTGGACACGGTATCTGAATATCGGGAAAGTGGACAATATCGCCCCATATCAAGAGACTGGAACCGCCTGAACTGATCCTATAGCCGCCATGTCCGGGCGTGTGGCCCGGAAGCGGCACAAACTCTATGCCCGGAAGGACTTCGCCCGCAGTCACGAGGGTCATGCGAGCGCGGTAAGCCGCCAACGCATTACGAGCCAGCATGAATTTAGGACGGGCATTGTCTGGAATTCCAAATGAATATTTTTCATCCGTCCAAAATTCATATTCATGCTGGGAGAGAATCAGTTCCGCGTTTTTGAACACAGGCGTTTCTCCCGCCGCTGCCAACCCTCCGATATGATCGGGATGTGCATGTGTCAGCAACACAGCATCAATGTCATCCAGTTCTATATTGGCCGCCAAAAGTGCCGAACGGAGCCGCCCTCCCCAGCCGTTAAAGCCGCCAGCGCCAGTATCTATGAGAACCGTCTTCCGCCCATCCTGAACAAGATAGGCTCCTACACTGAGTCTCGCCTGCGGGGGGCGGTGGACCGCCCGCATCATTTCTTCCGCGCCGGGTGGCGATATGCCGTCCAGAAGACTGAAATTCAAATCAAGATACCCATCGTTCAGGACCGTGACGATCACATCGCCAATCTGGCGGCGATTGAGACCAACAGCCTGTTCTGTCGGGAAAACAACCATGTCGTTACCTCGCAATAATCGAAACATGAAGGCAATACACCGCTAAAATCCGACAACTGGGTGCGGAATGTAGGGCTGTTCCAGCGCCGCGATTTCATCGGCCGTCAAACGGACAGAGAGCGCCGCTAGAGCGTCATTCAAATGACCTGGCTTTGAAGCGCCTATGATAGGAGCGCTTATGGCCTGTTTTTGCAGGACCCACGCCAGCGCGACCTGCGCGCGGGATACCCCACGCTGCTTTGCGATCAAACCCACCGCCTCGATCACCGCCCGATCGGCGTCCATCGCTTTCGCGTAAAGCGTCGAGCCGTAATTGTCGGTTTCTTGTCGATACGTGTTTTCATTCCAGTCTCTTGCGAGACGTCCGCGTGCGAGCGGACTCCAAGGTAAGATGCCGATGCCTTGATCCTGGCAGAATGGCAGCATTTCACGCTCTTCTTCGCGATTGAGCAGGTTGAAATGGTCTTGCATGCTGACGAACTCGGTCCAACCATTAAGACGAGCCGTATAGACCGCCTTGACGAACTGCCACGCATACATGGAGGACGCGCCGATATATCGGGCCTTGCCTGCCTTTACGACGTCGTGCAGGGCTTCCATCGTCTCTTCTATCGGTGTTGCGGGGTCCCACCGATGGATCTGATAGAGATCGACGTAATCAGTACCCAGCCGACGCAGGCTGTTGTCGATCTCGTTCATAATCGCTTTACGGGAAAGCCCCCCAGCATTCGGGACCGAGCGCCTGGGAAAGAAAACCTTCGTCGCCAGCACGATATCTTCGCGACGAGCAAAGTCGCGTATCGCACGCCCCACGATCTCTTCCGATGTCCCGTCCGAGTAACTGTTGGACGTATCGAGAAAGTTAATACCCATTTCCAGGGCCTGCCGGATCAATGGACGGCTGTTTTCTTCGTCCAACGTCCACGGGTGGCCACCACGGTCCGGGACGCCATATGTCATGCAGCCAAGACATAGTTTTGAAATTTGAAGACCCGTTTTTCCTAACCGTCCATAATCCATCGCTTTGTGTCCCATTCGCTTACACCGGCTATGCCCACGACAAGCCGTGTGGGGCAGCATTGGCGTGCCGTTCGATTATCGATTGAGCCACAGCTACAAAGCTGACAAAATAGTCATTATTTTCATCTGAATGATGAGGAATATCTCATCCATGATCCGTCCCAGCATAACAGCGCTCGAAACGTTTGTTGCGGTCGCGCGGCATCGCAGCTTCCGCAAAGCAGCCGCTGAACGCGGCATCAGCGCCTCCGCCCTGAGCCATATCATCCGTGATTTGGAGACGTCACTTGGTATCCGATTATTCAATCGCACCAACCGGACCGTTCGGATTACGGCTGCCGGCGAGCAATTTCTTCATCGCGTCGCCCCGGCCTTGGGCGAACTGACCGAAGCCTATGAGCAAATAAATACCCTTCGGGACAAACCAAGAGGCACCTTGCGGCTGAATGTTCCCAGAAGCGCCGCCGAACTCGTTATTCGACCTTTGCTCGGTCGTTTTATGTCCGAGTATCCCGACATCACGCTAGAAGTCGTCACCAATGACGGTCTCGTGGATATTGTCGCGGCAGGCTTCGATGCTGGTATCCGCATCACCGAACGATTGGAACAAGATATGATTGCCGTTCCGGTCGGCCCGCAAAGGCGCTTTGCTGTCGTGGGAGCCCCGTCTTATTTTGCTGATCGATCAGTCCCCCGGCACCCTGGCGAGTTACACAATCATGCATGTATCGGACGCAGCTATCCCAGCGGCGTCCTCCGCACTTGGACATTCGCAAAAGGCGCTGAAACTTATGAACTGACGATCAGAGGCCCACTCATCGTCGATGAGCACGTTTTGATGCTGCAAGGCGCATTAGATGGCGTGGGTATTGCCTATGTCTATGAAAGCCTTGTCGAAGAATACCTTCGGGAAGGAAGCCTGATCCGCGTTCTAGAGGATTGGTGTCCGATAATGCCCGGCTTTTTCCTTTGTTATCATGGTCGGAGACACATTCCCGCTACGCTGCGCGCCTTCATAGAGGTGGCACGAACGGCGCACCATCAAAACCAGGACGGACTGGAAGGCGACTTTGGTACATCGCCCTCCTGAGATTAGGTCCGGCTTCCACCGCAACCTGAGAACCGCATCCCGATTCGCGCCCTTCTCCGCCCACCAGCGCCACACCCCACGCGGCCGCGTGCTACGCGGGAATTCTCCCCCGAATGATTCCTATATGATTCCAGTTGGCGCTGGAGAAACGCCAAAGGCCGCCCGTGAGGCGGCCTAAGCGTTTGTTTTCAAACGGGATTCATGGTTGCGGGGACAGGATTTGA
>NZ_JABEQJ010000058.1 GCF_014174255.1 Gluconacetobacter sacchari
CGGCGTGATCGGAGAAACGGATGGTTTTGACACCCAATTCGTAAACCCAATCAAAAGCTTAGGCGATACCCGCCGCCCAATCTCGACCAACCCCGTGAATAAGATGGGCTACAGGCGCGGCGTCGCGCCAGTAGTCGTTAAACAGGCTCAGACCATGGATCCGAAACGCGGAGTGAAAAAATGAGCCCGTAGTGAAGCAGCCCTTGACGTGAGACTCCTCATGTGAGGGCGGCCAGCCTCCATGGCCGCGATCTTTTCACGCAGCAGTTCACGCTCGATCATGACCTCGCCGAGCTTTGCCTTGAGGCGATCGTTGTTGAATGCCAGTGAGAACTGACCCGGGGTTGCCATTTGGAATTGACCCGGGTTTCATGGATGTGAGCGGGGTTTTTGTGTCCCGTCAAACGGGTTCTGGTTTCCTTTCGTTTTTAGTCTGTGTTGCGGAGCTGTTCCTGAAGCGGAAACTGTCGTTGCGTAATCCGGTCGATTGCGATCACTGATTCCACGGGATCGCGATCATCCATTCCACAGGATCCTGATCATGGATTCCGGTGATCACGATCACCGGAATGGTGAACTGAGTGAACGTTGGCGACTGGCAGTCTTCAACCAGAGGTAGTCTTGCCACTTTGCAAAGAGCGAGGGGCGGATGCCGGGCGAGAGAGTGCCAATGCGTAAGATCAGGGATGTTTTAAGGCTGCGGCTGGGGAACGGATTGTCCCAGCGGGCGATCGGGCGGAGCCTTGGGCTCAGCCAGCCAGTGGTCAGTGATTACCTTTTCCGGGCGAGGCGAGCGGGCCTTGGGTGGCCGCTGCCGGATGAAGTGGACGACACGGAACTGGAGCGGCGTCTGTATCCGCCGCTGTCGGGCTTGCCCTCGTCGGAGCGACCGGCGCCGGACTGGACGTGCGTGCACCGGGAATTGCGGCGCCCCAACGTGACGCTGGCGCTGTTGTGGGAGGAATATCGCACCGGGGCGCCGGACGGGTTTGGATATTCGTGGTTTTGCGAGAGCTACCGTGCCTGGGCGAACCGTCTGAACCCCACGCTGCGCCAGGTGCATCGGGCGGGCGAGCGGCTGTTCGTTGATTTCGCCGGCAGCACGGTCGGCGTCACGGATGGGGCGACCGGCAAGGAACGACCGGCACAGATCTTCGTGGCGGTGCTGGGCGCATCGAGTTTCACCTACGCGCGGGCGGTCTGGAGTCAGACGGTGCCGGACTGGATCCGCTGTCACGTGGAGGCACTGGCCTGGTTCGGTGGCGTGCCACAGCTGCTGGTCAGCGACAACCTCAAGGCCGGCGTGATCCGTGCCTGCTTCCATGAGCCGTCGGTGAACCGCACCTATGCGGAGATGGCGATGCATTACGGCAGCGCGATCCTGCCTGCCCGGCCTTACAAGCCACGCGACAAGGCCAAGGTCGAGGTGGGGGTACAAGTGGTGCAGCGCTGGATCCTGGCGCGCCTGCGCAACCAGCGGTTTTTTTCTCTGGCCGAATTGAACGCGGCGATCGCCGTGTTGCTGGACCGGTTGAACGACCGGATCATGCGCGGTCTGGGGACGACGCGGCGCGCCCTGTTCGAGCAGTTTGACCGGCCTGCGCTGCTGCCGCTCCCGGCGACACGCTACGTCTATGCCGAATGGCGCCGCGTCCGGGCCGGTCTTGATTACCATGTCCAGCTCGACGGGCATGTCTATTCCGTGCCCTACGCGCTGGCGCGCCAGGCCACGCCTGATGAGCGCGCTGGAGAAGATCCGGCTGCTGATCATCGACGACTGGGGGCCAGAGCCGCTGACCGCCGAGCAACGGCGCGATCTCCTGGAGATCGTCGACGACCGCGACAACCGGGGCTCGCTGCTGATCACCAGCCAGTTGCCCGTCAATCGCTGGCACGACGTCATCGGCGACATGACGCTCGGGGATGCCATCATCGACCGGATCGTCCATCGGGCCCATCGCCTCGACCTCAAAGGGGCGAGCCTGCGCAAACGGCAGGCGATCACCGATGGCTTGACTAAACCGCAGGAAGAATGACACCACTACAACCGTCAGTCGTGGCGATTTACTTACGTCCACCATGCTGGCGGCGCCTCATGAGGCGCCGCCAGCATGGTGATCACGATCACCGGAATGGGTGATCACGATCGAGCGGAATCACTGATCACCATCCGTGGAATACGCACGGCGGAACACGAAGGCCGCCAGACGCCTGCTGACCCGGCTTCTGCGTCAGCAGGGAGCACGCCCCAAACGTATGGTCACGGACAAGCTGGGCTCCTGTGGCGCGGCCAGGCGGAAACTGAAATCCTCGATCCGGCATCTGTCCCACAAGGGGCTCAACAACCGGGCGGAGAACAGCCATCTGCCGCTGCGAAAACGCGAACGCATCATGCAAAAATTCCGCTCTCCCGGCGGCTGTCAGCGCTTCGTGTCTGTCTTCTCCGCCGTTCGTAATCTCTTCGTCCCACCCCGATCCATCGACAACGCCGTCTCCCGCCACGTCCATCGTGTTCGGGCACTTGCCTACTGGAACAGCGCGACCACTCTCACTGCCTGAAATCCGCAGAACACGCCGTTGCATGCTTGATCTCAGTTAACGTGACAGCTCCCCTACAAGCTCTAACAGAGCCTAATCTACTGCGCGTTCAGCGAGCACACCTTCCTTTACCCGTGCTCCGATCGTCGCATCAACGTTCGACCAGTACTCAAACACCCTCGACAGGACAGGCTCTTCAACGCCCTGCAATACGTGCCCGACGATATTGTTCACCAGCCGGTCACGCGCCGCGTCGTCCATAACGCGATTGACCAGCGCATTGGCCTGTTTGAAATCGTCATCGTCAGGACGAAGCGCGTACGCCGCCCGCATGAATTCGCCGTCCGCCGCCCACACCGCATTCTCCGGGAAACGCTGCCCGTCAGCTGCCGGGCCACCTTTGGAGTTCGGTACATATGCCGGATCGTGCGCCTCACGCATCCGCATGGCGCCTCCCTTGGTGTAGCCATGAACCGGGCATTTCGGCGCATTGACCGGGATCTGCTTGTAGTTCACCCCGAGCCGTGCCCGGTGAGCATCCGCATAGGCAAACGAACGCCCCAGCAGCATCTTGTCGGGTGACAGACCTGTTCCCGGCACGAAATTGTTGGGCTCGAACGCAACCTGCTCGATCTGGGAGTGGAAATCCGTCGGGTTGCGGTCGAGTGTCAGCTTGCCGACCTCGATCAGCGGATATTCGCCCTGCGGCCAAACCTTGGTCAGATCGAATGGGTTGATATGATAGGTCTTAGCATCCTCATACGGCATGATCTGCATCTTGAGCGTCCAGCTCGGATGCTCGCCACGTTTGATCGCCATATAGAGATCGCGCCGGTGATAATCGGCATCTGCGCCCGCAAGCTGACCCGCCTGCTCCTGAGTCAGACACTTGATGCCCTGATCGGTCTTGAAATGATACTTCACCCAGAACCGCTCTCCGGCCGCATTCACCCACATATAGGTATGGCTGGAGAAGCCATCCATATGACGCCAGCTTGCGGGAATCCCGCGATCGCCCATCAGCCACGTCACCTGATGCGCGGTCTCCGGACTCAGCGTCCAGAAATCCCACTGCATGTCGTTGTCGCGCAGGCCATTATCGATACGACGTTTCTGCGAATGGATGAAATGCTGGAACTTCAGTGGATCGCGCACGAAAAAGACCGGCGTGTTGTTGCCGACCATGTCGAAATTGCCCTCATCCGTATAGAACCTCAGGGCAAATCCACGCGGGTCGCGCCACGTATCCGGGCTTCCAGCCTCACCGGCAACCGTCGAGAACCGCGCCACTACTTCGGTCACTGCACCGGGCTGAAGGAACGTCGCCGAAGTATAAAGGCTGACATCGTGCGTAACTACAAATCGACCGAACGCACCGCTGCCTTTGGCATGCGGCTGGCGATCGGGGATCATCTCGCGATTGAACGCCGCCATCTGTTCGATCAGGTAATGATCGTGCAACACGATTGGACCGTCCGCACCAACCGTCAACGAATTTTCATCACTCGAGACGGGAATGCCAGATTCCGTCGTATGAAATGTCTTCATCTGCTCAGTCGTCATTAAAGTTGCCTTCAAGCAGTTATCATAAATATGAGTCTGCGCTGACGCTCAACTCCCAAACGCCTCGGCACGATCTTTCCGCGCAAAGCGGCATCCGGCAGGCGTCAAAACCTTACGCACAGCAAGGAGGGAAAGTTTCAACGGCTCTGAATGAACACGGTGCTGAAGCTTCTATATCGTCAAGCGGAGTTGTCACGTTAACTGAGATTGAGCGGAGCTGTCACGTTAACTGAGATCAAGCATGCAACGGCGTGTTCTGCGGATTTCAGGCAGTGAGAGTGGTCGCGCTGTTCCAGTAGGCAAGTGCCCGAACACGATGGACGTGGCGGGAGACGGCGTTGTCGATGGATCGGGGTGGGACGAAGAATTACGAGGTCGTGTCCGTCAACGTGGTGGAAAATGGGTTGTAGCTGAGGCGGCACGGGATCATGCGGCCTCGGTGGAAATCTGTGCTGGCTGAGCATCGATGGCGGGGCTCATGAGAGCTGCCATCGGCTCGGTCTGCATGTATCGGATCTGGATCTGCCATTCGTCGTTGGCTTCCAACAGTACGGCGCCGATCAGGCGGATGATAGCTCCGCCCACAATATTGCCGATTAGCGAGCGCATCTCTGCCCTGGCTGAAGCCTGACCCGCCATTGCCGTCCGGTGGTGTTGACATCCCTGGAACGCGGAACACCACCTCGACGTGGTCATGATCGATCTCGATCCGTCGCACGAGGGCACGGATAATGTCGCGGTGTCCATGCCAGTCCAGATGGTCCAGGCCGGAGCGTACTCGTCCTGCAAACTCGGCTAATCGTCCCATCACCAACTGGAGGCTACGCTCGGCTTCGCCCGCCGCCGTGGCGATATCCCGTTCTGCTTGCAGCCGGGCCAAACGCTGTTTGAGCCCAGCCAAACGCGGCTTGAACTCGTCTGCTTCGATGACTTCCTCGGCGTAGCTGTCAATCAGCCGGTCGATCCCGCGACGCAGTCGGGCCATCTGCCGATTCATGGCCTCAAGCTTTCCGTCCGCCTTGCCGTCTTTAGCCACTGCGATACGCCGCTCGTGCTCCTCTGCGACACGCTGAGGATTGTCCAGCACCGTCTCGACCTGATGCCATATGGCTGCTTCCAGCTTATCGGAACGCACCGAGCGATTATGGCAAATCGCCTGGCCGCCGAATTTATGAGCGTCCGTGCCGGTGCAGCGATAGTAGCCGTAATTGGCTGGCTGACAGCCGCCAATCGTGCCGCGCGCCATCTTGCCATAGAACGCATACCCACATTGGCGGCAGACCACGAGGCCCTGGAGCAGCCAGCCCGGTCGACAACGCCCATCGCGCTTACGCTTTCGGTTCTCGTCCAACTGTCCCTGCACCGTCTCGAATATGTCGGGATCGACGATCGTGGGGACAGGGATGGTGATCCACTCTTCGCGGGGAACCGCGGCATGTGCGCTCTGTCCGTAGCGAGGGGACTGGGCACGGCCAAGGATAGGACGCAGGCGTGTTCCAACGGACGCGATCGACCGAGTGCGACCAAACATGGCGGTCCCGCGATATGCAGGATTGCGCAGCATTCCATTGATGGTGGTCGGATCCCAATGTTCCAGCCCGGTTCGGGTCACACGGCCAATCTCCTCCAACCGGCGGCAAGCCTCGCGCAAGCTGATCCGCTCAATGCCGATCCAGGTAAACAGCTGCTGAACGACCAACGCTTCGTCCTCGACAACTTCGAAGTGGGCGTTGCCTCCGCCAGCATGCCGGTCGACGTAGCGGTAGCCGAACGGCGCGCTGCACATCGCGCTGACAGCGCCGGAACGGGCGGCATGGCGTCGCCCACGCCGGCTTCTCTCCAGGATGCGGGCGCGTTCATATTCGGAGATCACGCCCTGGACCTGCAACAGCAGGTCGTCCTCGGCAGAGCCACCAATCGGCCGGTTGAGGAACACAACGTCAACACCAGCCCGGCGAAATTCTTCGATCAGCAATACTTGATAGGCATACCGCCGGGCCAACCGATCAGGTGCATGCACATAGAGCCGATCGATTTCGCCGCTCGCCACGGCATCGCGCAAGCGCTCCAGCGCTGGGCGCGCCAGGTTGGCGCCACTTCGGCCCTCGTCGACATAGGCATGCTGCGGCTCGATCACGACGGCGTCGGTACAGGCCCGTTCGTGCAACGCTGCAAGCTGGCTTGCGATCGTGTTGCCGCGTGCCTGAGCGTCAGTCGACACGCGCGCATAAAGTCCAACTGTGATGCTACCCACGTTCAATCCTCCGCATCGCTGATGATGTGTCTGCGGGATCGAGCGAAGGCTGGCTGACAGCCGCCTGTCGCGTCTGACGGCGTGGGATTGGAACCAGCCGCTCGTAGGCGTCGGCCAGGCACTGCGATGCTATCCGACTTGTCTCGAACGCGATCCGCACTTCCAGCTCCGTCGCCTTGCGCCGGCCCATGGACATCCTCCAGGGCCCGTGCAGGCGCGCAGCGACGCGGCTCCGTCAGCAGGCCAATCCGAAAACCTTCGCCATATCGTGCGTGCAGAGAATCACGTCGCAGCAACACTTTCCACTGAAAAGTTGCAATATTGTGGGCGGAGCTATGGCGGCATCGTTGGGGAAGATGCCCACGACGTCGGCGCGGCGCTTGGCCATGCTGATGATGCGCGCGGTCGATGATCCACCAAGCCAGCGCGCGGCGCTGGTCAGGTCGTCATCGACGAGGCCATGCCCCGCATCGTGCACACGGTTCTCGATCTCGGCTCCGGTGTTTCGCAGGGATCGCTCGAGCGCCGTGCGCCACGCGAGCGGGACGATCGGATCCTGCGCGCCCGACAACATCAGCACGCGCGTTCCGGCCAGATCGGGCGCGGGCGGGGTGGCGAGCGGCGCCATCGCGCGCATTAGCACCGCGCCCGAGAGCAGGCCGGGATGCAGCAAGAGCAGCGCGGCCGCAATGTTCGCGCCGTTGGAATATCCTAGCGCCGTGAAGCGCTCACCCGGATGGGTGCGGCGCCATTCGGTAACGAAGGCCGCAAGATCGTCGGCGCGGGTCATGAGATCTGCCTCATCGAACACGCCTTCCGAGAGGCGGCGGAAGAAGCGCGGCATCCCGCGCTCCAGAACCTGCCCCCGCAGCGAGAGGATCTCCGACCCAGGCGAGACCCGCCGGGCGAGCGGGACCAGATCGCGCTCGTCGCCCCCCGTCCCGTGCAGGAGAAGCAGCGGCGGCGCGCCGGGCCTTGCGCCGGGTTCCGCGTAATGAATGCATGTCTGGGTCATGATCCGCCCCTCCCTGAGGCGCATGGTCTGGTCATCTGCCGGACGCGACGCCCGGCAGATATGATCACGCCAGTTCCGGCAGGACGCGGGTGATCTCCACGCGGTGCCGCTCCAGTGTGGGGGGCAGTTTCAGGGCCTCCCCAAGCGACGCCCGTGGCTCGTCCACATCGAAGCCCGGTGCGTCAGTCGCGATCTCGAACAGGACGCCGCCCGGCTCCCGGAAATAGACGGAGCGGAAATACTGCCGGTCGCGCTGCTCGGTCGTCGCGATCCCGTGACGCTCGCGCAGCACCGACGCCATCCGCGCCTGATCCGTATCGTCCGCCGCCCGGAAGGCAACGTGATGGACCGAGCCACGCCCGAGCCGCGCGGGGCCACCGCGCGCCTGTTCCAGATCGACGTGGGACGCTCCTGAGACGAGGCGCGTGACGTCGCCCTCCACCCCAGCCGTCTCGTAGCCGAACACGTCTGTCAGGATCGTGGCGGTAGCCTCGGTCGCGCCGAGTGTCAGACGCACGCCGACGATCGTCCTGATCGCGACCTCGACGGGGATGTCCGATGTCGTCCACGGCTCATCCGTAATAGTCTCCGTCTCGACGAGGGCGAAGCGCATCCCGTCCGGGTCACGGAAGCGCAGGATCGGCGCGCCGAATGACATCGTCTCTTCGAGACCGGCGACGTCATGGGCGGCGAGGCGCTCGCGCCACCAGCCGAAAGCGCCCTCGGGGATGCCGAGATGGGTCTCGCCGACCTCGCCCAGGCCGGCACGTCCGGCGGCGGCGTTCTCCCACGGGAAATAGGTCAGGATCGTGCCGGGGGTGCCGAGCGTGTCGCCGTAATAAAGGTGATAGGTGCCCGGATCGTCGAAATTGACAGTCTTCTTGACGAGGCGCTGGCCAAGGACGTCGGTGTAGAACGCCACGTTGCCGCGCGCGGCGCCGGACATTGCGGTGACGTGACCCTTCATGCGCGAGACCGGCGATCAGCGCCCGTTCGGCCTGGAGGCGCTCGGCGAGGATTTCTATCGTGGCACGTATGCGCGGTACATGGCGCATCTCCCTGTGGGTCAGCAGCCAGAGATCGGTCGCAAGCGTGTCCACCGGCGGTGCGAGGCGATGCAGCCCCGGTGTCCGCTCGCCCACGAAACACGGAAGATAGCCGCAGCCCATGCCGGAGGCGATCGCCTGCGCCAGACCCATCACCGTATCCACGCGGGCGGCGATGCGCGCGACCGGCACCGTCGCGGCCACATGGCGCCCGACCGACATCGCCGCCATTCGCTCGCCGGGCGCAACGAACGGGCCGCCTGCAAGGTCGTCGCCCGTCAGGCCGTAGAGCGCCCAGGCGATGGGGGCGATTCGTCTGCCCACAAGTGTATCGGCCGGGGCGTCGGTTGCACGCACCGCGATGTCGGCGTCACGACGCGAGAGGTTGGCTTCGGCGTTGTCGATGGCTATGTCGAGCCGTATGCCGGGCAGCGCCGCGCGGCAGGAGGCGAGCGCGGGCATGACGAGCCTGGCGAGAAGCGCATCGCTCGTCGCCAGCCGCACTTCGCCCGCCGGCTTCATGTCCTGCCCGGCCAGCGTGAGGGCAAGCGCGTCGAGATCCTGCGCCATCCGCCCGGCCAGCGCTACGATCGCCTCTCCCGAGGGCGTGGGGACGTAGCCATCGCGATGGCGCTCGAAGACGGGCCGTCCGGTGCGGGCCTCGAACTGTTCGAGCCTGCGGAACACGGTCGAGTGGTTCATGCCGAGCCGGAATGCGGCAGCGGGCAGGCTCCCCTCGCGCGCGATGGCATCGAGCAAGCGCAGATCGTCCCAGTTCGCGATCCGGTCCGTCACGTTCATCGCCCATTCTCCTGCCTTCGACCACCGCAAGCGCGGGATTGCATGAATGCAATATGGTTGTTCTGGAAATAGCAAGGGGATTGCATATTTTCATGATCACACCGGGACGATAGGCCCCGGCAACGGAGTTTCCGTCCATGAACACCCACACGATCCATCCCTGCCATGAACGATAAACCGGCGCCGTTCCACAGCTATACCCCGAGGGAGGGGCATCGTCTCGCCCACGATCCGTTCAACGCAATCGTCGGTCCCCGCCCCGTGGGGTGGATCGGCGTAACTGCTCACGGGGCTGGCTTTTTTGGTGCTGATCAGGCGACGACGAACGTTCCATCGACGAGACTTCGGATTGCACTGAGGGCGGTTTGGCCTGAGATGCGGGCGGT
>NZ_JABEQJ010000059.1 GCF_014174255.1 Gluconacetobacter sacchari
CTTCTGCAGAAGGCCGGAGCGTCCATCAGGGAAGTCGAGACAACCACATCATGAGGGGGGGGGCAGTTCCTCGTTTCGCCAAAGGGGTCAGTTCTTCAATTCGTTTGACAGAGGCCTCCGTCTCATTCCAATTCACGTCGTTCCTGTCGTCCATCTGCTACTTCCTTTCACAAGGGTCGTAGCGCTCCTCAATGTCTCGGAAAACCGTGCCCCACCCCATTCCGATTACGGTCGAGAGGCCATCGGTCACTTCAATCTCTTCCACGACAGCCATGCCGCCGGTTTCTGGACCGACGCCCTTCAATGGCTGAAGGGTGGCAGCAATCCTTGGCCAAGGCATGTCATCGAACGGTGAGCCATAGCGGCATGAATTGCCCCCCGCTACGACCGCCCCTGACCGCCGGCGAAATTTCCAAAATATTCGCTTGGTGATCTTCCAAGCGACCGGCGGAACATCGCTGAAAAGGCGCTTGGGCTGTCATATCCGCACGCGAGCGCGACGTTCAAAATCGATTGCCCCTCCGCCAGGAGCGACAGTGCATGCAATAGACGCGCCTGCTGTCGCCAATGGGCGAAACTCAAGCCGGTCTCGCGCCGGAAGAGCCGCATGAAGCTCGATCGACTCATATGAAGCGCGCTGGCAGCCTCCTCCAAAGAGACTGCGCGGACAGGATCGCTTTGTATCCAGTCGCAGAAGCGCGCGAGTTGCATGTGTTGAGGAGTCGGCAGGTTGAGCGGCTCGACGGGCAGGAACGCCAACTCCAGCAGCAGCAGCCGCGTGACGGCACAGCTAAACTCCACGTCTCGCGGCGTTTCGGCAAGTGCCGCGAGCCGCAGGATCAATTCGCGCAACAGCGGCGTCACCTCCACCACCGCGCAAGCGTCGGGCAGCCCCTTCGCTTCGGCCGGGTCGATCAGCAATGCGCGGAACTGCACGGTGGCGTAGCTTTTTGTCTCGTGCTCAATGCCCGCTGGAACCCAAACCGCCCGGCTCGGTGGCACGACCCATGTACCGGCTGGCGCTGTGACGGAAACAACGCCGCCGATTGCGTAAATGAGTTGCGCCTGCGGATGCGCATGGCGCGCGCGGACGAAGCGGTGCGCGTCCTGGCTGACGACAGTGATCCGATCCGTGGCAGTTCGCCCCAGCATTCCCATATTTGATCCGTTCGCGACGATAAATGCCCCTTGCCAGCGAGAGTATCATCGCTCCCGGAGATATGATAGCGCCAGTCCAGAATAGGTCTCTGTGTCTTACCGTGTTTGCAATCGCCCTCCCCGCCAGCCGTTACGTCCAGCCGCGCTTGGTGGCGTGGGCGGCTGTCGAGGCGTCCGGTGCGCGCATCTGCGCCCGGTTCGACGCACGGCAGGGTCAACGCCTTTCCGTCGTGCTGCGACTTACAGGCGGCCGCCAGGACTGACGGCATCCTGGCGACCGTATGCAGCCGTGCTCGCCTTCTCCCCCTTGCGTGCAACGGAAAACGATCATGTTGAAAAACCCGGAAACTAAATACCGCCCTTTCATCGCGCCCATCGACCTGCCCGATCGGCAATGGCCGTCACGGCGTCTGGCCGCGGCCCCACGCTGGCTGTCCACCGATCTGCGCGACGGCAACCAGGCATTGGCCAATCCGATGGGCGTGGAACGCAAGCAGCGCTTTTACGACATGCTGGTCGCGATCGGCTTCAAGGAAATCGAGGTCGCCTTTCCCTCGGCGTCGCAGACTGAATTCGACTTCGTGCGCTGGCTGATTGACGAGGACAAAGTCCCGGATGACGTGGCGATCCAGGTTCTGACCCAATCGCGCATTGATCTGATCGCCCGGACATTCGAATCTCTGGAAGGTGCCCACCACGCCATCGTCCATCTCTACAACGCCACGGCACCGCTGTTCCGGCGGGTGGTTTTCGGCATGGAGCGGCATGAAATCGTTGATCTGGCGGTCACTGGCGTCACGGCGATGCTCGAAGAGAGCCTGAAGCGCCCCGAGACCGATTGGACTTTCGAATATTCGCCTGAGACTTTCTGCTTTACGGAACCCGATTTCGCACTGGAAATCTGCGAGCGTGTGCTCGATATATGGCGGCCCACGCCAGAGCGCCCGGCAATCCTGAACCTGCCGGCGACGGTCGAAGTCGCAATGCCGAATGTCTATGCCGATCAGATCGAATGGTTCTGTCGCCACATCTCGCGGCGGGACGCGGTCGTCATCAGCGTTCATCCCCATAATGATCGCGGCACCGGCGTTGCGGCGGCCGAGCAGGCTCTGCTCGCCGGTGCGGATCGCGTGGAGGGCTGCCTGTTCGGCAATGGCGAGCGGACCGGAAACGTAGACCTCGTGACCTTGGCGCTGAACCTCTACACTCAGGGGATCGATCCCGGCCTGTCCTTCCCCGCGATGCGCAGGGTCGTGGAAACCGTCGAGCATTGCAACGGAATCCCGGTCCATCCCAGGCACCCTTACGCTGGGGAGTTGGTGCATACGGCCTTTTCCGGCTCGCATCAGGATGCCATTCGCAAGGGCTTTGCCGCGCACGAACAGCGTAACGACGGCCTATGGGAGATGCCGTATCTGCCGATAGACCCGATGGACATCGGCGAGACCTACGAGGCCGTGATCCGCGTCAACAGCCAGTCCGGCAAGGGCGGCGTCGCCTGGGTGATGGAGCAGGATCGGGGCCTGAAACTGCCCAAGCGGATGCAGGCGGATTTCAGCTCTCATGTGCAGACGCTGGCCGACGAAACCGGTCGCGAACTCGACGCTGCCGACATTTGGCAGCGCTTTGAGCATTGCTATTTACCGCGTCCGACCGATCGGTTCGCGCTCGTGGACTACGAGGAGACTGGTCCGGCGGGTCAGCGGCTCTTCATCGGCCGCATCGCCATCGACGGCGAGGTCCGTTCGCTCTCAGGACGCGGTAACGGCCTGATCTCCGGGATCGTGGCCGCGCTCGAAGAGGCGGGCGGTCCATTGCTGGACATTGCGGACTATCAGGAACATGCCATCGGTCGTGGTGCGCATGCACCAGCGGCAGCCTATGTCGAATGCCGCACAACAGATGGCCGAACGGTGTTTGGTGCGGGCATTGATCCCGACATTGCCACGGCATCCGTCCGGGCGCTTTTAAGCGCCGCCAACAACGCTCGACAGGGGATCGCGCCTCAACTCAACAAGGGGCCCAGGAGAAAGGGATCATGATGGATATGGTCGGCAAAGTGCGGCAGGCGTTGCTCGCCTCCGGACATGAAGACAGCATCGCCGAATTTCCGGCAGGTACACACAGCGCTGCCGATGCGGCGGCCGCCGTCGGCTGCTCCGTCGCGCAGATCGCCAAATCGATCGTATTCCGGGCCGGCGAGCACGTCATCCTGGTCGTCGCTTCCGGCGCTCACCGCATCGACCGGAGCAAGGTCTCGGCCGCGATCGGCCAACCCGTAAAAACAGCCGACGCCGCATGGGTGCGGAGCAAGACGGGATTTGCCGTCGGTGGCGTCGCTCCGATCGGCCATGACTGTCAGGTCACAACCGTCATCGACAGCGCGTTGCTGCCGCTCGATCCGCTTTGGGCCGCGGCGGGGTCTCCGATGCATGCATTTCGGACGACGGCGGAGCTGCTGATACGCCTCACCAACGGCACGGTGGCTGACGTGCGTCAGGCCTGAGTCGGTCAAGACTCATTGATGAGCCAGATAAGCGGTCGGGGATACGCCGAGCGTTCGGCGGAACATGGCGGCGAATGCGCTCGGGCTGTCATACCCGTGCTCCAGCGCCACTTGCAGCACCGAGGCTCCGGCCGCAAGGCGAGGCAAGCTCAGCAACAAGCGCATGCGGCGCAGCCATTCCCCGAAACTCATCCCTAGCTCGCGATGAAACAGGCGCGCGAGAGTCCGGCCGCTGACATGGATTTCCGCCGCGAGGTCCTCGAGCGTGACGGATGCGGACGGGTCAGCGATCAGCCGTTCGCAGAGGCGCCCGAGACGCGGATCGCGCGGCATGGCGACGTGCAGATGCAGGCGTGGCGCGGCTTCGATCTCGTCAAGGATCAGTTCCATCACCCGTTCGTCCCGGCTCGTCGGCGCATAGTCCAGCGGGATACGGGTCGCCGCGACGATTGCCTCTCGCAGAAACGCGGAAACCTCGATCACCTCGCATGTCAGCGGAAGGCTGGATCGCGCGTCCTCCCGGACGAAGATTGTCCGCATGGAAACATCGCCGGCGATCCGAATCCCATGCTCCTCGCGTGGCGGCATCCAGACGGCCCGTCCAGCCGGTACCACCCAACTTCCCTCCCCGCTCGTCACGGTCATCACACCGCCTAGCGTGTGGATCAACTGCGCCCGCGGATGGCTGTGCGGGGCGATGTGCTCGCCATCGGGATGATCGCTCGCCAACGCCGCCACCGGCCTCGACGAGCGCTCGCAGTCTTGAAAGGTGCGCACCTTGTCCATATCGCGACGATAATTGTCTTTTTTAACGGAGAAAGACAAGCAGTCATCACTTAAAACCGAGGATCGTTAACATCGAGCGGACACCGTGAGTCATTCTTGCGACGGCGTGATCGCCGCCATTCTCTCCACATCGCTTCTGGCTGGCTGCGCCACGACAACGCCGCCTCAATCCACTGTGACCATCCCGAACCATTTGACGGATAGCGGAGCCGTGCGCTCCGACGCGCCACCATCGACATGGTGGCATCTCTATCGCGAACCGGCACTCGACGCTCTCGTCGAGGAGGCGCTGGCGAACAACCGCGACCTTCGGGCCGCATCGGCGAACCTGCTACAGGCCGGTTCGATCCTGAGCGAAGCTCGGGGGGAATTATGGCCAACGACGCGTCTTTCGACCGGTGCCGGTGATGGCAGCACAATTCAGGACCAGATCGCCGCAGCGTCAAGAGGAACCGACGATATCCGAACCGGACAACGGTTCGACATCGGAACCAATATGTCCTGGGAGCTGGACCTTTTCGGTCGGCTGCGCTCCACGGTCAAATCCGCAAAGGCGGATGCGCAAGCATCGGCCGCGCTGGAAGATGGTGTCCGGGTCGCTGTCGCCGCCGGCGTGACCGGCGCCTGGCTCGACGCTTGTGGTTATGCTCATCGGGCTGATGTGGCGCGCCGGTCCCTGGAACTGGCGCGACATGGTCGGGATTTGGCCGAGCGGCTGCTGGCTGCCGGCAGCGGCCTGCCGGTCGACGTGTTGCGTGCCGATGCCTTGGTGGGCCAGGCAAGCGCGGCCATCCCGATGCTCGATGCGAAACGACATGACGCCCTGGCCGAATTGGCGGTTCTGACCGGGCGTCCGCCGACCGAGATACCTGCTGCCGCTGCGGCATGCAGGCGGTTGCCGTTCATCACGACGCCATTGCCGATCGGTGACGGCCTGACTCTGCTGCGGCGTCGCCCGGACGTGCGCGCCGCGGAACAGAAGCTCGCGGCCGACACCGCGCGGATTGGGATCGCCGTGGCCGGTCTCTACCCCCGTATCTCTCTCGATGGTGGCGCCGCGATATCGTCGCCCACAGTCGGAGGGATCGCCAGCCGCAACAATCTCGTCTGGCGCGTCGGTCCATTGTTGAGTTGGAGCTTCCCCAACATCAGCGCCGCCCGTGCGCGCATCAGGTACGCCAGAGCTGGTGAAGCCGTGGGCCTCGCCAATTTCGACGCCACGATCCTGAGAGCCCTCAAGGAGGTGAATCAGACGGCGGAGGATTACGGCGCGGCGCTGCGCCGGCAAAATGATTTGCGGGCGGCCGCCGACCACAGCGCCCGCGCGGATCGCCTCATGCGGATCCAGCGATCGGCGGGTGCGGCGTCCGCGCTGGAAGCACTGGATGCGGAACGCGCGGACATCGATGCACAAGCGGCCCTCGCCGCTGCCGATAGCGATGTGGCCACGACGCAGGTGGCTCTGTTCAAGGCATTGGGCGGCGGGTGGGAAAACGCCCCGGCCGTCGCCCTGCCATCCCCTCAAAGAACGGCGTCCACCGCCCCGGTGACCGCCTCCTCGAAGTGATGTTTCCATGACCGATACCGCCGCCAGAATGCGTTCGTCCTTCTCTGCTTTGCGCCCGAGCCGTCACCAGCTCATGACCTGCGGCTGTGCGATGGCGCTCATCGCCACCTGCGTGTTCGGCGTGCGCTGGTGGACGACAGGCCGCTTTATGATCGAAACCGACGATGCTTATGTACGAGCGGATGTGGTGACGATCGCCCCTCGCGTCGCAGGCAATATCGTTTCGGTGGCCGTCGCGGATAATCAACGGGTACGGGCCGAAGACGTTCTCGCGCGAATCGACGATCGGGATTACCGCATGAGGGTCGAGCAGGCCGAAGGGGTGGTTGCCTCCGCGAAAGCCGATGTCGAGGCGCAGCAGGCGCGCATCGCCACGTTCGACGCACAATCCATGCGGCAGCAGAGCGTGATCGAACAGAATGGCGCCGCCGTCGCAGCCCGCGAGGCAGATGCTCATTTCGCTGATCTGGAATACCGGCGGCAATCCAGCCTCTCCCGGCAGAAGGTCGGCAGCACGCAGAATCTGCAATCCGCCGAGGCAGTGACGCGCAAGGCCGCAGCGACGCTGGCCGAAGCTCGCGCGACGCTGGCCGCTTCCCGCGCCTATCTGCCGGTTCTCGCCACCCAGCGGGACGCCGCGGCTGCCGATCTCGACAAGGCGCGCGGGGCGCTGCGACAGGCGCAGGCGGCGCGGGATGCGGCACGCCTCGACCTGGAGCGAACGGTAATCCGGGCGCCCGTGGACGGGCAGGTCGGGCAACGAACCGTGCGTGCCGGGCAATATGCCGACATCGGCACACCGCTGATGGCGGTCGTGCCGGTGCAGGTCTACGTCGTTGCAAACTACAAGGAGACGCAAACCGACCGCATCCGCCCTGGTCAGTCGGCCGAGATCATCGTCGATGCGTTCGGCGGTGCGGCCATCAAGGGCCATGTCGATGGCTTTGCGCCGGCGTCCGGCGCTCAGTTCGCGCTGCTTCCTCCCGACAACGCCACGGGCAATTTTACCAAGATCGTCCAGCGGATGCCGCTGCGCATCGTGGTCGACCCGGGCCAGCCGCGCACGGCCGAGTTGCGGCCGGGCATGTCGGTTGAAACCACTGTCTATACGCGAGACTCCCGACCATGACCGGCCGCGCGGAGACGGGCCAGGCTGCCGGTCATGTGTCCTTGCGCTCCTGGGTGGCCGTCCTGGGCGGTGTCGTCGGCTGCTTCATGGCGGGCATGAACGTCCATGTGACGAACGCTTCGCTTCCCGATGTCCGAGGATCGCTGGGGGCTTCGTTCGAGGAAGGGTCGTGGATCACCACGGCCTATCTGGTCGCCGAGATCATCATCATTCCGATGGCCGGATGGCTGGTGTCGGTCTTCTCGATGCGGCGCGTGCTCATGGTTGGAACAGGCGGCTTCGTTCTGTTCTCGATTGTTTGCTCGATGGCGCCCGATATCAACACCATGATCGTCGCCCGCGCCTTGCAGGGAGCATTTGGCGGTGTCCTGATTCCCCTCTCCTTCCAGATCATCGTCAGCGAACTGCCGTCGTCGAAGCATCCGTTCGGCATGGCCTTGTTCGCCGTCGCCAACAATGTCGCGCAAGCCGCCGGACCTTCGCTCGGCGGCTGGTTGACCGAAGCCTATAGCTGGCGCTGGATCTTCTATCTCCAGGTGCCGCCGGGCCTGCTGCTGCTGGCGGCGATCGGCTGGGCCACGCCGCGCGCACCGGCGTCTCTCGACAAGCTGCGGAGCGGCGATTGGAGCGGCATCATCGCGATGGCGCTCGGCCTGTCCGCGCTCCAGATCATGTTGGAGGAAGGGGAGCGCAAGGACTGGTTCGCGTCGACCGTCATCGTCGAGGCCGCGATCATTGCCGCGCTCGGCCTCGCCGCGTTCGTCCTGGTCGAGCTGTGGCAGAAGACGCCCTTCATCAACCTGCGCCTGCTTGGCCGTTACAACTTCGGGCTCGCGAGCCTGATGCAATTCACCTTCGGCGCCGTCGCGTTCGGGGTGGTGTTCCTCGTTCCAAACTATTTCGCCGAGGCGCACGGCTATAACGCCGAGCAGATCGGGCTGACCATGATTCCCTATGGCCTGATCCAGTTCGTCATGTCCTTCGCCACCCCCAAGCTGATGCGATGGACCAGCGTACGCGCGATCATCATTCTCGGCTTCGTCGTCATGGCCGCGGGCTGCCTGATGAATATTCATCTCGACAGCAACGCGGCCGCCAATGTCATCGTGCCGTCGCTCGTGGTGCGCGGGATCGGTCAGTCGTTCATCGTCGTGGCGCTGGGCGTGATGGCGGTGGATGGGCTTGAAAAGTCTGAGCTGGGGTCGGCTTCCGGATTGTTCTCGACCGTCCGAAATGTCGGCGGCGCCATCGGGATCGCGGTGGCCAGTCAGTTTGTCGTGGAGCGCGAGAAGCTGCACGCAAGCCGGATCGGCGAGGCGGTCAGCCCTTTCTCGATCGCGTTCCGGGAGCGGACCATAGGGCTGGTGAGGTTGCTGAGCAGGCAGCGAGTCGATTCCCACACAGCGCTCTACGGCAAATCGGCGGATCCCTATCGGCAGCAAGCGCTCGCTGTGATGGACAAGCTTGTCCACCATGATTCGCTGCTGCTTGCCTACAGCGATGCGTTCCTGATCGCGGGAATATCCATGTTGATCTGCGCGCTTGGAGGCTTGCTCCTGAGAAAGCGTCAGCCTTGAGTCATAAATGGGCGAATCGCAAGTGGCGGGCCGCACCTTCCGACCCGCGTGCCCACCTGCGCGCTGGAAGCGGATGGCTTGAGATCGGTCGATATGGGCAAGCCGCATTGCACCTTCTTTGTCGACGATGTGGAGGCCGTGCCTGTCGAGACGCTTGGCCCGGGGATTGAAACCCATCCGCCGTTCCCATCGAAAACTAACCTCCACTCCGTTCAGGTGATCGGCCCCGCGCGGATTCGCCTCCGCATCCGGGAACGCGGCGGCGGGCCGTTCGAGTGAAATGGGATGCGTTGGGTCCGTATCGCTGACCGGGCCTGTCGAAGCCAGTTTTCACGGGATCGCATCCTGGCCCGGATCTTCAACACGCTTCCCCGAATGCGGATGCGAGGCAGGGTGAACTTGCGCTGAAAAAGTGGAGAGCTCCTGATACACTGAGAGAGGAGTTTTCTGGGCATGCCACAGAAGCGGTTCACGAAGGAATTTGAGGATGAGGCCGTTCGCCTATCGC
>NZ_JABEQJ010000060.1 GCF_014174255.1 Gluconacetobacter sacchari
CGGCGCGATCGGAGAAACGGAAGGACTCGACACCCAATTCGTAAACCCAATCAAAAGCTTAGGCGATACCCGCCACCCAGCCCCGACCAACCCCGTGAATAAGATGGGCTAGGCCCTGTTAGCACTTGACCCAGTCTACTGCGGCAGCGATGTGGATGACCGCGAGGAAGGACGTTGCGGTTTTTTCGTATCTGGTTGCGACAGCACGCCACTCCTTGAGACGGGCCCAGAGGTTCTCGACCAGGTGCCGACACCGATAGGCCCATTTGGGACAGGCAACTGGCGCATCGCGTCGTTTTGCGGGAATGGCCGGTCGGGCTCCCATGTCCCAGATATGTTCACGAAAGGCGTCCGACGCGTAGCCCTTGTCTGCAACGACCCACAGGGGAACGGCGGGAAGACTATCGAGCATGGCTGGCGCCAGAGGCAGTTCATGGGCCTGACCGGGCGCCAAAGCAAAACCCAGCGCCTTTCCATGCCCGTCTGCGATCACGCAGACTTTTGTGCCATAGCCGCCGCGAGAGCGGCCAAGTGCTTCACGATGGTCTCGCTCTTCGAAAGAGCCCCCTTTTTTGGGGCTCCCGCCGCCTTGTGGTGAGCCCTGATATTTGTGCCATCCAGAAAAGTCATACCGAGCGCTACCCCCTGTTGCTCCCGAACCAGTGCGAGCAGGCGTTCCCACACACCCAGCTTCGCCCAGCGAATGAAAAGCTGGGCCGCCCGCCACCACGGACCCAGTTCAGCGGGGATGCTCCGCCATTTCGCGCCATTCTCATGCCGCCAGAAAATCGCTGCTATCGTGCGCCGCAGATCATGGGGCGGCGTCTTGCCCTTTGGGCGAACCGTCTCAATCAGAGGTTCCCAGATCGCCCATGTCTCGTCCGTAAAAGTGCCTGTTCCGTCTCCTTCTTCCATCCATACAATATAGGAAGAATTTCAAGATCTAACAGGCCCTAGAGGTCGAAAACGCCAAGTTGGCGGCGAAGAGTGGGGACACTCGCCGTTTTTGAGACGACCAAGAACATGTATCATCGAGCATTCCAGGCGGCATGATCTCGGTCAAATCAGTAAAATGTGCGTCCGGAACGTCAAAACTGGGACAGAGGAAAAAAGCGCGATTGAGCGGGCGCGACACCGAGCTTTCTCATACGTTTAATCTCTAGTTCCGGGCTCCTATGGCAGCTTACTGTCCAGTTTGCGGAGGGACGTATGCAGCGGATCACCTCGCACAGGTATGGTGCATCAACATCCGAAAGTGAGTGACCTAGAACTATGACTTCATTTACATCGGTGATGGAGGAGAAAAAGGCAACATTTCGCTCCAGTATACTGTGGGTCGGTTTGAATGTGTCGGCAAAGTAGCGGTCGATCAGTTGATATCCGCCCGCGAGCCTCGTATCCGTATCCTCGTCGATCTTGGATGAGAGCTTCTCTTCGTTGAGACGTTCCCAACCATGGCCCAGCAAAAGTTGATCATCTGAGACAGCACAGTTACCGTGGATATGAAGAATATTGTTCCTCGGCACATCATAAATGGTCTCAAGCGTGGGGGTGTAGTTGAAGGTAAGATAGCTGGCTCTGCGATTAATGCACCTTACTGGCATATAAGAGCCCGGAACGGGCGGCGGCAGTTGCTTGATCCAAGCGTCAAAATGATCGTGTAACTTTCGCGAAAGGGCATCCACGATCTGTTCAATCTCATATTCGAAATCGTGGTGGCTGGCATCGCTCCAGTCGTCAGCACCGTAACTCCCCATAAACTGCTCAGCATAACCGATCACTGCGTCCTCATCGAAAGACGCCAGACGTTCTTCGAAGTAAGCCCAAAAATTTGCATCAAAGTTGAGGTATTCGCTGACCGTCTTCCAGGTCGATGGATCTATTCTTCGCAGATAGGAACCAAATTCGTGGTAGCTTGAGGGTATTTTGTGGTGGAGATCGAATCCGTTTCCGACGATGAACAATTGGCCAGCCACGGTGTATGTTCCTATTTTACAGTGCCGAATTTGGCATCGTTGGTTACCGACTTGAGCAACATAGCGGACATCTGCCGCCTCTGTTCACGCCCAACCGAACAGAGGCATCGCGCAAAATCCCGTTCTGCGAGAAGTCCGCCGCCATGCTTTGACGCCAGTTCCCCACGGATCGCCTCAAGGGCAACCCGTGACTTGAACTCCGCCGCATACCTCTTGCGCGTAACCTTGCCCATAAAACCCGTCCTCTCTCAACTCGGATTATATCTTACACACATGTCCGTAAAACAGGGCTCTCCTTTGTATTCTTCAACGTCGCCAAATCAGAACTCCCAATAGGTCAGGGCCTGACAACCGCCATTTGATCGCGCTTAGTGAGCAGGGCTTCAGCCTCCTTCGAGAAAATTTTCTGGGGCATGTTCCCACGAAGCCACTTTTCGGCTTCGAACGCGACGAGTTCGGCGCGGTTGTTCGTTTCACGACGATAAACGCTGTGCTCGGGAAGCCGGCTCTGGACCGAGGGTAGAACGAGACAAGCGGATGCGAACAGTGCGACTTCAATCGCGAGGTCGCTAATCTTTCCGCTTTTCTCCATGGCGAGTTGAGGGGCTGCGAGAAACGAAAACAGGAACTGGCCGACAGACATCGGAGCATCAGCCTGAGCCTTGTAGTCGTCTGCTAACTCCGCGGGGACTGCAAGCTCTGCAAGAAGCCCGACCGGATCGTCTTCCCGCTGGCTGAAATGCCAGCCAAACCAGCGCCAAGGATCGGGCTCATAAAAAAGTTCATGCACGACTTCGGGCCATAGCTCGATGTCGTCCACCCCGGTCGCCAAAAATGCGAGGATCAGCCCGGGCATAATCTTTGAAGTATCAGGCCTCCCGGAAAGAGGCCAATGCAGACCAAAAGGCTTCAGGCGATTAAATTGTTGGGTGAGCCAATGTTCTATTGCTATCTCGCCTGCAGCAGCCGCATACACTTCCTCCGCCAATCCTGCGGATACGATTGCTTGGAAGAGCCGCAGCAATCTTGATCTCTGTCTTGTCGAACTTTCGAAGTCGCCGCTTAGCTGAAAAACAGCGATCTGCTCGAGTGCCAATACGAGCGCACCGCGACCAAGGCGCCGCTTTGCGAAAGCACTGCTTCCTTTTGGCTCAGTATCGATAAACCCAACCCGCTGGGCCGCGCCGCGACGTATATCGCCCTGCTGCGTACCGAACTGCTTGACGATCTCGCGCAGATTGATAAGCGGATCTTGGCCCGCAGGGGCCGCCGTCTCACCTCCACCCTCGGTTGGTCTTGGTAGTGGCTCTGGGCTGCCGCCTGGCTCCGGTCCTCCGCCACTACCTCCCCCACGGCGCAGATAGGATCTCCTGATAAACTCCACGACGTCGTCGAGCTCGTCAAACGGAAGCTCACCTTCTCCGTCGAACAAACCTGCTTGAAACTGGTAGCGTGTCGCGGAAAAGGCGATGCTACGGCTTACTTGGACGGGGTCGAAAGCCGGCGGCTCTAAGAAGTATGTTCCCTGCGCTGCGTCAAGATGCTCCATATCTTGCAAATCGTCGTCACGATAACTTGCGAAAGCACGTCCCGATCGCGGGTCCAGCGCGTCTATATACCACTTCATGGTCAGGACCTCGTTCGCGATGTGGTCGACACGACCCGGACGGGCACGCCATTATGAACTAGTGAACGCTCGGCCTGGCGCCGTTGGTGGCGCCATTTGAGAGAGGCCGCGTCCGGTATGGGGCCGGAGCGAAGCCGTTCGTCGATCCGGCCGTCCTGAGCGACGCCCGCAGCAGAAAGCCTCGCTTCCTTAACGTCCTTAACAGAGAAGGACCCGATCCGCAGCACTTCGATATAGTCCTCATCATCGAGCAATCCGTCGGAGACCTGTCCCGTCGTCAGGCGCCTCTGGCTCTGGCGATACGCAAAAATCTTGATGGCGGCGACTGCGGACAGGTCCGCACCCCAGTGGCCGGACATATGCTGAGCTTCCCGCTGAAGCTCCTCTTCTGTCGGCGTCATGGCCGATTTGGGTGCACGGACGAGGTCGTAGGAGTTGCTTTCCAGGATCACCGACTGCGCCAGAGCCTTAGTCGCTTTCAGCACCAGGCAGATGTCGCCATAGAAGCGAATGCCGGTGCCGTTCAACTCTGCCGCGACAAAGTAGATATCCTTTGCCGGTCGCCCAACAAGTCCCGCCAAGACTTGGTCGACCCGTGCACGGGTCTGTGATACGGCTTTCGGATTTTTCCCGAGCCGGACGAGGTCATAAGCGTTAAGATAGGCGTTCGAACCGCCAAGGCAAAAGCCGGGAACATGTTCAGAAGAGATGTTCACCACACATTTCGCCCGGGAAGCATTCTCGGAAATCGTATCGACGTTTGTCTTTGGCATGCCCGCCGGCATCCCTGGAATCGCATCAAGCTCGGTGATCCGTTGGCTCAGGCGTACGGACCAAGTGGAGGGTTCTAAAGCCTCTCTTTTCTTGCTCGAGCAGAAACGGTAAGCCGTTAAAGTAACAATGGAGGCTTTTATTCCTGCCCAAGTTATCGCCATGCCTCGTCCCCTCTACTTAAGAACCTCGACCACCGAAACATTGTCGGTTGTCGATTTGGTCTCTTTTGCCTCAGCCAATTTCACATTTGTACGATTGACGAACACGAATGCAGCCAAGACACTGATACCGACGATCAACCCCAGCATCTGGGCGAAATGCGCCACCCGACGCCCGCGCGTGATCCATTTACGATAAGCTTTCCCACAACCATAGTCGCGATGATAGTCGCGATAGCTGATGTAGAATTTCTCCCAACCGTAGAGATTTAAGAGGCCGCCGATAGTTGATATAGCGAGTGCAACCCAACTGCAGGCGAGAATCATTGGATAATCGATGCGCATCAGGGCAGGTGGGAATGAAGTTGTAAACGCGAATAGCGCTGCCGAGAGCGCCAGCATCGTCTTGCTCAACTCTAGCCTATAGTTATTCGCGAGGGTAATATTGGTGTGAACGATTTCGGTCGAAGGAAGCTGGGACGGCGTGTCTCCTTCGACTTTTGGTTTGTGGGCATCTTGCCTCGGTTGATCTCCGCTTTGCATCTATGTTTCCTTCGGCTTGATCGGTGAGATCTCCGATTCAATTACTTCATGCACATAATCTGTATGACGACGCAGAAAATAGCTGCAATCGAATATTGGCGTCATCACAGACTCAACCGCACAGGGGGGGGCAGCAGAGGTCAGCTTTTGACAACCTGTGTCGCAAAGTGGATAGACGGCTTTCCCCCTAAATGTCCTGTAACCTCAATGAACGTAAAGCAGATAGGCGGCCGTCGCCTTCATCCCGGTCATCCAAGGACAATCTCACCGATCTGCAAAGCCGTGATTCATGATGTTTGTTCGACGCTAGCTTTTCCTATACGTCGCAGTCTTTCATAGTGCTGGAGCCGTATCCAGAAGGGCGGTGACAGGATCGAGAAACCATGATGGCCATGAAGCTAGCTGGATTTACAAGATAGTGTCCGGAATACGGACGAAGCCGGTACTCGTCTGCGATGCAGACCCCGACTTCTGGCCCTCCACTAGTTACTTCCATTTCACAAATTTCCATCACCTGAGCTTTCTGTTGCTGTCAGATTAACGACGCTTAGGATAGCATGGCTCGCCCTCAATGGGCTTCTTTCTACGCGACCATGACATTTCGAAGACCACGACGAACGCGTTCGCCATTCACGCGGATAATGGCCCTGCGTTGTTCAACGAGGGGGAGAGCTTCGTTTAAAAACACCGTAAGGCGCTCAGGGTGCATCTTTCCTAGAAATTCCTTCCCAGGTGTCTTCTTGAAGCCCTTTGACCATCGAACGCTCGCGCAATCTTGGTAGAGTCCAAATAAGGTTCGCCAAGCGCGCTGCTCTTGGAACCGGTTTTCGTCTTTAATCACTATAATACCGACATTAATTATTCGTTTCCCACGCGCAAGCCTCTCCAGTCGCTCCGACTGAGCGGCTGATTTGGGAAATTGCAGGCGGATCACGTTGCTGATACGCGGCATAATCCTTCTCCATTTATTTGCGGAATAATTTGTCCGCTTGCCGGTTAGCCCCTTAAGAATAGTCAGCCCCTGATGATGATCTCAATATCCTCAATGGGAACATGGAAGTTAGCCGCGAGCCCTTTCTTTGCGGCAAGGATGGTCAGCGGCATGACCCCGACACTCGATGCAACTTCGTGCCTCGCAGTGGCGCTTGTGGGGATCGAGCTTCCTCCCTCGCCCTCGAGATCATCCTGGCCTTCTTCATGTGTGATAGGCTTGAAATCCAGTTCGTCGAAGTCGATCCCGCGCCTTCTAGCCTCATCCTCATCCATATAACGAGTTGGAACACGCGATCCGTCCCAAAAGTCCTTTACACCAGACACGCTAGCCATCTCGGAGCACATCACCACAAAACGATCTCGGCCGTTATGGTGATAACTGAATTTCAGATCGACAACTTTACCGACTAAAAAAGCTTCTCCGTGCTGCTCAGGGCGTGCACCTGGACCCGGATCATATGGCGGGTTTGCGTGACGGACGCATACCACATATTCGAGGTCACGAACGGAACTCGGTCGGATGGCCCAGTCTCCAGAGCCCCCAACTGCACGAATTGTCGCCTCGCTTTTCCCAGTTAAAACGGCGAGCACTTTTTTGCCCATAGCCGAGCCTCCTCCTGCCGAACGTAACGCATAGATGCACGATAGATTAGCATAGATCAAGACATTTTTATCGTATAAGTTCCGCATCTATCACCCTTGTGTGGGTGGTAGATGCGAAGATCCGCTACGCCGGGCCAGCACTTGCAAGTGGACAATCTGGTTCCAGCCATCCTTATCAGCAGATTCATGTCCGATAATTTCATCCGCTCATCTAAAACCGGACCTTCCGCTCCCCCCCCCCAAACTGCCTGTCAGCTCAGCAGAAACAGAGCAGACAGGCTGTAGTCGCCCTCATGTCGGACATGCGTGCCTATCAATGGCTTTCCGTAAAGCCGACATAGACAGGACGACCTCTCTCGGGCGCGTTTAGGCCGGAGCGGTCTGTCGGCCTGATGACTAGCTGTCAGCTAGGCCCTGCGCGGCATGGTGGCCTTGTCCAAGCGTCGATGGACCAGCGACACCATAGACAACAGGTCCTCGGCGTCCTCGCGCTCCATAGCCCAGTAAACGCGCGGCGCGTGCGCTGTCGGGTTCCGGAACATGCCGAACAGCCCCCGCACCAGGTTTGCGAAGCCGCGCTGCTCGCTCTTCTCGTTCTCGTTCTGAAGAGAGTTGATCGCCAGCATGGGAGGGTCGTCGCTAAGCGCGCGGTCGACCAGTGCAGAGCCGTCGTCCATCAGGCCGGTTCGCGAGCGGATTTTGTCGGCCACGCTCTTCGTGGCCTCGAGGACCGCGTGGAAGTGGTCGTCGACGAGTAACTCCGAACGGCAGAAGGACAGCACGTCAGGATGCACGCCTCGTCGGGCGAGATCCTCGCGCAACGCGCGTGCTCGTCGCTCTGCGTCGGGGATGGTGGTCGCCGTGTCGGTCGTGCCGAGGATGCCTTCCGCGTTCACTTTGAGCCCGGCAAAGGCGAGGGCGGTGTTCACCTTCATGCGAAGCGGCTCGTAACGCTGAGGGTTTTGAAGATATCGCTCGGGCTTCATAGCCTTCCGGATGAACGCGATCACTCCGACCCGGTCCCCCCGCTCGTTCTGGCTGGTGGCGAAGGCATTGTGGAGGCGATGGCGCTTCGTCAGTTCCGGAGACGGATCAGCCATCTTCGCGACGCTAAGAAGGTGGCCGATCTCGCTGCCGGTTAGCCCTTCGGCAGTGTCGCCGAGCGCAGCAGCGATGGCCTCCATCTGGCTTTGAGAGAAGGTCACCACGTTACAGGAACGGGAACTGTGCCCGGCTGATGCGGTCATGCTCCGCCATCAGGTAGCCGAGGTAGCTGCGGATCAGGTTGCAGTAGAGTTCGGCATCTCCGCGCGGCATTTCGGCCGTGTTCGTGATGTCGGCTCCGTGACGGACTCGGCCGCCGGTGGGTGAGGAAAGGAAGCCGTGCAGCGTCGTCATCCACCCCAAAACCTGCTCAAGAACTTGTCCCCGATGCTGGCGTCGGAGTTCACCTGCGATCTTGTTAAAATATTTCTCCTCAATGGTTCCTGATCCTGCATCCAGCCCGCGGAACGCGGTTGACACGGTTTCCAAGAGCCAAAGGATTTCCGCGACCGCTTGGCGGCCGCGTCCCTCCCTGAGAAGTTGTTCCGACTGGTCAAGCGACCGCTGGATGAGTAGTTGCGCTTGCTCATCGAGGGACGGCTGCCGCTCCGGCTTGATGGTCGGTACCTGCACGCCGGTGAAGACCAGGTTGGGCGGCTGGATCGCGTAACCGGTCTCCGCCTCCGATAAAATGCGGTTCAGATGTCCGATTGTCGGGAAACCCCAGTTTGGCTCTTGCTCCCTCAGCTCGACACATGCCCTGCAGAATGCATCGATGAAAAGAGGTGCGTTCTCGGCCGCCCCCTGCATGAGGTTCGCGAGGTCGCTCTCAGCCCAGCTCAGGGAAGAGCTCGTATGGCTGGGAAGCCCGGCCGCCCCGGCAAAACGCGCCTTGAAGAATTCGATTACGCTCCAGCGGTCGCCCTGAGACGCGACCCTCGAGATAAGGTCATCGAATCGATTGATGACCATCGAGGGGAGAGGATCACCGGGAGCGTCGAACCGCCATTCGCTCGGAAAGGTAAGCATTGCCTATTTTAACACGTGGTTGCTGAGCTGTCGCGTTAGTCTACCTCATGTCGTCGGTTTGGACTAATACCACTTCCGCTTCGCTCGAACCCACACCGGTTATCGTCCGGAGTGCGGAGATCCCGGGGATGGCTCTGAAATGGACCGTGTAGCCCATGAGTTCGAGCGAAGAAGAATTAGTATAACGCACTGCAGTCTGCACGAATACTGCGACGCTAAAAAGGGGGAGCGTTTTGACGTCCGGCCCATCGGTTCACTGCTTTGAGCCATGCTCCGAAAGCCTTCCTTCAGTGCGGTCGCACCGTGTGCCAACGACTGCTTCAGCCGACGGCGGTTGTCGCACGCAATCGAGCTAACCCATCTTATTCACGGGGTTGGTCGGGGCTGGGTGGCGGGTATCGCCTAAGCTTTTGATTGGGTTTACGAATTGGGTGTCGAGTCCTTCCGTTTCTCCGATCGCGCCGAGC
>NZ_JABEQJ010000061.1 GCF_014174255.1 Gluconacetobacter sacchari
CGCGCGCTGGCCGGCGCGGCCGGCGGCGGATCGAACCGGGTCGGCCGGGGGGAAACCGGGCGCTCGGGCCGCGCGACATAGGCATCGCTGGCGGCAACGGGCGCGGGCGCCCGCACCGGCGGCGGGGCCGGGGATACGGGCTCGACGATCGGCGCGGGCGCGGCACGCGGCGCCACCGCCGGGGCCGGCATCCGCTCCTCGGGCCGCACGGCCAGCACACGCAGCTCGGCCTGGAGGTCCTCGATCTGCAACGCCAGCGCGTCCAGCCGCCCCTTCACGCCGAAGACGGCGAACGGCACCAGCATCCACAGAAAGACGAACAGCATCCCCAGGATCAGCAGGACAAGCTGGAGCCACCAGGGCATCCAATCGGAAAACGGAAACGGCATCAGCGCACGACCACGGAAAGAACGACCCCCATCCCCATGTCACCAGATCAGCCACCACGAGCGCAAGGATCGCGTGACCGCCCGCGCGGGCGGGGAACCGGGCCCCGGCGCAACCCGCCGGCACATGAAATCCGCCTCGAAAGGCGGATTTCCTACATGCCGAGGGCGCGGCGATAGATGTCCAGCAGCGTCTCCTGCTCTTCCACCTCGGCCGGCTCCTGCTTGCGCAGGCGGATGATCTGGCGGATGACCTTCACGTCGAAGCCGGCCGATTTCGCCTCGGTGAAGATATCCTTGATATCGCCGGCCAGGGCCTTGCGCTCTTCCTCCAGCCGCTCGACACGCTCGATAATGCTGCGCAGCCGGTCCGCGGCAATGCCGCCGACCGCCGCCGCCTTGTCGTCATCACCGAAATTTTCCGCGTCCATGGAACGGCCCGCCTCCAGCATGGGGAATGGAATTTCGCCCCGCCGGCCCGTCCCGGATCATGGATCGGGCCGCAACCGGTCGGCGAACGGCGGGCTTATCGTGGCCTCGGCGACCGGTCAATGGCAAGTTGAGGCAACTTGACAGGTCGCCGGGCCTCAGCCCAAACCCTTGCAGGCAGCTCATCCCCCCCATGACGGCGATGCCGGTCTCGTCACAGGCCACGACCGCGCCGCAACGTTCCGATGCAAGGAGGCCTTACCCGATGCCCCAGCTCCCGCCCGTCGATGTTTTCGACTATATCGTCTTCGGCGCCACCGGCGACCTGACCATGCGCAAGCTGCTGCCGGCGCTGTATTACCGTTTCCGCGACGGGCAGATCCCCGACCAGTCGCGGATCATCGGCACCGCACGCTCGCCCCTGTCGCGCGCCGACTACCAGGGCCGCGCCGAAAAGGCCCTGACCGAGTTCGTCAAGCCCGCCGACCTCGCCGACGGCACGGTGCGCCGCTTCCTGGACCTGGTCCATTATGTCAGCCTCAACGGTGCCGAGCCCGACAGTACCTGGCCCGCGCTGAAGACCCTGCTGGCCGAAAGCCCGGAAGACCGCATCCGCGTCTATTACCTCGCCACCGCTCCCGGCCTGTACGGCCAGATCTGCGAAAATCTCAGCACCCAGGGCCTGGTGACGGCGCAGTCGCGCGTCGTGCTGGAAAAGCCGATCGGCACCGACCTGGAGAGCGCCGACACGATCAATGACGGCGTCGGTCGGCATTTCCCCGAAAACCATATCTTCCGCATCGACCATTACCTGGGCAAGGAAACGGTCCAGAACCTGATCGCATTGCGCTTCGCCAATCCGGTGTTCGAGCGGCTGTGGTCCAGCGACGCGATCGACTACGTGCAGATCACCGCCGCCGAGACCGTGGGCGTCGAGGGTCGCGGCCCGTATTACGACAAGTCCGGTGCCCTGCGCGACATGATCCAGAACCACCTGTTGCAGGTGCTGTGCCTGGTGGCGATGGACCCGCCCGGCTCGCTGGAGGCCGACAGCCTGCGCAACGAGAAGCTGAAGGTGCTGCGCGCGCTGCGCCCGATCTCCCCCGACGACGTGGCGGCATTCACCGTGCGCGGCCAGTACGCGCGCGGCCGCGCCGCCGGCGGCCACACCCTGCCCAGCTACCTGGAAGATCTGGGCGAGGACGCGACCAGCGACACCGAAACCTATGTCGCCATCCGGGCCGAGGTGCATTCCTGGCGCTGGGGCAAGGTGCCGTTCTACCTGCGCTCGGGCAAGCGCCTGGCGGAAAAATGCAGCGAGATCGTCATCCAGTTCAAGGCGGCGCCCTGGTCGATCTTCCCCGGCACGCCGCGCGCCAACCGGCTGCTGATCCGCATCCAGCCCGACGAGGGCGTCACCCTGTCGGTCTCGACCAAGGACCCGACCCCCACCGACAGCCTCACCCTGCGCCAGGCCGACATCAACATCGCCTTCGAGAAGGCGTTCGGCACCCGCTACCCCGACGCTTACGAACGTCTGCTGCTGGACGTGGTGCGCGGCGACCCGATCCTGTTCATCCGTCGTGACGAGGTCGAGGCCGCATGGCGTTGGATCGATCCGATCCTGCGCGGCTGGGCCGAGGACAAGGCTCCCCTGTACACCTATCCGGCTGGAAGCTGGGGCCCGGAAGCGGCACGCGCCCTGCTGGCCCGCGACGGCCACGTGTGGCATGAGGATATGGCATGAAGGCACCAGCCGGCAAGACGACCGCCCCCAGCGGGACGCCCCCGCGCCGCCCCCGGCGGACGATGCGCCAGCGCATCGTCCGCCGGGTCGCGATGATGGTGCCGCTGGTGCTGCTGGCCACGGTGGCCGCGCGCATGGGCTGGCTGGACCAGGCGGCGGACCAGATCACCTTCCGCCACGCGAACTGGTTCGACGACACCGCGCTGGTCGAGCATTTCCGCACCGTGGTCACGCATAACGGCATGACCGACACCCCCGGCCGCTGCCTGCTGTTCATCGTCAACGGCAACGATCCACCGGATGCCGCCCGCTTCGACGTGATGGAAAAACATTCCGCCTCCTGCCCCGGAGACAGCAAGACGCTGCCCAAGCTGTTCACGCTCAAGGTGGACCGGATCGACCAGACGGTCCTGACCGACTGGGGCTCGCCGGGCACCTTCCACCCTCTCCCCCACTAAGCGCCCGCCCGGGCATGCGCGCCGGCGACGGTCCGACGCGCGTTTCCAGGCAGGCTCCGCCACACGCCAGCGACCAGAGCCCATGAGCACGACCGATATCCCGGCCCCCGGCAACCGGCGCGATTTCCTGACCCTGCTGACCCTGGCGGCCGGCGGGGCGGGGGTGGCCGCCTTTTCGTGGCCGTTCCTCGACAGCCTGCGCCCCGGCGATTCCGGCTCGGTCCGCCCGCCGATCGATGTCGACGTGTCGAAACTGCCCCCGGGCCAGCAGATCACCGTGGTCTGGCACGGCAGCCCGGTCTTCATCACCCACCGCACGCCCCAGGCGCTGGAGCGGCTGCAACAGGCCGCGCTGGCGGCGCGGCTGCGCGACCCGTCCTCGGCCGCGCTGCAACAGCCGCCTTACGCCGCCAACTGGCATCGCTCGATCGTCCCCGCCTACGGGGTGGTGGTCGGAATCTGCACCCATCTGGGCTGCGTGCCGACCTACGCCCCCACCCCCGATCCCGCGACGCCGGTCGCCAACTGGCCGGGCGGCTATGCCTGCCCCTGCCACGGCTCGAAATTCGATCTGGCCGGCCGGGTCTTCATCGGCGCGCCGGCACCCTACAACCTGCCGGTCCCGCCATACGCGATGCCAACCCCCACCACGATCCGAATCGGCGAGAACCCGCCCGGGGTCAGTTTCGACTTCTCGACGATCCAGCAGATCTGACCGATGCCGCAAAGGCCGCGCGCAGGCGCCGGCCGCCGAAGCGGATCGCCGCCTTGCCCCACGGCATGAACGAATACAGGTTCAGATAGCCGTGGATGGTGCCGGGAAAGCAGCGCACGTCCGCCTGCCCGCCCGCCGCCCGCAACGCCTCGGCATAGCCCGTCGCCTCGTCATGCAACGGATCGTACTCGGCGGGCACGATCACCGCCGGCGGCAGGCCGGCCAGCGAATCGGCGAAGATCGGCGCCAGCAGCGGATGCGTCAGGTCCTCCGGCGTGCGGGCATATTGCAGGGCATACCATTCCATCAGCCGGGTCGTCAGCATATAGCCCTCGGCATAGCGATGGCGCGACGGCACGTCCCGCGCGCCGTACAGCGAGGGATAATACAGCAACTGCATCGCCAGGTCCGGGCCGCCCCGGTCCCGCGCCAGCAGCGACAGCACGGCCGCCAGGTTGCCGCCCGCGCTGTCCCCCGCCACCGCGATCGGCCCGCCCCAGCGCCAGGCCTCGCCCGCCAGCCAGTCCAGCGCCGCCAGGCAATCCTCGACCGCGGCGGGGAAACGATGCTCCGGCGCCAGCCGGTAGTCGTAGGACAGGACCGCCGCCCCCGATTCCCGTGCCAGACGGCAGCAGATCCCGTGATGGGAATTCAACCCGCAATGCACGAATCCGCCACCATGCATGAACAGCACCGCGCCCCGCACCCGCCCATGGGGCACATACAGCCGCGCGGGCCGCAATTCCGTGGCGCCGGGAATCCGCAGCGCCAGCACGCGCCGCAGCGGCAGCGCGGACAGGGCCTGCGGAAAACAGGGCTGGTCCAGCGCCCTGCGCAGCGTGTCGAGGGTACGCGGCCGTTCCGCGCGGCGCGTGGCGCGGCCGTTCAGATGCCGCATCAGCAGGCGCGCCATCAACCCCGGCCGCCGGCGTCGTGAAGCTGGCTGGTCCATGCGTCGCCTCCCCCCGAACTCTCTTCTGTCTGATGCGGCGCATTCCCCCTTGACGCAACCCGGGGTCGCGGTCAGTTTCCGCCAGCCAGACGGTCGGGCGGCCGCTGTCGCATGGATTTCCATGCGATGGAGGAAAGTCCGGGCTCCACGGAGGAACGGTGCCGGCTAACGGCCGGCGGGGGCGACCCCAGGGAAAGTGCCACAGAAAACAAACCGCCCCCACGGCATTCCGGCTCGCCGGAGATGGTGCGGGCAAGGGTGAAACGGTGCGGTAAGAGCGCACCGCGCCCGCGGCAACGCGGGCGGCAGGGCAAACCCCACCGGGAGCAAGACCGAATAGGAACGGCAGACGGGTCGCGCGCGGCACCGTCGGGGGCGCCTCCGCCCCGTCGTTCGGGTTGGTCGCGTGAGGCGTGCCGCGAGGCGCGTCCCAGAGGAATGGTCGCCTATCCTTCTTACGAAGGTGGACAGAACCCGGCTTACAGACCGTCTGGCTTCATTTCCCCGCTCTTCCTTTCCCCACCAAGTCTCGCACACAATATTTGTTCTTGTTTTGATCTCATTTAACTAGAACATAACATAAACATCTGTCGTCGGGCGGCATTGAAGCCCCCATTCTGCACGAAGACTGGCAACCCGCCGCCGCTCAACTTGCCGAATTCTCAAAAAACAGCGGTTTTCCGCCAAAATCACTGCGCGTTTCATTTGACGTCCCATAAAATCCCATGATATCCCATGCAGACCCAGTACGCGGCACACATCCGGCGCGCGGCCACGCCTGCATCCAGAACCATTCCAGCCAAGGGGGCATCGCATAGCGTGAGTGTGTTCCTTGGCACCCACCAGAATCGCCTCGACGCCAAGGGCCGCGTCTCGATTCCGGCCGCCTTCCGCACCGCGCTCCGCGCCCAGGCACCCGCCGGCGAATCGCTGGTGGTCCTGCGCCCCTCGCACCTGCATCCCTGCATCGAGGCATGGCCGACGGCGGCCTTCGCGTCGCTGAGCCAGCCGCTGGACCGGCTGGACATCTTTTCCGACGACCATGACGACCTGGCCGCCGCCCTCTATGCCGACGCCTATCCGATGGACGCCGACCGCGAGGGCCGGATCATCCTGCCCGACCCGCTGAAGGAACATGCCGGCCTGACCGAGACGGTCGCCTTCATGGGGCTGGGCAAGATCTTCCAGATCTGGGAGCCCGCCGCCGCCGAGCGCCGCCGCGCGGAAGCCCGCACCCGCTCGCGCCAGGTCGCGGTGCCCGGCTCCCGCCCGGCCGCCCCGCGCCCGGAAGGCACGGCATGACCGCGATGACCGCGCCCCTCGCCGCACCCGGCCACATTCCCGTCATGCTGGCCGAAGTGCTCCGGATGCTGGCCCCGCGCGACGGCGCGACCTATCTGGACGGCACGTTCGGCGGCGGCGGCTATGCCCGCGCCATCCTGGCGGCGGCTCGCTGCACCCTGTGGGCGATCGACCGCGACCCCGCCGCCATCCGGCGCGGCGAAGCCTTGCAGGCCGAACTGCGCGCCGCCGAGGGCACCTGCCGCCTGCATATGGTCGAGGGCGGATTCGGCGCCATGCGCGCCCTGCTCGACGCTCGCGGCGCCCCGGCGCTGGATGGCGTGGTGATGGATCTCGGGCTCTCCTCCTTCCAGATCGACGAAGGCGCGCGCGGGTTCTCGTTCCGCCATGACGGGCCGCTGGACATGCGGATGGGCGACACCGGCCCCACGGCGGCCGACATCGTGAACCGGGCGGACGAATCCGACCTCGCGGACATTCTCTATCAGTATGGCGAGGAACGGCTGTCCCGCCGCGTGGCGCGCGCCATCGTCGCCGCCCGCGCCCAGGCGCCGATCCGGACGACGGCCCGGCTGGCCGAAATCATCCGCTCGGTCGTGCCGGGCGACCGCTCGGGCATCGATCCCGCCACCCGGTCGTTCCAGGGCCTGCGCATCCACGTCAATGACGAGCTGGGCCAGATCCGCGCGGGCCTGGACCAGGCGCTGGACATGCTGGCGCCCGGCGGCCGGCTGGTGGTCGTGGCCTTCCATTCGCTGGAAGACCGGCTGGTCAAGCAGGCCATGCATCGCGCGGCCGGCCGCCTGCCCGGTCCCTCGCGCCACGACCCGCGCTCGATCCAGCCCCCGGAGCAGGCCCCGGCCTACCGGCTGCTGACCGGGCGCACGCTACGCCCCGGCGACGCCGAAACCCACGCCAATCCCCGCGCCCGCAGCGCCCGCCTGCGCGCGATCGAACGCCTTCCCCTCGCGGACCAGTCAGACACCAGCCACGCGGAGCGCCGCTCATGATGCGAACCTTTACCGTCCTCTGCGCCGTGATGGCCGGCCTGTCCGGGTTGTTCCTCTATTCCAAGAAGCACCAGACGACGCTTCTGGACCAGCAGATCGCGCAGATCGTCGGCGACACCCAGCATATCCGCGAACAGACGGCGATGCTGCGCGCGGAATGGGCGCTGCTGAACCAACCCGACCGGCTGGGCAGCCTGGCGGCCCGTTTCCTGCCCGACATGCACCCGATGGCGCCCACCCAGTTCATCCAGATGGCCTCGCTGGCCGAGCGCCTGCCCGCGCCCGGATCGCGCCCCCTGGCGGCGGTCGATCCCCGCGCCTCCCGGCATGACAGCCTGCCCGCCCCCCCGCCGGCGCCCGCGCCGGCGAC
>NZ_JABEQJ010000062.1 GCF_014174255.1 Gluconacetobacter sacchari
ACGGCCACCCAGGAGAGAAACCGACGATCAAGGCCCTGGCTGATCCCCAGAAACCAGAAACTGGGGATTTTTCATCCAGCACTTTTGCGGACTTTTCATCCAGCATTTACACCAGTTCGTCCAGTTCCCCGAAGCCATAGGCCACATCCCTGCCGTCAAATGAAACGGTCAGTTCGCCTTCTTCGATATCGATCCGGTCGATGACTCCCAGATCACCATTAAAAACGTCCCGGTCATAATCGTTGGCGATCTGCATCACCTTGTCTCCCGGCCCGTAGGTCCAGCCGAACCGCTCGACCTTCACCTCGCCCGGCGGGTTCAGCGCCTGCTGCAATTCGACATTCAGCGACCGCGCCCCAAGCCCACCCCGGTTCATCGGACACAGCACCTGCACGTCCCGAACCGGGTCCAGCCCGAACCGCGCCGGGATGCGGTCCTTCACCACCGCCAGCAGCCTGCGCAGCCCGACCTCGGGCTCGGCCGCTTCGATGAAATAGAAGTCCGATCCCTCTTCCGCGCTCAGTTCGGGCATCCTGCCCTCGTTGATCCGGTGGGCATTGGTGATGATCCGGCTCTGCGCCGCCTGGCGGAACACCTCGGTCAGTCGCACCACAGGTACAGCACCCGAGGCGATGATATCGGCCAGCACCTGTCCCGGTCCGACCGACGGCAACTGGTCCACGTCCCCCACAATCAGCAGAGCCGCGCTGTCAGGCAAAGCGCGCAGCAGGGAGCGCATCAGCAGCACGTCCACCATGCTGGCTTCGTCCACGACCAGCAGATCGCAGGTCAGCGGGTTGGTATCGTCCCGCTTGAAACTGCCGGTCGCCGGATCCGTCTCCAACAGGCGATGAATGGTCTTGCTCTCCAGCCCCGTGCTTTCCGACAGACGCTTCGCCGCCCGGCCGGTCGGCGCACAAAGCTGCACGTCAGTGCCCTTGGCGGTCACGATCTTCAGGATGGCGTTGACCAGCGTGGTCTTGCCCACACCGGGGCCGCCGGTGATCACCAGCACCTTGCTGCGCAGGGCAAGGCGCACCGCCTCCTGCTGGCTGGGGGCGAGGGCAAGCCCGGTCTTCTTCTCCACCCAGGCAAGCGCCTTCTCCTCCTCGATCTCCGGCCAGGGCGGGCGCCCAATGGTGCAGGCGCGCAATCGCTCGGCGATGCTCTGCTCGGCGCGATACAGGCCGGTCAGGAAGATGCATCCCGTCTCGCCCACGCTGTCGGCCGTCACGTCGCCCGCTTCCAACTCCAGCGAAAGGGCCGTCTCGATCAGAGGGGCGCCGACCTCCAGCAGTTCGGCGGTGCTGGTCAGCAGTTCCCCGACAGGCAGGCCACAATGCCCCTCGTCCATGGCCTCGCTGAGCGCGTAGGAGATTCCGGCTCTCACCCGGATCATGGCGTCGGGTGCGATCCCCATCTTCCGGGCGATCTGGTCGGCGGTTTTGAACCCGATCCCGCGAATATCCTTCGCGAGCCGGTAGGGGTTCTCACTGATCAGTTGGACCGCATCCTGACCATAGGTCTTGAAGATCCGCACCGCCCGCGACGTGCCGACGCCGTTGCTGTGCAGGAACAGCATGATCTCGCGGATCACCTTCTGGCCCGCCCAGCCCGCCACGATTCGTTCAGCGCGCTTCGGACCGATCCCCGTCACCTCCCGCAGGCGGCTTGGCTCCTGTTCGATCAGGTCGAACACCGCTTCGCCGAACGCCTTCACCAGCTTCTTGGCATAGACGGGACCGATGCCCCGGATCATGCCGGAGCCGAGATAACGCTCGATGCCCTCGACCGTGGTAGGGGGACTGGCCTTGAGGAACTCCGCCTTGAACTGCAACCCGTGGGTGTGGTCGTTGAACCAGCGGCCGGACATCTGCACGAACTCGCCCGCCGCGATCATCGCGGCATGCCCGACCACGGTGACCAGATCGCGGTGGCCCCGCACCTTCACCCGCAGGACACAGAAGCCGTTCTCGGCGTTATGGAACGTCACCCGCTCCACCAGACCGGCCAGGGCTTCGGATGACGATGTGGCCGCTGCCTCCCTCAAGGGAAACGTCGCTCAAGGACGGAGTCGGAGGAGCCGATGGCCATGTGGCATCGTAACACGACTTCCCTCCCGAAGAACCGCACCTCCTTCCACCCATCCGATTACGTACGCGATCGCCGCCGATCCCCGCCTTCCGTGACTTCGTGCTTTTCCGACCGTCCGGGGCTTTGCCCAATGCTTCCGGAACACTCCGGAGAACATCAATGGAAGCACGCGGCAAGCCTGTCCGGATCGAGGTCATCCTGCCCGACGATGACACCGAGACGCCCCACATGACGGACGCCAGCGTGCTGCGCCTGGCGCGTCTGATCGGGCGCCAGATGGCCCGCGAGGACCATGAGCGCCAGAAACGCGGCCGACGCCGCCGTCAAGCCGATGCCGGACAGAAATCGTGATTATCGTATTGTCGAATTGACTACCGCCCGGAGGGCGGAGCCAGGGTAACCTCTTTCGCCTTCCCCTGCCGAAAGACCAGCCTGGAGTCCCGCCATGATCCGTGCCGTGCTCTATGCCCGCTATTCCTCCGACAACCAGCGGGCGGCCTCGATCGACGACCAGTTCCGCATCTGCCGCGAGCATGCGAAACGCGAGAAGTGGAAGGTCGCCGGCGCCTACAAGGATGCGGGCATCTCCGGGGCGTCGATGATCCTCCGCCCCGGCATCCAGACCCTCCTGCAGGACGCGCAGCGCGGCGAGTTCACCGTCGTGCTGGCCGAGGCGCTGGACCGCATCAGCCGCGACCAGGCCGACGTGGCGACCCTGTTCAAGCACCTGAAGTTCGCGGGGGTGACGATCGTCACTCTGGCGGAAGGCGAGATCAGCGAACTGCATGTCGGCCTCAAGGGGACGATGAACGCCCTCTTCCTCAAGGACCTGGCGGCCAAGACCCATCGCGGCCTGCGCGGCCGGGTCGAGGAAGGCAAGTCCGGCGGCGGCCTGTGCTACGGCTACAAGGTCATCAAGAAGCTGGACGCGCGGGGCGATCCGATCCGGGGCGACCGCGAGATCGACCCGAACGAAGCCAATGTGGTGCGCCGCATCTTCCGGGACTTCGCGGCCGGCGTCGGCCCGCGCGCGATTGCGCGCACCCTTAACGACGAGGGCATCCCTGGCCCCAACGGCAAGCCATGGATCGACACAACGATCCGAGGCCACGTCCAGCGCGGCACGGGCATCGTGAACAACGAGCTTTACGTGGGCCGCCTCGTCTGGAATCGGCTCCGCTATCTCAAGGATCCCTCGACCGGGAAGCGGGTATCCCGGTTGAATCCGGAATCCGCCTGGATCACGACCGAGGTGCCGGAACTGCGTATCGTCGATGACACGCTCTGGCAGGCGGTTCGTGACCGCCAGGCAAATATCGCGGCTCAATATGTCAACGTCATCACGGCAGTCAGGAAATCGGCCGTGAACCGGATGAACGGCATGCGCCGCCCCAAATCCCTGTTCTCCGGGATGATCTTCTGCGGGGTCTGCGGCGGCACCTATTCGCTCCGCGAGAAGGATCGCTACGCCTGCTCCAACCGGGTGACGAACCGTTCCTGCCATAACCCGGCGACGATCCTGCGTTCCGAGCTTGAGGAGCGCGTGCTGGCCGGCCTCAAGCACAAGCTGATGACGCCTGAAGCGGCCGCTGAGGCGATGAAAGCCTATGCCGAGGAGACCAACCGGCTGAACCATGAACGTCGCGCCAATAGCGCCGGCTGGAAGGCAGAACTGGCGAAGGTCGAGAAGGGTATCGCGGGGATTATGACAGCAATCACCGATGGGATGTATCAGCCCTCGATGAAGGCCCACATGCAGACGCTGGAAGACCGCAAGGTCGAACTGGACGCCCTGCTCTCCTCCGAACTGGAGGATACGCTGGACATTCATCCGAATGTCGCAGCCGTCTTCAAGAAGAAGGTGGAGCGCCTGACCGAGAGCCTGAACCAGCCGGAGGACCGGGCCGAGGCGTCTGAGGCCGTCCGCGCGCTCGTGGAGAAGATCGTCCTGTCGCCGGGAGATAAGCGCGGCGAAATCTTCGCGACGCTCTATGGCGAGCTTGGGACGCTGCTCAGATTCGTGAACCAGAGGGACGCGAAATCGGGCAAGTCCTTGAAAGGACTTGCGAAAACGTCAATGTGGGAATCGGTGGTTGCGGGGGCAGGATACCCACGATTCTTGCGATTGGTAGATCGCCGTGTCCCTCGTCTCGTAGCATAGCTAAACGACTGCAAATTTGAAGGTTTATTCGTGGCTCCAATACGGATGCTCATCATTCCCAGTTCCGAGAGGTTCAAAAAGTCGTCCGGACGTCTCCCCTACGGCCAATGGAACAGCCGAGCGTCAAGGTCGATCGGCAGGTCATTGATCAAGGCCATGCGACGCCGGATAGCGTGGTAGCGCTTTCCGCCGTCCAACCTGGCCATCTGCTGGAAGAGGTCGACTGACAGCACCCACAGAGCACATGGCGGTCGGAGAGGCCGACTAAAAGCTTTTGCCGGAACCCAGCCGAGCATGGGATGGCGACTGGAGGCCTCCTGCTAATGGGTGGACCATTCCGCCACGCCTGGCAAGCCCACAGCCGTGGCACTACTCCTGCGATCCTGAAGTTCACGGCATCGAGCGTTTCTCCCTGCCCGCTCCCCCTGACCGCGCGAGCCGTGCGGCAATACCGCGCCTAACAGATCGGCGGTTATGGGGGGGCAAGCAGAAGGTCGGCTGCCGGGGGACTTCCATAAGAAATCAGATTACGAAATCTGCGTTACGATTTTGCTAAATGTAATGAATATACCTTAAGTATCAACGGTAGCGGCTGAATCATCACCATTGGTGCTAACTACAGCACTATCGACATCAGGATATTTTTCTTTCAAATATGTATTTGCGTAATCGCATAATGCGTTCCATATTTTTTCAAGTGTATTTTCTATATCTTGTTTATTCTTTAAAAATACTTCATCTCTTGCCCATTTTGTGGTTGTTTTTTGGGTGGCTTCTTCCCAATCGGTGAAAGATAACTTTCTGAATCTATAAAATAGTACCATTTTCGTTCGAGATAAAATTGGAGCTACATGACACTCTACAGGATCAACGGCCTTTATTTTCGGCTCCAATCTGATCGAAATATAAATGAACGGTAGCCCCGTTGTTGTTACCTTATATTCGCTTATTACGGTCCTCGTTTTAGAGACCATTTTAATATTATCAGCATTCCCGACAGATACAGTGAGAAATCTGGTTATTGAATTTAGATGGCTTTCAAAGTCAGGCGCGAGATATGTTTCTTGAGATTTGATAGGAGCCGCAAATAATTCTTCTGAAGGATTCTCATTTATCCATTTTCCTATTGTTGCGGACTCTGTAGGAATGTAGTCAAATGGAGTAATTTTTATAGAATATAATTCTCGTATATCTTCTAATATTTCTCGTTCTTCAAATGCGCCTTTGGTATTTTCAAGTATTTTTACAGCCTCTTCCTTGGTGCAAAACATTTTTTCAGCTAACAATACTCGATCTTTGAGTGAAAGAGTTTTCTCCGACTGGGTTGGTGGCGAGGAGTTTTCTAATAAGTAAGATCTAAGCTTCGCAGCTAATTCAACAGAAGATTCGCAGAAAATTTCAGTGTTTTTAGCTTGAACAACAAATAAGGGGGTTTGTCCTCCAGTGGCTTCAAATTCGTCAGAAATCGAACTCATGAGATCGCGATAACGCACAGGACCAGGTGAAAAATCTAATACTGCTGTGATAAGACTTTTTGTAAAATCGCTTATTTTTCTTGAAGCGTAAGAATATTCGCTTGATTGAGACGAAAACATAAAATAAATATTACTAAATTCACTTCCTGGAGACTTTAAATAATCTTCAAGTTTATTGTCATCTTTTATATACGTAACGCCAGAATGGCATGCATCAACAATTTTTACAAATAAGTCAGGGCTTAAGCTGCGAAATATACCATCTAGCTCGGTATTAGATAAAGAGGTTTTGTTCTTTTTTCTCGCATCATAATCCGACAGAAGATAGTGGAAATCATTTCCATCAAAATTACCATGTCCTGTGAAATAGAAAACTATTTCTTCAATCGGTGAAGACCGGTGCTTATCGGCAAACTCGGACAAGCGATTTTTCACGATTGAACTCGAAGTATTGGACTGATCTACAAGTTGAAGTATATCATCAAATCTTCCAGAATGCTGTAGTATTTCGGAAATTGCAGCTGCATCATTCTTGCAGGCGGGCAAATTGTTTAGGGGATTTGTATAATCCGCAACTCCAACAACTACACCTAACCTTGCCATGTCGTTTCACCAATCTTTTATTAGTATATAAATTGCACTTTAATCGTCAGAATTGAAATTGGAAAGACCCTACCTAACGCGGACAGCTGTGGTGTTTTCTGACAAACGCTGCTGCGCATGCGACCCAGCCTATACGAAGCTTGGGCAAAAACATCCAACGTGTTCCCTTTTGCTATGTCCGCAATAGGGAATAAAGAAATTTGCTCAGTAGGTCCGACATGAGGCGAGAGCAGCATAGCCTCTCCAGATGCTTCGGCCAATTCTTTCAGCCATTAGCCCATCTTATTCACGGCATTGAGTATTTTGCGTGGATTTTTCTGCTTTTGTGGTTTGTGCGCGCGGGATCGCACCGAGTTGAGGCGGTGTCATTTTGAAACGGTGCATAGTTGTGGCTGGGGTTGCAGGGACGGGGCGGGTTCGGGGGCGATAGCC
>NZ_JABEQJ010000063.1 GCF_014174255.1 Gluconacetobacter sacchari
TCATCGGAACCCGCTCAATGGCAGCGACAATGAAATGCGCCATATCGTCCGCCGGAAGCCACGACTTCAGGTCAGGCGGCAGAAGATATGGCTGGGATCGGTCAAACGGGACGAAACGGCTCATCCCAGCATACTATACCATCGCCACTTCAAAGGGTACCCCAACCCGACAGGCTGCTAAGGTGTTGCGACGACCGGTTGAATCCGCCGACGCCCACAGGTCAAGGCAATCCCCGTCCAGTTCGTCAAAGAGTTACTGTTCCGGATTTTACGATTTCGCGAGCTTGTTTAAATTCCCCGACGATATGATTCACGAAGTGCCGTAGCTTTGGCGGCGGTGCCGCGTCCGCGGCCATGACCAGCTGCATCGGGCGCTCCCGGGACTTTGCCTCGGGCAGCACTGCCACCAGGCGTCCTGCAGCGAGATCGTCACGCACGAGAAATTCCGGCTGCATGATGATACCGCGGCCCTCCAGTGCGGCCAGACGCAGCGCATGCCCGCTGTTCGAACGCAGGCGGCCGATGACCCTGACGTCCGTCGTCTTCTCCGCATCACCGAACTGCCAGCGCCCGGGCGTCGATGACGCGGCAAAGTCCAGGCACTCATGCGCCTTCAGATCCTCCAGACGAGCCGGGATCCCGTGTCGCCTGAGATAGTCAGGCGCGGCGCAGATCACCAAGGTCAGCGGCGTCAGGCGGCGCATGCGCAGCCGGGAATCCGGCAGCGCTCCGCCACGGATGGCGACGTCGAACCCTTCCGCGATCAGATCCACGCGGTGATCGTTGAGCCGCAGATCGACCGTCATGTCAGGAAAACGATCGAGATAACGACCGATCATGGCAGGCAGCACGGTCGTGCCAATCGAATGCGGTGCGCTGATCCGCAACAGCCCCCGCGGCACGATTGCGTTGTCGCCGGACAGCGCCTCAGCCTCCTCGAGATCGGCGAGAATGGTGCGACAGCGGGTATAATAGGCACGCCCAAGATCCGTCAGCGATTGCGTCCGTGTCGTGCGGACCAGCAGACTGCCGCCGAGACGTGCCTCCAGAAAGCGGACGTGATTGCCGATCATCGGCGCGGACAGCCCCAGACTGCGGGCGGCCGCCACGAAGCTCCCGCTTTCAACCGCACGCACGAAGCTGGTCATGGCGTCCAGGCGGTCCATTCGTAAATCCCGCTTATGTGTGAAGTTACGAAATCAACTCTAACCGGGAGGCCGCCCCGATGCCACGTTTTTCGGCAGACATACAGGAGAACAGCCATGATGGAGAAACGCAAAGTGTTGGCCGTAGGGGCCGCAGGCCATTTCGCAGGGCTCGTGCTGCCAGAGCTCGCCAAGCGTGGCGCCTATGTGCGCGGTTTTATCCAAAAGGACACGGACCGCGAGGCGGTGCTGCAGCACGGTGCGCGGGAGACAGCGGTAGGCGACCTGCGCGATCCGGCTTCGATCGAAGCCGCATTGCAGGGCATGGACGCTCTCTTCTACATCGCGCCGGCCTTCATCGCGGATGAAGGCGTCATCGGCAGGCAGGTGGTGGACGCGGCCGTCAGAGCGGGCGTCCGGCGCATCGTCTTTTCATCGGTCATCCATCCGACGCTGAGCGCCCTCGTTAATCACCGCGAAAAGGGGCCGGTCGAGGAAGCGCTCTTCGAGTCCGGTCTGGAATATACCATTCTACAACCGGCGATGTTCTTTCAGAACTTCGCCCAGGGATGGGGCGAGGTGATCAAGTCCGGAACCTACGCCGAGCCATGGTCGGCGGAGACGCGGTTCAGCCGTGTGGATTATCGCGATGTTGCCCAAGTCGCGGCGGTGGCCCTGACCGAAGACCGGCTTCTGTATGGCACGTTCGAGCTGTGCTCGGAGGGCAATTTGAATCGTCACGATGTCGCAGCCCTCATGGGCAAGATTCTGGGACGCGATATTCGGGCTGGCACCGTCGATCTCGACAAGACGGGCGGTGGAAAGGACGCACCACCACCCATTCGGACCATGATGGATTGGTACAACCAGCACGGCCTGCTCGGCAACGCGCTCACGCTGCGTGCGATCCTCGGGCATGAGCCGCGAACGCTGGAGATGTATTTCGAAGAGCTCAAGGCCACAGACGCCTGATCGCTTTAGGGGGTTCGCCTGCGACGGAGCTGGTAACGGCCTCCGCCGCCAAAGCGCACAGAATTTCTGAAACCGTATTCTGCCAACAGATGACCGAGAGGGCCCCACGAGGCTGAAAGACAAAGTTGCCATCGTCACTGGCGCAAGCCGCGGTATCGGTAAAGCCGTAGCACTTAGGCTTGCATCCGAAGGGGCCATGGTTGCCGTCAACTATCGTGCGGACGATGTACCCGCAAATGCGCTGGTTACGGAAATCCGGGGTCTCGGAGGCAGGGCACAGGCGTTTCGTGCTGATGTGAGCAACCCTTACGAATGCCGCAGGCTGGTCGAAAACGCAGTTGCCGCCTTCTGGAACGTCGACATCCTCGTCAGCAACGCCGGTGTGGAGTTTTCTGGTCAGCTGGAAGACCTCACCCCGCAGGACTTCGAGCGCGTTTTTGCGATCAACGTCGGCGCCCAGCTTTTCATGACACAGGCCGCGGCGGCCGTCTCGGCCATGGCGGCAAATCTCGCACCCGAACTGGGAGAGCGTGGCGTCACGATCAATGCGATCGCCCCAGGGGGCACCGCGACATCCATGGCCCGCGAGAACGGTCGCTTCTATACCCATCCGGCCCTGAGGGACGTGCCGGGAGACGCCACGCTGAAAAGCAAGACCGCCCTACAGAGCCTGGCCCAGCCGGAGGAGATCGCCGCTGCTGTCGCGTTCCTTGTGTCCGACGATGCCTCGTACATCACGGGCAGCACGCTCGCCGTGGACGGTGGCAGGCTGTAGGAAACGGAAACGCACGACGCGAAGTAAGAACGCAGTGAAATTTCCACGATCTCTCTGCCGGGTTGGGCGATATCGATGAACAGGGGATGCAAGCTAATATCAGGGTGTAGCCAGAAAAGCCTTGATGCTTTTGAGGACCTGCCAACGGTTCTGTTCCATGACCACCATGTGCGTTCCTTCCCCAATCTCGGTCCAGCGCCGGTAAGGGGCATTCCGGAAGCGCGGAAACAGGTTCGCCATCTGGTTGAGAGTCACATCGAGATCCCACTCGGCGTGCAGCAGCAGAACCGGAACGGTGATATTTTCAGGTTCGTAGAGGGCTTTTCCGGCGGACCAGTATTCCCGAACATCCTGGATCACACCCGCGGGCGCGCGGATGATGCCATCCTGTGCGGATGGATCACTGGCGAGAATGACCGCAGCCCATTGCTCGAACCATCCCGCGGGAAGTAACCAATCGCGTTTGTGTTCGGGCACGCCTTCCAGCCAGCGGTGACGGAACGCTTGGACATCGAAGCGCCGATACGCGTGGACAGGGCCACCGGGATCGAGCCGGGAAACCCCGTCATTGATCCACTGCGGCGCGATCAGCGTCAGTTTTTCGACCTTGTCGTTATGGGCCGCCGTATAGGATCCCGTCACCGTGCCGCCCCAGGACATGCCGATCAGGCACAGGCGAGGCAGAGTGTGCTTTGTCAGGATGTAGTCGACAGCGGTTCCCAGATCGCGCACGGCCGTCTCGGTCCTGACCTGCGGCGGCGCATCTTCCGGTGCGCCCTCCATGCCGCCAGGGCGCGTCGAGCCGCCAAACCCGCGAACATTGAGCGCGTAGACGTCGAACCCGTCCTGGGCGAGGCTGTCCATGAACGACCCGTCGCCGACGGGAACGTCGAAAAGACTTTCTGACGGCAATGTCGCGCCATGCATCAGCAGGATGGTGCGCTGTGGGCCGAATGTCTGGATATCTGTGCGGCGCTTGTGGCGCAGATGGAGCGCAATGCCAGCGGTATCGCTCGGGATATTCAGGTCTTCTGTGTGGAGATCACTCATCTGATTTCTCCTTCAGTGGGTTGCGCAAACTCCCATGAGAATTCCTTCCCGCGACGTCTGACATAGCCCGCCCCGGTTTCCGCAAAATGGCTGGTGAAACACAGGTTTCCGCTCTCCGCTGCCTTTTCAAGAAACCAACGGCGCGAGCGTTCGGCGGGTTGAATGAACTCGCAGTAGACGGAGCGCAGATCGGGGCGGTAGACCTGGAGAGGATGATGCATGACATCTCCCGTGAACCAGGCTTCCGCACCCTGCGAGCGCAGGCGGATCGAGGCGTGGTCGATGCTGTGCCCCGGGGTTGGATGAAAGGAGAAGCCTGCAAGGACCTCCCGACCGTCGATCCTGATGGCCTGTCCGAGCCCGGCTTCGATGACGGGGAGCATGCTGTCCGTGTAGACACGAGGCAGGGGACGATGATCGGGTGATCCCAAAACATCAGGTGGCAGATCCGGCGCGGGATCGATGCCGTCATTGGCTGCACCATAGCGGGCTTCGATCGCCGAATAGATATGACGCGCCTTCGGAAAGGTGGGCACCCATTTTCCGTCGTACAGACGGGTGTTCCATCCGACATGGTCGGCGTGGATATGCGTGTGCAGCACGGCATCGATTTGCTCGGGCCGGACGCCTGCTGCGGCGAGGCGATCAAGGAACGGCGTGTGCAGATGATCCAGGGCCGGCGCGTCCGGCAAGGACTTGTCGTTACCGGTGGCCGTGTCGATCAGAAGATTGATGCCCGGGAGTTGGACGAGCCATGCATGGGTTCCCTGAGCGAGCCTGCCGGTTGCATTGTCAAAGGATCCTGGTGTCAAAGACGGACCGAACGTCGCCAGCGCCTCGGCGTCGATGTCCGGATACAGTCTTCTGGGATCGGCATTGTCCCAGTGCAGTTCGGGAATGTGCGTGATGCGGGCGTCGCCCACCTGAAAAACCGCTGTCATGATTGCCTTGATGCGATTGTTTTGTGTCGCCTCGAAAGCTAGGATGCGTCTGACCATTATACAAATCGATCTGATGCATGCAGCCCATCGACCATTTCAATCTCCGCTCCTTTGACCTCAATCTCCTGATCGCTTTCGATGCGCTCGTATCGGAATGCAGCGTCACGAAGGCGGCGCACCGTTTGCGCATCCAGCAACCGGCGATGAGCCATGCCCTGGCGACACTCAGAGTGTTATTGGCGGATGATGTGCTGGTGAGAACGGGTGCGGTGATGCAGCCGACCGCCAAAGCGGCTGCCATAGCGCCGGATGTCGGTAAACTATTGAGGCAGGCTCAGGGCATCCTGACAGCTGAGGATCGGTTTGATCCCAAGACGGAACAGCGGATTTTCCGTTTCGGCTTTTCATCCGAACTCGAAGTCTTCTTGATGCCGACACTGGCAGCTTATCTGCAGCGTCATGCGCCGGGGATACGGCTGCTGTCACGAGGTTCGCCGCGAGGCGAGGTGCATACGTTGCTGGACATCGGCGCGCTGGACATCGCGGTCGGGTGTTTCGATTTTGGTCTGGAGCGCCATTGTGGAATGCCGTTGTATGAACAGTCGCTCGCGTGCTGCTTCAACTCCGATCTGATCGACCCCGATGCGCCGCTCACGGTCGAGCGCTATCTTGCGCTGCCCCATGTTCTCATGACGCTGAAAGATGATATTCAGGGATGTCTATCGGAGGCGCTGATGCAGATTGGCGAGGAACTCAACGTCGTCCTGGCCGCATCGGATTTCCTGACCACGCTTGCCGCGGCGGCAGCGGCGCCGGTTCTGGCGACGCTTCCCAGCCAGCTCGCGCACCAGCATGCGGCCCATTTCGGTCTGACGCTGCGGCCGGTGCCGCTGGATCTACGCATTCCGGCAGTGTCGATGGTCTGGTCGGCTCGCAGCGACCGTGATCCGGCTGCCGTATGGCTGCGCGATGCCGTCGCTACGATATTAAAGAATGATGTCGGGGCGAGGTCGTGGAACGGGACTTGACGTTTTTCAGTTGAAACTGGATTTGGCGCCGTCACTTTTCATGATCATCTCGAGCGAATAAACCACGCCATCCGGGTTCAGATCTTAGCCGCGTGGCACGATAGAAGCGGCGTGGGTTCTGGCTGGCCCTCGTAATAGGGGGCCTCGCGCAGAAAGCCGCGGCAGTCGAGGCCATCGATCACGAGCGAGCTGCTATCGGGATAGGTGCAGACTGGACTTTCCCCGCAAAAGTGGAGAGCTATCGGGATCAGGTCGCCTGCCTTTGGTATGCAGCCGGGCTGATGAAGTCCAGTGACGAATGGCGCCGGTCAGGATTGTAGAAACTGTCGATGTAACGGCCGATAGCATTCTCGGCATCCTGTCGGGTCAGGAAGATCGTCCGCCAAACGAGTTCGGATTTCAAGGTTTTGAAGAAGGTCT
>NZ_JABEQJ010000064.1 GCF_014174255.1 Gluconacetobacter sacchari
CACCCGCCGCGCCACCGGCCCCCCGCCGCCCCGCCGCGCCCGATGACGGCCTGCCGCTGATCGACCGCGCGGCGCAGCAGGCGCACGCCGCCGCCGCCGCCGCGGCCACGCTGGCCGAACTGCACGCGGCGATGGCCGGATTCGGCGCCTGTAGCCTGCGCGACACGGCAACGCACACCGTGTCCGCGACCGGCGCGTCCCCCGGCCGCCTGCTGCTGATCGGCGAGCCCCCCGACGCGGCGGAAGATCGCGGCGGCACCCCCTTCGCCGGCCCGATGGGCGAATTGCTGGACCGCATGCTGGCCAGCATCGGGCTGGCCCGCGCCGACATGCTGCTGGCCCCGGTCATCCCGTGGCGGCCGCCGGGCGAACGCCCCCCCTCCGCCGCCGAACTGCGGATCTGCACCCCCTTCCTGCACCGGCTGATCGTCCTGGCCGCCCCCGCGCGGGTAATCGCGATGGGCAACACGCCGACACGGCTGCTGACGGGCGAAAACGCCGGGATCGCCCGCCTGCGCGGCCGCTGGCGCGACATCGTCATCCCCGGCCGGACGGCCCCGATCGCCCTGCTGCCGATGCGCCATCCCTCGCAACTCGGCGCCAGCCCGGCGGCCCGGCGCGACGCGTGGAAGGACCTTCTGCTGCTACGCACGACGCTGGACCACAACGAGGATACAGACCGAAACAGTAAGTAAATCCGGCGCTGAGGAATTTTGTCCGGATTGTGGCGAACACCCGGATTATTGCATCGCAATACACGTTTTATTCACCCGTGAATTCTCACCGGAAACGGTAATTTTAACGGCTGTTTAACCACCTCGCGCGGAACGCTTACTGTGGGCTCGCGTTCGAATATGGTTGCTTTTCCCCTCAACAGCCTTTAGAGCCCCGTCCGCCATGCGAGGGATCACACATACACCCCCACAGCGTGCGGTTCGCGCCTTTCTGGCCGGTGCCGCTTTTCTGGCCGGTGCGCTCGGTCCGCTTCGCGCGTCCGGCGCCACGGCGCAGCCGGCTGACGGCCATCCGCCAGGCGGCGACGAGCGGAACGAGGAAACCGCGATGGCGCTGCCCCGGATCGCGCCGCCCGGCGGCGGCGCCGTCGGGCTCGTCCGTCCGCTCGCCCCCGACGACGCCGCCCGCGTCCGCCGGATCTTCAGCCTGCAACATGCCGGGTCGTTCGACGCCGCGATCCGGGAAACCGCCGCCCTGCGCGACGACACCCTGCTGGGCGACATCCTGGCCGACCGCTACCTCAATCCCGGCTATCACCCCGCCCCCGGCCAGTTGCGCCTGTGGCTGCACAGCTATGCCACGCTGGCCGACGCGCCGGCGATCCATGGCCTGCTGGCCGGCCTGTCGCCGCGCGGCGCCGCCCTGCCGCCCATCCCGGCGACGACGGCGCTGGCGCCCGGCGTCGGCGCCGCCCCCGTGCGCCTGCCGGAGGAAGACGACCCGGCCAGCCGCGCCTTCACCCGCAATCCGCTGCTCGACCGCACGGTGCGCGAGCGGGCCGAACAGGGCGCCAAGGGCGCGCGCAGCGCCCTGCACCTGATCCGCGTCACGCCGGGCCTCAGCCCCCTCTACGGCGCGCAGTTGCGCGCCGAGGTGGCGATGGCCCTGTTCAGCGCCGGCGACACCGCGCTGGCACTGAAAACGGGGCAGGACGCCTTTCTCGACTCCTCCGGCCGGATCGGCCTCGCCGGCTACGTCGCCGGCCTGGCGGCCTGGCGGCGCGGACGCGCCGACATCGCCGCCCCATTGTTCGAAGGCGCCTCCCGCGCCGAACTCACCGCCGCCAGCGTCCGCGCCGGCGCCGCCTTCTGGGCGGCCCGCGCGCACCGCAATACCGGCGACCTGGCGGCATGGCGGCCGTGGCTGCATCGCGCGGCCGCCACCCCGCACACATTCTACGGCCTGCTGGCCGCCCAGCTTCTGGGCCTGCGCCCGGCGCAGGCCGCCCGGTCCGCCGGCACGCATCTGGCCGACGACCGGGCCATGCTGCATGCCGGCGCCCCGGTCATGGGCGAAATCGACGTGGAAGCCGTGGCGGCAACGCCCGCCGGCCGCCGCGCCTTCGCCCTGCTCCAGGTCGGCGAGACCGCACGCGCCGAGGCCGCCCTGCGCCGCCTGTGGCCCGACATCCAGGGCGATGCCGCCCTCTGCCGCTCAGTGCAGCTTGTGGCGGATACCGCCGGGCTGAAGGGCCTCTCGACCCAGCTCGCCACGCTCCTTGCGACCCGGGAGGGCGGTCAGGCCAGCCCCGCCAGCCGCCTGCCGCTGCCGCGCCTGGCGCCGGGCCACGGCTTCCGCGTCGATCCGGCGCTGGTCTATGCCCTGACCCGGCTGGAATCCAATTTCGACAGCGGCGCGGTCTCGGGGGCCGGCGCCCACGGGCTGATGCAGCTCATGCCGGTGACCGCCAGCTTCGTGACCGGCCAGACCGGGCGCTTCGTGGCCACACCCGCCCTGCTGCACAACCCGGCGGTCAACCTGGAAATCGGGCAGCTCTACATCCTCTACCTGGCGCATCTGAGCGAACAGCATGACAAGGCCCATAACACGCCGGGCGGCGACCTGCTGCACCTGCTGGCCAGCTATAATGCCGGCCCGACGGCGATCGCCCGCCAGGACGATCCGGACGAGTACGGCGACGACCCGCTGCTGTTCATCGAGAGCCTGCCCAGTACCGAAACCCGCGATTACGTCCGCCGGTCACTGACCTATCTGTGGCTCTATGCCGACCGACTGGGCCTGCCCACCCCGTCGCTGGAAACCCTGGCCCGCAACGAATGGCCCGCCTTCGCCGCCGAACGCGACCTGGCCGGCCACCCGTTCCGCACCATTCATTAAAGGCCCCGGTCATTAAAGGCCCCGGCCACCCCCGGGCCGAACACGGGCCATCTCAATTCTCGGCCAGCACCTGCCTGCTGGCCCGCACTTTCTGCACCCTGCGGTGGTCCATCTCCAGCACCTCGAACAGCCAGCCGGAGAACGCGACCTTGTCGCCCGCCGCCGGCACCCGGCGCAGCAACGCCAGGATCAGCCCGGCCAGCGTGTGATAGCTGCCCTCGTCCGGCAGGTCGGCCAGCGCCAGCCGGTCCTTCACGTCGTCCGCCGGCATGAAGCCGTCCAGGATCAGGATATCGTCCTGCGCCAGCCGCTCCTTGGGCGTGCTGCCCGGCTCGTGATGCTCGCCCACGATGGCCTCGAACAGGTCCGAGGCGGTGACGATGCCCTCGAACGATCCGTATTCGTCCAGCACCACGGCAATCCCCAGCGGGATCGAACGCATCCGCTCCACCATGTCGAAGGCCGACAGCGTATCCGGCACCACCACCGGCTTGCGCAGCACCGATTCGATCGAGACCGGCCGCCCGTCCAGCATCCGGTCCAGCATGTCCTTGGCCAGGATCACGCCCACCGGATTGTCCACCCCCCCCTCGCACACCACGATCCGCGAATAGACGGTGGCGCGCAGGGTGCGGCGCAGTTCCTCCTGGCTGACCCCACGCTCGATCCAGAACAGCTCGTTGCGCGGGGTCATGATCGCCCGCACCGGCCGGTCGGGCATGCGCAGCAGGCGCTCGATCATGTCGCGCTCCTCCTGCTCCAGCACGCCCGACTGCGCGCCCTCGGCGATATAGGCCTTCAGTTCCTCCTCGGTCAGGGCCTGCCGCGTCGCGGGGGCTACCCCCATCAGGCGCAGCACCAGGTTCGACGACCGCCCCAGCAGCCAGACGGCCGGACGCGTCACCCGCGCCAGCCCCTCCAGCGCCAGCGACAGCCGGGCGGCGATGGCTTCGGGATGGCGCAGCGCGATCTGCTTGGGCACAAGTTCGCCCAGCACCAGCATCAGCGATGTTATGACGACCACCACGATCGCGATCGACAATTCGGCGGCGAACGGCCGCAGGATCGCAAAGCGCGCCAGCCACGGCGTCAGCGCGCCCTCGATCTGCGTGCCGCCGAACGTGCCTTCCAGGATCGAGACGAGCGTGATCCCGACCTGCACGGTCGGCAGGAAGCTCTGCGGATCATCGGCGAGGCGCAGGGCCCGCTCGCTGCCCTTGACGCCCGCCCGCTGCATGATGGTCAGGCGCGCGCGGCGCGCCGAGATCAGGGCCAGTTCCCCCATGGCGAAGACGCCGTTGACGAGAACCAGAAGAAGAATGACGGCGATGGACATGATCATGATGCCGCCCAGTGTAGTGCGACATCCGTGAAACCTGAATACGACAATGGCGGGACCATCCGGCCCCGCCATTGATTCGCCATTTCTTCATCGTACCGGACGAAATGCCCGGTCGGCGGTCCGGGTCAGTCGGCGGCGTCGGCCGCCTCGACCGCCGGCGCGTCCACCACCGTCACGCGCGGCGGCTTGGCCGGCTTCTTGGCGGCGGAGATCTCGGCCATGCGCGCATCGACATGCTGGGCGAACACATATTCCGCCGGCCGCTGGTTGGCCAGCGAGATCTCGGGCGCCATCGGCTTCTCGGTCTCGGGCCCGAACAGCGCGACCTTGGCGATGTGCCACGGCCGGCGCACCGCATCCATCACCGCCGTCGATTCATATCCGGAATGGACCATGCAATCGGCGCATTTCTCGTAATTGCCGGTGCCGTAATCATCCCACTTGGTATCGTCCATCAACTCCTGGAACGTCTTGGCATAGCCCTCGCCCAGCAGATAGCACGGGCGCTGCCAGCCGAAGACGTTGCGCAGCGGCTTGCCCCACGGCGTGCAATGATACTGCTCGTTGCCGGCCAGGAAGTTCAGGAACAGCGGCGACTGGGTGAAGCGCCACTTCCTGCCCTTGCCCAGGCGGAAGACGTCGCGGAAAAGCTGCTTGGTCTTCTGGCGATTCAGGAAGTGCGCCTGGTCCGGCGCGCGCTCGTAGGCATAGCCGGGGGCGGTCATGATGCCGTCCACGCCCATGGCCATCACCTCGTCGAAGAAGGCGGCAAGGCGCTTGGGATCGGCACCGTCGAACACGGTGCAGTTGATCGACAGGCGGAAGCCCCGGGCCTTGGCCTTCTTGATCGCGGCCACGGCGCGCTCGTACACGCCATCCTGGCAGACCGAGGCATCATGCATCGCCTGGTCGCCGTCCAGATGCACGTCCCACGAGAAGAAGGGCGACGGCTCGTAATCGTCCATCTTCTTTTCGAGCAGCAGCGCATTGGTGCAGAGATAGACGTATTTCTTGCGCGCGATCAGGCCCCGGATGATCTCCGGCATCTCCTTGTGCAGCAGCGGCTCGCCCCCCGCGACCGCGATCACGGGCGCGCCGGCCTCGGTGTCCGCGTCCAGGCATTCCTGCACGGTCATGCGCTGGTTCAGGATGGCGGCGGGATAGTCGATCTTGCCGCATCCCGCGCAGGCCAGGTTACACCGGAACAACGGCTCCAGCATCAGGACGAGCGGATAACGCTTTCGGCCGGTCACGTGCTGCTTCACGACGTAAGCGCCCACCCTGACAGCCTGCATAATAGGAACGGCCATGAAAACCCTCTGCTCCTGCGCCGGCCCCCTGGGCCGGCCTCTCTCAAATCATGTGACCTGTATTATGGACACGCCCACGCGGCAGATAACAACCCGGCACGATCATAGCCGTGCGCGAAAGACATGGCGAGGTTGCGGACATGCGACGCCACGCGATCCCGTTCCGGGGGGTATAGGACGGAAAGGGTCCTATACTCAATTCCCTTCACATGCACTGTGACCGATTGACCACAGCCGGCAGGGAGAGTCTGTATTTGCTTCCGCTACGGGAGTAGAATCCGAACTGTAACAGACCGGCAGGCGTTAGGTTCGCCCAGCCCGGACAACGTCGCAAGAACAGAATGGACCGGACAGGCCGCCCCCGGCCGATGCCCGGCAAGCACAACGGACGTACTTGTCATGAACCAGCCCCCCTCATCCCCCTCCGCCGGTGTCGCCGGGACCGCCGGCGCCGGACAGGTGCCGACGAAGGGCCGCTTTCCGCTTCTGGACCGTGTGACGTCGCCGCGCGACCTGCGCAACCTGTCGGTGGAGCAGTTGCGCCAGTTGGCCGAGGAATTGCGGGCCGAGACGGTG
>NZ_JABEQJ010000065.1 GCF_014174255.1 Gluconacetobacter sacchari
TTTTCGGAACACGACCGAGGGGCGGATTTCGCGCTCCGATATGTTGTTGGTGGCCGGGACGTCCCTGTTGGTCAAGAAGACGAAGAACTTGTTCCGCCAGGCTTTGATCTGTCTGAGCAGGACTTTCCCGGCTGGGTGGGCGATAGGGATGCGCATGAGGCGGGTCAGGGCAGGGAAACTGTCGGTGAGATGGGCCAGCAACGGCTCCGGCCGCCAGCCGTCGGCGAAAAAGCCATAGACCACGCTGCCATGGCCCCGTGGCAAGCGACGGCCGGCCGTGGCCTGTGGCAGCCTGGCCATCTTGCGCGGCAGATCGTCTAGCCCCCAGTGGCGGCGCATCCAGGCGCGCGGCGCCTCGGCGGCCGGACCAGCCGCAAGCAAGGCGGCCGGCAACGGGCGCAGGCGATGGAAATCGAGCGGGCAGCTCCGCCCATCTCTGGCCTCACAGACACGCTGATGATGGGCCAGCACCGCCTGGCGCACCTGGCGCGCCAGCAGGCGGCAGGCCTGCACCGAGTGTCCACCAGCGTCGCGCCGGGCAACCGCCCAGAGAAACAGATCCTCCTCGATCGCCGCGCCGTCCAGCACCCAGGGCAGGCTGCCGGCACCGCGGGCCGCCGCGACGAAGCGCTCCACCGCGTCCTGCGGGCCGTGCACCACCAGATGCCAATAGGCGGCCGGATCGCAGTGCGGATCAATCCGCTGCACGCGGGGGCGGCGAGCCTGGGCTTTCGCTCCTTTCGTCCCTTCCGCCGGCACAGCCGGCTCGGGCCGCGCCACGGGCTTCGCCTGGCGCGGCGGCAGGACATCCCACGGCAGGCGGAGCGAACTCACAGCCCGAGCCGCGCCGTCGGACTCTCCGTCACCAGCCCGGCCCGGCGGACATAGCCGCGCATGGTGCGCAGATCGCGATGCCGGGTATGGGCCATGATGTCGGCGTCCGGCACCCCGTGCTGGTAGGCCTCGGTGATGAAGCCGACCCGCAGCGCATGGGCGCTCAGCGCCGCTACCACCTCCTCTGGCAAACCGGCCTGCCGGGCGCGACCGACCAGGATCCGGCTGACCCGGCTCGGGACCAGCGGCTCGGCAGTCAGCTCGCCACCGCGCAGCACCCGACGAAACAGCGGCCCGCTGCCGTCACGAAACAGATTGCGCCACAGCCGCAGCGCGCGCACCGGACAGGTTTCCGCATGCTGGCCAGGCGCGAGACCGATCTCGGCCCCGCTGCCTTGCTGGTCGGTCTTGCTGCGCGGCAGGGTGATCACCAGCCCATGCTCACGCTCGATCACCGCCTCGATGCGCAGACTGACCAGCTCGGAGCGGCGGAAGGCGCCGGCGAAGCCGATCAGCAGCAGGGCGCGGTCGCGCCGGCCGCGTGGGCTGAGATCGCAGGTGGCGACCAGGTCGCGCAGCATCGCCACGGTGAGGGCGATCGCCGGCACGGCCGGCCGGCCGTGGACTTTCAGGGCGCCGCGAAGCGGATCGCGGATCGCCGGATGGGCAGGGTCCCAGGGCAGACCGGCATAGCGATGCGCCATGCCGATCGCCGAGACCCGGCGGCGCACGGTATTGGCGGCGCGGCATTCCGCCTGTTCGGCGAGATAGGCGCCGATCACCGCCGGCGCCGCCGGCAGCGGGGTAAAGGCGCGCGCCAGACACCAGTCGCGAAAATCCTGCCAGTCGGCGCGATAGGCCCGCAGGGTGGCGGTGGCGTGGGCCTGGCTGGCATAGGCGGCGCCTTTGTCGAGGGCGGCGCGGGCCAGCACGCTCGGCACCGCCAGCTCCGACGGCCCTGCCGCGGTCGAAACGGGGCCGGAGCCGCGAGATTCCTGCATGCTGGTGCCTCTTACCGTGCGGCCAGCGGCGGCCGCTGACGGCAGGATGAATCCCACCGGAGTGAAAGACAAGCCGGTTTTTCTGTTAGGGTACGATATTGGCACTTATCGTATCCTAATATGCAAGGATCGGGATCTACAGAGGCGGCCGGTCCCTTGAAAACGGCCGGAAAATCCCGATTTTCCGGCGAAGCGCCACGACGGGAATGCGTGGCGGGGTCAGTTCAGGACGCTCCGAACTCCGCCCCCTCCCCCGCCTCTACTTCCGATAATGTCTCTTGTCGGAAGTAGGATAAACGCATAAAAAAAGGGCCCGCGAACGGGCCCTTGGAGCGTGCTCCACGGTTGCGTGTCCGGGGACAGAGGCATATCCGGGAGATACACGCGGATTGTTAGGACAAATGACCAGCGAACGCAAGGAAAACCCGGATACGCCCGCCATGCTCGCCGCCGTCCGCACCAGCCTCTCGCCCGAACGCTTCGCCACCTACCTGCGGGCCTCGGCCGGCGATCCAGACCTGGCGCTGCGCCTCCATACCCGCAATACCGCGCTGAGTGCCGGCTTTTACGGCCCCCTGCAGTCCGTCGAACTCACCCTGCGCAATACCCTGCACCGGGCACTGGCGCGGCGCTACGGCGCCGCCTGGTTCGACAATCCGGCGACCGGGCTCAATGCCTACGCCATCACCGAGATCGCCCAGACCCGGGCCAAACTCAAACGCGGGCGCTACGTGCCAGACGCCCCGCACACCGTCGCCGCGTTGAGCTTTGGCTTCTGGGTCGCCCTCCTCGGCCCCGGCGGCAGCGCCAACTATGCCATGACCCTCTGGCGGCCAGCGCTCAGCGCCGCCTTTCCCCACGCCCGCTTGCCCCGCAAGACGATCCACCGCGAATTCGACCATCTACGGACCTTCCGCAACCGCATCGCCCATCACGAGCCGATCTTCACCCGCCATCTCGCCGCCGACTACGCGAAGATCCTCACCCTCGCCGGCTGGATGTGCCCGCTCACCCGCGACTGGATCGCCCGCCACAGCCGCATTCCCACCCTGCTTGCTGCCGATCCGGCGCAGGAAAGCCTGTTCTGAATGAAGAAGACACTCTCCACCGATGCTTAGTGACATCCGGATCCTCGGCTCCCGCGGCGCTGCCCGACGCATGGTCGCTGCGCGGGTCGATCGCCTCACCCGCAGCCGCCTCGACCTCGACCAACTGCAGCTGGCGGTGCGGGCCCTCTCGGTCGCCCGCTTCGATCCGCCGCTCCCGCTGATCCTGGCCGGCATCGAGCAACCGGACGGCAGCTACACCGCGGACCGGCCGCTCGCCCCTGCCCTGCCCCACGCCGCCGCCGCCCTCGACGCCGCACGCGAGGCCGTTGGCGATGTCCCGGCCGGCCACGAACTGCTGATCGCCCTGGAGATCGACCAGGGCGCGCCCAGCTTCGTCGCCTGGCTGCGCCGCTGCCCGCCGGCCGGGCCGGTGCCCGACCTGGACGACAAGATGCCGCCGGCACCGGTCGGCCAGCCGGCCGCCAGCGTCGCCCAGTGGTTCGCCCTCGCCTCCAGCCAGGCAGTACCGAACCATGACGGCAGCCTGGGCACCGCCCGCAAGGCGGTGGAGGCCTTCGTCCAGCGCGGCAAGGCCGACAATACCCGCCGCGCCTACCGCGGTGCCGTGCGCGCCTGGTGCCAGTGGGCCGCCGGTCACGCCCTCCCTGCCCTGCCGGCACGGGCCGAGGATGTCGCCGCCTACCTGGCCGACATGGCGCTGCGCAATCGCACGCCCCGCACCATCGACCTGCATCGTGCCGCGCTGCGCTATCTCCACCATCTGGCCCGGCTCACCATTCCCACCAGCCATCCGCTGGTCTCCGCCACCCTCGCCGGCATCCGCCGCGAGGCGCCGGGCGCCGGCCCGCAGCAGAAGACGGCGCTGACCTGGACTCCGCTCACCCGGGTGCTGGACGAGGTACAGGGCAGCGATCTGGCCTCGGTCCGCGACCGCGCCATCCTGCTGCTCGGCTTCGCCGGCGCCTTCCGGCGCTCGGAGCTGGCCGGCCTCACGGTGGCCGACGTCAGCGTCGACGATGACGGCATGGAGATCCGCCTGACCCGCTCGAAGGGCGATCCCAACCGGGACGGGGTGCGGGTCGGTATTCCACGCGGCGTCACCCGCCACTGTCCGGTTCGCGCCTACGAAGCCTGGCTACGGGCCGCCGCAATCACCGAGGGCGCCGTGTTCCGCCGGGTGTGGCTGGCCCCGGACGCCAAGGCAGGCACCCCTTCCCCACGCCCGAAAATCGGCAGCACCGCCCTCTCCGATCGCGCGATCGCCGAGATCGTCCGCAAGCATTGTCAGGCCGCCGGGCTGGAGGGGAGCTTTGCCGGCCACAGTCTGCGTCGGGGTGCCATCAGCACTGGCGCCGGCGACGGCTACGACCTCCTCGAGCTCAAGCGCTTCTCGCGGCACCAGAGCCTGCGCATGGTCGAAACCTATATCGACGCGGCCAGCATCAAACAGCGTCATCCAGGCAAAAGCAGATTCTGAAGGTGAGGTAAACGAGAAGTTCTCGCCCTCAGGCCGGAACCCTCTGCCCAACTGACCTTTAAGCAATTCAGTCTCCTCCGGTAATCCGCTGTCGACCCACAGCACCATGTTCCTGTTATCCAGTACGTATCCTCATATCCAGTGTGTGTTTTGGTGAGTAATTCGTGTGATCTGGTGAGGTAATGGTAGAGATATTTGGCGGTTCTCCGTGTTGTCCCATGTGATCTGGTGAGGAAACTAATATATATACTATTAACATCAATTAGTCCCCTCGCCAGATCACACACCCCGGTGGCACGACATCGGGTGTGGCCGCTCAAAGGGGCGTCTCACCAGATCACACACCCTGGGTGGCACGACATCGGGGTGTGGCTGTGAAGCGTCCCGGGTTTCCCGGAGGCTGTTTGGTTTGAGTCACGCAGCCATATCGATGATCTCGAGGGCTGCATAGTAGTTGGCTTCGGCCTCGGCGGGTGGGATATAGCCGATGGGGCCGAAGAGGCGGTGGTTGTTGAACCAATCGACCCAGCGCAATGTTGCCATTTCCACGGCCGACACACTGGGCCAAGAGGGCTGCCGCCAGATGACCTCGGCCTTGTAGAGGCCATTGATGGTCTCGGCCAGGGCGTTGTCATAGGAGTCCCCGACGCTGCCGACCGAGGGCACCAGATTGGCCTCGGCCAGGCGTTGGGTGTAATTCATGGCGAGGTACTGGACACCCCTGTCGCTGTGGTGGATCAGGCCATCCTCGGGTCCGGGCCTGCGGGCATGGATCGCCTGCTCCAGAGCGTCCAGCACGAAGCCCGCAGTGGCCGAGGTGGCGACCTTCCAGCCGACGATGCGCCGGGCATAGGCGTCGATCACGAAGGCGACGTAGACGAAGCCTGCCCATGTGTGGACGTAGGTGAAATCGACCACCCACAGGGCATTCGGCCGGCTCACGCGGAATGCGCGGTTCACCTTGTCCAGCGGGCACGGAGCCTTGGGATTGCTGATGGTCGTGACCGTCTTCTTCCCTCGCCGAATGCCGGCCAGACCCATGGCACGCATCAGGCGTTCCACGGTGCATTTGGCCACATCAATGCCTTCACGGCGCATCTGATGCCAGACTTTGCGCGTCCCGTAGAGCTTCGAACTGGCCTCATACACCCGCTTGATCTCGTCCTTCAGTTCGTCATCGCGCCGGGCACGCGCAGGCCGCCTGGCGGGGTCCGCCAGACGGGCCTGCTGCGTCTTGGCGTGTTGTCGATCGACGGCACGAAAATCGATGCCGATGCCTCGAAATATCGTTCGGTGCGCTACGACCGGATCAAGGCCCTGCGCGAAC
>NZ_JABEQJ010000066.1 GCF_014174255.1 Gluconacetobacter sacchari
AACCAGAATCTCAGGCCGCATCGTCACATCCTCAAGTGACGTCATTATTGACGTCCATAATGACGTCAACTTACCACCCGCACCCAACGCTCATAAGGCGGTCTCGAGCGGCCGGTTACAAGTTGAAGGCGGGAAAGACTGGTTTCTGACACTTGCGGCGCGAGTCAGGATGAGGTCCCATTGGCCACACTACGGAATTTGTAACATTTCTATGGAATATTCTTACTTACGATTGTATCAATTTGTGTGTCTTAAAGATCAGTTTGTGCGAATCATTACAGTAGGGAGCTGACGTTGGAAGAAAAAAATGAGGATCTCTATTCTCCTTCTGCTCAGCCTGTGGAGGATGATGCAGGTGACGGCTTTGTAGCAGGCCAAGCCTCCAAGTCCGAGGTTGCCAATACGGCCGACAACTTAGAGAAGGTCGTTCAATTATTGGGTGATAACGCACGCAATCAACACTCTCCGATGTTTGGTCAGAGCAGAGCTTGGACGTGGGTATTTACAATTTTTGTCGTCATGTCCACCATTGGACCGATAATTGCTGCAATATTGTCAGTGTATAATTCGCACATCTACGTCGCGGAATTTTTCGTATCAGTTTACTTTATTGGGGTTGTTGGTATACCCGGAACTGTTTTTTCTATGATTTTATCAGGATTAGTAAAAGAAGGGCGTGATCAGATAAAAAATATTTTGAATGCTGCTAAGAACGAAGCCGAGAAAGACAAAGAAATCGAACGTGAACTAAAAAAATGCGACATAAATTCACTATTAATGCTTCGCGATGCATATCTGAGAAATTATAATAGCTATAAGTCGCAATATGATTTTATGAGTATTGGTGCTGCAATACCATTGGCTGGTGCAATTTTTGCCCATTGGTCGGCTCCCCTTTCTAACATTATACCGAATGAAAAAATCGTTCACTATATCCTTTGGGCTGTAGGCATAGGAATGGTCAGCATTGCAGCCGTCTGTCAAATAATGAAAGCGAGTCTTCGCCTAAAAGGTGGCCAGCATGAACGTATTCTTGCAATCTTCGAGTCCATTTTGGGACCAATCTCGAATAGAAAGAAAGTCGGAAAGCCAAAGAAGCCAATACGTGAGTCAACATTGTAGTCGTCCTGAAAACGTAAGCGTTCGGGGGTCGCAGGTCTGACGTCACTCTGGACCGCTCTTGAACTCACAGAAATGTCCGCTTTCAAACTGCGACGGCTAAAAGCGGACCTTCCGATCTCCCCCAGTTGCTGCCATTAGTCTACGCTTCGAAACCCCTGACAGCCCGAAGTCAGTCATCACACAGTTTGGAAACTCTACTCGCGCGCGTCACTGAGGGCACGGGCACGGGCACGCTGGTATTACGGCTTCAAGCCTCAATGCGCACGAGAATCTTTTTCCCCTTGATGCGCCCGTGCTTCAGGGCGGAGAGGCTTGCCGGCAGGTCATCGAACGCGGTGACTATATGCGGCTGGAGGCCGAGGGCACCAATCCGCACAGCGTCGAGCAACTGCGCTCCGGCCTGGCGCCACTCCCGCCAGTTCTCCGCCGTCGCATGGCCGTGCGCGCTGTTCAGCGCGACTTCATGCAGGGACAGCGCCGTCGTGAACGGCGGCAGAGGCGGTGATTCCAGCCGATCCTGAATGCAGACCAGATGTCCGTTATACCCCACCAGTGGCGCCAGACCGCGTGCATACGCCCCGCTCGTGGTGTCGAATACAGCAAAGAGGCGGCGCGGCCCGAGTGCTACGGTCAATTGCGCACGCCAGCGCTCATCGCGATAATCGAACGTACCGGCAACGCCCAACGCAAGCAGCCGTTTGTGATGAGCCGGCGACGCGGTCGCCCAGACACGCCAGTTCCGACGCAATGCCAGTTGCACCAGGATCAGCGACACAGCGCCGCCAGCCCCGGTCACCAGTACATCCCGGTTCGGCATATCCGGTACCTTGGCGAGCGCCTGCCACGCCGTCAGCCCCGGACACGGAATTCCGGCGGCGCTCTCGTCGCTGACACCGTCGGGAATAACGAGCGCACAATCGGCATCCACGATCGTATATTCCGCGAAGCTACCCGGTTTGCCGATCCCCTGATGATATGCGATCCGCGTTCCCAGGGGGATACTCACGCCGTCGCCGACCTCCGCGACGATTCCGATACCGTCCACGCCCGGCACATGCCCCGGCCTCCATCCGTCGGGACTGGCGGCAATGACTTTCCAGTCAACGGGGTTGAGCGCGATCATGGTATTCCGCACGACGATCTCACCCGGTCCTGGAGACAAGAAGGCCCGGTCCACCAGTTGAAGCTGTTCGGGCTCGCCCGGCGTGTACCAGCTCCAGGCACGGTATGTCGTTACGGAAGCGTCCATCACCGATCGTCCCTCTCGCGCTGTAAAAGCAGCGTCTTCTCACCTCGGAAACAAGCGTTGCCTTTCAGAGAATATCCACATTTCTCCGCGACCCTGCACGACGCCGCGTGTTCCGGCGCGATGATACAGACCGTGCGATCCACACCGCGCCCGTCCATCCATGCCAATGCAGCCTGAAGCGCTTCGGTCGCAAATCCCTGGCCATGCGCCCAGCGCGCCAGAACCCAGCCGGCTTCGGGCACAGTGTCCAGAGATGGTTCAATATCGCGCTTCCAATCAGCGAAGCCGACATCACCAACATAACGCCCATCCGCTTTCGTACGGACACACCAGTATCCATAACCCAGAAGATCCCACAGGCCCCGATAGCGAAGAAGGCGAAACCAGCTTTCCTGTTCCGACGATGGAACGCCGCTGATGTGACGAACGACATCCGGATCGCTCCACATCGCATGTAGATCGTGAAAATCCGTCATCTGATGGAGCGAGAGACGCAATCTTTCCGTTTCGATCACACGGCTCTTCCTTTCTGGTTACCAATCCGCAAGGCCCGCTCCACAGCGTGCCGGAGAGGTTCCATATCACCCTCGGTCGTGATCCAGAGCGTTGCCCCTTCGAGTTGCGCAAGGGTATCCGCTGCAACGGACGCCGGTTCGGAAATCGTCCCGGCTTCAAGAATCCCGGCCATCGCATCGCGTAATCGTGCGAAAAAAGCCCGCACCGCGTCCCGAGCGTCCGGTGTCTGCGCCGTCACGCCATACGCGAGATGCAGCCCTACGCAGCGCCCTCTCGCCTCGAATGTCCCGGCGATCCGTTCGATCAGCGTCCGCCAGGCCGCACGCCAGTCCGTCGCAGGATCCGGAAGACCGGCCAGCGTGTCGTCGAGCGTCAGGGCCAGCACTTCGCGCACCAGCGATTCCTTTGACGGAAAGCGCGTGTAGAGGCTTTGCGGACGCAGGCCCACGCGATCGGCCAGATCGCGCATGGACGCGCCTTCGTAGCCATACTCGCGAAACAGTTCGCGAGCTTCGACAACGATCCGGTGGATAGGAACGGGTTCTCGCATTTCGCCTTTGACTCACGAACGGTCGTTCGTCACAGTAGGGCGCATGGTGCCGCCGGGCAAGTTCCGTCCGTCTCCTGCCCTCTTAATTTCCGATCACAGGACACCCCGTGATGCTTCTCTATGATCTGGACGTCTCCGGAAACTGCTACAAGATCCGGCTTTTTGCGGCCCTCACCCGCACGAAGCTGGACCTTGTTCCCGTCGATCTCGCGTCGGGTCAGAACCATGATCCAGATTTTCGGAAACTGAACCCGTTTGGGGAAGTCCCGGTTCTGGTGGATGGTGACTTCACACTTCGGGACTCTCAGGCCATCCTGGTTTACCTTGCCGGTCGGCTGGCGGACCGCGCTTGGTGGCCTGAAGACGCCATGTCACAGGCCACCATCACACAATGGCTTTCAGTGGCGTCGAGCGAGGTTCGCAACGGTCCCAACGCCGCCCGTCTGATCCGGAAATTCGGGTATCCCCTCGATATGGGCACGGCCATGCGCTGGACCGACAAACTCCTGCCGCTGCTCAATGCGCATGTCGAGACACAGGACTGGTTTGCGCTCAACCGCCCTACGATCGCCGACTGCGCTCTTTTCCCCTACCTCGCACTGGCACCCGAAGGCGGTATCGACCTTGCCCCCTACCCGGCCCTCGGACGCTGGTTCGATCGCGTCGGGAATCTACCGGGTTTCATCCCCATCCATGCCGGGTCTGTGAAGTAATTATTTATATAAACATTCAGGAAAACCTCCCATGCGTCGGCACCGCCATCAATGGATCGCCCAGTATACTCTACTGCTTCCATCCGGGCTCCGCGAAACGGGCGATCAATGCACTAACCACTGAGGCACCTCACACAATAGGGTCGCTCACCCTGTTTTTCTGCCGAATCTGTTATGTCACCTTCGAAAATTTACAGGGGGGGGGAAGCTACCAAGCCCCAATAACCGCACTGTGTGAGATACCTACAAAGTGGCGACACCTCTCTGGCAACCGTAACATTGAATCGCTACATCCCATCGAACAGGGTTGAACGCATACAAAATTCCATATATCGTTAAAGACGCTCTTGGCATGAGCATGGCACTCGCCGTTCCGAAGCTGCTGGCAGCATTGCTGTAAAAGATTTTTGAAACATCCTTTCAACTGGCGTTCGAGCTTGAAAGGCGGTTGGCGAGTGACGCTTGTAAATTCAAGCCAGGAGTATCGCCATGTTGAATCGTAGTGTGCGTCCTACAACAATCGATGGCGTTAAACGTCTTGCTATCGAAATCCGGAAAAAGAGCGGAATTCAGCATTCCGTAGCTCTTGATCGTGCAGCTCAAGCCGCCAATTGCTCGAATTACCGGAATGCTCGTCGAGTTTTACCTGCGCGAGCCGTTATGTGTGCCCGGCCTTATGTATTGTTGACGATTTACTGGCGCGATGAGAAAAAACCACAGAACATAGGACGCGAAACTCTTAACATCAGCCTCTCAAAGCCAATCCTCCACATCTGCGATAAATTAGCGCTCAAATATGCTCGGGGGTTTGGTGATCTTCGGATGGTCGCAGACGACCATTTCGTGTGCGACACATTGGCGCAAACGCAGGTTCGTGCCAGAGAACGCCTCTGCACCGCAGAGCGCTCGCTACGCTTCATGGAATATACAGGGCTACGCCCCTGTCGCAATCACCGTAAAAATTATCCTGACGGTTCCTCCAAAGACAGCCTGCCAAACAACGATCATGCAACCAGATGGATTGATCCAACAATAGGACAGTTCATATTGGTTGACGAACCATATAAAGGCGCACCTGACGACTTAGAACGTACCCAATGGGCGATACGACATAAATGGAGCATTTCTAAAACCTCTTGGGCTGGGATGTATAATCCCTATGAATGCGGCCTTTACATTGCGACAGAAAACTCACCAAACTATGATCTCGACGCCCTGACAAAGAAAATTAATAACATGCCCCCGCCACTACTTGAGAAAAACTGGACCGGAGAGTCCGTGCTATCGTGGGATATGTTCGTCAGTCCCATGGCGAACACCCCCCAAGATATTCGACGCGCCCGGTCACAAGCCACAGTTATTCCTAACCCATCTTATTCACGGCATTGAGTATTTTGCGTGGATTTTTCTGCTTTTGTGGTTTGTGCGCGCGGGATCGCACCGAGTTGAGGCGGTGTCATTTTGAAACGGTGGA
>NZ_JABEQJ010000067.1:0-2500 GCF_014174255.1 Gluconacetobacter sacchari
TCAAACGGGATTCATGGTTGCGGGGACAGGATTTGAACCTGTGACCTTCAGGTTATGAGCCTGACGAGCTACCGGGCTGCTCCACCCCGCGGGGGTGAGGGAGGACTGGAAGACCTGGCGGCGACCGACTTTCCCGCGTCTTAAGACGCAGTATCATAGGCGCAGGGGCATTTCACGGCCGAGTTCGGGATGGGATCGGGTGGATCTTTCCCCGCCATAGCCACCAGGTCGTCCAGTCCACCCTTGTGAGGGGTGTTAAATGGGCGTGTGAGGTTGGTGTTTTTTTGTGAGTGTTTTGTGTGCGTGGATGATTTCTGTGCATGTGTGTTGCCTGGCGATGCCAGGCGGCATGGGTGAGCCTATTGGGCGATTAGGACCAGTTAGCTGCACGCATTACTGCGCTTTCACACCTGGCCTATCGACGTGATGGTCTATCACGGCCCTTGGGGAGACCTGGTTTTGAGGTGGGTTTCTCGCTTAGATGCTTTCAGCGATTATCCCGTCCAGACTTAGCTACCCGGCTGTGCCGCTGGCGCGACAACCGGTACACCAGAGGTCTGTTCATCCCGGTCCTCTCGTACTAGGGACAAATCCTCTCAAGTCTCCAACACCCACGGCAGATAGGGACCGAACTGTCTCACGACGTTCTAAACCCAGCTCACGTACCACTTTAATCGGCGAACAGCCGAACCCTTGGGACCTGCTCCAGCCCCAGGATGTGATGAGCCGACATCGAGGTGCCAAACCTCCCCGTCGATGTGGACTCTTGGGGGAGATCAGCCTGTTATCCCTAGAGTACCTTTTATCCGTTGAGCGATGGCCCTTCCACGCGGGACCACCGGATCACTATGGCCGACTTTCGTCTCTGATCGAGCTGTCACTCTCACAGTCAGGCGGGCTTATGCCATTGCACTCAACAGTCGATGTCCGACCGACCTGAGCCCACCATCGCGCGCCTCCGTTACACTTTGGGAGGCGACCGCCCCAGTCAAACTGCCCACCATGCAGGGTCCCGGACCAGGCTTACTGGTCTCGGTTAGACATCAGAAACAGTCAGGGTGGTATTTCAAGGATGGCTCCACCGGAACTGGCGCCCCGGTTTCAAAGCCTCCCACCTATCCTACACAGAATGTCTCTGATGCCACTGCAAAGCTGCAGTAAAGGTTCATAGGGTCTTTCCGTCTGACCGCGGGTACCCCGCATCTTCACGGGGAATTCAATTTCGCTGAGCCGATGCTGGAGACAGCGGGGAAGTCGTTACGCCATTCGTGCAGGTCGGAACTTACCCGACAAGGAATTTCGCTACCTTAGGACCGTTATAGTTACGGCCGCCGTTTACCGGGGCTTCAATTCAGTGCTTGCACACCTCCTCTTAACCTTCCGGCACCGGGCAGGCGTCAGGCCGTATACGTCGTCTCTCGACTTCGCACAGCCCTGTGTTTTTACTAAACAGTCGCTACCCCCTGGTTTGTGCCACCCGCCGATGGTTGCCCACTGACGGGTCTCGCTTATCCCGAAGTTACGCGAGTAATTTGCCTAGTTCCTTCAGCATCGTTCTCTCAAGCGCCTTGGTATTCTCTACCAGTCCACCTGTGTCGGTTTCGGGTACGGTCTATATGCCAGAGCTATTTCCTGGAATGCGCGAAAAGCCAGTCCAATCCGATAAGGACTGACAACATTTTGCATTCGTCACTTCTGGCAGGCCCAGGACTATTCACCTGGTTTCCATCGACTACGGCTTTCGCCCTCGCCTTAGGGGCCGGCTCACCCTGCGCGGATTAACCTTGCGCAGGAACCCTTGGACTTTCGGCGACAGTGTTTCTCGCACTGTTTGTCGCTACTCATGTCAGCATTCGCACTTCCGATATCTCCAGAGAGGGTCACCCCGTCTCCTTCACAGACTTACGGAACGCTCCGCTACCGCGCATACAAAGTATGCACCCACAGCTTCGGCACGTGGCTTGAGCCCCGTTACATTTTCGGCGCAGGGTTTCTAATAGACCAGTGAGCTATTACGCTTTCTTTAAAGGATGGCTGCTTCTAAGCCAACCTCCTGGTTGTTTTGGAATCCCCACATCCTTTCCCACTTAGCCACGATTTGGGGGCCTTAGCTGGTGGTCTGGGCTGTTTCCCTCTCGACGATGGACCTTAGCACCCACCGTCTGTCTGCCAGGCTAAACTTCCGGGTATTCGGAGTTTGGTTAGGTTTGGTAAGGCTTTGGGCCCCCCTAGCCCATCCAGTGCTCTACCCCCCGGGGTCAACACCTGACGATCTACCTCAATAGATTTCGCGGAGAACCAGCTATCTCCGAGTTTGATTGGCCTTTCACCCCTAGCCACAGCTCATCCCCGACTTTTTCAACAGGCGTGGGTTCGGCCCTCCAGTGCGTGTTACCGCACCTTCAGCCTGGCCATGGCTAGATCACTCGGTTTCGGGTCTTCTGCCAGCAACTCGTCGCCCTATTCAGACTCGCTTTCGCTTCGCCTACACCTAACGGCT
>NZ_JABEQJ010000068.1 GCF_014174255.1 Gluconacetobacter sacchari
AACCGGTCTTTGGAATTATCAAAAGTGTCATGGGTTTCAGGAGATTCAGCCTGCGTGGCCTTGCAAAAGTCACAACTGAATGGACACTCGTCGCACTCGCATACAACTGCAAAAGAATGGCGCGGCTTCAGGCAGCATAAGCCCGCTCAGCCGCGGCGTTATCAGCCCCCAAATGCCCAATCCGACAGGCTGCTAAAGGGTTGGGGATTCCTTGACTAAGCGGATCTAAATTCGTAGCTGCATCTGGTCAGCGTGTGCATCAGTTCCGACTGCCGACATAAATGTCGTGCTTGATGCTGCGTAGCTCGCTGGTTGGCTCTTTGTAAACGGGGCGATTACAGGTAGATTTTGAATTTCAACAAAACAATAAGCGCATAGGATAGGCACAATGGCTTTAGACGGGACACGAAAAGCACTTAAAGAGTTGGGAAATACTGCCTCTCATAGGATTCCTGAGGACGAGATAATTAGTAATCTGAGAACAGAAAGCGACAGAAGTGTAATTGTTTTCCTCGGAACTATAATTGAGGATTCTCTTAAGAGAGAAATAACGAAATCTTTAACTGGTCTCGAAGAACAAGAAAGAGACGCTTTTTTTGATTTTAACGGTGTTGCCGGCACGTTTTCATCCAAAATAATTCTAGCTAAGCCTTAGGTATTATCGACTCTAATACAAGAAATAAGTTATATCTTCTAAGAGATATGCGTAATTGTAGCGCGCATGCGGCACAAAGTGTGTCCTTTTCGACGAAGGAAATTGTTGATGCAGCACGCAACTTCATGCCTCCAGAGCTTCAAGACGTTATGAACGTAAAGGACGAAAAAGAATTACGTAATTGCTTTACTTTGGTATGTACAGCCATGATGGCCCAAATCGAAGAAGGTAATGCCGAAGCAATGAAAGATGCAATATCGACTATTAAGCGCACGAATTAAACTCCATGAGCTCCATGCGCATACATGTTTTTTATGTCCGTTATGCGAAAAGCGTTTAAACATCGAGGATGTCGGAGATGAGGACGGTAGCGGTCCTTTGGTGGATAACGAATGCCTAAATCGATAGACGGCATTGGTGGGGGTGGCCCTTCGAGGGCGCCACGTCTGTCGCCGTCCTCGGCAATGGCCCGCGTGTTGCGTGATCTTTATCGAGGCTTACCGGCGTGGGCTCATTGTGAGGGTCGGGCAGTGCCTGGTGGTACCGGCAGAACAGAAGAGGCCTTACGACAACGTGGCTTCGTCACCGGTTCCGGCCGAAATCTCGTCCTTACCGAGGCGGGACGTCAATGCATCGCGAGACTCGAGCGGGGATAGTTGACCCATATTTAACGCCCGGAAGCTCCGGCGTTCGGGCCGTAGGTAGGGCCGTTGGATGTTTCAATCTAGTGTTCGCTGCTCGGCCATCAGGCTGGTGAGCAGGTCAGCATGTGTTTGGGATCCAGAGGGCGCTGAAGCGCTGCGGCATCTGCCCACGGCGCATTCAGCCAGAGAGCGATCTCGTTTGGTGTTTCGAGAATGACCGGCATGGCTTTTGGATGAACCGGCGCTACGATGGCGTTGGCCTCGGTCGTCAGGAACCCGAATACGTCGGCCGTTACCTCGCCTTCGCGCATTTTCCGAACAGAGGTCCAGGACGTCCACAGGCCGGCGAAGAACCGCAATGGCCGCTTTTCGGTGGCAGCGAACCAGACCGGCTGGATCCGGCCATCAGGCAGAAGGCTATTCTCGGCGAAGGCAGTGAACGGCACTAGGCAACGATGCGCCGGGCCAAGCCAGCGGCGCCAGTGAGGTGATTCCGTGTTCCGGATATTGGTGACGCCGCGATCGACCTTGTGGCCCTTCAGCGCGAAGGCCGGAGAGGGCATGCCCCAGCGGGCCATCACCAGTTCCCGGCCGTTCGAGCCGTTCCGCACGATCGGTGCAGCATAATCGGGATAGATGGAGGGCATCGCCGGCAGGTTGCCAGCGCGATCGGTCACCGCAGCTGCGGCAGCGCGGATCGTCGATGACGAGCTTTCCATGGCATAAAGGTTGCACATCGCCCCAACGTTCCCGGCTGACACTCGGTATGAGCAGAGCGTACTTCCGGCATCGCCGTCCATCGAATGAATCGCTTGTGTTCTCCTTTTGTTCCTGCCTATGATCCGGCCGATCCTGAGGGAGCGGGAGCGAGCGGCGATGAACCAGCACACAGAGACGATGGAATTGCTGCGCGAGCAGATCGCGCGGATCGAACGCCGATCGAGGGTATCCGACCCAGCACGCCATCTCCGCACCGGCCTGGTCGAAGTCGATCGGCACCTCGGAGGCGGCCTGCCATGCGGCGTCGTGCATGAATTCTACGGCGCCGGCAGCGACCTGCGTGTGGCGGCCAAGCCATCACGCTTCATCGCCTCGATCCTGGCGGATACCGAGGGACAAATCGTCTGGATCTCCGGACGCTACCTGGATCTGCACCTGGCCGGCATCCGGGCGGCCGGACTGGACGCCGGCAGGGTGATCTGCGTCGAGACCAGGCCCGAAAACGTGCCCCGGCTGTGTGAGGATATTCTGCGCGAACGGGCTGTGGCGGCCGTGGTAGCGGACCTGGACATGCCGCTCTCGCTGACGGCGTCGCGGCGGCTACAGCTTGCATCGGAGGCGGGCGGCACGACCGGCTTTCTGCTGCACCGCGAGTCCGCGCCGCCCGATACCGGCCGGCTGCCTCCAAGTGCCTGCCAGACCCGCTGGAGAGTCCGTGGAGAGCCCTGCGTTCTGCCGTTCTCTGCTTCGATCCCACTTTCTGCCCTTGGTCCCGAGCGCCGGACGATCGAGTTGCTGCGTCAGCGCGGCGGCCATGCCGCGTCCTGGTCCTGTGAGATTCCTCCTTATGTCACGCCGCATCATCTCCCTCTGGCTCCCGTTCTGGCACACGGACCTATGGCGCCGGCGCAATCCGGACCAGCCGGCAGAGTCGGGACTGGCGCTGCATACGCATGATGGACGCCGATATGTGGTGGCCGCGGCGGACCGCGTCGCGCGGGCGGCCGGGGTCGTGCCCGGGATGGCGTTGACGCACGCTCAGGCGCTGGTTCCAGACCTGTTTGCCCCCCTGCTCGATGCAGACGCCGATGGGGATGCTCTTGAACGCCTTGCAGAATGGTGCCTGTGGCTGTCGCCCCTGGTTGCGACCAATCCGCCCGATGGGATCTGGATCGACAGTACGGGATGCGATCACCTACAGGGCGGCGAAGCGCCAATGCTCGATACGCTGGCCGATCGTCTGGCGTCGCTGGGGCTGACCTGTCGCCTGTCCCTCGCCGAGACGCCGGGCGCAGCGCATGCACTCGCCCGCTACGGGCGGAATGACCGCATCATCCTGCCGGCCGGCGGCCAGGGCGCCGCATTGGCCGCATTGCCGGTCGGAGGCCTGCGCCTGGCCAGCCAGACGGAAGAGGGCCTGCAACGGCTCGGCCTGCGCACGATCGGCGCTCTCCAGGCCGCCCCGAGAGCGCCCCTGACGCGGCGCTTTGGTGCCGACCTGATGCGGCGCCTGGACCAGGCAATGGGCGCCGTGTTCGAGCCGATTCAACCGCTGCGCCCAAGGGACGCGATTGTGCCGCGGCGCAGTTTCGTCGAGCCGATCGGCACACCTGAAGCGATTGCCACGGTAATCGAGGTCCTGGTCGACGATGCCTCGCGCGACCTGGTGCAAAGAGGCGTGGGTGCTCGCCTGATTGATCTGATGTGCGAACGCGTGGACGCCTCGATGCAGGTCTGCTGTGTTGGTCTGGCCGCCCCGGCTTATGAAGCGGCGCATATTGCCCGGCTGCTGAAGGAACGGATTGAGACGATCGAGCCGGGATTCGGCATCGAAGCGATGCAGCTCGTCGTCGTCCGGACCGAGCCGATCCCCGCGGACGGTCGCACGCGCGGGCTGCTCGCCACGGAACACGTGTCGGAAGGTCTCGCCTGCCTGCTCGACCGGCTACGGAATCGCAAGGGTATAGAGCAGATCTACCGGCTGACTGAGGCAGGCTCGCATCTTCCCGAGCGCACGCAGGTTCGGGTGGCACTGCCTGACGCGAGCAGGCGGAAGACAAAGCCGATCGCATGGCAATGGAGCGCTCAGCGCCCTGCCCGGCTGTTCCCCACACCCGAACCGATCATGGTCCTGAGCACGTTGCCGACCGCCCCGCCCCGCCTCTTCGTTTGGCGCGGCGGGCGGTATCGGGTGCGGGCCGCCGACGGCCCGGAGCGGATCCATGGAGAATGGTGGCAGGATGCAGAGGAATATGGCGCAATCCGCGATTACTGGGTCGTCGAGGACGACGAGGGAGGCCGCTTCTGGCTGTTCCGGCAAGGAGACGGTGTCCATGAATGGTCGGGCGATCTCTCTTGGTTCATCCATGGGGTGCTCTGATGGCGGAAGAGCTGAAGCCGGCGGATCCGGCCGAGATTGCGGACGTGCTCAGTCACGCTCTGCGCTATGACGGCCGCCGACGCGTCCATGACGCCGACGAGCTGATGGCTCGCCTGGTTGCCGAACGCCTGGTCGAACATCTTCGCCGCTGCGGCTTCCGCCTGGTGCGGTGCGACGCCGGCGCTGCGCTGCCCGACACCAGCCAGCATCGCCATCCGAATGTTGACCGCCGGCCCGGCGATGGCTGACAGCGCCGCCCCCTATGTCGAATTGCAGGTCGCGACCAATTTCTCCTTCCTGCGAGGCGCGAGTCACCCGCACGAGTTATTCGGCCGGGCAGCCACATTCGGTTACGGCACGCTGGGCGTAACCGACCACAATTCGGTTGCCGGGATCATCCGCGCGCATGTAGCAGCCGAGGAACATGGCGTGCGCTTGGTCCCGGGCGTGCATCTCGACCTCGTTGACGGGACCGCGCTCCTCGCCTACCCGATCGACAGGGCCGCCTGGGGCAGCCTGTGCCGTCTGTTGACGCTTGGACACAAGCGGGGCGAGCGGCAGGTGTTCACTCTGACTTGGGAGGACCTGGAGGCGGGCGGAGCCGGGCTCGTCGTCATCTTGCTCCCCGATATGCCGGATGCCGACCTGGCGCGCGTCTTGAGCCGCCTCGGGGACCTGGAACGAAAAGGCGGGATCGATAGCGCGTATCTGGGGCTGACCCTGCGTCGGCGCCCTGGCGATCAGGCGCGTCTCCAGGCTCTGGTGGATCTCGCCGGCCGAACGGGCGTGCCGACCGTCGTCGTCGGCGACGTGCTCTACCACGATGCGCAGCGCCATATCCTACAAGACGTGCTGACGGCGATCCGGCTGGGGGCTCCGCTCGATCAACTCGGTGCGGGACGCGAACCCTTCAGAGATCGGCACCTGAAGTCACCGGACGAAATGCTTGCCCTATACCGGGGGTTTGAGGCGGCGCTTGCGGCCACACGCACAATCGTCGCGCGGTGCCGCTTCAGCGTCGCGGACCTAACCCATCTTATTCACGGCATTGAGTATTTTGGGTGGATTTTTCTGCTTTTGTGGTTTGGGCGCGCGGGATCGCACCGGGTTGAGGCGGTGTCATTTTGAAACGGTGC
>NZ_JABEQJ010000069.1 GCF_014174255.1 Gluconacetobacter sacchari
GGCGTGATCGGAGAAACGGATGGTTTTGACACCCAATTCGTAAACCCAATCAAAAGCTTAGGCGATACCCGCCGCCCAATCTCGACCAACCCCGTGAATAAGATGGGCTAGAACGCAGTGCCGCGTCGCTTCGGGACTTTGAAGATGGCTTCATCAGGCTGATCATCGCCCCGTAGGCATCGTCATGACCGGCGCCGGATGATGAGCGTCGTTTTATAGACAATCGGTCTAATAGGAGAGAATGTTTATGACATTGCAATTTCAGGCTCTGCTGATCGAAAAGAACGAGATAGGAGAACAGCGGGTCGATATTCACCAGATGGACGAGGACACATTGCCGGATGGCGATGTGACGGTGCAGATCGAATGGTCCTCCCTGAACTACAAGGACGCTCTGGCGATCACAGGCCGAGGACCGATCGTCCGGCAATTCCCGATGGTTCCGGGAATCGATTTTGCCGGGACCGTCGTGCGGTCCACCCATCCCGCCGTGTCGCCGGGCGACCAGGTGGTGCTGAACGGCTGGGGCGCGGGTGAGAAGCACTGGGGCGGTCTGGCCGGTCGCGCGCGGGTGCGCGCGGACTGGCTGGTCCCTCTCCCGGAGGGTCTTTCGACCCGGCAGGCCATGGCGATCGGGACGGCGGGTTACACCGCCATGCTCTGTGTCATGACGTTGGAACGTGAAGGCATCCAGCCAGGCACGGGACCGATCGCGGTTTCGGGCGCTTCGGGCGGCGTGGGCAGCATCGCGGTGATGTTGCTCTCCCGGCTCGGCTACACAGTCGAGGCGATCACCGGGCGGTCGGAAGAAGGCGCTTATCTCACCGCGCTGGGGGCGGCTGCGATCCTGCCGCGCGATGAATTCACGCAACCGGGCAAGCCCCTGGAGCGGGCGCGCTGGGCGGGGGCAGTTGATGTCGCGGGCGGACGAGTGCTGGCCAATCTGTGCGCGGGCATGGCGTCAGGGGGCGTGGTAACGGCCTGCGGTCTGGCGGCCGGCATGGATTTCCCGGCGACGGTGGCGCCTTTCATCCTGCGCGGCGTGTCGCTGATCGGGATCGACAGCGTCTACTGTCAGCGAGACCGCCGGATAACGGCATGGAACCGTCTGGCCGAACTGCTTGATCCGCATCTTCTGGACACGATGACGACCGAAATCTCTCTTGCCGCTGCTCCCGGCGCAGCCCGCGACCTGATGGATGGGAGGGTTCGGGGGCGTATTATCGTCGACACGAGGACCCAAGTCTGAACATCGCGACAATCATGCAGGGGTAATCTCGATCAACTTTATTACATTGGGTATACTTCTTTCACACAGGGCAACTCGAATGGTAACGTCTTTTCCAGATCGGGTTTAAGCTTCATCACCGAGACCTCGTAATCTTTGTCATTCCTCTTCCAGTAGCGGTTGGCAGGTAAAGATGATGACACGAGAGTGTTCGTCGATCGTGAGGTGCGTGGGCAGAGAAGGCCAATTTCTCGAGGGTTAGGCCGGAGCGGAAAAAATCCTGTCAAAGTAGATACTTGGGTTCGATTGCTTCTCGACTTGCGATGGCTGCAATTTGAGAGCCAATCCTGTTCACTGCAAGGAACAGTGATTACACCGTTACGAGGCCTTCGCCTCTGTCACATGTAGGGCGAAGCGGACGGCACCCGCGTTTCCAGACCATGTTTCAACTTCATGGCTGGGAGCTGGTATCCGGGTCTTTCCGCGCGCCGACTGCACCGCGAGATCAGGCCGATGGGATATGATGGGGCCTACTCGACGCTGACGGAATATCTGCGTCTCGTCAGACCGCCAGTGCCCAAGGTGTTCGACCGCATCGTCGCGGAACACTTCGCCGACGACCGGGAAAATCTGAAGCGGCAGTATCGCCGTGATTGTCGCTTCGTCGGCCGCACCGCAGTGGTTCGCCCTGACAAGCCAAGAACGCTTCACCATTGACCTTGACAAAACAGAAACTATGGAATTTCATACTTTCCCATAATGACAAGACGTCTTCCCGATCTCGAAGCTTGGGCGATCTTCGCCAAGGTCGCTGAACATGCCTCCTTCTCGCGCGCCGCGCGTGAGCTCGGCTTGTCGGACCCCACAGTTTCCAAGGCGATCGGCCGGATCGAGACCCGGCTGGGCGTGACGCTGATCGCCCGCACGTCGCGGCGGGTATCGCTGACCGATGCGGGTCGCGCCGCTCTCACGCGGGCCGCGCGTATTCTGAGCGAGGGCGAAGCGATCGAGGAGGAGGCCGGAGAACAGGCGGCGGTACCGCGCGGGCGGGTGCGCGTCAGCGCGCCGCTTTCTTTCGGTATCGGCTATCTCGGCGCGACGCTGCCGGGGTTCCTCGCGGCCTATCCGGAGATCGTCGTCGATTTTGCGCTGAGCGACCGCAAGGTCGATCTGGTGGCGGAAGGGTTCGATCTCGCGCTGCGCGTCGCGACGCTGGATGATTCATCCATGCTGTCGCGGCGGCTGTCCACGGTGCGGCTGCTGCTCGTGGGCGCCCCGTCCTATTTCGAGCGACACGGCCGGCCGGTGTGTCCGGCCAATCTGGTCGCCCATCGCGCTTTAGGCTATTCAGGCAGCGCGTCGCGTGGGGTGTGGCGGTTCAGCCATCCGACGGCCGGCGAGGAGACGGCCGAGCCGACATTCTGCGTCTGGTCGGACAATGTCGACCTGATGATGCCCGCGCTTCTGGCGGGCCAGGGCCTCGCCATCCAGCCGGAATTCATGGTCTGGCGCGAGTTGCGCGAGGGCAGGCTCGTGACCGCCATGCCGGACTGGTCGGTCGATCCGCTGGGGCTGCATCTGGTCATGCCTGCAAGCCCCCTGCGACCGCTGCGTGTGCAGGTCCTGATCGACTATCTAGCACGCGAATTAGCCCATACGCCGTGGGCACGGCGATAGAGACCCTCATGCCGGTGCCGAAATCGAGGCGCCGGCAGGACCATGCGTCATACTTTCAGGAATTCCAGAAGATCGGCCGTCAACTCGGCTTGATGGGTGACGGTGAAGCCGTGCGGCGCTCCGGGATAGACCTTGAGCGTCGCGTCTGGGAGCATCTCGGCGGCCAGCTTGCCGGTCGCCTCGAAGGGGACGACCTGGTCATCGTCGCCGTGGATCACCAGCGTCGGTACCGTGATCTTCGCCATGTCGGGGCGGAAATCCGTCTCCGAGAACGCGGTGGCGCTGACGATCTCGGCCTGCAGGGCCGCCATCAACCCCAGCTGGAGGAACTGCGCCAGTGCGCCGTCCGACACTTTCTGTCCATGGTTTTTCCCGAAGAATACGGGAGCGAAGTCGATCAGCACCTGTGCGCGGTCGGCCTGGAGAGAAGCGCGGAATGCATCAAAGAAGGCCTTGTCGGGGCCCATCGGGTGATCCTCCGTCCAGATGAAGATCGGCGTGACCGATCCCAGCAGGACAAGGCTGTGGACGCGCGAGGTGCCGTGCCGGGCGACATAGCGCGAGATATCCCCGCCGCCCATCGAGAAGCCGACCAGCGTTACGTCCGTCAGATCGAGATGAGCGATCAGTTCGCCGACATCGTCGGCGAAGCGATCGTAGTCGTAGCCCTGCCAAGGCTGTTCAGAGCGGCCGAAGCCGCGACGATCGAAGGCGATCACGCGATACCCGGCGTTGGCCAGCGCGATCATCTGCTCGTCCCACATGTCCGAGCTGAGAGGCCAGCCATGGCTGAACAGAACGGGGCGGCCCTTGCCCCAATCCTTATAGTAGATCTCGACATTGTCAGAAGTCGTGAACGTCGTCATCGTAGTTACTCCCAGGAAGCTGGCGTGGGGATCAGGAGGCGAAAAAACGGGGGTGCCGGAGCGACAGGGCATAGCGGCCTGCCCCTGCAGCGGCGAGTGCCAGGAGGCCACCGGCGATCGAGATGTTTTTGTAGAAATGGATTGTCATGTCGTAGCGCATCATGCCCGGCGCATAGGTCCAGAAGTGATGGCCGATCAGCCCCGTGACGACCGTGTAGAGGGCAAGCACGGACGCGACGGGCGTCACCGCGATGCCGAGGGTCAGCGCGATGCCGGCGCCTAATTCAACGATGACCGCCAACAGCGCCGAAAAAGCAGGAAACGGTGCTCCGGCCTGGGCCATGTAGGCGATGGCGCCACTGAAATCAGAGAGCTTGCCCCAGCCCATCGTCAGGAAGAGGAGCGAGAGGCCGAAGCGGGCGACGAACAGGGCGGCGTCGCGGGGGGAAACGGTGTTCATGATCAGGTTCCTCGTGGAAGCTGCGGCGCCGGTGCAGTCGGCCGCTGAGAGGAACATTACGATTACGGTCGGGATCGAAAAAACAGAAAATAAAGAAAAATATACTTTCCATAAATAACGTTATCTGGACGGCCTGGCGAGGCCGCTCGTTACCTGACAGTTACCCCGGCCGGGTGATCCGGAACACCGCGTCCGGGCGCACCTCGATGTAATCGGACGGACCACCGGCGCGGAGGATGACGCCGGGGGCATAGGCATCGTAGCGACCGTCGCGCACCAGATCGGCGCGTATATGGACTCGCACCACCTCACCGAACGCCATCTCGGCGGCAGTCGGGCTGCCCTTCGCATCCACGAGCGGTACGAACTGCGTGACGCGGCATTCGAACTGCACGGGGCTGTCGACCACGCGAGGCGCCGCGATGAGATCCGAGGGCATCAAGGCCAGTCCGGCGCGCGACGCCTCGCTCTCGCCGCGCGGCAACGGCGCGGAGGTCTCGTTCATTGCGGCGGCGAGGGCGCGGGTAGTGAGATTCTCAGGTGAAGACCTGTGTTTCGTGCAGATTGGCGAGCGCGTCCTTTCCGCCGATGCTTGAAAAGCCGATGATCGGCGGGTGATAATTGAACGCGTTGAAGAAGCTGTAGGGCGCGAGGTTGACCCGTTCGTCCCGATCGACGCTGCCGATCCGTAACTGCTCACGGGGTTGGCAGCGAAGGGCTTGCGGAGGGTGCTGAAATTTGATTCACCCTACGAATGGCACCGCCCCTTTTTCATGAACTGACCGATGCGGAGAAGAAC
>NZ_JABEQJ010000070.1 GCF_014174255.1 Gluconacetobacter sacchari
CGCCGAGAAGGTCGCGACCGGCCTGTCCCTGCGCCACGATCACGGCAGCCAGTATATGTCCGATGTTTTCCAGGACGAGATCCGCTTCCTGGGCATCGAAAGCACGCCGGCATTCGTCCGCGCTCCCGAGGGCAACGGATGCGCCGAACGCTTCATCCGCACCCTGAAGGAAAACCTGCTTTGGGTCCGGGCTTTCGAGACCGTCGAGGAACTCCGACACGCCCTGCTGGAGTTCCGAGACCTATACAATGAAACCTGGCTCCTCGAACGGCACGGCTTCATCTCCCCAAATGCCGTGCGCGCCAGGGCTCTTTCCAATGCAGATCTCGCCGCTTAGGCTTCAACCAGATGTCTCAAAAACCGAGGCCGGTACAGTATAACCCCGGCACATCAGCCGGTGCACTTCCTTGACCGCCTGACCACCACCCCGGTTGGGACGATAACCATAAGCGCTATCCTCGAAATCCGCCTCGAAGATCGGCTCAAGCACCAATTTGGCGGCGGTCTGGACAACGCGGTCCCGGATCGTCGGAATACCGAGCGGCCTTTCACCCCCTCCAGGCTTTGGTAGCATGACCCGTCGCACCGGCTGAGGCCGATACGTCTTCGAGACCAGGTCCTCGCGCAACCCCGCCAGCCACTCCGACACGCCCGCTTCCTCGATCCGCTCGAATGTCATCCCGTCCATACCCGGTGAACCCGCGTTGGACCGGGCCAGCCGATAAGCATGATGCAGAATATCATCGCGGCAGATCTTGTCGTAGAGCACGTAGAAACGAAAGGCAGGCTCCGCCTTCGCCTTACGATACAGCTTTCTCTGAAGAGTCCCGATCCTGTCAGGTGTTTGCAGGCTCATCGCCAATCACCCTCACCTCATCCTCGTTAAAAGCACACCAGAAGTCAGGGTCCTTCCCTCCACCGGCATTACCCGGCCTCGACAGTACTATGACCCTGTCCGACTCCCGATCCGAACCGACGGGCCACGCTCGCCGTTGAGGCCGCTACCCTCGTCCAGATCGGGCCTCCCCCGATTACCCGCATCACCATTCCAGCGTGCCGTGCCTACTACCCCGGCGGATCGAGCGGGTGCACTCGTCGATTTCTTCCCCGCTCATGCTGCCTTCCCCGAAACTCAGGCGGGTCGGCATCCGCATCATCACTTTCGAGGCCTGCTCAGGCTTCACACGCGTTACGGCCCGCTGGATCGCTCAACCGCCCAAGGCGGCCTTCGTCACGAGGCTTCGGCCCGGCAGGTTACCCAGCCAAGCCGCTCGTCAGCTACCAGACTTATCGACAACTATCTGGGTGGAACCTCCCTCCACTGGTGTTACACGCCTTCGGGGCGCACTGAGATTTCCGGGCTAATGGATCTCAAACTGGCAGCGTAATCAAACAGCGCAACGCGATGTCTCATATCCGTGCACCGGTACATGTTACACGCCTTCGGGGCGCACTGAGATTTCCGGGCTAGAATTGGACAGGATCTCGATCTTGGCCAAGGCTTCCGGGGGAATCTCACGCAAATCCGATACGTCCGCCAGTCGCCGGCCGTTGACGATGATTGAGAAGGGGCGACCACCATTCCGGCGTTCAAGACGGGTGATGACTTCCCCAATCGTCATGGCGGCCAGATTGTCGATGTTTCGCGCCGAATATTGATCGATGACGTCTTTTGTCTTTGGTGTCCGTCGGCCGGTAACGACGACATCCGTTGAGCCTGTAGACACATTGCCGGCGCCCTGAGCATGAGATTGGGAAATCGAAAGAAACAGAATAACCGAATATGCGCTAAGAAAACTTCCGTTTTTAGGTACTATCACTGTCAGATGACGGATGATTCGTATCAGTCTCAGGTTTTTTTGCCTTTTTTCTTTTTCTGACCGGATGATCCAAAAAGGGCATCAGCAATTTCTTTGTTCAGCTCACCCGACAGGCCCGGAGCTGTTACCGCCACGGGCCGCCGGTCAGGATACGGTCGGAAGGAGCTGGTCGACGGTATCAAGGGCGTTCTGAGCGCTCTGGAGATTGCTGTCCGATGTCACGTCCTGCTTTTTCAGGTGTTCCTTGCTTTCCCGGAGAAGGGCCTTCATCTGGCTGGCCAGGGCGATGACGGCCTGCTGGAATTCCGGGTTGCCGTCTGCCGACGCTCCGGACTGTCCGGCGGTCACGGCCTGTCTGGGCATGGGATCAGATCCATCCGAATCCCGCGTCGCACCTGTTGCCGCCTGCTGGGCATCCAGATCCGTCCCGTCGGTTGCGGCCTGATCGGCTCCCGATGGAGCCTGTCCGCCGTCCTGCGGCGTTGCCAGCACCATGCTACCGACAGCTGAGCCGCTGGCGTTCGTTCCGCCACTTTGCACGTACTGCGCCACGGCGGCCGCGAGTTGGGTGGTAAGCTGCGCCACTTCCAGAGCAAGAGCTTTGGGTGAAAGCAGGGCTTTCATTTCCATAAGCAGTCGCATCTGGGCATTGAGCATGTTGACCCGTTCTTCCGCAGCCTCCTTGGCGAACTGCCGGCCGGATTGGATCATCTGATCCAGCCGGGTCACGGCTTCCTGTTGGGCGGACAGCGCGGCGCCGCTGTCGGGGGATGCTCCCTTCAGGAAATCGAGACCGGTCTGCGAAAGCGTCACCAAAACGGCTGACGTGTCCGTCTGGTCCACCTGACCGGTGGCGGTGGAGGCCACCTTGCCGTTGGTCGCACTATCCGCCACAGACGAACGGTCGTTGCCGGTGTATGTGGTCGCAGCGGAGACGAACATCGTTTGGTGGTCCCGACTGACGGATTGAATCAACTTTGGGAGAACCCCAATTCCTTGCGGGTCGTGGTCAGTGCCGCCTGGATCGCGGCTTCATGCCCCTTGGCCCATGTCTCGTTGAACAGATCGGTGACATTGAGAACAGATGGGTTACTGCGGACATGCGCTTTCTGGGCATTCTTCATCAACTCACTCAGCATCCCGACGATGGATAGGTTACTGACGTATTTTGAATCGACAGGCTTGTTTGCCGCGCCCATCTCTTCTTCATAAGCAGTCTGCACGGAGGCACGATTGAAGGCCCATCCGATCGTTGATTTTTCGTAAGAACCAGACTTGTCTAAATACATGCTCAAATTCTTCGAACTGGCTATAGAAGAATAGGTCACATTCGACCGGTTTGAAACCGTTGCATCACTTGAATCAATGGAATATCCTTGACCACTGGCAGGTGCAGGGATGAATTTTGACTCAAGGTCCATTGGTCCGGAGTAATTTCCTGTAGCAAGCTGCTCCTGCTGAAGCATGATGTACTGCGCCATGCCCTGTTCTTTTGTAGAGAACAGACCACCTTGATTCGACGACACCGCAGCGAGAGCAGTTCTGTCCAGACCGGACATCAGCGTGTACCAGTCCGTCCCGTTCGCACTATCGTAATTGAATGGCTTTCCGCTAGCGTCCATGGAGGTGTATTCCGCATCCATGCTGGCACGCGCAGCCTGTGCGATCCCTGAAGCACTGAGTCCGGTCGAGATCGTTGTGGCCGCAGGATCAAGCACATTTTCACCGAAACTCGCGGACGTGCCCGAGCGCGTGGGAAAGAATTGCGCGTAATAGGCCGCTTGCGAATCCGTCGTCGTGCTGGATGTTGCGGCAAGGGCAGCCGTGGCAGCCGCAGAAAGGGTAATCGTATCTCCGCTGTGGGACGTGGATGAGCTTGAATAACCCGATGTTTTCGTTGCCGTATTGTCTAACTCTTGTGTCGAGCTATCATTTTTTGACGCGGAAAGGTAAATGGCGGCTGATTGTACCGCGCTAACTGTCGTCATCAGCTTGTCCCACTATGCGAATATGAATCAGATACAATCTGGACTTGCCCCGCAAAAGTGGAGAGCTATCGGGATCAGGTCGCCTGCCTTTGGTATGCAGCCGGGCTGATGAAGTCCAGTGACGAATGGCGCCGGACAGGATTGTAGAAA
>NZ_JABEQJ010000071.1 GCF_014174255.1 Gluconacetobacter sacchari
CTCTTCAACGTCAAAAAATCCCGCCTGCTTCACGATCCATACTCCAATCAACGCAAGGAAAATGGAATCACAGAGCAGACCTCAAAACCAGAGGGTTTTTCGAACCCTCCACCTCGGTTCTGGGGATAATTTTAGCGATTGTCGCAAATTGTCGCAAAAACCCAGACGGGAAAGGCCCGAACAGGCCCGGAACATCCGTCTAAGTCTTTGATATCATGGCGGAGAGGGTGGGATTCGAACCCACGGTACGCTTGCACGCACAACGGTTTTCGAGACCGCCCCGATCGACCGCTCCGGCACCTCTCCGTCTTCGCTAGCGGCGATGGATCGGGCTTATAGGGTGGCACGGCGGAGCGTGCAAGAGACCCCGATGCGTTTTTCCGTCACGATATGTCCCCGGCACCGCCCGGCACCGTGAATCGGCGGTTGACGGCGCGCATCCGCCGGCAGTAAAAGCCCCAACCCGCCCTCGCGCTGACGAGGGGCAGCCGTGTCCGCACGGCCAATGAAAAAAAGCGACTGGGCCGCGTCGCCTGTCCCGCCAGGGGGCCGCACGCGCCAAGAGATCGGAAAGACAGGTTAGAAGATGTTTGCAGTCATTCGTACCGGCGGAAAGCAGTATCGCGTTTCCCCCGACACCGTCCTGAAGGTCGAGAAGCTGGAAGCCGAAGCCGGCACCACCATCACCTTCACCGACGTCCTCGCCGTGGGCGGCGAGGCTGGCACGACGATCGGCGCGCCGCTGGTCCCCGGCGCCAGCGTGACCGCCACGGTCATCGCGCAGGATCGTCTGGACACGGTCATCATCTTCAAGAAGCGCCGCCGGCAGAACAGCCGCCGCAAGAACGGCCATCGCCAGCCCGTCACCGTGCTGCGCATCGCCGCGATCAACGCCGCCTGAACCCGCCAGGGGGCGTAAAGGCCCCCAAGGCAGGCGTATCAGGTCAGTTCAGAGTCAGGAGTTCAGGCAATGGCACAAAAAAAGGCAGGCGGTTCATCCCGCAACGGGCGCGACAGCGCCGGGCGCCGTCTCGGCGTCAAGAAGTTCGGCGGCGAGAGCGTGATCGCCGGCAACATCATCCTCCGTCAGCGCGGCACGAAGATGAAGCCGGGCACCAATGTCGGCCTGGGCCGCGACCACACGATCTTCGCGCTGGTCGATGGCCACGTGAAGTTCGAGCGCCGCGCCGAAGGCCGCGTGCATGTGTCGGTCGAGGCGCTGCCGGTCGCGGCCGAGTAAGCACCCCGCTTCTCGGGACCGCTTTCGACCCGCGAAGGGCCGGTCCTCGGGACCGGCCCTTTTTGCGTCGTGGCGGGGTATGATGCCCGCCGCGCCCCCCGCTTCCACCGGACCAGTACGATGAAATTCCTCGACCAAGCCAAGATCTACGTAAAGTCCGGCGACGGCGGCGACGGCGTCGTGGCCTTCCGGCGCGAGAAATATATCGAATTCGGCGGTCCTGACGGCGGCAAGGGCGGGCGCGGCGGCGACATCGTGTTCGTCGCGGCCAGCAACCTGAACACACTGATCGATTTCCGCTACACCCAGCATTTCCGCGCCCGCAAGGGCGGCAACGGCGCCGGTTCCGACCGGACGGGCGCCGCCGCGCCCCCGGTCGTGATCCAGGTGCCGATCGGCACCCAGATCTTCGACGAAGACCGCGAGACGATGCTGGCCGACCTCGACGCGCCGGGCAAGCGCATCGTGCTGTGCCATGGCGGCGATGGCGGCCACGGCAACGCCCATTACAAGACCAGCACCAACCGCGCCCCCCGCCGCGCCGACAAGGGCTGGCCGGGCGAGGAACGCTGGATCTGGCTGCGCCTGAAGCTGATCGCCGATGTCGGGCTGGTCGGCCTGCCCAACGCGGGCAAATCCACCTTTCTCTCCGTCGTCTCCGCCGCGCGGCCCAAGATCGCGGATTACCCCTTCACCACCCTGCATCCGCAGCTCGGCGTCGTGCGCCTGTCGGTGTCCGAAGAGTTCGTCATCGCCGACATTCCCGGCCTCATCGCCGGCGCGCACGAGGGCGCGGGCCTGGGCGACCGCTTCCTGGGCCATGTCGAACGCTGCGCCGTGCTGCTGCACCTGATCGACGGCGCGGCGGGCGATGTGGTGAAGGCCTGGCGCACCATCCGCCACGAACTCGAAGCTTATGACCCCGGACTGGCAGCCAAGCCCGAGATCATCGCCCTGAACAAGATCGACGCCATGACCCCACAGCAGATTTCCAGCCGCCGCCGCGCGCTGGAAAAGGCGAGCGGCGCCCGTGTCGTCACCCTGTCCGGCGTTACCCGCCAGGGCCTGGACGACGTGCTGCGTCTGTTGCAGGACGAAGTCACCACCATCCGCGCGGCCGAGCACGCGGCGCCCCCGCCCGCCGCGGTCCAGTGGCCCGAGTCCACGCCGTGACCATCGCCGAACTGCCCGGCCTGGACACGGCCCGCCGGCTGGTCGTGAAGATCGGCAGCGCGCTGGTGGTGGATTCCCACAACGCCGCCCCACGCACCGACTGGCTGGACAGCGTCGCGCAGGACGTCGCCGCGCTGCGGCGCGCGGGCACCGAAATCATCCTCGTCTCATCCGGCGCCATCGCCCTGGCGCGGCACAGCCTGGGCCTGACCCGCCGCACCCTGCGGCTGGAGGAAAAGCAGGCCGCGGCCTCGGTCGGGCAGATCCGCCTGGCCCAGGCCTGGACCGACGCGCTGTCGGCGCACGGGCTGGTCGCGGCGCAATTGCTGCTGACACCGGGCGATACCGAGGATCGCCGCCGCTACCTGAACGCCCGCGCCACGCTGGACACGCTGCTGGGGCTGGGCTGCATCCCCGTGATCAACGAGAACGACGCCATCGCCACCACGGAAATCCGCTTCGGCGACAATGACCGCCTGGCCGCGCGGGTGGCGGAAATGACCGGCGCCGACCAGCTCGTGCTGCTGTCGGACATTGACGGCCTCTATACCGCCGATCCCAGGATCGACCCCACCGCCCGCCACCTGCCCGTCATCACCGCGCTCACGGCCGATATCGAGGCCATGGGCGGCGCCCCGCCGCCGGGCTATTCGTCCGGCGGCATGCGCACCAAGCTGATGGCGGCCCGCATCGCCACCCAGGCCGGCTGCGCGATGGCAATCACGCTGGGCAAGGACCTCCATCCGCTGGCGCGCCTGCGCGACGGGGCCCGCTGCTCGTGGTTCCTGCCGTTGCCCGACGGGCGGTCGGCCCGCAAGCGCTGGATCGCCGGCGGCCTGGCCCCGGCCGGCCAACTGGCGATCGACGACGGCGCCCGCCGCGCCCTCGCGGCGGGGTCGTCCCTGCTGCCGGCCGGCGTGCGCGCGGTCCATGGCACGTTCGAGCGGGGGGACCTGGTGCAGGTCACCGATATGGACGGCAACGAAATCGCGCGCGGCCTGTCGGCCTACGGCGCGGCCGATGCCCGGCAGATCGCCGGCCATCGCTCGGACGATATCGAAGCCCGGCTGGGCTGGCGCGGCCGGGACGAAATCATCCACCGCGACGACCTCGTCCTGACCGCCTGAACGGGCAGGCGATCAGGTACGAGGCGGCCAGCGCAGCGTGGGTTCCGACCGGGGCCGCTCGTCCCATTCATCGTCCCGTCGCGGCCGTGCCTCGCGCCCGTCAGGCGCCCGATAGCCGGGCCGGAACGGCGCCTCTCCCGCCGCCGGGGGCAAATCATGAACCGGGTCAGGAACGGCCGGAGGCGGCATATAAGGCGGCACGCGCGCCGGATCGCGCGGCGCCGCGGCCGGCCGGTCATGCCACGGCATGGGCCGGGCGGCATCGTGCGCGATGGGCGCGCCGGTCCGCGGCGCATGTGTGGGCGGCTCGGCG
>NZ_JABEQJ010000072.1 GCF_014174255.1 Gluconacetobacter sacchari
CCGCTCGAGACCGCCTTATGAGCGTTGGGTGCGGGTGGTAAGTTGACGTCATTATGGACGTCAATAATGACGTCACTTGAGGATGTGACGATGCGGCCTGAGATTCTGGTTGGCGTTGAGCGGCGCCGTCGCTGGACGGAAGAGCAGAAACTGCGGATCCTGGCGGAAGTCGGTGTCGAGGGGGCCAGTGTCTCGGATGTGGCCCGGCGGCACGATCTCGCACGGCAGCATCTTTACCAATGGCGGTCTTGCTTCCGTCGGCGCCTGCCTGTCGTTGATCCGGGCGTTCGTTTTCTTCCGGTCGAGCATACCGATGATGAGAATGCGGCGCCCGGCACGGATCAGGTCGAGATTGTGCTGCGCAACGGGCGGATGATCCGTATTGCTGGCAACCCCGCCGAGGCTGCGCTGGCGCGGATCATCCGGATTGCGGAGACGGCATGATCGGCCTGGGCAACGGCGTTCGCGTCTATCTGGCGTGTGGCGTGACCGACATGCGCAAGGGGATCTCGGGACTGGCGGCCCTGGCGCAGGACGTCCTGCGGCAGAACCCCACCTCGGGCGCGCTCTTTGCCTTTCGCGGTCGCCGCGGCGACAGGATCAAGCTCCTGGCCTGGGATGGCCAGGGGTTCTGCCTGTATTATAAGGTTCTTGAGACCGGACGTTTTCCATGGCCGTCGCCGGCCGAGGGTGTGGCGCGGCTGACATCGGCACAGATGGCGATGCTGTGGGAGGGCATGGACTGGAGACGGCCGGCATGGTCGGCACCGCCCTCGCGCGTGGCCTGACTTTTCTGGGGCCGCGCGCGTGGAATTCTTTGTTTTTCTTCTGTTTTCCGCTATTCTTTTGCCATGGCGGTCGCGTCCACACCCCTCCCAGACGATCTGGATGCCCTCAAGGCCATCATCATGGCTCAGCAGGTCGAGATCACCCGGCTGTCAGCATCGGAACGCGCCTACGACGCCCTTGTCCAGTCGCTGAGAATCCGCATCGCCCGCCTCCAGAAGCAGAAATTCGGTGCGAGTTCGGAGAAGATCGAGCGCGAGATCGAGCAACTCGAACTGCTCCTCGAAGACGTGGAAATCGCCATCGCGGCAGCGGACACCGCACCCGAAGCAGACGAACAGGCTGGCGGCGAAGCCGCCCCCTCTGCCCGGCGGCAACGTAGCAAGCCACGCGTGTCGGAGACGACACCGCGCGAGCGCATCGTCCTCGATCCCGGCGAGAGTTGTCCCGCCTGTGGCGGTCCCCTGCGTCTTGTCGGCGAGGATGTCGGCGAGGATGTCGCCGAGATCCTCGAGTTTATCGCCGCAAAGCTGAAAGTCGTCGAAACCGCGCGGCTGAAGAAATCCTGCCGCCAGTGCGAGACGATGGTCCAGCCCGCCGCACCCTCCCGCCCCGTGCCGCGCGGCATGGCCGGTCCCGGCCTGCTGGCCCACATCCTGGTCTCGAAATTCGACGATCACCGTGTGCAACGAACACACCAAAAGCGATGGAGGTGTGGAGCTATGTGAGAGATGAGGGCAGGCCCCTCGGATTCCGCGATCAGGAGCGGAATCCAAACCACCGCGAGCTGCTGTCGTAAAGAGCGATGGTGGTGAGCGTCGCGGAAAAGGCGGGACTCGATCCCGTCAGGTAAGGCCCAGGGAGACGAGCGAAAGCGAACCGTCGATGAAAAGTCGAAATCGAATGGATGATGTCAGAACCGGGGGTGGTGGTCGCCCCGGGATAAGCTTGAGCGGAGTCCTGAAGCCCGGCTCAAGCGGCATCCGGCTCGAAGGCGGCGTGAACCTGGGTCAGGCTCTTACATGGTAACGTGGGAACCTGTCGCCCCGATGCCAAGGAAGCAGGTCGAGCGGGTGATCCCCGCGAGGCCCTGAGTACCGAAGCGGGGCACAGGGGCAGAACAATCCGTAGTAGGATTGAAGGCGTTGTAATGACGCTGGACCGAAGGGATTGTGGTGTTCAGCTCTGGCGGGCGGTCAACCGGTGACGGGAGGAGCCGCATGACTGGGGCAAAGCCGTTCGACATCCCAAAGCGGGAGATCTGGGAGGCCTTCAAACGAGTGAAGGCCAATCAGGGAGCGGCTGGAATAGATGGACAGACGATCCAGAACTTCGAGGGACGCCTCGGCGACAACCTCTACAAGCTCTGGAACCGGATGTCCTCGGGCAGTTATATGCCGCCACCCGTGCGTCGGGTGGACATCCCAAAGGCATCAGGCGGAACGCGGCCGCTGGGCATTCCCACGGTTGCGGATCGTGTGGCGCAAGAGGTTGTCCGCCGATATCTTGAACCTCTGCTGGAACCTGTGTTCCATGGAGATTCATATGGATATCGTCCCCGGCGCTCCGCGATCGACGCGGTCCGGGTTGCCCGCCAGCGATGCTGGCGGTTTGACTGGGTCGTAGACATCGACATCAAGGGTTTCTTCGACAGCATTGATCATGAACTGTTGCTCCGGGCCGTGCGAAAGCACACGAAGTGTCCGTGGGTGTTGCTCTATGTCGAGCGCTGGTTGAAGGTGCCGGTGATGACGGGAGACGGTGATCTTGTGCAGCGGGAGCAGGGCACGCCGCAAGGCGGGGTAATCAGTCCACTGCTTGCCAATCTGTTCCTGCATTATGCGTTCGACGTATGGATTGGGCGTACTATGCCGGGCATACCGTTTGAACGGTATGCGGACGACATTGTCTGCCACTGCCATACCGAGCGCGAAGCCCTGGCGTTACGTCAGGCGCTGGACATTCGGTTTCGCGGATGCGGTTTGATGCTCCACCCAGAGAAGACCAAGCTGGTCTACTGCAAGGACACCAACCGGAAGCGCGATCACGAAGTTATCCAATTCGACTTCCTTGGCTATAGTTTCAGGCCAAGACTGGCGAAATGGAGGGGCGGGCTGTTTGGGGTGTCCTACCTCCCGGCGGCCAGCCCAACGGCGCTGAAGGCAATTCGACAGGCGATCCGGCGATGGACACTCCAGACCCGGAGCGACAAGTCGCTCGATGATCTGGCTCGGATGTTCAATCCGTATATCCGGGGTTGGATCAATTATTACAGCCACTTCTACAAGTCAGCGCTGTATCCGACGATGCTTCGGATCGACGCTTTTCTTGTTCGATGGGCACGACGCAAGTTCAAGCGCCTACGGCAACGGCCGAAAGGCGCTCGGGATTGGCTCGCACGCGTGATCCGTTCATCGCCGGGTCTGTTTGCTCATTGGCCGCTTTTGCATGGCAACGGCCGGACGCTGGGAGCCGTATGAGCTGAGAGGTTCACGTACGGTTCTGGGAGCGCGCGGGGGTGGGATTCCCCCGCGCGACTCGCTTGCCGCTCTACCGGCAGAGCGAGATCTTTGCCCGTCAGGGTGTCGAAATCCCCCGCTCGACCCTGATCGACTGGTGCGGTCAGGCGGTCGCCGTGCTCCGTCCGCTGGCCACGCTGATCCGTCAGGAGGTGACAGCGTCCGATCTCCTCCATGCCGACGATACCCCGATCCAGGTTCTCGATCCTCGCCTGCGCCAGGCCGGCAAGCCGCGCGGCGTCAAGGAAGGACGGATCTGGACCTATCTGCGCGACCCCAGCTCCTGGGGCGGCGATGATCCGCCGGCGGTCGCCTACTGGTTCTCTCCCGATCGCAAGGGGATCCATCCTCAGACCCATCTGGCGACCTTCTCCGGCATTCTCCAGGCAGATGCTTACGCTGGTTTCAGGGAACTCTACAAACCCGATGTCGCTGGCGCCGTGCGCGTGCGCGAGGCCGCATGCTGGGC
>NZ_JABEQJ010000073.1 GCF_014174255.1 Gluconacetobacter sacchari
CGGCCTTCTGCAGAAGGCCGGAGCGTCCATCAGGGAAGTCGAGACAACCACATCATGAGGGGGGCAGTTCCTCGTTTCGCCAAAGGGGTCAGTTCTTCAATTCGTTTGACAGTTTCCATACCGTCCGTTGATCAACGGCCCGATTGCAGTGCACCCCGTACACGAACCCGCTTCGCGGGAGCGCCGCCCGAGAACGCAAGTAAGATGGATTGTTGTATTCAAATGTGGGCGCTGGCCTTCATGGCGCAGCGCCCAGGCACAATTCATCAGTCGAACTTGACCAAATCCTTGAAGATCAGGCGGCCCCAGCGATCGCCGCGCGCGTGGACGAGCAGCCCACCTTCCGAAAGCCCGCCAAGGTTGATTGGCGCGAAACCGAGCTTTTCCGCAAGCGCGCCGATCTCCGCTGCGGCGCTCTCGTCGTCGCTCGCCAGGAACACCACTCTCCTGCCTCCATGCACGGCGGGGTCCTGGTCCAAGACGGCAGCGACCAGATGATTGAAGCCTTTCACCAGCCTGGCGCCGGTGAACGCCTTCGCGACGACGGCGGAGGACGGGAGGCCGTCCAGTTCCTCAAGCGGGGCCTGCGTGTTCATCGCGTCTACGATGGTCTTGCCCTTCCAATTGGGTAGCGCCCTCGCGACCTCCGGGTGCGACTCGAAGCGGACAGCCAAAAAGATGATGTCCGCCTTGACGGCTTCCCCCAGGGTGGTGGGAATGATCTCGGGTCCGATCGCGGCTGCATCGGATGTAAAGCTTGCCGGATTGCGCGTGGTGGCGACGGATACTTCGATGCCCTTGCGGGCAAACGCCTTGGCAAGAGCGTGGCCGATCTTGCCGAAGCCGATGATTGCGTAGCTCATTGTATTCTCCTTCGGTTTTTCGGCGCGTCAGAGCTTGTAGCCGCCGCTCGCCTCAATCGTCTGGCCCGTCACCCAATGGCCGTCATCGGAGGCCAGGAACGCCACAACGGCGGCGATTTCCGAAGGCTCGCCAAAGCGGCCCAGCGCGATTTGGGCCTCGACTGCCTTTGCGAGTTCGGGATTCTCCCGAAAGGCGGCGTTCGCGTCCGTTCGCGTGTAGCCCGGCGCCACGGCGTTCGCGGTAATTCCGCGCGGCCCCAGTTCGATTGCGAGCGTATGGGTCAGGTTGTTGATCGCCGCTTTGGCCATCGAATAGACGGGCGCGGCCGTCACGGGCTTCGTCGCGGCAGCGGAAGAGATGTTGATGACGCGTCCGCCATCGGCGAGGCGATCCAGAGCGGCCTGAACGATGAAGAAGGGGGCGCGGGCGTAAACCGCGATCAGGGTGTCCCAACTGTCCGGCGTCGCGTCCTTGAAACCAACAAAGCCGAAATTGCCGGCGTTGTTGACCAGAATGTCGAGGGCTTTGCTGCCGTTCCGCTTGGTGAACTGGCCGTCGAGTCTCTCGAACAAGGTCGGGACGGTCGCTGGGTCAACGAGGTCCGCGTGGACCGCGAAGGCGGTGCCTCCGGCTTTCTCGATGGCCGCGACCGCCTCGTCTGCGCCAGATTTGCTGGCATTATAGGTCAGCGCGACCGTCGCACCATCTTTTGCGAGACGTTCGGCGATGGCGCGGCCAATGCCCCGCGACGCCCCGGTAACGAGAGCAGTTTTTCCTTTAAGAGCTTGGTCCATTCTATATTCTTCCGTGGTGTGTTTGGTCGGATTACTGGAGTGGCCGGCTAAGCGTGGCGCATCAGATTTGCGCCAGGCCGCCGTCGACGGCGACCTCGCTGGCGGTCATGAAACTGCTGTCCGGTGAGGCGAGAAAGACTGCCACCGCGCCGATTTCCGCCGGATCGGCCATCCGCTGGAGCGGATTCATCGAGGCGAAAACCTTCTGACCTTCCTCGCCCAGCGCTTCTTTCGCGAGTTCGGTCGCCGTCGGTCCGGGCGACAGCACGTTGACCCGGATGCCCGTGCCCTTCAGGTCCTCTGCCCAGGTCTTCGCGAGGTTACGCACGGCCGCCTTGCTTGCGCTGTAGGCAGTGAACCCCGGCGCGCCCGTGGTGCCGGCGCTCGATCCGGTCAGGATGATCGAACCTCCCGGCCCCATCAGCGGCAGCGCCTTCTGGACCGTGAAGATCGTGCCCTTCACATTGGTGTCGAAGGTTTCATCAATGTGCCCGGCAGTGATCTTGCCGAGCGGAAGCGGACTTCCCGCCCCGGCATTGGCCAAGACGATGTCAAGGGTTCCGCGTTCGGCCTTCACCGTCGCGTAGAGGCGGTCGAGGTCGGCCTCATCGGAAACCGAACCCTGCACCGCCCGCGCATTGGGGCCAAGTTCGGCCGCGGCGGCGTCGAGCGCATCCTGCCGGCGGCCGAAGATGAAGACGAAGGCGCCTTCCTCGATGAAGCGCTTTGCCGCAGCGAGGCCGATTCCAGTGGCCCCGCCGGTGATGACGGCAACCTTGCTCGCGAGCTTTCCCATGACTTTCCTTCCGTCGTGTCGGACAGCGGCCTGTTGCCATCTGTGCACAGGCAGACTATCTAATGGATCACCGATCCGGATATATGGATCACTGATCCATTTAGCAAGGCAGTCCATGCGAGCCGACGCAGAAAAAAATCGCAGCCAGATTCTTAACGTCGCGCGTGATGCCATCGCCGAGCATGGCGCCGACGCATCGATGCGCGATATTGCCCGCCGCGCCGGCGTCGGCCTGGCCACGCTGCTTCGCCATTTCCCGACGCGGGAAGCCCTGTTTGAAGCCCTGCTGTGCACCCGTCTGGACGCCTTGACGCAGCAGGCGGCGGAACTCGAAACCTCAGCTTCGGCCGACAACGCGCTGCTCTCGTGGTTTCGGGATTTGGTGGCGTTCACCCAGGGCTACAGGGGTGTCGTTGCCATGATGGCGGCCGCCCACACCAACCCGGACTCCGCTCTTTATGCCTCCTGCGAGGCGGTGCACTCGGCAGGCGCGCGACTACTGCTTCGCGCTCAGGGCGAGGGAACGGCGCGCGCCGATATGAATGGGGACGACCTGTTCGCCCTGATAACGGCTCTCGGCTGGGCGGTCGACCAACCCTCATTCGCACCACGGGCCGATCATCTCGTTCAGCTCATCACGAGCGCCATCCTGACAAATCGGCCTGGCAACGATGACGAGAAGGCTGTGCCTTGATCAGATCAGACTGACATCGGATGGCTGAGGTGGAGCCGGAAAATCGGACAGGGTGTTAAGCTCATCCCGACCTGAAGGAATGGACGGGAATGAAGACGACGAGAAAGCGCTACAGCGCGGAGTTCAAAGCGAAG
>NZ_JABEQJ010000074.1 GCF_014174255.1 Gluconacetobacter sacchari
GGCGACCGGATATTTGCGGGGCTTGTGCGCCTGTGCGGATGGCTGATGCTTGCTCTTCTGGGTGGGTTGATTGCGGTTTTGGCGTGGGGTGGGGTTTCCGCGTGGTCGTCGTTTGGCCCCGGCTTTGTGTGGAGCACGGTGTGGAACCCGGTTTCGGAGCAGTTTGGCGCGGCGGCGCCGGTGTTCGGGTCTGTGGTGACGACGGTTCTGGGGCTTGTGTTCGCGGTGCCGCTGGCGTTCGGGATTGCGTTCTGGCTGGTGGAGATGGCGCCCGCGGTTGTGGCGGGTCCGATCGGGATGGCGGTGCAGCTTCTGGCGGCGGTGCCGTCGATCATTTTCGGGATGTGGGGCTTTTTCGTGATCGTGCCGGTGATGGCGCGGTATGTGCAGCCATGGGCGCGGGTGCATCTGGGGCATGTGCCGGGGATCGGGGCGCTGTTCCAGGGGCCGCCATATGGGACGGGGCTGCTGACGGGGGGGCTGGTGCTGGCGGTGATGGTGACGCCGTTTGTCTGCGCGGTGATGCGCGACGTGTTCATGGCGATGCCTGGGCAGATCCGCGAGAGCGCGTATGGGCTGGGCGCGACGCGGTGGGAGGTGATGCGCAGCGTGACGCTGCCCTGGTCGCGCCCGGCGCTGATCGGCGGGGTGATGCTGGGGATGGGGCGGGCGCTGGGCGAGACGATGGCGGTGACGTTCGTGATCGGCAACGCGAACCGGATCGGCTGGTCGCTGTTTGCGCCGGGGAACACGATTGCGTCGCTGATCGCGCTGGAATTTCCCGAGAGCCCGGCGGGGAGCCTGAAGCTGGCGTCGCTGCTGGCGCTGGGGTTCATCCTGATGGTGATCTCGTTCCTGACGCTGGCCTGCTCGCGGCTGCTGATGCGCCGGGGAGTGGGCTGAGATGGTGGAGAAGGCGGGCTGGAACCGTCCGGGGAGCCTGGCGCTGCGGCGGCGGGTGGTGGACCGGGTGGCGACGGGACTGAGCATCGGGGCGACGGCGATCGTGCTGCTGGCGCTGGGGTCGATCCTGCTGACGCTGCTGGTGCGGGGGCTGCCCGGGCTGTCGTGGGGGACGCTGGTGCATGCGATGGCGCCGCCCGGGAGCAATGGCGGGCTGGCGAACGCGATCGTGGGCAGCCTGGTGCAGACGGGGTTCGCGGCGGCGATCGGGACGCCGGTGGGGCTGCTGACGGGGATCTACCTGTCGGAATATGCGCGCGACGGGCGTGTGGTGGACCTGGTGCGGTTCGTGTCGGACATGATGCTGTCGGCGCCGTCGATCCTGGTGGGGTTGTTCGTGTATATGCTGCTGGTGATGCCGTTCGGGCATTTCTCGGGGATTTCGGGCGCGATCGCGCTGGCGGTGCTGTTTGTGCCGGTGGTGGTGCGGACGACGGAGGACATGCTGGGGCTGGTGCCGCTGACGATGCGCGAGGCGGCGTATGCGCTGGGGGCGCCGAAATGGCGGGTTGTGTTGCAGGTGTGCCTGCGGGCGGCGCGGAGCGGAGTGCTGACGGGGATCCTGCTGGCGGTGGCGCGGGTGTCCGGCGAGACGGCGCCGCTGCTGTTCACGTCGCTGGGGAACATGAACTGGTCGCTGGACCTTGGGGCGCCGATGGCGAGCCTGCCGGTGGCGATCTATCAATATGCGGGGTCGGCCTATGACGACTGGGTGCAGCTTGCGTGGACGGGGGCGCTGCTGATCACGACGGGCGTGCTGGCGCTGAACGTGCTGGTGCGGGTATGGAGCCGGCAGTCCGGTGCCGGGCGCTGACGCTGAACCTGACGGGTTGGGACATTGGATCATGGATGGGACGGTGATGCAGGACGCGGCGCTGGCGGTGCGGGGGCTGGATTTCTGGTATGGGGCGAACCACGCGCTGAAGGGCATCACGATGGATTTCCCTGCGCGGCGGGTGACGGGGATGATCGGGCCGTCCGGGTGCGGGAAATCGACGCTGCTGCGGGTGCTGAACCGGATGTATGACCTGTATCCCGGGCAGCGGGCGACGGGGGAGGTGCTGTTCGACGGTCGGAACATCCTGTCGTCGGAGCTGGACCTGAACGTGCTGCGGGCGCGGGTGGGGATGGTGTTCCAGAAGCCGACGCCGTTTCCGATGTCGATCTACGAGAACATCGCGTTCGGTGTGCGGCTGCACGAGCGGCTGTCGCGTTCGGAGATGGACGGTCGGGTTGAGGACGTGCTGCGGCGGGTGGCGCTGTGGGCGGAGGTGAAGGACCGGCTGGGCGCGTCCGCGGCGGCGCTGTCGGGGGGGCAGCAGCAGCGGCTGTGCATCGCGCGGACGATCGCGACGCGGCCGGAGGTGATTTTGCTGGACGAGCCGACGAGCGCGCTGGACCCGATCTCGACGGCGCGGATCGAGGAACTGCTGGACGAACTGAAAGGCGAGTTCACGATCGCGATCGTGACGCATAACATGCAGCAGGCGGCGCGCTGCGCGGATCGGGTGGCGTTCTTCTACCTGGGCGAACTGGTCGAGGTGGACAGCGCCGACCGGATGTTCACCGCCCCGCGCGAGCGGCGGACCCAGGATTACATCACCGGCCGCTTCGGCTGAGTGCGCCAGGCAGGGGAGAGGCACCGTGGTCAAGGAACAGGCGCACACCGTCAGGAGCTACGAGCAGGAACTGGACCAGGTTCGGGGCATGCTGGTGCGGATGGGAGGAATCGTCGAAAGCCAGATGGTGATGGCGATGGCCGCGATCATCGATCGGGATGAGGACGCGGCGATGGAAGTGTCGGAGCGCGACCCGCAGGTGGACGAGCTGGAGCGCGAGATCGAGACCCTGTCGATCCGCCTGCTGGCGCTGCGGGCGCCGATGGCGGGCGACCTGCGCGAGATCGTGGCGGCGATGAAGATTTCGGGGGACCTGGAGCGCATCGGCGACTGCGCCGCCAGCATCGCGCGCCGCACGCTGCGGCTGGATGCGGGAGATGCGCGGCTTTCGCCCGGCGGGCTGCGCACCATGGGGCGGCTGGTGCAGGAGAACCTGCGCCGCGCGATCGACGCCATGAGCCAGCACGACAGCGAACGGGCGGTCGAGGTCTGGCAGTCGGACGCGGCGGTGGACGAGTTGTATACCGCGATGTTCCGCGAACTGGTGACGTACATGATGGAGGACCCGCGTACCATCCGGTCCTGCACGCATCTGCTGTTCATCGCCAAGAACCTGGAGCGGATCGGCGACCATGCCACCAACATCGCCGAACGCGTCTATT
>NZ_JABEQJ010000075.1 GCF_014174255.1 Gluconacetobacter sacchari
CTTCGTAAGCGCCGATGGAACCCGGCCTTGTTTTCCATGGTGATAGCGTAAAGCTCGCATTGCAGATGGAGGGCCGTGTGAGTGGATATTGAGCAGTCGAACGAGCCTCGTATGAGTGCTCTCAAGGATAGCGAGGTGATTGTACGCACGGAGCGGCGGCGGCACTGGAGCACTGAGGAGAAACTCTCGATCCTGAAGGAAACGACGCAACCAGGCGCGATCGTTGCGGCTATTGCCCGGCGTTACGGGATCGGTACCGGGCAGCTCTATACTTGGCGCAAACAATTGCTTCACGGCGCGATGGCCGGCTTCGTGCAGATTGACCTGGCGGGTTCAGAGGTGCCTGCCAAACCGATGGAAGTCGGCCGCATCGACATCCGGCGAGGAGGCGACTTCACCATCTCGATTGACAGGTTTGTTGATCGGGATGCGCTCAAGTTGGTCCTCGACATCGTGGGGGAGCTGGAGCGTTGAACTTGGTGTTTCCCCCTTCGGCTAAGATTTATTTGTCTTTGGCGCCGTGTGACATGCGCAAAGGTTTCGATGGATTGGCAGCTCAGGTCAGTAATATCTTGCAACTCGATCCGTTTTCCGGTGCCGTCTTCTTATTCCGCGGCAAAAAGGGCGACAGACTGAAAGCTCTGATTTGGGATGGCTCCGGACTTTGCCTGTATTATAAACGCCTTGAGGCTGGAAAATTCGTATGGCCCCGGATCCAGAAGGGATCTGCGGCCCGCCTCTCGGCGGCCCAGGTCGCGATGCTGATCGAGGGTCTCGACTGGAGGCAGGCGATCATCCATGAAGAGGTTCGGACGCCGACGCTGGCATGAGCGATAAAGGACTGGATAACCGCAGTTTTTCATAGGCTTGGCGGGCTGCTTGCTCTATAATTCAGGGTATGCGGTTTGACCTTGATCGTCTCCCGACTGACCCAATCCTCCTTCAGAAAATGCTGCGGGAGATGGCCGAGGCCATGGAAGTGGAGCGCGGTAAAAGGGTAGTTGCTCAGCAGACCGTCAAAGTGCAGCTTGTGGCGATCGAAAAGCTGGAGCATCGCCTTTCCCAGCTTCTCCGCGCCCGGTTCGGGCGCAGCTCCGAGAAGATGGACATCGCCCAACTTCACCTGATGCTCGAAGCCGGCGATGCTGCCGTCTCAGCCAACGATGACGTTCCTGCGGCTCCAAAGCTGCGGTCCTCCCGAAAAACCGGCATCCGCACGCCAATCCCGGAGCACATCCCGCGCATCACGATGGAGCATCGTCCGCAACGATGCAGTTGTGGCGGCGCCGAGACCATGATCTGTCAGGACATCACGGAGGTACTGGACTACGTCCCGGCTCGCTTCCGTGTCCTGCGCCATGTCCGGCCCCGCATCGCCTGCCGGTCCTGCGAAAGCATCCGCCAGGTCCCGGCGGTCGATCTACCGTTGCCGAAAGTGATGGTGAGCAGCGCGCTGCTTGGTCATCTTCTCGTCAGCCGTTTCGTCGATCATCAGCCCTGGTATCGTCAATCGAGGATCCTGCGTCGCCATGGCCTGGACATCGATCGCGATGTAATGGGGCGGTGGGCACGTAAGCTGGCGTGGCTTATGGCCCCGCTCGGCGAGCGGCTGGTGTCCTACATTCTCGAAGCCTCCAAGATCCATGGTGACGAGACACCGGTCACATTACTGACGGGCGAGAACGGCAGCCATACCGCGTATTTCTGGGTCTATCTGCGCGACGATCGTTCAAGCGGTGACATGAGGCCCCCTGCCGTCGCATTCCGTTTTACAACCGACCGAAGCGGTAAGCATCCCGCCTCGCATCTCGCCGGTTATCGGGGATACCTTCAGGCGGATGGGTATTCAGGTTACAATGTTCTGTATTGTGATGCGAAGACAAAGGCGCCGCGCGAGGTAACGGAAGTCGGATGCTGGGCGCATGCACGGCGGAAGTTTACCGATATCCTGGAGAAGAACCCGTCCCCGATCGCGGCCGAGGCTGTAGTGCGGATCGGTGAGCTGTTTGCGATCGAGCGCGACATCAAGGGGGCTCCTCCCGGGCGGCGACGACAGGTGCGTCAGCAGTTTGCTCGCCCGAAACTGGCTGCCATCCGACCTTGGCTGGAGGCGCGGCTGCGCGGATTGTCATCGGACAGCCCTCTGGCAAAGGCCTGTCGTTATCCTCTCAATCGCTGGGCCGCCATGGTTCGCTATTGCGATGACGGTTTGCTCGAGATCAGCAATAATCTCGTGGAAAACGCACTGCGTGGCATTGCCCTCGGCCGCCGCAACTGGATGTTTGTCGGTTCCACCAAGGGAGGCGACGCGTCCGCGCTGTTTTATTCGCTGGTCGAAACCTGCCGTCTCAACAGCGTTGAACCAGAAGCCTGGTTCACCGATGTCATTACCCGCATTGGCAACCACCCGATCAACCGGATCGACGAACTCTTGCCCTGGAACTGGCGGCCAGTGGCAGAGAACCAGAAACAGGAGCAGGCCGCTTGAGCAATGCATTCGTCGTACGGATGGCGATTACACTCGATGACGTGACACCAGCGGTAAGCCGTCTGATCGAAGTGCCGCTGGGCATCAGGCTCGACCGTCTGCACAGCGTCTTCCAGGCTGTGCTGCCATGGACCGACACTCATCTCTGGGAGATGAGCTTCGGACACACCGGTTTTGGCATCCCTGACCCCTCTTATGGTCGTGACGGTCCCCTCGACGCGCGCAAGACGACCCTCGCCGAAGCCCTGGAAGGCATGCGAGGCAAATCCTTCCAGTATCTTTATGACTTCGGTGACGGCTGGGAACATACCGTCAGAATCCACACCATTCTACCAGCCAACCCGAAGCTCAGCTATCCTCACCTGATCGAGGCCAACGGAATCTGCCCGCCAGAAGATTCGGGTGGCCCCTGGGGTTTCGCTGAAAAACTGGAAGCCATCGCCGACCCCACACATGAATACCATGAGAACGCTGTGGAAGAACTGGGAGAAGAATACGATCCCCACGCTAAACCAGCGGGCGACTGGATACAAAGCCGCCTCGACGAGATGGCAAAGCAATGGGCGACACGCGCCCGAAAAGCAAAATAACCCCTACGTCAACGCCGCCTTGCATCGGCGCTTAC
>NZ_JABEQJ010000076.1 GCF_014174255.1 Gluconacetobacter sacchari
GTAAGCTCCCGGCGACTGACGCCTTGCTGAATATTTCTGGTCTGGTTCAGCTATGAAGCATGAACGATTTAAGAGATAGGGACGCGGTACTACCTGCGAGTGTCGCAGGTAGTACCGCACAGAGGCTCCAAAGGAGCGGTAGAGAGACCGACGAGCGAGACAGGCTGGCGGACGCCTCGCGGATTGAGATCGTTTCGGATCGCCGCCGCTGGCACGCCCCTGAATTTCGCGCGCGAGTGGTCATCGCGTCCTACGAGAGCCGACGCCCCATAAGGGAGGTGGCTGCACAGTATGGGATCCATCCAAGTCTGGTGTTTCGCTGGCGGCGAGAGGCTCGGGCCAAAGCGCAAGCCAAAGGCGGGACATCGTTCATACCTGTTATGGTGGCCCCGGCCCCCGAGCCGCAGCCATTGGAGCGTCGGAGAGAACAGGGAACGCTGTCCGGCCAAGCCGTCAGCCTGGTCTTTCCGGACGGTGTGCGGCTGGAGTTCGACACAGGGCTGTCCGCCGATCGTCTGCGTGAGATTGTGGGCGCACTGCGGTCATGATCCCGCTTCCTTCCACGCTGAGGATATGGCTGGCGGCCGGTGTAACCGATATGCGCCTGGGGATGCCCGGGCTGGCGTTGAAGGTCCAGGAAGCACTGGGTCGTGACCCTTTCGCGGGCGACGTCTACGCCTTCAGGGGCCGACGCGGCGACCTGGTGAAACTGATCTGGCACGATGGGATCGGCCTTTCCTTATATGCGAAGCGGATCGAGCGCGGGCATTTCCTGTGGCCTTCGGCAAAGGACGGGGCGATCCATCTCTCCCCGTCACAATTGACCTGTCTGCTGGAGGGTGTGGATTGGCGCAATCCGCAGAAAACATGGAGACCTGAATTGGCGGGATAATAAAACCGCGCCAGGTCAGCATATACTGGTACCCTTTTGAGCGCCCATGTGATCAACTGCCTTCATGACGGGAGACACGGAGGACATCATCGCCTTGCGCGCGGCACTTGCCGCTGCCGAGGCGCGTGCCGAGATCGCGGAAGCCCGTGCGGCCAGCGCCGAAGCGCAGGTTGCCCATCTCAAACATCTTATCGCGCGGATGCGCCAGGACCGTTTCGGCGCCTCGTCGGAGCGGGGGCGCCGCCTGCTGGCCCAACTCGAACTCGAACTGGAAGAACTGGAGACGACGCTCGCCGAGGACGCGCCCGAAAATGCGGCGGATCCCGCTGTCCGCACGACAGCACCCCGGAGCAACCGGGGACGCCAGCCCCTGCGTGCCGACCTGCCGCGCGAGCGGGTCGTTATCCCCGCACCGACACAGTGTCCGTGCTGTGGCAGCGATCGTCTGAGCAAGCTGGGGGAGAGCGTCACCGAGACGCTGGAGGTGATCCCGCGCCAGTTCAAGGTCATCCAAACGGTGCGGGAGAAGTTCACCTGCCGGGACTGCGAGAGCATCACTCAGCCACCCGCCCCCTTCCATCCGATCGCGCGCGGACGCGCAGGCCCATGGCTGCTGTCGACCATTCTATGCGACAAGTTCCTGCAGCATCTGCCGCTGAACCGCCAGAGCGATGCCTTTGCCCGCGAAGGGATCGATCTCGACACGTCGACACTGGCCGACTGGGTGGGGGCCTGCACCGCGACGCTGGCCCCCCTGACTACGCTGATCCGGGCGCATGTGCTGGCGGCACAACGCCTGCACGCGGATGACACCACCGTGCCGGTTCTGGCGAAAGGCCGGACAGTCACCGGACGATTGTGGAATTATATGCGGGACGATCACCCCTTTGGAGGCACAGCGCCCCCAGCCGTCTGGTTCCGTTATTCCCGGGACCGCAAGGGCGAACATCCCACGGACCATCTCACCGGCTGGACCGGCATTTTGCAGTCAGACGCCTATGCGGGTTATAACACTCTGGCGAAACCGGGACGCCAACCCGCGCCGGTTGTCTCCGCCGGATGCTGGGCCCACGGACGCAGAGGGCTGTTCAAAATCGCCGAGAAGGACAAGGCGCCCCTCGCCATAGAGGCAGTAGGCAGGATCGACACCATATTCGAGGCCGAGCGCGCCATCAACGGCACGACCGCGGCGCACCGGCTAACGGTCCGCCAGGAGAGCATCGCGCCACTGGTTACGGGTCTGTTCGACTGGATGCGGGAGTGTTGCCGGCGCATGTCGACCAAAAATCCCGTTGCCCACGCCATGAACTATTTTCTCAGACGTGCCGATACATTCACACGATTCCTCACTGACGGCCGGATCTGCCTCTCAAACAATGCAGCAGAACGCGCTCTGCGCGGCATCGCCCTGGGCAGGAAAGCCTGGTTGTTCGCCGGGTCCGATCGTGGCGGAGAGCGCGCCGCCGCCATGTATTCCCTGATCGTCACCGCGCGTCTGAACGATGTCGATCCCCACGCATGGCTCGCCGATGTCCTGGCACGGATCAATGACATCCCCAATCCACGCCTCCATGAACTCCTGCCCTGGCACTGGAAAGCCCACCAGCAGGTCCACAATACCATCGCCGCCTGAATACGCCCGCGTCTCTCGCCGGATGATTAC
>NZ_JABEQJ010000077.1 GCF_014174255.1 Gluconacetobacter sacchari
GTAACCATCCGGCGAGAGGCGCGGGCATTGTCAGGCGGCGATGGTATTGTGGTCCTGGTGGAGAGCTTTCCAATGCCAGGGGAGGAGTTCGTGGAGGCGGGGATTGGGGATGTCGTTGATACGGGTGAGCACATCGGCGAGCCAGGCCTGAGGATCGACATTGTTCAGGCGCGAGGTGACGATCAGGGAATACATGGCGGCGGCGCGCTCTCCGCCACGATCGGAGCCGGCGAACAGCCAGGCTTTTCTGCCCAGGGCGATGCCGCGCAGGGCGCGTTCCGCTGCATTGTTTGAGAGACAGATCCGGCCATCAGTGAGGAAACGTGTGAATGTATCGGCACGTCTGAGAAAATAATTCATGGCCTGGGTAACGGGATTTTTGGTCGACATGCGCCGGCAACACTCCCGCATCCAGTCGAACAGCTCCTCGACCAGAGGCACGATGTTTGTTTGACGGACAGCCAGCCGGTGTTCCGCGGACGTGCCGTTGATGGCGCGTTCGGCTTCGAATATGGCGTCGATGCGGCGCACCGCCTCTATAGCCAGCGGGGCCTTGTCCTTCTCGGCGATTTTGAACAGCCCTCTGCGTCCGTGGGCCCAGCATCCGGCGGAGACGACCGGCGCGGGTTGGCGTCCCGGCTTCGCCAGAGTGTTATAACCCGCATAGGCGTCAGACTGCACGATGCCGGTCCAGCCCGTGAGATGGTCGACAGGATGTTCGCCCTTGCGGTCCCGGGAATAACGGAACCAGACGGCTGAGGGCGCTACGCCTCCAAACGGGCCATCATCACGCACGTAATTCCACAATCGTCCGGTGACTGTCCGACCTTTTGCCAATACGGGCACAGTAGTGTCGTCCGCGTGCAGGCGTTGGGCTGCCAGCACATGCGCCCGGATCAGTGCGGTCAACGGCGCCAGCGTCGCCGTGCAGGCCCCCACCCAGCCGGCCAGTGTCGACGTGTCGAGATCGATCCCTTCGCGGGCAAAGGCCTCGCTCTGCCGGTTCAGTGGCAGATGCTGCAGGAACTTGTCGCACAGGATGGTCGACAGCAGCCATGGGCCGGCGCGCCCGCGCGCGATCGGGTGGAAGGGCGCGGGTGGCTGGGTTATGCTCTCGCAATCCCGGCAGGTGAACTTCTCCCGCACGGTCTGAATGACCTTGAACTGGCGCGGGATCACCTCCAGCGTTTCGGTGACGCTTTCGCCCAGCTTGCTCAGACGGTCGCCACCACAGCATGGACAATGTGTCGGCGCGGGGATAACGACCCGCTCGCGCGGCAGATCGGCGCGCAGGGGCTGGCGTCCCCGGTTGCTTCGGGGGGCTGTCGCCCGGACGGCGGGATCCGTCGCATTTTCGGGCGCGTCCTCGGCGAGCGTCGTCTCCAGCTCTTCCAGTTCGAGTTCGAGCTGGGCCAGCAGGCGGCGCCCCCGCTCCGACGAGGCGCCGAAACGGTCCTGGCGCATCCGCGCGATGAGATGTTTAAGGTGGGCAATCTGCGCTTCGGCGCTGGCCGCGCGCGCTTCCGCATCAGTGGCCCGAGTTTCGGCGGTAGACGCCCGGAGTTCGGCGACCTGGGCACGCGCCTCGGCTGCGGCAAGCGCCGCACGCAAGGCGATGATGTCGTCCGTGTCTCCCGTCATGAAGACAGTTGATCACATGGGCGCTCAAAAGGGTACCGGTATAGGCTGACCTGGCGCAGTTTTTATCATCCCGCCAGTTCAGGTCTCCATGTTTTCTGCGGATTTCGCCAATCCACGCCCTCGAGCAGACAACTCAATTGTGACGCGGAAAGATGAATTGCCCCATCCTTTGCCGAAGGCCACAGGAAATGCCCGCGCTCGATCCGCTTCGCATATAATGAAAGGCCGATCCCATCGTGCCAGATCAGTTTCACCAGGTCGCCGCGTCGTCCCCTGAAGGCATAGACATCGCCCGCGAAAGGGTCACGACCCAACGCTTCCTGGACCTTCAACGCCAGCCCGGGCATGCCCAGTCGCATATCGGTCACGCCCGCCGCCAGCCAGATCCGCAGCGTGGAGGGAAGCGGGATCACGAACGCAGGGCGGAAACGATCTCCCGCAGACGCTCACCCGAAACGGTCGTGCCGAACTCCAGCCGCACGCCGTCTGGAAAGACCAGGCTGGTGTGACCGTGTTGCCCCACATATCCCGACTGTCTTTCCTCTATGGCCTGAGGTGACGGCGCCATCATGACGGGCACGAACGCGGTTTTGCCTTTGGTCTGGCGTCCCTCCCGCGCCAGCTTCCGCCAGCGAAACAGCAGGCTCGGGCAGATCCCATACTGCCGGGCCACCTCCCGCAGCGGCAGACGGCTCTCGTATGACGCACGCACCACGCGCTCACGAAATTCGGGGGCATGCCAACGGCGCCGATCCGAAACGATCTCGATCCGCATCGCGTCGTCCCGCGTGCCTGACGCTCCACCGCTCCTTTGGAGCCTGTCTGCAACACTACCTGCGAGGCTCGCAGGTAGTGTACCATTCTGATCTCTTGTGTCGCTCATGCCTCATAGCTGACCCAGACCAGAAAA
>NZ_JABEQJ010000078.1 GCF_014174255.1 Gluconacetobacter sacchari
ATCGAACGTGGCGAAGGTCTTGCCGCCAGGGAGACCTGACTGCTGGAGATGACGCCCGATCCGGCGGGCATTGCGTTCGGCGACTTCGATTTCGGCCAGCGCGGCGAGGAAGTAAGCATCCGGCGTGAGACGCGACTCAGGAACTGGATTTCATGGTCTTGTTGAGTCTTGTGCGGACAGCGTTGCGTCTGTTGGCGATGCGGTCCAGGGCGTTTCTGAGCGGAAGCTCATCGATCTCGTTGGGGTCCCAATCTTCGAGATAGTCACTGACTTCGTCATGGTCTGGATGGTCGGGATCGGCCCGGGCTTCAAGCATGTGACAGAATCCGGGAATGCCGCCGCAGTCTTCTGGCGGACAGGCATATTGGCCGGCGATGTATCTGGGGTACCCTTCCCTGACCTTTCCCTGGCGGACATTGTTGATGAGGAGGCGATGGCGCCATCCGTCACCGAAGTCATATTCGTAGACCATTTCGAGACGGGATGCTGTCAGAAGATCGCGCAGTCGGGTTTTGGCGGCGTCCCGGCGTGGCAGCCCACCCCAGTCTTCGTTATCAGACAAGCCGTAGCGTTGATCACCGACCGTGAATTCCCACAGATGGTAATCGAGCCATCCCATCGTCACCTGAATGACCTCATGCAGCGTCCTGAGCGTCAGCGAGGTCGGAACGTCAACCTCACGCCAGATCAGGGGCGCGGTATCCGTCAGTTCGATACGCATGGATGCGATTTCGTTAAAGCTGTGGAGCGCTGTCATGCCGCCAGAGTGGCAGATCCGACCTTCCAGTGCCATGGCAGGAGTTCATGGAGGCGTGGATTGGGGATGTCATTGATCCGTACCAGGACATCGGCGAGCCATGCCTGGGGATCGACATCGTTCAGGCGCGCGGTGACGATCAGGGAATACATGGCGGCGGCGCGCTCTCCGCCACGATCGGAACCAGCGAACAGCCATGCCCGTTCCGAGAGCGACGCCACGCAGGGCACGTTCGGCCGCATTGTTTGTCAGGCAGATCCGGCCATCAGTGAGGAATCGTGTGAATGTATCGGCACGCCGTAGAAAATAGTTCATGGCCTGGGCGACGGGATTTGTGGTCGACATGCGCCGGCAACACTCCCGCATCCAGTCGAACAGATCGTCGACCAGAAGCGCTATGTCTGTTTGACGGACTGCCAGCCGATGTTCCGGGGGCGTACCGTTGATGGTGCGCTCGGCCTGGAATATGGCGTCGATCCTGCCTACTGCCTCTATGGCGAGGGGCGCCTTGTCCCTCTCGGCGATTTTGAACAATCCCCTGCGTCCATGCGCCCAGCACCCGGCTGAGATCACTGGCGCAGGCTGACGTCCCGGCTTCGCCAGAGCGTTATATCCCGCATAGGCGTCTGACTGCACGATGCCGGTCCAGCCCGTGAGATGGTCCGTGGGATGCTCGCCCTTGCGGTCCCGGGAATAACGGAACCAGGCGGCTGGGGGTGCTGTGCCTCCAAACGGGCCATCGTCGCGCACATAATTCCACAATCGTCCGGTGACTGTCCGGCCTTTGGCCAGAACCGGCACGATGGTGTCGTCCGCGTGCAGGCGTTGTGCCGCCAGCACATGCGCCCGGATCAGCGCAGTCAGGGGGGCCAACGTCGCGGTGCAGGCCCCCACCCAGTCGGCCAATGTCGACGTGTCGAGATCGATCCCTTCGCGGGCAAAGGCTTCGCTCTGGCGGTTCAGCGGCAGATGCTGCAGGAATTTGTCGCACAGGATGGTCGACAGCAGCCATGGGCCGGCGCGTCCGCGCGCGATCGGATGGAAGGGGGCGGGTGGCTGGGTGATGCTCTCGCAGTCCCGGCAGGTGAACTTCTCCCGCACCGTCTGTATGACCTTGAACTGGCGCGGGATCACCTCCAGCGTCTCGGTGACGCTCTCCCCCAGTTTGCTCAGACGATCGCTGCCACAGCACGGACACTGTGTCGGTGCGGGGATGACGACCCGCTCGCGCGGCAGATCGGCACGCAGCGGCTGGCGTCCCCGGTTGCTCCAGGGGGCTGTCGCACGGACGGCGGGATCCGCGGCGTTTTCGGGCGCGTCCTCGGCGAGTGTCGTCTCCAACTCTTCCAGTTCGAGTTCGAGTTGGGCCAGCAGGCGGCGTCCTCGCTCCGACGAGGCGCCGAAACGATCCTGGCGCATCCGCGCGATAAGATGTTTGAGGTGGGCGATCTGCGCTTCGGCGCTGGCCGCTCGGGCTTCCGCGACCTGGGCACGCGCCTCGGCAGCGGCAAGCGCCGCTCGCAAGGCGATGATGTCGTCCGTATCTCCCGTCATGAAGACAGTTGATCACATGGGCGCTCAAAAGCGTACCAGTATATGCTGACCTGGCGCAGTTTTTATCATCCCGCCAGTTCAGGTCTCCATGTTTTCTGCGGATTGTGCCAGTCCACACCTGGAGGGTTCGAAAAACCCTCTGGTTTTGAGGTCTGCTCTGTGATTCCATTTTCCTTGCGTTGATTGGAGTATGGATCGTGAAGCAGGCGGGATTTTTTGACGTTGA
>NZ_JABEQJ010000079.1 GCF_014174255.1 Gluconacetobacter sacchari
TGTAAATGCTGGATGAAAAGTCCGCAAAAGTGCTGGATGAAAAATCCCCAGTTTCTGGTTTCTGGGGATCAGCCAGGGCCTTGATCGTCGGTTTCTCTCCTGGGTGGCCGTCCACGGCGTTTTGGTAGCGGCGGCGGGGTGAGATTGGCATGGGCCCGGGTGTGTTCCGGCACCAGGTCCGCGTGTTGACGCAACCGGTAACTGGCCCCTTCGATCTGCACGACGATGGCATGGTGGAGGAGACGATCGAGGAGCGCGGTTGCCACCACCGGATCGCCGAACACGTCGCCCCATTCGGCAAAGCCCCTGTTGGAGGTCAGGATCATCGATCCCTTCTCGTATCGGGCGTTGACCAACTGGAAAAACAGATTGGCGCCCCCGCTGGTGATCGGCAGGTATCCGATCTCGTCGACGATCAGCAGCGCGGCACGGGCGTAGAAACGGATCTTCTCCGCGAGGCGGCCTTCGCGCTCGGCGCGAGCGAGCGCCTCGATCAGTTCGGCGAGGGTGCAGCGATAGACGCTGCGTCCCGCCTTGACCGCCGCGACACCGATGGCTGTGGCGAGGTGGCTCTTGCCTGTCCCGGGCGGGCCAAGGAAATGGACGACTTCCGCGCGGCCGATAAACTCGAGTTGGGCGATTGCCATGATCCGGTTTCGCTCGAGGGAGGGCTGGAAGGAAAAATCAAAGCTTTCGAGTGTCTTGATCGGCATGAGACGCGCGGTTCGCAGGGCGACGCCGATGCGCCGTCCCTCCCGCAGGCTGAGTTCCTCGGCCAGCAGTTCGTCGATGGCCTCGATCGCGCTGATGTCGCCGCGCTCGAGGCGACCGAGGGTCTGGTCGAGGGTTTCCAGGGCCCGCGCCATATGCAGGTGGACCAGGCTCTGGCGGATGCGTTCGGTCACAGGCGTCATGGCCGATCCCCCGTTCCTGTGGTGGCCAGCCTGCGAGCGACTGCCTCATAGAAAGCGAGGGGCCGGCGTGCGACGTTGGTTCGCTCGGGCGAGGTCCTGATCTGGCGCGCCGCCGGCACGGCCTTGCGGTGCGCAGGATCGACACGGCGCTGGTTACGCCCGTCCAGCACCGGATGGCGGGCGATCATGGCGCCCTCCTCGAAGATCCGGACTTCCGTCGGGTGGTTCTGGATCTCGAGAATGCGCCGTCGAGCGGTATCCGGCACGCTGTAAAGATTGCCGCCGATCGAGACCATGCCCTCGCGGCTGACGCGGCGCTCGACCGTCAGGACGGCGTCATACGGATGAGCCGGCAGGGCGCGCAAATGAGACCGCTCGTCGGCGAAATGTTCCGCGACGATACGACCGGTCGTGGCATGACACCTGGCATTGGCGATGGAGCGCAACCAGTCGTCGAAGCGGGCATTGAGTTCATCAAGGTCACGAAAACTCTGCCCGAGGAAGAAATCCTGCCGGATATACCGGAACGGCCGCTCGACCTTGCCCTTTGTCTTGGCGCGATACGGCTGGCACGCGCGCGGCGCGCTGCCGTAATGGTCGAGCAGAGCGACCAGCGAGGGATTATAGGTGATGACCCCCGTGGGGTCTTCGCCGAGAACCGCGGTTTTCATGCGGTCATAGAGGATCTCGGTGCAGCTTCCGCCCATCGCCTCGAAGGCGGCGATGTGGCAGCGCAGGACGGTTTCCAGGGTCTGGTTCGGGCAGAACCGGCCCCAGAGCCAGCGGCTGTGTCCCAGCACCATGCTGAAAAGCCAGACTTTGCGAGGCGCCTGAGGCTCGGTCAGGAACGTCACCGGAAATTCGGCGAAATCCACCTGCGCCTGTTCGCCAGGAGCGGTCTCGAAACGCCGTTCGAACACCTTGGGCACCTGTGGCCTGACGAGCCGCAGATATTCCGTCAGCGTCGAATAGGCCCCCTCGTATCCCATCGGCGTGATCTCGCGGTGCAGCCGGCGAGCGGAAAGTCCAGGATACGCCTCCAGTCGTCCCAGCAAATAGCTGCAAAAGCGTTCGGCAATGCGCTCGCTCTCCTCGCGGGGGTTGTAGCGCGGGGCCTCAATACCCCGGGCCAGATATCTGCGCACCGTCTTGCGGTCCAGGCCCGTCTGTCGCGCGATCGCGCTGACACCCAGTCCCTGTCGTTTCAATTCGTGGATCAACACAGTCTCCCTTACGCCAATCACCTGCTCGCCCTTCTGCCGGGATGCGCAGGTTATTTGGGGAACGATCGTCCTGGCGGGGGCATGCCCCCGCCAGGACGATCCTCGGTCAAACTGGGGAAAT
>NZ_JABEQJ010000080.1 GCF_014174255.1 Gluconacetobacter sacchari
CACTCTGTCTGCATCGGGTCTCTGGCCTCGCTCGCGGATTTTGCTTTTCCAACAAGAACTTTCGCCGATTTCAGAGCCCGATGCACCTTCCCGTGTGAGATTTCCGGGCTAAAGTCCCTAATCAAGGTCGATTTCTTGAACGCTCAGCGGCATCTTGCGGACCCGTCCACCGCCACCGGGGGCGGGCGCTCAGAAGATTTGTCGAAACGGCTGAGCCGCTTCTATCAGCGCAATCTCGATCAACGTCAGGACGATCATCAGGCACTCAAAGCGCTCTTCGATTCTGAAGTGGGTCTCAACAAGCATCTCGCCGAAGTTTTCAAAGACACGTTGGAGCGGTTGGGGCGGTTAGGCTACCCCGGTCTCAACAACCCGCGCCTCGAAATTAAGTCGGCCCTCAACCCCGCATCCATCCTGACTCAGGATGCGCGCGTTCACTACATTGTCGGTGGGGGCGCGCAGCCCATCACCCTACCCGACACCTACAACGGGCTCGGCTTCAAAAATCTGATCTATATGGTAGTCAAGGTGCTCGACCTTCAGGAGCGCTGGAAAGCCGAGGAGGAGAAGCGAGCGCCGCTGCATCTCATTTTCATTGAAGAGCCCGAAGCGCACCTCCACGCGCAATTGCAGCAGGTGTTTATACGCAACATTCTTGAGTTGCTGGCCATACCGGATGAGGCAGGTGGCTCATTTGCGAGCCAAGCCGTCATCACGACGCACTTCCCGCACATCCTGTATGAGCGAGGTTTTAAACCCATTCGCTACTTCCGGCGTGACGTTATCGGGACCGACCAAATTACGGAAGTGCTGAACCTCTCCGCCTTTTACGCGCAAGAAACCGAGCATCGCGACTTCTTGCAACGGTATCTAAAACTCACTCATTGCGACCTGTTTTTCTCCGATGCCGCTGTCCTCGTGGAAGGCAACGTCGAACGACTGCTCCTCCCGAGTATGATCGAAAAAGCAGCGAAATCGCTGCGATCCTCCTGCATCTGCATTCTGGAAGTTGGCGGAGCATTCGGCCACAAATTCAAGTCGCTGATCGAATTCCTTGGGATTGTCACGTTGATAATCACCGACGTGGACAGCGTTTCCTTGCTGCCTGCCGATCATGCGGGCGACGATGAGGACGATGACGAGCTTGAGGTCGAAGTTGAAGCGCCAACGGCCGAGGCCGCCAAGGAATTGGATGAATTTCTGGGAGGTGCCGCCCCCGCGTCAGCCCCCCCGGTACGGGAAGAAGTGCTTGCCGAGCGTGTCGGGGGCGGTGTCGTCCAATCAAACTCTCGTGAAATGGCTTCCGGCGAAGCAGACGATCGCCGAGCTTTTTGCCGCCCCGGATCACGAAAAGGAAACGCCGCAGGAGGGAAAGACCCGTGTTCGCGTGACCTATCAAACGCCCGTTCCCGTCGCATGGAACGGTCAAAAAGCAGAGCTTGCCGGTCGGACTTTGGAGGAAGCCTTCGGGCTTGAGAACGCCGCATGGTGCCAAAGCGTCGATCAGAGAAAATTGGGCCTGCGCCTGCGAGGCGCGGTAGCGGACCCCGCAGCGCTGGCGACGGGATTGCACAAGCGTGAGGCGGTCTCGCCTGTTTGGACAGGTTGGCGGCTAAGTTAAGCTCATCGCGGTTGTCGTTCATGCCGCCATTTGGGTGATCAAATCCTGTGGGGCATGCGCCACAGGATTTGAAGCGTCGATTTGCCCATATGCCTCGCCAGGGGTTTTTCCTGCAAGGCGTGAATGAGGACGATGGTTGTCATAATAGGCGAACCATCGGCCAAGGCCGGCACGCAGTTCAGACCCGGTCTCGAAGGCGTGCAGATAGACGCATTCGTACTTCACTGGGGTGGGGCACGGTTTTCCGAGACATTGAGGAGCGCTACGACCCTTGTGAAAGGAAGTAGCAGATGGACGACAGGAACGACGTGAATCGGAATGAAACGGAGGCCTCGGCGCCGTTGACGCGCTCCCGGCACGCAGGCGGCGGCGGGGCCGAGGCCGTTACGGGAAAGCGGTTCTCGGCGAAGAAGAAGCTTTCGGCGGTTCAGCGGCTACTGCGAGGTGAGAGCCTGGATGCCGTATCGCGCGATCTGCAGGTGCCGGCGCACCGACTGTCGGAATGGCGCGACCAGGTGCTGGTCGCGGCGGAA
>NZ_JABEQJ010000081.1 GCF_014174255.1 Gluconacetobacter sacchari
ATCGAACGTGGCGAAGGTCTTGCCGCCAGGGAGACCTGACTGCTGGAGATGACGCCCGATCCGGCGGGCATTGCGTTCGGCGACTTCGATTTCGGCCAGCGCGGCGAGGAACCGTGCTGCCGGCCACCCTTCGTTGTCGGCACGTTGAGCCAGGGCCGGCCAATGACGCAGAAAGCTCGGCAGGCGTAATGCCGTCAGGATTGCGGGCAATGTATGGACGTCGACGGCGTGAGGGGTCATTGCGGGCGCGCTCATGGCCGTGCCTCCAGGAGTGCGTCGAAGCTGACGAGGCTGGTCAGGATGACGGGGGTGTCACATGGAAGTGCAGTGTTGCGGCGTTGCAGACGCGACTTGAATTCCTGGGCGTCCGGCAGTTCCCTTTCGGCAAGGGCGGCGGTGATCAACGTGGCCAGTTCGCCCTCACATCCGTCGTCATGGGCGAGGCACAGCAGGCCGACCATCCGGCGGCAGGCATCCTTGCGCGGCAGAGCGGCGGAAAGAGCGGCCCAGGCGTCGGCATATTCCGAACGGGGAAACAGATCCTCGCGATAGACCGATCCGGCCAGCGCCTGTGGCTTGCGGCGCAGGGCGTGAATAACATGGTGATAATTGACGCTATGGAGACGAATGCCATCGTTCCCCTGACGGAGGCGAGGGTGAGAGGCGACAGAGGTCGCTCCAAGGAAAGCTTCGATCCTGTCATCGTAGATATGGATTCTCAGGCGTTTTCCGATCAGTTGGGATGGTGCGGAGTAGAACACACCATGCACGCGGAAGCCGCCGCTGCGGGTAACCCGCACCACCATTTCGGTGAAGTCGGTAGTCCGCCGTGCGGGAAGTGAGCGGAGTGTTGCCATCTCGATGCTCACGACGGCCTCACGACGCCGATTACGGCGGGCGACGAGTTCGTCGACGAAGCGGCGCCAGTCGGACAGGGCTACGAAATCGCGGGAGCCACGCAAGATCAGGGCCTGATCGAGAGCGGTCTTGAGATGATTGTTATGGGATTCAACCGCCCCGTTCTCATGAGCCTCCCCGGGGTTGTTGCGACTGGCGATCATGCCGTAATGGGCGCAGAATGCTTCATAGCGTCTGGTGACGTCGGCGGCGGCGTCCTTGTCGAGATTGCGGTAGGCTGCCGAAAGGCTGTCGGTGCGGTGTTCGCCAGGCACGCCACCGAGCGTCCAGAGCGCATTCTGGAGGTTCTCGGCCAGGGCGGTAAAGCTCTCGCCGCCCAGAACAACGGCGGCATGCTCCCAACCGCTATAGGCCAGAACGAAATGGAAAAGACGGTGGTCCAGGGTCTGGCCCGCGATCGTGATCTCGAGTTCACTGACATCGGTGAAATCTGACAGGGCCATGCGCCCGGGCTCGGGCGTTTGCCGGAAGATCACATCCCGCTCGGGGCCGTGCAAGGCACGCCAACTGTTGACCCGGCGCTCAAGCGTGCGGCGCACACGATCATCGGGGAACGCGTCCGGACAGGTATTTGCAGGTGACGGAGCAGGGTAACCGCCTGAACGGCGGAATCGCGCTGGAGGATCGGCTGCAAGAGTGGCTCCCACATCATACTGAGTGGGTCGGGCACAGTGCGCCCCCGGATCGTCTTGCGCTGGGACGGAAGTGCTGATGCGATTTCAAGGCGACGGGCGGTTCGTTCGCTGAAACCTGAACGGGCGGCAGCAATTCGCTGACTGTGATGACGACGGTCGTTCATGTAAATGCTCACTTGCTGGTCGGTGACAGACTTGCCTGGCATGGTCGGGTCTCAGTTTGATCGCAGAGACCTCGACCTTACCGGCCAGCACCGACCATCCCCATCATGGAGAAGAGCCCACCGGCCGGGTCAGGCGAAGATGCGGGCTGCGCCCACTTCTCCGCCTGATCCGACCGGCCATCTTGGTTGTCGGCGGCGGCCAAGATGGTTGGCGCGCATCAGCGGGCGCAGAGCAGGACATAGGCCATGGAGGCGAACCAGAGGCGCAACTGGTTGGCCCGCATGGTTCCCGAGGAGGTCCGGTCGGCGAACAGGTCGAACTGGCACTCCTTGATCCGGTTCTCCATTTCGCCGCGCGCGCAGTAGATCGCC
>NZ_JABEQJ010000082.1 GCF_014174255.1 Gluconacetobacter sacchari
ACGAAGGGCCGCTTTCCGCTTCTGGACCGTGTGACGTCGCCGCGCGACCTGCGCAACCTGTCGGTGGAGCAGTTGCGCCAGTTGGCCGAGGAATTGCGGGCCGAGACGGTGGACGCGGTCTCGACGACCGGCGGGCACCTGGGCGCGTCGCTGGGCGTGGTGGAACTGACGGTGGCGCTGCACGCGGTGTTCGACACGCCCGACGACCGGATCATCTGGGATGTCGGCCACCAGGCCTACCCGCACAAGATCCTGACCGGCCGGCGCGAGGGCATCCGCACGCTGCGCCAGCCCGGCGGCCTGTCGGGCTTCACCCGCCGCAGCGAGAGCGCATACGACCCGTTCGGCGCCGCCCATTCCTCCACCTCGATCTCGGCCGGGCTGGGCATGGCGGTGGCGCATCACCTGCGCGCCGAGCATGACCCCGCCTACCGCGAGCGCAACGTGGTGGCGGTGATCGGCGACGGCTCGATCTCGGCCGGCATGGCCTACGAGGCGATGAACAACGCCTCGGTCGCCGGCCCCGGGGCCGGCCGGCTGATCGTGGTGCTGAACGACAACGAGATGTCGATCGCCCCCCCGGTCGGCGCCATGTCCAACTACCTGTCGCGGCTGATGTCGTCGCGCCAGTTCCTCGGCCTGCGCGACCTGGCCGGCAAGGTGGCCCGCCGCCTGCCCGAGCGGCTGGAACGCACCGCCAAGAAGGCCGACGAATATGCCCGCGGCATGATCACCGGCGGCACGCTGTTCGAGGAGCTGGGCTTCTATTATGTCGGCCCGGTCGACGGCCACGATCTCACCCAGCTGGTGCCGATCCTGCGCAACCTGCGCGACGCCGACGACAAGGGCCCGATCCTGCTGCACATCCTCACCGAGAAGGGGCGCGGCTACCGCCCGGCCGAATCGGCGGGCGACAAATACCACGCGGTGGCGAAGTTCAACGTCGTGACCGGCGAGCAGAGCAAGGCGCCCCCCGGCCCGCCCAGCTACACCTCGGTCTTCAGCCGCGAGCTGGTGCGCCGCGCGAGGCAGGACGACAGCATCGTCGCCATCACCGCCGCCATGCCGTCCGGCACCGGGCTCGACGCCTTCGCCCGCGCCTGGCCCGACCGCTTCTTCGATGTCGGCATCGCCGAGCAGCATGCCGTGACCTTCGCCGCCGGCATGGCCACCGAGGGGCTGCGCCCGTTCTGCGCCATCTATTCCACCTTCCTGCAACGCGCCTACGACCAGGTGATGCACGACGTGGTGTTGCAGAACCTGCCGGTGCGCTTCGCCATCGACCGCGCCGGCCTGGTCGGCGCCGACGGCGCCACCCATGCCGGCGCGTTCGACATCAACTATCTGGGCTGCCTGCCGGGCATGACCATCATGGCCCCCAGCGACGAGCTGGAACTGCTGCACATGACGGCCACCGCCTGCGCCTTCGACGAGGGCCCGATCGCGCTGCGCTATCCGCGCGGCAACGGGCTGGGCCTGGCCCTGCCCGAGGCAGGCAGCGTGCTGGAAATCGGCCGTGGCCGCATCGTCCGCGAAATGGGCCGCCAGTCCGGGCGCGAGCAGGGCGGCATCGCCATCCTCTCGCTGGGCACCCGCCTGGCCGAGGCGCTGAAGGCCGCCGACATGCTCGCCGCCCAGGGCCTCGCCCCCACCGTCGCCGACGCCCGCTTCGCCAAGCCCCTCGACACCGCGCTGATCGAAGCCCTGGCCCGCAACCACGCCGTGCTGGTCACCCTCGAGGAAGGCGCCGAGGGCGGGTTCGGCGCCTATGTCATGCACCATCTCGCCCGCACCGGCCTGCTCGACCGCGTCCGCTTCCGCCCCATGACGCTGCCCGACCGCTTCATCGACCACAACACCCAGGACGCCCAATACCACGAGGCCGGACTCGACGCCGCCGCCATCGCCGCCACCGCCCTGCACGCCCTGGG
>NZ_JABEQJ010000083.1 GCF_014174255.1 Gluconacetobacter sacchari
TGAACGGCACGGGTTCATCTCCCCGAATGCCGTGCGTGCCAGGGCTCTTTCCACTGCGGCTCTCGCCGCTTAGGCTTCAACCAGATGTCTCAAAAACCGAGGCCGGTACAGCCGCCAGGGTGCCGGAAACTGAGACAGTCCCCTCGTCCGCGGTAAGGTAGACCCCGCCAGAGCCGTCAACCACGCCGGTAGCCGTGATCACGCCGTTGTGGTTGCCCGCAAGCGCATATACGTTTCCACCCACGGATCGGAGTTCTGCCGACGTCGCTTTTATGCGACCCGAGTTTGTTACATCTCCCGTGGTCGCCGCTTTCGTCTTGACGAAGATTCCGTCGCGCTCGTTCTTGTCTGCCAGGATTACGGTGTCGCCTGCGACCATTGCGACCGCGTCGTGATCGGCCCTGATGGTGCCGGTGTTTGAAACGGATCTGCCGACAAGGGTCACCGAGCCGTTTTTCGCGTATATCGTCCCTTTGTTGGTGACCACCCCGTTTGACGCGCCGGACAGAGTTACGGCGCCGCCGGCCATGAAATCCCGGTCGCCAGTGTCCCGTGTCGAAGCCGTGAATGACCCGTCGACAACCACTTTGCCGCCAGGCGCCACGACCACTCCGTTCGGATTGATCAGGAAGAGCGATCCGGTCGCGTTCACCTTGCCGGCGATTTCGGACACTTGTCCGCCCGTGACGCGGTTGAGCGTTGCGCCCGTGCCGTTGTTAAACTGAACAGACCTGCCTTTGCCGACAGAGAAACCTTGCCAGTCGATGACCCCGTGTCCGCTCGACTGGGTGATCGTGACGGTGCGGCTGCCGCTGTCAATTCGCCCGGTGCCCGCAACAAAGGATCCTCCTGTCGGAAGCGCCTGACCCAGCGCCGCAACGGGTGTGAGAACCGTACAGGCGAACAAGAGCTGAAGGGATAGCTTCGAAAGGGAAAACGCAGAGACTTTTTCTCTATGCATCGCCTGTCGCGCGCTTGTAGCCTCCCGCGTGCCCTGTAAGGCACCCAGGTCGACGGTTGAGTTCGAGCCCATCAGATTCCCCGATTATCTTTACGCTCCGACATCGTCCGAAAGTCTCTCTGCTCGTTTTGCTTCACGTATTCGACGACGGAGCAAAGCGCGCAGGTTCCTTTCAGCACGCCAGTCGGAAGGTGTAGACGCGGCGAAAACCGGCCCCTGTAAATCCGGATGCTCAATCCGTAGATGGTTGCCGCGCGTCATGCTCACGTCGAAGCCTTCGACACGAAACCAACTCCTGCTGAGAAGTATCTTTCTTCGACCAGACATCGGAAATCCGAACCTTTCTTGCAGAGAGATGCCTTCACGGCGCTGGCTTTCGATCCGGCAGAAATTCCTTGATGTCGTCTCGGATGGCCTTCGCGATCGCCGGATCCGGACCGTAGATCGCTGCGGCCAAGATCCCGCGCTGCGAGCCCTTGACTTGCGGCGACTTGGTCGCTGCCTTGACTCGTGCAAGAATCGCTTCTTGCTGCGTGGGAGACAGGTTAGCCTGGATGGCCTCTCGGAAGGCTCGCACCTCGATGACGGACCGCACGTCGTTGCCAACGAGGCTTTCGGCGGCGAGCAGAGCTATTTGGCGGGAGATATTGATATCTAACCCATCTTATTCACGGGGTTGGTCGAGATTGGGCGGCGGGTATCGCCTAAGCTTTTGATTGGGTTTACGAATTGGGTGTCAAAACCATCCGTTTCTCCGATCACGCCGAGC
>NZ_JABEQJ010000084.1 GCF_014174255.1 Gluconacetobacter sacchari
ATGAAATGCGCCATATCGTCCGCCGGAAGCCACGACTTCAGGTCAGGCGGCAGAAGATATGGCTGGGATCGGTCAAACGGGATGAAACGGCTCATCCCAGCATACTATACCATCGCCACTTCAAAGGGTACCCCAATCCGACAGGCTGCTAGTCCGGCCGGTTACCACTGTTCCGCAGTCTCGCCGTCTCAACGCAAACTGCCGGCCCGTGACAGACGGGGCTATCGCGCCCGAACGCGCCCGGTCCTCAACACGGTACGATCCCGCGGGCACAAACCACAGAAGCGGGAAAATTCCCAAAAAATATCCAATTCTGTGAATAAGATGGGCTGGAGGCAGTTCCTCACGCCTCACGTCATTGCTGCTGATCAAGTTCATCCATGTTTTCGGGTCGGACGATCTGTAAGTTATGACAAAACATCGCGCGTACGATCTTGCAGAATATTCGTTTCTTATATTCGTCATTCACGATAGGTCTCTGTACTTCTTGGTAGAGCCCGGTCGACGGATCACGTGCTTGATAGCTGCCATTGAAGATATTGTTCCAATACATCTCGGCATAGCTATCTATCGCCCTCTTGAGTTCTTCAGATTTTAACGTAACGTAGTTATTATACTCATTATCGATAAATGAATCGTCTAATTTATGAGTTTTAATATAACTTTTGACTGACAAAGAAAGATGTACATCTCGGGAATCAAGATCTTCGGGCCATAAGCCGACGTTACCCAATCCCTCCGAACGTTTGAGAGCATTATCGCCTCCCGTTCTGCTGATAGCACGTTCACCTCCGTCTGACCGAAGCAAGCTACTTCGAAACAACTGCGATCATAATGCCTCACTACGTGGATCAGTGCGAGCCTGTATAAGCTGGAGTTTGGGACAAGCTTCATCGGGCATTACTGACCCGCCTGCACCAGGTGGATCGACTGGACTGGAGCCGGGCCTGCATGGACAGCGCGTCCATTGCGGCAAAAAGGGGGGTGAAACGACCGGCCCGAACCCCACGGATCGCGGCAGACCCGGCCCGAAGCGCCACATCGTCACTGATCGACAGGGTATTCCGCTGACCGTCCTGCTGTCCGGGGCGAATGTCCATGACAGCAGGATGCTGGAGCCTCTGCTGGATGCCCTGCCTCCCGTTCATGAGAAGACCGGGAGGCCGCGTCGACGCCCTGAAAAGCTTCACACCGACAAAGGCTATGACTACAGACGTTGCCGTCTCGCATGTTCCCGCCGTGGGATCAGGCACCGTATTGCGAGAAAAGGCATCGAAAGCAGCTCACATCCCGGAAAGCATCGTTGGGTCGTCGAGCGCACATTCGCCTGGATCTCACGTTTCAGACGCCTTGCGGTCCGCTACGAACGAAGGGCCGACATCCATCTCGCATTAACCACGATCGCATGCTCGATCATATGCTTCCGGGCACTCAAAACGTGGTTTTGAAAAGCGTTCTTCCTGTGGGACAATGGGGTGGGGCACGGTTTTCCGAGACATTGAGGAGCGCTACGACCCTTGTGAAAGGAAGTAGCAGATGGACGACAGGAACGACGTGAATTGGCATGAGACGGAGGCCTCGGCGCCGTTGACGCGCGCCCGGCACGCAGGCGGCGGCGGGGCCGAGGCCGTTACGGGAAAGCGGTTCTCGGCGAAGAAGAAGCTTTCGGCGGTTCAGCGGCTACTGCGAGGTGAGAGCCTGGATGCCG
>NZ_JABEQJ010000085.1 GCF_014174255.1 Gluconacetobacter sacchari
CGCACCGTTTCAAAATGACACCGCCTCAACCCGGTGCGATCCCGCGCGCCCAAACCACAAAAGCAGAAAAATCCACCCAAAATACTCAATGCCGTGAATAAGATGGGCTAAATCCGCAACCATCCTGCGGCCACAAACCGCTCCAAAAGCCATTCGGCCTGCGCTACACTCTGTCTGCATCGGGTCTCTGGCCTCGCTCGCGGATTTTGCCTCTCCAACAAGAACTTTCGCCGATTTCAGAGCCCGATGCACATACCCCGTGTGAGATTTCCGAGAAAATCAGGTATAAGACACTTCAATCGACGAGCCTTTGTTTCCTCCACATCTGAAAAGAGAAAAATGCTTACAGTTTTGGTTTATAGAAGTAAAAAAATATCCACACTCAGCCCTTTCGAGCTAGATAACCTCATCCGCAATTCAGATTATAAAAATAAATTAGCCAATATATCTGGGGTTTTGTTCTATAATGATGATTATTTTTTCCAAATAATTGAAGGTGAAGAAAATTGCATCTCAAATCTATATCATGAAATTTGCGCTGATGATAGACATGATGATTTAGTAAAAATTCTTGAAACACAGATTCCGACGCGCTATTTCGAGAATTTTGGAATGATTTCATTTGACATTCGAAAAAAAACTCGCGACGATTTATTGCTGGAAATAAAAAACCAAAGCAGAAATAGAGGGAAAAGCCCATATTTTGACCGGGTGCTACGAGTAGTTTCTTCATTCACTTCAGGGGTGTGGTGCGGTGAAGAAAACTATAAATCTCCTTGTATGGAATGGATAGAGTCATGCGTGGACGTGGGGAGCTCCCCAATTTCTTCGTGCCTTGATAAGGTCAAATATAAATTTTCTGTTCAACCCATAATAAATCCGTTGGAAAGGAAAATATCTTCGTACGAATTTTTGTTACGAACCGACAAAGGAGGACCGCCTCACGAATGTTTTTCACTGCTTTCTTCACATGAACAATATGTTTTAGATGCCACATCTAAGCTAGTTGCTTTTGAATGGGCGTCAAAAATTATAGAAGGCGAAACAAAAATCTCTGTTAATTTACTACCCATGACATTAGTAAATATAACAGGAATTGTTGACGATTTAGTCTCTCAATTGAATTCATTTTCCCTTAATTCAGGTCAGGTTATCATAGAAATAACTGAAGAAGAGGTAATATCAGAGCCTAAAAAGTTTTCTAACGTGATAAAATGTTTGCGCGCTGCTGGCTTTGGTATTGCCATTGATGATTTTGGAGCCGGATTTGCTGGCCTGTCCTTGATCACAAAATTTCAGCCAGATAAAATAAAAATAGACCGATTGATTATTAAAAATATCAATAAAGATGGGCCGCGCCAAATGATAGTGAGATCAGTATTGACCTTATGTCGATCACTAGGAATAGAGGTTGTCGCAGAGGGTGTGGAAAATATCGAAGAATGGCGGTGGTTAGAAAGTGTAGGCATAAATCTTTTTCAAGGATATTTATTTTCAAGACCAAATACGACTAGTTCTCTTTCGATAAAGTGGCCAAAATTGAAATAGAGCATTTCCACCGAAAAACCGTTCGATGGAGATGCTCTAGCCCATCTTATTCACGGCATTGAGTATTTTGGGTGGATTTTTCTGCTTTTGTGGTTTGGGCGCGCGGGATCGCACCGGGTTGAGGCGGTGTCATTTTGAAACGGTGCGT
>NZ_JABEQJ010000086.1 GCF_014174255.1 Gluconacetobacter sacchari
TCAAGGAGTGGCGCGCTGTCGCAACCAGATACGAAAAAACAGCAACGTCATTCCTCGCCGTCATACACATCGCTGCCGCTGCAGACTGGATCAAGATCTAACAGGCCCTAGTTTATAGGTACCCTTCTGCTCAAGCCCACCGATGACTCCTGCTCCTTTAATTATTCCAGATCTATTGGTTCTATTTAGATAAAAAGCAGAAAATCCTAATCTTAGAGGATCTGTATCATCTCCGCGCAGAAAGATTTCTCTTTGCTCTCTCCACCCATCAATAGAAAGATCAGCTTTTTGGATGGCTTCGATCATCTCGTCTGTGCGTTGCAAAGTGCAATGCCAGAAGGACCAAATTGCTGGATCAACGTCATTGATGTGAATTTCTGAGACATGACCATGATATAATAGCCCAAGAGCAAGGCCGCATCCGCCAGCGTAAGGTTCCAAATAAGGCATTCGCTCGAGACCATTTTCTCTGAGGATCGCCGCCATAAGATTCAACATGGAGGTTTTTCCGCCAGGATACCGTAACGGAGAGAACATCCTAGTCATTATTATTAATTTCGTTAATGCAGGCTGAAATCAAAGGCTCTATTACCTTCATATCATTGATCATCTGGCTATAGTCAAATTGAGCAGCGACCTTGTGATGTTTCGTAAGGTTTCCATATTCGGCAATTCGGGAAATTGAAGATATTGGAGCGTTTAGCGCTTTCCCTTGACCAATTCCCAATTTTTGTAGTCTATGTTTATTTAAAAAGTCTTTGAATGGCGTTGTTTCTTCCCTCCCCATTGACGCAGTAAGACTCTCAATAAAAGACCAAATTCCAACCGCAATTAGCGGGGTGTGACTCTTAGCGCTAACAATACATATTGAATAATAAAGACTTTCTAATTTCTCGGAAGAAAGTTTCTTTAGTCCCTCGTAAATCGTTTTTTCTTGTTTTATGTGTTCTGGTTTTTTGGGAGGCTTGGGTCTATTATTGTCGCTGTTGTTCTCTTTTTCATCATTGTTTGATTGGGTTTCGTTATTTTTTGTAATGTCATCTTCTTCAAGTTCTTCGTTTTCGATTGGTTCTGGGGTGATTATTACGCCAGATAAGCCAGGGATAGAAATTAGATCTCGTGCAAACTTATCAATATCACGCTTTAATGCTTGTGAACCTAATTTTTTGTCAATAGCTTCTCGGATAACTTCTGAAAGTATAATATTGAAATCTTCTAAGGGTCTAAAACGCAAGATATCGTCGGGTCCGTTAGACAGATCTAGTCCAAGTGCTTCTGAAACAAGAACATTTCCGACCAGTCGTGCCATATGCGAGAAGCTACCTTTACGCTCCTCTGCGTTAATCATCTTTTTGCTTTCGCCATAGGTTAACAGCGTTTGTGCAATGATGTTTCGTCTAGCCCATCTTATTCACGGGGTTGGTCGGGGCTGGGTGGCGGGTATCGCCTAAGCTTTTGATTGGGTTTACGAATTGGGTGTCGAGTCCTTCCGTTTCTCCGATCGCGCC
>NZ_JABEQJ010000087.1 GCF_014174255.1 Gluconacetobacter sacchari
GGCGTGATCGGAGAAACGGATGGTTTTGACACCCAATTCGTAAACCCAATCAAAAGCTTAGGCGATACCCGCCGCCCAATCTCGACCAACCCCGTGAATAAGATGGGCTAAAGTATCAATACCCGGCCGAAAGCGAGGTCGCCGGAGAAACGCCGCAAGCGACACTCACGCGCCTGGTCCGCGAAGCCCTGCCGCGCCGGTATCCCGCCGGCACGCCGAAAAGCGTTCTGGCGCAGATCAAGCACGAGCTGGATTTGATCGGACGGCTGGATTACGCACCTTATTTCCTGACCGTGAACACGATCGTCCAGTACGCGCGCTCGCTCGGCATCGTCTGCCAAGGGCGCGGGTCTGCCGCCAATTCCGCAGTCTGCTATGTGCTGGCCGTTACCGCGATCGATCCCGTCCGCAGTGGTCTGCTGTTCGAGCGATTCGTGTCGGCCGAGCGGAACGAGCCGCCCGACATCGATGTCGATTTCGAAAGCGACCGACGGGAGGAGGTGATCCAGTGGATCTATCGGCGTTACGGGCGGAGCCACGCCGCTCTGTGCGCGACGGTGATGCGTTACCAGCCACGCGGCGCGCTGCGCGAGGTCGGCAAGGTGCTCGGACTTGCGGACGATCTGACCGCGCAGATGGCCAAGCATCTCGGCTCCGTGCTGGACGATCCCGATCTGCTGCAGGCCCGGGCACAGGAAATCAATCTTGACCTGCGCGATCGCCGACTGGCGCTGACGTTGCATCTGGCCCGCCAGTTGATCGGCTTTCCCCGGCAGCTCGGTACGCATCCGGGCGGCTTCGTGTTGACTCGCGACAGGCTCGACGAGTTGGTGCCGGTCCAGCCGACCGCCATGGAGGACCGGCAGATCATCACCTGGGACAAGGACGATATCGACGTCCTGCGCTTCATGAAGGTCGACATACTCGGCCTCGGGATGCTGGGGTGCCTGCGTCGGTGTTTCGAGCTGCTCGACGACCGCTTCGGGATCAGGATGGATATCGCCGCCATCCCGCCCGAGGATGCCAGGACCTATGCCATGATCTCCCGGGCGGACACACTCGGCACATTCCAGATCGAGAGCCGGGCGCAGATGTCGATGTTGCCGCGCCTGAAGCCGAAGACCTTCTATGACCTGGTCGTGCAGGTGGCGATCGTCCGGCCTGGGCCGATCCAGGGCGACATGGTTCATCCCTATCTCCGTCGGCGCGAGGGACTGGAAGACCCCGATTGCCCCTCGCCAGCCCTCGAAGCCATTCTCGGGAAGACCCTTGGCGTGCCGCTGTTCCAGGAGCAGGCGATGCAGGTCGCGATCCATTGCGCGGGCTTCACGCCCGGAGAGGCGGACCAGCTTCGTCGCTCGATGGCCACCTTCAAATTCACCGGTCTCCCGCCTCCCGGTTTTTTGAGACACTCGATAAGCACATGAGGAACGTGCGGAGGTGTCACGATGAGGAACGACCTGAAGAACGACGCGAAACGACCGGGGCATGGTGG
>NZ_JABEQJ010000088.1 GCF_014174255.1 Gluconacetobacter sacchari
GGAGGGTTCGAAAAACCCTCTGGTTTTGAGGTCTGCTCTGTGATTCCATTTTCCTTGCGTTGATTGGAGTATGGATCGTGAAGCAGGCGGGATTTTTTGACGTTGAAGAGCGGCTTGCTCGGCTGAGTGGGCTCGGTGATCAGCTCGAAGCGTTTTCCCGGACTGTGAATTTTGAAGTGTTCCGCCCGGAACTGGAGAAGGCACTGGCGTATTCCGACGGAAGCAAAGGCGGGCGACCGCCGTTTGATCCGGTGCTGATGTTCAAGATCCTGGTGATCCAGACGCTGAACAATTTGTCCGATGAACGTACAGAGTATCTGATCAACGATCGCCTGTCGTTCATGCGCATCCTCGGCCTGGGGCTTTCAGATCGTGTTCCTGATGCCAAAACGGTCTGGCTGTTCCGTGAGCGCCTGACGCAGGCGGGAGCGATCGAGGGTCTGTTCAATCGCTTTGATACAACCCTGCGGAACGCAGGCTATCTGCCGATGTCGGGCCAGATCCTGGATGCAACGCTGGTGGCTGCTCCAAAGCAGCGCAACACGAACGCCGAGAAAGCCGATCTCCGGGCAGGCCGTATTCCCGAAGACTGGCAGGACAAGCCGTCAAAGCTGTCGCACAAGGATCGTCATGCGCGATGGACGCTGAAGTTCACCAAAGCGAAGCGGCAGGACGATGGAACCATGCCGTCGAGTGATCTCGCTATCCCATTCTTTGGCTACAAATCCCACGTCTCCATCGACCGGAAGTATCGGTTCATCCGGAAATGGAAGACAACAGATGCCGCCGCCAGTGATGGCGCGCGATTGAGAGAGGGGCTGCTGGATAAAGCCAATACGGCCTCAAGCGTCTGGTCTGATACAGCGTATCGCTCAAAAGCCAATGAAGACTTCATGGAAAAGCAGGGCTTTGTCTCAAAGGTTCACAGGAAGAAGCCGCATCTCAAACCCATGCCACTCCATATCCAGCGGTCCAATGCAGGAAAGTCCGTGATCCGATCCCGCGTCGAGCATGTCTTTGCTGACCAGAAATCGCAAATGGGTCTGTTCGTCCGAACTGTCGGTATCAGCCGGGCCACCATGAGGATCGGCCTGGCCAATATCGTCTATAATATGCGCCGCTTCCTCTTCCTGGAGCGGATCAGCGCGAATGCATAGCAATCCAGCGGGGGGCAGCACTCGATCTGCTCAAAACGCAGATCGAAAACGAACCCAAAAGTAGTCAATCAAATCGCCAAAAACCTGAAATCACCAGCCAAGCGTATCAATCAAGGGTTCTTCGATCCCTCCAG
>NZ_JABEQJ010000089.1 GCF_014174255.1 Gluconacetobacter sacchari
CCGAGGCCTCCGTTTCATTCCGATTCACGTCGTTCCTGTCGTCCATCTGCTACTTCCTTTCACAAGGGTCGTAGCGCTCCTCAATGTCTCGGAAAACCGTGCCCCACCCCACCCGTTGGAGACGAAGACACGGGAAGTGAAGAGTTTCTGAAAATAAACCCACGAGGAAGGGTTCCTGTTTTAATTGATGGTGAGGAAATAATTACCGAATGCCCTGCGATTCTATTTTATTTATCGAGTTTATTTTCAGATAGAAATTTCTGGCCAAAATCAGTTTTAGAGCAAGCTCGTTGCTGGGAATGGTTTAACTGGTTATCGAGCAATGTACATGCGGTTGCCTATGGACAGATATGGCGACCCGGACGGTTCATTGAAGATGAACATCAGTGGAATAATATTATTTCAAAAGGGAAAAACAATTTCCAGGAATTTATTGGCGTAGTAGAAAATAATATCTCTGGAAGAACGTGGTGCGTAGGTGAAGCGTATTCATGCGTTGATCCGTATTTATTTGTTTTCTATTCTTGGGGGAAAGCCATCGGGTTGGATATGGAATCTTCTTTCCCAGCGTGGTCGCGTCATGCAGCGCGGATGTTGGAGCGGTCGGCCGTTCAAAACGCTTTACGGCAAGAAGGTTTGATCCCGTAAATAGCAGCGAGGTACGATGGGTATCTTTAGATGGCACAAGAATACCCATTTAGAGTCTAATCCGACCTGTCTGGATCGTATCCTGCGGCCCTGAAATAGTTGGCGCATTCGGTGGGCGTGAATTTTCCGGAGATGACACCGATTGTCTCCCACAATCCGGCGCGGGTTCGCTCGGCTGCCTTGCGGAGCAGGGCCTTGAGCTTTGAGAAAGCCATCTCGATAGGATTGAAATCGGGGCTGTATGGCGGGAGGAAGCGCAGTTCCGCACCGACGCTTTCGATCAACTCCCGCGTGCGAGGACCTTTATGGCTGGAAAGGTTGTCCATGATCACGATGTCACCGGTCCGAAGTTCCGGCAGAAGGACACGTTCGACGTAGGTTTCGAATGACAGTCGATTGATGGGACCGCTTATGACAAAGGGGGCTAGCCCATCTTATTCACGACATTGAGTATTTTGCGTAGATTTTTCCGTTTTTGTGGTTTGTGCGCGCGGGATCGCACCGAGTTGAGGCGGTGTCATTTTGAAACGGTGCATAGTTGTGGCTGGGGTTGCAGGGACGGGGCGGGTTCGGGGGCGATAGCC
>NZ_JABEQJ010000090.1 GCF_014174255.1 Gluconacetobacter sacchari
CGGAGGGTGCTGAAATTTGATTCACCCTACGAATGGCACCGCCCCTTTTTCATGAACTGACCGATGCGGAGAAGAACGACCTTCTGCTTGCGCAGCATGAGATGATCGAGCGGATGGCGGCGCGGATTTCGGAATTGGAATCGCTGGTCGGCAAGCCGCGCAAGACGTCGAAGAATTCGCATCTTCCGCCGTCGAAGGACGATTTTGGCAAGGGAGGCGGGAGGAAGCACGTCTCCAGGAATGCCAGGCGTCCCACGCGCGAAGGCCAGCATCGTCCGTTGGCCGAGACCCCGGACAGGACGGAACGCGTGATGGCAGCCACCTGCGGCCATTGCGGGACCGACGTTTCCAGCCAGGTCCAGCGCTGCCGGCATCGATACGATCATATCGACCTGCCGCCAATCCGGCCGGTCGTGACGCGGGTCGAACTGTTCGGCGGACGCTGCCGGGAATGCGGGCGCCGCTATCGCGCCCAGGCGCCAGTGGGAATGGCACCGGGCACACCGTTCGGGCCTGGCATCCGCTCATTGCTGGCCTATCTGCATCACAGCCACCATGTCGGTTTCGAGCGCCTTTCACGCATTGCTCGCGAACTGTTCGGCCTGGTCATCTCCGAAGGCGCGATTGCCAATATTTTTCGTCGCATGGGTACCTGCATGGCGGCGGCGACCCAGGCGATCGGCACCAGGCTGCTGAAGGCCCGGATCATCGCGTCCGATGAGACGACCACCCGTACCAATGGCGTGACCCATTGGCAGTGGGTCTTTCTCTCCAAGGACGCGGTTCTACACAGGATCGCCCCCCGTCGGGCCCGGGAGGTCGCCGAGGAGGTTCTGGGCGGTCATCAGCCCGACGTGTGGATATCCGACCGCTATGCGGGCCAGCAGGAATTGGGCCGGGAGCATCAGGTCTGCCTCGCCCATGTGCTGCGGGACGTTCAATATGCGATCGACTGCGGCGATCTGGCCTTCGCTCCGAAGGTTCGCGATCACCTGCGCTGGGCAATCGGGGTCGGCAAGCGACGCGACAGACTGAAGGACACAACGCTGGCTGCCTATGCCGCCAAGGCTGACAACGTGCTGACCCGCCTCATGCGCATCCCTATCGCCCACCCAGCCGGGAAAGTCCTGCTCAG
>NZ_JABEQJ010000091.1 GCF_014174255.1 Gluconacetobacter sacchari
CCGGAGATGACGGGATACATGAACGAGACGATGGCGCTGTATCGCCTTGTGTTCATGACGGAGAACCGGTGGACGTTCCTGGTGGACGGCACGGCGCGGGCCGGGATCGAGGCGGCGCTGGTGTCGCTGGTGGAGCCGGGGGCGCGGCTGCTGGTGATCCAGGCGGGTCGGTTCGGGCTGCTGCTGTCGGAGATCGGGCGGCGGATCGGGGCGGAGATCCGCACGCTGGAGGTTCCGTGGGGCGAGGTGGCGAGCCTGGAGCGGATCGAGGCGGCGCTCGTGGCGCATCGTCCGCAGGTGCTGGCGGCGATCCATGGCGATACCTCGACGACGATGGCGCAGCCTCTGGAGGGGGTTGGGGCGCTGTGCCGGCGGCATGGCGTGCTGTCCTATGTCGATGCGACGGCGACGCTGGGCGGGATGGCGGTGGCGACCGACGCGTGGGGCGTGGACGTGGTGACGGGGGGCTTGCAGAAATGCATGGGCGGGCCGCCGGGCTCGGCGCCGATCACGCTTTCGGACCGGGCGGCGGCGCATATCATGAAGCGGCGGCATGTCGAGGCGGGGATACGCGGCGCGGATCTGGACGAGGGGGAGGGTGCGCTGATCGGGTCGAACTATTTCGACCTGGCGATGGTGATGGATTACTGGTCGGAGAAGCGGCTGAACCATCATACCGAGGCGACCAGCATGCTGTATGCGGCGCGCGAGGCGGCGCGGGTGATGGTGGAAGAGGGGCTGGAGGCGCGGTTTGCGCGGCATCGGGCGGCGGGTGCGGCGATGGCGGCGGGGCTGCGGGCGATGGGGCTGGTGCTGTATGGGCAGGATGCGCACCGGATGACCAACGTGACGGGGGTGTATATTCCCGCTGGGGTGGATGGGGAGCGGGTGCGGGCGCGGATGCGCGGGGAGTTCGAGATCGAGATCGGGACGGCGTTCGGGCCGCTGGCGGGGCGGATCTGGCGGATCGGGGCGATGGGCTACAACGCGATGCGGCACAAGGTGCTGATCACGCTCGGCGCGCTGGAGGCCGTGCTGCGCGCCGAGGGCCATGCGCCGCCGGCGGGGGCGGCCATCGAGGCCGCGCGGGCCGTCTACGAGGCCGCGTCGTGAGCG
>NZ_JABEQJ010000092.1 GCF_014174255.1 Gluconacetobacter sacchari
ATCGGCGAACGGGCTGGCGAGTATATCTCCGTCGCCCTGGACGATCCCGTTTTCATGCAGCCGATCCGCGCCACGCTGTTCCAGACCGGGCGCGGCAAGAGCGAATGGCAACTGGTCTGGAACCGTCCCGCAAAACGTCCGGGAGGTCGGGAATGACCGCCCGGCCGCTTCGGATCGGCTATGCCGACCCGCCCTATATCGGCTGCGCGCATCTCTATCGCCACCAGCCCGATTATGCAGGCGAGGTCGATCATGTCATGCTGATCGAACGTTTGGAACGCGACTATGACGGCTGGGCTCTCCATGCCGGTGCGACGCCGGAGTCCTTCGCCGTGCTGGCACCGCTGGTCGCGACAACGGGGGCGCGCTGGATGGCCTGGGTGAAGGGCTTTGCCGCCTTCAAGCGCAACGTGCCGGTGGCTTATGCGTGGGAGCCGGTGATCGTCAAACCCGTGCGCAAGCCCGTCGTCAGCCACCGCCTCGTGATGCGCGATTGGATCCAGGAAAGCATCACGCTGCGCCGCGGGCTGACAGGCGCGAAGCCGCAAGCCGTCTGTCATTGGCTGTTCGAGATGCTCGGCGCGCGTCCCGAAGATGAACTGGACGATCTGTTTCCCGGCACTGGCGCTGTCACGGATGCATGGCGCGTATGGCAGCGGAAATTTCTGTTGCCCGGAGACAGTACGTCATCGTCTGCGCCACGCTCACCCCGCCAGAAGCAGAAGGACGGACAGGGGCGGTCGCCATGAAGCGCCGTTCTCTTATCGGCAGCGTGCTCATGCTCTTCCCGGCCGTTGTCCGCGCACAGGATTTCGATGGTTTCGTGCGTCAGGCGGCGGAGCGGAATGCGATCCCGCCCGCATGGGTTCGGGCTGTCATCACCGCCGAGAGCGGGGGCGACCGTGGCGCGATTTCGGGTGTCGGCGCCATGGGGCTGATGCAGCTTATGCCCGACACCTGGCGGGTACTCCGGCACGATCTCAACCTGGGTGCCGATCCCTTCGATCCGCATGATAATATCGTGGCCGGGACAGCCTATCTGCGATGGCTGCACGACCGCTATGGCGATGCGGGTTTCCTCGCCGCCTACAATGCCGGTCCCGCCCGCTATG
>NZ_JABEQJ010000093.1 GCF_014174255.1 Gluconacetobacter sacchari
GCGTCCTGCGATTTTCAGGAGACGATTTCGTAACGTGGTGAATTCGGCCGAGGCGAGCGGCTGTGGGGCTGGGATGGCGTCCCGCAGGGTGAGCATCAGCCAGTATGCGGCAGTGTGCAGGATCAGGCGGATCTGGTTGGCCAGTGGCGATCGACAACTCGTGCGATCGGATGCCAGTTGGCCCTTGTGAAGCTTGATCAGGTTTTCGGCCTGTCCACGGGCACAGTAGAGGGCATCGTAGAGCCATTCGGCGTTGCCGCCTCGCAGGCTGGTCACCACGCAGCGTATGTCGAGACCCCGTGTCGTGGCTTCGATCCGGGCGGCCACGCGCCGCTGTTTCTTCCAGGATTTCGCGCCATAGCGGATTTCGGCATGGCCGCGCAGGGACTGTGCCTGCGTCTCGGCGCGCCGGACGCGGATATCATCGGCCGCAGGTTCGAGAAGCCGGTGCAGTATTCTGTTGCCCGCAAGGCCGAAGATGTAATCGACGTCATGTGCCTCGCACCAGGCCATGACTTCGGGACGTCCGTAATGACCATCCCCGCGCAAGGTCAGCCGGGTATTGGGCCAGTGGCTGCGGATACGGCGTATCAGACGACGCAGGTGACCACGAATTTCCTGTCCGGACGGGGTCTTGCCCGGGCGAATGACAATGGCAACCGGCCTTGAGGTAGCGGCATCGTAAACATGGATCGGCATAAAGCACCGCTCGTCATGATGTGCGTTGAACAGGGCGAGTTGCTGATGACCATGCACCACATCGACCGTATCGTCGATGTCGAGCGTCATCGCGACGGGTGGCCGGGCGTAGCTGTCGCACCACGTATCGACCAGGGCATAGGTCAGGCGGATGACCTCGCGCAAAGTCGGGGCGTTCTCCCAACGCGAGATCGTGGGTTGCGAGCACAGATCCCTCCCCGTATCGGGCAGTCGTCCGCAGGCGAGCTTGAAACCCGGATCGCTCCGCAGGTGATCAAGGTCGTCGGCGTCCTCATAGCCGCAGGCAATGGCCAGTATGCGGGCACGCAGAATATCAGCCACGCCGTGTGTCACCCGTCGCGGATTGCGTGGATCGGCGATGAGCCGG
>NZ_JABEQJ010000094.1 GCF_014174255.1 Gluconacetobacter sacchari
CGAGGCCTCCGTCTCATTCCAATTCACGTCGTTCCTGTCGTCCATCTGCTACTTCCTTTCACAAGGGTCGTAGCGCTCCTCAATGTCTCGGAAAACCGTGCCCCACCCCACCCGCCGAAATCCGGGCTGCAAGGAAGGCGGTTCGCCTTACCCAGGCCGAGGCTGCTGAGGTCGTCTCGGTCTGCCAGGCGACTTGGAAAAAATGGGAGGCGGGTGTCCATCGCATGCCCCCTGCCTCGTTCCACGCCTTTCAGATGACGGCCTGGAACCTCGGAGGACACAGGTGATGACTTGCCCTCGCCTATGGTCCTGCTGACGCGGGCGACGACCGATCGACATAGGTCGTCGTCCATGGCCCGGTCGCCGTGCCGATGATGATGGTATCCGTGTCGGAACCATCGAAATGCACGACGCCGGCAGGAACAATAACGTAGCTTCCTGCCGGATAAGATTTTGCCCGTGAATGATCGAAGCTGCTGTCGTATCCGATCCGCAAGACGCCTTTTGCCACAAAGACGCGAGCCGTTGCACTGTGGCTATGCGGGGCGTCCCACACACCGGCGGGAATCGAGAACGCATAGGAAAAGGGCTCTCTTTCTTTCTCGCTTTTACCCTCCAGCAGGGCATATCGCGTTCCGTCGGCGGCTGTCATTTGCCACGGTATGGCGTCCGGCATCCATCCCTGATGCTGGGTCGCAGCCGAGGCATTCGCGCAGACGAGCAATGAAAGGGTCAGAACGAGGGCATGTATCTTCATGACGATCTCCTTGTCGCCATGAGTTAGCTGCCAGCACGGGAGAAATACGTCCCGTTTCTTGCGCTCAAATTAATTTTCTCGCCTGTTGCCGAATGCAACCCTTGATGACCTCATGACGCGACTGAGGTTCCTGGCGGGCCTGGAGTCGGACAGTGCCGGCATCCACGCCATCCTGCGCGACCTGGAGGGATCGAAGAACCCTTGATTGATACGCTTGGCTGGTGATTTCAGGTTTTTGGCGATTTGATTGACTACTTTTGGGTTCGTTTTCGATCTGCGTTTTGAGCAGATC
>NZ_JABEQJ010000095.1 GCF_014174255.1 Gluconacetobacter sacchari
AGGCGCAACTGGTTGGCCCGCATGGTTCCCGAGGAGGTCCGGTCGGCGAACAGGTCGAACTGGCACTCCTTGATCCGGTTCTCCATTTCGCCGCGCGCGCAGTAGATCGCCTCGTAGAGAGGACGGGCCTTGATCTCGGCGGGACTGAGGGAGGTGACGACAAAGCGCGGATTGGCCGCGCCACCGGTCCATTCCGCCTTGCCGACGACGCGCCGCGCCCGGCTCCAGCTGTCGCGCGTCAGCCAGCGGAAATCCCGGTATCGGCGCGCAGGGCGCCCCGTTCGTGCGCTTTCGGCCTCGGCAGCCTCCAGTTCGCCCGCGACCTCCGCGGCCAGCCGTGCATTGCGCGCGAGCCCGAACAGGAAGTCGACGCGGTTGGCCTCGCACCAGGCCATCAGGGTCTCGCGGCAGAAGCCACCGTCTGCACGCAGGAGGATCCGCACACGGGGCCAGCGACGCCGGATATGCCCAACGATCCGTGCGACGTCTTCCACGGCTCCGGCCGCGCCATCGATGTTCGAGGGGCGCAACCTGCTGGCCAGGAGATGGCGGCCACAGAAGATGTAGAGCGGCAGATAACAGTAGCAGTCGTAATAACCGTGAAAGAACCGCCCTTCCTGATGACCATGAATGGGATCGTCGGTCGCGTCGAGATCCAGCACGATCTGACCCGGTGCCGCGCGATGGGCGTCGAGAAAGACATCGACGAACAGCGCCTCGATCGCGGTCGTGTCGTGGGCAATCCGATGATAGCGTGTGGGCTCCCCCCGGCCCAGTTCCAGCCGGTTCAGCGTACTTTTGCCCGCAAGCGGCGCACAGCCGGCACGGCCCGCGTCCAGCCGGCCGGCCAGCGCCGCCAGAACCGGATCATGGCGGAGATGGTCGTGATCGACCAGATCCTCGTATCCCAGCGCAATCCCCGCCACGCGCTGGAGCACCAGGGAACGAACGTCATGCTCGACGAGATGAGGCGCGCGGGCATCGGTGAAGCACCGGGCGAAACGCTCCGTCAGGCCGATCGCCCGGTCCGTCGCTCCC
>NZ_JABEQJ010000096.1 GCF_014174255.1 Gluconacetobacter sacchari
TTCAATCAGTCGTTCCCAGATCGCCCATGTTTCGTCCGTGAAAGTGCCTGTTCCGTTTCCTTCTTTCATCCCTACAATATGGGAAGAATTTCAAGCGCTAACAGGGCCTAGACTGCCGTTTCAACAAAGACGATTTAATTCATCGAATTAGACGCGTTGCGCGATATAAAAGAAGGATTCATCTCACACACCTAGACGCAATAGATTTTCTAGAAAAGGCATCCTACTCTACTCAAGAAAGGTGTCTATTTTGCATAGATCCACCGTATTTCAACAAAGGATCCAGCCTTTATACCAGTTTTTATCGTCCGGATGATCATGCGCGTTTAGCTACGCAAATCCTCTCGCTCAAAAGGCCCTGGGTAGTCACCTACGATGACACTCCACAAATTCGGAATTTGTATAAATCGTGTCATCAATATTCGTTCGATGTAAACTATTCTGTCCAGATTAAACGATTAGCATCAGAATTGCTAATTCCCGCACCGGGACTTAACATGCCTAATGAACTAGGAACAAGAAGAATTGCAGCGTAGAAAGCCGAGACGCAACGATGATCAACCCGCCTGCCTGCTGCTTGGTTAGACCTCTCTGCCTGCGAGCCTCCAGTTCGTCAGGAGACGCCACATGCCCGACGAGATATATTCAACTATCCGTTCTCCCTTGAAACCGAAAAAGTGCGGGGCTCGAAGAATGCCCCACACATCGTTGGTTCTGCATTCCGGGACAGATCAAAAAATCCGCTCGACCTGAAAGACGCGCAAGTCGGCTCGCGTGCTTTTCGAGGAGCTCAGGCCGGCCTTCCCGTATCCGGGAACTACGCGGGAATTCTCTCCCGAATGATTCCTATATGATTCCAGTTTGTGGAGCAGAACGCAGAAAGCCCGCTCGAAGAGCGGGCTAACTACTTGATATCAAACGGGATTCATGGTTGCGGGGACAGGATTTGAACCTGTGACCTTCAGGTTATGAGCCTGACGAGCTACCGGGCTGCTCCACCCCGCGGGGGTGAGGGAGGACTGGAA
>NZ_JABEQJ010000097.1 GCF_014174255.1 Gluconacetobacter sacchari
GGATATGAGACATCGCGTTGCGCTGTTTGATTACGCTGCCAGTTTGAGATCCATTAGCGTCCGAGATGCAAGGGGCTTTTGGTCGAAACGGATCTGGTCGGGTGTTTTGTATCCATGGCGCGCCCGCAACCAGGAGGCGTTGTGGCGGGCGGCGAATGCGGCCAGGGCGAGGCGGAGTTCCTCGATCGTGGCGAAGTGCCGGACCCACAGGAACTGCTCCTTGAGGGTGCGGATGGCCCGTTCGGCCACGCCGTTGCCCTCGGGCTGACGGACAAAGGCGGGCGAGCTTGTAATGCCCAGGAAGGTGATCTCGCGCTGGAAGTCGCCCGCCATGTAGTTCGAACCATGGTCATGGCGCAGGACCAGTCTCTGGGCACTGCCTTTTCCGATCCCGCCGAGATGGCGGCTGACGCCTTGACGGACGGGTTCGAGCGCCTGCCAGCGGTTCGCGCTGGAGGAGACGTGCGTGCCGACGAGTTCACCCGAGCAGTGATCGACGGCAATGAAGACATAGGCCTTCCCTTCCTCTGTCGTCACTGTCTGCGTCATGTCGGTGCCCCAGACCTCGTCCACCCGGTTCGTCACGATCGTGCCGTCATGGGAACGGCTGGGCCTCGCGGCGGGCCGGTGGGGCGCCAGCAGGCCATTGTCGCGCATGAGGCGCAGGACGCGGCGCGCAGCGGTCCGGACCCCCGAAAAGCGCAGCCGAGCCCAGATCTTCCGATAGCCCTCTCCCATGAAAGGCGACGCTTCGATGATCGCACGGATCTTCGCCACAAGCTCCGCGTCGTCGGCCGCCCCCGGCGGACCGCGCCGCCCGCACGCGGACGTCTCGTCCGGCGCCTTTACGCGCTGCCGATACAGGGTCGCGCGCGAGATCTTCCACAGGCGGCAGACCTGGGCCAGTCCATACCGACGCTCACAGGAAGGCGAAATGGACTGGCTCATGGCCTCGACTTCCTCCCGGCAAA
>NZ_JABEQJ010000098.1 GCF_014174255.1 Gluconacetobacter sacchari
AGACGGGCCTGCTGCGTCTTGGCGTGTTGTCGATCGACGGCACGAAAATCGATGCCGATGCCTCGAAATATCGTTCGGTGCGCTACGACCGGATCAAGGCCCTGCGCGAACTACTGGCGGTGGATATCGCGCAACTGATGGAACAGGCAGAGCGCGCGGACGCCACAGACAGTGATCCACAGGCCCTGCCCGAAGAACTTGCCCGCCGGGAGACGCTGAAAGCGAAGCTGGACGAAGCCTGCGCCCGACTGGAAGCCGATGCGAAGGCGCAGGCCGAGGCGGCGCGACCCGCATACGAGAAGAAAAAAGCCGCTTATGATGCAAAAACAGGGCGTCGCGGTCGGGCGCCGAAACCGCCCGATGAGGAGCCGCCACCTGAGAGGCAGATCAGCCTGACGGATCCCGACAGCCGCCTCATGCGGCGTTCGGACGCCCATGAATTCCGGCAGGCTTACAATGCCCAGGCCGTGGTCTGCGCCGAAGGCAGCCAGTTGATTGTGACAACCGACGTTGTCGCCACCTCAGCAGACGCACCATCTTTTGCCGGCACGGTGCTGTCGATGGAAAACACGATCGGTCTCCCCGAAACGGTGCTCGCCGATACCGGTTACGCCAGCTGGCAGGCGGTCCGGGAATTACGGGAAAAGGATATCGATCTGCTGGTCGCCATCGGACGGCCTTGCGCCCGCAGGCCTTATGACTTCCGGCCGCCTCCTGAAGACAGGGAACCGCGCCGGATCACCGAACCCTGGCGGCTTGCCATGAAGACAAGACTGGAAACCACACAGGCCCGAGACCTCTACAGACTACGAAAACAGACCGTTGAACCGGTCTTTGGAATTATCAAAAGTGTCATGGGTTTCAGGAGATTCAGCCTGCGTGGCCTTGCAAAAGTCACAACTGAATGGACACTCGTCGCACTCGCATACAACTGCA
>NZ_JABEQJ010000099.1 GCF_014174255.1 Gluconacetobacter sacchari
TCCGGCACGACGGCAATGCCGACGTGATCCGCCAGGAACTGGCGAGCGAGCACGGGATCGTCATTGGGCTTCGCTCGGTCGAGTTGAAGGTCCGGCCGTGGCGGCGGGAGCTATTGGCCCGGAAGCGGGCGACGGTTCGCTTCGAGACGCCGCCTGGGCGGCAGTTGCAGATCGATTTCGGCGAGACGCGGGTGTGGATCGGCGATGAGCGGCTGCGGGTGTATCTGTTTGTGGCGACGCTCGGCTATTCGCGCCGCCTGCATATCCGCGCGTCGCTGAGGCAGGGACAGGCGGACTGGTTCGCGGGCATGGAGGGCGCATTCCTGCGGTTCGGCGGTGTCCCTGCGGAGATCCTGCTCGATAATGCGAAAGCCCTGGTCGAGCATCACGACGCGACGACGCGGGAGGTCCGTTTCAACGGGCGGCTGCATGCCTTTGCGCGGTATTGGGGCTTTGCGCCGCGTGCCTGCGCGCCGTATCGCGCGCGGACCAAGGGCAAGGACGAGCGCGGGGTCGGCTACGTCAAGAAGAACGCGGTCGCGGGACGGCGCTTCGCGAACTGGGCGACGTTCGAGGCGCATCTTGACCAATGGACGCGCGAGATCGCCGACCGGCGCGTGCATGGCACGACGGGCGTTGCACCGTCGGAGCGTTTCGCCGGCGAGGCCGAGGCCCTGCGCCCGCTCGGTGGACGCGCGCCGTTCGGCCAGTTGCGCGATCTGGTGCGCAAGGTTCAGGTCGATTGCGCGATCGACCTGGACACCAACAGCTACTCCGTGCCGTGGCGGCTGATCGGCGAGAGCGTGCAGGTCGTGGTGCTGGGCGGGCGCGTCGTCGTGCGTCATGCCGGGCAGGTCGTGGCGGATCATTCGCTTTGCGCGGGACGCCGGCAGCGGATCGTCGATCGGTC
>NZ_JABEQJ010000100.1 GCF_014174255.1 Gluconacetobacter sacchari
GCATTGTCGTAACAATTTCCCTTGCCGGACATTGAGATCAACGCTCCGTGTTTCAAAATCTCACTCTGATAATCAATCGAACAATATTGACTGCCACGGTCGGAATGACAGATCAGGCCGGGCTCAGGGCGCCGAATGGCGAAGGCCCGGCGGAGCGCCGCCAGCGCCAGGTCACGGTGCAAGCGGTCACTGACGGCCCAACCGATGATGCGCCTGGAGAACAGGTCCATGACAATGGCCAGGTAAAGCCAGCCTTCCTTCGTCCAAATGTATGAAATGTCGGCTGACCATTTCTCATTCGGAGCGGTCGCGCTGAAATTCTGATCCAGCAGATTCGGGGCAACCGGCCAGGCATGTTCGCTATCCGTCGTGCGTTTGAAACGGCGCTTTTGTCGAGCGCGCAGGCCGTTGTCCCGCATGAGGCGCGCTGTTCGCCGGCGCCCGACGGACAAGCCTTGGTCCCGCAGTTCCCGGGTCATGCGCGGACTGCCATAGGTGCCGTTGGACAAGGCGAAGGCCGATCGCACATGGGCAAGCAGCACCATGTCCTGCCGTTGGCGTTGGCTGGGAGCCCGGCCACGCGACGCAAAATAGCCGCTTTGACTGACACCCAGAACCCGGCACAGTCGTTGGACAGGGAAGTCCGTTTTCGCCCGGTCAATGAGTTCGAACCTCATCGACTTCCCTCCCGAGCGAAAAAAGCCGTTGCCCGTTTCAGGATATCCCGCTCCTGGCGAAGAATTTCATTCTCGCGCCGCAGCCGCTTCAACTCCGCTGTCACGTCCTCACCCGCCAGCCGCCGATCTGGCTCGTCAATCTCCCGATCTCGGCTACGAGAGATCCATCGCGTCAGTGTCGATAGGCCGATCCCAAGATCTGCAGCTATCTCCCGTTTCGTCCGGCC
>NZ_JABEQJ010000101.1 GCF_014174255.1 Gluconacetobacter sacchari
ACCAGATCCGTTTCGACCAAAAGCCCCTTGCATCTCGGACGCTAATGGATCTCAAACTGGCAGCGTAATCAAACAGCGCAACGCGATGTCTCATATCCATGCACCGGTACAAGAAGCTCGACCCCATATTGTTCAGGCAGTTGGACGGCGAAGGCTTCGGCGATCCCAGCGAAGCGATACGCATATTGCCCGATCACATAGTCACGAAGTTTCCCGCCTTGCATAAAGGCGGGAGCCGGGTCGGTGTCAGTGACCTCGGCCTCCAGCAATGCCTGCGCGATGCGGTGATCGCTCAACCGCTCGAACGTGAAACGGACCATCTCAGTGGTGACTTGATCCTCGACTACCGGTTCGACGGTCAGGACTCCTTCATTCTCGATCTGGAAGAATAGACTTTGCTGCATCTGGTTATTCGAGGCATGCAGTCCGTCGAGCAGGACAAACGCATCGTTGATCGGTAAATAGCCGCTGCGAGCGGCAACCATGGCGGCGGTAATAGCCTCCAAGGCTCGCTCGACGACCCGAAGCCGCGGGAACAGCTTCATCCGTGCAGTAATCGCTTCCGCCACGGCGCCGAAATAAAAGTTGAATACGCCTGACACACCAGCAAGCCCGCGCGGCAATTCCGTCTCACCACGACGCTCCAGCGCATCGCAGCAGGTGCGTAAGAACAATGGATTTTCGAATTCGGGCGAGAGATTCGGCGCTGCCATGCGCACGATCCCCCGTTGGTCGAGATAGCGCTGCGCCGCTTCCGCCGCCCGCCCCGCAAAGCCTGTGTCAGGCGAAGTGAGCAAGTGACCCCCTGTCGCAATGAGGAACTGACCCCTCTTCGTTTTTGAAAGGGGCACCGATGACGGAAGAAGAGAGCATGATTTCCGCATTGTCT
>NZ_JABEQJ010000102.1 GCF_014174255.1 Gluconacetobacter sacchari
ACTATGCACCGTTTCAAAATGACACCGCCTCAACTCGGTGCGATCCCGCGCGCACAAACCACAAAAGCAGAAAAATCCACGCAAAATACTCAATGCCGTGAATAAGATGGGTTAAATGCGGTTGCTCATGCCCTGAATACACGGCCACGCAAAACACTCGGTTGGAAAACACCAGCAGAGGCACTCGACCAACTGCTCAAACAACATATAATCGAAGGTGTTGCGACGACCGGTTGAATCCGCCCAATACCTCGCCATGAACTATACCCAGCGTCTGGCCGAAGCCAATCTGGTGCCTTCGGTCGGTAGTGTCGGGGATTCCTATGACAACGCCCTGGCAGAGACCATCAACGGCCTCTACAAGGCCGAAGTCATCTGGCCACAGCGCTCCTGGCCGGGGGTATCTGCCGTGGAAATGGCGATGCTGCGCTGGGTCGATTGGTTCAGCAACCACCGCCTCTTTGGTCCCATCGGCTATATCCCCCCCCGCCGAGGCCGAAGCCAATTACTATGCAGCCCTCAAGATTGTCGATATGGCTGCTTGACTCAAACCAAATGGCCTCCGGGAAACCTGGGACGCTTCAAAGCCTACTTGTGCTTGGCCTTCTGATGAGAGAGCTACGCCAAATCCGGCGCTAACGAGCAAGAGTATCGACTGTTCACCCGCAGGACGCGCTTCAATCAGCATCTCGGAACCAAAAATACCAGCATAGTATTCCTTCATGTTAGTAATGCCTCCTGTGTCTCTCACAAGAACCTTTTCTGCTTTTAGCCCGGAAATCTCACACGGGCCTTCCGAGCCTGTGTCGCGGGTGGGAATGCTCGTGATCTGATGTGTGTCGCTGGGCGTCGCGGGTGCTTTTCCGTTTTCCAGACGAGCGGG
>NZ_JABEQJ010000103.1 GCF_014174255.1 Gluconacetobacter sacchari
CTAGGCCCTGTTAGCGCTTGAAATTCTTCCCATATTGTAGGGATGAAAGAAGGAAACGGAACAGGCACTTTCACGGACGAAACATGGGCGATCTGGGAACGACTGATTGAAGCGGTGCGCCCACATGGCAAGACACCGCCGCATGATTTGCGGCGCACGATAGCGGCGATCTTCTGGCGCCATGAGAATGGCGCGAAATGGCGGAGTATCCCCTCTGAATTGGGTCCGTGGTGGCGGGCGGCGCAGCTTTTCATCCGTTGGGCGAAACTTGGCGTCTGGGAACGCCTGTTCCAACGGGTTCAGGAGCAACAGGGGCTTGCCCTTGGAATGACTTTTCTCGACGGTACGAATATCAGGGCTCACCACAAGGCGGCGGGAGCCAAAAAAAGGGGGCTTCTCGCCACGAGCGAGATCATCGTGAAGCGCTTGGCCGCTCTCGCGGCGGCTATGGCACGAAAGTCTGCGTGATCGCGGACGGACACGGAAAAGCCATCGGTTTTGCGCTGGCGCCCGGCCAGGCCCATGAACTGCCATTGGCGCCGGCCATGCTCAATGACCTTCCCGCCATTCCCCTGTGGGTGGTGGCGGACAAGGGTTACGCGTCGAACGCCTTTCGTGAACGGATATGGGACATGGGCGCCCGGCCCGCCATTCCCGCGAAACGACGAGATGGCGCGGTCGCCTGCCCAAAATGGGCCTATCGGTGTCGGCATCTTGTTGAGAACCTCTGGGCTCGCCTCAAGGAGTGGCGCGCTGTCGCAACCAGATACGAAAAAACAGCAACGTCATTCCTCGCCGTCATACACATCGCTGCCGCTGCAGACTGGATCAAGATCTAACAGGCCCTAG
>NZ_JABEQJ010000104.1 GCF_014174255.1 Gluconacetobacter sacchari
GGCGATGGCCCGCAACTGGTCGCGATCGATGAAGCCCATGCGGAAGGCGACCTCGGCGGGCGATCCGACGAGCATGCCCTGTCGGGACTGGATGGTCTGGACGAACATGCCGGCCTGCAACAGGGCGTCGGGAACGCCGGCATCCAGCCAGGCGCAGCCGCGGCCCAGCTTTTCCACCCGGAGGGAGCCCTCTTCGAGATAGATGCGGTTCAGGTCGGTGATTTCGAGTTCGCCGCGGGGGGAGGGGCGGATGTGCCGGGCGAAGGCGCTGACCCGGGCATCGTAGAAATAGAGGCCGGTGACCGCCCAGTGGGAGGCCGGATGGGTGGGTTTCTCGACCAGTGTGCTGGCGCGCCCTTCGGCATCGAAGCTGACCACGCCGTAGCGTTCGGGGTCGCGCACCTGGTAGGCGAAGACCGTGGCGCCGCTGTCGCGCCTGGCGGCGCCTTGCAGCAGGGTGCCGAGATGATCGGCGAAGATCAGGTTGTCGCCCAGCGCCAGGGCGCAGGGGGCGCCGGCCAGCCAGTCCTCGGCGATCAGGAAGGCCTGGGCGATGCCGTCCGGCGTGGGCTGGACGCGATAGCTGAAGCGCACGCCATACTGCGCGCCGTCGCCCAGCAGGCGGCGGAACTGCGGCAGGTCGTCGGGGGTGGAGATGATCATGATGTCGCGGATGCCCGCCAGCATCAGGGTCGAGAGCGGATAGTAGATCATCGGCTTGTCGTAGACCGGCAGCAACTGCTTGCTGGCCGCAAGCGTCATGGGGTGCAGGCGCGTGCCCGATCCGCCCGCCAGCAGGATGCCCTTCATCGGGGG
>NZ_JABEQJ010000105.1 GCF_014174255.1 Gluconacetobacter sacchari
GGGCGCGTGATTTCCAGATTGCGCAGCAGATAGGGATAGATGCGATGATCGGGATGCGGATCGCTCGTGCGCGGTCGCTGGTAGATGGCCGCCAGCCCCATCTTCGCCATCAGCCGCCGTACCCGGCGACGGCCCACCGCATGGCCCAGACGCTGCAAATGCCGAGCCATCTGCCGGCTCCCATACCACGGGCAATCCATGAAAACCGTGTCGATCTGCGCCATCAGCGCCAGCGTCTCGTCGGTTTCCGGTATCGGCGTGTAGTAATAGGACGAGCGGCTGATCGACAGTAGGCGACACTGTGTCGCGATCGACAGATGCTGGTGTGTCGGCTCGATCTTCGATCGCCTCCAGGCCACGCTCATCGACCGGAGGCTTTCGCCAAAAAATCCCGTTCCACCAGCAATTGCCCAATCTTGGCGTGCAACTTCTCGATTTCCGCCTCACTGGCAGCCTTCGAGCTCTGATCGCCACTATCAAACAGGCTGGCCATGCCCTCCATCGCCTGCCGCTTCCAGGCCCCAATCATCGTGTGGTGGATGCCGTGCTTCGCTGCCAGCTCCGCCAGCGTCAGATCGCCCCGGATCGCCTCCATCGCCACCTTCGCTTTGAACTCCGCGCTGTAGCGCTTTCTCGTCGTCTTCATTCCCGTCCATTCCTTCAGGTCGGGATGAGCTTAACACCCTGTCCGATTTTCCGGCTCCACC
>NZ_JABEQJ010000106.1 GCF_014174255.1 Gluconacetobacter sacchari
CTGGCCATTGCCTGCGGCTATGAGGACGCCGACGACCTCGATCACCTGCGGCGCGATCCGGGTTTCAAGCTCGCCTGCGGACGACTGCCCGATACGGGGCGGGATCTGTGCTCGCAACCCACGATCTCGCGTTGGGAGAACGCCCCGACTTTGCGCGAGGTCATTCGCCTGACTTATGCCCTGGTCGATACATGGTGCGACAGCTACGCCCGGCCACCCGTCGCGGTGACGCTCGACATCGACGATACGGTCGATGTGGTGCATGGTCATCAGCAACTCGCCCTGTTCAACGCGCATCACGACGAGCGGTGCTTTATGCCGATCCATGTTTACGATGCCGCCACGTCGAGGCCGGTTGCCATTGTCATCCGTCCAGGCAAGACCCCGTCCGGACAGGAAATTCGTGGTCACCTGCGTCGTCTGATCCGCCGTATTCGCAGCCACTGGCCCAATACCCGGCTGACCATGCGCGGGGATAGTCATTACGGACGTCCCGAAGTCATGGCCTGGTGCGAGGCGCATGACGTCGATTACATCTTCGGCCTTGCGGGCAACAGCGTGCTGCACCGGCTTCTCGAACCCGCGGCCGATGATATCCGCGTCCGGCGCGCCGAGACGCAGGCACAGTCCCTGCGCGGCCATGCCGAAATCCGCTATGGCGCGAAATCCTGGAAGAAACAGCGGCGCGTGGCC
>NZ_JABEQJ010000107.1 GCF_014174255.1 Gluconacetobacter sacchari
GAGGTTGTCGCTGCCCGTGTTCGCGTTGTGGTTCGGCGGGTTTCGGCGGTTCGGCGTCTGTAACTCTCACCGTTCATTTCGAGGATGGTAGCGTGATGGACGAGCCTGTCGATCGCGGCGACGGTGACGGCTTGGTCGGGGAAAACGCGGTCCCAGGCACTGAAGGGCTGATTTGCGGCGATGGCGAGGCTTCGGGTTTCATATCTGCGGGCGATCAGCTCGAAAATGACGGAACTCTCGGCCTGGTCCTTTTGGGCGTAGGTGATGTCATCGAGAATGATCAGGTCGAACCTGTCGAGTTTGGTCAACGCGGCTTCGAGGGCGAGATCGCGTCTGGCGGCTTGCAGCCTTTGGACCATATCTGTTGTGCGGCTGTAGAGGACACGCTTGCCGGCCTCGATGAGAGCGTTTCCGATGGCGCTGAGAAGATGGGTCTTGCCCGTGCCCGAATTCCCGATAGCGATGAGGTTGGCGCCTGTTTCGATCCAGTCTCCGGCGGCGAGGGCTTCGATCCGTGCTCTGGGCACGCTGGTCATGGCTTTGAAATCGAACGTGGCGAAGGTCTTGCCGCCAGGGAGACCTGACTGCTGGAGATGACGCCCGATCCGGCGGGCATTGCGTTCGGCGACTTCGATTTCGGCCAGCGCGGCGAGGAA
>NZ_JABEQJ010000108.1 GCF_014174255.1 Gluconacetobacter sacchari
CGAGAACGACCTGCTGGCCCCCTCGCGGACCGGCGCGCCGAAGGGACCGCGTAACCATGACGGCACGATCATCCCGGACGCGATCGACGTCATGTGGGGCACCGACATGACCACGGCATGGACGCAGGAAGGACAGGCCGCCGTCTTCATTGCCATCGATCATCACAGCGGCGAATGCACCGGCATTCATGCCGCCCGGCGCGGCACCCGCTTCGAGGCACTGGAGCCGATACGCCAGGGTGTGCGCCGCTGCTTCGGCGCATTCGCCGAAAAAGTAGCAACCGGACTTTCCCTGCGCCACGATCACGGCAGCCAGTATATGTCCGATGTTTTCCAGGACGAGATCCGCTTCCTGGGCATCGAAAGCACGCCGGCATTCGTCCGCGCCCCCGAGGGCAATGGCTGCGCCGAGCGCTTCATCCGAACCCTGAAGGAAAACCTGCTCTGGGTCCGAACCTTTGCGACCGTCGAGGAACTCCGACAGGCCCTGCTGGAATTCCGCGATCTATACAACGAAACCTGGCTCCTTGAACGGCACGGGTTCATCTCCCCGAATGCCGTGCGTGCCAGGGCTCTTTCCACTGCGGCTCTCGCCGCTTAGGCTTCAACCAGATGTCTCAAAAACCGAGGCCGGTACA
>NZ_JABEQJ010000109.1 GCF_014174255.1 Gluconacetobacter sacchari
TCCGCTCAGGGTCGCAGCCGTCACGCCCACTTCGCGCGAGACCATCTCCAGGTCCTCACCGCGCAGCAGACGAAGCACGGCCTCCTTCTTGCGGCGGCGTGACATCCGTCCGCCATGCCCCGGGCGTTTCGCGTCGTTCTTCAGGTCGTTCCTCATCGTGACACCTCCGCACGTGTCTCACGTGTTTATCGGGTGTCTCAAAAAACCGGGAGGCGGGAGAATCGCACCATTCCTGCCGCCGGATCAGGGCATCGGGGCGATCCTGCTCGCTGGCGTGGCCGGTCTTTTTTTACGCGTCAACTTGTGACGTTTGAAGAAACGCCACAGGGAGCCGTAGCCGAACTCATGGCCCATGCCACGTAGAACCGCCTGCAATTCGATCGTGCCGATATCGGGATTTTCCGACACCAGGCGACGGATCAGCTCATGATGCTTCTCGATACGACCCGATCGTCGATCTCCGCCCAAAGGGCCAAGTGTAAGCTTGCCTTTCTCCCGTTCAAGCGCACGCCATCGGCTTACGCTCGCAGCGCTCACGCCAAATCGCGCCGCAGCAACCCGGTGGCTCGCGCCTTGCGAGACCGCAG
>NZ_JABEQJ010000110.1 GCF_014174255.1 Gluconacetobacter sacchari
GCGGCGGTCTGCCGGGTCTGGAACATCAGCCGGGCGACGCTCTATCGGCACAGGACACCTGTGGCGGCGAGAGCGGAGCCACGGCGGCGCGGTCCGATCGGCCCCATGCCGGACGCAGAACTGGTCGGGCGGATCCGCGGGATCATCACGGCCAGCCCGTTTCATGGTGAGGGACACCGCAAGATCTGGGCGAGACTGCGGGTCGAGGGCGTGCGTACGTCCCGACGCCGGGCGCTGCGCCTGATGCGCGAGAACGACCTGCTGGCCCCCTCGCGGACGGGTGCTCCCAAGGGGCCGCGCAACCATGATGGCACGATCATCCCGGACGCGATCGACATCATGTGGGGCACCGACATGACGTCGACATGGACGCAGGAAGGACAAACCGCCGTCTTCATTGCCATCGACCATTACAGCGGCGAATGCACCGGCATTCATGCCGCCCGACGCGGCACCCGCTTCGAGGCGCTGGAGCCGATACGACAGGGGGTGCGCCGCCACTTCGGCGCCTTCGCCGAGAAGGTCGCGACCGGCCTGTCCCTGCGCCACGATCACGGCAGCCAGTATAT
>NZ_JABEQJ010000111.1 GCF_014174255.1 Gluconacetobacter sacchari
GATGGCGAAGATGGGGCTGGCGGCCATCTACCAGCGACCGCGCACGAGCGATCCGCATCCCGATCATCGCATCTATCCCTATCTGCTGCGCAATCTGGAAATCACGCGCCCCAACCACGTCTGGTGTGCGGACGTGACCTATTTGCCGATGCGGCGGGGCTTCCTTTATCTGGTCGCCATCATGGACTGGGCAAGCCGCAAGGTGCTGGCCTGGCGGCTATCGAACACGATGGATGCCGTCTTTTGCGTCGAGGCCCTGGAGGAGGCGCTGGCCCGTTTTGGCAAGCCCGATATCTTCAATACCGACCAGGGCAGCCAGTTCACCAGCAATGCCTTCACCGGTGTGCTGCGCGCGGCCGAGATCAAGATCAGCATGGACGGCCGGGGACGCTGGATGGACAATGTCTTCATCGAACGGCTCTGGCGGTCTGTGAAGTACGAATGCGTCTATCTGCACGCCTTCGAGACCGGGTCTGAACTGCGTGCCGGCCTTGGCCGATGGTTCGCCTATTATGACAACCATCGTCCTCATTCACGCCTT
>NZ_JABEQJ010000112.1 GCF_014174255.1 Gluconacetobacter sacchari
TCCCCAATCCACGCCTCCATGAACTCCTGCCCTGGCACTGGAAAGCCCACCAGCAGGTCCACAATACCATCGCCGCCTGAATACGCCCGCGTCTCTCGCCGGATGATTACCCCTCGTATCCCATCGGCGTGATCTCGCGGTGCAGCCGGCGAGCGGAAAGTCCAGGATACGCCTCCAGTCGTCCCAGCAAATAGCTGCGAAAGCGTTCGGCAATGCGCTCGTTCTCCTCGCGGGGGCTGTAGCGCGGGGCCTCAATACCCCGGGCCAGATATCTGCGCACCGTCTTGCGGTCCAGGCACGTCTGTCGCGCGATCGCGCTGACACCCAGTCCCTGTCGTTTCAATTCGTGGATCAACACAGTCTCCCTCACGCCAATCACCTGCTCGCCCTTCTGCCGGGATGCGCAGGTTATTTGGGGAACGATCGTCCTGGCGGGGGCATGCCCCCGCCAGGACGATCCTCGGTCAAACTGGGGAAATTTCAGCCAGCCGTTTTGGGGAGATTACATCCAGCACTGACA
>NZ_JABEQJ010000113.1 GCF_014174255.1 Gluconacetobacter sacchari
TACCTGCGACACTCGCAGGTAGTACCGCGTCCCTATCTCTTAAATCGTTCATGCTTCATAGCTGAACCAGACCAGAAATATTCAGCAAGGCGTCAGTCGCCGGGAGCTTACTACGAGGGGGCCTACTCGACGCTGACGGAATATCTGCGTCTCGTCAGGCGGCCGGTGCCCAAGGTGTTCGAACGGCGTTTCGAGACCGCTCCTGGCGAACAGGCGCAGGTCGATTTCGCTGAATTTCCGGTGACGTTCCTGACCGAGCCTCAGGCGCCGCGCAAAGTCTGGCTTTTCAGCATGGTGCTGGGCCACAGCCGCTGGCTCTGGGGCCGGTTCTGCCCGAACCAGACCTTGGAAACCGTCCTGCGCTGTCACATCGCCGCCTTCGAGGCGATGGGCGGAAGCTGTGCCGAGATCCTCTATGACCGCATGAAAACCGCGGTTCTCGGCGAAGACCCCACGGGGGTCATCACCTATAATCCCTCGCTGGTCGCTCTGCTCGACCATTACGGCAGCGCGC
>NZ_JABEQJ010000114.1 GCF_014174255.1 Gluconacetobacter sacchari
GACGTGACGAGCGCCGCATCGCCATGGCGAGCAAGATGGCGCAGTTCCCGTTCGTGCGGGAACTCGACGGCTTCGAGTTCGACGCCCAGCCGTCCCTCGATCCCCGGCAGATCCGTGACCTGGCCGAGTGCCGCTGGGTCGCGCACGGCGATACGATCTTGCTGCTGGGGCCGCCAGGAACGGGGAAAACGCATCTGGCCGTGGCGCTCGGGCGCGAGGCGATCCGGCGAAACTACAGCGTGCAGTTCGTCACCGCCGCGACATTGGTCGCCATGCTGGCCAAGGCGCACGCGGATGGCGCGCTGGACAAGCAACTGGCGCTCCTGTCGCGACCGAAGCTGCTGATCATCGACGAACTGGGCTATCTGCCATTCGAGGCCAACGCCGCTCATCTGTTTTTCCAGCTCGTCTCAAGGCGCTACGAGCGCGGCTCGATCCTGCTGACCTCCAATCGCTCGGTCGGAGAATGGGGCGAGGTCTTCGGCGACCCGGTGGTGGCC